>NZ_KB890458.1 GCF_000373105.1 Neolewinella persica DSM 23188 | reverse complement strand
TACCAGCAGCGCCAAGCCATCGTCGAGCATCCTTTCGGCACTCTAAAACGACAATGGTCTGGCTATTACACCCTACTGAAAGGCCTCGATAAAGTTGATGGGGAGTTCAGTTTGCTGGCTTGCTGCTACAACATTAGGAGAAGTATGTCTATTTTNGGGGTATTAGAGCTGCTTGAACGCCTGAAGGGTCATTTTTCTGACCTTTTAGTCTTTTTGACCACACGATACTCCGTGCGGGTTGAGGTATTTGGCTTATTTTGTGAACAGCCACGGAGGATGGTGTGCTCTAGTCTGATTTTGGGTTGAAAATTGGGTTTGGGTAGGGGACTTATTACATAGACTCACGTTCGGCGAAATTCACGTCGACGATCTATATCAATAGACTTCTGAATGCTATATTAACTCCGATAATTCGTCGCCAAGTATGAAAAAAACAAGAACTTCATTCTCAAAGGATTACGCCGCTGTTGTATAGAATCGAATCAAACAAACCATCAATTCGTATAAAATACTATCTTGTACTCAAATATGAATAAATGAGGAATTATCTATGCATTTTCATACTGACCGCTTCAATATTCAGCTGCAAAACTAGTAAAGTGGCCAAGAATTTGGTCATTGATGACAAGATTGAAATGGAATCACCAACTGACTCAGTGTCTTTCGAAATCGACGAAATATTTTCTCTTCTTGCCTACTCAATCGTTTACAATTATTGGGACCCAATAGATCGAGGAGGAAGAGGTTATAATGTAGGATGTATACTAGTTGATTCTAACAATGTAGTTCTAGATTATGGAATAAATCACGTTAGTGAATTAGAAAATGCTACGCAACATGGAGAAGTTAGACTTATAACCAATTATTTAAATAAAGAAGGTATTTATTCTCTGAATGATCATTCAATTTATTCAACTTTAGAGCCATGCGCAATGTGTGGAGGGATGATGACAATGGTATCTATAGTGAAATCAGTTAATGGTCAACCTGATTACTATTTTTCTAAGGCTTTAGAGCGATTATCTTTTGATTCGAGATCAATGGGAGGATATGGACCCTACCCAAGAATTGTTAAATCAGTAGATACTCCCTCTCAATTCGGTAAAATATTGGATGAAGAATATAAAAAATATATTTCATCTGGGAATAAGCCAATCATTACAAAATTTTTGACTACAAGCATAGCAGAGTCAATATACCAGCAAGCCACTCAAGATTTCTTATCATATACTCCTGTGTTCATAGAAAATCAAAAAGTATATGAAAATGCATTAAAATTTTACCAAGAACTTCCTGATCAACCCAAATAAACAATTGACTAATGAATGACTACATACAGATTGGTGCAGCAATAGCTGGAATCGTATCCGCAATAATTGCAGTTCTTGAGTACATTAAAATAAAGAGGAAAAATGTTAATCTTCAAGAACAAGTTGATAATATAGCTTCAACCGGAGTTGCTCTTGGTTATTATTACAACTTTGTAGTCAATGTATTCTCTAAGCTAAGAGAGCATGTTTTAACAGTCGAAGTGTATAAGGATAATAGTAACGAATTGGAAGAAATTAAGAAATTTGATTCAGATAGTGTAGAACTTCATATTATAATGCCGGAAAATCTTCAGATTGAGTCAATGAATTCAGCGATAAAAAAAATGCGCATTCATAGGAAAGGAGATATTGTCAGTAAAGGATCTGAACGGAATTTTGGAATAAACTTTATGTATAATGATAAAGGTAAATTAATCATATTAGACTTCCCAAAGCCTTTGAATGCAATAAGAGAACATATGATTAAGGACCCGAAATTTGCTAATTTACTTAATTCAAAAGGGACTCTAAGTAATGAAGACATATTTGAATCAAAGGAATGGCGTAAACATGAGAAAAAGGAACTTGATAATTTTATCAAAACAATAAAATTATTGATGAAACGAGGAAGGGTAGATGAAGGCCAAGCAGAGACTAAATTTGTAAATATTAAAGATGTTCCCGATTCTATTGATGGAAAATAAGTTATAAATAATTCGCCGAACACTTAAAGTCCAAAGGCAGCCCGAGCGCAGCGAGGCCTGACATTGTGCTTTTGTTGAACTAACCCGCCTATGCGACCAGCCCTATGGGCATTGAACACAAACAGCTGTTCCGGACCGTGGAGCCAGAGGAGTAAAACCCAGCCTCGGGTGTACGCTTCCCATTAGCAACCATGATATAGTAAAAAGGTAACTTTATTATCCTACTCCCCCCAACCGCCGAACCGCCAACCAAGCCATCAACCCACTACCAGTTTCCAGGCAGGCTTCGTCTACGTCGAAGGTATCGGTATGGACGGGGCTGTTGATGCCGCGGGTGGCGTTACCGATGCCCAGACGGTAGAAACAAGCTGGCAGGTGGTGGGTGTAAAAGGCGAAGTCCTCCCCCGTCATCCGGATGGGGAGTTCTACGGCCCGGTCTTCGCCGAGGTAGCGGCGGGCTTCATCCCAGGCCCAGCGGGTGAGGGTTTCGTCGTTCTTCAGGAAGGGGTACCCGTGGGCAATTTTCAGTTCGGCAGATCCGCCGAAGGCGGCAGCAATACCCGTCACCAGTTTTTCCAGCCGTAAGTGTAGCTCTTTGCGCCAGGCCTCGTCGAGGGTACGCATGGTTCCCTGTAACCGGACGGCGTTAGGAATCACGTTGGTGGCTCCGCCCTCACTCTCAATCCGGCCGAAGGTAATCACGGCCGGTAAGGTGGGATCCGTCTGCCGACTGATCAGTTGTTGGATGGCAGTCACGATGTGTGCGGAGATCACGATCGGATCCACGGCATTATGTGGCATCGCGCCGTGGCCTCCCCTACCGTGGACGGTCAGGTAAAGTTCGTCTGTGCTGGCCATGTAGATACCTGGGCGAAACCCCACCGTTCCCGCAGGTAACGGCGGATGCACGTGCTGGCCAAACATGGCCGCCGGTGTCGGATTTTTCAGCGCGCCATCTTTGATCATCAGCGTGGCACCACCAGGTAATTTCTCCTCGCCGGGTTGAAACAACAGCCTTACGGAACCGGCAAAATTGGCCTTCACCTCATTCAGGATGGCGGCTGTGCCCATCAAACTACTTGAATGGACGTCGTGCCCGCAAGCATGCATTACTCCGTCGTTTTGCGACCGGTAAGGCACTTCGTTTGCCTCCTGAATTGGCAGCGCGTCAATGTCGGCCCGCAGGGCGACCACTGGCCCACTACCCTGCTCCCCCTTCACCTCTGCCAAAAGCCCGGTACCGGCAATTTCCCGAAACGGGATGCCTAGTTCCTTAAGCTGGCCAGCCAGGTATTGCTGGGTTTCCGTTTCTTCGAAGCTTAGTTCGGGATGGGCGTGTAGGTGACGGCGGATACTTACTGTATTAGCCTGGCTGGCTTGGGCTGCTACGGTTATTCGTTGTTGAAGGTCGAACATTTAAAATGAATTTTGGGTGTGAGATTCATTAGCCTAAGGTTGCAGGGAGGGCTGGGAGGGCTAGCGATCTGTCAGGTCAGTCTTGGGATTTTAGTACAAAACGCCGCAGGCAGGTGAAACGGGAGACTACCAGAACAGTAAAGATCGGTCGGGCAATCAGATCAACGCAGGGTGATGCTTTCCATTTTACTACCAACAGTCAACTGGTCTACGAACTCCTGCCCCTCGACCACCGCTCCGAAGATGGTGTAGTTACCGTCAAGGTGTGGCGTAGCCCGGTGGGTAAGGAAAAACTGTACGTCTTCGGTATCCTTACCGGAGCTGGCCATACCGATCAATCCCGAACGGTCCCACCGAACACCGGGGGTCTCCGTACGGATTTTGAAGTCTTCGGCCCCGTAGCCGTTGCCAAGTAAGCCTCCTCCCTGAGCAACAAAGTTGGGCACAACCCGATGGAACACCTTCCCATCGTAGTAGCCCGATTTTACTAACTCCAAAAAATTGGATACGGTAGCCGGAGCAATGTCCGGCCAGAGTTTAAGCACGATTCGGCCTGCTTCGGTCCGAATAACAACTTCTTTACCTGCATCTGTTCCGATCAACTTCCAGTCAATTGGTTTAACGGGAGCTCCTGCTTCCTCTGGTCCGGGCGTTTCTTCCCCGCCCAATGCCACCCGCGCGGCATCAACTGCCAGGTAGGCATCGTAGTCGCGGGGAAGCTTAAATCCCATTAAAGCAGTGCTCATCCAGTCGATCTCCGGATAAAAAGGGCGATAAATATCTCCTTTAGCGGCCAGCGCATTACCTGCTTCGGAGGCCGGCCCCGCCTCAAGGCCGTAGATCATTTCTCGGAAATAAATAGATAGGTCATACCGGACCCTCCGACTGCTTTTCTTGAAGAAAACGTTGAAGTCCTCCCGGTTACTGATCCTTTGCAGTGCACCAGCTGCGGCACTCCGCACCATTGGCTGATCGCTTTTCTGATAGAGTTCGTAAATATTTCGGTAATTCCAGGGGTATTCCGCCAGAGCCCCCAGAATTTCCGCTTGTTCGAAGGGGTCAGTGGTTTTGGTAAATGCTTCCTGGAGGTCATAATTGAGAAAGCCCCGGTAATCGGCAAAATACAATGGCAGGTGCCGGTGTGCGGCGGCATACAACACGTAACGAACGTCGGGCTTCAGAGAATCCCTGGCGAGTTGGCGGTAGAAGGTCGCGTCGGCATCCTGCCCATTATCCCGAAGAAATTCTGCGGCAGAGCGGCGGACCAATGGGTGTTCATCGCTTAATGTTTCGACGATGGGTTCCCGGACACTGGAATAGTCGAAGCCACTAAGGGCCCGGAGAATTTCGGTGCGAACCCGCCAGTCTGTCTGCGCGCGCAGCGCGCGCAGTAAAGCGACCCTACCCGCCGGTTGCCCACTACGGCCCAGGGTCCTTACCGTCCCCATCAGCACGTCCGGATCTTGCTCGGTTCGTAAAATTTGGCGAAGTTGTTCCTCACTGCTAGAGTCTACCTCGACGGCGAAACGCTGCAGGTACCAGGCGGCGGGGCGACGAATTTCGTAGGGGGCGGACTCGTCCAGCATAAAAGCCAACATTTTAGCATCACCCGCAGGGGACTGCAATTCACGGCGGGCAAAATAGAAAAGGCTCCACGCCTGGCCGGCGGTAAGCAAAGTATCCTGATTGGTGTACGTTGAGATTTTACTGATAAAATCCTGGCTTTTCTGGCCACCGGATTTGCCTACTGCGGCCAATAGTGTCCCATTGTAGGCGCGGTAGGTGCCGCTGCCATCGAAAGCCTGGGCCAATGAATCGGCAGCACGGAGGGAACCGCTTTGACCCAGGGCATAGGCTGCAGCCGTCCGGATCAGCTCATTGTCCTCATCAAGTAACCCGCTGAGTTCATCCAGGGCAGTATCCGATATTTCAGGAAAACTTCCAAAAGCCCTCGCGGCCAGGTACCGGTAGCTGGAATTTTCACTGCTGAGGTAGTAGATCAAGCTGTCGGAGTTCCTGGCATTCTGGTGATTGTAGATCAGGTGGCTCACCGGATCATTTAAATCGATGCGGACACCTTCGATCTTCTTGTCTTGTGGTGGAATACAAGCACTGAGTGCCGCCAGAAGCCCAAATAACGGCAGGCTTCGACAAAGAGTACGGAGGGTACTGGGACCAATAATGGAGAACATGTTTCAAAAGCTGGTTTAGGGGTGAAGGTAGCTAAGAAATTACGGGAACCGACGCCTCCTGGCCGTTGGCGTGGATTACAAATTATACTCAGAAGCCGTCGGACGGAGTTTTTGCCAACTGCGTCAGGCAAAAACGAACCCTCAGACGGCGAACAATGGCCGGAAGTGGTCGTCCGACCAATTCTTTTAGCCTGGCCTGGCCGGAAAAAAAGTTGGTCTGACGACTTAGGCCTCTGCAATTTGTTCTACAAACGGCCGTGGGGGCGGCGCATCGGCTCCGCCAAAGCTTAGAGCGGCCCGACGACCTCCAGACTGGTGATAAGGTTGCTCCCGTAAGGCAGCTTAATCTGATAAGTTTTTCGTCGTTACTCCCCTTCCATCCGTCTGATTTCAAACGAAGGGCAAACCTAAAAACGATATTTAAACGTTATCTTGTCATCAACAATGCCCGGGAAAGTGAAAAAAATGAATAAATACCGCCGATTCTTTAGTGAATCCCGCTTTTGGGCTAAGATTAGCAAATATGCCAAAACTGCGGGCGTAAAGACGGTATACTCTGCACTACTGCTGTACTATGCCTATAAACGAAAAGAGACGCCCGCCTGGGCAAAAAGGTCGGTCCTGGGGGTTTTAGGCTATTTAATCATGCCCCTGGATATTATCCCTGATCTTACTCCAATCATTGGCTATACTGATGACCTGGGCTTTCTCAGCATGTGCCTGGTGATCATCGCTGCCTTCATTAACGACGAGGTTAAAGGACAGGCCCGTGAAAAGCTGGAGCAGTGGTTCGCGACGGTTGAAGAAGCAGACCTGGCGGAGGTAGATGACAAGATTTAAGCTTTTCTGGCTACCGGAACAATAGTGAAACAGCCTCACCACTTTGCTCCTTGACCTTCCCCGGCACCTGCGGCCGCGCCTGATACGTAACCACCCCCGGCAATTGCCAAAGGCCGACACGATGGAGGCCTTCCCCCTGATTCATTCCCACCCAACCGCCACAGGTCCGTATATTGGCCCACTATGAGTAAAGTCGTGGAATCTGATGCCCTGCTGAAAGAAGTGGAGGCCTACGTAGAAAAGTTTATTCAGGAAGAAGTTGAAGCTGATTTCGTCTATCATAATTTCCAACATACCTGTGCGGTAGTGGAAGCGGCTACTGAATTGGCAGATCATTATGAGGTCAGTCGTGGTGATCGTCTGGCCATTATCCTGGCCGCCTGGTTTCATGACACAGGTTATTCCGAAGGATGGGAGGATCACGAGGACCGCAGTGTTACCAACGCCACTAACTGGCTGACCAGCCAGGGCGTCAGCGATGAAGAACTCATTAACAACATCGCCGGTGCTATCCGGGCGACACGAATGCCGCAACAGCCTAGAAACTTCCTGGAAGAAATCGTTGCCGATGCCGATTTGAGCCATCTTGGCGACTTGAGCTATTGGGACCGGTGTGGTCGGGTTCGGCAGGAGTTTGCCATTACCCGTAACATGGTCATGTCTGACCAGGAGTGGATCGACTTCGAGCTGAGTTTCATGCTCAGCCATGAGTACCATACGGAAGCCGCCCGGGAAATATTCGGGGAGCGTAAAAGCAAGCACGTTAAGCAACTCTACAAACGCAAAAAGGCACTGTTCCCCGATCAAACGCCCACGAACCTGGAAGAGCTGGAAAAAGCAAAGCAAAATAAAAAGGCGCTCAAGAAATTAAAAAAGGCGGTGGCAAAGGCCACCGAAAAAGCTCCTGATTTCAAACCAGGGCGTGGCGTAGAGACCATGTACCGGGCAACGTACCGGACGCACGTCAACTTAAGCAGCATCGCTGATAACAAGGCCAACATCATGCTTTCGGTCAACGCTATTGTGCTTTCTGTCGTAGTCGC
Source organism: Neolewinella persica DSM 23188 (assembly GCF_000373105.1). Lineage (GTDB taxonomy): Bacteria > Bacteroidota > Bacteroidia > Chitinophagales > Saprospiraceae > Neolewinella > Neolewinella persica. Next base: position 249,156 of record NZ_KB890458.1, on the reverse strand, counting down.
TAATCTGGCCACTAAACTGGATTCGAATCCACACTTGGTCATCCCCACCATTATTCTGGTCGGGGTTTGCCTTTCTTCTCTCTTCTACGCCATTCAGGCAACCCGCCCTAAAGTTACCGAGGGAAAAAGCAGCATGGAAGACATCAAGGCCCGCCGGTCTAACCTGCTATTTTTCGGTAATTTTTACAACATGCCCATTGATGATTTTCATTATGGGATGATGGAGATGATCCGGGATGAAGACTTCCTTTACTCCTCGATGACGCGTGACCTGTATTACCTCGGTGTCGTACTGGCCAAGAAGTATTCCTTTCTACGCATTTGCTACAATATTTTCCTGTTTGGTATCATCCTGGCGGTCGTTGCTTTTCTTATTGCAATCGTGTACCATAATGCTACGATGGGGATTCCGCCGAAATAATGGGGTGTGGCTTCGCCACTGGTATTAGGTAGTAAAGTATTGGGTAGTAGGTAGTGCTGCCGCATGGCTTTGCTCGCTTCGCTCGTGCAGCATTAATGCTGCGGAACAACACCCAAAACGGGCGCAGCGAGCTGCCAAATGCAGCAGCACTACCCACTACTTACTACCCACTATCAAAGGGCGAAGCCCGTCGTCTATTTAACGTCGACTTCAATCCGCCGATCCTGGTTACTCAACTGCCAGGCAGTATGGAAAACCAATCGGCCAATTTTTTCCATTTTCTCGAAGTTAATCTTCTCGATGGTATCGGTCGACTGATGATAATCAGCGTGGGTACCGTTGAAATAGAAAATACTGGGAATACCTTTAACGGCGAAGTTGTAGTGATCAGAACGGAAGTAGTAGCGGTTGGGATCATCCTCTGCGTTGTAGGTGTAATCAAGTTCCAACTGGGTGTATTCTTTATTAACTCCTTCGTTAATCCGGTGCAGTTCAGTGCTTAGGCGGTTACTACCAATAACGTAGATGTAGTTCGGATTGTCGGCGTGCTCATCATCTACCCGGCCGACCATATCGACATTGATGTCAGCAATGGTATTTTCCAATGGAAAAATGGGATGACTGGCGTAATACTCCGAGCCAAGCAGTCCTTTTTCTTCACCACTCACCATTAAAAACAGCACACTACGGCGAGGACCTATTCCTTGTTTTTTGGCCATCGTGAAGGCTTCCGCCACTTCCAGAATAGTGCTTGTGCCGGAGCCATTATCATCGGCACCGTTGAAAACATCATCTCCTCTTTTTCCGATGTGATCGTAGTGTGCGCTGACGACAAGGACTTCTTTCTTCAGCGCAGGGTCACTACCTTCCACAAAGCCAAGCACGTTTTCACCGATCAGTTCCCGAACGGATTTAGTCTGGGTCAGTTTTAAATCAACCGGAATTTTCACGGGTTTGAGTTTGCCGGTTTTTTCCAGCTTTTTGCGGCTCCGGATGACTTTCTTACCGATTTTCCCCATGATTTTTTTAGCCAGTTGGGGCGTGAGGTAAACCACGTTTGCGGTTTTACGATCTGCCTCAGTCGCTTCGGCCATTTTCATACGTCCATCGAGGGTTTCCTGACGGATATTCCGCACATTCTCCTTGAAATCAGGATCGATCACAAACACGGTAGCTGCGCCTTTCATTTTGGCGATCTCCAGTTTTCGCTCGTCAGACTTACTCCAGACGGAGGTGGAATCACTTCCCGATATCCGATAGTTACCTTTTTTTGCTTTGGGTTCTCCCGCAAAAATCAGGAGGTGCTTTCCCTTCACATCCAGGTCTTTATAATCACTGTATGCCGGATCATCGATGCCGTAGCCAAGGAAAGTCAGTTCTGAAATATTGGTCATTTCCCGGTGGCTGTTCTGGGATGGAGCACTACTGTACTCCCACAGGTGACGAAGTGACTCACCGTTAAGTTCAAGGTCAATTTTATCCCACTTCTGCCGGGTGAAAAGAATGGTCTGAAAGTAGCCATTGTCTTCTCCAATGGCGGGCATTCCAAGTCGTTGCATCTCACCTTTGAGGTAAGCCGCAGCGCGTTTCTGGCCGGGTTGGCCGGTTTCCCGGCCTTCCATATCATCTGCAGAGAGGATGGTAAGATGCTTGCGAAGGTCCTGTGCCGTGATGGTACCGGCCAGGTCTTTAACCTGAGCGGAGGTGGTGGTCAGGCGCTGCAGCGGACCAGTCATTTGGGCAGACAGTACGCTGCTGGCGAACGCAGCGATCAGGACAAAATAGAGACGATTCATACGTGGGAGGGGATTGTTGAGCATAAAACGCGGGTAAAGTAGGTATGTTTCACCACAAACCGTCAGAAATCCTTTTGCTACAGCGAGTATTGCCTTGGACGACAAACATAAAGCGGGGGTGTTCCCTGCGTTCAAACCTTACTCTGCACCTGCGGCCCCGCCCCAGGAAGTCAGAAAGTTAAATAGTCAGAGAGTCGTCTGCGTTTATCACAGTGACGCTTTGACTCCTTGACTATCTGACTGTTGGACTAATTGACTCCTCGAAGACACAACGAAGCACAGACAATACCGTTATCTTTGTACCAGTACATCCCCGCCCAACAAACTATCAGATGTTTCGAATCTTACTTACCCTGTGCATTGCTTTCTTTTCTGCTTTCCTCTTCGCGCAAATGCCTAACCCCGACGGATCGGTGAGTTATGGTAATGAATGGATTGATTATGATCGTAACTACCTGGTAGTTAAGGTAGCGCAGGATGGTATGTACCGGATTTCTCCTGCGGAGATTGCGGCAGCCGGGCCATTCGGATCGGGAGATTGGGTACTGTATCACAAAGGGCAGGTTGTCCCTCTGGAGGAGACAACGGAAGGCATTGTTTTTTACGGGGAGCGCAACCGCGGAGAAATGGACCGTCACTTTTTCCCAGATCCGGATGCGGACCAGCTCAATGACCAATACAGCATGCATACGGATACCTCGGCCTACTACCTGAGCCGTGGAGCCGATGGCCAGAATTATGAGGCGCGGCCAATTGTGGGACAGATCGTTGATCGGGATATTATCCTGCGGACCAGTGAGCAGGTTTTCGGTGACCACATGAGTAAGAGTTTCTTTCGTAGTGCGGGTTCAAGTATTTATTACTCTCATTACGATAAAGCCGAAGGATTTGGGAGTAGAAACACGAATGACCTCTTATCCCCCGACGGCCGGCGGGACAATGTTTTCCCCCTGTCTCTGGCCGGCTCCATTAATGCGGAAGCGGTACTGGATGTCCGTTTTGGCACCGCCTTTGATGGCCACATCGTTGAAATTAGAGCTGACGGCAATCTGCTAAAGACCGTCACCCAGTCCAGTTGGAGTGTGCAGCAACACAGGGTAAATTTCACGCCTTCAGGAGAATCTACTGAAATTAATATTGAAGGTACGCGAGGCTCCCGCGACAAGCCAAACATTGCCTGGGCCAAAGCTACTTATTCTGCCTCTACCGCTTGGGACGAAGGGCTGAACAGCTTCATCATACCCTCTTCCCGGACGGCCACCCGGATAGTGTTCACTGGTTTGGGCGCGGACGCAGGTGCAAGTGGGGAGATTAAGAGCTATGCGCCCGCTACCGGCGATCTTGTTTCAGCGAGCATCAACATGGCGGGGGAAGCTACGCTTGAATTCCCGGCTTCGGGGGAAGACCTGACCTGGCGGTTAGTTCCGGGCGAAAATTTCATGACGGCACCGGCATCCTCCGGCCTGCGATTTTCTTCGAACCTCCCAACAGACATCAACACCAACTACCTGATCATCACCAGCCGCCGCCTCAACGGTCAGGCAGTTAATGAGCTGGCCGACTACCGTCGGTCGGTAACCGGGGGAAGCTACGTTGTACACACTGTAGATGTGGAAGACCTTTACGACGAGTACGCTTACGGGTTGGGCCGCCATCCAATGGCGATCCGGAACTATCTCAGTGCGGCGAAGTTGGCCATACCCAAGCTTCAGTACCTGTTCCTGATCGGAAAAGGACGGGAATATCCGGACATCCGGACACCAGCACAGCTGGTTCGAGCGAAGGAAACTTTTTTCATTCCTTCCTTCGGTTTCCCTGCTTCTGACAACCTGATGGCGGCCGATCTCGGCAGCGTCATCCCTAACTATTCCGTTGGCCGCCTTGCGGCCATCAACGAGGGGGAGGTTGAGTTGTACCTGAAAAAATTACGTGACGTTGAAGGGCAGATTGAGCAGGGTGATCAGACGATTGCCGACCGGGAATGGATGAAACAGATCATGCATCTCGGTGGCGGTGTTTCTCCGGGAGAGCAGTCCAGCATAAGAAGCCGATTGCAGCGAATGGAAGACTCGATCCGAATTTCAGAGATGGGCGCTAATGTTGTTTCTTTCTACAAATCAAGCAGTGAACCCATTGAAGACAGTCGCCAGCAGGCCATTTTCGATCGCATCAACAATGGTACCTCCATCATCACCTTCTTCGGGCACTCCAGCAGCCAAACCTTTGACTTCAGCATCGATGATCCGGACAACTACTTCAATTTCGGTAAGTATCCTTACATGATGAGCCTGGGCTGTTACAGCGGTGACGCCTTTACCGAAGCACGGAGCATTAGTGAACGCTTCATTTTCCTACGGGACAAGGGCGCCATTGCTTTTGCGGCCTCCAAAGGAGTAGGCTACATCTCAGCACTCGGCAATTGGGGAAATATCCTGTATGAAAGCATGGGTAATGTCAACTATGGAGAAGGTATTGGAGATGCCATGCGAACTACCATTGCAGAATTTGCCGGTACTTCCAACTTCACCCTGGGCATCCTGCTCGAGCAATTCGCGCTCAGTGGCGACCCGGCCTACCGGATGCACCCACGCCCCGGCACGGATCTGATAGTTGATGCGGCAACCATTTCTTTCGAACCAGAAGTTGTTCCTGCTCAGAACCCGAATTACACCATTAGTCTGGAACTCGTTAATCTCGGGCTAAAGCCCGACCAGGAAAGTGTCACGCTTCGATTTAGGCAACAGCTTCCTTCCGGTGAAGTCGTTGAGCTGGCCACCCACCGGGTGGCAGCTCCGGATTATCGGGAAGCCTTTGAATTAGAGTTGCCAAACATAGGTTTTTCTGCCGTTGGGCAAAACCGAATCCTCATCAGTATTGACCCCGAGAATGAAATAGTGGAAGCTCCACTACCCGCCGCCAAATCAAACAATGAACTGGTTATTGGTGGTCAGGCAGGAGTGCCGCTTACAATTATTGCCAATACTGCCAAAGCGGCCTTCCCTCCACAATACGGAGTTATTGGCGGAGCCCTGGAATTTGTGGCCTCAACCACCAATGCCCTTGCTCCTGACCGGGACTATATAATCCAGGTGGCCAGCGACCGCCGGTTCCGTAATTTACTAAGCAATGAAACGATCAACCGGCCAGGAGGCATCATTCGGTATTCTCCAGGCTTTCAACCCGTTGACAGTACGACGTACTACTGGCGAATCAGCCCCGATAGTTCCTTCACTGAGGGCGCGGGATTCCTGTGGAGCGAAAGCTCCTTTACCTGGTTAGCTGATCAGCCAGACAATGAGATTAGTTGGGCCCTTCAGGACCCAGGACAGACCGTTGACGGGGCCTTTGAAAACGTATTTGCGGATACTACTGAGCTTGGCTGGGGATCATCCCGAAGTATTACGGACATTAAAATTTTCAACGCTCCTTATCAGAACAGCACCATGCCTCGCTTTGAATTTGATGGGCAAATCTTCTTTTCTCCCTTCAGATGGAGGATATCTACCGGTATTCAGGTGCTGGTCATTGATAGTACCAACAACCGAAATTGGTACGGTAACCCGGGAAATGGGGAATACGGTACCAGGCCATTCAGTGGGAGCTCCTGGGATTTTGACACCCGGCGCCCCGCAGAAAGGGCGGGGTTGATCCAATTTCTGACCGAAGGAATTGAACCGGGGAAGTATGTTCTGATCTACACTGTTCAGCGGAACCTTAGTGATTACTACAACGCTGATTGGGAGACCGACTCGACAAATCTTGGCAACACCATCTTCAACGTACTGGAGCAGGAAGGAGCCCTGTTGACCCGGCGCATGACCGAAGTAGGCTCCGTTCCCTACGCGTTTACCTATCAAAAAGGGATGGGTCCAATTACTGAAATAATGGCAGAAAGTCTTAACGACACCATCGCCATGGAAGCCAGCCTGCTAAGTAATTGGCCGGAAGGGAAGTGGACTTCTGCAAAAGCAGGCCCGGCCTTGAGCTGGAAGAAAGTCAACCTTGGGCTTTCTTCTTTAAACCTGACCGATCAGGATAGTGTCGGGGTCCGCATAATGGCACTTTCTTCGGCAGGGGTGGAAACGGAGATTCTGGCCCAGGAATTTGATTTCCAAGCTTCCAGAGCGCTCTCCCTCCCGCTGAACTCCGTCAGCGCTGAAGAGTTTCCCTTCCTCTGGGCCGAGTTCAATTTCTACGATGAAGACGGTAGAACCACCCCCACCGTAGAGTATGTTTATTTCGACCACGAAGCTCCGGGTGACGCGGCCATCAACCCCCAGATCGCCTATAACGTACCGGACTCCATAGATCAGGGCCAGACCCTCGCCATTGCCGCCGGCTACGAGAACATCTCCAGGATCGGGATGGACAGCATTTTGATCGAACTGGAAGTGGTCAATGACCGAAACGAAACGACCACTTACTTAAAGCGTCGGCCTCCCCTACCCGCGGGCGCAACGGACCAGTTTAGTTTCGATGTACCAACGGAGGCTTTCATCGGCCCACATCGCTTCAATGTCACCTTGAACCCGGACCAGGACCAACCGGAATTCGTCCTGTTTAATAACATTCTCACTTCCGTGTTTAAGGTTGGTGAAGATATCATTGCCCCCAGTTTGTCCGTTTTCTTTGATGGGCGGCGAATCAATGACGGAGACCTGGTAAGTGGGAAACCCGAAATTCACGTACAGCTTCGGGACGAAAACAGGTACCTGGCACTTAACGATACGGCTGCTTATTTCCTTGAACTCTCCGCTCCGGACGGAAGCCGGGAACGGTTGTCCTTTTCCGACTCCAGAATTGAGTTCCTCCCCGCTACTACTTCAGAGAATACGGCGGAAATATTCTTCCGCCCGACCCTTTCTACCAACGGCACGTACGCCCTTGAAGTAAGGGGCCGCGATCGTACCAGCAATGCAGCCGGCCGCATAGATTTCCGTCAGGAATTTGAGGTTATCAACGAGCAAATGGTGGCCAATGTCCTTACTTACCCAAATCCGTTTACGACACAAACCCGGTTCGTTTATACCCTGACGGGAAATGAAATACCCGAGGTTTTCCGTATCCAGATCATGACCATTTCAGGCCGGGTGGTTCGGGACATTGACCTGTTGGCCCACGAAGAATTGCGTATTGGTACGCACCAGACGGATTTTGCCTGGGACGGTACGGATGAGTACGGCGATCTGCTGGCCAATGGCGTTTACCTCTACCGGGTCATCACTTCTGATAGCAGTGGTTCCACCCTGGAAAAGTACGATACTGGTACCGACCAGTTCTTTGCCCGTGAAATGGGAAAGGTGGTTATTTTGCGGTAATACTAATTTGGCACCTTCAACCAACGTTCCGGCACCACATCTCTGTAGTCGAATTCATCCGTCCCGAACCAACGCTCCGGGGCCATGATAACTGACCCCGTTCGTTCGCCCAGCCAGGCTGCCCACCAGGCGAAAGTACTGTTGGGGATAATGTAATGATGGCATTGCGCCATGAGTTGGAGGTAATTTCCGAACTTTGGCCCAGCGTGATCGTGGCCAACAATTACTACGTCATGAAAATCTGCAAAGAACTCACGGCACCAGACAAGGTCGTCTGAAAAGAGAAAAAAACGAGCGCCTGAAAATCGCTCTCTCATCTGCTGAATGCAATTTTCGTAGTAAGTTTCATCCGTCACGTTATGCGTAGGAGACGCTAAGTAATCCTTCCTGCGAATATTCAGACAAACTGAATCTTCTTTCCTGATTTCTCTGGCTAAACTTTCACTTTGAGGTTGTATTGAATGCTGAAAAGCGAAATCTTTCCTGATCGTATTGGCAACCTCCGAGAAGTAACGTTCACTTTGCCAATATCCCTGATAAATTACGTTGTCAGGCGGACTATCAAGTAAAGTGTTGTCTACTGAAAACGATTTTTCCATATAAACGGGATAGCCTTTTCTAGCCAGATCTCGCACGACCTGACTCCAGCGGTATTTCCCCGGAGCATAGAGTATTCGCAGACTAGTGGGGTTACAGTGGTAAGCTGGAGACAGCTTAAAAATGTCAAGGTCGTACTCCCTTTTGATGTATCCATCGGGTGGTCTGGAGTCAAGAAGTATGGACAAATCGATACGTAATTTCACGTTCAGTTGAAGCTGAATCCGACGAGCGAAGGCATACTGGAACATTTGGTTACCTAAACCGGAATGTAGCCTTGAAATTACCATATTGAGATCATTTTTCGGAGTAAATCTTCCAATTATTCAGCAATCTGCCACTGGCAAAAGCCAGTTTAGAAGCAACCCGAAGTACTACATTTTGCCAATACCATTCGCGATGTTTGAATACCCAGCGAAGCAGGGTTACTGGCAGAACAATAAAGGTAGTCCTTAGAATTTCAAGCAGATACTCAGGAATACCGAAGCCAATAGCATTGGGTTCTACTAACCGACTTGCAACGCCATGTGAATAAGCGAATCTGAGTTGGCCACGGAACGTACACTTCCAGGGCTGTACGAGGTGCTCAATAACCAACTCCGGCGCATAATAGACCTGATGGTCATTCATTCTCAGGCGATGCTGCAACTCCGTTTCATCCGCCCAACCCACCTCTTTACCTTTCATTCCAAGTTCAGGGTCGAAGCCGCCCAAAGAAAGTACCGTATCCACCCTGACGCCGAAAAAACAACCGATCAGGTATTCATCAGCAGGCAAAATTCCAAACTTAGCGGCACGACCGGGAAAGGTCCCCACGCCCTGCTGTTGCACCAGCCAGGCAGGCGGAGGGTCGAGATACCAATGGTTAAATCGCCCGCCAAAGGCGGCGCCTGGCACTCGAGGAAGGTAAGTGAGAAAGTCCCGGATGAGATCCGGGGGGATAATGGTATCGTCGTCAAAATAAAGCACCCATGGGCTGGCAGCCTCCTGAAGTCCACGGTTTCTGGCATGAGAATGCCCCGTACGCTGTTCGTGTACGTATCGGGCGGGATAAGCAGCTACCAGATCCGCACAGGCCTCATCTCCTGCGTTATCGACTACGATCACCTCGTAGTCTTCTTTTTCTGCCGTTTGTATTCGAAGACTATCCAGACAAATTCTGAGCAGGTCCGGCCGGTTAAAAGTTGTTATTACTACTGATAATTGCATCAGGAATCCTGGCTTGGTAAATCGCTCGTTTAATTCGAGCAGGTTTAATTCCATCACAAGGTAAGTGCTTCTCGCCGCGAGACGGCAGCAACGGGAATTTTAGCCTGTATCTTTGTGGCATTACCCGACTGTGCGATAGCCCGCCTCCATCAAAATCCATACCCATTGCTGGTATCCATTATCATTCCTGCCCATAATGCCGCCGGTACGATCAAACGTACCATAGCATCCGCTCTTGTACAGGACCATCAGGATACCGAGCTCATTCTGGTTGACAATAATTCTTCCGATGGTACCCTGAAAATAATGGAAGCGGCAGCATTAGAGCATCCGGAAAAGATCAGGGTAAGTAATTGTCCGATTCAGGGCTGCAGTGCCGCCCGAAACTGGGGCATCAAACTGAGTAAAGGGGAATGGCTTCAGTTTCTGGACGCCGATGACGCTCTGGAGCCGGGAAAAATAAAGAACCAGGTTGCAGTAATTAAGGCCGACACCGGTTGGATCATCAGCCCTTACCGAATTCTCTTCCCGGACGGCAATATCCTGGTCAATATGCCGACAGCGGACCTCTGGAAAGGGCTCGTTTACCAGTACCGAACGGGTTACACCTGCTCAAATCTTTACCGCCGCGAATCTCTTGCCACCGTAGGTAACTGGAACGAAGCTTTACCCGACAACACCGACCCCTATCTCCACTTCGAGCTACTTAAAGCCGGTGTACCTCATCTGGTCACGCTGGCTGTAGAAACTAATTATTACCAACATAATGCTCCGGGGAGAGTTAGCACGAATAGTCCTGTAGCTGGTAACCAGCGGAGAATACATATGCTCGCCGAAGTTAACCAGTTTCTAAAGCACCACCAGCCTGACTATTGGGAACAGAACAGCAATTATTTTAGCGCAGCACTACTTAGCACTATCCGCATTCTGGCCACCCATGATTTATCTTTAGCGTTCGAGAATTACAGAAAATATTTTCATTCAACAGACCTCACTAGCTTGTTCGGGCAGCCCATGATCAGTAAGTCCTTTTTGCGGGCCTATCAACTACTTGGCTTCCGGAGGACTGAATGGTTACGCCTCCATGGTACATCCTGGCTCCCAACTGGCTTCAAAAACTGGTTAAAGACAACTTAGTAAAACCTCTCCCGATCCCCCGCAGCAATTAACAGAACAGACTTGGACCCCACTTTCTCCGTCATCATCCCTACCTACAACCGTGCCCGGTTCCTGCCGGAAACCATTCTTAGTGTGCAGGAGCAGGTGTTTGAGCAATGGGAGTTAATCATTGTAGACGATGGCTCGGAGGATAACACCAGGCAGGTCTGTATCCCCTACCTTAAAGACGAGCGCATCAGGTATGTGCATCAGGAAAATAGAGAACTGAACGGTGCACGAAATACCGGCGTCCGACACGCCAGGGGAGCCTTCTGCTGTTTTCTGGATGACGACGATCGTTTTCTTCCGAAGCACCTTGCTGCCTTAAGCTCGGCCATTCAAGTCCGGGGAGAGGAATACGGTATTTTCAGGGTAAACATGAAGCTACTTCGGGGAGAAAAGGCTATTCCTGCCCTACCCTTCCAAAACCACCGGGACAGCCTGATGCAGCATTGGGATAACCCGGGCAACCTCCTGCCACTGGCCATTAAGACTCACCTGCTGCGCCAGCAGCCATTCAATGAAGAAGACCTCCTCCTCGACGATTTTGTCTGGCTCAATGAGGCTCTGACAAAAACTGAACTCTTTCAATGCGAGCCAGCGACGGTCATATACGTTGAGCATGATGCCAGCCGTACGAGGACCTACCATTCGCTGGAGGTGCTACCTAAAATGGTGGACCGGTTGAAACAGGCTTATGCTCTGGAGGGAGTTGCATCGAGAGTTCCCGAAAAACTGCTCAAAAAAAGAATCCATCACCTTCACTTGCATCTTGCTCATCAGTTGAGTCGGCAGGGAAACCGCAGTAAAGCACTGGACACCTGGTTCCGGGCATTTGTAATGGCCAGAGGTTGTTTTATAAGGCAGTCGGGAAAGTCCTTAATTAAGGTATTGGTTGGCTACGGAAGATAACCGGGCATTTACACTGCTCCTCAAGCCATTTCCTGCACCTGCGGCCGCGCCTACTAAACCCCAGTCTTAGACACAAACATCCGGTAATCCAACGAGTATTTACCCGGACCCGTGATAAGCAAAACGATAGCCGCCACCGCGTACATAAGGGGAAAAGACATTTTTCCCCAGCCGTCGCCTGCGTGGGCAATAAATGCCGCTACCAGCATCGTAATGATGTAAGGGATGCAAGATAACCGGGTAAAGAAGCCCGCCGCAATCAGCAGGCCGCAAACAAATTCACCAAAAGTAGCCAGGACCAGACTTGGCCCAACACCAATACCGATCGGGTCGCCAAAACTCATGTTCCCGTCAAGGATTTTCATCAACTTGGGCAGGCCGTGGGCAAAAGCCATTTCAAGGCCAAACCACAGGCGGAGCACTAAAAGGCCGAGGTCAATATTTCCGTTTGTCATCTTTATTGCTTGTTGCATCTGCAGGATTCAAGACACCAGTCGCGCCATGAATGGGCAGGGGACTGGTCATAGAATCTCAATAATGGGCATAAAAATAGGCAGACGCACCGGTCGCTACAACCCTCTACCCTTGCTGCGTTTCCGCCCTGGGGGAGTTCAAGGGGAGCTGACCGTGCGCTGCCCGGCGCGAAGGTAGTACGGTATTTGATAGTTTGGTAGTGTTTCGCACTTTTTTTGCTACAAAGGGAATTTTTATTCTGGCCACGGGCAGTTTCCGCCATAGGTTTACCTTTAGGAATAAAGCCGTCACCTTAATCAGCCTCGTGTCTTATTCTGCATATTTAGTACATAACACCATTATTCTGGAGCTTATCGTTCACCGGATTGGCTGGAGTGAAATCGTCCCCGTCAAGTACTTGAACGTTTTGATTAAATACATATCGTATCTGGGCTTGACGCTGCTTGTCTCCATTCTTCTCTACAAATACGTTGAACTCCCGCTGATGAAAATCAGAGACAGTAAATGGATCAAAAACGGTTTAATGCCAAAGACAACGCAATAAAAAAGAGCCGATGGTCTTTCCGTACTTCTACGGAAGTACATTCTAGCCAAAAACAATGTCTCCCCGTACTTCTACGGAAGTACATTCTTGCTAAAAAAAGGACTCCCCCGTACTTCTACGGAAGTACATCTGACCCAAAAACACGAATCAAGACCTAAAGCAAGTCTAAGTGATCAAATTCATATCATCATCCCACTCCGCCTGGATGTCCCGTTTACTCTGGTCTACATAGAGTGGCAGGTATTTCGGATCGTAAGCCAGGTCGTGCTTATCCAGGACTTCCTGCGGGACGCCGTCCCAAACATTGGGAGAATTACCTTGGTAGTCGAGTGTTTTAATGCCTTCCTTACTGGTAAAGTAGCCCGTTAGCGTCAAATAACGAACGCGGTCAAAGAAGGCAGCTCCGGCTTCAAATTCCGTGCCTTCTGCATCTTCCGGGTAAGCAATGTCGTCAATAATCTCGATGCGTTCTGCGGGCGTGAGGTCTGCAAAATATCGCTCGAAGCGCCGACCTGCCTCGATGTTCAGCCAGCCAAGGCCACCCCGAAGAATGCCCTGGTAATAATCCGGCAGGTCAAGGGCCATGAATTCGAAGAAATCAACAACGCCGGTATCCGTTGCTTTAGGTTCCGTTTCCGTCCCTGGGGCAATGATGTCCGCCAGAATGCCCAGATCGGTCTTTTCAGCGTCGGTAAAGAAGTTATCCGCAGCAATTCGGGCATCATGCTTGATTTCGTGCGGAAAGCGCAGGCCATAGCCTGCGGGTTCTGCGGCCACGGCTCCGGCCTCCACCGCAGGAGATTCACAACTGGTGGCATTGCCCAACAGCGCAGCGCCCGCTGCTCCGGCCAGGAGGTTTTTGAGGGTTGTTCTGCGATTCATCAGATGTTCATTTTTTTGCGTTCGGAAATGATGTGGTCGGCGGCCCGCATGGCTAGGGCCATGATGGTCCAGGTTGGATTTTTGTCCGCCTGCGAGGTAAAGACCGAAGCGTCGGTCAGGTAAAGGTTGGGTACCTCGTGCAATGCACTGTGCTTATTGGTCACCCCTTTTTTGGGATCATTGTGCATGCGTGCCGTGCCTACTTCGTGGATGATTGCACCGGGGGGCAGCAACCCGTGGTCCTTTTCATACGACGGGATTTCATCGTCGAAGAGTTTCCCGCCCATGTTGGTAAGTATCTCCCGGATAGACTCGTGCATATGCTTTGCCTGTAACCGTTCGTGGTCGCTCCATTTATAATGGAACCGGAGGGTGGGAATTCCCCACTGATCGACCTTACCAGGATCAATTTCACAGTAATTATCGTAAAGTGCCACCGCTTCACCACGACCGGCAAAGCCAACCACCGCGCCATAATGCGCTTTCACCTCTTTCATCAGCGGGTTACCGTAGCCGCCGGGTTTATACCCCAGCATCTTCTGGATGTCCTTATGGCCACCGCCGAAACCGTAGCTCGGCATGCCCATCCCACCGTAAACTTCCAGGTGATAGCCACGTGGAAAGTCAAGTTTTTTGTTCTTGCCCCACCAGGGTGCGTAAACGTGCATTCCACCTACACCGTCTTCATTATACCGATCCCGGTCCATCAGACTGGGGATGAAAGCACTGGTTCCCGCTCCGGTACTATCGTGCAAGTAACGCCCCAGGGTGCCGGAGCTATTGCCAAGGCCGTTGGTATGGCCGGGGGCTTTGGAGTTCATCAAAAGACGGGAAGTTTCACAGGCGGAGGCCGCCAGCACGATCACTTTTCCCTTTATTTGGTACTCTCGCCGATCATCTTTACTAATGTAGCTTACGGCGGTCGCTTTACCATTGCCGTCAGTTATGACCTCCCGGGCCATGGAATTGACGTACAGGTCCACCTGGCCGCCCTTACCTTCTTTTCCATTTTTCATGGCGGGGAAGATCAGTACGGTACCGGCGCTGAAATCAGCGTACACGGAACAGGCTCGGGAACACTGCCCGCAATAGAAGCATACGCCCCGATCCTTGTTGATTCGTTTGGTCACCATACTCAGGCGCCCGGGGTACATCGGGATACCGGTCTTGGTGGCTCCTTTCACCGCCATCAGTTCGTGCAGGCGGGGTTTAGGTGGTGGCAAAAAGAACCCATCCGGGTCGTTTGGCAGGCCTTCGTTGGTTCCGAATACACCGACCATCTTGTCCAGTTTATCGTAGTAGGGCTTGACTTCATCATAAGTTATGGGCCAGTTCTCACCCAGACCATCCAGGTCCTTACGGTGAAAATCGTCCGGTCCGAACCGCAGGCTTATCCGGCCCCAGTGGTTGGTCCGGCCGCCCAGCACGCGGGTTCGCCACCAACTAAACTTGGTATCTCCAACGGTGGAATAGGGCTCTCCCTCAACGTTCCACCCTCCGTATCCAGCGTGAAAATCACCAAAGGAGCGTAGGGTTCCTGCGCCACGGCGTGGGCTTTCCCACGGCCAACGGAGTTGGGTCTTTTGTTTAGGGTCAGCGGGGTCAAAATAGGGGCCTGCTTCAATGATGGCAATGTTAAGACCGGCTGCGGCCAGACGGTTGGCCGTCATTCCTCCTCCAGCTCCAGAACCGACGATCACCGCGTCGTATTCTTTATCGTTTTTCTTTATCTGCACTGATCGGCTTTTGATGAGCGTCCAATATAAGCCATGACTACTCCATTTCCATATAGAACTGGCGTCTTCTTTTAAGGCGCGGACGCAGGTGCAGAAAAAAGGTAAAAGGGAGCAAGGAAAAGGTTAAAGGTTATCTGCTGACGAAGCAGTAATTCTACTAAGTGATCTGTTTCACCATTGCAAAGAGAGTTTAGCAGACGGTTTCCCTACCTTAGCAACAATTATAGCTCCTTCACTAACTTCTTCGCTCCATGGCCAAAAATCGCCCCACTCACGTCTCCAAACCTGTCTATCCTGGTGGGTTAGCGGCCATGAAAAAATTTGTAGCGCAGCACCTGAAGTACCCTAAGGCCGCAATGGAGGCTAAGGTGGAGGGAACCGTACTCATTCGCTATGGTCTTGATTACCGGGGAAAAGTAACCGACGTGAAGGTGAAAAAAGGACTCGGTCATGGGTGCGACGAAGAAGCCCTGCGCGTCGTCAAGCTACTCCGGTTCACCGTCCCCCAAAACAATAAAAAAAAGGTGCGGATTCATCAGGACATCAACATCCACTTTAAACTGCCCAAGCAAAAGCCTAAAAAGGCCGGTAACATCCAGCAAGTGAATATTTCTTATACCGCCTCAAGCGGCAAGGTCAGTGGCAAAGTCGTCGGTAAGCCGCCGCAACCAGGTGGCGGATACACATATACCATCGAGTGGTAAAACGGGGTTTGAGTCAGGAGAACGGTCCAACCCTTTAAATTAACCTATTGTGTCGGCGTTGTGTAGGCACCGCAGATACATCTGAATGGTGTTGGCTAATCCGTAGTATAGTGCGTCGGAGACCAACGCATGCCCGATGCTAACTTCCTGAAGACCTGGCATTCGTGCAGCGAAGAAGGTTAGGTTATCCAAATTGAGGTCATGCCCGGCGTTGATGCCTAAGCCTGCATCTGCGGCAAATAAACAGGCTTTCGTAAATGGAGCAACTGCTGCGGCGCGATCCTTGGAGTAGTCGTGGGCAAACGGTCCGGTGTAGAACTCGATCCGGTCAGTTCCCACCATTTTAGCCCCTTCTATCATTTTTTCTTCAGGATCAACAAAAATGGAACTTCGGATTCCTGCATCCCGGAGTCGGCCGATGGTTTTTTTAAGAAATTCTGCTTTCCCTACGGTATCCCAACCGTGATCACTGGTCAGTTGACCAGGTTCATCCGGTACCAGCGTTACCTGGTCCGGGCGCTGTGCAAGTACCACTTGCATAAATTTCTCTGTAGGGTAACCTTCAATGTTTAACTCGGTAGTGGTTACTTCCTTAAGGGCTGCTACATCGGTGTAGCGGGCATGCCTTTCGTCGGGTCGGGGGTGAATGGTAATCCCCTGTGCGCCAAACCGCTCACAATCAATCGCAACCTGTACCAAACTTGGATAGTCCGCCCCCCTGCTGTTTCTGATGAGGGCTACTTTGTTGAGGTTAACGGAAAGACGAACCATAAGCGGAAAAGTATTATTAAGGTGAGTTGAGTTACGCTGCGTCCTATCGGGGTGGGCGCGAACGCAGGTGCAAGGTACGCTTTTGGGCGATCTGAGGATAATCCGGTGTGGCTTTGTCTGCTTCTTCAGTCCCTTCCCTGCACCTGCGGCCGCGCCTAAAGAAGTTGCTGGGTCGCTTCGCTCCCGGTGCAGGGTCGCTTTGCTCCCGTTGCTGGGTCGCTTCGCTCCCGTTGCTGGGTCGCTTCGCTCCCGTTGCAGGGTCGCTTCGCTCCCGTTGCAGGCCAGTCACTTCGCTCCTTGTCGCAGGTTGCAGCTACCGCACCGGGCAGCTCACTTCGTTCGTTTTGAAAAGTTTTTGTCGAAAAACATCAAATTCCACCCTGTAACCCCTGCAACAGGAGGAAGCTACTCTGCCCCCGTTAAACCCCGGTTAAATCCCACTGCCAGCATTAACCACCCTCCAGGAAAAAACGTTCTTGTATATAAGGTCTCTGCAAACCTTATCTTCGCCCCCCGAAATGAGCCAAAAAGTTGAAAATAATGTGCCTCCACCTCCAACTCGCCCCAAGCGGCGAGCCTGGAAATTAGCGCGCAGAATCTTCCTCGGTCTGACCTTCCTCTTCGTTGCGCTGGTGTTAATACTGCAGTTACCTGCGGTTCAAAACTGGTTGGCCAGGCAGGTAACCGCCTCCCTGGAACGGACGCTTGAAACCCGGGTTTCGGTTGACAACGTACACATCTCCTGGCTCGATGAAATGACCATCGAGGGGTTGTTTATTGAGGACAAGTACGGAGACACCCTGCTGTATGGTAAGACCATTGCTGCCGATTTTGCCTTGTTTAACGGCCTTGTCATCGAATCAATTCTGATAGCAGACACTCAATTTAAGATCCGACGTGACCTCGGGGATCCGGAAAGCAACCTCGAAACTGCGCTCCAGAAGTTGTTCCCTCCTTCCGACGTGAAGTCCAATCCGCTGAACCTTAAGCTTAACCGACTTGACCTTCAGCGTATTTCCTTCCTACAAAACGACAGCGTCAGGGGGCAACGTTTTGACGTCAGCCTGCAATCAGCGGTGGCCCGGATAAGCGACCTCGACCTCCCCAACAAAATTATCCGTATTGCCAGTGCTGAATTACGAAGCCCGCGCGTAAAGCAGACCAGCATTCCTCCAACTCCCATCACCGACCTCAGGGACAGCCTGCTACGGGAGCTTGACGAGAACATCGTCGATACTAACGAGACCTACCTGCATATCCTGGCCAACAGTATTGAGATTATTGATGGTGTATTTGACCTGGACAACTTCCGAAAAGCACCGATTGACGAAAGTGACATTTCGGCGGTGGATTTCGCGCGCCTCGGCACCCGCAATATTGATATGGAACTGACGGAGGTCGATTTCTACAAAGCCATTTTTACCGGAAAGCTAAAACACCTCAGCCTGGAAGAAAAGTCAGGCTTCGTCCTGGACCGGCTAAGTGTCCAGGACTTAAAGATCACCCCTACCCTGCTTCAGTTGTACGACCTTAAGCTGGAGACGGCGGAGAGTTCTCTCTCCGACAGCCTGCGGTTCAGTTTCCCCGGAGGCTGGAGCAGTTGGTCGGAGTTCAACGACCGGGTTAGTTTGAACGTACGGGTGAAGGATAGTGAAGTTGCCGTGAGGGACATTCTCTACTTTGCCCGTAACCTGCGCTTCAACCAGTTTTTCCGGGACAATCGCCGGCAAAAGATCAACATCGGCGGTCATTTCAGCAGCCGCGTCAACAACCTGCGTGGCAAAGACATCAAACTTGCCCTCGATAATTATACCCGACTGGAAGGAAGTTTCAGTTCCCGTAATCTGACGAAAAAGGGATCTGAAGCCCTTAACCTTCAACTTCGCCAGCTGACGACCAACATGAATACGTTGCGCCGGCTTATCCCTGCCTTCACCCCTCCGGAAAATTTCGACCGGCTTGGCAGGTTAAATTTCAATGGCACCTTTGACGGCTTTTTCACCGATTTTGTGTTCAACGGTAACCTGAAGACGGATATCGGGCAAACAACCGTCGATATGAAACTGGTGACGGCCAATAAGTACAACCCCGCTACCTACCGGGGTGCCCTCAGCCTTGATGACTTCAACCTCGGCACCTGGCTCGGCAACCCACAGTTTGGTACCATCAGCCTCAATGGCACCATTAATAACGGCATCGGCCTGGAAGCCAATACTGCGAAAGCAGACCTGGAGGCTACGATCAGGGATTTCACCTTCAGGGATTATACCTACCAAAATGCCGTAATTGACGGCCGGCTGGAGGACCGGTTCTTCGACGGAAGTTTTACCATTGCCGATGACAACATCGACTTTAGCTTTCTCGGAGAACTCGACTTTCGGGACTCCATCCCCACCTTTGACTTCGACGCTTCGGTGGGAGAACTGGATTTGTACCGCCTCAATCTCAGCAAAAAGCCCATTGCGCTTTCCGGTAATATTGACCTTAACCTCATCGGCACCGATTTTAGTGAAATGGAGGGTCGGGTCGAGTTGGACAGCTTTGAGGTTAAGGTTGACACCGTGGTGATCGAAATCGACAGCCTGCTGGCCTACAGCAATTTCAACCAGGCGGGGCAAAAAGTAGTTAAGCTGGAAAGTGACATTGCCCAGGCAGAGCTCATCGGGCGCTTCGATCTCGACGAGGTAACCAGCAGCCTGATTAGTTTTCTGGTCGACTATTATCCTAAATGGGCCAGCAGGTTAAACATCGCGCCTCCCCGCCGGTTTCCTGCGCCAAACCGCTTCAGCTTTGACCTTAAAATACTTGACTCCAGAGGTTTAAACCGACTAATTACACCCAAACTGGGCGCTTTGGTAGACGTAAACCTTCGGGGGAGCTATGATGGATTCGTTGATTCCATTGACCTTGAGTTTACCGCGCCCAACCTCTACTTTGAAGATTTTCAATTTACCGACTGCATCCTCAGAGCCAGCAGCGACCGTGGAGAAGGCGGCCTCGATTTTGCCGTAGGTTCAACGATTGTAAACAAGCGCCCACTCCTTAATAAGATCACTCTCCTGAGCCTTATCGATAATGACCTTATTGACTTTGGCATTACTTACGGAGGAGATAAGGATAATATCCTTTTAGAGAAGATAGAACTTGACGGAGAGTTAAGCCTTCCCGACAGCCTGAATTTTGAACTACGGTTTGACGAGTCTGAGCTGAAGCTATTTCAGCAGCGCTGGAATATTCGCAGTAACAATTACATCGTTTTCGGACCTGATTATATTGACACCCAAAACTTCGCACTTCGGAGCGGCCGTCGGAGTATCCGGCTGAACAAATTCGGGGAGAGAGGCCTGGACCTGGACCTTGTCAACATGGATCTTTCGCTGATCGATTCCATCTGGGACTATCCACAATTAAATTTCAGCGGAGACATTGACGTAAATATTTCCGTAGCAGACGTTTTCCGGCAAAAGGGTCTACGCGCCCAGGTTCGGTCCGATACTTTCCTGATGAACGGAGACGACTACGGCTACCTCCGCATTGATGCTTCTGCCCCAACGCCTAAAAGTAAACTAACTACCTACCTCAACCTCAACCGGGACACCTCCCAGCTAATTGCCGAAGCTACTTACAACCTTGCCGACCTGGTAAACAGTGACCCGCTACCAAAACAGCAAAAAAATTACCTTGATCTAAGTATAAACATCAATGGCTATCCACTTGATATTGCCAGGTATTGGGTAGGAGGATCCGTATCGGACATTACGGGGCAGTTCAACGCTGAACTGAAAGTTGCCGGTCCGCCAAAAGAGCTGGACGTCAGCGGCTACATCAATCCTTTAGGCGGTGCCTTTACAATTGATTACCTCCAGACCCGCTACCGTTATTATCAGAGCATCGTCAAAATCAACAACAGCCTGTTCGACCTGACCGGTACCCGCCTGATTGATCGGTATGGCAACGGAGCCACCTTAAGTGGCGGCATCACCCACAACCGTTTGAAAAACCTTGGCTTAAAAGCTCAGATCAATACTAACCGGTTCCTTGCCCTTGATCTGGCTCCCGGTCAAAACCCCAACTTCTACGGCATTGCTATCGGAAGTGGCGCAGTATTCTTTACGGGGAATTTCCGGCAACCCGATATATACGTCAGGGCAACCGTGGGCAGCGATTCCCGCTTGTCTATTCCCGTAGACTATGGTTCGGAAGCAGGCCCGATCGATAACGTACGCTTCGTCAACCGGGGGGTTTACCAGGAGGAAGACGACTCAGAAACAGCTCAGGTGCCTACGGGAGTCAGCCTGGAGATGGAACTGACCGTAACCGATGAAGCGATCGGGGAAATAATCTTTGACGAAGAAGTTGGAGATATTCTTCGGGGGCAGGGCAACGGGAACCTTCGTTTACTCATCCCCCGCGACGGTGATCTGGAAATGTTCGGCACCTTTACCATTGCCAAAGGAAACTACCTTTTCACCTTTGCCAACATCATTAATAAGGAGTTTTCCGTTCGGTCGGGTGGAACAGTTACCTGGACTGGAGATCCATTTGAGGCCCTGATCGACATTGAAGCTGATTATGAGAACCTGAAAGCACCGATCCTGAATTTCATTCAGGAGTACCTGGTCACCGACGTCTCCAATACCCTAACGACCGACGCAAGTCGGGCCACCGACATCGACCTGACACTGGGCCTCTCAGGCATTCTCACCAAGCCCGACATCAGTTTCGACATTGGATTCCCTAACCTCGATGGCCAATTGGAAAGCTACGCCAACAATAAACGACGGCTTCTGCTCCTGGACCCCAATGAACTGAACCGTCAGGTTTTCGGTCTCATCGTTGCGGGGCAGTTCCTTCCTTCGGACCTTTCCTTCAGCGGTGCAGACGTAGTAGTTAACACCGTCAGCGAGTGGCTGTCAAACTACGTCAGTTTATTACTTAATGACCTCGTTCGTGACGCATTTGGGGAGGAAGCCTTCATCTCCACGCTTGATTTTGATGTTGCGTACAATAGTTATCGTAACGCCAGTCTAAGTAATTCAACCTCCAACACCAGAGGTTCCGCTTTTGAATTCTCTGTGAGCAAGGATTTTAATAATCGCCTCACGTTGCGCCATGATCTCAATGTGTTTAATAATGATGCCTTCGCAAGTTCTACCTCATCCGGCACCTTTGTGGGCAATAACCTTGTACTCGAGTATTACCTCAATGATGCCAGAACCCTCAAATTGAGGGGTTATGAGCGTCTGGAACCAGATATTGCCGGTGGCCGAAGGCTTCAGGTTGGTACCGGCCTTAGCTGGCGACGGGAATTTGACAGCCTGAAGGAGTTCTTTTCCAGCTTCAAAAAGAACGTTCGCAGGCAGAACGGTATTCAGGAATAAGGTCTCAGCTACCTGAGTCCGTCCACATCTTAGGCAGGTCTTTAGAGGGGCGCGGTCGCAGGATGCCGTGAAGGGATAAAGAAGCAGGCCCCATGCGTACCTCTTTTCGTAACCACCAGTTCCAACCCTGATCCTGGAAGCAAATGCTGCCAGGCTTAGATGATCAACGCAAATCAAGGGCTAAGCCCTGATACTTTCGTCAATAAAAAAAGGAGTAAACCGGGTAGGCTTACTCCTTTTTAATTGGGAATCTTGAATCAATGTACTTAGGTCCTACCGGCGTACAGTTGGCCGTAGGTTACCACCACCATTTTGGCGGGCTTTGTCAGCGATGGTACGGGTAACTCCGTTACCGGAGACGTCGTCTCCAAGAATAGAATCGTTACCGACGAAAGAGCAGTTCTCTAAAACCGGTTCGGTTTCACCGTTGTCGTTCTTAATGTTGTAGATCGCGGCACCATTCATCAAGGAAGTATTGTTGATAAAATCACAACCAATCAACAGTGGGCTTGCACTACCGTTAGAGCCATTGTTTGTCATCCCTGCGCCGGAGTTACTGCTATTGTCTTCAAAAATGCAGTCCCGAAAGATTGGACTGGCAACGGAAGCCATCCCCTTATTGTATACAGCTCCACCGTTAAAGTCGGCAGCATTACGGTTAAACTTACAGTTGATGAAGGATGGGCGACCAGAGTCAACCAGTACCGCACCGCCGTTGTGAGCACGATTTTCCGTAAAAATGCAATTGACGATCAGGTGATTGGAAGGAGTGGAACCAGCCTTGATGTAAAGTCCGCCACCTGAGCTGCCTGAAGTAAGGCCTTCCTTAAAGTTACGGCTCGTACCGCCTGTGATGAGGAAACCATCAAGTGTGGAATTGTGATTCATGGAGGACTCCATGGTTACTACGGTGAAAGCGTTGTCGGCGTTAGCCGTGGGATCACCCATTTCTCCAGAGAAGGTAGAGAAGACACCTGCCTGCCGTTGTGAAAGATCAACTTCTGTACCGAGGAACCCACCGTATAGCTTCACCCCGGGGCGAATTACGAAGGTTGCTGCACGGCCCTTGGCTGCGTTAAGTTGATAAGTGCCTCGCTTTGTCCAGATTTCGTCGGAAGCAGTAGCGCGATCCAGAGCGACCTGGATGTTTGTGGCTTCAGCCCAACTCTTCCCTGATGCATTGGAAGCACCGTTTGGAGTTACGAAGAACCGCTCCGCCACACAAGTGAAGGAGAGTAAGAGGCATGATGTAAAGAGGAAGATTTGTTTCACGTTTAATCCATTGATTCTAGATCCCAAAAAAAAATACCGGTAACGACTGTAAAGTCGGAACTCGTCAAGAGGAAAGCATCATATGGAAAAACACAGAGATTGGGTTGCAAAGAGACAACCCTTTAACTAAGCTCTCCTTGTCAAAGGGAAAGCCAAAATCCGAAGGTGTTAATTGAATTTATTGGGTGCTTAAGAGTGTCAAACTAAAAAAATCATTACTGATTTGAGCACCAAAGTAGGCATTTCATCACACAAGTGTGCTAGTTGGCGCGAAATTAGCCAATAGACTTATGGAACGGTACAAAAAATATAAGGAGCGGTAGTATGGATTTTTCTCTAATTCGTTGTAGATTGCAGCGTATTCGGACTGAAATGGGAAAAAGGCACTTGAGCCGGCTGTTTAGAAACAAACCAACACAAACAAGGCACAATTGATATTTGTGTCTATACGTAATCCACGACTGCTACCCGTTTTATTGACCATGTTTACATCTTCCACTCCTCTAAGTCTATTTTCTATGCATCCCTTGCGCCTGCTAATGGCGGTGTTGCTTTTCGCAACACTGTCGGGTACCTGCTTTGCTCAGGATTTTCATTACTCCCAATTCTACAATGCTCCCCTTCATCTGAACCCAGCACTTACGGGAATATTCAGAGGAGACATCAGAGCGATGGGCAATTATAAGTCTCAATGGACAGATGTCCCGGTAGACTATAAGACCGTTACGCTTGCGGTAGATAAGAAGTTCCTTAAGGTTATCAATAAGGATGGCTTTTTCTCCGGTGGTGTCGTTTTTAATTATGACCGTGCTGGTGATAGTAAACTTACCTGGGCGAATCTTGACCTCAACCTTTCCTACACCAAGGTCTTCTCTCCCAAAGCCATACTTTCCGTTGGAGGTAAGGCAGCGCTGATCCAACGGTCTTTTGATCAGGGAAATCTCAGGTTCAATAACAACTTCGATGAATTACGCGGTGACGTTAATCTTGGATTACCTACTGGAGAAGCCTTTGACTCTGATGGTCACATTTTCCCGGACTTCAGTATTGGCATAAACCTTCGTTTGCAGTCAAAGCAGACCAGTGAGTTAGTTTTTCGGAATGACCGGAGGACCAAACTTGATCTAGGCGTTGCGCTGCATCACCTTCTCACCCCCGACCAGGCCTTCTATGACGACTTTAAGGTTCCTCTTGAACGACGGCTAAGTCCGTACGTGACCGGCACTTTACAAGTACTTCCTTCCGTTGATGCGGTTGCCGGCATCACTTATCAGAACCAGGGGTCGTTTTACGATGAATTAGTAATGATGCTGGGTGGCAAAGTATGGGTGAAGAATACACTGGGTAAACAAATCAGCCTGATGGCTGGCATGGGCCTTCGTCGCGATAAAATCCAGGATGCTTATTGGCCGACCTTTGAAGTGAGTTACAACAACCTCAAAGTAGGTTTGAATTATGATTTTAACACCAGCCAGTTTGACATCGCGACCGAGAACAGAGGCGGCATGGAATTGTCCGTACGCTACCTCATTAGAAAAGTCCGGCCGCTTCCTGAATTTAAGGTCTGCCCCTTAATCTAAACCCGCCCAATTAGATACCGATGAAAAGAATTTACATACTTACTACCTTTTTCCTCCTGTCATTAACGGGATTACAGGCTCAGACTCAGTCTTTCACTGGTTATATCGAAGCTGCGGATATGGCTTCCGCTCGCGATGACCACTATAATGCCTATCGGCTTTATGCCATTGCAGCAGAGGACGACTGGCAAGAAGATAATGAATACGAAGATCGAATTGGCGAAGTTTACTATAAAACCGGAACCGCCGCTTACCGGTCTACAGCCTATACAGAGGCTGAAAAATACCTGGTTAAACTGCAGAGTGACCCTAGCATTAGCAAGTACCCTCTTACTAAATACTACCTTGGTCAAGCAGTTTTCCGACAAGGAAGGTACGATCAGGCAGTTGCTTATTTCCAACAGTTCCTCGATGACCAGCCCCGGGCTCCGGAGGCTTACCGTTCTACAGCGTTGGCTCAGATAAATGATGCTGACTGGGCCATTGATGCCATGACTCGTGCAGAAGATATTCAGTTACGTCACCTTCCCGCGGGTATCAATACGCCTGATTCCGATATTATGTATACCCGCGGTCCTAACGGAACCCGTTACTTCTCTTCCAACAGCTTCGAATACAAGCAGGATTCTCTTACACCAAGACGGATGCTCAGCAGGATTCTTCGTCAAACGGGAGAAGCAACTGCAGTCCCATTGCCCGCTACAATCAATCTTCCTGGAAAGAATGTCGCCCATACAGCTTTTAACAAGGCAATGACAAAGGTCTACTACTCCGTCTGTGACTTCAGGAACTACGACGAGATGATCTGTGATGTCTATAGAGCTGATGTGGGTACGGACGGAAAATGGTCTAACCCCGTAAAGACCGACATCAACCAATCGAACTATAGCACTACACAACCAAGTATCGGGTTTGACGCGACTAAAGGTGGAGAATACCTGTATTTCGCATCAGATAGACCAGGTGGTCAGGGAGGTCTTGACCTATACCGTGCCTCTCTTTCTTCGGATGGAACAATTGGCACGCCGGAAAACCTTTCCTCCGTAAACACCGCAGGTGACGAAGCCTCTCCCTTTTGGTATGCTCCCCGTCAAACACTCTACTTCGCAACTAATGGCCGCTTCACTTTCGGTGGTCTTGACATATACAAATCCTTTCTGATCGACGGTAGATTTCGTCGCCCGGTAAATATTGGAGCGCCCATAAATACGTCCGCAGATGAGGCCTATTATACGCGTTTTGACGACCCGGACCAGGCTTACGTAAGTAGCCGTAAGCCGGATAGTGAAGCTATTTTCTATTCCAGCGAAAGAGATGTTTGTTGTTATGACCTTTATGAGTTCACGCCCGACCCCCGAATTGACTTACAGGCCTTGACTTTTAACAAGCTGACCAAAGATGAACTCATCGGAGCAACGGTTAAGTTATATAAGATTACTCCGGATGGACCGGAACTCATCGAAGAAGTTATCAACCTGGAGGACAACGAGTTCAATTTCAAAGTTGAGCAAGGTGCCATGTATCGATTGACGGCTGAAAAGGATGGCTTTACCAGTGTTATTGATGAGTTCGACCTTTCAAGCCCTGAATTGAAAGACCTGGCCTTCATTGAGCGCAGGCTTGAGCTTAATCCTAAAGTTGTTCTTGATGTATTCACCTTCAATAATGTAGATGAGTCCGAACTGCCCGGAACCACTATCAAACTGTTCACCGTTGGTGAAGATGGAAAGCTGACCCTGATTGAAGAAATCACTGATCCTTTAGCCAACGAAGGACATTTTGACCTGGAGATTGGTAAAAACTACCTGGTAGAAGCAACTAAGCCGGGTTTTGGCAAGGCTACTACCGAAGTTGACCTGCGTGGCTACGATCCGAATGACGGAGGTGGCAACATCAGACGTGATCTGTACCTGGGCCAATCATTGGAAGTATACGTCATTGACGGTCGGACCGACGAACCGCTGAGCAATGCTACGCTCAGACTCCTTAAAGCTGACGGCAGCCTGGTCTCGGAATCAACCAATACCGAAGGTAATGACTACTACTACACCGTTAACCTCGATCAACCTTTCGTGCTTAACACCAGTAGATCAGGTTATTTCCCACGGGTGGATACGCTTAGATTCACGCAGCAGGACTTAATTGATGGCGGAGGAAAACTTGTCTACTATGTACCACTATTTAGTGACGACATCAATGAATTCCTCCCTTTTGAAGTTTACTTCGATAATGACCACCCCGACCCGGATGCCATATCGTTGACAACAAAAATGGCTTACGACGAAACTTACCGCCCTTATGTAATGCGGCGCAATGACTTCAAAGCCGAAGCCAGTACGGACATGAGTACTGAAGACGCGTTCCTCGTTCGAGGCGACATTGATCAGTTCTTCGACCAGGAAGTAGAAGCTGGCTGGAAACAGCTTTCTCGTTTTTCCGATGCGCTGATTCTACATCTCCGTAGTGGTAAAAGCTTTACCCTTGAGCTTCAGGGGTACGCCAGTCCTCGTGCACCGACGGAATATAACCGTCGCTTAAGTGCCCGTAGAAATATGTCTCTGAAGAACTTCTTCCAGGAGTACCGTAATAAAGCACTTGCTAAGTTTATTAAGAGTGGACAACTCACCTTTACAGAAGCAGCTTTGGGTGAAACCACTGCTAACCTGGACAAGATTTATGAACGGATCGACAGAGAGCGCGAATCTATTTACAGTACGATCGCCTCTCTTGAACGCCGGGTAATGCTTCGCAATGGCTTATCCTCCAAGAAAAAATAACCTCCCTCCAGCCTTACAATTAAAGTATCGTAACCGTGAAAAAAATTCTTTCTCCTCGTTTCGCTGGTAGTTGGTTTATTCCAATACTATGCTTATTGACTTTTACTACCCTTTATGCCGGTGGCATCAAAGACGTAGCTCCAACAGCTGCTGACGCTCCAGTTCTACTGGAAACAGGCCGAGAAGGCTTTAATCGGTTTGCGGATTATGGCGGCCCTGAAGAAGGTCGTCTTTATATCTCCATCGGGCGCGCAGACGAGGTGCTCTACCTCGGTCTTGCTCCGGAATATACCAATGACGGCGTTCCTTTCAGCAACACGATTTCAAGTCGGTACCAGTTTCGTATCCGGAGGGACAACCCCGGAGGTACTGACCCTGTAGTCCATGGACCTTTCACCCTGACGAACCTCAACGCAAACGTAAACTCGTATGCTGAGGCTGAATATGGGATCTATGACACTACCCAGCAGGTAGGCGGAGAATTCATGTATGTTTTCCGTCCGGGACAAGCCGGCGATTATTACATCGAATTCGATGATGTTTCTGCCGACGGTGATAGCCGGGTAAATATTCCTTTCTGGGACTTTACCGTCGTCAGAGATGAACAACCGGTTGAAGGGCGGGTATGGTCCCGGGGTTGGGCGTTCCGCACACCGCAAGTGACCGGTACTACCCCACCCGATTGTGTTTGGGACCGGGAATTTAATGGTAAGCTTTACAGTTATACCGAAGATGGCTTCGTCTCCTTAATTGATTTTGAGGGAGCTGGGTTCCAGGGACTTTCTTTCAATATTGCCTTCAATAGCTCAGGTCCGGGCAACACCGGTGATCTGGCCGAAGATCGAAAATCTGTTCCTAACGCTAACGCTACCGTTAATGCTCGACAACATAAGATTTTCCTCTCCCTACCCGACATGGAAATATTTCCCGACGGTGTTTGCGGACAAGTAATCGCCGGAGAATCCTTCATTTGTGGAGGTAGTGATGCGCCATACTGCCTTGACGTGGAAGTAACACTACCGGGACAGGTTAATATCCTGCTCGACTTTAATGGTAATGGTGTTTTGGACGATAACAGCACCGACGTTACCCTGGTTTATGAGTTTAATGCTGATTCCCTCAGTACTTGTATACCCTGGAACGGACTACGTGGAGACAGCACCGAAGTAGACTTTACCGACACCGTTGATGTTTACATCACCTATGCTCAGGGCGTCCAGCACTGGTCGGCCTACGATGTGGAATTCATGAAAAACGGTTTCTGTGTACAAACCATTCGCCCCACCTGCGACCAGACCATTAGTTCCAATATCCTCTACTACGATGACCGGGAAATTCCCGAAGACCCTGGTACCGGAGCAATCAAAGACAACCGCGATGGTTGTGTTTGTGATGATAACTGCCGTACGTGGGATAACTTCCAGCTTAACCCAGGCGGGACCTGTAACACTTTCAACGATAGCGAGACCATGGGCTATGGTGACAAAAGCACCCTCAATACCTGGTGGTTCGCTAACAGTCGCTCACAGTTCCGTGCACGCGTTCCGGTAATCAGCGCCAACATTTCTGGTCCTGACAACATCTGCGAAGGTCAAACAGCCATCTTGCGGGCTTCTGATTTCGGTGTTGTAGGTACGCCTACTTTTTTCTGGGAAGGCCCCGGAGTAGATGGTGCAACCACCGACTCCGTTTCTGTGAGTGCCGGCGGTGAATACTGTGTTACCATTATTGACCCTACGGGCTGTTCGAATCGGACTTGTAAAACCCTTATGGCTTCCGAATTCGACAACATTGACCTTCCGGCTGAACTTGATATTTGCTTTGGAGAGTCCATACAGTTACCGACTCCGGGAAACGCTTCTTATACCTACCTCTGGAGCCCCGCTACCGGAATTGACGACATTAACTCAAATCAACCAACCTTCACGCCAACGGATACCACTGTCTATTCTGTAACCATCACTAACGAAAACAGTGACGGTACCGTTTGTGAAGTAAATGCTCAAATAAGACTGAACGTAGCTCCGAACATTAATCTCCAGGTGATCGGTGGCGGACCAATCTGTGATCCAACAACGACCTTCACTGCAACTACTGCAGTTGATGCGGATATTGTCATGTTTGATGCGGCCGGAACTCAGGTTGGTACTGGCAATACTTATACCGTCGATGTAAGTGGAGAGGCGGATTACTTACTGATTGCGACAGACGCTCAGAATTGTATGGACTCCATCATCTTCACGGTTAGTGGAGGGCCTGTGGACGTTTCATTACCAGACACCGTACTTACCTGTCTTTCCGACGGTGTTACGCTCGCGGTAAACAACCTCGATCCAAACGATGTGCTGACCTACAGCTGGACACCGGCCAACATTTTTGATCCGGCAACCATTAATTCTGCGAATCCCGTATTCATTGGCACGCCAGGCGACTACACTGCTTCCGTTGTAATTACGAACCAGTACAACTGTTCCGTGACCGAAGATGTCCAGATCATCTTAATTGATGATACCGGTTCCCTTGCATTCGATGCAGCGGTTAATTGTGACGGTCTTTCCGTAGATTTCACCAACAACAGCACTATAACCTTTGGTTACCTCTATGATTTCGGAGACGGAACAACCAGCACCGAAACCAATCCTACGCATGTATACGCTACTCCAGGCACCTACACCGTCACCCTTTCCCTGATCTATGATCAGGACTGTGTCCTCAGTGTAACCCGGGATGTCACTACATTCGATGCTGTATTGGTGGCAGATATGGAGATCAGCCTGGGAGACTGTGACAACGGATCAGCGTCGTTGAATTTCTCCGATAATAGCCTTAATGCTACGGGTGCCAACCTAACTTACAGTTGGACCTTTACCGGTGTAACCCCAACTTCCAGTACGGATGCCAACCCTTCAGTCACTGTTGACGGATCAGGGACAGTAACCGCCAGCCTAATGGTAACCTCAGCCGATGATTGTACTTCATCGCTGGACACCAGCATCACGGTGGATTTAGCCGTAGTTAGCCTGGCTGACGAAATTGTCATCTGCCCCGGAGAATCAACGGAACTTAATCCTGGTGGCAGCAGCGACCTCACCTACACGTGGACTCCTGCTCCTGACTTCGGAGCCAATGAAGTAAACCCGACCACCAGCACTCCCGGTCAATACATCGTCTCCGTGACGACCGATGCAGCAGACTTTAACTGTTCCAATACCGATACAGTTACAGTTATCATTGCCGACAGTATCAGGCTTGTGATCAGTGGGCCGGATGGTCCGATTTCAGGCGGCGGTGTAATCGACCTCCCATCAATTACCACCTGTGGTAACCCCGTTGATATTTCGGCCGACATCACCACCAATACCGATGTGGACATTACTTACACCGATCTTGATGGGAATGTACTCGGTACCGGAGGCACCTTCACCCTCAATCCTGACAGCCGGGACACGATAGTAATCACCGCAGTTAATCAGTTCGGATGTATGGAACGTGACACGGTCGTCCTCATTAACAATCAGGTTGACGCCGGCATTGATGTTGGTGTAGATGGACTGACCTTCTGTTCAGCCACTGACACCGTTGTTCGGGCCATTAATTTTGACCTGAATGATACCCTTAGCTACCAATGGGGAGCGAATGCCATCATCACTGGACCACTGACCAACGAATTCGTCAACATAACCTCTCCCGCTGAAGGGTCAGTAGACTTACAACTGACGGTTACCAATCAATTTGGTTGTGATACGATGATCACCGTTACAATAATGGCTACACCGTTTACGCCAAATGAATATGACGACGTCATCCAGCCTTGCTTTGCCGATCAGTTTACCATTACCGGAGGCCCGGCAGTGGATGGTTACATCTATGAATGGGTTCCCTCCGATGGCCTTGACCTTACTGATCCTGCAAACCCCGTTGGAACGTTTGACGAAAACGGTAGCCTGATGGTGACCATTACGGACCCCGCTACCGGATGTAGCAGCACACAGGAAATCTCCGTTGAGGTTGCGCCTGAGATCAGCTTCATGGTCATGCCACAGGACACTTCGATCTGTATCCCTGGTGACGTAACCATCAACGGTAGTTCCGTCAACGATAACGTTGAGATAGTTTGGTTCAGTGATGCTGAACTAACTAATCAGGTAGGTACCGGTGCAACCTTCGTGGTAGCGGCCAATGACCCCGGACAAACTTATACAGTTTACGGCCAGGCAACTGATCCAACTTCTGCATGCACTCAGATGATCCCCGTTACGGTAACGACCATACCGTTTACGCCTAATGCATACGATGATGTCATCCAGCCTTGTTTCAAAGATCAGTTTATCATTAACGGCGGCCCGGCAGTAGAAGGTTACACCTACGAATGGGTTCCTTCCGATAATCTGAACCTCACTGATCCTGCGAATCCCATAGGCACTTTTGAGGAAGACGGTACGCTGATGGTCACCATCACTGACCCCGCTACCGGGTGTAGCAGTACACAGGAAATTTCCGTTGATGTATCCCCCGAGATCAGTTTTATGGCCATGCCACAAGACACCACGCTTTGTGCCCCCGGTAACGTAACGATCACCGGCAGTTCCGTTAATGAAAACGTCGAGATTGCCTGGTTCAGCGATGTAGACCTGACCAATCAGGTTGGCACCGGTACTACCTACGTGGTGGAAGCCAGCGAACCCGGACAAACTTATTTGGTGTATGGTCAGGCTACTGATCCGTCATCTGAATGTACCCAGGTAATCCCCGTGACGGTAACGGTTTCTGAATTAACGGCAGGCCTCCCGCTCGACGCGGTGGCAACCTGTACCGATCAGACGCCTTCCATCTTCGGCCCTCAGGGGCCATCAGGCAACCTCAACTATACCTACGAGCCCGCAGGCGCAATCGATGATTCCGACCCGCTGAACCCCGTATTTGTGGGCAGTGGAAACACCGTTGTTACCGTAACCGCTACGGACCCCGCTACCGGCTGTAGTGTTATGCGCGAGATCACCATCACCGTAGAAGACTTCGCAGGCGTTACGGGCATGGCGGACCCCGCCGATATCTTCCTGGGCGAAAGCACTACCCTCTCCGTTGAAGGTTGTGACGATTGTACTTACGAATGGTTCCCGCCCAACGGTAGCTTAACGCCCAACACCGGCGCAATCGTAACGGCTACTCCTGACGAAGCCGGAGTACTCATCTATGAAGTAGAAGTAACCCGTGGTGGTTGTATGCAGATCATCGAAATCGAAGTTCGGGTGGAAGACCCACTTTGTGACGTTGAACACATTTACGTTCCGAATGCTTTCACTCCGAACGGAGACAACCAGAACGACGTGATGCAGGTACGGTCCAATTTCGCGAGCCAAATCTCCGAATTCCGTTTCATCATCTTTAACCGCTGGGGGCAGGAAGTCTACTCCAGTGATGACATCTTCGAAACATGGGATGGCACCATCGAAGGAGACGATCTCGAACCGGATGTGTACGGCTACTGGCTGCGGGTTATTTGTCCTACGGGGCAAGAGCTCATCCAGCAGGGTAATATCTCTATTCTTCGGTAACGCTGCAGGATGGTCAATTAACCGTTGACGCTAAAAAAAAAAGCCGCCGGCATCCTGATGGAAGCCGGCGGCTTTTTTTGTAAATCTCAACTTCGAAACATCGTGGGGCTTAGTCCTTTGCTCCTTGTTCCTTCACTTTGCACCTGCGACCGCGCCCTTATCATGATAAGAATGAAAGGAAAACTAGCAAAGGACCTCCGAGCCAGGGTATATAAAGTGCCTTTCGTTTAGTTTCTAAATAGAACTTAATGCCTGAGTGTTCTTAATGGTTCCTCAAAAGCGCGTCCTAAAACATTCGTTTACGCCGGAAATAGTAGATAACGGCAAAGCTCAGAATGATGGAGAGGACAATGATGCCAATGAAGGCCAGCAGGCTCCCTCCCTGCTCGTAAGGCACGGTAACGTTCATCCCGAAAAAGCTGGCGATGACCATTGGCACGGTAAGCACAATCGTGATGAGCGTAAGCCGCTGAATGGTGATGTTGAGGTTATTCGAGATGATGGAACCGTAAGCATCCATCGTTCCGTTGAGGATATTGATGTAGATATTGGCCATTTCCAAAGCCTGGCCGTTATCAATAATGATGTCTTCAAACAGATCTGCCTGGTCCTCGTCATGGCGTATCTCCAGAAAATCCGTGCGCTTCATTTTCATCTTCAACAGTTCGTTACCATTAAGCGCATTGATGAAATAGACCAGCGACTTTTCGATGCTCAGCAGCTGTTTCAATTCCTTGTTCTGGCTGCTTTCATAAAGCTCCTGCTCAATCAGGTTCCGCTTCACGTTGAGGCGCTTCAGGCAGGTAAGAAAACGATAAACCGTGTGCTCAAAGATGCGCAGAACAAAATGGGACCGCAGAGCCGGGTCAATGTTCCTGATCTTATTTTCGATAAACAACCGTAAGACCGGGTGATTTGCAGATGAAGTAATGGTGATCAGATGATCATCCGCCAGGATGATACCAATTGGAACGGTGATGTAAATGCCTTCATTGTCACCGTCGACCTGCGAGAGCACCGGCGTATTGACAACAATAAGACGTGCACCGTCTTCCCGTTCGTAGCGGGAGCGTTCGTCGGTATCCAGTGGGTCAGTAAGGAAGTCAGGCGGCAACTCGAAATCATTAGCAACGCGGGCAAGCTCCTCGGCGGCAAAAGGCGGCGTCAGGCAAATCCAGCAGTGATCTTCCAGCTGTTCCATCTCTTCCAGACGGCCGTTGCGGGAGGCATAGTAGCTGATCATGGAGGGATGGTTTGGTTAAGGGACGAAGGTAGGCATATAACTAGGATCGGCAAACAGTAAATCAAGCAAATAGCTATTACCTTTTTCAGCTGCTCCGGAAAAGCATCAGGCGCGGTCGCAGGTACAGGGATGGAAGACAAAAAAGCAAAGAGAGACGGCCTGCTCCGTAATTAAACACAGCACCTGGCGCATGATCAGCCCAGAGTAAGGATCCATGGCTCTGTTTAAGGACAGTGAGGTTGTCAGGTTATCGGGTTGTCGGGTTGTGAACAACTCGAAAGCCGTTGCGCGGCTCAAAGTACCCCGGCGAACTGCTTAAGGAACCGTACATCGTTTTCAAACATCAGGCGGATGTCCGTAATGTTATAGAGCAACATGGCTTGCCGCTCAATACCCATGCCGAAGGCGTAGCCCGTATATTTTTCGGGATCGATACCGCAATTGATCAACACCTGGGGGTCAACCATGCCACAGCCAAGGATTTCCAGCCAGCCGGTGCCTTTGGTTATCCGATGATCGTGCTCACTTTCGAGTCCCCACCAAATGTCCATTTCTGCACTTGGTTCGGTGAAGGGGAAGTAGCTTGGGCGAAGGCGTATTTTAGTCTTGTCACCATACATTTCCCGGGCGAAGTGCAGCAGCGTTGCCTTCATGTCGGCAAAGCTGACTTTTTCGGCAATGTATAAGCCTTCCACCTGGTGGAACTGGGCGTGGCTACGCGCACTGATCGTTTCGTTTCGGTACACGCGACCAGGAGCGATGATCCGGATGGGAGGCTGTTGGTTTTCCATCGTGCGGGCCTGCACGGAACTGGTATGGGTACGCAGCAGCATGTCTGCGTTATCCGGTCCGGCGGGCATGCCAGCGGCTACGTAGAAGGTATCCTGCATGTCCCGGGCCGGGTGATCTTCGGGGGTATTCATAGCACTGAAGTTGTGCCAGTCGTCTTCCACCTCGGGGCCTTCGGCAACGGTAAATCCGATGCGTTCGAAGATGCTGATGATGCGCCGCATCGTCAGGGCGATTGGGTGCCGGCTGCCCAGGGGCAACGGCTCCGCAGGGGCCGAAAGGTCGAACTTTGCACCTGCGTCCGCGCCTGCTTGTGCTGCGGTGGCCGCCTGTAAAGCATCGAATTTAGCCTGCGCTACTTCCTTGGCCCGGTTTACCAACTGTCCGAAATCACGCTTCTGCTCATTCGGGATGTTACGCATCTCGCCCATAAGCGGCTTCAATACGTTCTTGGTACCGAGATAACGGATGCGAAATGCTTCCACAGCTTCGGGCGTTGTAGCCGTAGCTTGTTCGATATCTTTAATGAGGGCTTCTACCCGGTCAAATACTTCATGTGCCATATTGCCGCAAAGATAGTTTTTTGATACAAAAGCGTTTGCATGGAAAGGATGGCGAAGTCCGGAAGTTGCGGTACTTTTCCGTTTCCGGTGAGGCGTAGGGTCAGTAGGCGCGGTCGCAGGTGCAAAGTGAAGGGGTGAATGAGCTACCGCTGCTACCGTTCACCGCCCTGCGGGCGCTCACCATGGGCGAACAGACATGACGCTGAAGGCTATTCCGACGTCGGTTATTCACTTATTCTTAAATTCGCTTATTCTCTTGCAGGCGCGGCCGCAGGTGCAGAGAAAGGAGAGAAGGAGCAAAAGGAGAAAGGATAATGGTTCTCCGGAATTTTGTTTCCTTCCAGGCAGGAAACAGCGCTTAGTCCTGCCGTAATACAACGTCCTACAGGTTTAGCGTATCTGTTCTTCAAAGGAAACGATTGAGTAGTACTTTCGCCGTTACTGCACCGCAAAGCAAAAGCAGATCAACCACCTCTTACTATGCCCCTGTTCTCCCGCGACAACGTTGAAATTGCCCGCTATTACCTGACCATACTGATGGTCGCCGGCGTCTTTTTCGGGCTTATCTTTTCTCCTCCTTTCATCTCCGTAGGTTTGATTTCGCTGGTGATCCTCGGATTATTGGATCCGCTGAAAGGGATCAACCCGCGTTGGCGGCAGAATTTTGTGATGGCCCTTCGCTCACCAATGTTCTGGGCCATAACCTCGCTTTACTTACTATTAGTAGTTGGAATCTGGCAAACCGAAGATTGGGGGTATTTCACGGAGCGACTACGCATAAAGGTCCCTCTGCTGGCACTTCCCATTGTCTGGCCCGGCCTACCAGTTTTCAGTGCCCGCGAACGCGGTTGGCTGTTTGGCGGGTTCGCGCTGTTCGTTCTGGGCGTTTTGGTGGCGGTAATGGTTAACTACTCCCTCAATTTCGCCGAAATCAACGATATGATCAGGCGAGGACAGGCCATGCCGGTACCTCGCAACCATATTCGTTTCAGCTTGCTGGTAGCGCTGGCTACTCTGCTTAGCGTTGGCGCTTTCCGTTTGAATACTTTTGGTTGGGGAAAAATCTGGCTGGTGACTGGCGGCTTACTATTCATCGGGCAGCATTTCCTGGCCGTCAGAAGTGGACTGGCCGGAGCTTACGGCGGTATTGGCGTGCTGGTGCTGGCCCTTGCGTGGGAACGGGGGACGTGGTGGCCTGCGGTAGTTGGGCTGATTGGCCTGGCAGCGTTACCGGTAGTTGCTTATGTGGCAGTTCCCAGTTTCCAAACCAAGATCAACTATGCCCGGTACGAACTATTTCATCGTAACCCGGCGGAAGACAAAGGGGATTATAGCGACGGGGGACGCCTGACCAGCCTCCGGCTGGGCTTAGAGGTTTGGCAAGACCATCCACTTGTGGGCGTAGGACCAGGGAACCTTCTCCAGGAAATGGATGCCCGGTTTGCGGAGGTGCTCCCCGGCGTGGAAGGGAAACGGCCACACAACCAGTTCGTCAGCGCCCTGGCCGGTAGTGGCCTGCTGGGCGGCCTGGTTACCCTGGGAAGCTTTTTGGTATTGGGGTGGATTGGCGTAAGGCACAAAAAGCCCGTTTACCT
Source organism: Neolewinella persica DSM 23188 (assembly GCF_000373105.1). Lineage (GTDB taxonomy): Bacteria > Bacteroidota > Bacteroidia > Chitinophagales > Saprospiraceae > Neolewinella > Neolewinella persica. The sequence goes on along the minus strand of NZ_KB890458.1, from coordinate 211,879 downwards.
GGCGGTCTGGAGTGTCTTTTTCCTGAGTTGCCTTGTGGAGAACACCCTGGAGACCTCTGCGGGAGTAACGATGTTTTGCGTGTTTCTTTTGTTGGTGGCGGGGTACCCCAGACCAAGCCTGGAAGCCTCCACACCTCCGGTAGAGGAATTATAGTCCGAGCTCGGGCAAGAGAGTATAGCGACATTGGCAGATGTCACACATGCAAGCTATCGCAAGCACCCGCTCCGGGAGCCTGACGGCCCCGTTCGCTCTCGGGCTGAAAGCCCTCGCCCTTAATTACCTACTCCATCCCCATCAGCAGATCCGCCTCCATTACCTCCGGGTCTTTCCGGAATAAAGGCTTGATTTGCTTGAAGAAAGCATCGTGTTCTGCGTCGGCTACGTGGGCCTCAAAGTCTGCATAAGTATCCCAACATTCCATCGTGGCAAACTGGCTCGGGTCTTCACGGTCACGGATAAGGTAAAAGAAGAGGCAGCCTTCCTTACGGCGACTATCTGCGGCGTGCTTAGCGAAAATAGGTGCGAAATTATCGGCGTTGTCGAGTTCAAATTTGGCGACGAGGTAAAGTTGCTTTGACATGGGCGTTGGTTAGTTACCCTCGTACAATGCAGGTCGTAGCCGGTAGGTTCAGCGCAAAGTCGAAAAGGATACGAAAGTAATAGCCACCCAACATGCCCCAACAAGCTGAACGGGCGGACTATTTAAGTATAAATTACTCGATTACCCGACTAAAAAGGCGGTGCAAACAACCGTACTGAGTCAAAAAACCGGTCAGCGCTCTTATTAAGTCCTGCAGCCTGAAGGCTAAAAACCTTTAGTTCGTAGTACCGGTTGCCGGCAACGCCGGCAAGTGTACGCGCGCTGGCGGTCCCCCCTTTACTTGGGTAATCAATCCGCCACTGACGGGCGGGGTAGCCCGAGATCACTTTGTCTGTAGCATAGATCACTTCTCCTCCCACAGCAATTGCTGCTTCTTCTTCGGTACTTACCAGGAATTCACTGACCAGCTCCAGACTATCATGGTGGATACTCCCTGCAGGATAATCGACGTAGCTGAGTGCATAAATGATGTTTTCCGCTTCGTTCTTGTCCGGTACCTGTAAAAAGAAAGTATGGTACACCTGCTCCCCAACCGCCGTCTCCACTGTATCAACCTTATGCGTTAGTTCTGACGGCGTCACTACACGGAAGCGACCATCGAGGTTGTTCAGTTCCGTCCAACGTTGTTGCTTCTCCCAGCTTTTGTCCAGCTTCGCCACCAACTGCGGGGTTTGAGCCGACAAGGTGGAAAGGGAGAAAGGAGAAAGTGCAAAAAGAAAAAGCGCAAAAAGTAATCTTAGCATGGGGGAAAGACAATGTCTTGAGGGACAGAGTTGGTTATGGGACGGGGTTTTATTGGTTTGGTAACGTTGCGGGGGTCGCTTCGCTCCCGTTGCAGGGGTTGCAGGGGTTGCAGGGGTTGCAGGGGTTGCAGGGGTTGCAGGGGTTGCAGGGGTTGCAGGGGTTGCAGGGGTTGCAGGGGTTGCACAAAAAAAATTGCCGCAGGCAATTCAGCGAATTTTTTGGTGTTTTTTTTGACAGAAACCTCGTTTTACGAGCACAGCGAGCTGCCTCATGCGGTAGCTGCAACCTGCAATGGGAGCGTAAGCGACCTTGCAACTTGCAACTTGTAACTTGCAACTTGTAACTGCGAACGCAGTTAAAACCGCCACCGCCGAAACGCCTCAATCGCCTCATACTCCGTAAGCCCAAGTTGGTTGTAGGCCCGCGCCGTCTCCCGGTTCCGCTGTTCGGCACGCTGCCAGAACTCTCGGTCATCTTCTCCCTGGAACATTACCCCATCTTTCTGGCTCTGGTGGAAGAAAATAGCCTGACGCTTCTTTTCAACTTCTTGCGGACTGAGTGGGATGGCCATTTCAATCTCGTTAATTGGCCATTCCTGCCAGGCTCCCCGATAAAGCCAAAGCCAGGTGTCTTTAATCGCCTTATCTCCCTTCAGTTGATCCAGTGCGGCGAAGATGGCGTCGAGGCAGACCTTGTGCGTACCGTGCGGATCAGCCAGGTCTCCGGCAGCAAAGATTTGGTGCGGCCGCACCTCCCTGATCAGGTTCATCACGATATCTATATCAGCTTGGCTGATGGGGTTCTTTTTACTCTTTCCCGTTTCGTAAAAGGGCATATCCAGGAAGTGGATCTGATCATCATTCAGGCCGCAGAACCTGGCACCCGCTGCGGCTTCGCCGCGGCGGATCAACCCCTTGATGCTTCGCACAACCTTCAGGTCTTTCTCCCGGCTGGGGTCAGGATTACGCAGCGCTGCAATGGCTTCATCCAGCGCAGGGTTCTCTACCTGATCACGTTGGTTAAAATCTTGCGCAAATTCAGCAAACCGCAGGGCATCCAAATCGGATACGGCAATGTTGCCACTTGTTTGATAGGCAACATGGACTTCGTGCCCCTGATCTACCAGCCGGAGGAAGGTGCCCCCCATGCTAATGACGTCATCGTCGGGGTGAGGGCTGAAGAGGATCACCCGCTTCTTTGCCGGGTCCTTCCGCTCTGGTCGCTGGCTATCGTCGACGTTCGGTTTGCCCCCCGGCCAACCGGTAATGGTATGTTGCAGGATGTTGAACATCTGGATGTTCAGTTCATAGGCGGAACCGTCGCGTGCGAGCAGGTCAGACATACCGTTATTATTGTAGTCGCGTTCCGTTAGCTTGAGGATCGGCTTTTCTACGTAGGTAGAGAGCCAAACGATGGCTTTTCGGGAAAGGCTGTCGTCCCAGGTACAGGGGCCCACTAACCAGGGAGTTTTGAAACGACGGAGTTCCGAGCACGCTTCCTGGTCGAGAAGAATGGTCAGGTTCTCATGGTCCTGGAGGTAAGACGCGGGCACGGTTCCGGTCCGGGGACCTTCTACCGCCGTCTGGACTATTCCCGCTTTCTTATGTCCCCAGGCAACGAGGACCACACGGTGGGCTTTCCTGATCGTATCAATGCCCATCGTAATGGCCCGGGTAGGCACATTATTCATTCCCTGAAAATCTGGAGCGGCATCCACCCTTGTCAGGTGATCGAGGGTGATTAGTCGGGTCAGGCTGCGGGGATTAGAACCAGGCTCATTGAAACCTACGTGCCCCGTTCGGCCGATGCCCAGCAGCTGAAAATCGAGTCCTCCGTGGTCGTTGATCATCTGCTCATAATCCATACAGTGCTGGTATACATCCGCCAGTTCGATCCGGCCATCGGGCAAGTGAACGTTCTTCGGATCGATATCGACGTGGCTAAACAGGTGCTCGTGCATGAAGTACCAGTAGGACCGATGGTCTGAGCGGTCCATCGGGAAGTATTCGTCGAGATTGAAAGTGACAACGTTGCTGAAGCTGAGTCCTTCTTCTTTGTGTAACCTGACCAGTTCTTCGTACACCCGGATCGGTGAAGACCCCGTGGCCAGCCCCAGCACGCATTTCTGGCGTGCATAAGCCTTGGCCCGAATCAGATCGGCAATCTCGTGAGCAACAGCAACGGATGCGTCACCGGAATCTCCAAAAACTTCCACGTGCATTTTCTCGTAGCGGGTAACGTCCGTACGGCCTACATGACGGTAGGAGATATCGGCTTTGGCGGTAGTATGGATAGGTAGCATGGATACTGACTTTTAGCTGAATCTGTTTCAGCGTGCGTAAAGGAGCAGGGACAGATATGGAACAGACATCCACAAATGAAAAAAAAATGACTCCCAGGCCAAAGCTAGTAATTTTGCAGGAATGAGATAAACCCACTTTTTTCTACCTTAACCGATCCCAAAGCGATGTAAACGTTTTACCTGAATTTTCTAATTAACCGCTATGAGAACTCTCTTGTCCCTGCTCTTAATGTCCTTACTTTGCACCTGCGACCCCGCCCCTAAAACAGTTGACACCGCAACCGACGATACGGGGATGATGGAATCACCTGCTTTCTCCAGTACCTGGGAAGTCCTGTTCGACGGTTCCTCCACCGACAAATGGCGCAGCTATAATAAAGCAACCTTTCCCACCAGGGGCTGGCGGATAGAAAACGATGAACTCATGGTGGAGCACTCCGGCACCGAAGAAGACGGCTTCGGTGGGGATATTATCACCAAGGATAAATTCACCGACTTCGAACTGGAAGTGGAGTTTGCCCTCACCGACACTTCCAACAGTGGTATTTTCTACCTCGTTCAGGAAATCGAAAGCACCCCCATCTGGCACTCCGCTCCGGAATACCAACTGCTTGATGACGAGACTTACAAAGCAACATACGAGGGTCTTACCCTGGCCCAATGTACCGGTGCCAACTATGATATGCACCCGCAGAAGATCAACCACAGCAACCCGATCGGGGAATGGAACAAAGCGCGTATCACCAAAAAGGGCAACCACGTGGAGCACTGGCTGAACGGTAACCTGGTCATCGAATACGACCTGTATTCCGACGACTGGAAAGCGCGCTACGCCAAAAGTAAATTTGCCGATTACCCCACCTACGCCCAAGATAAACCCGGACACCTGGGCTTACAGGATCATGGGCATTTATGCCGGTTTCGAAATATTCGGGTTCGGAGGGAGTAGTGGGTAGTTCGTAGTCGGTAGTGCGATGCTCACTGGCGCTGGTAAATTCTAGACTTGCGGAATCTTCCGTAGCTCCTCGATGCTTTTCTCTTCAAGTTCTTTGATCGGGATCCGTTCTGAAGTGTCGGCAATGGGAGCAGGCTGAATTGTCTTTGCAAAATCCTCAGCGTTGGGATCGTCTTTATTCTCACTGGCGGGCCCAGACAAGAATAGTAGTGAAAATAGGGCTGTTTTTATTTTCACCCTAGTCACATTTGGCTAAAAACGCGAAGCGTTTTCGGTAGCCCTCACCAGTGTGACCGCCGCAGGCAGCCGCGAAGCGCACGGTTGGGAGGGGGGTTAAAAAACCAACGAGAACCCCAGCCCTGCGGCCCCATTCCCGTACAGCGGGGTCACCATCGCCTTAGTCTTATGCTTCTTCTCCCACCAACGGTGGAATTCTGGCACCATGATGCCGCTGAAGGCACCGACTCCCAGGCCGATGGCCGAGTCGGTAGGGAAATGTTTGAGTGCCTTTACCCGCAATATTCCGGTGACGATGCCAGGGACGGAAGCCGCCCCATAGATCAGCGCTTTTTGGCCTCCAGTCAGGTCGGGGTTATGATCGGTGATGATCTTGGCGTAGAAATACCAGCCGGTAGCCGTCGTGCTTACGTGCCCACTGAAGGTGCTGTTCTGGGTGTTGCCGTTGGTCCGCTGGCCAAATTCTTCTTCTTCATAAAAGGCGCGGGGACGGAGGCGATCAATACCAGCAGGACCAAAGGGTGCATAGCCATAAAAGAGGCCCTGGACCATTTGTGCTTCGAGGTACATCATGGTGATGTCCTTCCATTCATCACGGTATTTTTTCCAGATGAACAGGGTGAAAGGGGCCACCTGCCCACCGATGAAAAAAGCATCAGAGAGCTTCGCCGCACTTTCGGCCTTATCGTAGTCTTGCCGCAGACCAATGCGGTCGATACCCGGGACATCGTCGGGATTCAAGAGATCAAGATCAATTTGGGTAAGGGGCGTCTTTTCCCGAAAATCTTTGAGTTTTTCCTGTCCAAAATAAAAGCCGGCGATGGTCACCGGAAGGCTGATCAGCGGTTTGACGCGATAGATCTTTGCAGGCGGTTCCAGCGAATCACTTATTTGGGCGCGGACGCTGGTGCAGAAGGAAAGAATAAGGAGCAAGGGAAGTAAGGATGCTTTCATTGAGCGGGGTTGAATATGCTGGTGAGAACTTGGTTAACCTGAAACAAGTTCACTCAAAAGTGTAGGGTAAAGCTGCCACCAACCGCTCCGCCGCCGTAGAGCGGGGCGACCATGGCCCTCGTACGGTGGCGCTTCGCCCACCACCGGTGAAACTCCGGCACCATGATACCGCTGATGGCACCAACACCCAAACCAATCATTGTATCCGTTGGGTAATGCTTTACGGCCCTGACCCGGAGGTAGGCCGTAGCCAATCCGGGTACTGAAGCAGCGGAATAAAGCAGCACTTTTTGTCCCCCGGTAAGGTCCGGGTTATAATCGTCGATCATCTTAGCCAGAAAATAAAACCCGGTAGACGCCGTGCTGACGTGCCCACTGAAGGTACTGCTGCGTTGTTGGCCATTGGTACGGGAGTCAAACTCCGCTTCGTCGTAATATACCCGTGGCCGGTAGCGGTCAATGCTCGTCGGGCCGAACGGCGCGTAGCCGTAAAACAGGCCCTGGGTTGCTTGTGCTTCGAGGTACATCAAACCGATGTTGATCCAGTCTTTACGGTATTTCTTCCAACCGAACAGTGCCAGTGGTGCCAGTTGACCGGCACCGAACAGGTAGTCGGAGACGATGGCCGCCTGCTTATGTTTACTGAAGTCCTGCCGCAGGGCGATCCGGTCGATGCCTGCAACATCGTCAGGGTTCAGCACATCCAGTTCTATCTGCGTGATCACTGGCTTGTCCTGTAAGCTCCGCAACCTTGTAGCGCTGGCGTATGACCCGATGATCACCAATGGAGCACTGACCCAACGATTTACCCGGTGAATTTCATAGTCCTCCTCGCCAAAAGCAGGAGCTATAGTGTCGGAGAATTGTGCGGTAAGCTGGAGGCTTCCGGTAAAGACCAGTAGAAGCGAAAAAAACGTAAGTTTCATAAGGAGGGGTGTTAATACTGCCCCCCCTACAACCAAAAGTAAATTTACAAGGTTCGATTTTATAATTTAAAAATCCTTTCCATCTCCACCCATTTCTCCCCATCGCGGGCAAAAGGCAAGCGTTGCTGAAAGGTATCCATCAACCTTTCCCATTCCTGCACTTTGGGGCTGGCGGCATCTGCGGCGGCTTTCGCCGCCGGGTCATAATCATCCGTGGTCGTCATGATCATGAACAGCCGGTTTCCTGCCAGGAATATCTCCATATCGGTGATGCCCGCAGAGGTAATACTCTCGGTTATCTCGGGCCAGGCGTTGCCGGCGGCATGGTAAGTTTTGTATTTTTCGATAAGGGCAGGATCATCTTTCAGATCACAGGCAAAAAAGCGGCGGTTTGACATAGAATCCTGAGTTTAGTCGTTTTCAGTTGCTGCTTGCACCTTATATCCCGCTACCGTCAGGCCGTAAATTGCGACAACCACAAAGCAGCAAAAGGGAAGGATGAAGGAGAAGTTTACTTCCGGAACACCCATGATCAGGGTATCCGTGTAGCCTCCTCCACCGATGTCAAGAATTTTACCTTGCATTACGGGCATAGCCGCACCACCAACAATAGCCATTACAAGGAAAGCTGCTCCAAACTTGGCGTCTTCTCCCTGGCCCTCCAGGGCAATGCCGTAGATGGTCGGGAACATGATGGACATGAATAGAGATACCCCCACTAAACTGTAAAGACCTGTTATGCCCTGAACGAATATGGTACAAAGTGTAAAGGCACCTGCGCCGACCGCAAAGAAGAACAGGAGGCGACCACCAGTGAAGTACTTAAGCAAGAAAGTGCCTATCCAGCGACCGACCATAAAGATAACCAATGCAGCTACTGCGTAATACACTGCATCCGCATTGGCAATACCGATAGATTCAGCAAGCTGGTAGACGTAAGTCCAACACATAATCTGAGCACCAACATAGAAAGCCTGGGCAACGACGCCACCAACAAATCGATATTGTGACCATAATCGCCCCAGAGCTGCCCAAATTCCCAGGCCATCATCTTTTTCCTCTTTCTCCGGCATTTTGGTCAGAAGAAACAGGATTAACATCCCAATCACGGCGATGCCCAGTACAACGTAGGGGTTACGAATAGTAGCCAGGTCTTCCGTCCGGATACCAGCTCTCTCGGTCGCATCTAAGGCGGCATAAGCTTTTGCTCCCAGGTCTCCGGCAGTTTGGCCTAGCCGCTCCCCTATTGGAAGCGCTTCATAGGCTGAATGTCCAAGGTCTTCCACCCGGAGTTTAGACAGGATGAATTGCTGTGCCACCAGTAGGCCACCAAGCGCTCCAATGGGATTAAACGCCTGTGCCAAATTTAGTCGTTGTGTAGCGGTCTCCTCTGAGCCGAGGGTCATAACATATGGACTCGCAGTTGTCTCTAGAAAAGCCAGTCCACAGGTGATCACGAAGTACGAAAGCAGGAAGAAACTAAAACTTTCCGTTTTTGCTGCTGGATAAAACAGGAGTGCACCAATAGCATAGAGTGCTAAACCAATTATGATGGCTTTTTTATAAGAATACTTCTTCGCAAAGATGGCCGCAGGAAGGGCCATGAAAAAGTAACCGACGTAAAAAGCACCTTGAACGTAAGATGCACTGGTATTATCCAGCTCCAGCACCTTCTTAAAAGCGGAAACCATCGGGTTAGTAATATCGTTGGCGAATCCCCACAAGGCAAACAAGGAGGTAACGATGATAAAGGGAAGGAGATATTGCTTGGGGACTAAAGCTTTAGAGTTTTCCATGAATGGGTATGTCTTGTAGTGCGTGATCGAATTAAAAAAGTTGTTCAGCTCGCAGAGCTTTGTAAGGCGGCACCGGGTTCGCTTCGCGTCTGCCTTCGGCGGTTAGCCGGGAACAAGATTGATGGGCCCAAAAATTATGGCGCCTGCGTCAACAAAGACCGATCCAAGTGCACATACCCCCCATCGCAAAACACATGCTGGCCGGTGGTATGCGAAGCGCAATCGGAAATTAGGAACAAGGCGGTGTTGGCGATCTCCTCCGGAGTGGTCATCCGGTTTTCCAGCGGGATTTTCTCGACAATGCCTTTTAGCTTTTCCGCCCCGTTGGGCAGCGAGTTGATCCAGGTATCGTAGGCGGGGGTCCAGCTTTCGGCAATGATGATGGCGTTAGAACGACCACCCCACTTAACGAAGTCTACGGCCCATTCTCGTGTCAGGGCCAATACCCCACCCTTCGCCGCGGCGTAACCGGAGGTATTGCCCTGCCCGGTGTAACCTACCTTGGAGCCGATATTAAGGATGTTTCCTTTTGCCGCCTTCAGCTGCGGCAGGCAATGCTTCGCCAGCAGGAAATAACTGACCATATTCAGCCGCAAGCTGTACATGAAGTCTTCGTAGCTGCCATCGAGGCCTACCCCGTCGTTGACGCCGACGTTGTTGATCAGCACGTCAATGCGGCCGTACTTAGCTACGACACCGTCAACGGCCACTTTAATCTGGTCGGGTTGGGTTACGTCTGTTTGAAAGAAGGCGGCGTCAATGCCTTCAGCTTGTAATTCCTCCACGTAGCCGAAGCCCCGGGCGTTGCGGTCGATGATGGCTGGAATGGCGCCTTCCCGGGCGATGGCCCGCATCATTACTTCGCCAATACTGCCGCGGTGCCCTGCGGCACCGGAGATTACGACGACTTTTCCTTTCAGTTTAAGATCCATGGCGGCTGCTTTAGTCTTGGTATTTTTTGAGGGCTTCGGTAAGTTCCCTGGTCAGGCCGGGAACTGTATTCAAGTCGATGTCCCACCAATCTGCCCGGCCGAGTACATTTCCGGTTAGTTGGTGGAGCGTTTGTTGTCCGGATAGTACGTTGGCCCATTGCGCTTTTAAGAAGGCAATTCGTCCTGCGTCATCACGCAGGGCGATGGACTCACCGTTCCGGTCTCCCCGGTAAAAGCGGATCAGGGCTGCAAAGGCCCGTAGAATACCGGTGGGGAGGGTACCTTTTTTAGCCTGGTAGGCCAGCAAAGATGGTAGTAGCCTGGTCCGGAATTTGCTGGTGGAGTTTAGTGAAATGTCCATCAGTTTGTGATGGATGCTTGGGTTGCGGAAGCGGTCGAGCACGTCGGCGGCAAATGCTTTCAGCTCGGCTTTCGGGTAATCCAGCGAGGGGATGATTTCGTCGTTAAGCACACCTTCGAGGAAAGCATTCATTTTTTCGTCGGCCATCACATCGCCCACGGTTTCCAGACCAGCCAGGTAGCCGGTGGGGACGATGCTGGTATGAGCACCATTAAGGATGCGCACCTTGATCTCCCGGTAGGCATCCAGGTCTTCCGTAAAGGTGACGTTGAGGTCTGTTTTACCGAAGGGCAGTTCCAAGGCCACCAGGTCCGGGCCGGAAATGACCCAACTGTGGTAGTATTCACCGGCGACCAGCAGAGGATCGTCGTGGCCGGTTTCGGCGGCGATAGCCGCCGCGCGGTCGGCCGGGTAACCCGAAACAATCCGATCAACGAGCGTATTACAGAAGTAGTTTTCCTCCAACGTCCATTGCTGAAAAGCTTCCGACAGGCCCCAATGCCGGGCATACCGGAGGAGACAATCCCGGAGCTCGTCCCCATTATTCTCGATAAGTTCTAAAGGCAAAACTATGCACCCGCGCCCGCGCCCTTTTACTCCGAAATACTGAAAGCGGTGGTGCAGCCATAGGCAAAGTTTAGCCGGAAATTCCGATGGCATTCCTTCCGCAGGTAGCGGTTCTTCCCGAAAGCGGATGCCAGCCTCTGTCGTATTCGAAATGATGAACCGCAGTTCCGGAAGCTCGGCCGTAGCGAGGAAAGCCGCCCGGTCAAGGTAGGGCTGAATCACCTGCTGTATGCAGGTCACCACCCGCCGGTCTGCGATCAATTCCCCTTGCCGGATACCGTCGAGAGCAACGGTAAAAAGGCCTTGCTGCGCACGGAGCTCGTCGTAATCACCACGGCTTGTCGGCTTAACGATGGCGACACCACCATTGAAATCCGTTTGCTCGTTGAGCACGTCGATCATCCAGTCCACAAAGGCGCGTAAAAAATTGCCACCACCAAACTGGAGGATGCGCAACGGGCGTTGTGGACGGTCAAAATCCTGGGGATTAAGCATTAGTTTTGTTTAAAGGGAAACGCCACGTTTCCAGGGAATAAAATCATCCTGCCCTAATCGCTGGGCAGCGGTTTGGGTGGTGCCCGAGGCAACGTCGATTAACAATTCCAGGAGGGCTTCGCCACGTTCTTCGATGGTTTGTTGTCCGGTGATGACGGGTCCGGCGTCGAAATCGATGATGTCCGCCATCCGGTCCGCCAGTGTCGTGTTGCTGGCCATTTTTACCACCGGTACGATGGGGTTGCCCGTAGGGGTACCAAGGCCGGTGGTAAAGACGATCAGGTTGCAGCCCGAGCCAGCCAGGCCGGTGGTGCTTTCCACGTCGTTGCCGGGGGTACACAGCAAATTCAATCCGGTTTTAGTGACTGGTTCCGCGTAGTCCAGTACGTCTGAAACCGGTCCGGACCCGCCTTTTTTGGCGGCACCTGCGGATTTCATGGCGTCGGTGATTAGCCCGTCCCGGATGTTGCCGGGAGAAGGGTTGTTCTTAAAACCGGAGCCAACAGCTTCCGCTGCATCTGAATAGGACCGCATCAATTTGGCGAACTTGTCGGCCAGGGCCGTGGTTTCACATCGATCGATCAGTTCTTGCTCCACGCCATTCAATTCGGGAAATTCTGCCAGGACGGTTTTAGCTTTCAGGGCCACCAGCATATCGGAAACATGACCGAGTGTCGGGTTGGCAGAGAGGCCGGAAAAGCCGTCGGAGCCGCCACATTCCAGTCCGAGGGTGAGGGCAGATAAGGGCGACGGCGCGCGGGTGCAAAGATTTGCTTTCATGAGCCCGGCGAAGGTTGCTTTCACTGCCTGGGCGACGAATGCACGCTCGCTTTTACTCGCTTGCTGTTCGAGGTAATACACGGTCTTCTCACCCGCCACACCACGTTTTTCCAACGCACTGCGAAGTAAGGAGATCTGAGCGTTCTGGCATCCGAGACTTAGTACGGTTGCCCCGGCTACGTTGGGGTGACTGATGTAGCCGGCAAGTAGTTCGCAGAGAACTTCTGAATCCTGGCGAATGCCTCCGCAGCCACCGTCGTGGGTCAGGAATTTTATCCCATCGACGTTAGGGAACACTCTTGCCGGGCGTACCTCTTCTCCCTTCCGCAGCGGATCCAGTTTAAGGATAGCCTCCGCATCTGCCCCCTTTCGGTAAGCGGCTACCAGGGTATTTACGTCAACCACCGTATCCGGTTGGTGACCGTAGCCAAGTTGTTCCACCATGGCGTCACGTATGGCTTCGACGTTGCGGTTTTCGCAGAAAACCAGCGGGATAACCAGCCAGTAATTTGCCGTGCCTACCGAGCCATCGGCCCGGTGGTAGCCCAGAAACTGACGGTTCTCCCACTTACTGACGTCGGGCGGCTGCCAGGTATAGGCTTGCTCCCGGGAGACATAGGTTTGAGCGGCGTGTACTACGTTGCCAGTGTGAATTAATGCTCCTGCGGGGATATCCGACAGCGCCTTCCCCACTAAAACGCCGTACATATACAGCAATTCGCCCTTGGTAACAAGCTGGTCGGTAAATTTATGTTTAGCCTTAATTTCTTCGACCAGCCGCAGGGGCTTGCCCGCAGCTTCGATCAGGTGTCCGGCGGGTAAGTCTCTTAGGGCAACCACCAGGTTATCTGCCGGGTGTAACCTTAACCATTCGTGTTGCATATATTGGACTGGGTTTATCAGTTAGGCCAAACGACCGTAGCCTGGAGAATCAATTTCTTTCGAGTTTTAAAAGTACTGATTAGAAGTTTGGCAGTGACGATATCCGGGGCGGATCACGCTATACTGCTTTCGGTCACCTGAGATAAAAGCATTGTCCATCAGGGGTGACCGCAAGGGATCGCCCCTGATGGCTGTTTCACAAATGACCGCGTTCGATTAAGCGAGCGCAAAACCACCTCAACTTAATGACGTTACTCTAAATCCAACTTAACGACTGTAGCCATTTCATTCATTGGCTCGTTGGGAAGTACGATGTAGTTTTCAAGATCGTTGAAGGCAAACTTTAGTTCAGTACCACTACCCAGCACAGTAGCTTTTTTCACTGCGGAGGCTGGCGGAAAGTTAATCCTGGACAAGCTTTTCAGGTCAATTTTCTTGCCTTGTTCCGGAGCCCCCAGGAAGATGGCATAGATGGCGCTGTGGTCTTTCGCTTCGGTGAAACGGATGTCTCCGGGGCCATACTCAATGGTGGCCGTTTGGCCACCATATTTATTGTCTGTCGCTTTGGCGGAGCCGAAGCCATATTCAGATCTCGGGCGGGTGTTATAAATAGCCTCACCGTATTCTTTTAGCCAGCCGCCCATTTCCTCCAATACGGCCACCTGCTCCTGAGGAATGCTGCCATCGGCACGAGGAGAGATATTGAGGAGTACAACGCCGTTTTTACTTACTACATCGATAAAATTCCGTAACACCAGATTTGGGTCTTTGTAGGTCTGTCCTTTAATGTAACTCCAGGACTGGTTGCTTAGAGTGATGTCCGTCAACCAAACACGTTCAGACACATCTTTCTTGCCACCCTGCTCGATATCAAGGATACTTACGTCGAGTGGTAAATCATCCTTCTTATGAGCGATTACGACTTCCTTCCCCTCTGCTTTTGCGTGGTTTAAGTAGTAGGCACAGAACTCCTGGCGGTACTTTTCGGGTATCATATTGAGCCAAACATCAAACCAAATGATATCCGGGTCATACTTATCGATTACTTCCTCCAACTGCTTTTGCCAGTAGGGGTACCATTCTTCGGCAGGAACGTTGCCATAGAGCCAGCGGAGTTTGTCGTCTTCAGTGGAGGTGTGCCAGTCTGGATTGTAAGGATAATGGCTTGACCATCCCGCCCAATTTTTTTCGTCCGCAGCGTTACGCTGCAGGTTTCGGGCGTGGTGAAAAGACGTGATCAGCTTCAGGCCCCTTTTCCTGACGGCCGCAGCAACCTCCCCCGTTACGTCCCGCTTCGGGCCCATGTCACTTGCATTCCAGGGGTTAACTTCGCTGTCCCACATTGCGAAGCCATCATGGTGCTGTGCTACCGGGCCGCCCCACCTGGCACCTGCGGTAACCATCAGGTCAGCAATTGCCTCGGCATCGAATTTATCGGCAGTGAACATAGGGATGAACTCATGGTAGCCAAATTCAGACTGATCCCCGTAGGTAGCTTTGTGGTGTTTGTAGGCGCCATGGCCCGGAACGTACATATTTCGTGGATACCACTCACTAGAGTTTTCCGGAACCACATAAGGCCCCCAGTGGAAGTAGATTCCAAGCTTGGAATCTGCGAACCAATCTGGCGATTCATTGACTTTAGCAAGTGATTCCCAATCAGCAGAGAAGTCGGCGTCTACAGATGTTTCCGTTTGTTCAGCCTCTTCAACGTTGGCCATAGTACACGACTGAGCAAAAAGTAACAATGCCAAAAAGGGCAGACAAAATTTCATGATGGGTGGTTTTGATGATGATTTTTATTCCATTCTATTCTATTAGCTTCCAGGTGAGGTTAACCCTAATCTTTAAAGTAGGTATATTCAATGGTATATCAGCTGAAGAATAAGATATTGTAAGACGTGGTATGATAGGGATTGATCATTAAATCAGTACAAATAAGCCCGTCAAATGCATCATTTGTGCTAGTCTTTAATGGTTTTGGAATGGAATTACTATAATTCCAATTTGGGTTAATCCCAATTTCCTGTAATTACCTTTTGAAAGCGAGGGTATTTTTCATCTGTTTCATTTAGTTCTATTCGCTTTTCTTGCAGGTCTTTCTTCAATTCGGAAATGACCTCGGCGTAGACCGGATCATCGTACCGGTTTACATTTTCATTGGGGTCCTTTTGCAAATCATAGAACTCCCAGGCGACCGGTGTTGGTTGTATTTGATAGGCATCGTCTTTCCACCACATACTGCTCGTACCAACGAGCTCTTCTTTGTACGGTTGGGCGTAGTAGAATATCAGTTTGTAATCTTTAGTCCTCAGGCCAAAGTTGGCCGGCACATCGTGATGCGTCAGGTGCATCCAGTAACGGTAATACGTGGAAGTACGCCAGTCATCAGGTTCGCTACCATCCAGGTGTTCCGCAAAACTTTTGCCCTGCATATAGGCCGGTGTTTGCCCCCCGGCGATAGAAAGCATGGTGGGGCCAAAGTCGGTATTATTAACGAGGAGCTCACTTTTCGTTCCTGCCTTAATTGCTTTAGGGTAATGCATAATGAAGGGCATCCGCATACTTTCATCATACATCCATCGCTTGTCCATATAGTCGTGCTCTCCCAACATAAAGCCTTGATCTCCCGTGTAGATAATCACAGTATTCTCCCAGAGTCCTTCCGCCTTCAGGTAATCAAAAAGCCGGCCCAGGTTATCGTCCACTCCCTTTACGCAGCGCAGGTATCGCTTGAGGTATTCCTGGTAGGCAGCACTGGTCGCGGAGTCCCGGGGAGTCTTGTTGATCTTATAGTCTGCCGTATAACTCCGGTATGGATGGCGGTCCGAGACCGATGTACCAATACGATTACGCAAAGAATCATGTCGCCCACGGGTAGCCTCTGAGCCAAAGTCAGGTTGGTTTTGTTCGTACAGGTTAGCGGGTTCGGGGATGTGGGTGTTCTCCAGGTAGTCAGTATACCGGGGTGCAAACTCAAAGTCGTCGTGGGGCGCCTTATAATGGTGCATAAGGAAAAACGGTTGGTCCGTTTTCCGCTTGGTTTTTAACCAATCCAGGGTAACGTCGGTAACGATGTCGGTGGAGTGCCCTTCGTATTTAACAAAGTTATCGGGCCATGTCCCTTGATCGCTGGCCCGGAATTCAGGGTCGAAGTATTTCCCCTGACTTTCCAGAACGTGGTAGTAATCATAAGCGGCAGGCTCGGCCTTGAGGTGCCATTTGCCGATCATGGCCGTTTGGTAACCCAGTTTACTCATCTCCATGGGGAGGTACTGCCGGGATGGTGGGAGGGTATCGTCGAGCGTAAGAATACCGTTAGTCTGGCTATACTGCCCGGTCATGATGTTGCCCCTCGAGGGCGTACAGATGGAGTTGGTACAGAAAACGTGGCTGAACAAAGCGCCATCGGCAGCAAGTGCGTCAATATTAGGGGTAGGATTCAGCCCGGCAAGCCGGCTACCGTAAGCCCCAACGGCCTGGGTAGTGTGGTCATCAGACATGATGAAGATGATGTTGGGACGTTCAGGTTTTTCCGTTACGTCCTTCTTCGGAGCGGCACCGTCACCACAAGCCGTGAATAATAAAACAACAAGCCCAATGAAGCCTGACTTTAATGGTAGATTGATCACAGTCGAATAAGTTTATGGTAGGTGACTACCCCGGCAAATTCCAGTCTCATCAGGTAGGCTCCCGGGGGAAGGGACGACATAGTAAATGGGACAATACGTTGGTCAGTTGCTATTTCCCGGAAACGATTAAAGACCAGAGCTCCGGAGGAAGTCCACATATTAACTTTAAGGGAGCCACCTCCCCGTGGAAGCTGCAGGCTAAGTTGATCGGAAATTATTGGATTGGGATAAACTAACGGTTGCCCGATGGCTGGCAACACTTTTATGCGGACAGGCCGCAGGCCCGGGCAGGGCCCATCCCCTGCTATCGTGTCCACAAGTACGGCATCCTGCGTCCGCGCCAAACCCCGGTAAATATCCCCTACGGACAGCTCCACGACCTGCTCCTCCAACTCCGGAAAAAGAATTGTTTCCGTACGTGTCAGCAACAGCTCTTCACGCCCGTTAGCCTGGGTTTGCCAAAGCGCATCAATTGTTGGCGTTGTTGCCGCCTCACCACACTGGATCCGGGTTTTGTGGCTGATCAGGTACCAGGTTCCATCTGAGCGAATGCCCATCAGACGGTTCCAGGTCAGGTCCGTAAATGTTTGCGTCTGCCGATCCGTAAAAGTGACGACCAGACTGTCGATCGGAGCGCCCGGGGACGGTGCACCAAAATGTATTGGCCCGGCAGAATGGGAAAGATAGCTAGATCCGCCATCCACTTCCCGGAACCAGCTTTGATCACCGGTGTAAAGTGTCAGATTGAGCGTATTTACGGGCACTTCGATGGCCAACCACTGGCCCGCACCGGTGCCTACGTTGTGTAATAAAGTCGCTGTTTCGCTACCCGTAATATCAGGCTGTACGGCATTAATCGCCACATCCGGATAGCCATCAAGATCGTAATCAGCCACGGCAAGGCCGCGGCCCATCATTACTATATCGTCAATACCAGAAGACACTGAAGTGTCGGTGAAGGTGCCGTCTCCTTTATTATGGAAGTACCGCTGTGCTTCAGGCTTATTCAATTCCTCGGCCACCTGCCCATTGGCGACGATCAGATCCAGGTAACCGTCGAGGTCGAAGTCGGTAAATGAAGTTCCCCAACTGGTCAGTTCGGGCAGGGCAACGCCCGCGGCAAACGACCGAAAACTGAAAAAGCTTCTCGCTGCATCGTTTTCAAAAAGAGGATTCTCTCTGATATTGGTGATGTAAAGATCGATGTCTCCATCGTTATCGTAATCTCCCTTCGCTATCCCCATGGCGTTAATGGTGGCTGCGGTACCATTGTCTTCAGCTTTTTGGGAAAAGAAAGGAAATTCGTTTTGAAAATAGGCATTTGGCTTGATGAGGTATCCAAAATCATTGGCTACGTATAAGTCTGGTCGTCCGTCGTTATTTAAGTCGGAGAATACTGCTCCGAGACCACATCCGTCGTCATCGAGTTCTAATGCTGTAGCTACTTCGGTGAAGGTGAAATTACCATCGTTGCGGTAAAGGAAGTTTGGTTGCCCACCATCCTGAGCATTCTCACCGGCCAGGTAATTGGTTACGTAAATATCGAGGTCACCATCGCCGTCATAATCCCCGGTGGCCGCTGAGGCACCAAAGGATGTTTCCGTGATGCCGGCGCTGACCGAAACGTCAATAAAGCGACCAGCGCCATTGTTTCGTAAGAGCCGGTTATGGGTGCTTTTCATCGTGGTGATGAAAAGGTCGGCAAAGCCGTCATTATCAAAATCTCCGCTTACCGCCCCCATGGTTCCGGCTACGTTGAGCAGTCCGGCGCTTTCACTAACGTCCGCAAACGTACCGTCCCAGTTGTTCCGGAACAGGCTGGTGGTAGCCTTGCCATTAGTTAGCAGGAGATCTGGGTAGCGGTCGTTGTTGTAGTCGAACCAGACCGCGCCTCCGGCCATGATGATGGGGTCGATTGCTTTGGCATCGATCCCTGCAGCTTCGCTTACGTCCCGAAATGCCTGACCGGTTAATGCCGGCAGCATGGCAAAGGAACACCACAGCATTATGGCAAAGGTCCTGGTCATGGTTGAAAGTCGAGTTGTCGGGTTATCGGGTTGTCTGTAAAAGAAGTGGTCCGGACCGCTGGCCCGGACCACTCTATAAAAACACATAGTATGCGTTAGGTCAATCGAGGTTTAATCATGCCGCCAACCGGAAGGAGTCAGGCAGGCTAAAAACCTCTGTACCATTTACTTCACCGTAGCGGTAACGTAAGCGTTGGCGTCTTCCGGAGCCAGGGATTTAATTTGCAATCCACTGGCGGCAATGCCGGATTCCAGGATTCCGGTGATGCGAGCACCACCATTACGTGCTCCCTGGAAGTTCACGGTGACGGTCAAACCGTCAGTACTTACCGTCGCCTCGGGGACTTGTGCCATGTTACCAAAGGTGTTGTGGAAACGCAGGTCTGTTACGGGCTGGCTAAATTCCCAGGTAGTACCGTCGGGGCCGAGGAAGCTGAGCTCGAAGCCAACGTCAGCTAAGTCGTCCAAAGTAGCACCTCCGTCGCCAGTGATCACCACGGAATAGTTACTAGCAGCGTTTACACCAGGGCAGCGGTAGCCGTCAACAGGGTTTAATACGTTAACGGCGGGGTTACAGCCCCATGCGTAGAGCACGCCTTCGGCGTCGGAGGTGAAGGATTTACCGTTCAGCATTGCCGTAAGCGGCTGGTTGGGATCCATTTCTGGGTAGAGAAAATCCAGCCAGTCCGGATTAGCACCGCCATAGGTCCTCGTTGAAGAGAAGGCTCCGAGAATAGATTCGCTGGCGAAGAGGATACCGTCTCCGGAGAAACTCAGGGTATAGTCGGTACCAGCAGTAAGGCCTGCGGCATCGTAGTTTACCTTAATGGTGTTGTCGCCCCAGACTGGTTTCTCAACACTAGTAATGGCTACTGCGTTTCCAGCACCGTCTACCAGGCTGAAATTAGCAGCAGCTCCTGCTACAGCCCCCAGCGGTTCGCCGGTAGTAACCAGGAAGGAGGAACCGTCGCGGTCGAAGTCGACATTACGCGGTTGGAGAATCGGGACAGCGACGATATTGATAAAGTCGGCCTTAGTGATCGAATTGGTGAAGCCAGTTGACCGGCGGGTCACAATAAGGGTAACATCATAAGTGCCAACTGCGCTGAAACTGATCGTCGGGTTACTTTGCCGGAGGGTATCTGCAATACCTTCGACCACCCATTTATAAATGATGGCAGAGTCCGCTTCAGACAGAACGGGCGGAATCGTACCAACCCCTTGCGTCAGGTTTGTCAGTTTTACCGGACCATCGATCACCGCCTGGACCGGGTTGGCTGAGAAGTCCGCTACTATCTGAGGAACAACGTTGACGGTCAAGCGACGGGTTTGCTTGGAACCATCCGAAAAAGTGGTCGTCACGAATGTCAGAAATGTTCCAGCTTCGGCGTAATTAACGGTCGGTGTCGCATCAGTAGACGTAGCTGGGATACCGCCTTCAAAAGTCCATTCTCTGCTGGAGGCATTGTTGGACGAATCCTTATAAGTAATGCTTTCTCCTGCATCAATAAGGAGTCCGTCCGCACTGATAAAAAAGTCAACCGGGCGGAAGTCGAAGAAGTCGTCATCTTCAGGCTCACAAGCGGTGAATAGCGCCGTTGCGGCGAGGCAAAGAATTAAGAGTCTGCCTAGGTAGTTGAAAAAGGGTGGTTTCATATTTAAGCTATGAGTTGTAATGAACTTAAGTCAGACCAGAATTTAAATGATTCCGGTTACTCACATGATCGATGTAAATATCCAGTCATTCCGCGCCATACGGGGCAACGGATGTTTAAAAGCAGGACACATATGGATTTAAGGGCAGAAAAGTG
This sequence comes from Neolewinella persica DSM 23188, assembly GCF_000373105.1. Classification (GTDB taxonomy): domain Bacteria; phylum Bacteroidota; class Bacteroidia; order Chitinophagales; family Saprospiraceae; genus Neolewinella; species Neolewinella persica. The sequence goes on along the minus strand of NZ_KB890458.1, from coordinate 191,876 downwards.
AGGTCTTTTCGGCGTATTTCCCGGTTTTGGGCGGGGCCGCAGGTGCAAGGAGGGGGATTCGGAGCAAAAAGATGGGCATGGGCATGTTCTATTAAATGCTTCCTTAATCCATTCGGCATACTGGGTCAACCTTGATTCCAATATTAACTCCGCGTTTCTCCTCTTCTCCGCCACTTCACGCGAGAACCTAAACCATTTTCGCGCGGAGGAGAGAGGAAGTTGATTAGGGTGATACGAATTTCGCGTAGCTAATACACATTCGTTACCCCGGACTTTGTCCGGGGTAACGGGCTGAAAATTAACCTAACGACGCTACGCGACAAATGAAAAGCAGCTACAACTTATGTTACACTGTATTAATACCGGAGCAACCGAAGCGGCCCCTCGTTAATGCCGACCAACAGCCCCCGGTCGCCATCTTTCCCCAAACGGATCGGATAAATCCCCTTCACGTTTTCAGGTAAGAACAAGCCTGAGTTGGTCGGGGCAAGCACCTCAAATTCACCCCCGCCGGTACTCAGCAGTACCGTTCCGGTTCCGGCGTCTGCGCGGGTGGTTTCTATCTCGACCTCGTATTTGTTCCCCGCCGTGACCAGGTCCTGTTTACCGTCGCCATTCAGGTCCGCAACCAAAATACTGTTGATCACCGAAAACTGAGTTTCCAATGGTAACCGGCGTAAGGTCAGCTCACCATCAACATTCTCTAACCAGGCGTTAGCAAATTCCCTGACTTCATATCGGATGGCATCCGCTTTTTCCAGGTCAATGATCTCCGCCAGCTCCGCCTGGGCATAGGCGTTATAGGTGGGGAATTTTTCCGCGATTCCCGGAACCTGCTGGCTCGAGCACTCCCGCCCCCTGATGGGCACCAGGTTTTCACCATTTGCTTTAGCCAGGAAAATGTCGTTGCTACCGTTTTGATCGAAATCAGAAGCAAATACGTAGAATGGCTTCTCCGCTGAGGCATGGAACTTATAGTTCAGACCCAGGTTCCCCAGCACGTAGTCTTCATCGCCGTCACCGTCGAGGTCAGCGGCAACAATTTTATTCCACCATCCCTGAGTTTCACCCAGCCCTTCATTTGCGGTCACGTTTTGGTAGGTGCCTCCTTTCTTTTTAAATATTGATACCGGCATCCACTCTCCTACTACAAGCAACTCCGACACTTGATCGCCATCGATGTCACTCCACACAGCAGAAGTAACCATACCGATACCTGCCAGTTCAGGTGCCATTTCTTCGGTAATATTCCGGAATATGCCCCCATCGTTTTCCAAAATATAACTCTGTGGTGCAGCCGGATACCGGGCCGGCACTACCCTACCCCCAACGAACAGGTCCAGATCACCGTCTCCATCCAGGTCATGCGGTACGACACAGGAGCCACTGCTTAAAATTTCGGGGAGACCTGAGGACTTGGTAAAATTGCCTTTTCCATCATTCAGGTAAAGCCGGTCCTGGAATTTAGGGGATGCTTCCGGGAACTCGCTTCCACCACTAACTACGTAAAGGTCCTGGTCTCCGTCACCATCTGCATCGAAAAAAGCGGCAGCGGTATCCTCGTGGCCAGCGTCTTCTTCACTAAACGAATTGGTTGCTGCGGAGAATTTCCCGTCCTGGCCCTGGCGATAAAGTACGCCGGCTATCCGCTTCGCTCCGCTAATGTAAAAGTCCTCCAGACCATCTCCGTTTACGTCTCCAACCGCAATGGCCGGACCAGATTTACTGTGCCCATGGGGCAGCAGCACCTGACTGGCGTAATCGTCGAATTCATTCTCTTCCTGAATAAACGTTTTGGCAAAGTGTGCCCCGGTTATCTCCTTAAACAGGGGTGCTACGGGTACCGGAGGAGATAGTTGCTGGCCGGCTGTTTTATAATCAACGGTAATCAGCTGATTAATTACCGGTTGCTCCAAAACGGATTCTTTACCGTCTGGCCAGACCACCCGGACGCGGTTCACGGCGCCAAGGTCCCCCAAGCCAAAGTGAACGTAAGGTTCCACTGAAGAAAGATAGCCCCGTACCGTTTTTAGCTGCTGAAACTGTTGTCCTCCCGTTTGCTCAAGGGTGACCTTAGCGCCCAGGCCAAAGGTATTTCCCCTGGGCCCCAGCAAACGCAGGCGAAGGCTGGATTGGGCTGCAATAGAATTATTTCGGTAAAGGAATGCCTCTTCTTCCAGGTTATTGATGACGAGATCCAGGTCCCCGTCGTTGTCCAGGTCTCCGTAAGCGGCACCATTGGAAAATGACTTCTCCGGCAAGCCCCAGCTCGTGGCCGAGCTACGGTAGGTCAACTCCCCGGCATCATCGTACAGGTAATTTTGCAACGGGACGGAGTTGAACATGTCTATGACCACCCGGGCGTTTTCTTCATCAGTCCGCTCTCTCCGTTCCTGGCTTTGCATGTAGGCGCGGAAACGGATGTTACCGTCTTTGTCCGCGACATCCCGCCGGTAACCATTCGTGATGAACAGCTCTTTTTTTGCGTCGTTGTCGAAGTCCGCACCCAAAACCGCCCAACTCCAATCTGATTTAGCAACGCCCGACAGTTGACTGATCTCGCTAAAAAAACCATTGCCCCGGTTCAGCTGCAAGCTGTTGTGCATGTACTGGTCATGGAATCCGCTTGCCATAATCCGCCGGTATTCGTCTACGTTCATACTGGCCATTGTGGTCTTTGAGCGAACGTAGTCTTCGGGAGACATATCAAGTTGGACCAGATCTTCAAAACCATCGTTATTCAGGTCCGTTGCGTCAATACCCATCCCGTAAAAACTGGTGTGGTTGGTGTACTTTTCGATACTTTCGGCGAAGGTGCCGTCCCCCTGGTTTTCGTAGAGGTAATCGTTTTCGAGGTAATCATTAGAGACCAGGATATCGGTATAGCCATCGTTATTCACATCGGCGGTAACGAGGCCGAGGCCGTAGCCGAAATTACCGGTGATGCCCGCATCCTCCGTCACGCGGGTAAACCGATTATCATCGTTCCGGTATAGTTGGTCGCTGAAAACCGGGTCTTGTTTTTTCTTCGCCTCCAGTACCTGGACATAAGATAGGAAGAACTGGTCCGGCCGGTTGGTTACGTAAGCATCGAGGTCATTATCGTTGTCCATATCGAAGAAGACCGCCTGTAGGGAGTAGCCGGTATCCGCCAGTCCGAATTCGCTGGCCGCTTCGCGGAACTTGCCGTCACCCTGGTTAAGGTAGAGGAGATTGGCGCGGTCTTCAGGTCGGCTACCGTCTGCGGAGCCACCCCTACAGACATAAATATCCAGCCTGCCGTCGCCGTCAATATCGGCCATCACCACGCCGTTATCCCAACCACTGCGACCGGCACCACCTACACCGGCCGTTTCGGTTATGTCTTCGAAGGTCATATCTCCCGTATTCCGGTACAGGGTGTTAGGCTGTTCGTTTGCGGTGAAGTAAATGTCCTGCAAACCGTCCCCGTCAATGTCGCCAATGGCGACCCCACCTCCATTGTACACATACTGAAAACGGGCAAAGAAATTCCTGAAGTTTTCCTCAACGTGGTTATTGAAGGTTATCCTGCTTGCAGAGGAAGGGACGCGCTCAAAAATGGCCTCCCCGGTCTCCTGCCCCGAAGAAGGGATCGTGCCGGTTGTATCCTCGTTGGTACAGGAGACTAGCAGGAAAGTGAGCAACGATATGGATAGTAAATAACGCATATTTCTAAATTGGAAGGTAGTATTCAACCGAGTGGATTGATTCATAATTTTGTTAATCATGGAATAGCCTGTAGGGGCGGGGCGTGCCCTCGCCCCTACAGCCGAGTGCGATCCTACGCGTTCGCTAAACGAACGAATAAAGCGTTTTCAGGGTGCCGATACGGACGGGGGCAAGCCCCGTCCGTACGGAATAAGTCAGAAAATTTTTGTTACACTGCAATTGTTTGATGTGGCGCGGCCGCTGGTGCAATGTAAAGGATAAAAGGAGCAAGGATAAAGGGCTGGTGTTACCAACTTTCCACCCTTTGCTCTTTTATTCTTTTCCCTGCACCTGCGTTCGCGCCCAAAAAGAATCCCGACAAATAACCTGTATTTGCCGGGGCTTCTTTTACTCGGGTATATCCATTACAGGAAAGATCCAACTGGGTTTTACCAACCTGGGTTCTGTTCCATCAGTGGGTTCAGGTCAAGCACTTCCTGTGGGATCGGCCAGATGATCTCGTAGTCCTGAGCATCTGGTTGTCCGGGCCAAACCGCAGTTTGTGGTGCCATGGTATTCATTCGGTTAATCAGGGTTCCCCAGCGTATCAGGTCACCTTTACGGTGGCCTTCAAAAGCAAGCTCCCGGTAACATTCCTGGTCCATTTCGGCCATAAATTCATCGAGTGGCATAGCAGTCGTAATCGGTGGTGAAGTAGTAGCAGGGTTCGCACCAGCGCGGGCACGGGCACGTACCTCGTTGAAAGCAGCTACTGCCTCCGGTGTTACACTACCTGCGGCCATAGCATGGGCTTCCGCATAACGAAGTAGCACGTTGGCGTAACGAATGTAGGGGTAGTCGAAGGGTGTATCGTTACCCCAGGCCTGACCTGCGGGTTTTTGCCATTTCCAGGGGCGGAACTGATTAGGGCCATTGGTGCTGTCAATGGCAGTGGGCGCATTACCATAAGCGATGGTCACCCTACGGCGCTGATCTTTACGATCATAAGCCAGCTCCAGGTCATAGGCAGACCATGCCGTTCCCCAGCCTCCGCCATCGTTCAGTGAGCCGCCAGGCCCCATGAAACTACCAAGGTTAGAGTTCTGTGATCCGTCGATGGTTTCACCGGGAGCGTCGTGCTCTACGACCCAAACCATTTCCTTGTTCAGTTCATTTTCCTCATCGAAAATCTGCTGGAAATCATCGAGCAGTTCGTAGGTACCGCTGTTGATTACCGCTTCGAACTGCTGGGCAGCGAGGGCATACTTATCGGTTTGGTTCAGCGGGATGCCGGCCATCTGCAGGTAGACCTTACCCAGTAGTGCCTGTGCGGCACCTTTAGTAATCCGGCCGGTTTCACCCTCCACTTCGAGATCGGGAATAGCTGCGGAAAGGTCGCTAATGACCTGAGCGTAGACTTCTTCCGGTTCGGACTGGACAAAGTCGAGGTTATTCAGGTCGGTCCGTTCTTCGGTCACCAATACAACACGGTTGTAGATACGCACCAGGTTGAAGTAGAAACTACCGCGTAGTGCTCTGGCTTCAGCGAGAATGCGCTTCTTTTCGTCGTCATTGATCTTGTCTTCCGTCATTAAAGAGACCTGGTTAATAACCGTATTGGCACGGTTAATTTCCTGATAGTGACGCTCGTATATGGTGAGTACAACATCGATACTGGGCGTGAGGGAGAAGAGGAAAAGCGTACGGCGGCCAGGTGGCGTCCATGGCGGAACTACGATTTCATCCGCTCCGTGCATACCCCAGAGGAGAGCTACACCTGCATCACCGCCAGAATAGCCCTGGCAACGTTGCTGGCCGGCGTAAAGGCCATTCAGTGCGATTTGGGCATCAGCCGCATTTCGATAGAAGTTAACCGGAGAAAGGAAGTTGGTTGGTGATTCAATTAGAAGTTCATCATCACACGAAGGGAGAAGAACCAACAAAGGAAGCAGCAACAAGCAGAGGAATTTTAACTTGTCTTGCATGATTATTGTGTTAAATATCCCTGCCCAATTGGCGGGGCCAATCGAGCAGGGGTGATAGTTTTAAGTTATGGTTAGAAAGTTACGCTCAGGCCAGCGCGGTAAGTGCGTTGGCGGGGGTAGCTATCGTTGTCAACACCAGGCGTTAGCGGGTTATTTCCAACGCTGACTTCCGGATCATATCCTGAGTAATTGGTCAGAATAAAAGCATTATCGACAGCAACGAAAATGCGCGCATTTGATGTGGTGGCAAAACCTTTGGGTAGTCGGTAACCAAACGTAACGTTAGCAAGGCGCAGGAAGGAGCCATCTTCAATGAACTGATCGATCAACTCACGGTTAATTCCACCATCCGAGATACCCCAGATTCCGGGCGTATCAGAGTCGGGGTTATCTAAGGTCCAACGATCACGTACCAGGCCAAGCTTGTTATAATTTGGTATTGCCGTAGCGCTGCCGGTTGTGATGTTATTATTGTAGACTTCGTTGCCGACTGAGAATTGGAAGAGGAAGGACAAATCGAAGTTCTTGTACGTGAAGTCATTGGTGATACCACCGAACCAATCAGGCTGGGCGGAGCCCAGGATGGTGCGGTCGGCTTCGTCCACCACGCCGTCTGGTACGAGAACACGGTTACCGTTTTCATCGATGCTGGCAATATCCTTGAGCTTGATCATACCAGGGCGGTATTGGCCGACACCCCTGCGGGTGACGCTGCCTTCTCTCAAGTCGTAGAAATTGTCCCAGAACTGTCCATTCTCATCGTTCCGGATAAGATCAGCGGCTTCCTCATTAGAAAGGCCGTCAAAGATTGGGAAGTCACTGTAGTTGTAGATACCGTCCGTGATCAGACCGTAGAAGCTACCGACGGGGTCCCCTACCTGAGAGATAAAGTCGTTGTTATTCGGGCCGGGAGAATTCGAGGTAAAGGAACCGGAACGGCCCATATCCAGAATTTGATTACGGTTTTGAGAAACATTAACCCGGAAGTTCCAGCGGAAATCGCCCTTATCCACCGGTGTGGCGTTCAGAGATAGCTCGATACCTTTGTTTTCTACTTCACCGATGTTTTGCAGCGCATTGGTAAAACCCGTTTCTCTTGGAAGCGGCACGAACAGCAATAGGTCAGTAGTATTCTTGATATAGTAATCGAGGTCAAACGTGAGTCGGTTATCAAACAAGCCGAGCTCGAATCCGAAATCCGACTGTGCGGTAGTTTCCCAGGTAAGGTCAGCGTTACCCAGGCGGTTTACGCGAGCGCCGGCGGCGAGTTGGCCATCAAGCACAGCGCGGGTAGGTTCGTAGGCGGCGAGGGAACGGTATTCTCCAATCCCGTTATTACCAGAAACACCGTAGGTCGCGCGTAACTTCAAGTTGCTGATCAACTTACTGTCGGAGAGAAAAGGTTCTTCACTTACTCTCCAGCTAACTGCGGCGGATGGGAAAAAGCCCCACTTGTTTCCTTCGGAAAAGCGGCTGGAACCATCGGCACGGGCACTTACCGTGAAGAGATACTTGTCGTTTAAGGTATAGTTGACCCGGCCGAGCCAGGAGCGAAGCCCCCATTGGGTCTTATTGGACTGGGTGACGTTGGTAATACCAGCGGCAGCCAGGTTATCAATATCAACTCCCGGAAGCGCAAAATCCTGTGAGGAGGTATTCAACGAGCGATTCGTGCTTCCCTGCTGGGTGTAGCCTGCCACTGCGTTGATACCATGGATACCAATTTTATTTCGGTAAGAAATGGTATTCTCGTTCAGCCAGCCGTAACCGCGGAAGAGCCCCGTAAATGCGATACCATTCAACTGAGCAGACCAGCCGAAGTCACTTGGGTACACTCCCTCATTATTTGAATTGAAGTAGTTGCCTCCAAAGCTGGACTTAATGGTTAGGTGATCATCTAAGTCATACTGCAGGTAGGCGTTACCAAAGCCATTGACGGTATTACCAAAGTTATGTGTACGCTGAATCTGAGCTTCAGGGTTGAAGGCGGCACCATCACGGACGCTGATCAAAACACCATCCTCATCATATTCAGCATCAGCGAAGCGAATACGGCCTTGAACGGGCGTAAACAAAAGCGCCTGAGTAAGGACACTTGCCTGAGCAGAGCTTCCTGCGTTACCACCTGCCGTTACCGGACCACCACGATCGATGAATCCGGCATTGATGTTGATACCTGCGCTCAGTTTGTTAGCCAATTGCTGGGTAACGTTAATGTTTGAAGAGTAGCGCTTGTAAAATGATCCTTCCAGGATACCCTCGTCATTACTGTAACCAAAAGAAGCATTGTAACGCGTTTTAGCGCTACCGCCGTTGATGTTCAGGTTGTGGCGTACATTATAAGAGTTACGAAACACTTTTTCGCGCCAGTTCGTAACGATCGTACCGTTACTGGGGTCGCCGATGTCGAGGTCATTACCAAAATCATCCCGGTAAGCCAAGTCACGGTTTTCGAAATTGACGATACCGAAAGTGTGGTATTCATTCCAAAAATCCACGTATTCCTGCGGAGAGAGTATGTCTACCGTACGGGCAAGTTCGCCAATTCCGATGGAGTTGCTGTAGGTTAATTGTGCTCTGCCTTCTTTACCTTTTTTGGTAGTAATCAAAATTACGCCGTTGGCACCCCGGCTACCATAGATCGCGGTAGAGGAGGCATCTTTTAGAATTTCGATAGACTCGATATCTTCCGGGTTAATGCTTGAAAGCGGACTTTCCTGCTGTGAACCCGGGCCTGCGTTGATGTCCGAGGCGCTACCGACCAGCGGAAAGCCATCGATTACGTAAAGTGGATCACTAGTTTGCGTGATGGAAGTACCACCACGAATACGAATCTTCGCCGCGGCACCCGGGCCACCCTGAGAGGTCGTTACCTGTACACCAGCAGCCTGTGCAGCCAGGCCTTTCTCGAAGTTAACCGACTGTACGCGGGTAAGGTCTTCTCCCTTTACGGAAGAGACAGACCCCGTAAGGTCTTGCTTATCTACATAACCATAACCGACAACCACTACTTCCTGCAGTGTTTCAGAATCAGTAGCCATGGTGATGTCTATCCGGGAGCGGTTGTTAACGGCAACCTCCTGCGTTTTGTAGCCAGTGTAGGACAACAACAAGGTGCCTGACCCACTTGGTACGGTAAGCTGGTATTTGCCGTCAAAATCAGTAATCGTACCGGTATTCAGATCTTCCTTCACCCGAATCGTAACCCCGATGAGCGGCTCCCCCTCATCGGAAACAACGGTACCCGACACGGCAAGCTGGCCGTAGGCGGTGCTGCTCATGGCACAGAACAGCAGGGGTAGAATTAACCCCGCCGGCAGGCGATGAAATATAAATTTAAAAGAGGTTTTTAGCATGATAAACTAGTTGAGTGTGAGGTGGGAGGTTTCCCCAAACGCGGGGTGCCTGCTTTATTTGTCCCTTGAGACGGAACAAAAGTGGGACTTGGGCTTTTCCCGTCACGCTACTCATGATTTATATGCTAGTACAAATGGTTCTACTTATCCAGAATGTGGTTTTTTACGGGCTTTTTCAGGTTGTCTCCTCTCAATTGGTTGTCTTTTGCTCACGCATTTGTGCTAGTGCTTTATCCACTTCCTGTACGGGCAACTGACATACTTTTTCCAGACAAACGTAGATCGTGGTGCCATCCGGGTTCAGCTTATTTGTCAAAAGTTCGAGGTTTCCCTCCTTATCTCCGCCCAGCAACAGGGCGTGGGGGAGATATTCCCTGCTCATCAGGTCCCGCTTTGCTCCTGCGTCCGCGCCCAAAATGGCTACCTCATAGGTCGGTTCCATCAGTTCCAGGTATAAGCGACCCCAGTTTGCGTAAAACCGCGGGCCACTTTCGGCCAGCTTAGGCTGAATCAGGGCCAACATCGACTTAGCCCTGTCCACCATCTCAGCGTTCGCCGTCAGGGTGCCCAGTTGATGCAGCACCCGCCCCATCACGGAATTACCGCTGGGAACCGCCTTATCGTTAGTGGGAATGTTGCCGCTGATCAGCGGCGGATCAAGGTCAGAGGTATACCGGTACAGGCCGGTGGTACTGTCAAAAAAATGCGCGTTCGTGTAGGCCATCAATTCCGTCGCCCGGTCCAGCCATGCTTCCTCAAAGGTGATCTGGTATACATCCACAAAAGCTTGTGCCAGTAAGCCATAATCGTCCAAAAAGGCGTTTATGGCCGAGTTTCCATCTTTGAAATTACGGTTGAGCCGGCCGTCCTTCTCCTGCATCTGCTCCAGCAAAAATTCGGCGGTTTTCACCGCACGCGTCCGGTACGCTTCCTCACCGAGGGCCCGAAAAGCATCTGCATATCCACTTACCGCCAAAGCATTCCAGGCGGTTAATGCTTTATCGTCAAGGCCAGGTTGCGGACGTTGGTCCCGGGCGGCCAACAATACTTTCTCCGCAGCGCGTAGTTGAAGATCCATCGCCTCAACGCTGGAAAAACCATTACTCTTCGCCACTTTTTCGGGAGCCGTCGATCCACGATACAGTATGTTATGGCCCTCCCAGTTCCCTTTTTTGGTCACCCCGTAATACGTCATAAATGCCGTGCTCTGCTGCGCGTCTGGCAGGAGTTTGGCAATCTCTTCCGTCGTCCAAACGTAAGTCAGGCCCTCCTCCCCTTCCGTGTCGGCGTCGAGGGAGGCATAGAAAGCTCCGCTCTGATCGGACAATGAATTTTCCAGAAAACTAACGGTTTGCCGAATCACCTCCGCATAGCGTTCCCGCCCCGTTGCCTGGTAGGCATGGGCGTACAGGCTGAGCAGCTGGCCATTATCGTAGAGCATTTTCTCGAAGTGCGGCACCAGCCATTCCGCATCCGTACTGTACCGGGCGAAACCGCCGGCTAGGTGGTCGTAGATGCCGCCGGCAGCCAGGGCGTCCAGAGTGGCAGTTACGGCCTCCAATGATTTTTCGTTGCCCGTGTGAAAGTGGTGGGCCAGCAAAAATTCGTACAGGGCCGGCATGGGGAATTTTGGTGCGCCAGCCATCCCGCCACGCTGAAAATCCATTCCGGCATACACCATTTCTACTGCTCCGGCAAGTTGTTCCCGGTTAAGGGCCTCGGCCTCCCCTCCCAGAGACGGGGAGAAGCTGTTTCGACGCACCAGTTCCTCCGTTAGCCCGGCTGCGTACGCTTCCATTTTCCCGGGCTCACTCAGGCGCAGGGTGGTAAACTGTTCCAATACCTTGAGCCATTGCGCCTTGGGCAGGTAAGTTCCGGCCCAGATCGGACGGCCGTCGGGCAGCGCAATCGCGTTTAGTGGCCAGCCGCAGCCACGCTGCGTAGTCAGTTGGCAGGCCGTCATGTACACGTCGTCTACATCGGGGCGTTCCTCCCGGTCCACTTTGATGCTTACGAAATTATCGTTCATCACCTTCGCCACCAGGCTGTCTTCAAACGACTCGTGCTCCATCACGTGGCACCAGTGGCAGGCGGCGTAGCCGACACTGATGATCATTAGTTTATTTTCTGCTTTGGCCTTAGCCAGTGCCTCGTCTGCCCAGGGGTACCAATCCACGGGATTCCGGGCGTGCTGCAGCAGGTAGGGGGACTTCTGTCCGGCGAGGTGATTCATTCCAGATTCTTCTATTTTTCCCCTTTCCCCCTTCCTCCCTTTATCCTGGGCGGGGCCGCAGGTGCAGAGTAAGGTTAGCAAAGCAAAGGAGCAGACCAGAGATCGCCACATAATTATCGATTTTTCGTAAAAGAGAAGTTAAACTGCTCCCCTTCGCCCGTAATGACGGCAAAATATTGGCCGTTCGGAAGGTCAAAGACCGGAAAATCCGTCGGGATGAAGCCCAACCGACGAGGTGGAGCGACCTCCTGGCCCTTGGCGTTAAAGATTTGTAGGAGGAAATTACCCGATGCGTATTTTCCGCAATCGAATCGAATGCGCACCCATTCATCAACGGTGGCAACGGGATTGGGGAAAGGTATGACGGCACAGTCTGCTGCCTGCGCCCGAACGGGGACCCGATCGTCAACCTTTTCCATCAGTGCGAAACACTGGTTGCGGGCAATCACCTTGATTTCCGGGGTTTCGCTGGCGCGGAAGGCCTGGAGGTCCAGCCCTCCCTCCCCTTCCAGGAAATAACTCCAGCTCTCCGTAAAGCCACGGTCCGGGCCAAGAGCGCCGTACATCGTTACCGGCAAATCCCGGCCCAACCATTCAAGCAGGTTCATTTTAGCCACGGATATCGGGACATCGTCTACCATAACCTCTTCTACGGAATAAACATCGAAGGGTTCGTTATACATCCAGCTGGTTGTCTGCTCTCCCTCTTCATAGCTTTCCTTGAAGAGGTAAACCTGATCCTGAATAACCGGTACGTAGTAAAAAACGGAGTCTCCCGACTGCTGAAACAGTTCTACCGGTGAATAAAAAGTTTCCCGTAACCCGCCAGGTCCCAGGTTCTTGGCAAGAATGCTGAAAACTTTAGTTAAGACACCCCGAACCATGGTGTCCCGCTCGTAGCGCACTAGAAGGTAGCCAAGCGTTTCACCTTCACCATCGTAGCCCCTAAAACACCACTCCGCCCCCGGCGGAGCAAACTGCCCCTGGGCAAAAATGCTGCAGGGTAAGAACAGCAGTAAAGCAAAAATTAGATTTGATAGTTGTTTTACGTAATGCATTGAAGGGGCAATATCGGGCATATTCAGGAAATTATTCGCTGCGCTCACGTTGCAGAGGTTCGCTGCGCTCACGTTGCAAGAGTTGCAAGAGTTGCAAGAGTTGCAGGGGTTGCAGTTGTTGCAGCAGCAGACCGAGCGACCCTGCAACTTCTGCAACCGGAGCGTAGCGACCCTGCAACCCCTGCAACCAGAGCGTAGCGACCCTGCAACCCCTGCAACAGGAGCGTAGCGACCCCTGCAACCCCTGCAACCAGAGCATAGCGACCCTGCAACCCCTGCAACAGGAGCGTAGCGACCCCTGCAACCCCTGCAACCAGACCGAGCGACCCTGCAACCCCTGCAACCAGAGCGTAGCGACCCTGCAACCCCTGCAACCAGAGCGTAGCGACCCTGCAACCCCTGCAACCAGAGCGTAGCGACCCTGCAACCCCTGCAACCAGAGCGTAGCGACCCTGCAACCCCTGCAACCAGAGCGTAGCGACCCTGCAACCCCTGCAACCGGAGCGTAGCGACCCTGCAACCCCTGCAACCGGAGCGTAGCGACCCTGCAACCCCTGCAACCAGAGCATAGCGACCCTGCAACCCCTGCAACCAGAGCATAGCGACCCTGCAACCCCTGCAACAGGAGCATAGCGACCCTACTTTGCACCTGCGCCCGCGCCCAAGAGACCTTCTGCCCGCAACAACGCCACGTTCTTATCATGAAACTTCCGCATGATGATCGGGAAGTCGTAGCGCGACAGCCATTTCTCCAGGTCAAAAGCAGTATCGTTTTGTACGGATAAGGTCAACTCCTCCAGGTAGGCAAAAGAGTCCTCCAATCGTCGCTCCATTTCATTATAATCGGTGGTGTGGTCCCCGTGTCCAGTGATCAGGACTTTGACCAGGCCCGTATAGATTATTGCCCGCAGACTGATCAGGGTATCGCGGTATTCAGCAAAGGAGTGGTAGACGTAGGGGAATTCAACGTTACTCAGGTAGTCGCCTACGATCAATATTCCCCGGCTTTTATTGAAGGTGACCAAGCCATCGTAGTTATGGCCCGGTGCCTGGTAGAAATGGTATTGGTCCTCACCAATCATAGTTTTCTCCCCGTCTTTCGCCTTCGCAAGATCAATAACCGGGTAGGTAAGCTCATAATCGCGCTTGATGTAATATTCATCGTCCCAGGCGATGGTCTGCGCCAGTTGATCTGCCTGCTGTGGATTATCAACAAATGCCTTAGAAGCAATGGTGGTAAAGCCGGGAAACTTCCCGTAGCCGATGATGTGGTCGTAATCAGAGTGGGTAAAGAGCAGGTATTTCTCCTTGCCTGCTCCTAATTCTGCCGTCAATTCAGCTAAATGATCCACCTCCGCCGGTAACCAGTTGGGGTCAACGATCAACACGTAGTCATCGGTATGAATGATCGTACTGGTGGTCCGAAAGAGTTGGCTTTCGTGGATGGTTAGGTGGGGGGTGGTTAGCTGGATGGGCATACGCTAAAGTACGGTTTTCGCGAAGGTAATTTTCACCAATAAGAACACTAAGGCATTAAGAAAAACTTAGTGTCCTTAGTGCCTTAGTGGTTCCCGTCTAAGCAATCAAATCCTTCACCACATGCCCGTGCACATCCGTCAATCGATACCGCCGGCCCTGGTGCTTGAAGGTGAGGCGTTCATGGTCGATGCCAAAGAGGTGCATGATGGTAGCATGGAAATCGTGGACGTGTACCGGATCTTTCTGAATATTGTAACTCAGGTCGTCCGTTTCGCCGTAGGTGAAGCCGGGTTTTACACCGCCGCCGGCCATCCACATGGTGAAACACCGGGGGTGGTGGTCCCGTCCGTAGTTCGTTTCAGTAAGTTTGCCCTGCGAGTAGACAGTTCGGCCGAACTCTCCGCCCCAGATGACCAGGGTATCGTCGAGTAAACCGCGTTGTTTCAGGTCTTTGACCAGTGCTGCAGACCCCTGATCGGTGGCCTTACACTGGTTCTTGATCCCGCCCGGAAGGTAAACGTGCTGATCCCAGCCGCGGTGGTACAACTGAACGAAACGCACATCCTTTTCCAGCAACTTGCGTGCCAGCAGGCAGTTGGCAGCGTAGGTTCCCGGGTTCCGGCTATCGGGACCGTACATGTCGAAAACGCTATCGGGCTCGTCGCTCATATCCGCAATCTCGGGCACCGAGCTTTGCATCCGGAAGGCCATTTCGTACTGCGCGATACGCGCATCAATTTCGGGATCGCCATAGGACGACTGCTGCACGGCGTTCAGATCTTTCAGGTAACCGAGCATCCGGTTACGGTCTTTACCGTCGTACCCTTCCGGGTCGTTTAGGTAAAGCACGGGATCCTTGCCGGAGGTAAACTGAACGCCCTGAAACTGGGTCGGTAAAAAACCGTTGCCCCAAAGGCGGGCATAGAGCGGCTGCCCTCCAGAGTTCTTGGATTGCAGTACGACAAAGGAAGGAAGGTTCTTATTCAATGAACCCAAACCGTAGCTCATCCAAGACCCCATACTAGGCCGGCCGGGCAGCTGGTGGCCGGTATGAAAGAAGGTAATGGCCGGGTCGTGGTTAATCTGCTCGGTGTATAAAGACTTCACAAAACACAATTCATCGACGATACTGGCGGTATGCGGTAGCAGTTCGCTCACCCAGGCACGTGATTCTCCGTATTGCTGGAATTTGTACAATGACGGGGCAATGGGCAGGCTTGATTGATTGGCACTCATGCCGGTCAGGCGTTGGCCTTTCCGGAAAGAGTCGGGTAGGTCCTGCCCAAACATCTCCCGGAGCTTGGGCTTATAATCAAAGGTTTCAAGTTGAGAGGGACCACCGCTCTGGAAGAGAAAAACGATCCGCTTTGCCCGTGGAGCAAAATGAGGCAGACCGGGGATCGCATCGATTAAATCCTGCTGGGTTTCGGCCTTCATCAGGTTACTCAGTGCCAGGGCACCAATACCGAGCGAAGATTTCGTCAGAAAGTTCCGACGATCCATTTTATGGTGGGTCTTTAAGAGGTCGTTGAACATGATTTTAGCTTTTTTGGCGCGGACGCAGGTGCAGGGAAAGGTAGGGGGCCATGTTGATTACCCTCATCGCTTAGTAATCACGGCATCGGAGTTGATGATGACACTGGCCAGGACCGCATCCGCCGCTACCTCGATCGGGTTAAGGTTCGGATCAGCCTTGGTAAAGCCAGCCGTCAACCACCCTTCGGCTTTGGCGGGGAACTCACTGAATGTCGCTAGCTCGTTCTTCCGAACCTGACTGAGAATATTCACTTCTTCCTCCACCGGAGGCCTTCCACTGAGATAAGTAAAGACTTCTGTAATTGCCGCACTTTTATCTGGTGACTTTGTAATCCGGGTGCCCAGAATACGCGCCGCCTCCACAAAGGCAGGATCGTTCATTAACACCAGTGCCTGTAGCGGCGTATTAGTTTCCTGCCGGCGCACGGTACATTCGTTTCGGTTCGGTACGTCAAACGTCCCCAACGTCGGGTGTGGCACCGTTCGCTTCCAGAATACATAAAGGCTGCGCCGGTAAAGGTCGTCGCCCACATCCTGCACGTAGGTGGCATTATTCATTTTCCAGAGTCCTTCCGGCTGGTAGGGCTTGACGCTTTTACCGCCGATCTTGTCGTTGAGCAGGCCACTTGCTGCCAGGGCGTTGTCGCGGATCATTTCGGCGGCCAGGCGGCCCGACGGGCCGCGCCCCAACCAAACATTGTCCACATCCGCCAAACGTTGCTGTTCACTCACCGGCTTCGAACTCATCCGATAAGCCTTACTCATTACGATGGTCTTGAGCAGTGCCTTCGTATCCCAGCCATTATTGATGTACTCCGTAGCCAGCCAATCCAGTAATTCTGGGTGCGTGGGTAATTCCCCCTGGTTTCCGAAGTCTTCCGCCGTTTTCACCAATCCACGGCCAAAGAATTGTAACCAGTATCGGTTAACTGCCACACGGGCCGTCAGCGGATGCTCCGGCTGGAACAACCACTGGGCAAGGCCAAGTCGGTTGGCGGGTGCCCCCTCGGGCATAGGCGCCAGCCAGTCGGGAGTCTGGGTAACCACCGGCTTGGTCGGTGCATCGTACTGCCCCCGATCGAGGATATGTGATTGCCGGGGCTTTTTCATCTCCCGAACGACCATGATTTCCTTTACGAACTCCATGCTGTCGATCAAGCGGGAACGCGTAGCCCGGAGGTCTTTGCGGGCAGCCTGGTAGGCTGGCAAAGACACCGTCAGGTAATGTTGCCGGAGCATATCTTTTTCGGAAGCCGTAAGTGTCGAGGGTTCCTTAGCCAAAAGTTCCTTTGCCGCATCCGGATTACCCGAGCGAAATACTTCCAGCGGACTCAATTCCCGACTATAAACCATAATATCGTCTACGCCGGTACCCCGTACACCTTTCCCACGCCAACGAGCGCCAATCTGGAGACCGGGCTCAATCACGTCCGCGTAGATCGGATCGGTCATGTCGTCAAAAATAATGTCTCTCGAAAGATCATCATTCAGCACCTCTGTGCTCACTTCCTTACCGTTCATGAACAACTTATAACCGGACGCTCTGCTGGAGCCATCGTAGGTCGTCGCCAGATGGATCCATTCATCACGCGGAACATCCATTTTAGCAAATTCAACGATGGAATTTCCCGGATTAACGTGGGCCATCAGCAGCTGCAGTCCAAAAGTATCGAGGTAGAGGTGATATCCCCGTTCGCCGTGCAGGCGGGTACCCTGACCTTTGTGGAAAAGGAAACCGGTTTTCAGGTCTTTTGGGATTTTGGTCCACATGGAAATCGTGAACGGTTCGTCTCTTCGGTAAACTCCTGTGGGATACAGATCCAGCCAGGCATCACCATCCAGCAAGAGCCCCCGGCTATCGTGCCCTTCGGTTAGTTCCGGAGATTCATTTTGTGAAAACTTGCGGTCCATCTTGCCTTTCTCTGAAGGTCGGATGGCGTTGACCATCCGGGTATCATTGAGCGGGAAGTGCGCCCTGAGTCCCGAAGCAGGAGCGATTCGCCGATAGCCCTCCGCTTCGACCCAGGCGCTGGCTTTATCCTTATTCTCTTCCGTTAACGTCGCAATGGCAGCCTCCTGTTCCTTTTCCAGGTTCTTCAGGTAAGTGATGATGCTGTCCTGGCGTTCGGTGGGCAGGTCCAGCCGCGGCGGCGGCGTAGCGCCGTCCCAGGGAATCAGCCCCGCCTCATCAACGTTGTTGAAGAAGCTGTAAAACTCGTAGTAATTCCGTTGGCTGATGGGGTCGAACTTATGATCGTGGCATTTAGCACAAGAGATGGTCAGGCCCAACAGACCGGTACCAAATACGTCTGCGCGGTCGGCAACGTAAGCACTCCGGAATTCCTCTTCGATAATGCCGCCCTCCAGGTTCTGTGGGTGGAGGCGGTTGAAGCCGGTCGCCAGTACTTGTTCGCGGGTGGCGTCAGGCAGCAGGTCTCCCGCAAGTTGCCAGGTGACAAACTCGTCGTAAGGCTGGTTTTCATTGAATTTTTCAATCACCCAGTCGCGCCAGGGGCTCATGTCCCGGTACCGGTCAACCGTGTAGCCATGGGTATCGGCAAATCGGGCAAGGTCCATCCATTGGGTGGCCATGCGTTCACCATACCGGGGGCTGGCCAGCAGGCGATCCACCTGTGTTTCGTAGGCTTTAGGGTCCTGGTCGTTTTCGAAGGCTGCAATTTCCTGCGGGGTTGGTGGCAGGCCGGTGAGGTCAAAACTAAGGCGACGCAGCAAGAGGTCGCGATCCGCTTCGGGAGCGAAGCCGAAACCCTTCTCTATTTGTTTAGTACGAATGAATTGATCGATCGGCTGAACGTTCCACTCGGCATCTTCTACTTGAGGTGGTGTTGGTCGCTTAGGGGGAAGGAAGGCCCAATGGTCTGCATACTTTGCCCCCTGTTTGATCCACTTAGCGATGACCGCCTTTTCGTGATCCGACAACGGAATTTTAGCCGACGTCTCTGGCATAACGAAGTCAGGATCTTCACTGAAGATACGGGCCAGAATGTCTTTCCCGACCACGTGCCCTGGCTCATCCAGGCGCAGGTCTGCGGCACGGTTGGCCGCATCGGGGCCATGACACAGGAAGCATTTGTCCGACAACACGGGCTTCACGTGGATATTGTAATCCAGCTTATCGGGCAAGGCCGCGTAGGCTACTTCTACGCCTTCGGGCATCCTTGGTCCACAAGCAGAAAATGCTACTAGCAGGAGTATGAAAACAGTGAAATATGCATAAGCTTGCTTCATCTATCAAATATATGGTCCCGGATGACACCCGGGCTATCACGGATGGTTCGGTGTATGGTTGGAATGTTCTTTTACGGTATTGGGCGGAGAGCCTCCAGGTGCGCATTACCACCTTACTACTGCCTTGATTACCCCCGTCTCTGGTTTAAGCCAGCCGTCGAAGTCGCCGATCATTTCAGCGTAAGGGACGGAGTGCGTTATAAATTTATCGGTCGGAAAACCGCCACCTTCCAGTGTCTCCTTTACCCAGTTAAAATCATCGAAGGTGGCGTTGCGGCTACACATCAACGTTGTTTCCTTAGCGTGGATTTTGGGGTGGGTAAAGGTCAGTTCCCCTTTGCTCAGTCCTACCAATACGTACCGACCACCGTGGCTCATGTAATCGACGCCGCTTTCCAGCGCACGCCTACTACCCGTAGCGTCAAAAACGGCGGTAGCGAGGTCGCCGTCCGTTATCTTCATAACCTGGTCCAACGGATCTTTTGACACGTTGACGGCGTAGTCAACGCCGATCTCGTCACGGACGAACGCCAGCCGCTGGTCGTTGGTGTCCATAGCAACGATGGTACATCCCACGATCTTCGCCAGGGCCATCATCCCGATGCCGATAGGGCCACAACCGACAATGACGATGGTTTCCCCCGCCTGTAAGTTGGCACGGCGCAGCGCGTGTGCGCCAATGGCCAGCGGTTCCACAATGGCAATCTCATCGTGCGAAAGTTTACCCGCCGGCATCAACACAGCTACGGGCAAGGTAATCACCTCCTGCATACCCCCATCGGTGTGTACCCCAAGGACACTGATATTGGTACAGCAATTCGTTTTGCCGTTCCGACAGGCGATACACTTTCCACAGCTGAGGTAAGGCATGATGATCACCTTGTCGCCCACCGCAAGTCCCTGGTCATTTGCCCCGATTTCCAGGATCTCGGCCGATAGTTCATGGCCCAGAATGCGGGGGTAGCTAAAGAAGGCCTGGTTACCGGCATAAGCGTGCAGATCGGTTCCGCATATGCCTACCCGGTGAATTTTGAGCAAGGCTTCGCCGGCAGCAGCGGCAGGTTGTACTTTTTGCCGAAGTTGAAAATCTCCGGGTTCCTGACAGACTATGTAATTCATTCGAGAAATAGTTAGGTGGCGAAAACAAATTCCGCCTCCTCAATAAACGGCCTATCCTTTGATAACCGGCGCACGAAATTAGATTTTGGAAGATAGTGGTAGAGCTTTAGTGGTTTGTGGTAGATGTGTGTGTGTTGTGGAGAGCAACAGCCGCCTCGCAGGTAGAGAGAACTGGAGCTTCATCCATAATGATTGGTGGAGGTCTAGATTGGCCGGGTAAAAGCGTACAAATAGGTGTCCTGCTTCAATAGCCCCCCCTTCTGCTTTAATACCCCCTCTCCGGCACCTGCGGCCCCGCCCAAAAAAATGAATTCACCTCTCCATTAAATCATACGTGGCAACATAAAGTCGATAGATTTCAGCACATCCCCTCCTGATGCCGTTACCTTGAGCATCCTATCAATAACATATGTCTATGCCTGGAAGAAGAGACTTTTTACGTACTGGAGTACTCGCCACGGCCTCTGTGGCGAGTATGCCTCTCTTTGCCATTACCGGCAAAGCATCGCCAACGGATCAGGAAATTATCGGCCACGGCGATTTTCGCTACAAAGTGGACAAAGAATGGACCAACGTAAATCCGTTCAGCACCTTCATCGACAACTGTCATGAGATGGTACAAGACAGTAAAGGCCGCTTGATCATGATCGGGGACGACCCCCGAAACAACGTGCTGGTCTTCGACAAGTCCGGCAAAATTCTGGATAGCTGGGGCACCTACTGGCCCGGTGGCCATGGCCTTACCCTCGTGGATGAAGGCGGGGAAGACATGCTCTACATCAGCGAAAGCGGTTGGATGCGAAGCAAGAGCGACGGCGCAACGATGATCCGGCAAAACGGCTACGTCGCCAAAACCACCATCGACGGCAAAATGATTTTCACCATCAGCCACCCGATGACCGTGGGGGCGTATACCCCCGATATGAAGTTCCAGCCCACCGAGACCGCAGTTGCTCCAAACGGAGACATTTACGTGGCCGACGGTTACGGATCAGATTACGTTCTTCAATACGACCAGAACGGAAAATTCATTCGAAAATTCGGCGGGCGCAACAACGCCGATAAAAACTACGACCTCTACAGTGCCCACGGCATTGCCTTCGATCATCGGGACGCGGCCAACCCGCGCCTGATCGTCACCAGCCGTTCCAGTAAATCTTTTAAATATTTCACGCTGGACGGCAAATGGATTAAGACCGTAGAGCTGGCTAATCTGCAGGTCTGCCGGGCCGTCATCCATGGAAACAACGTCTACGCCGGTGTCTGCTGGAGCCACGACTTTGGCAAGGTTGACGCGCCTAAACCTTGGTTGGTCCAGACCGGATTCACCATGGTCATGGATAAAAACGACCGGGTGATTTCCTGCCCGGGTGGTGAAGTCCCGGTCTATCAGGACGGTGTGCTGCAACCCGTCAACCAGGATAAAGCGAAGACCTTCTACCACGGCCACGACGTGTGTATCGACGAAGACGAGAGCATGTACGTTTGCCAGTGGAACGGAGAAAGAACGCCACCGGTAAAGCTAACCAGGGTGTAAACACCACCGTCTTTAACCACCACCAGAACACATTGACTTGAGCGCTAGATTTTACCTCGTTTTCGTATTATTCCTGTCCATGTTTTCCTGTAATCAGGAAGGTGGCAACAGCGATGCAACAGACTTTAATACCGGTTGGGAATTTGCGCTGAAGGGCGAAGATTGGGAGCCGGTTCATATTCCCCACGACTGGAGCGTGTCCTTCCCATTTGACTCGATCAAGGGCGAGGGCGCCACTGGCTACCTGTTGGGCGGTATCGGCAACTACCGTAAATCCTTTGCGTCTTCGGCTGACCCCGTTGCTTACCTCTATTTCGACGGGGTATATAACAACGCCACCGTAACCCTGAACGGAACCCAACTCGGCTCCCATCCCTTCGGTTACGCGCCGTTTTACTACAACATATCCGAAGTAATGAAGCCTGCAGGTGAAGAAAATGAACTGCTGGTGGAGGTGGACCACAGCCGTTACGCCGACAGCCGTTGGTATTCGGGCTCGGGCATTTACCGGGAGGTAAAGCTTTTCAGCGAGCCGGCGGTACACATCCCCGTTTGGGGTACTTCGATCACTACGCCTGATGTATCTGCTGCTTCGGCAGACGTCCGGGTGGAAGTTTCAGTGATGAATAAAGGGGCGGGGCCGCAGGATGCAACGTTGGTCACGGACCTTGTCGCTCCGAATGGAAAAACGGTTGCCACGCAAACTACGTCCATTCAACTGGACGCCGGGCAGGAGCAAGACAAGGTGCAGAACATGACGGTATCCGGACCTGCGCTTTGGGATATTGACGACCCGCAATTGTACACGGCCGTATCCCGCATTGACGTAGACGGTAAACCAGGTAGAGAATACCGGACCAGCTTTGGTATCCGCAGCTTCCGTTTCGACGCAGCTACGGGGTTCTTCCTCAACGGGGTTAACCGCAAGATTAAAGGCGTTTGCCTCCACCACGACGGTGGGCTGGTGGGCGCGGCTGTTCCTAAAGCCGTCTGGCGACGTCGCCTGCAAACGCTTAAAGACGGCGGCTGCAACGCCATCCGTAGTTCACACAACCCGGCCTCCGAAGAATTCCTGAGCTTGTGCGACGAAATGGGGTTTCTGGTCCAGGACGAGTTCTACGACGAGTGGGACTACCCCAAAGACAAGCGTAAAAACATGGGGGAGTCTACTTCCACGGATTACATCACCCGTGGTCACCACGAGCACTTCCAGAAATGGGCTAAAGAAGATTTACAGAATACCATCCTGGCTCACCGCAACCACCCCTCAATCATACAGTGGAGCATCGGTAACGAGATTGAGTGGACGTACCCCCGGCAAAAGGAAACCACCGGCTTCTTCGGCGCCGACGCCAACGGCAATTACTTCTGGAACCCTCCCCCCTACTCCACCGAAAAAATCCGGGAGCTCCAGGAATCCATCCCCCGTACCGATTACCAAATTGGGGAGACTGCTCAGAAGCTGGCGGATTGGACGCGGGAAATAGACAGCACCCGCCCCGTCATCGCTAACTGCATCCTCCCTTCGGCCAGTTACGAATCCGGCTACGCGGATGCCCTCGACATCATCGGCTTCAGCTACCGCCGGGTGATGTATGATTACGCTAAGGAAAACTACCCGGACTTGCCGGTAATGGGTACTGAGAACCTGGGACAGTACCACGAATGGAAAGCCGTCATGGATCGCCCCTGGGTTTCGGGCACCTTTCTGTGGACCGGCCTCGACTACCTGGGTGAAAGCAACGGTCAGTGGCCAAAAAAACAGACCACTTCGGGCCTGCTCGACCTGGCGGGCTTCCCCAAGCCAAGCTACTATATGCTCAAATCGTTGTGGACAGAAGAACCGATGATTCACCTGACCAGCCAGCGGGAGGAGGAATCGATCTTTAAGACTACTCCCAACGGCAAGGTGGCCGAGCGCAAACCAGGAGGATGGGAACATGCCCTCTGGAGTTGGCACGACGTGAATTCCCATTGGAATTATACTGACGGCGAAACCATCATCGTCGAAGCCCTCAGCAACTGCCCCGAGGCGGAGCTTTTCCTCGACGGTAAAAGCCTGGGCCGGCAACGGCTGGCAGACAACCCGGACCATATCTATAAATGGGCGGTGCCCTTTGCCGCAGGAGCCCTGACGGTGAAAGGCTACGCCAGCCAGCAGACCGTCGAAAACAGCCTGCAAACCAGTGGTCCTCCGGCGTCCATCCACCTCTCCACTGAAGGCAGCCAGGAAGGGAATATTGAGCACCTCATCGTGGAATTACTGGATGAGGACGGCAATCCGGTCAGGCATACAGATCGGGAACTAACGTTTACTGTAACCGGCGCAGAACTACTTGGCGTGGACAACGGTGCGGCGACTAACACCTACGCCTTCCAGGGAGGCAAAGTGAAGACCAGTTCAGGAAAGGCACTGGCCATCCTGCGCCTTGGAGAGACAGGTAATGAAATTACCGTCAGTGCCAAGGAGCTGCCTAGCGTAAAAATATCGTTGCCCTTTGTCAATAAGCAGCAATTCTCTGAGTGGAAGCATTCGGGTGACCGCGAGGGGGGCGTACGAGAATATTCGGGCGACCGCAAGAGTGGCCCTTAAAATGATCGTGGGTTAACATCGTCGAGGCTCCGCCTCGACCGCCTGAGATGCCCAATTATGTAGGAGCGCCCTCGCGGTCGGCCAAACAAGAACCAATTTAAAAACATAAAATAATGACCATAAAAGCAACCCAATACACCGGCAACAAAAAGTTCGCCGTTGTTGATGTCCCCAGGGAAGAACCTGGAGAAGGGGAAGTCCGCATCAAAGTCGCGTATTGCGGCGTCTGCGGAACCGACGTCCATATCTACCACGGCATGATGGATCAGCGGGTAAAGATGCCGCTGACGATTGGCCACGAAATGTCTGGCACCATCGATGCCATCGGCACAGGAGTTAGTGGATATGTTGTAGGCGATCGCGTCGTTGTACGCCCGCTGGACGACCGGGCGGAGAAGCCCTCCGACAAAGGCTTCAGTCACATTGCGGCCGGACTAAAGTTTATCGGAATAGACAGCCCGGGGGCCATGCAGCAGTACTGGAATGTACCCGCATTTACCCTACACAAACTGCCTTCCGATACGGACATGCGCTTAGCTGCACTGATCGAACCACTGGCCGTTGCCTGTCACGACGTCCGCTTGTCGGGTCTCATTCCAGGGGAAAGTGTAGTGGTCTTAGGCGGCGGTCCGATCGGTATGCTAGTTGCGCTGGTGGCGCGTGAGGCCGGAGGAGAGGTGATCATTTCTGAGATGAACCCAGTTCGGATCGAGTTGGCGAGATCCCTTGGCTTCAAAGTTGTTAGTCCTGCCGACACCGATTTAGTAGAATACGTATCCGGGGAAACCGATGGTGGCCTGGCTGACGTGGTTTTTGAAGTCGCCGGAGTACAGCCTACCGTTGACATCATGACCGAAGTAGCCGGCATTCGCGGGCGCATCGTCATGGTAGCCATTCATGGTCAGCCACGGCCGGTGAACCTGTTCAAATTCTTCTGGAAAGAACTCAAGCTGATTGGTGCCCGGGTGTACGAGCCGGAAGACTACGAAAAGGCGATCGCGCTGGTGTCAGGCGGGGAATTGCCTTTGGACCAGTTGGTCACTTCCGTAGCACCGCTTACCGACGTACAATCCGTATTTGAAAACATTGACCGCAACCCGGACGGCATGAAAGTGCTGTTAGATTGTCAGGCATAAGCCCATAAATACTATGCAAAAGACCTACGATTTTAAATTGTACCGCAACGGCACCTGGATAGAATCCCTAACCGGCGAAACGGATACCATTTACAGCCCGACGGATGGTTCGGTGGTTGGCACCGTCCCCATCGCCGGCGCAGTCGACGTGCAAGCGATGCTGGAGACGGCGACCGCCGCACAGAAGGCCTGGGGTAAACTCCCCGCCATCCAGCGAGCGAAGGTGCTGCACGCCTTCTGCGCCGAAATTCGTGCTAACGCCGAGGAACTGGCGCAGTTGATTACCCGGGAACAGGGCAAACTATTGAAAGTAGCCCGCTTCGAAGTGGAGGTTACCTGTTCTTTTATAGAATATGCCGCATCCCACGCCCGGCACCTGGAGGGCGACATCATCCCCAGTGACAACCCGGACGAGCAACTGCTCATTCATCGGGTGCCACGCGGTGTGGTGGTCGCGATCACGGCCTGGAATTTCCCACTGGCTTTAGCGGGGCGGAAGATCGGTCCGGCGCTGGTAACGGGGAACGCCGTGGTCGTTAAACCGACCCCTGCTTCTCCCCTCTCCACGCTTGCACTCTGCGATCTCGCCAAAAAAGCTGGTGTACCCGACGGTATCCTCAATATGGTCACCGGTGATGTGGAAGTAGGCAAAACCCTCGTGGAAAGCCCCCTCACCAAGATGGTCACCATGACGGGCAGCACCCCGACCGGACAGGCCATTGCCCGGTCGGCCGCCAATAACCTGACCCACGTACAGCTGGAGCTCGGGGGGAAAGCTCCCTGCATCGTTTTTGCCGACGCCGACCTCGACCAAGCCGTGGCTGGTGCGCTGCACAGCCGTTTCGACAACTTTGGTCAAGTCTGTACCTGCAACGAGCGCATGTACGTGGAAGCGTCCGTTTACGATGCGTTCATGGCCAAATTTCTGGCAGAAGTGGACAAGCTAAAGCTCGGTGACCCCATCGAGGAAGACACTGACCTCGGCCCGCTGACCGAGGCACGCAGCGTCACGAACCTGGAAAACCTGGTGGCCAAAACCGTCGAGCAAGGTGGACGGATCACCCGGGGAGGAGCCCGGCCTAAAGGCGACGCTTTTGCCAAAGGCCACTTCTTCGAAGCCACCATCATCGAAGACGTTACGCAGGAGATGGACATTGTCCACAAAGAGCTGTTCGGCCCGGTCCTTCCAGTCATCAAATTTGAAGGGTTTGATCAGGCGATAGCTTACGCAAACGACTGTGAATTTGGTCTGGCGGCGATGGTCTTCACCAAGGACCTGAGCAAGATCATGCGCCTGCACCAGGTGTTGGAATTCGGTGAGATCTACATCAACCGGGGCCACGGAGAATTGCACCAGGGTTTCCACAATGGGCTTAAGCTGAGTGGCACTGGTGGCGAAGATGGGCGCTATGGATTGGACCAATACATGGAGAAGAAAACTACTTACCTGAAGTACTGAAGAGCTTTCGCTCGTCGGCCGAGGCGGACGCAGCCCTGACTCGTCCGCCGAGCGAAAGCGGCCACATGGAAGACTCCAATAAGCGATGCGTCAAGTTTAACCCCGGCCTTATCGGGGGAATGGAAGAATCAAATAACTCCTTCGGCGGACGAGTCAGGGCTAACGCCCGCCTCGGCCGACGAGTTAGATAAAGAATAATGACCAAAATTAAATCGATCCAAACCCGGCTGTTCAAGGTCCCGTTGGCGGAAGTTCTTTCGGATGCCAAACACGGGGACCACTTCCACTTCGAGTTGGTAACGGTGACCGTTACGCTCGAGGACGGCAGTGAAGGAACGGGGTATACCTACACCGGCGGCAAGGGCGGACAGGCCATCAGGGCGATGGTAAAATATGATTTCACGCCGGCCCTAATTGGTCAGGATGGAACAGACATTGCCAGGCTCTACGACTTTATGGAGTGGCACATCCACTACGTTGGTCGTGGGGGTATCGCTTCTTTTGCCATTAGCGCAATCGATATTGCGCTGTGGGACATCCGCTGCAAGCGTGCCGGTAAACCGCTGGTTGAAGTGGCGGGCGGTGCCGACCGTACTTGCAAAGCCTACTGTGGCGGCATCGATCTGATGTTTCCGCTGGAGAAACTGCTGAACAATATCCGGAGTTACCTGGCCCGGGGTTACACTGCGGTAAAGATCAAAGTTGGCCGGCCGGAACTGGCGGAAGATGTGGCCCGGGTGAAAGCCGTCCGGGAGTTGATCGGTCCGGACATCACCTTCATGGTTGACGCAAACTACAGCCAGACCGTCGAGCAGGCAATTACCATGTCAAAGGCCTTCGAGCCCTACGATATTTACTGGTTTGAGGAGCCTACCCTACCGGACGATTACCGGGGCTTCGGAAAGATTGCCCGAGCGACCAACATCCCGCTGGCGATGGGTGAGAACCTGCATACGATCTACGAATTCGGCTATGCTTTCGAGCAGGCGGAGCTTTCCTTCATCCAACCGGATGCTTCCAACTGCGGCGGCATTAGTGGTTGGCTGGCGGCAGCGGCGCTGGCGAAGGAACATAATATACCGGTCTGCGCTCACGGGATGCAGGAGTTGCACGTGAGTCTTATCTCCAGTCAGCCGCACGGCGGCTGGTTGGAAGTACACAGTTTCCCGATCGATGAGTACACGAAAAGGCCCCTTGTGGTCGAAAATGCCCGAGCCGTTGCGCCGGAGACTCCGGGGACGGGGGTGGAATTTGACTGGGGGAAGCTGGGGGAGTTTGAGGTGGAACAGGAATTGAAATGTACAGAGTTTGCACAACGGAAATAGGATGATTAGAATTTCAGTGTTCGCAGGAAGACCGCTCGTCCGCCGAGACGGCCTGAAGGGCCTGGCTCGTCGGCCGAGAGGTCGTCAATATCCCGGAATCTCTCGGCCGACGAGTCAGCTCCTTCGTCGCGCCTCGGCGGACGAGCGATTCCTTTTGCACACCTCAAACTCTAACCGCCTCACATAGGATACATTTTAAATCTATTCAGCAAAAAGTCCTCCATTTCTAAATTATTAAGAACTAAACAAGATCATGCCAGTATCAAAACAAGCCTTCGGCACTTTCAAAGGACAAGACATTGATCTTTTTATCTTGGAAAACGCCAACGGGATGCAAGTGAAGATCACGCCGTACGGTGCGGCCGTAACTTCCATAAGTGTTCCGGACGGAGATGGGCGGGCAGAGTTAGCCGCGGGCTTTGACGACCTCGACGGCTATTTTAGCGAAGCTTACCTAAAAAATGCGCCCTACTTCGGTTGTACCGTTGGCCGTTATGCCTCCCGGATCAAGGACGGAAAATTCAGCCTCAATGGCAAAGACTACCAGGTCGACGTCAACGACGGTTCGAACCACCTACACGGCGGCATCGGTGCTTTCGACAAGCGTGTTTGGCAGGTAGAGAAAGCGGAAGGACAATCTGTGAAGCTGAGCTTACACAGTCCGGATGGAGATGGCGGTTATCCCGGCAACCTTGACGTCAGTATCACCTATACCCTGACCGATGAGAACGAGTTGGTGATGGATTATCACGGGGTGACTGATCAGGCTACGCCGCTGTCCATGACGAACCATACATACTTCAACCTATCTGGTTTTATCGAGACCATACATAACCACGAGGCGCAGGTTCATGCCGCTGCTTTCTTACAAACCGACGAGACCAATGTCCCGGTAGGTGATCAAACAGCCGTAAGAGGTCATTTTACTAATCTGCAGCAGGTAACCCGACTCGGTGACCGACTGGATCAGACAGACACCGGATTCGA
The DNA here is from genome assembly GCF_000373105.1 of Neolewinella persica DSM 23188. Classification (GTDB taxonomy): domain Bacteria; phylum Bacteroidota; class Bacteroidia; order Chitinophagales; family Saprospiraceae; genus Neolewinella; species Neolewinella persica. The sequence continues at coordinate 163,155 of NZ_KB890458.1, read as the reverse complement.
GACCTACTATCGCTTCGACGGTAGCACCGATGCGCCCAGAGAGGTTGCCCACTTCGCCCATCCTGCATCCGGCAGAAGATTAAGGGTACTTACCACAGAGCCCGGTGCCCTGTTCTACACCGGCTTTTTCACTTCCGATGACCTGTACCGGAGCAACGGCGACCAATACGGGCGGTATCGGGCCTTCTGCTTCGAAGCCAGCCGTTACCCTAACGGACCTAATCTGGAAGGAGTGAAGGACGCTGTCCTTCATCCCGGAGATCAGTACCAAAGTCGGACCATTTATCACATAAACTTCTAACCACACACTCAACGATCATGACATTAGGAATAATTACGGCCATTGCGGCCGGTATCATGCTGGGGCTCTATGCCCTGCCGGAGAAATACACCAAGGATTTTGAATTTGAAAATACCTGGGGATTGATGTTTTTCATCAATATGCTCATTGTACCGGTTATTGCGGGCCTGGCGCTGGTCAATGGTTTTGGGGACATCCTCGGATCGCTGCCGACGGAAGTCCTGCTTAAGATGGGTCTCGCGGCCCTCGCCTGGGGAATTGGAGTAATGCTGTGGGGCAAAGCCATCAATTACATTGGCTTGTCGCTTGGGTTTTCCATCTTTATTGGCACCGTCATTCTGGTCGGCTCCCTCCTACCCTTTATCGAAGACGGACTACCGCCCACCAACGTGTTTCTGACCATCCTGGCCGGGATCGTGATCGTGCTGATCGGCGTCATCGCCAACGGCCGGGCAGGAATGACCAGGCAGAAAGACGAACAGGAAAAACTGGCCACTACCCAGCCTTCGTCAGCGATGAGTACCGGTATCCTAATCGCCATCGGAGGTGGATTATTGGCCACTGGCTTCAGCTATGCTAATGCAGCGGGTCGCCCAGCAATTCATGAAGCCTCTCAGGCCATGGGCAATCCCGAGTGGGTCACGGCAGTAGTGGTGATGTTCGTCATTTACGTAGCCGGTGCGCTGTTCGTAATGCCGTATTTCCTCTACCAGCTAACTAAGAAGGACCTCTGGGGGAAATTCAAAACGCCAGCCTTTAGCAAGAACCTGTTAATGACGGTATTAATGGCGGTTCTGAACTTCGCGGCCTCCGTCACCTTTGCTTACGCTGCCTACCAGCTTGGCAAGGCGGGCAACACCGTTGGCTATGCCATCTTTAATACTGTCTGTGTAGCCGTCGCCATTGTCACCGGTCTGGTGACGGGAGAATGGATAAAAGCTTCCTCCAAGGCGAAGAACTTCCTTTACATCGGGCTAGCGGCCATGGTGCTGGGGGTGATTGTGATTGCTATGGGAAATGGGTTAGCGGGGTAACCCCATAAAACCGAGCACAGTTGCCGCCAAAAACGGCAGCTTGTTGTTCGTCCGAAAAACCGGTCATTAAGTCTTTCACCAGGCCGATGACCTGGCCGTATTCAGCGGCAACGAGGCAAACCGGCCAGTCGGAACCAAACATACAGCGGTCGGGACCAAAAGCCTCCAGGGCATGTCGGAGGTAAGGTAAAAGTGCCTCCGCGGTCCAATCCTGGTAATCAGCCTCGGTGACCAGTCCGGAGAGTTTACAATAGACGTTTGGGAAAGCGGCAATGGCCGAAATTCCCGCCGCCCAGCCGGTAAAATAGCTGTCTTTAGCGTAAGGCTTAGCCAGGTGGTCAATGACAAATTTGACCTCAGGGAACTGCTTTACGAGTTCCAGGCTACTGACCAATTGGTGCGGGAAGATCAGGATGTCGTAGGTATAGCCAAGCTTGCCGATGGTATCGATGCCCCGCAGAAAATCGGGCTGTAGCAGGAAGTAAGGATCTGGTTCACCCTGGACGACGTGCCGAAAGCCTTTCAATAATGGCTGACCTGCGTATTTCCCCAGCTGAGCGGGCAGGTCATCTGCCCGCAGGTCGATCCAGCCGACGACACCTTTGACGAAGTTGTTGTTGGCGGCAATGTCCAGCAGGAAGTCAGTTTCGGCGGTGGTTTGGTCGGCCTGGACGGCGATGCAACCATCAACGCCGTGGGCCTGAAGTACCGGGCTTAAATCGTCGGGACTGAAATTGCGGCGAATGGCGGCCATTTCGTTGTCAATCCAATCGTGTTTGGGTAGTTCGTAATTCCAGAAGTGTTGGTGGCTGTCCAGCGTCATGACTATTCTTTAAGATGGTCCGAAGTTAAACCCTGCTCCTTAAAAAACCTCCCCCGCACCGGCGGCCCCGCCTGAAAAAACCAAGCGTACTACGGTTATAAACACGGGAATCAATAACAACAAACTCTAATCAGCTTAGCAGCTACAATTGAAAAACATATGCTTAACCGATTTCTTACTCTGGGTGCCCTATGCCTCATCGCGCTGAGTTGCACCCCAACCGACTCTGGTACTACCGGAGCGCAAAACGACAATGCCACAGAAATGAAGCCGGACTACTCCAATATTGATGAGGAAACCCTCGATTACCTTGGCATTACGGACCCTGAACACCTAAGTGCCGCCTCCAAAAGAGCCTTGGCCTGGCCTGAAGGCAGTCGCAGTAATAAATGGTTCATTGAGTATCAGACATTTGACCTCAAGGGGGACTTCGCTTATGAAGAAGGAGTAGTACGGCGAGACCCTTCTGCCGTTATCAAAGTCGGCGATACTTACTACACCTGGTACAGCCGCAGTACCGGCCCCAGCCAGGGTTTTGGTGGCGACATTGAAAAAGACAAAGTGTTCCCCTGGGACCGTTGTGACATCTGGTACGCAACCAGCAAAGATGGCTGGACCTGGAAAGAAGAGGGCCTGGCGGTAGCGCGGGGAGAAAAGGGGGCTTTTGACGACCGCTCGGTCTTCACCGTCGAGTGTTTACCACACGACGGCAAGTATTACCTGACCTACCAAACAGTTGGCGGCCCGTACGAAGTTCGGGTCAAGAACCAGGTTGGCATGGCCTGGTCGGAGAGTCCGAATGGCCCATGGACGAAGCTCGACGAGCCGATCCTCAGCCCAGCAGATAACGGCGTTTGGAAGGGGACTGCACAAGACCGCTTTGCGGTGGAAAAGAAGGGAGATTTCGACAGCCATAAGGTACACGACCCTTGCCTGATGGCCTTTAAGGGCAAATTCTACCTCTACTATAAAGGCGAACAAATGGGGGAAGAAATCACTTTCGGCGGCCGGCAGATTCGCCACGGCGTGGCGATTGCCGACAACCCACTCGGCCCCTACGTTAAGTCTAAGTACAACCCCATCAGCAACAGCGGACACGAGATTTGTGTGTGGCACCACGACAGTGGAATTGCGGCTTTGGTCACCACCGACGGTCCGGAAAAAAACACCATCCAATGGGCACCGGACGGTATTAACTTCGAGATAAAGAGCTACATCCCCGGTGCACCACACGCCATTGGTTTGGTGCGCGAGAACGACGATACGGACGATCCGTTGAAGATCATGGAATGGGGCTTAACGCACCAGTACAGAACCGGTGATTACCAGTTGATTCGGCGGTTCGAAGGCGCCCGAAAAGAGCGGCACCGGGCTAAGGGGGTTAAGGCAAAAGCTAAGGAGGAATAATCGTGCCTTAGACCTAGTACAGTGTAAACTAAGTTTTTAGCAATTTACCCGGCCTGAATTTCTCGTAGCGAATACACCATAGGTACCCTGGACGAAGTCCGGGGTAACGGGCTAGGGACTAAGCTTACGACGCGCAGCGTCGTCAAACCTTAACGGTCCCCTTCGTTACCTGGGACTGCGTCGTTCCTCCTTGTCCCAGGCAACTCAGGTGCGGTCGCTACGCGACAAGTAAAAAGCAGCGAAAACTTACGTTACACTGTACTAAGTAGCCGGTTCGCAAGGCGTTGATCTGGAAATCAATCCGGCTGACTTCATCACTTCTGCCCCGGCTTTGATGGCGGACTATCGGGACGGGCACAAAAAGAATGTCCTCATGGTTGAGAGTGCTACCTGGAAGGGCGAGGAAAGGCAGGAATTTCACCTCCGGGCGGGTGGAGGGAGGTTGATGGTTTTCACACCATCACCTAATTAACCTAAAATCTTAGAGAGAAAACCATTTGTCCCATTTTGCGAAGGCTGCATTGACAACCTTGTGAGCTATTAATAAGCCGGCAAAAACTAAGTCCATGCGTTTCTCATCCCTGCTCTTTGTACTACTCCTTTGCACCTGCGGCAGCGCCCAAATGGTCGCCCAAAATGCAGTAAAAATCGATATTAATCTAGACCTGCGGCACTCCGTAAACGGAGCCGACAGCTTTGCCCGGGAACGATTCATCGTGATGCACGAGAACTTATACAGCAACGATTGGGACAGTGATGAACAACGCGCCTCCTTCCTGAATGATTACGACGTGTACCTCGGCAGGGACAACGGCTCTTTGGTCTGGCAATACAACCAATCTTTTGAGGACCCGGCCAGGCCAGGTTTCCCCTTGCTTTCCAATTTGGCGGCAAAAGGCCTTGCGGACAGAAATCGTTACGCTAACTCAAGCGCGGCTCGAGCCCTGGAAGACCGTACCCGGTCGATGATGATCGGTGGGCAAATGTCCATCTTCCCCACCTCCGGGCCAACCAATCCAAATCCCTGTTGTGGTCCCGCCGCCGGCTGGACCTACGCCAACGGATCTGCACTTGGTGAGTACATGGCTACCGCCGTCAAAGAATTCTATGGTGAAGGAGGAGATAGCGGACAGCTAAGGCCGACCATGGTGGAAGTGGTGAACGAACCGTTTTATCAAGCGGGAGACTGGGGCACCACGCCCCTGGAAATTGCCCGCTGGCACAACGACGTTGCCGAGCAGTTTGAACAGATTGTTCCAGAAGTATTGGTTGGTGGCTATACCGCTGCTTTTCCGGAGTTAGAGCGCAACGGTTTCGATCAGTGGCAGGACAACTGGAAGATGTTCATCGATGAAGCCGGTGAGAACATGGATTTTTACAGCGTCCATTTATACGACTACGGCGTACCCTCCAACCCGGAACAGGTGGTACGGCGCAGCGGCTCCAATATCGAGGCCGTGCTCGATATGATTGAGCAGTACAGCGTGATGACCTCCGGAGCCATCAAACCCTGGAACATCTCCGAGTACGGTTACTGGAGCCCGGGCATTAACGGTACACCTTATACCAAGGAACGGGACTGGCACAACCTGCGGTCTTTCAGTACTATGATGATGCAGATGATGGAAAGGCCGGACGTGATGTTGAAAACTGTCCCTTTTGTGCTCAATAAAGCAACGTGGTGGACGCATCCCAGCGGCAATAAATATCCTTACCGCCTCATGCGCCAACAAAGCGAACTGGCCGGAGAAACTGGTAGCCGGTGGGTATATACCGAGTTGTTGCAATTTTTCGAGCTGTGGAAAGATGTTCGGGGAAAAAGGATCGATACCTGGTCTCCTGACCCTGACCTTCAAATAGACGCTTACGTGAATGGCAAAAAAGCCTACGTTATCCTGAACAGCCTGGAGTTCTCTGATCAGGAGATTGACCTGAATGTACTGAACCCACAGAATGCTGCGATAACGGACATCAAGATCAAACACCTTTACCGGCGCCCGGATCGGGTACCGGTACTCGAAGAAACCACCCCGACTACCTTGTCTTCCTTCACCCTTGGGCAGGAGGCCACGGCCGTCATTGAATACAACTTCGCCGAAGATTTACTCCTCGACCAAAGCAATGAAGAAATGAAGGTCTACGCTACCGATATGCTGCGTCCGATTTCTGCCAACCAACCGATTACCTTCCAGGTAGAAGGTCTGGAGACTGGCAGTACTTACGGTGAGGCCACCCTACGACTTGGTATTGGCCGGGACCGGCCACAAAATCGTCGCCCTACTCTACGCATCAATGGGACTTCAGTGACGGTACCATCAGATTATCGGGGCTACGACCAAAACAACCGGGACCGGTTTTTTGGCGTGTTGGAAATACCTGTTCCCTATGCGCTGCTCCGGGAGAATAACGAGGTGGTAGTGACCTTCCCGGACGCCGGCGGCCACGTCAGTTCCGTGGCCCTGCAGACCTTTGCCTTCAGCCGAGAGGTTATTCGTGGTTCAAACGTTGTTGGCACGGAGCAGCCCAGACTGTCGGAGGAGCAGGTGCAGGTTTACCCTAACCCGGTAACGGATCGTCTGAACGTTCAGCTTGCCGCCGGGCTGGGTAGTGCCACCATCACGGTTAGGGACCTGCAGGGACGAGTACTGATGACAAAAACAGGTCTCCGCGATCAGGCTTCCATCGCTATGAGTAGTTTGCCGGCAGGTATTTACCTTATACGGGTTACCGTTGTTGAAGGCGTGGTGGATAGGAAGGTGGTGGTGCGGTAGCAAGACCCCGCAATGCCCAACAAATATCTACTTCTATTTTGATGAAACTAAATTAATTCCCACATTGGCAACCCCAAAGAGCAGGCTGGATTTCACCATCAGCTTCCTTTTAATTTGACTGTTCCAGGTATTCCAGGCCTTAGAATGTGCCTACATTCAGCACGTAGGGCTAACGCTGCCACGAAAGCCCATTCAGGCACCCTCTCAGACTGTTCTATGCTTACACAGCATTAATACTAACTCACTAATCATGCTAACCCTCCGAAAAATATCAGTACGAGGCATTCTCCTTTTACTGCCCTTGCTTTTCTCCTTTTGCGCCCGGCCAACCGCCGCAGAAAACAATTCTATTACGAAGTCAGCGGAGCCCCATGGAGCCGACAATGTGGCCTATCAGTGGGGGAAGATGGCACTCACGGCCCAGGCTAACGATACTGAAAGGTTCAAGCCCCGGCCAACCGTTACCTCCCGGTACCTTGCGCTGGTGTCAGTAGCTGTTTTCGATGCCTGGTCACACTACAATGCGTCGGCTATTCCGGTATACCTCAATGGTCATGACCGCAGGCCCGCTGCGGAGCACACGCTCGCCAATAAGGAAAAGGCCATCAGCTACGCGGCGTTACGAACGCTGAACGAGTACTATTTTACCGACCAGGCGTTATTTGAAAACCTGATGCGGGAACTGGGGCATGATCCGTCAGATCAATCGCTTGACCCTGCGACCCCGACTGGTATCGGAAACCTGGCGGCAAAAGCTGTTATTGAAGCGCGCCATGGAGACGGCGCCAATCAGTACGGCGAAGAAGACGGTTCGGAAGGAGAGGCCTACGCTGACTACACCGGCTACCAGCCGGTCAATACCGCCGACGAAATGACCGACCCCATCCGCTGGCAACCCAAATACTTTGCGGATGGCGCCGGAGGTCGTTTTGCGCCCGGTTGCCTAACGCCCTTTTGGGGTAAGGTGAAACCCATCGGGTTACAATCCGGAGACCAGTTCCGGCCCGGACCGCCTCCCGGCATCGGATCGCAGCAACTGAAAGAGGAAGTCAGGCAGGTCATGGAGTTGCAGAGTACCTTAACGGATGAGCAACGCGCATTAGTGGAATTTATGCGTGACGGCCCGCAGTCCGTCCAACAAGCTGGCCACTGGCTGAAATTTGCGCAGGAAGTCTCGCTTCGTGACGACCACACCCTCGACCAGGACGTGAAGATGTACTTCTATAACCAGGTAACAGCACTTGATGCCTTCATCGCCAGTTGGGACGCCAAGATGTTTTACGATTTTGCCCGCCCTTATGCGCTTGTGCACGAGTACTACGACGAACAAATCATCGAAGCCTGGGGCGGTCCTGAAGTTGGCAACCGAAAGATGAAGGGGAAGGAGTGGCGGCCATATTCTCCGGAGACTTTCCTTTGCCCCCCGTTCCCCAGCTACGTCTCCGGCCACAGTACCATCAGCGGTGCTTGTGGTGAAGCGCTGAAATTGTGGACTGGCAGCGATGTTTTTGGCTCCAGCGTCAAACTGGTACCGGGCGCGCTAACGGAACCGGACAACCTGGGAGACAGCGTCGTCATACATTTTCCCACCTTTACCGAGACGGCTGAAATGGCTGGATTCTCACGTGTGTTGGGTGGCTACCACATTCAGGCTGATAACGTAGAAGGTCTTGAATTGGGTCGAAAGATAGCCAGGTGGAACTGGCAGTTTTACCAGCGGCATTTAGGTAAATAATCTGGTTATCCCGCCTTCGCCCCATTATCTGCCGTATAACGTAAAATCAGTGGCCTGCCTTCTCCCCTCGCCCGGGTGATCTCCTGTTTCCAGGCAGCCCGCAAGGTCTGTAGAATACCGGCATGCGCCCGTTCAGTAATAAGATTGAATCGTTCTTCAGGGTCTTTGGCAAGGTGATAGAGTTCTTCATATACCGGTGCTTCTCCACGCAGCGGCCCTTCGATGTAGTCGCGGTAAATGGCAATTTCATGATCGTGCACCGGGTAGAGCATCGTATTAACGTTAATACCAAGCTCTTTTGCTATTGCTATTAGCTTACTTGCCGGGAAGGTATTGTTGTGGTAGTAGCGAATGTATTTCCATTCCATGTCCTGCACCGCCTCACAGCGGGGATTTCCAAATTTTGTGGACCATAGGTTTTCGGTAAACAGGTAGTCTCTGACTTTCTTCTTCCCACCATTTATTAACTTCACCAGGTCCTTACCCTGAAAACTCTCTGGAACAGGGACACTTGCCATGGCAAGCATTGTGGGCGCTATATCGATGGATTGCACCAGGGCCGAGCTTCTTTTACCCCGCTTTCTTCCGGGTAAGCCGGGGTCAAAAACGATGAGTGGCACATGAGTAGTTTCTTCGTAGCAAAGTGCTTTTCCACCCAGCCCCTGTTCGCCGTGAAAGAGGCCGTGGTCAGAAGAAAAAATCAGGACGGTATTCTTTGCCAGGCCTGCTTCTTCCAGGGCTATTCGGAGGTTCCCCACCAGGCGGTCAATACCGGCCATTGCCTGGTATTCCCGGGTCAGTTGCTCACGGGTAGCCTCCGGGGTATCGACGAAGTTGTAACCTGCCTGCCGGTCTTCGGTGCGTAGCAGATCTGCTGGAAGTTTAGGGTCTCCTATGTCTGCTTTGGCGACGTAATTCTCGGGTAAGGGAATCGTCTGGTTCCGGTACAGGGTTTTGTATATCTCATCGTCGGTTTCCCGTATTTGCATGGAGTTGGTGCCGGCGCCGTGGGGGAGGTTCAGGTTGATGGAGAGTAGGAAAGGCTGGTCCTTCGGACGCGCATTAAGAAAGTGCAGGGCGCCTTCTAGTTTGCGTTCATTCGTCATCAGGAAATCGTCGACGCCTTCACGTATGATTTCCGGTTGGGTATCTTCCTCCGCCCCCTTGAAAATTTCGTGACGATCTTTTGGGTAAAAGCCCAGGTGGCCATGGCCAGCGTACCAATAATCGAAGCTTTCTTCCATTAGTCCGCTTCCGTAACCGCCTTCGCCGATTGGCGCATGGTTCTTCCCCACCCACCCGGTGTAGTAGCCAGCCTTGCGCATAACTACGGGGTACGACCGGGCCCAGGCTTCTGGGGCCACGCTCGTTCCTGAATTAAAATTGACATTGTGTCGGCGCTCATACTGGCTCAGTAAAATACTGATGCGGCTAGGTGTGCAGATGGCGCTGGTTACGTGGGCGTTCTCGAACAGGATGCCGTCTGCCGCCAGCTGGTCAATGTTTGGCGTTTTCAGTACTTCGTTACCCGTACAACCGAGGTAGCCGTAGGACTGGTCATCGGTGAGGATGAAGACGAAGTTTGGGGGGGATTGGGCGGTTGCTGCGGCGATGCCCAGGCTCAGAAACAACGTCACAAGCAACAGTCGGAACATACATTGTTGGTTTTTCATTTTGGTAATAATTTTGATTTGGGCGCGGCCGCGGGTGCAGGGGGGAGTTGAGAGGCAGGGGGATTAGGATTGGGATATTTTCTCTGGCCTAAGTCGCCTCTCCCCTAGCCCCTCTCCCCCGGAGAGGGGAATTGATTCACGCTGCGGCTACCGCCTTGCTTTCTCGACTCAAGTGGCTTGAATCTATAAGACTCTTTTGAAGTTTAGCGTTAATGTTTTTATCCAATTTTCAGTACAACATCAATGCTTGGGTCACCCCTCTCCGGTGGAGAGGGGTCGGGGGAGAGGCGACTATTGAGAAGGGGTGAACAAATTTCAAATCCCTCATAGTCCCCGCAGCACCAACCCATTCAGCCAAAAAGCGCCTTTCTTGTCTTCAACCGGCATTACCGTTACCGTAGCCTTTCCATCCGTGCCGACAGTGAATCCGATGTCTCCATGCAAGGGTTCCTGCTCCAGAATCCGTGCTTTATCCCAGTAGCCCATTGGGGCCTGGCGGCCTTTTTGGGTCCGGCTTCCGGTGGCGTCTTCGACGGTATACTTCACCTGTTTCAGCAGCGGCCCGTCTCCGGTACGCGGGTGGTGGTAGGTCTTGAGTTCATAATTGCCGGCCGGAAGGCCGGTGAAGGTCAGGGTGATTTGCTGGTCTTCGGTGAACAGGCCGTCGGCTCCGACGTAGCTCAGGTTGCCGAAGAGCGTGGCGTAGTCTGACCACTCCAGGTCCTTACCGGAGATCGTGATGTTAGCGCCGTTGAAATCTGATAAGGTGTATAACAGGCCGGCATCGCTCCAGGGCTTCCAGCCGATCTCGTTGAGGGTACCCTTTTTCCCCAAATCAAGGCGAACCTCGGGTACTTCCCGATAGGGTTTAATGGCAATTAGCGCATTTGCTTCGTAGGGCATCGTCTGGATTTTAGCACGGCCGGCGGCAAGGCCGGGTGCGGAAGCCGTAACCATGATCTCTCCCGGTGTAGCGCCGCTACGAACGTACATTGCCGCCCAGCCGAATTCCGGCAGTACGGGATGAATGGCTTTATCGGGGTTGTCAACCAGGGTTCCTGCGCCGGTGACGGTAAAGGTGACCTTGTTGTCGGCGTCAACGACGGGGTTACCTGCGGCGTCGAGGACCCGGGCGTGAACGATGCGGACGTCTCCCCCACCCGCTTCGAAAGGAGTTGGTGCTTCGCTGAAGCTGACTTCCAGTTTGGCGGCTTTGCCGCCCTTAGTAATGCTGTGCGTGGCCACCACTTTGCCATTACTCCACCCCTTTGCATCCAGCGTCCCCGCCCGAAAATCATGCCGGAAATAAAAGGTCGGATGTGCCAACATATTCTTGTCCACGCCCCGGGTTGGCCGCGCTTTTCCGATCAATTCACCGTCGTGAAAGAGCTCCACCTCTTCGGCGTTCGAGAACACCCGAACGATGCCATCATAGCTGCCCCGCTCATCAGCGATGTGGACCATCGGCGCGGCACCATACTCCGCCCGGTACCAATGATAGACGGGCCGTGGCCGCCGGAAAAAGTCCAACAGGCCCGAATGCGACCGATAACTTTTCCGCGTCCCTTCGATGATGATCTGGTTGTAATCCGCCCCAACCCATGCCAGCGCACCAAAAGTTCTGGAGGTCTTCAGGTAACGATTAATCACCAGCTGGTTGCCCTCCGCATCGTGGCTGTTCCGGTGCTCCATGCTCAGCGTCCAGTCACCGTCGGGGAGGATGGCGTTGCGGTAATCCATCGTGGCGTAAACGTCGGAAACGCCAGCGTTGGGCCGCCCCGTCCAACCATTACTACTGGCCGATGCGGTGAGTCGCCAGGGGTCCTCTTCCTTCGCGGCGAAGTGCATCATCGGGATGTCGCCCCGATGATTGATCCCCGCCCCCCAGATGAAGATGCTCGGATGATTTCGGTGGGCCCGGATGGTAGTGCGCAGGGCCTCTTCCAGGTTATCCCACCACTGTTGGTCACCCCAATCGATCCAGGTCGGGGCCTCCTCGTAAACCAGAATTCCCAGACGGTCGCAGGCGGCGATGAAGCTCTCATCCTGCGTGTAATGACTCAGGCGAATGCAGTTCATCCCCGCATCTTTATACTGCTGCGCTTCGGCCAGGCCGAGGGCATCCGGCGTGGCATCCCCGATGATCGGGTAGTTCTGGTGCCGGTTGACACCCACGAGCCAGAGCGGTTTGCCGTTGAGCATAAACTTATTTCCTTCGACCAGCTCAAACCAACGAACACCAAGGTCATTCTGGGCAAAATCTACCGGTGTATCTCCCTCATAAATCGTGGAATGTACCCGGTAGAGGTAGGGGTTGTCGGGGCTCCAGAGGTGTAGGTTTTCGGTAATGGCGGCGGATTGGCGGAAGGTATGCCCTTCCCCGGCCCCTACCTGTGCACGCTGTTCCATAGCGTGCAGCACCAATCCGTCGGCATCGATGATGCGGGTCACGATCCGGGCCAGGGTGCCGTAGCCATTTTCGTTACGGACAGTCGTTTTTACACTGATCGTCGCATCGTGGTTCCGAACACTCGGGGTCGTGAGGTGTACGCCAGCATCAAAGGCTTCGTAGTTGTACGTGACGTGTAGCGGGTTGGTAACCACGAGGTAAACGTCGCGGTAAATACCTCCGTACTTGATGTAATCAGTTTTATGCGGATCCGGTGGCGTGTGCTCATTGGCGGAGTTGTCAGCCTTGACAACGATGAGGTTTTTGCGGCCCGGCGTTACGTAATCCGTGACGTCAAAATGGAAAGGTGTGTACCCACCTACGGCGTACTGTCCTACGTGCTTCCCGTTGACGTACAGGTCCGTAACCTGGTGGACACCTTCAAATTCGATCACGAAACGGCGGCCTGGTGTATTCTGCACGTCCACTTGCTTTCGATACCAGCTGATGTCGCGCAGGTATTCGAGTTGCGGGCGGGTGTTGAGGGTGCTGTCCATCTCCAGGCTTACCAGTTCGGGAGCATGAGGAACAGAGACTTGTTCCCAGCTACTATCGTCAAAATTTACAGCCGTGGGGTCACCCTTTACGTCTCCCGGGTGGAAGCGCCAGTTGTTATTGATCCTAATTTTCTGGCGATCGCCCAGCAGGTCATTTTGTGCGGATAAGGGCGTAAAAGAAAGAAGGAGGAAGGGCAGGAGAAGAAGACTGTAGCATCCTCTTTTCGCCCCTTTCCCCTTTGCTGCCTTTTTGGGGGCGCGGACGCAGGTGCCGAGGAAAAGTCTTGAAGCAAGGGAGGTTACCGTTGGCATTAATCACTGAATTGAATGGGTGTTACGTTGAGGAAGCAAATATGTCCTGCCACCAGCCCGCTGGCTTGTACTATCCGTTAAATTAGGAACACTGCTGGTTTATTCATCCCTTTTAGGTATTTCTGGGCGCCTTGGGATTTGGGAGGAGGGGCTTCATGCGCGATATTGTCGTTATACAGTTGCCCCAGAAGGCGTTCCGCCCGGGACGTAACGAAAACGAGGGGATAAATCCCCTCGCTAAGCCGGACGACCCTGCGGGTCTGGATAAGCCCCAAAAACTATCTCGATGAGAATTCTGCTCCTTTTCCTACTCCCGTTTTTTCTATTGCTACCCGCAGTCCAGTCAGCCCAATCCGGGCTGCCAAACGTAGTAGTTATTTTGGCCGACGACATCGGCCCGGGCGACCTTTCCGGCTACCGCCGCTTACTGGGTGAAAAGGTCGTCGTTGAAACACCCAACCTGGACCGGCTAATGGCGTCCGGTACTTCTTTTTCGGACGCTCATTCGCCCAATGCCCTTTGCGCACCCTCCCGTTACGCGATCATGACAGGAAATAACACCTACCACAGCTACGCGCCCTGGGGCGTTTGGGGAGCCTACCAGGAAAGCCCCATCAAGGATACTGACATGACGCTCGGCAAGCTGATGCGGCAGGCAGGCTACCAGACGGCCTTCCTGGGTAAGTGGCACATGGGTGGTGATTATTACCGCAAAGAAACTAAGGAAATCTACCGCCAGTCGGATCGTTCGAAGGCTCAGTTGAACGTTGACGTTTCACGCATAGTTGGAGCAGGGCCATTGGAACAAGGCTTTGACTATAGCCTGGTATTTCCTGCCGGCATCCAGAATGTCCCGTACGCTGTCTACGAAAACGATGTCTGGATGCCATTGTATCCTGCCTCCAAAATCACGGAAGTAGCGCAGCAATCTGTCGATCGCTTCGGCTTTAAACTGGACAAGGAGGAAGGCCTGGGGGACTCCAACTGGAATGCGTTCGACATGGGCCCACTGCTGGTAAACAAAGCTGTCAATTACATCAAAACGGCGGCTAATGACCGCCCCCTGTTTATGTATTACTGTAGCCAGGCAGTGCACTTACCTCATACCCCACCGATGGTGCTGGACGGAGAGGCCGTACGGGGAACCACACCGAGCTATCATCTTGACATGGTCAAAGAACTTGACCTCCAGGTAGGCCTCATCCTCAAAGCGCTTGCGGAGAAAGGTATTGCCAACGAGACACTGTTCATTTTTACCTCCGACAACGGCGGCTTGCTGAGGGGAGAAAGTATAAAAGCCGGGCACAACTCTCCGGCCATTTACCGCGGCGGGAAAAACCAAAGCTTTGAAGGCGGACATCGGGTTCCGTTCATCGCCTCGTGGCCAGGTCATATACCCGCAGCTATTTTTGCGCCTGATCTTGTTTCCGGGACCGACATTATGGCCACGCTGGCCGCCATCACCAATCAGTCCCTGGCCGCGCACCAGGGTATGGATTCCTATAACTTCCTGGGTACGCTGCTCGGCGAACCGAATGCTCCTTCCCGTGATTACCTGATGATTCAGGGAGGTACCGACCGGAAAGTCATCTTTCGGGATGGAGACTGGAAACTCATCATGCAGTCTGATAGGGAAGGCGTTGAGATCAAACCGGTCTCCCTCTACAACCTTAGAGATAATGTGGAAGAGAAGCCGGAAGGCGACCTTATTGATCAGGCGAAGTACGCCGACAGGGTTGAAAATATGCTGGCCCGTTATACTTCCATCAGGGCCGGCAAGCTGCGGACGGATGGTCAGGTCCAAATTGTGGATCCTTAATTATACTGCCGATGTACGAATGGGATCAGGAGCGCTCGCTCCATATCTAAGGTCTAAGCCTCGCGCTTCCCAACCCTCCAGGGCGGGTTCAACCGATTCTCTCCGCCCCAAAACAAGATCAGCCGGTTCCCATCCGGATCGCGCAAACGGGCCTCCCGCCACAGCCAATCTCTGTCAGACGGGGGTTCATCAAAAGTAATGCCCGCTTTGACCAGGGCCGCACACCTTTCGTCAAGGTCTGCACATTCAAAATAGATAAATGTGCCTTCTCCTACGGGTAAGGCACCAACCTTATGCACAGAAAAGGTCGAGCCTCCGTCTGGGCACGCAAACCTGGCATAATGCGGCATTGCCTCTACGATGAGTTCTAAGCCCAGTTGTTGGTAAAACGGGACGGCAAGGCTCAGGTCTAGTGAAGGGAAGGTTACTTGATTTAGGGTCATGTTTATTCGTTCATAGTTTATTAGTCGGTAGTTCATAGTTCCTGCAGACGATTTGCGGAACTATGAACTACTAGACTACCGACAATGCACTACTAAATTAGGTTAGTTTGCGGGCCCCGTTTCCGGATGTGTTCGAGTTTCGCCTCAAAAGTCATGGCCATCTGCGCTGCGCGCCATTTCACCTCGTCGACTTTTGTACCGGCGAAGTTTTCGTCAAGCGTTTCTGCCAATAGCGCCAGCCAACGTTCGAAATGCCGGTGCTCCAGGGGCAAGGTGGCATGTTTTGCAAAGGGGTTTCCCCGATAATCGATTTGGGCAAAGAGGATCGTGTTCCAGAACCCGTACATCCGCTCCAGGTGAGCAGGCCATTGATCTGGTTTGATGGCGGCGGCGAAGACAGGTCCGATCGTGGGATCCATCCTCACTTTACCGTAAAAGCCATCTACAAAGACTTTGATGTCTGCTTTATTGGTGATGTCCTGCATGGTCTTAACGTTCAAATTTGATCTTTCCGCGAATTGGGATAACGACAAATACCTCTGCGTCAGTGACGCAAGTCACCTGGTGGAAAACCTCCGCCGGGATACCGTGGCCTTCTCCTTCACCCAGCTCGATGGGATCTCCTCCTTCTGAATACTGCACCCTCCCTTCCCGTACCAGCAGCAGCGCATTCTCATTTACCTTATGCCGGTCGAGGGCATCTCCCGGGCCTCCAGAAATACTGATCACTTTAGCCTCATCTGTAGTGACGACAGGCTTGATTTTGACCCGCCGTTTTGTCGGCTCTTCATTACTAAATAGCTGTTCGTTTCCTGGTGTAGACATAACTTTATTCTTTTGATTTAACGTTTATAAACTTGATCATGTAAGCCCGAAAGCAGATCGTTCAGGGTATTGCTTTTACACATTGCCTTAAGCTCTTGCCGGACCGAAGCAAACTTATCGTGCAACGGACAGGGCCGTGAGGCATCGCAATGCGCTAAGCCCAACCCGCAGCTGACAAAGACCCCCGTACCATCGATCGCCTCCACGATGTCGTAAAGGGTAATACTGTCCAGGTCTTTTGAGATGTAGAACCCTCCGGCAGGGCCTTTCTGCGAATCCAGGATTCCTCTGCGGACCAGGTTCTGCATAATTTTTGCCGTGAAAGATTCTGGAGTTTTGGCCAACCGGCAAATTTCCTTGATGCCAACCTTACGGTCTTCCTTGCTTGCCCGACCGATGATAGTCAAAGCTCTGATACCGTATTCGCAGCCGTTGGAGAACATATTTCCGGGTTAATTTTTAAGTAAAGTGCAAATATAAGACTAAAAGGTCTTTTATTCTTTTATTATTGGTCATTACCTTGTCACTTATAATTTAGCCTTGTGTTCGGTGAAGACATGCGGGCTACTAAACTTCCTTTTCGGCACGCAACAGGGCACCAGACTGATGCCATCAAAGTCGATTTGCCCGGGGAGTTTCAATTCCAGCAGTACTGATCCCTAAAAATAAGCTGGCTCCAGTTTGTGGATTGAGCGTTTAAGCCTGCCACCCAAAATCACTCTTCCAGCCGCCAGGTCCTGATCCAATCGTAGCTGGTAGTCCGCCCTTTTTTGTTCATTCTGGCCAGAACACCACCGTCGGCCGGAACGGGGTTCCAATCATAGGTTTCGATCGCCATATGCAGATAAGCAGGCATGTTAAAGCCGATACTGGGCTTGATGGAGTAAACGTATTTTCCATCCAGATAAAACCGGAGTTCATCGGGTGATTTCCACCAGCAGCCATAAACATAGTATCGCTCCCAGTTCTTCGTTTCGGGGGTCATCTGCGCTTGAATCTGGGTGGGCTCCGGGTTACATTCCGTCTTACGGTGGATGGCGTTGGAATGGAAAATCTGGTCCCAATTCTTCACCCAATCTGCTTTCAGTGGAGATACCGCCCCAACACACTCCAGGATGTCGAGTTCCTGCTTTTGCTCACAATCGTATTTAGACATAAGCCAGAAGGTGGTCGACATCTCCGTATGGTTCGCTTTAATCCTGGCCTCGTAATAAAGGCCATGAGTTCCGGGATTCCAGGAACGAACGATGCCACCGTAGTAAAGGAAAGTATCCCCGTTCATTATCGTAGGTTCGTCGAGTACGCCTACCTCAACGGTTAGTTTTCCACCTTTTTGCCGGATGTTCTTTGCCTGGAACAAACCAGGCGGACGACCGATCCAACTAAAGTCATTACCTATTGGCTCAATTTGCCACTTGGTATGATCTATGTTCCTACCCTTAAACTCATCGGAGAGTTCAGGAACGGACATCCAGGTTTGGCCCGCCGGTTTAGGGTCTTCCCCGGCCAGAAAGGTCGGTTGGGCACCTAGTACAAGTGGAAAGAAGAGCAACAGGTAAAAGAGGTTGTTTTTCACCATCATGGGGTTAAGCGATTTTAAGGGCGGGGCCGCGGGTGCAAAGAGAAGTTTTATAAGCAGTTTTTGTAGGCGCATAAGGATGGGGTTGGCTGAGTACCAAAAGTAATTTGCGCCGTCAGGCCAGAGAAGCAGACATTGATAAATGGATAGGACAAATGGTTTTAGGGACAAGGTATTTGTACTCAGGGTTCAGCAACCAAGGTTAGTGGGCAGCTTAAGATGACGAATAGGCTCATCCTCAAGCGTGTCTCTTCTTGATCTGGCTAAGCGGAACCCCGGCGATCAATCCGATTATTATCCTTCCATCGTGCACGGTGTTCCAGCCTTCTCGGATGAAAACGGTTTCTGATAATTGTCCTACGAGTACTAATCCCTGAGCCCTGAATACTGGCTCCTGAATCCCGAACACTGGCTCCTGGCTCCTAACTACTGAATCCTGGGTACTGTCCCCTACTCTTCCATCCGCGCCCGCTTCTCTTGCCGTACATACTCACTTGGCACGATTCCAAATTGACGCTTGAAACATTTGGAGAAATAGCTGGCAGTATTGAAGCCGGTCATGTACATCACTTCCTTTACGGAGTAGTTACTGTTTTCCAATAATTGAACGGCTCGTTTCAATCGGACTGTCCGGACGAATTCGCTGGATGACTGCCCGGTAAGCGCCTTGAGTTTCAGGTACAGTTTGCTCCGCGAAACACCCATTTCTTTCACCAGTTGATCTACACTGAATTCTGTGTTCGACATATTATCCTCCACGATGTCCATCGCCTGGCGGAGGAATATTTCATCGGAGTCCGTGACCGTCACTTCTGCCGGCTCTGTAATCACCTCCCGGCGGAAACGGTTCCGCAGGATGTCCCGGTGCTGCACGATGTTGATAATTTGTAATTGGAGTGCTTCATAGTTGAACGGTTTAGTAACGTAGCCATCTGCTCCGTACTTGAGCCCTTCCAGCCTGCCCTCTTCGGTGTCTTTTGCCGTCAGCATAATAACCGGAATATGACTCGTCAGTGGATCATTCTTCAAGGTTTCCAATACTTCCATTCCATCGATCCCCGGCATCATGACGTCCGTGATAATGATGTCAGGAGAAGACGTTCTGGCTAGTTCGAGGCCGGATTCGCCACCGTCGGCGGCAATTACCCTGAAGTCATTAGAGAAGCTCTGACGGATATAATTACGCAGATCAGGGTTGTCATCTATGTACAGCAGAATCGGCGTATTTTCAGCATCCTCTTTTTCAACAAGCCGGTTGGTATGCAGTTGAAGTTCGTTCAGTTCATCGTCTGAAATTTGCTCATCTGGCATAAAATAATCTACCGGATCAGCTTGGGGAGTATAGTTATCCAGGTCTCGTTGCTCTATTTCTGAGCGGTGGTATACGGACTTATCCAAGGCAAAACGCAGGTAAAAAGTAGTTCCTTCACCAGGTTTACTTACCACGTCGATAAGGCCGTGATGACGATCAACAAGGCTCTTGGTGTACGCCAGACCAATTCCTGCACCTTCCCGATTAGCAGTTTCTGCCTGGGTACTTTTATAAAATCGGTCAAAGACCCTTTTCAGTTGTTTTGAAGGTATACCTATACCGGTATCTTTCACGGTGATCAGTAATGCCCCATAGCCCGGTAAATGAGTTTTAAAACGACGGTCATCAGCGGTCGTTTTACTAATGGCAACTTCTATGGCACCACCTTCTGGAGTGAATTTAAAGGCATTTGACAGCAGGTTAAATAGAATCTTCTCTAATGCTTCGGGCGCAAACCAGGTGGTAATGGGCCGTTCTTCAGCCTTCACCTCGAAGTCTATCTGCTTTTTTGTGGCTAAAAATTCAAACGGCGCTACAGTCTCTTCAATATAATTAACGACATCGTTTTTACTCACCCGCAAACTCAGCTGCCCCTGATCAAGGCGCCGGAAGTCAAGCAACTCATTCACCAGCCGAAGGAGGTACTTTGAGTTCTTATACATCAGGTGATAGTATTGGTTACGTTGGTCTGGCGCGATACTGGACTGGTTACGAATAAGGTTTTCCAACGGGCCTGCAATCAGGGTTAGCGGCGTACGGAACTCATGGGAGATATTCGTAAAAAACTGGAGCTTCAACTGGTTCAATTCTTCCGTTTTTTCCTGGTCGACTTTCTTAAGTTGAATCAGGTTCTTCTCTTTGATGTCAATGATTGAATAGCGGCGGATTAGGTAGAGGAATCCGAGAAACAGTAAGCCGTAAAAAATATAGGCAATCGTAGTCTTCCAGAAAGGAGGATGAATGACTACTCCGAGTTTCAAAATTTCCTCGTTCCAAACCTGGTCGCTGTTACTTACTTTCAACATGAAAGTGTAAGAGCGATGAGGGAGATTAGTGTACGTAGCACTCCGTTGGTCTGCCGTGGTGTAAATCCAATCATCATCCCAGCCATCTAGTTTATAGGCAAAGCTGTTCTTCTTCGGTGTGGCGAAGTGCAAAGCAGCCAAGTCAAAAGAGAGGCTGTTTTGGTGATAATCGAGTTCTATTTTGTCTAACGTTCCAAATTGTTGAGGCAATACGATTCTGCCATCACGGCTCTCCCCTACCTCAATGGGTTTATTCAGGATACTCATTCCCGTAATCATCGGCTTAGCCAGAATAGGATTAGGTTTAATGGCCTGAGGGCTAAAAACGGAAAGGCCGTTTACTCCGCCAAAAATCATGGTTCCGTCCTGCTGCTGGAAGGCTGCCAGCTCACCAAACTCATCTCCCTGGAGACCATCATTCACATCAAAATTTTCAAAAGTATCATCTTCTGGATTAAAACGGCTGATTCCATTATTTGAACTGATCCACAAATGCCCGCTTTCATCCTCGAGAATATCTTTAATCACGCCATTAATGAGCCCTTCCTTCTCCCCGTAAGATTTAAAGCGTGCCTTTTCTCCTTCCGTAGGGGGGAGAAAACGATTGAGTCCGCCGCCGAAAGTACCTACCCAGATGTTACCATCCTTTGCCACATATATCGGCAGGATGTAGTCGTTGCTAAGAGAAGTACTATCTCCAGGAATACTTCTAAACACCGTTAACTGCGGGTGATCGCTCAATGCATCTTCGGCTCTGAGTAATACCAGTCCTCCCCCGGTTCCGATCCAAATATTACCAGATTTATCTTCCTTCAGGCTCCTGATTATATGGTTCGGCAACGCTCCTTCCTGGTCTTCTGCAAAACCGATGGACGTTTTCCGGTAGCCACCAGGCTCATTCTTATCGGGGTCCCAACGGAAAAGACCTTCCGAATACGTGCCAACCCAAATTGATCCCCGGCGATCCTCCAACAAGGAAAAAACCGATCCGGCCATCTCCCGGAGTGGTTCAATATCAGAGTTAGCCACTTTCAGGTTTTTCCTGAACATTCCAGGTCCGCTTGCCGACCCGAAATACATCGCATGTTCAATCTCGTTATTTACCTCCAGGATAGCGTAAACCCGATTTGGAACGGAGTAGTGTCGAAAGGTTGACTCCTCATTAGGGACCAGTTTAGTGGTACTCTTATTTAGCCCTCCACCGTCTGACCCAACCCAGACCTGCTCAGCAGCATCTTGATATACGGCACGAATGGTATTTCCAGACAAGCTGTAGGTACCAGAGGAATTCTTATGGTGATAAAACTTTTTTCGTAAAGGATCGAATTTACTGACGCCTCCTCCACTGGTGCCGGCCCAAACTACTCTTGATTCATCTATAAATAAGGCAGTTACATCATCCCCACTCAGGCTTTTAGGGTCTTGCGGATTGTAATGATAATGGCTCATTTTTACCGGAGTCTCACCGTTCCTGCCAATGGCAAATTTGTGCAACCCGGACGCTGCACCGACCCAAAGTTGATCAGTTCGCTTGTCGTAAGCCATGGTGGAAATGCTGGTTAAATACCCAACCTTGGTAAATTCCTCACTACCCGGTGCGTTTTGTTGAAAAAGCCCGGCGCCACCAGCCACTAACAACTCTCCACTAGCAGCTTGTACAATAGATTCAATTGGTGTGTCAGTAAAACCCAGGTTAGAGATCCTCTTAAACACAGGTTTATCACTATCCAAAGCTCGGTAAAGATATCGGCGGGAAGAAGCCCATATATTACCTGAATCATCTATAAAAACCGTTTGAATAAATTGCCTTTCTATTTCGTCATCAAGTTGAAAGTGTTGAAACGCTGGTTTTTCATTTTCCTTAAATTCAGACAAGTCCAATACACTAAGCCCTTCATTAGTTGCGACCCACATCCGGTTACGTTGATCAGAAGCGAGGTGCGAAATGGTATTGCTAAGTAGGGAGCTTTGATCCTCCGGATCATGTTGAATTACTCGAAACTTATTGGTGGAGCGGTCATAGAAATTCAGCCCTTTGCCCGTAGTGCCTACCCAAAGGTTACCTTCCTTATCATCCGTAATCGTAAAAACACGAATACCGCTGATGGAACCGGGCACCTGAGGATTAGGCGTAAATTCCTTGATCTCATAACCATCATATCGGTTAAGTCCGCCAAAGGTGCCGAACCAAATATAGCCGTCATCGTCCTGGAAAATACTCGTGACGTAATTGGCGGACAAGCCCTCCTGAGAGCCAATACGCTCAACATACAGGTTGTCTTCCTGCGCTGTCACAAAAGCAGGTAAAGCTATTGCGATCAGCAACAGTACTGGTAAAAAACAGCTTCCCGCATATTCTCGGTATCTTTCCTTCATCGGTTCTTTTGTCTTGGCACTTTCCCTGGCAGACTGATTGGCCAAACCACTACATCACTCCTCCAGGCTATTTCCTCCAATAACCAAAGAAACGGTAACTTTTGTGCTATAAAATGGGCTTAATTAATCATTTGTGGTAGGCAATTACTCCTGAATAGAGGAGAGTACACCAAATTGTCAACGAATTGCAAATGCAAAATTCTGCCTATGCACTTCTTCACCTGGTTGCATCTATCCTACTAAACATCCAAATACTATGCTAATTCGCACACTGCTCAGTACCATCATTGCCGTTTTCCTCTTCGCCTGTGGCAATGAAGGGAGCATGGCTAAATATGACTCCTCAGCCCCATCTTCCATTAGCGTGGAATCCTCCGCTGGCGACGAGATGGACGATTACGCCAGCATGGAAGAATTCGAAATGGAACCACCCCGAACCGCTGAGCCGCCTCCGCCGCCAGCACCCGACGGCCAGCCACAAGTGCGTCAGCAAAAGGTCATCTACACTGCCTCCGCTCGGGCCCAGGTCGAGAACCTCGATACCGCACTTGCCCGGGTTACCCGCCTGATCAGCCAAAACGGCGGCTTCCTATCCAGCCAGCATCGCAGTAACTCCACCTACGAACACGCTGCCCAGCTCACCATTCGGCTCCCGGCTGGCAAACTGGAAGGAACCCTGGCCTTTCTTCCTCAAATTTCCAACCAGATAGATTACCAGAATCTCGATAGTCGGGACGTAACCGCTCAATGGCTGGATCTCGAAACCAGGCTCCAAACTAAACGCGACGTTCGGGACCGTTACATCGACATCCTCCGGAATCGAGCGCAGAAAGTAGAAGACATCCTCAACGCCGAAGACAAGATCCGGGTCATTACCGAAGAAATTGAGTCCAAAGAAGGTCAACTGCGTTACCTCCGTGATCAGGTATCTCTTTCCACCCTAACGCTTGAGCTTTATGAAACCGTAGAATACCGGAACACCGGTGAAACCTATACCCGTAGTTTCGGAAGTAAACTAGTGGCCAGTCTGGCCTACGGTTGGGAGTTAGTTCAGGACCTGATACTGGGCACTCTGGCAATCTGGCCACTCCTTATTCTTGGGTTTCTGGGGGTATGGCTGTTTCGCAGATGGAGAGGAAAGCGTGCTGGCAAGTAGCTCTGCTCGCGAAGACTAGTGCAAATTAAGTTTTCACTTCTTTTTACTTGTCGCGCAGCCACTGCACTTGAGTTGCCTGAGACAAGGAGGAACGACGTAGTCCCAGGTAACGAAAGTGGCCGTTAAGGTTTGACGACGCTGCGCGTCGTAAGGTTAGTCCTTAGTCCGTTACCCCGGACTTTGTCCGGGATAACTAATGTGTATTCGCTACGCGATATCAAGGTAGCCTAAATATTGAACCTTAAATTACACTGTACTGGCTAAAAACCGTCTGGATTTAGTAGAACGCCGCAAATTCTAAGTCCCCCTTTGCTTAAAAATCAATAAATCTCTTTAGCTTGGCCTTAGCGCCAGTCGGCACATCGAATATCTACCCATAACTTTTTAAGCAAATAAAAAATGTACAGTTCCATTACCGCCGGTGTTGCCGGTACCGGATTTATTGGCCCCGTTCACGTTGAAGGACTCCGCCGGCTCGGCGTTCGTGTCAAAGGAATCTCCAGCGCGACCCTTGCGCTCGCGGAAGAAGCCTGCCAGCAGCTTAATCTGGCACACGCTTACGCCAACTTCGAGGAGATGTTGGAAGACGACGAACTGAACGTCATCCACCTCGCTGTCCCCAATGTGCTGCACTACCCCATGGTGAAGCAAGTCCTCGCCGCCGGTAAGCACGTAATGTGCGAAAAGCCCCTGGCCATGACTTCAGAACAGGGTAAAGAACTGGTCAAACTTGCCGCTGCCACCAACCTGAAGGCTGGCGTCAATTACAACCTCCGCTTCTACCCCATGAATCTGGAAGTAAAAGAAAGGCTGGCAAAAGAAGGTACCCGGATATTTTCCGTCGTCGGAGGGTACCAGCAAGACTGGCTACTCTACGACACCGACTATAACTGGCGCGTACTCGCTGACCAGGGAGGTGCCCTTCGTGCCGTTTCCGACATCGGGACCCACTGGCTCGACCTTGTTCATTTCACCACCGGACTGGAAGTTGAAGCTGTTCTTGCTGACCTGACAACCGTCCACACAACCCGTCGACGGCCAAAGGGGGAAGTCAGCTCGTTTAACAATGAAAAACTACGCGACGAAGACCTCGAGTCTATTCCGGTCACGACCGACGACTGTGCCAGTATCCTCCTCAAATTCAAGGGCGGTGCCAGAGGGCAGCTCTTCGTCACCCAAGTCAGCGCCGGGCATAAAAACCGGTTAACTTACGATATTGCTACCCAAAACGCGGCTTACGAATTTAACAGTGAGCGCCCCAACGAACTCCTTATTGGTCGGCGGGATGCCCCCTCCGAATTCCTGCAGAAGGATCCGGCGCTGCTGACCGGCCTTGCCGGCCCGTACGTCAACTACCCCGGCGGACACAACGAAGGTTTCCCCGATACTTTCAAACAGTGCTTCCGGTCTTTCTACAACGCCATCCTCGCCGGCGACGCCGCCACAGATGAAAACACGCACTACGCCAGCTTCGAAGATGGGTACCGTGAGTTGGTCATTTGTGATGCCATCCTTAAGAGCCATGCTGAGCAGGGGTGGGTTTATTTGTAGTGGATTAGTTCATAGTTCAATAGTTTCATTCCACTATGAACTATTGAACTATGAACTAACTATGCTGCTCCTTCAACCCTTCCTTGCACCTGCGGCCGCGCCTTATTGGGAACCAAAGAAATAGGACTACTCCCCAAGCTCCTTCAGCCGGTCCGTCGCCCACCTGTTGTCAGGGTTTAATGCCAGGCTTTTCTTGTAATTCGCTACCGCCGTAGTGGTATCTCCTCCTTCTATCTGAAGATCAGCCATAATAGAAACCGGGAACCACGACTCAGGGAAAGACTGTACAACTATCTCCAGAATATCAATCCCCTTTAAGCGCTCTCCAGCCTCGTAATACTGTTCAGAATGGTGGATCAACTGCCGCTCGTCGAGTTCTCCGGCAAAAGATTCAGCTAGTGCCAGCGCTGCCGGCTGACCTTCGGCCTCGTAAGTGGCCACCACCTGCTCAGCACGTTGAAAACTCTGAGACTCCTCCGTCTTCCCAACAATAGCTTCCCGCAAATGTGACCGCATCGTTGCCCAGCCACTACGTGGTCCTCGGTTAGAAAGTGAGATTGCGACCAGGTCATCCTGATCAAAGATGTCCACCTCTCCAGATACACCTGGGAACCCGCCATTGTGGCCGTATACCTTCCATCCATTCAGCTCCCTTAGACTAAAGCCGTAGCCATAGCCGTTTTCAAATCTATCATCGGTCATTTCTGCCAGCGTGTTGGCCGATACCAGGCTGTTTGACTTTAGCGCTTTCACAAATTTTGAAAGGTCTCCGACAGTAGAAAAGCCCCCTCCGGCAGAGCTACCCTTTATGGCCAAATATGGGTTTTCCTGCCAAAACCCAAGAGAGTCACGTTGTACGTACGCTTTAGCCAAACCAGGAACAATGGTATCTGAATGTCCCCATCCTGAATCATTCATCGCTAAGGGAATGAATATCTCTTCCTTGATGTGGTCATAATAATTCCGGCCAGCTATCTGCTCGATGATTAACCCCAGCACAATATAACCTGCATTGCTGTAAGCAAAACCTTCCCCCGGCTTGAAATTAAGCGGGTCTCCAACAAAAAGGGAGTGGTAGTCATCCAGTGTCCTGACGGAAGCAGGTTCGCGCTGCTCAAATTTCTCATTGAAGAAATCTCCCAGACCTGAAGTATGCGTAAGCAATTGCTCAATGGTCACACTATCCCTTACCGATATATCCGGATAATCCGGCAAGTGCTGGCCAACAAGGTCCTGAAGACCAAGCTTACCCGATTCCCGTAGCTGCATAATGGCTACTGCCGTAAACATCTTATTCATCGAGGCCAGGTTAAACTTTGTATCCAGGCCTATCGCTTCCTTACTTTTCTGGTCTGCCAGGCCATAAGCTTCTTCCAATAATGTTTCGTCTCCACGGGTCAGTAGTACAACGCCACTATAGAGGTCTTCCTGTCCCAACTGATCAATTGTTCCGCGGAGTGTGGTGAGTCGTTCCTCAAAACCCGGGTCCGCCTTTTGGCAGCAAGTAAGGGCCAGGCAGAGCAGGAGGAGAAGGAGAGTATAATTGTTCATAATTAATGCTTTTCACAGTTATCAATGATTTTATGGAGCAACCGGTGCAATTCCTTTTGCTCAGCAGCGTCCAGTCCGGCCAGCGCCAGCTTCCGGTTCATTTTAATGATCGGGGTTAGATCTTTTACGGTAGAGACACCTAAGGGGGTAAGCTTGAGCAGACTACGACGACGATCCTCCGGATGAGGTTCACGAACCAGGTAGCCATGCTTGACCATGAGCTCAATCATTCGGGTTACCGCAGCGTAGTCTTTAAATAATATCTCTGCCATCTCTACCTGGGAGATGTTAGAAGACTCCGCAATTAGTGAAAGCAGGAGCCCCTGATTGATGGTCAGCTCCAGGTGCCCCTGGTGGATATTCTCCAGCGCGAACCGCCGATAGGCCTTGATCGCTTTTTCAATGCTGTAAAAGATGGTACTACGGAAAGAAGAGAGTTGCATTGGCGTCTATTTGACTTAGATATATTATCTGTATCAAATAGATTCGTCTCAAATACTTATTGGCGTGTGGGAGCGTACTTTTTTTTATAAAAGGTATGATGCTGGTACTCCGCCCGTGGTTAGGTGACCGGGATAGAAAAGGAAAGATCAGTAGGTTGTCAGTGCTTTTAACTGCCCAAAACCCCCTCAAGCATCCGCACAGTAATCAGATAGGTAGGCTTCACCCCATCAGCTCCCAAAGAGCCTGACGCGAGCGTATGCCCCGTTAACAGCGGGTTATCACTGGCGTAGTAGGCGTACCGGACTTTAAGGTCGGGGTTGACAGATTTGCGTATGTGGGTCGCCGCCTGAATGGCTTTCTGGTAGTGCGCGCCCTCCATTTCTAGTCCGGCCGCAGCCCAGCTGCTGGTCAGGAAATAGTCGAGGATCGGTATGTTTTGCAAGCTGGTACCGAGAACCGTAACCATTGGTCCTTCGTAGACTCCGAGGCCTTCGCCGGCAAACTGATCGGCCGTAAAATGGTTATCAAAGGGGTAGTTATCGGCTGTACCTTCAAATACGTGCGCATTAGGCACCATAATATCTCCCTTTTGCCCTTCAAGGATCCCGGCTTTGCCCATAATGTTGATGCTTTCTACCGCCATGTCGTACACCGTGCCCGTTTCCGGATCGTGGTAAGGTCGCAGCAGTTCGTCCATACTCTCGTAGGCCTGCTCGCCAAAAGCATAATCCATTACCAGAATTACGGGTGCCTGGTCCGGATTCTTCGCAGGCTGAAAATTAACCTCCGGTGCCACCAGTTTGGGATCAAATTTCGCCGTGTCAAATAGCTGTACGCCAAGGTTTGTGCCACTTGTATCCGCTATTTCAATCAGGCCATTTTTGCGGGCTAGTTTAAATACTTCCGGCCGCAGGTGCTTATATTCAGCTTGGCTAAGGGCCCGGGCAAATTCAAACAACCCTTTGTGTTTCTTGAGCTTAACCGACAGTGAACTTGCACCAAACAGGCTATTGGCTACACTGTGCAGGTTAGCGCTGATGATGTGCAATGGTCGCTCAATCAGCTTTCGCTCCAGCAATACCGCTTTGATGTTGAGGGCCCACATTTCTCCGTAGTAATGGTGTCCGGTAGATTCCCGAAGCGAGCTGCTGAAGGTGATCTCCCGATCCTCATCTGCTTCCGCCTCCAGTTTGGCCAGTCGGCCCAGCCAGTAGGTTACGTGAAAAAGCGAATTGATATCTTCAGCATTAGCAAATCGCTTACAGGCGTGTACCACCTCATCGTAGGTCCGCCCCAGCAACGTGCTTAGGTAAGTGTAGGCCGTTTCCAATTTGAAATCTGCTCCAAGGTCGTCTCCCAGCACAATTCCTTCCAACAATTCCCACTCCCGGATCGGTCGCTCCTTACTATCCAGGCTATTCCGGTAGATCTTATTCGCCTCGGAATACAGAAAGGTCAGATGAGTGAGGATGTCGTAAATATCTGACCGCCCTCTTGTCATTTCGATGTACATCTCATTCTCATCGATCCGGTAAGCACTTCGGCGGCGGGCAGGGGCGATGATCGGTTCGAAAGAACTGTTTTCATAGCCCTCGCGGGTAATTAACTTCAGGAACCGGCACTCCTCAATACCTTGGGGTAAGCGGTTGAAGACGTAGTGCAGGCCATTGAGTTCCACGCGTTCATCGTCGGCAATTGAGCCATAGATCTCCGGCCGTAACAGCATCAGATTATCCATCAGGGTTTTCCCACTCATGCCGCCTGGCTTATAACTTCCACGGATCAACAGGTGGCGCATGGCAATATAAAGGCGTTGTACGGCGGTACGGCTTTCCTGAGCGCGGGAGCGGGGGGGCATGGTCATATTAATGGGATCGTTCGGATAAGGACAATTGAAAGGGGTACTTAGTTGAATCAACGCAGATTTGGGGGCGCGGCCGCAGGTGCAGGGGAAGGTTTGGAAGTGCAGTATTAAGGGTGAGAGCAGGGAGTTGGTAACGCCCATCTTTAAACTGCCTTGCTGATTGGGAAGAAGGAGTAACCCCCAACATTAACACGCCTGGTACAATACCTCCAATTCTCGTCTCGTTTCTCTGGCCGCAGGAAAACTCGTCTACGGACAAGGAGTAAAGCATACACATTCTCAGGTGGTTGATCATGGGTAGAATTTTCATTGAAAAAACCTGCCTCCCCAAAACCACTCCATTAAAAGCCTTCGTATGTCTACCTCAAAATAGCCTGCTTTTAAATATTAGACCTCAGCTTTAACCACCATTTATCACCTCCCCGCCTTGCATGGCCGGGACTCATTTCCCAAACCGGAAAACCAATTTTTAAACCATCTTTTTTATCCCACGAATTTCATTAACCATGACTGTATCAAATTTATTGACACGTTGCACCGTGTTTTCTCTTATTATGTTCCTTGCCGTCGGTTGTAACGATGATGATCCTGTAACCACCGGCGAAGGCCGCTTCTCCCTGGAGCTGACCGACGCACCCGTTGACGATCCTAACGTTTCAGCCGTTTTCGTTACCGTTGCCGACGTTAAAGTCGACGGACAATCGGTAGCAGGCTTCTCGAAGACAACCATCGAGCTTTCCGCCCTTCAGAACGGCGTCACCGAGATGCTGGTTGCCGCTGACCTGGAAGCGAAAACCTACAGCAGCGTTGAAATCGTTTTGGACGATGCTACCGATGCCGCCGGCAACAGCCCCGGCTGCTACGCCATGACGAACGACAACGGTAAAGTAGCCCTGGACGTAGCCGGAGACGGTGCGCTCCGCGCCACCAATTCAGGTTTCCAACTTACCCAGGGTTCCACTGTTGCTACCGTGATCGACTTTGACCTGCGTAAAGCGCTGAAGCGGACCGACGATGCCGCCAGCCCTTATGCTTTCGCTGCCGAAAGCAGGCTCGAAAGTAGCCTTAGGTTTGTTGAAAAGGAAAAGACCGGTTCCCTCTCCGGTTCAACAACTAATGCCTCCAGCGAAAACGGCGAATTCATCGTTTATGCCTACACCGCCGGTTCTTTCACTAGCAATGAGGCAGAAGGAAACGACGACGATGAACTCTTCCTCAACGCCGTCGCCAGCGCGCGGCTGTCCTCTACCGGAGATTATCAATTCAATTTCCTCGAAGCCGGCGACTACGAGCTAGTGGTCGTAGCGTATGAAGATGAAGACAACGACGGAAAGCTGGAAATGAAAGGCCGTTTCAGTGTCAATGCACTCCTTGGCATTAACTTAAGTAGCCTGAGTGTCGGAGCATCCAGCACGACAACCGCCAACTTCACGCTGACGGGGCTACTCCCCTAAAGAGCTTATTCCCTTAATTCAGATCCCAATTGTTGCACCCACGCTGAACTTCGGCGTGGGTGTTTTTCTTTTTGCCTTGTCTTCGCTGACGCTCAAAATTGACTTATGCAGAAGTATGGGGTAACTCCCTGCCTGCCTCTTCTACCCTCTTTGCACCTGCGGCCCCGCCTGAATAAAACAGCGTAAGCCCTGCGCATAAAACACAAATAATAGTTTAACATCAGCCAAGAGCCGCGATTTAGCCAACAAAAAATAGAAAAAAGGAGCATCTTCCGAACATACCCCTCCCCCCCTTAGGTTATAATAACAAGGGCAAACATTATCGCCCGTTTAAATTTTGCATTAGAAAACCAACAATATTATGACTAAGTATTTTTCAGCCCTATTTTTATTTTTAGCCCTGAGTCTACCCACTTTCGCCCAGGAAATGACCAAGAAAGCCTCCGATCGTGGTAACGATGTTCAGGAAGTTACTGCCGAAGATTATGAGCAAATAATGGAAAGTAAAATGTTCATCAACACTCGTGCCCGGGCCATCAACAGCCTCGATCTGACCGAGCAGCAAACCATTGATTTTACGCCGATTTTGATGAATTACACCATGCGTAAAGAACAGCTCGAAGAGCGGCGTACTAAACTTGTCCAGGCTTACGCCGATGAGATGGCAGAGGACGACACCGCAAAAGACGAAATGAACGAGACTGGTGATTTTGTAGAAAATTATTGGGAAATCGACATTGCTGAAATGGAGCTCAAAAAAGATGTCTTCGACCGGCTTGAAGACGTTATTACGCCAGGAAAAGCCATCCGCTTCTTTTCTGAAGAAGACATGTATACCCGTCGGGCAAAGCGCGATTTGGTAGTAAAAATGTTGCCAACGATGACATATTTGGTGCCACTCTCTTTGTCTTACCAATACGAATTGGACGACTACAGTAACTGGAACCGGATCAACATTGACGGTGAAGTAGGGCTAAACCACGAATTTACCTACAACGGTCTTTCCAAGCTCTTAAATTTAGCTGAGGCCATGACACGCGCCGAAGAAGTATCGGTGAAAAACTTCAGTGAACGCAAAGCAGAAGTGATGAAAATGTCCAAAATGATGAAGAAGGACTGGACCAGCCTCCAACACGCCGATCATGCGCGGAAAGCATTTATCGCGACTTCAAACATCCTGAACGACATTGCTATTGACGTTAATTTTGACGATCCGACTGCGTGGTTAAGTAAGCTTATGACTACTGCGGAGATGATCGATCCAAACCAGAAGTTAACTGACCAGGCCAGTACTATTTACACTTACTTCAATACTGCTGAAGCAATTGTAAACGAACTTGTGAAGCAGGTTGACTCCAAGTAATCGTTCCCCGGAACGTAGCAAACGCTAGATAAAAAGCCGCATCGGATTAGTTCCGATGCGGCTTTTTATGTCTCCCGCTATTTTCCTGAACTAAGAACGGTTATAAAGGTAGACATTTGAAACGCTACCTTTGCGCCCCGTGGAATTTTCCCCACCCCAACAACCGGCTTTAAGACAAACGAAATTTTCCAGATGCTTTCCATCATCATCCCGGCTTACAACGAGGAACGAACCATTCACCTCATTCTGGATAAAGTCCGGGACGTCGTACTTGTAGGTGACCTGAAAAAGGAGATCATCATCGTAAACGATTGTTCTTCCGACGATACCGCCGGCGCCGTTCAGCGATATGCCGATGCCAATCCAGGTTTGAATATCCAGTACTTTGCGCACGAAGTCAACAAGGGAAAAGGTGCCGCCCTCCACACCGGCATTGCCAGGGCAACCGGGGAATACCTCATCATTCAGGACGCCGACCTGGAATATGACCCCGAAGAATACAATGATCTGCTGAAACCGATACTGGCTGGTTTTGCGGACGTCGTTTACGGCAGCCGTTTTCAGGGAAGTAAGCCGCACCGGATCCTATTCTACTGGCATACCATCGGCAACAAATTCCTGACCACCCTTTCCAATATGTTCACCAACCTGAACCTGACGGACATGGAAACCTGCTATAAACTCTTCCGGACGGAGATGATCCAGGGGCTCAACCTTACCGAAAAGCGCTTTGGCTTCGAGCCGGAGGTAACGGCCAAAATCAGCCGGATCAAGAACGTCAGGATCTACGAAGTGGGCATCAGTTACTACGGCCGGACTTACGAGGAAGGTAAGAAGATCGGTTGGCGGGATGGGGTCCGGGCTATTTACTGTATTTTGAAGTTTGGGTTGGGGATTAAATAGTGAAAGGCATAAGGCAGGAATGGGTAAGGGAACTCCCCCCGTAAGTACCGTTCGCAGCGGTGCACTTCGTGGCGGCCTTCGGTGGTCGCTTGCTCACCTTTGAGACTGAACCATACTCGCCTCAGGCACCAGAGGTAAAATATCTTTTTCCGTCGGGCAACCGCGAGGTTTACCCTTCTACTGGCCAGGCTTCGTAAAGGCCGCGAACGCACAAAGCCCGGCCCCGCAATGGCGGAACCGGGCTTTTAGTTTATCCGTTAATCCAGTAATTACTCCACCGAAAACAACGACTGATCAA
The DNA here is from genome assembly GCF_000373105.1 of Neolewinella persica DSM 23188. Taxonomy (GTDB): domain Bacteria; phylum Bacteroidota; class Bacteroidia; order Chitinophagales; family Saprospiraceae; genus Neolewinella; species Neolewinella persica. Next base: position 130,190 of record NZ_KB890458.1, on the reverse strand, counting down.
TCTCCGTATTGACCTTGGCCTTCGTAACTTTCATTTCGATGGGAAAAGGAAGCATACCGCTCATCTTCATGGAATAAGGCATTTTCACGCCGCCAATTTCCCGGTAGTCTCCATAATTCATGGTTACCGTTTGCGGCCCTTGCTTCTTAACCATACGAACTTCGAGCATGGACTCCTTGTCAAAGAAGTGCTGAGAATCTCCGGTTTCACCTTCTACGGTTAGTACAACAGCAGGCTTACCGTCCACCATTTCTGTTCCGGTTACGGAAACCTTGTCCAGTGAGTTCATCAATTCAACGATCGGGAACAATGCAGCCTGTTCGGCCATGGTGGCCGTCAACTCAGGGCTGTCGGGCATGGTTTGGCCTTGCTGCATCATTTTAGCTTTACCGCCATTGTACCGCTGATCGGCCATTACCATTCCCATCATCATGGTTTGGCTATTGAACTTAGTTCCGTTTTCCTTCACCATGGTCTGGACCAGTGTCTGGCCCTGAACGTCGGCTTCCATGGTCAGGGCGTAGTTTTTCACCTTAGCAATAGCATCGGCACCACCGATTGCATCGACGTAGCCCATGATGACGCTCTTCGCGGTAAGGTCCGTCGGAGCTGCCATTTCCTCCATATTGATGGGCTCACCGTTGACATCTAGATAATTGATCTTGCCACTGGTGGCGAATTTGGCCAGCTTTTCAGCAACGGCCTTATCTCCCACTACGATGATGTTAGTATTCGTTGGCGACATCGCCATGCGGGAAACGTTCAACAAATCGTTGGCGCTGGTACTTTCCACTTTCTTGAGGTAGGTTGGGTAATAGTCCCGGTCCAGTCCGTAGCGGATGGTATTCAGGGCGTAGCGGGCGATCCGTTGCGGGCTCTCCAGAGCGCGGCCGAAACTACCCGTGATCAGGCTTTTGGTACTTGCGAGTTCCTTAGCGGTAACGGGTTCGGAGCTGATCTTGGCGAGTTCCAGCATGAATTGGGTAACGGCGGAATCGGTCACTTCGTTGCGCACATCTGAGCTGGCGGAAAAGCTTCCGACCACTTCATCGGTATTCAGCGAAGAACCGGCACCGTAGGTGTAAGCTTTGTCCTCCCTTAAGTTTTGGAAGAGGCGGCTGTTGAAGCTGCCACTACCCAGAATCAGGTTTACCATGCTGCCGGGAATGGCTTCGTCTGAACCAGGTTTCACGTCCACCGGATGAGAAATGATGATGTTAGATTGAACAGCACCGGTACGTGGTACGAAGTTCACCGTTACACCGCTTGGGCGCTTGGGCATATCAAACTCCTTCACCATTACGTCTTTTGCCTTCCAACTGCTAAAAGCATCTTTTGCCAGTTTTTCAGCTTCGGCACGCGTCAGGTCTCCTACCATAACCAGGTAGCTGCGGTTGGGGACGAAGTAGGTATCATAGAAGTCCTTTACCTCTTCTAAAGTGATGTTCTTCAGGGTCTCGGCTGTTTGGAGTTCTCCGTAAGGGTGGTCTTTACCGTAAGTAACGACCGATTGTACCCGGGCAGCGATGGCACCAGGATTGTTGAGGGTCGACTGCAGGTTAGCTTCCGCCTCAGATTTAACCTTGGCGAACTCCTCTTCGGGAAAACGGGCATCGAGGACAACCTCCGCCATCATATCCATCAGTGTTTCTTTGTACTTACTGATCGTTGCGGCGTAAGCGCCAGACCCGCCCGTGCTCAGGGTAGCGCCAATGAAGTCAATGGCCTCATCAAGCTCTTCCTTTGATTTTGTGGAGGTCGCCCGACGCAGCATACTGCCCATCATACTACTGACGCCTGCGTACTTGCCTTCCATGATCGGTGGCACATCCACAAACAACTGGTAGCTTACACGAGGAAGCTTGTGGTTCTCGACCAGAACGACCTGCAGTCCATTGTCAAGTTTAAAATCCTGAAAATCACCCAGCTTGATCACTGGTGCCGGACCGGGAGCCGGAGCTTCGGCACGGAAGTCTCCGTCCATCATCTCCTTTGCCTCCATCGGTTTATCGGCCATTGGGGCTTTAGTCGCCTGCGGCGTAGAGCAGGCGGCTGCCAGGAAAAGGACCATCAGGCCCATTAGTAAACGTTGCATTCTTTATATTTTGGAGGACCGGCAGGAGCCGGTCAGTTATTTAATGGAAAATCTAGTGGTTGTTTACTTACTTGGCGCCGCTCCGGGCACCCAGTAGAGAGTCACCCGATTATCGAGGGTGTAGTAAGTCTTGGCTACCCGACGGATGTCTTCCCGGGTTACTTTCATGTAACGATCGGTTTCCGTATTGATCAGGTTAGCGTCCCCCTGGTACATTTCGTAATTGGCCAGGCTCTCGGCGATACCGGCCATGGAGCCGTAACCGGAGATGGCATTTGCTTCCACTTGGTTACGGAGTTTTTGGAATTCCTTTTCCGAGATCATTTCATCCTGTAACTTCTTCACCTCAGCGTTAAAGGCCATTTCCAGGTCTTTGATGGCACCACCTGGTTTCGCGATCATAAATGCAATCGCCAGTCCTGGCCCTTCCGTGAAACTGGGGATGGAGACAGTCTGTACGGCCAGTTGCTTTTCGTCGACCAGGACTTTATTCAGTCGGGAGCTCTGTCCGCTGCTAAGTACCTGATTCATCATGCTGATGGCGTAGTAGTCGGGGTGGTTTCTTTCCGGCACGCGGTAACCCATCACTAGTGCGGGTAGTGGTGCCTTTTCGTCGTAGATACTGTCCCGTACCTCGCTGCCGAGTGCTGGCTCTACAATAGTTACCCGGGGTGGCGTTTCGCCACGGGGAATACCACCGAAGTATTTCTCGATCAGCCCTTTGGTTTCAGCGATATTGATGTCTCCTGCAATGGAGAGTACCGCATTATTGGGTACGTAGTAGGTTTTATAGAACTTTTGGTAATCAGCAGCTTCGGCGCTGTTCAGGTCTTCCATGTAACCAATATTGGGGTCCTTATACGGATGCTTGGTGAAGCCGTGACGGTACAATTCGTAAAGAAGGTTGCCATAGGGCTGGTTGTCCATCCGTTGGCGACGCTCTTCCTTTACCACACTTCGTTGGGTGTTTACGCCCTCCTGGTCAACGACAGCATGTAGCAAACGCTCACTTTCAAGCCAAAGCCCAAGTTCAAGTTGATTGCTCGGGAGCAATTCGTAGTAATAAGTTCTGTCCTGGCTGGTATTGGCGTTAAGGACACCACCGGCATCTTCCACGTATTTGGCGTACTCTCCGCGCTTGATGTTCTTACTTCCTTCGAAGAGCAGGTGCTCAAAGAAGTGAGCGAATCCGCTACGGCCTTCGTAAGAATCCTTGCCGCCCACTTCATACATGATCGATACCGCTACGATGGGTGCCGTCGCGTCTTCGTGCAAGATGACCTTCAGGCCATTGTCTAAGGTATACTTGGTGAAATCGATGTTGGTTTGTGCGCCCAGGCCCAGAGCAAACAGGCAGCAGGTCAGCAGCAAACTTCCTTTTTTAAGTAACATGTATTGGATGATTTTAGTAATGTTTATTTGGTTATTCTTCCATTGAAACCGCAAGAAACGATAATCGTTTGCACGACAAGCTTTTTTTCGGCAAACGTTGTAGTTTCTCTTTCGTTTGACGGCCAGATGACCATCATATGACTTCATGAAGTGGCTGGAGGAATTCCATGGCGCTGAGCGCCCGTAAAGACTGCCAACCCACGTAAATTGAATCCTAAGCCTTTACGGTATAACCATAAGCGCGTGGAGGTGGCTAACGTGACATGGAGCTTGCCTTATTTCTTCGGTATCCGGGCGGGGCCGCTGGTGCAAGGAATAGATTGGAAGGAGCAGAGAGTGGGCATTACGGTATTGCGTTTTACCTTCCATTGCACCTGCGGCCCCGCCTCCTGCTCCTGCAACAGACATAAAAAACCCCGCTGTGCCGAAGCAAGCGAGGCAGTTTTATCAGAGCAATACTTAAAAAGGGATACACTGAATAAAGCAAAAAGGGTAGGTGTTATTCCAAAACTTCAGGTGTTGATGTGTATGGGTTCGGGCAAGGGTAAAAGTGTCTACGTCTTCGCTTTAACTGGCAGGGTCGGCCTGAAAAAGCTTTACATTAATTACTACATCTCAAAAAAAATAACAGGGGGTGTAAAGCGGTGTTTATTTCCGGTTGCCGAAGGGAACGAAGCATCGCTCATCCGACAAAACAAATTTAGGCAGGTTTTCAGGCCCATAAAAGTTTTCACTACTCCGGGCCGCTGGAAGACCAGTAAAAACGATGCGTACCGGAGGAAACCTTAATAACTGTTAAGAAAATGCAGTCTGCACCCAAATTGGTGGGTCTGGGGTCGTGCTTCAGCAAATTTATGCCTTCAAAACGGGCAGGTTTCGCTACTTGTTACGCCCTAAAAAACCTTAACACTTTTTGGGATTCTCACCAAAGAAAGTCCCGGAATCAAGCCCCGGGAGGTTCAATTCCCCCCTCGTTTAAACATGTGTTAAATAACGGAACGGGGCTGCAGCGGAGCGACAAACCGCATTTATGACGCGGAGAAATTCAAAAAGTCACCCGGTGAAATCAGTTCTCATGATAACTTTGTCAAAAATCAGTGCCATGCGCTTTCTTATACTTTCCCTTTTTGCCCTCCATCTCTTTGCCTGCCAGCAGGCAGGCCAGTCCATTGTTGAAGAAGTAGAAAAAGCAATCGTTGACGAAAAAGAATACGAATTGACCGACATTGCCGGCACCACTACAAAAAAAGCCGAAAGAAAGGATACCCTGGGACAGATCCTTGAGTCAGGATTCGTCCTTGACGGCAAGAAACAGGGTACCTGGACTTATTACAGCAAGGACAGCAGGGCACCGGAAAAACTAATGAGCTACATTGACGGCGCGCTTAACGGCCCCTACATTGAAATGGACGTACAGGGCCGTTACGCTTTGATTGCCAATTACAGGGCCAACAAGCTTCATGGATATTATGGAAAGTACCGCATCGGCCGGGCTGAATTAACGGCGAATTACGTTGATGGCGCGCTCGACGGCGTAATGGCAGAGTATGACTACCGCAACCAAAAGATTAAGCAGGAAGTCAGCTATAAGATGGGCCTTAAGGACGGATACATGCGCTATTACAACGACGAAGGCAAAGTCACTCTCGAGTACCTTTACAAAGATGATGAACGCGTATCTGGAGGGATCAAGGAATGAGCATTAGGAGCGTGTCCGAATAGGGCTGATTTTAGCCTGTTGCTTCCACCGACGCTTCTATTTGCACCGAGTGCAATTATCCTTCGATCTTGTTCAGGCTCATCAACCTATCGGTAAATGCTTTGGGTGTTTGTCCGGTAACATCCCGAAATACTTTATAGAACGTACTCTTATTCTTGAAGCCGCAACGCTGAGCAATCCCATAGAAGGTATGCCCGCGGAAATCTCCTGCTTTGATCCGTTCGATGATGGCATCGATGCGGTACGAATTAATGAAAGTTAGAAAGTTAGCACTACCGTGGTGGTTGATCACCTGGCTTAGGTATTTAGTGTTGGTATCTAAGCGGGCGGACAATTTGCGTAGGGTAAGATCAGCGTCAAGGTAAAGCTGCTCGTTGATCATAATCTCCTTTATGCGCTCGAATAATTGAAGCTCATCGAGTCCCCTTAGGCTGCTGGTCCGATACCTGTCCTTGAGGTTAAGGAGAGATATGCGGTTTTCATTTGGTACTGCATCTCCATCTACTTCAAAAGCCAGGTAGTTCACCAATTCCTTATTTTTGTTGTGGATTGGATGAATAACCAGTTTGCACTGATAGGCTTCGCCGTTCTTTCGGTAGTTGGTGATCGTTTCTTTAAAAGGCTCTTCACGTGCCAGACCTTGCCGGATTCGTTCGATAACGTCCGGCTCCGTCTTTGGGCCCTGTAGTATTTGCCCCGGGTTCATTCCAACCACCTCTCCGATCTCGTAGCCAGTGATGGCTTCAAAGTCACGGTTTACCCACAATATCCGACGTCTTGCATCGGTAAGAATTACAGCTACTTGATTCATTTTAGATAGATAGTTACAAACAGGAAAACGCACTGATAATCAATGAAGGTATCAGTATGAAAACATGGAATTTCGAAAAATATTTCGTGCTCCTTTAAAGATAGTAACCTCAAGTCACAATCCACTCATTTTAGCAACGAAACATTTGCATAAACCCTTGAAACTCAAGAAAAATCTAAATTATACCCGCAAAGTGCCTCGATGAACTAACTTCGTTGTGTCTTTTCAACCCAGCGGCAGCAAACAGGTATGAAAAGGCGAATTTATCAGCTGGCGTTCAAAATCATGAGCAACTCTCTCCCTTTTTCCTCCTCCACGATGACCTATACCCTGGCAGTAACCGCCAGCTCACGCCACACTGCTGTCAGAGGAGCGGGAAAATGGACCTGGGCGCTGGAACAGGCTAGGAAAACGCTGACAAAAGGAGGCCAAGTATGGATTCAGGCAGAAGCTCCAGCGCTCCAAAAATCGATAACTGACTGGTTGAAAAAAACTACAGAGAACGTTATCCCTGATCCTGGCTTCGGGTATGAAAAAGCTTGGATTCATGATCAAATCCAACCACCTGCCTTTGGTGACTATTCCCTCGCTGCGACAGTCGGACTTTGGTTTAAGGGTATGGGAACCGATGCTGCTGCCCTGCTCAGCCCCTTCATTTCCACCGAAGGGTTCTCCTTCACACCAAAAGAATTCATTGACCTGCGGGAACGACTACAAACGGCCATTCGCAGGTATGAACGCCTGCCTAATGTGTCGCGTGGGCTGGAGGACTTAAACACCGGTTTTTTTCGTCACCGCTCGCTGGAAGAGAGCCAGGAATTTATCACAGAAAGGCTTAGTATTTATTTGAATAAGGGGGATGATCTGCATCGTGACTACCTCATGAAAATCAACCGCTACACACGGAAGTCTATTTTTTCGGGGAGAGCTCAGCTCCGGAAACGCAAGGAGCAGCTAGCCGACATTTCGGAGGTGCTAAGTTCAGCCAAAAGCGAATCCGGCAGGGTGGCTAAAAGAGCGAGGCGTGAAGCCCAACAGCGCTGGCAGGAATACCACGAGGAACACAAGCTCACGCCTGCGCCCGATCAACCGATGGAGGTACAGCTCAACCATGAACTTGAGGACATTAGCAAACGGCAAGACCAGTTGTTCAGAGATCTTCAATCAGCGGGGCTCGGCCTGAATTCCCTTACCGCTGATCCCAGATTTGTCGATCCCACCATGCTCTCTTCTCTCGAGACCCGCCTGACTGATCTGATCAGGGAAGTAGATGAGGCCGGCCTATACCAACTCCCCCTTAGCGGGACCGAGGCAGCTACCACCCACCGGCAACTATTGCGGTTAGAAGGTCTACTCGACAAACTTAGAAATACACAACGCCACTTATCGGAATTGCCAGATTTTTACGGTCGCCGTCATTTCTGGTACGCCCAGCCAGCTCATTTGCGGCGCCTCCTGGCACCGCTTCTTAATCTGCCTACGTCAGACTGGGAGACGGCATTTACTTCCTGGTATTTTGATCGGTGCATCGAAAGGTGGACCAAAGACCACACTCCCGTACTCCCCGCTTCCAGGCAAGAAGCAGTGGACAGTGATCCAAACGATACGAAGACCGGCCGTGTCGTATTTGTAACCGCGAAAGGAGCCAAGCCCGGAGAAATGACCGAAGAGGATTTGTTTATCGCTCTGGATGCAGCAACCACCCTGAGGGCTAACCTACCCTGTCCTTCCATTCGCCTTGCTCCATTGCATGACGAGGAGGCAGTTTTCGTTGCTGTTGCAGGAGTTCGGAACCCGGTATTGTTGTTCTCTCAAACGTTCTTCCCGCTCACGCCTCCAGCCTGGCATGCACGAACAAGTTCAATCCCTCCCCCAGGGTTTCCGGAAGGTACCATTCTTTGCCAGGCAGCAAATGCTACCGAGTGGATTCCTATTTCCAACTGGCCACTCAGCGCATCAACTGGTCTTCATCTGTTCCTGCCGCTTTTACCAACGCCAGCAGACGCACAGCGCCTGCTGGAGATCTGGGAATACCTGATCTCGACGACTGAGGAAATAACGTTCTTTCATAATTGGACTCCGGACGATATAACGCAAGCGCTGCTTTCCGATGGCTTTACCGCAGGCTTTTTGTCTGCAGCACTGCTCCGTGCAGCAGAAGCTGCGGAATTTGAGCCGTTTGACCGGCAGGCATTAGTAGCGCTGGGTCAGGAGATACTGCTACGTTGCGGACTTCCAGCCCCTGCTCCGCACCCATTGGCAGAACACTTTGGTGATAAGCTTAAAAGCTACTTGCCAGACCATTTCTTCGAAATCCATCAGCCCTGGAGAGACACCTTCCTGCCACTGGTCATCCTTTCACCTACCGGGAAAAAAAGTGTGCTTTTGCCTGACGGTGAATTGCCCGGCCACGGGACCATTACGACGAAAAAATTCCGCCTGCGTGAACTACAAACGGCAGGTTTTCAACTCCTCTCCTTACCTGCTTTAGATATTTGGGGAGACCCCGAAGGAGAACTGGCGCGGATTGCAGAGGAGGTCCGGAGAATCGGTTAGTAACGGGAATTAAGTATGAGAGATACTGATGAAAGGGAATTACTTATCCTCCTCTTCTCATCAAAACATCGGCTACCGGTATGCGAACGGTTACTTTAGTTCCCGCAGCAGTTCCGTCTGAATGGAATAGATCTTCGATCAGCACCCGATTATCGGGATCATCCGTAAGCAATTCCAGTCGGGACTGTGTGATGTCCGTCCCGCGTGATTGGTGATACGGCCTGATTACATCGTTCTCCTGCATTTCGCGGACCCGGGCCCGTCCAATACCGTCGTCAACGACGGTGGCAATGATATTGTCGTCATCGTCAGGGATTTGGGTAAAAGTAACCTGGATGTGCCCCTTGGGGCGCGTCCGTAGACCATGTTCTATCGCATTTTCTACGTACGGCTGCAGTATCATAGTCGGAACCCCCATAATGTCCTCCTCTAGCTCTCCCTGAATATCCACATTGAAAGAAAGCTGTCCGTCAAATCGCAGATGACAGTTGATGTCCAGATAATCGGATAAAAACAGTATTTCATCTTCCAGGGTAATGTATTCCCGGTTGGTATATTCCAGACTTCGCCGCATCAGCATGGCGAACTTTGCTAAGTATTTCGAGGCGGTGCTGGCATCCTTGGTGGTAATGAAAGACTGAATGCTGTTCAGGGCATTGTAGAGAAAATGAGGATTCATCTGTGCGCGTAGCGCGCGCAGCTGAAGCTGGCTGGCCCTGAGTTGTAAACTCTCTCTTTCTTTTTCTCTGGCTTCGGCTTCAAAACGGGCAGCAAACTGTTCCTGTTGTTTGGCATCCTGTAGCTCGTAGTACCTGTCCAGGTACATCTCTGCTTCCACCTGGCTGTAGTAGGCCAGGTCAAAAGCATCAATCTCAGCATAAGAGCGGGCCAATGTTTGGCAAATCTCTGCAGCGTGGCCCGTTAGGGTCAGGTTCTCCGTATCTTTCTCTTGCTCAATTCCCTCCAGGGTACCCTGCAGTTTCTCGATGGCGCCCACGAAGTCTTTTTTGTCCAAAAACAACTGCGCACGGACCAATTCAATGGAGACGAGGTCTTGTTTCTTAGGTTGCTTGCTTTGCAGGAAAATTTTCTCCGCATGATTGAGCAACCGAATGACCGCTCCCGGAGACTCGTTCGTATCGTAGTAGCAGAGACCAAGGTTGACATAGGCCGCAGCCAGAGCAGGCTTACTGCCATTGGCATTATTATCGATGATCGACTGGAAATTCCCAATGGCCTCTTCATAAGCCTCCATACTCATCAGCACCTTACCCAAATTGAGTTGATGCCAGGGAAGCCGTGCTCCTAAACCTTTCTCTTCACATCTGGTGATTGCTTGCTGAAAGGCACTGGCAGCTTTATCTTCACTATCCGGCCTGGTCCAAAGTGTACCTAGACCTGAATGTACCAGGGTATAGAAGTAATGGTCTTTGGTGTTGAGTTCAAACTCTTTTCCGGAAAGCAGACGATCTGCTTCTAAGAATTTAGGCGTAGCTTTTGCGTAACTATGATCATGGAGGTAGAAAAACCCTTGTCGGCACAGCACTCTGGCACGTAGGCGCGCCGAGGAGTAGGACCCCATCAACCGGAGGCTTCGTTCGTAGAAATCTCTGGCCAGGTCCATGTTCCCCAGGTTAACCAGAATACCGAGATAATCGAGGTAAACTTCTATTTTTTCGCCAATATCACCATGCTCATCTACTCTCAATACAGCCTTTTCAAAAGCCTTCAATGCTTTTTGATCGTCGTATTCCTGGTTTTCCAGGTTACCTAAATGCAGAAAGTAAAGGTAGTCTGACTCTCTGGGGTGCCCGGCAGCATATATAGCTGCAAGTTGCCCAAGAAGCTTCCTGGCCCGAACGGGCTTAGTGTAGACATAATCTGATATAAGATCATTAATGTACCTGACCCGCAAATAGGGGTCGGTAGCGGTGGAGAGCTTATCTTCCAGTATCGAAGCTGTATGAAGCGGAGGTTGAACTACTGACATGGGCTGGGTAAAATCCGGAATATATCTCCGCAAGTTACGTAAACTGCCCGTGCTTTATTGTGGCATGATACCGCCGCAGACACGACGAAGCCAGCTTCCCCGACGCTTTCCGCCGGTCACCTGATCCATACTCTTCCGGTCCAGAATTTTATCCTTCTGGTCCCGTTTTAGTTCCTCGATTGTTTTCTTCCCGTTTTGAGACATAGAGAGATCCTTAATAACACGTTTGTAATTCTAACCGCTAATCGGATGGGGGACACCGATCTGGGTGTTTTAAATACCGCTCCAAAAATAGCACATAGTTTTGATACTACCTAAAGAACGTCTTGAAGGACACGAAGTTGTGTCATGAAGGCAGGCCGGCGGCGGCGGCTGACCTCAATCCTTACATCGTCATCCATAATCAGGTACCCACCGTCACCTTTTACGAATTTTTTCATATAATTCATGTTGATCACGTGGCGTTTATGCACGCGATAGAAGTTAAACGGCGTCAACATGTCCTCGTAGGCTTTGATGGTTTTAGAGGCCGTGATCCGACCACCACCGTGGAGGAAAATGTGAGTATAATTATCTTCTGCTTCGAACCGAACAATATCCCTGATTTTCACAAAATGTATCCCATCAAGCGCCGCAATGGACATTTTCTCGAAAGAATTGGGGTGACTGGTGTACTGCTGCATCACCTGTAACCTTTCCTCCGTGCGGCCCTGACGGCGGGGGCGAACGCGTGAAACAGCCTCCACTAACTTGTCCGGATCAATGGGTTTGAGGATATAACCGATGCTGGAATATTCACAGGCCTTCATTGCAAACTGATCATAGGCCGTAACGAAAATCACGTCAAATTCGATACTGGTGAGTTGGTTCAACAGCTGAAAGACTTTACCGTCCTGGAGGTTGATGTCCAGAAAAGCAACGTCGGGTTTTATATCCTCACGACTAAACAGTTTCAAGCCACTTTCGACGCCATCAGCATCGCCGATTACTTCGACTTCGTCGCAGTGCTCAGCCAGCAAGTGCTTAAGGTTGATGAGGCCGTTGCGTTCGTCCTCAATGATTACGGCGTTGAGTAACATACTTTTTATTTTAATCGTTTTTGGGTGGAACTATGGGACACTGCCAACTAAATTCCGGGCTCGGCACAGAACGTTTTCCCGGCATTTGGCGAGGTCGCAGGTGCAAAGACCGTTTTGGGTGGTAATCCTATAACCTGAGAACAAATGTACTATTTTTATATGAGACGTAAAATAGCTCACCAGCTACTTTATACCAATTTGTCATAGGCTTCCCCCTGCATTTTATCGCCCGGGATACAATAAATCGGATTTCGCGCGCCCTTCTGCTCCCGGCAACTCTACCCTTTTACCTACATTTGGCGGGCAGCAACCAGAATTTATGGCCAACCGGCGTTTACGTGACCGTATTCATGAGATCGTTTTTGAAGCAGATACCCCCACCGGTAAGCTCTTCGACATCAGCCTCCTGATTCTCATCGTTCTATCAGTCATCACGGTGATGTTAGAAAGCTCGGATGAATGGAATGAGGCTTACCATAATTTTTTCATTATACTCGAATGGATCTTCACCATTGTGTTCACCATCGAGTACCTGCTCCGACTATGGGTCACCATCAGGCCCTGGAAGTATGCGCTTAGTTTCTACGGCATCATTGACCTGATCGCCATTCTGCCGAGCTATCTGAGTTTTTTCCTCGCGGGGACACAGTACTTCGTGATCATCCGCGTCTTCCGCCTGCTGCGGGTATTCCGGATCTTCAAACTGGGTAAGTTCCTGACCGAGGGCGATCAGCTGCGGCGTGCGCTCATCGCCAGCCGAAACAAAATAACGGTATTCCTTTTTGCCGTCACCTTGTTAGTTGTCCTGATCGGTTCCGTGATGTACCTAGTCGAGGGAGGCTCGAACACCGGCTTTAGTTCCATCCCCAAATCCGTTTACTGGGCCATCGTTACCCTTACGACCGTCGGCTACGGTGACATTACGCCCCAAACCTCCATTGGCCAGTTTCTTTCTGCAGTAGTCATGATTCTGGGCTACGCGATCATCGCCGTACCTACCGGGATTGTCACCAATGAAATGATCGGAAACTCTGGCGCTAAATTTACCAACACGCAAGTTTGTCGGTACTGCACCAGGGAAGGCCACGCCAACGACGCCATTTATTGTAAATACTGCGGAGGCCGACTAAACGAAGAAGCTTAATCAATGCTGACTAACAGCGAACCTGCACATCCTCCTGCCCGTTTCACCAAAAAAAATCGTTGAAACAGACCAATTTTTTCAAGAAAATATTCCAATTCACCAAAGACCTAATCAACGCCTACACGGAAGATGACGCGTTGAACCTCGGGGCCGCCCTGGCCTACTATACCGTCTTCAGTTTCGCGCCTATGTTGGTAGTTGCGACCAGCGTTGCCAGCTACTTTTTCGGTCAGGAGGCCATCAATGGTCGCCTCAACAGTGAGCTAATCAGTCTTCTTGGGCCAAATGCCGCCCAGACCTTGTCGGAGATCATCAGCAATGCTTACGTCTCTGGAGACACCCTCTGGGCCACGGCCATCAGCCTCGGTACGCTACTTTTCGCCGCTACCGGTGTTTTCAGTAACCTGAAGATTAGCCTGAACAAAATCTGGAACATTCAATCCACGCCGACCAACGGAATCCTTGCCTTCATCTTCACGCGACTGTTGAGCTTCAGCTTCGTGATTGGCATGGGCTTTCTGCTAATGACGACCCTTATCATCAATGCATTCGTAATTGGTTTTATGGACCAGATAGCCTCCTTCATCCCTGCACTCGGACCACTGATGCTAGCCGTCACCAGCTGGTTTGTCTCCACCATCGTCACCGCCTTCATCTTCCTACTGCTATTTCGCTTTCTGCCTGATGCCCGAGCGCGTTGGCGCGACCTGTGGGCTGGTGCTATTTTCACCGCTCTTCTCTTTGGATTGGGACGCTTCCTGATTGGTTTTTACATCGGCAACAGTGATTTCTCCAGTACCTACGGAGCAGCTGGCGCACTGATCACGCTATTGGTATGGACCTACTATAACAGCCAAATTCTCTTCCTTGGGGCGGAGTTCACCCAGGTTTGGGCCCGGTGGCGAGGTAATCCCATCGTCCCTACGAAAGATGCCGTAAAGGTGAAACGGGAACTGGTGCGTGTAGCTGATGAGACCGTCAACCCACAACCGGAGACATCGCTTAAGGTGAGTTCCGATGATCAGATACAGCCCGCTTAGCGATTTTCAGGCGCGGCCGCAGGTGCAAGGAAGGGTAGATTAGCCGTGAGGTTCTTATGCTCCAGTAAGGTGGGGACAACCAATTGCATTCAGGCGCTAACTAAGCAGCTGTCGGACGGCGAACAATGGCTTGGTTATCCGGTCAATCTTGTCATTGTTCTATCAAAACTCCGCAGGAGCCTCAAACACCACCTCTTCCCGGGTATCCGGATGCACAAAACTGATCCACTCCGCGTGCAGGTGCAGACGTTCGGCCGGCTGCCCGTACAGGTCATCGCCCACAATCGGAGCGTTGAGGCCATGCGGATGAGCTGCATGAACCCGTAGCTGGTGCGTCCGGCCGGTAACCGGCCAGAAGTGGACGCGGGTCCGGCCTTCCTCCCGGCCAATTACCTTCCAGTGGGTACGCGATGTTTTTCCGTGTTCGTGGCAAACGATCTGTCGCGGCCGGTCCTCAATATCGCCGCGCAGCGGCAGGTCAATCGTCCCTTCCTCCCCTTTCACTACGCCTTCCAAAAGCGCGACGTAGCGCTTTTGCACCGAGCGTTTGAAGAACTGGTGCTGGAGAAGCTTATGGGTATCCTTAGTTTTGGTTAACAACAACAGGCCACTGGTACTCATGTCGAGCCGGTGCACAATGAGTGGGCCCGTTGCGTCAGGGTATTTCTTTTTGATGCGCAGCCAAACGGAATCCTCGATATTTTTCCCTGGAACGGACAAAAACTCAGCGGGTTTATTAACCACCAGCAACTGATCGTCTTCATAGATTGTCGGAAGAACTTTACCCAGGGCAGGGTTATCCAGCATCGGGTTAGGGTCAACGGGCAAACCAACGAGCATGTGGCCCAGGATGGGTTCACACTTCCCCCGGCAAGCGGGGTAAAAATGGCCGTGTTTCCTGATCTCGGAACGGGGGCTTTGCCCCCACCAAAACTCCGCCATAACCACCGGGCGCAGCCCGTGGAGATAAGCGAATTGCAGCAGCTTAGGTGCCGCACATTCCCCCGCCCCTGCGGGCGGGGTCTTGAAGATGGTGTCCTTGAAGATGTCCGTCAGATCACGCTCCGTACCGTCGGCATCAAGAAAACGGTATTCCTCGAAGATGCGACGCTGGAGGTCGTTGGACATTGTTTTGCGCAGGTCCTTCAACCGATTTATCTCACCGGTGAGTTCCTCCAGGTTTTCAGTGGCCGTTTGGAGGCGGGCATCCCAGGCACGGACCAGGTCTTTGTAACCGAAGTGCCGACCAACGGACATGCGGACCAACTCCTTTTCTAATGCTTCAACAGCTTCGGGAGACATGGTTTCCCGGGCAGCTTCCCGCCGGAGTTTACGCGCTTTCTTCGCAGCTTTAACCGATGCCTTTTCCTTTGCTAATTCGTCCTTTGCCTGCACCTGCGCCCGCGCCAACTGATCACGTGCTGCCGCCAATTCTGGCGCATTTTCCAACGCTTCGATCCGGGCATTAATGGCGTTCACTTCCTTTTCGCCCTGCTTGTAAAAGCCTTCGGCGAGCAAGACATCGTACACCGGCGGAACAAATCCCGGCAGATGATTGGAGTCGGCCAGTTTACCAGAATATGCAGCCAGGTAACCGAGGCTACCGTTATTTTTCCTGACTACCAGGACGCCAAACATTTTACCTTTAGCCCCTACCCCAGCAGTTTCACCGTGGCCAAAATCGTGTACCCAATCCGACTGCGTTTCCAGGTGCCGCTGCAGGTCAGCTACCGCAGCCACTGCCACCGGATGGGGAACATAGTGAAACGGGAAAGTGAAACGCTCAGGAAGTTGCGTATTCAACACCTCAGGGGGTAAATCATGAATAAAGGAAGTCAGGGGTAATTTCATTGGCGGGCGAAGGTCGCAAATTTTCCCGTCATGACCAGGTACATCTATTGCATGATTCGTGCTGTTTATCTCCCAACCTACATGGGCAGAAAGTCACGATGCAGGAACATCTACAACAACAAGATGGCAGCACTTATCCAGGTTCCATCCGCTATTACGTGCCCTCCCAGAATATTTATTAACTGCCGATTGACCACTCACTAAATCCTCAGCTGACGAGTTCCTGGCTAAGGCGACTCAGGAATCTCATGGGTGAAAAATAGATTAAGCGACATTTTCGTGATCAGATTTCAGGGAGAATTTGCAAATTCACGCTAATTGATCTACATTTGTAGAACAAAGTCCACAAACATAGACCATGCCGCTTTCAAATACCGAAGAACAACTGATGAAGTACCTGTGGGAGTTGGAGCCCTGCTTCATGAAGGACCTGCTGGAGGCCCTACCCGACCCCAAGCCGGCAAAAACCACCGTGGCTACGCTGATCCGACGGATGACGGATAAGAAAGTAGTTGGCTACCGCCTGCGGGGCAACAGTCGGGAGTACTACTCGCTGGTCAGTAAAAAGGCGTATTTCGGCAAGCAGGTAAAAGGCATGATTTCCGACTTTTTTGCCGATTCTCCGACCGCTTTTGCGTCCCTGTTTACTGACGGGGCCGACTTGACGCGTGAGCAGCTGGAAGAACTTCAGCAAATGATCGACAGCCAATTAAAGGACAAGAAATGATCTGGCTAAGTTATTTATTGAAGACGGTGCTGATCCAGTTGATCGCCTTCGGCTGTTATAAACTTCTCCTGGATCAAGAGCCACTCGGACATTGGAAACGGGCTTATCTGCTGGGCAGCCTGCTATTGTCCTTCGTCATTCCATTGGTGGCCGTACCGCCGTTATTTGCTCAGCCCGTACGCGTCTTCGCGCCGACTATCGGCAGCGGCATACCTATTGAACCAGGCACCGGTTTCTCCGGCACGCCGGAGTTCCCTCCCGTCGAAGTGTATTCCCTGAGTGATTTGTTGTGGCCACTGGTGGTAGTTCTGTATGGCCTTGGCGTTTTGGTTTACCTCGTCCGTATGCTGAAGGCGCTCTGGTCGGTAAGAAACTGCCTTTCTAAGGCGACCAGTTCACAAGAAATTGCACCGGGCATTCGGCTAATTGGGCTGGCGGAGCCGACGGCGACGCACACCTTTGGGCACTGGATATTTTTCTACGAAGCCGCCCCTCCAGCGAAGGAGGTCCTGGCCCACGAGCTGGCTCACGCCCGACAGTGGCACAGTATCGACCGCCTTTTCGTTGGGGCGTTACGGGTGGTCTTCTGGTTCAACCCGCTGCTTGGTCATTATGAGCGCGCTATCCGGGTGAACCATGAGTTGCTTGCCGACCAGGCAGTACTTCAGCAGGGCATCGATCCTGTTTCCTACCAACAACAATTACTTGCGGCCCTGCGGCGTCCGGCTTCACCGGAATTCAGCAGCGGCGTTGATTTCTACCTCACCAAAAAACGATTTCAAATGATGAATTTACACGCAGCAGGCAGTCCGCGCCCGTTGATGAAACTGTTCACTTCCGGTTTGCTTTGGGTAGCACTCTTGTTCCTGTTCGGGCAAGTAGGCTACGCTCAAAAGCCACCGCCACCAACCAAGGCACCTGTGTCAGTGCAGCACCGCTTCAAGGACGTCAAGCAGGCCATTCCCACCGCAAAACAGCTGGCAACCTGGGAAGCAAATAAGGACAATGAGTTTCGCATTGATCAGCAACGAGTCGATGCTTCCAGGCTAAAAGATTATAAACCAGAAGACTTCAGTCAGTACTATGTGCTGAAAGCACCTGAGGGATCTGGAGATAATGGCCTGCATGTTTTCCTGTTTACCGAGAAGGCGTATCCCTGGCCTGACGTACCGCCACCTCCACCGCCGTTCCCGCCCATGCCTCCCGGTAAAGCTCCAAAGGCTCCAGCGGCAACTCCCATTGCTGCTCCGGCGCCTCCCGCGCCTCCTGCTCCACCGGCGCCACCCGGTGTAGCCCCGCCAGCTCCTCCGGCAATTCCACCGCCACCACCACCAATGGACTGGAATGAATTTGAGGAAAAGACTCCCTCAGCCGCGCAGCTTAAGGAATGGCAAGACAGTAAGGAATATGGCGTCTGGGTAGACCGCCGGCAGATTTCGAACGATGAACTGGTCAACTATTCGCCCGATAATTTTAGCTTTTTCAGGGTAAGTAAGTTGATGAAAAATGCGAAAAACTACGGTAAGTACCCATACCAGGTGAACCTGATGACTAAGGAGCGACTGGCAGAGTTACGCAGGCAGCAGGCGCAACGAAATTAGGCAGTAGTCAGCCAACTCCGAGCGACGTCAAAAAAGTCGGCGGGTTCTCCGGAAGTGCCGACGATTGGTCCTTCGGCGTTCCCGGCAGACTTACTCAGTTTCGCACCATCAGTACTTGTCACCAGCGGGTGATGGACGAAGCTGATCCGCTCGAACAGCGGGGCGAAGCCCAGCATTTCTGACAACACCGCCTGAGCGGCCGTGCTCGGCAGCAGGTCTTCCCCACGGCCCACATAATTGATATTGAAGATGACATCGTCCACAACACAGGCCGGCTGGTAACTCGGCCGGCCGTCTTTTTTGCGGACGACGAAGTCTGGCATCTCCTGGTGCAGGTCAACGATGAAGGGCGTTGGCCGGACGAGGTCGGGAATGGTCACCGGGCCAAGCTCCCGGGTATTGATGCGCCAGGCTACGTTCACGTCGTCAAGGGAGCGTTCTCCGTTGAGGCAATCATAGCGATGCTCGCCGGAGGCGAGATCTTTACGGGAACAGGGGCAGGCGAAAACTAAGGGATGGCCACGGAGTCGACTCAATGCCTCCCGGTATTGGGACAGGCGGTGCTCCTGGCTCCAGTTGGCGTGGAAGTCAGCTGCGTCCCTCGGACCGTCGGTGACGGTGATGCCTAACCAGTCGACTACTTTGAAGATGTCTTCGAGGTATTCCTCACGAAAGCGGGCGCGGTCGAGGTCATCGATGCGAAGCAGGATATGGCCATTCTCTCCGGCAAGGAGAGCGTTCAGGGCGAAGTTAGCTGCGTTGCCCCGGTGGAGATAGCCCGAAGGTGTGGGTGCCAGGCGCGTTGATGGTTGATTGATAATTATTAATTATTGATTGGTGACTATTGAACACTGAATCCAGGCTATTGATGGCTGATCCCCGAATCCGGATTACTGAACACTAAGATAAACGACCGTTCCCTAAACCATCCGGTAATGGTTAAACGAAAAGCTGTTCACGGAGCGTTGAGAGTTATAGTTCCTTTCATCATCAGAGACCGATAGAATATGCTTTACCGTGGCTTCCTTACCCTGCTCCTGTTCACCCTGGCTTGCACCAGCGTCCGCGCCCAAAGACCCGCTGTCAGTTACGGCGAAACACGTGGCACAGCCGCTGTACTTGGTCTGGACGACGCGTCAATGCTCGACCAGATGATGTTCTACATCCCCGGCATCGGCAGCGATTCACGGGAAGATCTGCTCCGGCAGAACATCAAAAGCTACATGATGCCCATTCGCCAGGCACCCCACCCGCAAATGGAGTGGGCCTATGCACTGACCGGCACACTGGAGTACTATCAAAACCTGAACAGTAACTTCAAAGACAACCTGAGCCCAGATTTCCTTACCCTTAACCTCGCCGCCCAGGGCAAGCGCCCTACGATGGAGGACGGACTGCGTTTTTTAGTCCAGCAAGGAACCGTTTCAGCGGCCATCGTTCCTTATGGCAGCCCGACCATCCCAACGGCCGTGTACTCCGTGCCTAAGTACACCATCACGAACTTCGGCTACCTGTTCCGTCCCGAAACCCGGGCGCGCAACCGCGTTTTCGAAACGCGTAAAGCCCTCAGTCGCGGCAATCCGGTGATCGTGGAACTCCATACCGATGCGACCTTTTCTTCCCTGCGGACCAATGCCTATTCAACAGCTACCCCAACCGGGGAAACACACTTCCTCACCGTGGTTGGCTACGATGGCAACAGCGAAACGTTTGAACTTCGTGGCCTCTTCGGACGGCACTGGGCCGATGCGGGCTACGTCCGGATCAGCTACGATGATTTTGGGCGGTTGGCTACGACTGGGTATGTTTTGATTCCGAAAGGGTAGTCCAAAAGTCGCTGCGCTCCTTTTCGTTGTAGTGCGGGCTCCGCCCTTGTAGCGGGTAGTAGGAAGTGCTACCGCAAGTGAATGCTCGCCTCGCTCGTGTGGCCCTTATAGTTACTCCAACACCCTACTTCTTAGTGTAACTCCTTAATGCCTGAATGCCCTTAATGGTTACTCCAACACCCTAGCTCTTAGTGTAGCTCCTTAATGCCCTTAATGGTTACTCCAACACCTTAGCTCTTAGTGTAGCTCCTTAATGCCTGAATGCCTTAGTGGTTAAACCCTGTACCTCAGTATGAGGAGACAACAAGCCAACCCTCTGCACAAGACTATCAAATAAAGCAGCTCCCGCCAGCCGATCGTCATAAAGCAAGACATCCACTCCAGGCTGCAAAAGCCAGGGCAGTCGGGCCGTTAGTTCCGCAGCCGTTTCACCAGGATAGCCACTGGTGATGACGCGGTAGCCGCTTGAAGCCAGGCTGTCTTGCAGGGACTGCAGCGTGGTCGCTTCCCATTGCGTAGTATCCGTAAGCAAAACCAGATTTTGTAATGTTGCGGGCGGAGACGGTGGGTCCTTTGGCGCGCACGCAGGTGCCAGGAACGTTAAAAGAAGCAGGGCTAGGGGAAAGGTTAGTTGGTACATATTAGTTGAATTCTGAGGTTCGCTTCCGCTCACGTTGCAAAAGGCTCGCTAGCGCTCGCGTTGCAGGGGTTGCAGTTTTTGCAGCGCCGCCTTTACAAGAAGCGACAATGTAACACCTGCAACAGGAGCGAGGGCGACCCTGCAACCCCTGCAACGCGCCGCAGGCGCACTGCAACGGAAGCATAAGCGACCTCTGCAACAAGGAGCGAAGCGACCCTGCAACTACTCCAACGCGCCGCAGGCGCACTGCAACGGAAGCATAAGCGACCTCTGAAACAAGGAGCGAACCGACCCTGCAACCCCTGCAACGCGCCACAGGCGCACTGCAACGGGAGCATAAGCGACCTCTGCAACAAGGAGCGAACCGACCCTGCAACTACTGCAACGCGCCGCAGGCGCGTAGCGCCCCTCATCGGGACAAAAAATCAATATTACGCCGCAGCCCGGCATATTTAGTTCGCTTCACGGCCGACTTCTGGAATACCTTTCGGAACACCTCTTCCGTCATCTCCGTCATTTCTCTCGTCGTCATCTCTGGCAGGTCGGCATGTGGGGAAAAGGCGGGTTCTTTATGCGGGGTGCTGAATCTATTCCAGGGACA
Organism: Neolewinella persica DSM 23188; assembly: GCF_000373105.1. Lineage (GTDB taxonomy): Bacteria > Bacteroidota > Bacteroidia > Chitinophagales > Saprospiraceae > Neolewinella > Neolewinella persica. The sequence continues at coordinate 109,117 of NZ_KB890458.1, read as the reverse complement.
AACTTCCTGACAGATATCACAGCCGAAGGCCCATCCTTCCATCCGCCCGGCAAATTCCTCCGGGATGGCCTCGCGCAATTCAATCGTCAGGTAACTGATGCATTTACTACCATCGAGTAAAAAGCCCTGTGGGCTGATCGCCTCGGTTGGACAAGCGTCGATACAGGCCGTACAGGTACCGCAATAATCTTTAATTTGAGTGTCTGGTTCAAGGTCCAGGTCCGAGATAATCTCAGACAGGAAGAAATAGCTACCGGCTTTTGGGTTGATGAGGAGGGTATTTTTGCCAGCCCACCCTACCCCGGCGCGTTTGGCCCAGTCTCGTTCCATCACTGGCGCACTGTCCACAAATACCCGCCCATCCATCGGCGCGCCGATCAGTTCTTCGATCCGGAAAACCAATTCCTTCAGCTTTGCCCGAATCACCCGGTGGTAGTCTTCCCCGTAAGCATATCGGCTGATTTTTGGCGCCTCCTGGCTAGGTGATTCATCTTCCGGGAAGTAGTTGTACAGTAGTGAGATTACCGTCTTCGCCCCCGGCACCAGTTTAGTCGGGTCCACACGTTTATCGAAATGGTTCTCCATCCACCGCATGGTGCCATGGCGGCCCTGGCTCAGCCATTCCTCCAGCCGGTGGGCCTCTTCGTCCATCATCTCCGCTTTGGCTACCCCTACGAAGGAGAAGCCGGCGGCTTGGGCGAGTTGTTTGACATTGGAGGTTAAGGTCATGGTTGTCGGGTTGTCGGGTTGTCGGGTTGTCGGGTTGTCGGGTTGTCGGGTTGTCGGGTTGTCGGGTTGTCGGAAGAAACAATCCTCAGGCTACGCCTGCAAGTCTTACCGTCATTTTGATCAAATTTTGCTACTATTCACGGTAGGCGAAGCCGTACGAGCGAAGCGAGCTGCCTCATGCGGTAGCCTATCAATCTGCAAGGCCGAAGGCCGTCTACCAGGGCCGAAGGCCCGTTTACCGAGAAAAGGAGTCAGCGACTTTTCGCCTACTTAAACAGTCCCATCACCAGCCAATCCGCAATCAATTGCCGGTTACTCGGCTCCACTATCCGGACCTGGTCCGATGGATTGGTAATATTGCCCAGTTCGATGAAAACGCCACTTGGTTTGGTTTCACGGAGCACCCAAAGGTCACGTGCACCTACGGTGCCGGTATAGCCACGGCCTTTCCGTACCCGGTCATATTGCGTTTTTATCATGGTGTGCATCCGTTCGGCCTGTTTGGCGCCCACGAGGTCTCCCTCGAAATGATAGAAGAAGAGGTCAATTGTTTTGTTTTTTTGCCGGCTGTCTACGTGGATGGCCAACATTGTCTGGTCCGTAATGCCTTTAGCCAGGTTTTCATCATAAAGCTTATTGATGATGGTGCTGCGCTGTCCCAGCCGGGCTTTTTGTTGGTAAGGGATTGGTTGCCCTCCCCAGGCTGTCTCGTCTTTATCTCCTTTCAGGTAGCGCTCGTCACGGATGCCGTCAGTATCCCGGATAATCATGTAGGGCGTACCGCCGTGGGCCAGGATGTTACGGGTTACCCGCAGGGCTACATCGTAAGCATATTCATCTTCGTGTAGGTGATGACCTGATCGCTTACCGATCGTTCCCGGGTCGGGGCCACCGTGTCCGGAGACGACGTAGAAGATCCGGCCGGCGAGCTTATCGTCCATCTTAGGAACATAAGCATACTTTTCGCCAAAAATGTTGAAGGTCCGGTAGGCACTCGTCGTCACCTGGCTCGGCACCTGCGCCAGGCTGTCGGGGTTCCCTCCCGTTTTGGCGATCTCTCCGGTACCAACGATTTCTTCCGGCGCAGCTTTCAGGTTCTCCTCGTAGCAATTATCGATGTGGTAAGGAACATACAGGATTTTATCCTCCCGGAAATCCTTGGAGCGAACCTCCAATTCCAGCAATTCCTCATTGTAATACTGGATGTTCAGTGCCCGGGTAAAATCCTCATTCCCCGTTGAGCTCCGGATGCTCTTACCATTATAGTTAACTACTTCGATGGGCAGCTTATAGGTTCTCCCCACCAGGAGATTAGCATTCGGTTTCAGACTGTTCAGTCGGTAAAATTCTTCGAGGTTACAACTATAGTCTAACAACTGGTAGCGGCGCAACACAGCATAAATACCATCGCCTTTTTGTGCAGTCACGAGCAGATGCTCGGCCGCCAGGGTCGAAGTGAGAACAAGTAGAGATAATGTAAAAAAGAGCTGTTTCAATGGCATAAGGGAAAGACAATAATCCAGGGAAGGCGCAAGATAGTAAGTCAAGCGCTTACCTTAGCGCCATGAGCACCCTACGGCAAATAATTCACCTCCTGGGGTGGGAGGTGAGGACGGAATGGAGGAATAGATATGCCCTTGGAAGCGTACTACTCTATGTGGCAGCAACCACCGTTGTTATTTATTTTGCGGTGCAGCGGTTCAGCCCCATGACCTTTAACGCTTTATACTGGGTAGTGTTGTTTTTCGGAGCAACGGTTGCTTCAGGACGAAGCTTCCTTAGGGAGGGAGGTAAACGACATTACTACTATTACACCCTGGCCGGACCGGAGGCTTTACTGATCAGTAAATTCCTCTACAACACCCTGATCATTTGGCTCGTGAGTGGGCTGACCTGGGCTTTACTGGGTTTCTTTACCTCACAGAATTATGTACTCGAACCAGGCTATTTCATCCTGGCATTGATGCTGGCCGGAGCCGGACTGAGTGCGATCCTTACCTTCGTAGCCGCTTTGGCGGCCCGGGCTGGCGGCAGTGGCACCTTAATGGCGGTGCTTAGTTTTCCGCTGGTTATTCCACTGCTTTATTTACTGGTCAATGCTGGAGGCTACGCCGTTGGGCTGACCTCCGGACAAGAAACCTCTTACCTTCTATTGGCACTGGCCATCGACTTATTGGCGCTGGCTGTGGGCTTGGTGTTGTTTCCGTTTGTTTGGCGGGACTAGGCGCTTCAACAAAAGTGGCGATGTCCCCATAAGAGACATCGCCACGAAACTGATGCATAAAATTTATCGGCGAGATCAGACGATCTCATTATCATTGTACAGGGTATCGTTGTCGTTATCAACGAAGTCGTACTTGGGGCTACTGCCGTATTCGTTGCGGTTGCTGTCACTGTCTTGAGCGTACCAGTAAATCAGCACTAAACCACCAATTCCCGTCAGCCAAAGTAATTGCCACCAGCCGCTGCGACCGATATCGTGAAGACGACGGGTTGATACAGCAATAGAAGGAACCAGGAAGGCCAGGTTTACCAAACCTTCAAAGAATTCTCTTTCGTTGAAAATCAGGTTATCCCAAAAACTCGCAGCGGCTCCGAACAACATCGTTACCAAAACGAAACTCCAGAATTCTGCCCGGCGGCTTCTTCCTTCAAATTTCAGGTAATTGTTAAGTGCGAGGATAAAATTCTTCCAGATCATTTTTGAGGGTATTTTAAAGTTCTTTTGTTGTTGATGATACAAATATGCAGGGCGGGGCCGCAGGTGCAAAAAAAGGTCGACGAAAGCAAGGTGGGAAACGACGGACACTCCTAAAATTTATTCTCTACCTAGATTTGGTTGCGCTCTGGCGGTCATTTACTTTTAGCAATGGGATGAAAGTCCCACCTTTTAACAGACCCTAAACAAGCCTTTAATGAAACAACTCTTCAGGTTCCTCTTCCTCGTATTCTTAGGCATTCAAATAAATGGATGCGCTCCCGATGATGAGGAGGTCATCCTGCCACCGGCAGAACATGAAACAACTGAATTCTTCATTACTAACCTCGAGAACAGTGACACCCTACTGTATGCACATTATGATGATTGGTGCAACAGCCCTTACGTAGCGGGAAGCACCCAAATTTCGGGAGGGAGTCATGGCGAATATTTTTATGAGCGCTATTCCTGGGGCTACCTCACTACCGACTCAGGTTGGCAGGGACCTCCTGTTGCTATCTATTATTTTGGCCAATCCGGAGCCGACAAAGGATTTATAAATCTTAATAATGTGCTGGAAACCGGTGTAGGCATCTTCAATGACCCCAACGTATACTTTGTAGTTGCCTGCATCATCAACGGTGACTATTACACCTCTCACGTTCGTTCCATCAACTACATTGAGGGGGTCTTTTTCACCAAGACCGATCCTACTGCTGAAGTTATAGCAACCCCCGAGCTTTTTGGCAACTTGGGGAACGAGTGCCGAATATCCAACGCGTTTTTACTGAGAGCCGAGTTAGAATATAATGGTTATTTATATCGGGCAATTATGCCCACAGACTCCGTAAGGGTCAAGGCCGACATTACGTTCAACATTGGTGTAAGCAGGTAAGTCAATTGCCAGACTACTGGACTTTTTCAAATTGAGACCGGATGCGGACCTCCTCAATTTCGCCTTCGGCTCTATTGACGAAGACGCTGCGAGGTACTAAGTAGGGCGATTAGGACCTCGTAAGGTCTCGAACCCGAAGCGGAACGGAGGGTTTTCGAGTACTGCGAGCGTCCGGTTCGGAAAACACCCATTAGTGTAATCAATAGCTCACTAACCTCAACTAACCATCGCCTTCCCCGTTTACTAATCTTCGTGAACACATCTCAGCATCTCCCCACCGGCGCCGAAGCCCTACTCATTGCCTTGGCCACCCCTTCTCCCCAGGGCCTGACCGGAATCCCCGTTTTGCTATGGGGCAGGCCCGGCGTTGGTAAGTCCAGCTTTATCGAGGGCCTGGCCACCAAAGACCTGGCCGTAACCACTTTGATCGCTTCCATTCATGACCCCACTGATTTCAGTGGACTTCCAGTACTCGAAGACGGAAAAGTAAATTACGCTGTCCCCCGCTGGGTCGACGATTTCAAAGAAACCGAAACGGGCATCCTCTTTCTCGATGAACTAAGTACCGCACCTCCCTCCGTGCAATCTGCCCTGCTGCGCGTCGTCTTCGAACGCAAAGTTGGTTTTCACCCACTACCCTCCGGGGTTAGGATTGTGGCAGCGGCCAATCCGCCCGACCTTATGGTCGGTGGCTGGGAGCTCTCTCCCCCACTCCGTAACCGCTTCGTCCACCTTAACTGGGACATACCCGCCGACGTCTACATCAACGCCCTCAACCATGGCTGGGAGATGGGAGTACTACCCGAAATTGATCCTGCAGCCCACGCCGAGAAACTTCGGGAGTACCAGACAAAGATCACGGGTTTCTTCCGCATCAAACCCGATGCGCTGCACGCCAGCCCGGAAGAAAACAAATACGGCTTCGCAAGTCCTCGCAGCTGGGATTTTGCAGCAGCCCTGCTAGCCGCAGCGGACCTCCTCGGCTACCACCTCTCCGACGGAGGTAACAACAACGTCCTCTTCGAGCTTACTACTGGTTGCCTTGGGGAACCCGTCGCCATCATGCTGCTCGAATACCTGACTAATCTGCGCCTGCCGGACCCGGTCGAGCTCCTGTCCGGAAAAACGAGCATTGACCTGAAGGATTTTGACGATGGTGAAGTCTTCGTGCTCTTCGCCAGCCTGAACGACCAGTTGAAACATGTTTCCTCTGAGGATGAATTACTTGCTTATTCCCGGGTTTATCTCACCCTGGCCGAGGTGGCCTTCAGTAGTGGACGGCGTGACGTTGTCTTCGTCCCGCTCAAAGACCTGGCCCGGACAAAATGGATGCACGACCTGGTCAATGCCGCTCAGGCTGCAGGCCCCGATGAATTAGCCGACGTACATACCCACATCACCAGCCTGTTCAGCGATCCCGGCCTCAACGAATTCATCAGTGTCCTCAGCTAACGAACTACTTGACCATCTTCGATTCGCTCGTGCCTACGCAGCGGAGAAGCTGCCCTGGTTTGCACCTGCACTCTTTCGCTGCCGGATACTGGTGACGCCGTCCGTCGACGTTGCAGCAATAGACCTACACTACAACGTATACTGGAATCCGGAGGTAGTTGAAGACATTTGGACGCGCCGGCCAAGACCTGAAGCCCTGGCAGAACTTGGCTTTATCTGGGTTCACGAGATCAGCCATCGGCTACGACAGCACGCGGAGCGGGCTAAGGACGGCAACCTGGTGGGAGATAAAGCCGCCAGGCTTTGGAACATTGCGGCAGACTTCGAGATCAACGACGGCCAATGGGCTGGCCTCACCATGCCGCTGCATTATCCGGGGATGTTACCCGACGCCTTTGGACTGGAACGTGGCCTCTTAGCTGAAGTCTACTACGCCACCATATTTTCTGACCATCCGGACTTGCAAGCTCCACACGACGACGGCAGCGGCGTCCATAACCAATCCCGGGACTGGGAAGCGGGCAATGAACGACAGCACATCAGCTCGCTCGACGATCAGGTGTTACGCCGGGAAGTGGCACAACGTATCCGGAAGGCAGGCAACAGCAGTATCCCCGAAAGCTGGCGCTCCTGGGCCGAAGACACACTAGTCCCGCAAGTCGACTGGCGACGCAGTCTCGGCCACCGCATGAGTGTCGCCATTCGCAAAGGACTGGGTAGCCGGATCGACTACAGTTTCCAACGGCCCAGCCGGCGGCAATCGGTCTACCATCCCATTCTCACACCCTCATTAAGGGGAGATAAAACCGCCCGAATTACTGTTGTGGTCGACACTTCCGGCTCTATGGGCCCGGACCTCCTGCAACGCGCGCTGGCCGAGGTCGCCGGTGTATTACGCGTCTTTCAATACCCCGTAACGATCATTCCTTGTGACAACAAGGTCTACGAGCCCGTTACCCTGGTGGCTGCTGCCGAAGCCTTTAAGGTTCATCAGCTGGCTGGCGGCGGTGGCACCAATATGGTTGCAGGGATCGAAGCCGCGCTGGAGCAAGTTCCCCGACCAGACTCTATTCTGGTGCTGACTGACGGCTTCACCCCGTACCCGCCACACCGGTACGACCTGCCGGTCATCTTTGGTATTTTTGATCTGGACAATGGTGCGCGCCGTAAGCCACCTAATCCACCTTGGGGGGTGGACACCGTGGTGGTTATTAGTGGGATTTAGGAGAATAGGTCAATAAGCGTTACTTCTTATTTTATCATAATTGCGCTTTATGGGAATATACATGACCCACTTTACGGTCGATTTTCCATAAAGATCACAGAATGTACGTTGGGAAAAAGCAACGCCATGTGTATAGCGGTGTACGCTTAAAAAAGCAAAGCCGACTCCGAAAACGGTCACCTTGTGCGCGAAGGCACCTGATGACCGCTTTCAGCATCGGCGATACTAAAATCCGATAGTCCTGATGGACAAAACGGCTACCCGAAAGTAATTAGGAGAAGGTGCCCCAGCCGCCACCCGGCGTACCAAGTTGTGCTCCGGCTCCGGCAAATTCTCCGTGACCGATATACTGGTTGTCCTTATACCAGGTTACCTGAAAGCCAGCGACTCCGACTCCGATGGCGGCAGCTTCGAAAGAAATGCCACTCGCGCCTTTCAACGTATGTGGATCTACGTTGAAGGAAGCCTGGCCGGCCATAGAGCCCGTAGCACCAAGCCCCGCTACAATACCTTTACCATTGAAGGTAAGATTTAATCCATCGGAAAAAGTGAGGTTACAGTCGCACTGAAGGTACAGGAATACGAAGGCACAAGATCCCGATGCCACGGTAGTTGTGTAGGCCTGCGCATCCAACTTCAGGTTGGCGTGGAGTTTCGACATCTCGACGAGGTGACGCTGCTTGGCTTGGTGGGTAGCTTCAGCCTGGAAAGTGGTTTGATTTTCCATAATAACAATGATTTAAATAAAGAGGTGAAAAAAATGGCACCGGAAAAGATTTAACCGAAAGTGATTCGCTCCTCCCCGTTGCCTTGATACACCAAAATTAGTACGGCAGACAAGGGAGCGCAAGCGTAAAAACGCGCATTATTAATAATGGGTATAACTACTTAATTGGGTGATTAAGACTACTTATTAAATTACAAATCAATTATATTAATAGTCCACAATTCATCTGAAACCATCAGAATGATGGCTTTTATAGCTGCTGCTCTAAATACCGAAAACGTATTGCTTTTCAAGCTTGTCTGGGACGTGACCAGGATCAAATCCCGATCCTTCAATAGCAGAACGTAGTCGCGAAATACCCTCTTAATCAGCTTTGGATAAGTTTCTGGAAATTCAGCAATGGTTTTATGTTTCGGCTGCGAATTTCTGGTCAACCACATCGTTTCCATATTGACGCGGCATTCCTGCTCCAGTCGGCACGAGGTTCCTAGCAAGCTGCAAGGGCGTTTAGGGCAACCCGGTCTCTGACCAGGAGCGAAGCGGAGAGCATGACCGAAGGGAATAACTAAGCGGGGCTGCAAAGACGGGGACGGACGAACAGGAACTGTACAAGAGGCTGTTTGTAAAGGTCGAGGTAGCACATCTTTCCAAAATCTCGCCCCCAGTACCCTATATTTGCCCTCCATTCACACGAGAGCGCCAAAACCAACTATCTACTACTCCCCTACGCTTACGCAAATGAAAACGTTACTTACGCTCCTCTGTTCCCTGCCATTCTTTCTGTTGGCTCAGGACGCCCCTGCCCCCGTTGCTCCCGACTCCGTGACGGTAGATACGACCATTTACGATATTGCCGATGAGGCGCCACGGTTCCCCTCTCCCTGCGAGCGGTTGGATACCACCGCTGCCGCCAAATCTGAATGTTCTCAGATTGCCCTCTTAAGTTACATTAATGGCCGTGCCCTATACCCTGCGGAGGCTCGCGAAAACAACGTCAGTGGCATGGTAGTAATTGGTTTCGTGGTGGAGGCCAATGGCTATATATCCAAGGCTCAAATTTTGCGTGATCCTGGAGCGCAATTGGGCCTTTCGGCCCTGCGGGCCGTCGCCGGGATGGCCAACGAAGTCCGCTTCCGACCAGCGGTGCGCGACGGCGAGTTCGTCCGCTTTAAATATATCTTGCCCATCCGTTTCCGGCTGGAGGAGCGCAAGCCTTACGTGCTTTCCGGGCGGGACACCATTTATACCGAATTAACCAAAGCCCTTACGTTCACCGGCAACGAAGGCGACCTCGGTGGATATTTCAACAGTAAGATCAACTATCCAGCCAGTGGGGAAGACAGCTGCAGTACCGGCCAGCTGGACGTACAACTTATCGTGCACCCCAACGGGCAGGTTGACGTACAGGACATTATCGACTATAATGACCTGGGCTCCGATTTCACTTTCGAAGCCGTAAACGTAGCCACCAGCTCCTACGGACTTTGGTCTCCGGGTGAATATGAGGGCCGCCCGGTAAGCTCAGCTTACGACGTGAGCTTCACCTTCGCACCCGAATCAGCAGCATGTAAAGTTGTTCTCGACCAATATAACGATGCAGTTGCCATGATCTCCGAAGGTCAGCAGCTTTCCCAGGATAGCATCACCCTTGAGGCCGGCCTGGCCAAGATGGACCAAGCTGTTGATATGTTCCCGCGCGACGGTCGTTTCCGCATCATACGAGGCCAGATCAGGATGGACCACAACCGCCTCGCTGGTGCCTGCGAAGATCTAACGCTGGCAAAGGAAATTGCCCTGATCGACTGGTATGACTCAGTCTTGCCACTGCTTTGCCGCAAGATGGAGGAAGAATAGTCAAGGAGTCAGATAGTCAAAGAGTACTGGACTGACTCCTTGACTATCTGACTCCCTGACTCCCTGCCCCCCTGACTAATTGACTCCCTGATTCTTATACTATGCGCTACTTCTCACTGCTCGTCTTCGCCCTTTTACTCAGTTGCTCCGGCAACGAGGCCCCCATTACCGCCACTACGACGGAACCCGCCCCTGCCGCCGTTCCCCTCGACCGGCAGGAAAGTGGAGACGAAAGGATCGACGCCATCCGCAACGAATACGGCCGGATTGAAGACCAGTACGAAAAAGGGATGTTGCAGCAACGCAATGTTGATTATCACTGTGGTGAACTCGACGGCAGCATTCAACTGCACACTGAAAACGGAAAGATCGTACTCGCGCTCAACCAGTACAAAGACGGTACACAGCAGACGACAACCGACCGTTGGTACTTTCAGGACGGGCAACTCATTTTCCAGCTATCCGAAACCAATACCTGGCAGCTGGATGGTCCTATGATGCAAGACAGTAACGGCAATATGATTCCCGGCGTCAAAAATACAACGGCGCAGTACCGTCATTATGTGAAAGACGGCACTGTCTTCAAATTTTTGAAGAAGAAATACGACCATTACACGCATAAGGTGGACAACGTAAATCCGGACACTGTGCCCATGGAAGAGATGACCACCAATGGTGCGTTGCCCTTCCGTTTCGGGCTGGCAAAACAGGCCATGGAGAATGGTGCGGTGGACTGTAACTTTTTCACTTCCGTGGAGTGATTAGTCAAGCAGTCAGAACGTCAGTGTTTCAAATAGTGGGCGAGACTCCCTGACTATTTGACTCCCTGACTAATGAGGCGCGGTCGCAGGTGCAATGGAACGGACAATGGAGCAATTATAAAATAAGTCCTTTTGGACCGACAGTGCTGAACTCGTATATTGATTAGGTATTCACCTAAACAACTTATGAGACACCTGATCCTTACCTGCCTTTTTTGCGTCTCCTCCTTGCAGCTTTTTGCTCAGGAGGGATTTGATTATCAATTCTTTCACCTGGGCGTTCAGTACCTGTTTGAAGACCTGACCGCAGACGGGGACTATGAATCGCCGATGCTGGGGATGCAACTGAAGGTAGATGATGACCACCCTGACGAGAACGGCCCGTTAGCCGCATATAGGTCCCTTGACGAGGTTGTTGAGCATTCACGCGCCAGCTTCAAGTTGGTGCCTTCTTTTGCCGGTGAAGAAGTACAGCAAACTGACGGGACTACCACCATGAATATGGGAGCAGACCGGGAAAATGTCATTATCCGAAATAATGCTACACCCGGAGAAAGCTGGATGGCTACAAGTCTGGTTCTTGCCAGGGTTGATTCCGTTCGGGAGGAGGTATTTGGTACGTTTACGGACAGCGTCAAATACATCAGTTTCGCGCTTTTAGCGGACGGTAGCAGCGTTGCCGCTTCTATTCGGATCAGCAAAAACCATGGCCTGTTAACATCCGTATTCTTCCATGAGCTGATTAAGCCGCAAACGGCAATGCCCCGATGGCTGGCAATTACTCCGGAGGAGGAACAGCAGCTCCCCGTTTTAGATAACGTGCTGGAAATTCCGGAGGGTACCATCCTTGATGTTGAACGCGTTCAGGAAGCTTATATCGATGGGGCCGGAGACTACATTTATATCGCAAAGCAACACAAGATCAGGGTTGGAGATTTCCAACGAGACTCCGTCACTGGTTCCTGGGAACAGGGTTTCACCTACGATGAGTTCCGTTTCACCGTGAAGAACTTAGAACGGGAAGCAGCCTATGACCTCAGTTTCACCGAGAACCTATCCGGAAGATATCGGCTGACCGAAGAAAGACACAATTGGTTAAACGCCCAACCCGGCGCTGCCGTAGTCGCTGAGGCTCCCGGAAGCAACGGAGAAACTTCGCTGGTATTGGTCTACCTAAAAGACTTCAGTTGCTTCGGGTTGGGTAAAAGACGTTCTCCTTATCTCTTTCAAACAGCAGAAGGCGTCTGGGAAGTAAATGGCTTAAGGGAAGAAGTCAAGTCAGGCTATTATTTCCAGCAGTTGGGTGGTCCTTATTTCACGGTGGGTGCTCAGTCCCAAAACCTCAATGACCTGGAGGCTACCCTTGCTCCCGACGGAGCTTTGTGCGGCGAGCCCTTTGACTTCAGCTTTTTTGATAACGTGGTGCTTGGGCAGGCCTTTGACTGGCAACTCTTTCGCCCCGGCGTTCAGTACCTGTACGAAAAGCCCGGCTTTGACGAGCCGGAATACCTTGGCATGAAGCTCTCTGGTAATGGGGAAGAAGCCGTTTACGAATCCTTACGTGGGGAAGATATTAACTGTCGTGAACGGGTGCCTTCCTTTGCCGGCATACGCATCCGGCAGGAACCGGAACTGACCACCTTGCTCTTTTATGCTGATTCCCTGCACCTGCGCACCGCCGCCCAAACTGGCGAAAGCTGGATGGCAAATGACACTACTCTTGCCACTATTGACTCCGTATTGATGGAGACTTTCTTCGGGATGGCCGACAGCGTGAAGCACATCAGTTTCAAGCACGCAGTAACTGGTGCAACCATTGGCTCAACGATCAGCCTAAGCAAAACTATGGTCTACTGACTGCTACCTATTTTTACGATCTGGCGAGTAGTAAATCCTTGCCTTTGGCAGGACTCAGCAACCCGGAGGCAGGATTACAAGCCCCCTCTTTTAAATCGCTGACCAATTTTGCGCCCGGCGACGAATACCACACCCGGACCATCAACACCATTGAAGATATGGACCGGGTCTATTACCAAACGGTAGAAACCCAGGCAACGGTACTTGACGTCCACCGACTTGGTGACAGTCTGGTCATTGTCAGCATCATGAAAAACGAGCTGACTTACAACGGGACATCCCCCTCCCTAAATTTGTCTGATTCCATCTATCGGGAGAATCGTCGGGAGACCATTGTCTATGACCTTCGCGAGCAACCTTGGTTGGGAGGCCAGGCCAGCCAGCTTTTCCCGGGCCAGTTCGGCGACCAAAACATACTTCAAGTCATTCCCGGCGGGTGCCTCGGAACGTACTTTTTACTTGACCTCCACTGGGGGCCTCAAGATGACGAGTGTTACAATTGGATGAGTGGATTGATAGGTCACAGTGGAACCTACCTCAACCAAGTAGCAGGTCCGTTTGATCAGTCCGTGGAAGGCTCACACGTCATCAACCGCTTGCTTTACTTCAACAATGCTACTTGTAGTGACGGTACCCCCTTAAATTTCAACGGCCTGGTTGACGGCGTCAACAACTTCCCCCACGATGATCGCATCCGCCTCTACCCCAACCCCAGTGATGGCCGGATCAACCTGGATATTCCGGTTGATTTAGGTCCGGTTTCCCTTACAGTATTCTCCATTACCGGCCAGCGTGTGCTAACCTTCGGTGCCCTAAGCGGTAACCGGGCCGTATCGCTTAGCCCCTTACCCGCCGGCATGTACACGGTTGTTTTCCACAATACTGCGGGGGCTGTGGGTCGTCGGCGCGTGGTACTGAGTCTTTGAGTTGTTGAGTCACTGAGTGGCTACCGAAGGTACCGTTCGCGACGCTGCGCTTGCTCACCTTGGGCGAACGAGCGCAGCGAAGAGTGGTAACAGCGGCAGCCACTCAGTGGCTCTCTGAGGCTGTGACTCAGTGACTCGCTGGCTGCGGTACCTACATCCGCTTAGCCGTAGTGCTATATTCACCCATAGATGTGCCAACCAGTATAGCATCCGTCGGCTTTCCCTTCAGATTAACGTCGACGTCAACGTCATAATCAGCAAAGTAAAAGCTGGTGGTTATGCCACTCTCAGTGGTTTTTATGTTCTGCAGCGGCAGGCTCTTGCCATCGGCGGTAACGAAGGTACCTTTTAGGCCATTGTCCTCCTCTTCCAGGATCATTTTACCTGTCGTAGTACCGAGTGGGGTGTCTTCCACGGTGACGGACCAGGTCCCGGCAAAGCTGGGGGCTTTTTCTGCCATTTCTTTCTTGGGGGCCATCTCCGACTTGGCGGCAGTGGCTTTAGCGGCGGTATTACAGGAGGCCAGGGTCAGTACCAGGGCTAGTGGAAGAAGGTAAAGGAGGTTACGCATGGTTGGTTTTTATTGGTAAGATAAAGCGATTTTATTTGCAGTGCTCATCTCTCTTTTCTTCGGTCGCTGTAATCGTTACAAAAAACCGTCTTCCAAGACTCTACATAGAGGGGAGTTATTGAACGAAGCTGAAGTAAGGATACGCTCGGCCCGCGGCATTGGCGAAGTATGTTTTGAATCGCAGATTATAACGGATTACGCTGATTGACACAGAATTAATAGCCAGGGAAATCTGTGTTCATCTGAGTAATCTGCCTAAATCTGCGATTCGAAAATCGTTCCCTTGCCAAATTAGCTGCAGTGGGCCTACCCCCCAAAAGCCACATCCATAGCCGCGCAAATTTTAGTGACGCCTTCTTCCAGGTCCTTTACCGAGTGTGCGCCGGAGACGAAGCCAACCTCGTAGCCACTTGGTCCGAGGTAAACACCAGTTTGCAACAGCTCGTGGTGAATGACCTTGAAATAAGCCATGTTAGCTGCGTCGATTTGGTCGGAGCGGGTAATGCGTTCGTTACCAAAGGCCAGCCAGAAAATAGAACCAATGTGCGGTACGTGCAGGGGGTAGCCTTTTTCCTGAGCATAGGCTTCGATGGCGGTGGCCATACCGTGTGTTTTTTGGGCCTGCAATTCATAGAAACCCGGGGTAAGGCACAGCTCCAGTGCTGCGAGGCCGGCAGCCATGGCAACGGGGTTAGCGCTCAGCGTCCCTGCCTGGTACACCGGGCCGACGGGTGCGATATGGTCCATGATCTCCGCACTTGCGGCGTACGCACCCACCGGAAAGCCGCCGCCGATCACCTTACCGAAGGTGATGATGTCGGGTTGTACGTCGTAGTAGCCAGCTGCGCCGGTAAAGCCAACACGGAAGCCGGAGATGACCTCGTCGAAGATGAGTAATACATTGTGCTTCCAGGCTTTGATCCGCAGGCACTTTAGCCAACTGGGATCCTGGATTAACAGTCCGTTGTTTGCAGGTATCGGTTCCACGATGATACAGGCGATGTCGTCTGCGTGCTTGCTGAGCGTTTCTTCCAGCAGGTCGCGGTCGTTGAGGGGCAAGACCAGGGTATCGGCCGCTACGGACTCGGGTACGCCGGCAGACGAGCTGGTTCCGAAAGTAGCCAGCCCAGACCCCGCCTTCACCAGCAAGCTATCGACGTGGCCGTGGTAACAACCATCAAACTTGAGAATCTTGTTTTTACCAGTGACGCCGCGCGCCAGCCTTAATGCGGACATGACCGCCTCCGTACCGGAACTGACGAAGCGAATGCGCTCAACGTAAGGATGGTTGTCCAGAATAAGCTTACCCAGCTGGTTACCCAGTCGGTTCGGCGTACCGAAGCTGGTTCCTTTGCGCACCGTCTCCATCACTTTTGCCTCAATATAATCGTTGGCGTGGCCGTGAATGAGGGGCCCCCAGGAACAGCAAAAATCGAGAAATTCATTATCGTCTTCATCCGTCATTCGACTGCCCTTCCCTTCTTTGATGAACAGCGGCGGCCCGCTTACGCTGCGAAATGCCCGTACAGGGCTATTGACGCCGCCAGGGAAATAGCCCTTGGCTTCATCAAATAGGTCAGCGGATTTTTGTCGGGGGATTCGTTGTTCGAAGCTCATGAGGCAGTATTCTTTTTTACAGGCTGCAAGGTACGTTGTCCGGTTCCGACTTACGTCAGGAGAAGGTTATATCCACCCGGTATACTTCTGGACATTTTGCTCAAGGCTTCTGTTTTTCGCATTTCCCCGTGGGCGAACAGGCATAGCACTGAAAGTAATAGCAGCGTCAGTTATTCACTCATTCCCTAATCCATTCCTTCTCTTTTGGGCGCGGACGCAGGTGCAGGGAGGGGTAAAAAAGAGCCGTCTACCTTAGCCAAAATTGTGCCGTGCTACCGAACCAAAAGGCTTCACGTCTTCTTTTAGACTAAATAATCCCGCTGCGCAACCTTAAATTTGCGTTTTCGTTAGTTATAGGAACGGAGCTCATTCGTGTTCCGCCCCCAAAGAAGCCTATGGATCTCTTAATTACCATCGGGCAGCTGGTCCTCAGCCTGTCCATCCTCATCGTTCTGCACGAATTCGGTCATTTTTTGCCGGCCCGTTTTTTCGGTACCCGTGTAGAAAAGTTCTACCTGTTCTTCGACCCTTACTTCAGTCTGTTCAAGAAGCAGATTGGTGAAACGGAATACGGCATCGGCTGGCTACCGCTGGGTGGCTACGTTAAGATTAGCGGAATGATCGATGAAAGCTTCGATACGGACCAGATGGAAGCTGAACCGCAACCATGGGAGTTCCGGAGTAAGCCGGCATGGCAACGCCTCATCATCATGCTGGGCGGTGTTACCGTCAATTTTATCCTCGGTTTCCTGATCTACTCCATGGTTTTGTTTGGCTATGGAGAAGAGTACCTGCCAGCGGAAAACGCTGTGGCCGGTATCGCCGTCGACAGTCTAGGCCAGGAAATGGGCCTGATGACCGGAGACAAGCTGTTGATGATCGGCAATGAAAAGTTCGAACGCTTCAATGACCGGGCCGTACTGCGGGCTGTGGCCATCAATAACGTCCGGGAGCTGACCGTTAATCGCGATGGCGGGGAGCAAAAGATCAGCATTGACAATAAGTGGGCCGACATTCTGACCCGGCACGAAAACAAGCGGGAAAGACTGTTTCTACCACGGGTTCCATTTATGATAGCCAAGCTAGGCAAAGGCGGACCCGCCGCCGAAGCCGGACTGGAAGTAGAAGATAAGATCGTCAGTGTAGATGGTCGTCCCATCGCCTACTTCGATGAGTTCTCCACCTACATCAAAGGAAAAAAGGATACGGAGATAACCCTGGGTATAAAATCTAAAGGCAGCGAAACGGTTAAAAACGTTACCCTCATCACCAACGAGAATGCTCAGATCGGCGTTAACCCCGCCGGCCCTACCGTGTTTTATGATACCGAACGCATCGAATATGGTTTCATCGAATCCTTTCCCGCCGGTTATAACCAGGGGGTACGGTTCCTCGGCGATCAGTTCAAGGCATTTGGCGAAATGTTCAAAGGCAACATTAAGGTGACCGAGAGTCTCGGCGGCTTCGCCAGCATCGGTTCCATGTTCGGTAAAACCTGGGAGTGGGAACGGTTCTGGTACATGACGGCTTCTCTGTCGCTTATCCTCGCCTTTATGAACCTTCTCCCCATCCCCGCACTCGACGGCGGCCACGTGATGTTCCTACTTTACGAAGTCGTTTCTGGCCGTAAGCCCAGCGACAAGTTCATGGAGTACGCCACCATGGTCGGCTTCGTCATTGTTCTTGGCCTCGTAGTACTGGCCAACGGGCTTGATATCTGGCGGGGACTCTTCGGCTAGCGCCGAAGGTCGCTTCTCTCCCGTTGCAGAAGCTCACTTCGTTCGCGTTGCAGAAGCTCACTTCGTTCGCGTTGCAGAAGCTCACTTCGTTCGCGTTGCAGAAGCTCACTTCGTTCGCGTTGCAAGGGTTGCAATTGTTGCAGCCTGCAACAAGAGCGAAGCGACCCTGCAACCCCTGCAACAGGAGCGTAAGCGACCCTGCAACCCCTGCAACAAGAGCGTAAGCGACCCTGCACCCCCTGCAACAAGAGCGAAGCGACCCTGCAACCAATGCAACAGGAGCGAAGCGACCCTGCAACCAATGCAACAGTAGCGAAGCGACCCTGCACCCCCTGCAACAAGAGCGAAGCGACCCTGCAACCAATGCAACAGGAGCGAAGCGACCCTGCAACCCCTGCAACCGGAGCGAAGCGACCCTGCAACCCCTGCAACCGGAGCGAAGCGACCCTGCAACCCCTGCAACCCCTGCAACCAATGCAACCATGATCAACTACTTCAACTTTTTCAACCTCCCCCCATCCCCCACCGTAGACAAGGCAGCACTAAAGAAGACCTTCTACGCCAACAGTAAAAAGTTCCATCCCGACTTCCATACCCTGGCAGATGACGCCACCCGTGATGATGCCCTTGAGCAAAGCACCATAAACAACCAGGGGTATAAGATACTGAGTGACGAAGATCGCACCCTGAAACATCTTTTGGACATCAAGGGAGTCCTGGGGGAAGAAGGCAGCAACAAGATGCCGCAGTCTTTTCTCATGGAAATTATGGAGGTTAACGAAGCATTGATGGAACTGGAGTTCGACGACGACCCAGGCGCACGTGCCAGGATTGACAGTATGGTCAACGAACTGGAAGCTGGTTTCCGGGCTGAAGTCGGCGATCTGCTCGAAAATTATGACGACGCGACGACGAATGAAGGTGAACTTCAACGCCTCAAAGATTATTACCTCAAAAAAAGATACCTGCTGCGGTTGAAAAACCGGAACCCTGAGGTCTAAGATTCAGAGTTCAAGACTCAGTTTTTTAGGATTCAGGATTCAGTACTTAGGATTCAGAGTTCAGTAATCAGGGTTCAATGATCAGTGATCACACCGCCCAAAAGACCAAAAGACCAAAATACCAAAATGCTAATTCTTCTTTCCCCCGCCAAGACCCTCGACATGACCCCCGTAGCAACAGAAGCTACGCAACCCCGTTTACTGGAGGATACCAAGAAGTTGGCCGACGCACTAAAGAAAAAGTCGCGGACCAAGCTTCAGGACATGATGCATATCAGTGAAAACTTAGCAGACCTCAACTACCAGCGTTATCAGGATTTCCACCTGCCCTTTACCAACGACAACGCTAAGCCCTCCGTGCTCGCCTTCCGGGGAGACGTGTACCAGGACCTTGAAGCGGATACCTTCTCGGATAAAGAGATGGCTTTTGCCAATAAGCAAATCCGAATACTCTCCGGCCTCTATGGCGTTCTGCGCCCTAATGATCTGATGCAGGCCTACCGCCTCGAAATGGGTACCCGGCTGAAGAACCGGCGCGGGGCAAATCTTTATGATTTTTGGGGAGATCGCATTACGAACTTGCTGAATGCTGACCTAAAGGAACAAGGAGAACAGTTGGTCCTGAATCTGGCTAGCCAGGAATACTTCAAAAGCGTAAACACCAAAAAACTGGAGGCTCGCCTCCTGACCGCGCACTTCAAAGAAGCGCACAACGGGAAATACCGCGTCGTGGCCTTCAACGCTAAACGTGCCCGGGGGCGAATGGCAAAATTAATCACGCTGGAAGGTATTACTACTGCAGAGCCGCTGAAAGATCTGGTGGTCAATGACTACGTTTTCAACGAATCACTCAGCACGGAGAACGACTGGGTTTGGGCGAGAGATTAGTCGGTAGTTCATAGTTCATTAGTTCCTAGTATGTCTGACTAATGAACTACGAACTAACCTACGCACTCTTCTTCTTCATTTTCAGCCTCACCGAGCCGGGGATACATGGCCCGAAGTCGGAGTTCCCCCACCAGGGTCCGTGCAGGCTTATTCCGTCGTTGGTGTAGGTTACCCTTAGTTCGTACTTTTTAATACACCAGGATAAATCGGCTGGTTTTTTAGCGCGAAGAATTTCGGTTTCCGTCAGTTTCCAGGAGCCATTTTGCAGTTGATATCCACTTAGCCTCATTTCAGCCCAGATGTCCCCAAACCGGACATAAGCGGTCCCCTTCATGAAAATACCGTTTTGATGCAGCTGCATGCTGAATTCAAACTTATCGGCAATGCCTCCCTCATTTTGCAGAAGTTCACCGACCCAGAGGCCATTGAGGTCCGTCTCCAGGGGTTTTACGGGGGGCTGCAGGCGCGAACGCAGGTCCGTAGCGGGAGTCGTTGAGGGCAAAGTCTCCTGCCCGAAAGCAGCGGCTGCGCCGCTGGCAAAGATTAAAATCAAAAGGATTAAACGCATAAAACGAAGGTAGTGGGAAAAAATAATCTTTTTTTCTTCCCTCGGGCAACGCATCCAAAACCCAGGGTATCTTATGGGTGAATACCGAGTTGATTTTTAGAGCGAATACTTGAAACGCCCGACCTCCTTAATTGAGGGTCGGGCGTTTTTTTGTTGTTCCAAATTGATTTTTCAAAAAAGACCGGTGTGTTCAATGAGGGGTAGGTATTATGGAGAGCAACTCGGTTGAAGACGAGGCTACACGTGTAGCTTTTGCACCTGCCCCGATAGTTATCGGGGCGCTCTGATTAGCCTGGCAATATTTCGTATAAGGCATCACTGGGAATCCAGTTGAAGGGGGTACAGGGTCGCTATGCTCTGGTTGCAGGATGCATTGCCTGCCGAGCCTAGCTAGCTGCCTGGTGCGGTAGCTGCAACCTGCATCGCGCCGCAGGCGCACTGCAAAGCGAGCGAAGCGAACATAAAAGCCCCTCATCGAAAAGCGACGAGGGGCTAAATCTACCCGTCATACCGAAGCAGACGGGGTTCATGGGATTAAAAGCTGTAAAGATCTTTAGAAACCTCCACGACCGGAGTTTCCACCGGCTGGAGCTTCATCTTCAGACGCACCGGCTTCGGCGGTCAGGAACTCAACACGGCGGTTGATGTAGGACTTATCAAGAGGTACAATAGCGTTTTCCTCACCACGGAATTGCAGGACAAGGCTGCTGCGGTTGATGCCGTGCTGATTCACGAGGTGATCGACAACGGCTTTAGCACGACGGTAAGAAAGCACCTCGTTGTTAGCAGCATTACCAGTACGATCCGTGTAACCACGAATAACCATCCGCATGCCGGTGTTACCCTGCAGTACGCGGGCGACGCTGGACAGGATGCCGTAGTCGCTGTACTTAACGGTAGACTGGCCGAGTGGGAAGTAAATCATCGGGAGGTAAACCTCTCCGCGATCAGTACGTACGGTAGTAGTTCCGGGCTGATTAGTAGAATTCTTCAGGCTGGCAATCGAAGCATCGATCATCTCCTGTACGCGGTCCTCCGTAATCGGCTTGTCATTGCGGTTCATAACCACGCCATTTGCGTCCACTTGTTCACCGGCGCGGGGAGGGAAGAACGGTTCGAGGTCTTTGTAATCGGCCACGCCGTCTTTGTCGCTGTCGAGTACGCGTCCTTTGGTATCGACGGGTACACCAGCGGGGGTGTTGGCTTCCTGGTCGATGGCATCCACCACACCATCACCATCAGAGTCCGTTGTTGCCGCGTCGATCTTGCCACTTACGCGGTTTAATTCGTCACGGACGGGAGAGAAAGCGTTGGTCCAGTAGAGAGGTTCGCTTTTCTTAGAGGCATTGCCCAGGTTAAAGTTGAGGCTGAGGGAGCCTACGTTCTGGATGTCCCGGAAGTTACCTCCAACGGTATAACCGTCAAGGCGGTCAGCGCGCTTACCAAAGGGGATGAAAGATTGGAATTCAGCACCGATATTAACTTTGGGGCTGAGGCGGAAAGTAACACCACCACCCGCAACGGCGTGAACGGTCAAGTCCTGCTCAAAGATGGTGTTTCGACCGTCCTGCCACGGAATAGCGTTACCCTGACGCTCAACTTCCACCAGGTTACCGCCGGCACCGGCCATAACGTAGAAATTGGTGGAGCGGGTGTCTCCGTTGAAGCGGAAATTGTTCAGGGTCATTACGGCCAAACCTGAACCGCTGATCCAGGTGTTCTCGAATTGGCGGGTCATGGACTCGTTGATTCCTTTGTTGACACCATAAATGCCATCGACGCGAATTGAGAACAAGTGGTCAAGAGACTTACGGAAATGCAGACCTATACCATAGCCGGCTTCGGATGGTACGTCTCCAGCAACAAACATGTAAGATGGGCGAATACCGATCTCAAGCATCGTGCCTGATTTCTCACCAGACATTTTGGACTTCTTGTCCATCTTTTCATCACCATTGAGATCATCAATGGTCATGTCAGTGGTTTCTACGGTTTCGGCATCATTGGTGGCAGGAACGGGAGTTCCCTGGGCCAATACTCCTGCGCTTAAGGAAAGCAGCAGGCTAAAGAGGGAAAGTTGCAATACTTTCATAGGATCGGTAGTAAGGATTAGTTTCTTAAATGGGATTAATAGTCGGCTGTCCGGTAAAATGCAAAGATTAAAAAGGATCTGTTTTTACCGGGAACGGTACAATTCCGAGAAGGAACGGCACCATTCTAGGGCAAAACGTGCATTTTTCACAGTTCAAAGGTAGTAGTTGTTTTCGAAACGGTAGTACTTTTTAGGGAAACGGATATAATTTTTTTTCGTATTAGTAAAAAATTACATTCGTTTTTCCAGTCTACTTTGTTGGTTTCACAAGGCTTTAAGTACCTTCGGCGCATTCGATATTGCCTATGTACAATCCCTGGTTAATTGCCCCCGCTAAACCGTCCGCCGATCTGGCGGCACATACTCTCGGCAAACATCTGCGCCAACGTTCCAGAAAGGTCGCCGTTGCGATCATTGGTATAGACGCAGAGATTGCCGAAAAGACACGTACCCATCTCTACGCCACCAGCTGGGACTTCGGAAAGTTGGCGGTACGTGACCTGGGCAACCTGCGCAAGACAACGCCGGATTTCATCATTCCGCTGCTTCGGGAGCTTCACTCTGCCAACATCACCCCAATTCTGATTGGGGGAAGCGATCGGGCCTTCGAAGCCCAGTATCTTGCTTTCGCGGAATTGAACCGGCAGGTGAGCCTGTTACAAGTAGACCGAACGATCAGCCTTTCACCCCAGGGAGCTGCGGATGGCGTGCTGGATAATGCCGTTCATGAAAAAGGTCGCCGCCGTTTTCACCTCACTCACCTTGGAGCCCAGCAGCACCTGATCGATCCCGCCATACTGGAGCTGTGTGAAGGCCAGGCCTACGAAGCCGTTAGCCTGGGGCCAGCCAGAGGCGACTTATCGGCGATGGAACCGCTGCTACGAGACGCCGACCTGATTGGTCTCAACATCCGTGCCATCGGCCATAATGAAGCACCCGCCAGGAGTGGTTTTCACCCCAGCGGCTTTTCTCTACAGGAGGCAACCCAGCTTGCCTATTATGCCGGCAATAGCGATAAGTTGTCCTCTTTCGGGCTCTACGGCCTCGACTTGTCCGCCGGCACACCAACGGACGTCGAATTGACCTCCGCAGCTTACGCTCAGCTTGCCTGGTACTTCCTTCATGGCTTTAGCCGCAGGCAAGGGGACTTTCCCGTCAGCAGTAAAGGCATGCTGGAATACGTCGTCGACCTGGAAGGGTTCAACCGGCTTACCTTTTGGCGCTCCCCCCGGAGCAACCGCTGGTGGGTACAGGTACCAGCCCAGGGCCGCAAAGGTGAAGAGCGCCACCGGTTAGTACCGTGTACCTATCAGGATTACCTTACGGCTAGTGGGAAACAAACCTTACCAGACCGGTTGGTGGCGGCGTTCCGACGGTTTGCTTAACCTGGCCTGCGGATGTGCGTCGCTGTACTCCTGTTTCAAGGGTCAAGGGTTGCATGGTCGCTTCACTCCCGTTGCAGGATTTGCATAAACCATTCTTGCTGAATACCATAGTTCCGCTCATAAAGCCTAAATTGCACCCCTGCAACCCCTGCAACCCCTGCAACCCCTGCAACCCCTGCAACCCCTGCAACCCCTGCAACCCCTGCAACAACTGCAACCCCTGCAACAACTGCCACCTCTATGTATTCCCCCACCCTCTTCCAGGATAAAGTAGCCCTTGTCACCGGCGGCCGCTCCGGTATCGGCTACGGTATTGCCGAGCACTTACTGAAACTCGGCGCCAAAGTCATCATCTGTGCCCGAAAAGAAGAGCCGCTGGCCAAGGCCGCTGCTCAATTATCCGAACTGGGCACCTGCGTGCACCGCCCTTGTGATATTCGGGAAAGTGATCAGGTGGAAGCACTTGCAGACCTTATTGAAGCAGAATTCGGAAGGCTGGACATTCTGGTCAATAACGCCGGCGGCCAATTCCCCAGCCTCGCCCGTTATATTTCGGACAACGGATGGAAAGCAGTGATCAATACTAACGTCAACGGTACCTTTTTTGTGACCAGGATCATGGCCAACCGTTTCTTCATTCCACAGCAGGAAGGGAACATCGTCAACATCATTGTCAACCATTTTCGCGGATTTCCCGGCATGGCGCACACCGGTGCGGCCCGCGCCGCGGTAGAAAACCTGACTAAGTCCCTCGCTCAGGAATGGGCAACTTATAACATCAGGATCAACTGCGTGGCTCCCGGCACCATCATCTCCTCGGGCCTCGACACTTACGCCGAACCCGTCAAGGAACTGCTCGATCAAATGAAGGAAGATAACCTGATGAAACGCCACGGAACCATCGAAGACGTTTCTAACGCTGTGCTTTTCCTCGCCTCTCCCCTTTCAGCCTACACCAGCGGAACGACGCTCTACGTCGATGGGTTAGACCACCTGCATTCAAACCGAATGCGGATGGTTGATGCTTTTAGGTAACTTAAGGGTTTGTAGTTGACGCCAGAAGGTCCAGCTACAAATCGCACCAGTGGGGCGTGGGCAAGCCCCGCCCCTACTGGCCAGAACAGAATCATACCGCGTTCGCTGAGCGAACGCGGTCAATAAAATTGACGCTAGCACGGGCTGGGCTTGCCCCCGCCCGACCAGCATAAAATCAGAAATTTCTGGCGGCGCCCACCAGGAGCTTACGGAGTTCGATAAACTGACCACCTGACCATGCAAACAACCGTCTCCAATCACATTGCCACCCTGACTTTTGGCGCTCCCGAACGGGCGAACGCCCTTGACGAAGCGGCCTGGGCTGCGATGCGGAAAGCTTTCCATGAAGCAGATGTAAATCCCGACGTCCACGTAATTGTACTGGCCGGAGAAGGAAAACACTTCTGCGCCGGCATGGACCTTGCGGTACTGGGCAGCCTGCAGCACCGTATGGCCGACACCCCGGAAGAAACCCGAAAACAGCTTATTGACTTCATCGAAGACATTCAGGACTGCATCTCTGCCATCGAGCAGTGCAGCAAGCCGGTACTGGCGGCCATTCATGGTGGCTGCATTGGTGGTGGCGTTGACATCGTCACAGCGTGCGATATCCGCTATTGTACCGAAGACGCCTACTTTACGGTAAAGGAAGTAGACTTTGGCATCGTCGCCGATATCGGCACACTCCAACGCCTGCCCCACGTCCTGCATCCTGGTATGGTTGCGGAACTGGCCTTTACCGGCCGTAAAATGTATGGCCCCGAAGCTTCAGCTCAGGGTATGGTTAATCGCACCTTCGCCGACCGGGAAGCGCTCATGGCAGGTGTCATGGAGATTGCCGTGGCTATTGCCGCCAAATCCCCCCGGGTCATCGCAGGGATAAAACACAACCTGCTTTATAAGCGGGAGCATAGCACAATGGAGAGCTTGGGGTACGTCGCCCGTTTTTCAGCAGAGCTACTCCTGGGATAACAAGTACAGAATGTAGTATTTCCGCAATTTATTTTATTGAATCAGCAAACATTCCCGGTTTTTTTTGTTTGAAATTTCTATACTAGCTATTTTTTGTTGTACATTGTGGTTTCACCAACAAATCCAACCACATGTATTCAAAAGAGCGACAGGAACTAAATGAGCGTTTCAAAAAAGTTTTTGAAATACTCAAGAAGCGGAATGCTGTTATTCTGCATGATCGAAAGGGTCGTGGAATGGGAGATTTTGCCAAACGCGTCCTCGGTAACCGCACTTACGGCCATATTATTAAAGCGTTTCTCAATGATCATGACAACCGTTTGATCAACTATGAGCAAGCCCGCAAAGTTTGTGAGGAATTTGGCGTCAATCTAAGTTACCTGATGGAAGGAAAGGGAGCACCATTTGGGACAGATATTCCACCGGCTCCTTCAGCGCTGGATTCTGGGGACGCGCCTAACATCTTATACACCACCGAGCTAGCCTTTGCGGGCGCAAGTATTGGCAATGAGGGTTTCGAAGATCAACGTTATATCAGTTTACCCGGCATCAAGGGAGAAGGTCACGTTGCCTTTGACGTTAGTGGCAACTCTATGGAGCCGGTAATTAGTAGTGGTGAGCTGGTCGTGTGTCGGAAGCTTGAAGATATTCTTGAGTTAAAGCACAACGAAATCTATGTCATCACCACCAATGGGAAAATCTGGATCAAGTACGTCCAGCTGATTACCGATAAAGATCAACGCATTACCCACCTTCGGCTCATTTCAGAGAACAAACTTGAACACCAACCCTGGGAGGAAGAAGTAGATCCAGCAATGAAGCTGTTCAAGGTTATCCGCAAGGTAGTAAAGTTCTAAAGCCAACCTCCAACACTTTGTTTTTTACCAGAAATCCCTAACTAATTTTAAGAAAAAAACATAAAATTTAAAGATTTTAAGAGGAAAAGTTGCGCGGGAGGTTTAAAATGTTTTAATTTGCTGTAGATACCAATAGAATAGTTTATTATGATTACAAAAGATCGCCGCGAATTGAACGATCGCTTTAAAGAGGTCTTCCATATTTTGGAAGAACGTGGTGAGATCATCAAAAACGACCGTAATGGCCGTGGTCTTGGTGATTTTGCCAAACGCATCCTCAACAATCGTTCCTATGGGCACATCGTCCGTGCCTTCCTTAATGATGACGACAAGCGTTGCATCAACTATGAGCAGGCCCGCCGGGTATGCCATGAGTACAATGTCAACCTCGGTTATTTACTGGAGGGAGAAGGTACCCCCTTCGGCATGGAGCTTCCTGAACCGCCTACGGTTACCGGAACCGATGTTCCGCTGAATATCATGTTTACCTCCAAAGAAGCTTTCGCTGGTGCCAGCATTGACACCGACAGCTTTACTACTGAGGATACAGACTTCTTCCGTCTTCCCGGCATCATGGGCTCAGGCTACGTTGCTTTTCCAATTACTGGTAATTCCATGGAACCCGTTATCAACAACGGCGACGTGGTGATCTGTAAAGAAATCGACGGTATCAGCCAGATTCGGGAAAACCGCATCTACGCCGTACGTAGCAAAGGAAGCATCTGGATCAAGTACGTCCAGAAAGTACCCGATAATAAAGGTCGCATCACTGGTCTCAAACTCATTTCCGCTAACTACCTCGAGCATGACCCTTGGGTAGAGGAAGTTGAAATGTCGACCAAACTCTATGAGGTAGTTCGTCGCATCAGCGAAATCTAGGACTTCTCCGTTTTTAACCATTAAGGCACTAAGACATTAAGTGGCCATTAAGGAATTTCTAAATATGTTGCTTATTCTATAAGTACTTATCTACACTCCTTAGCCTAGCCCTCAATGCTTTAGTGCCTTAATGGTTACTCCATGACCAAGAACCAGAAGTCGGTTTCAAGGATTCCAACCCGCCGACTTCTTTATTCTGCTGTTTTTTGTTTTGTCTCCCGGCCCGGCACCAAGTCTGTGGCCGGGAGCTTCATTTTTTACCGTACGGTCAACATTACCGACCTTAAATCCTCTGTTCTGCTGCTGGTACCCACCATGATGTCAAAATCTCCTGGCTCTACGGTCCATTCCATGTTAATGTCAAGCAATTCAAGTTGTTCCTGGCCAAGCTCAAAGCTGACCGTCTGGCTCTCACCGGGTTCCAGAAATACCTTTTCAAATCCTTTTAACTCCTTTACTGGTCGGGTAACGGAGCTGAACTTGTCCCTTATATACAATTGTACCACTTCAGAACCAGCCCGATCTCCAGTATTGGTAACGTCGACAGATACCCGACCTGTAGCACCTTTCTCAATGGCTTGTACGTCAAGCGTAGGTGGAGACACGCTGAAAGTGGTATAACTAAGCCCGTAGCCGAAGGCCCAGGCTGCCGACACGTCATCAAATAAGTAACCACGTCGTGCAGTAGGTTTGTAATTATAGTAAGCAGGGATGTGCCCCGTAGAACGGGGAATACTGATGGGCAACTTCCCTCCCGGCGCCACCTTACCCAGTAATACATCGGTAACACTGTTCCCTGTTTCCTGCCCAAGGTAAAAACACTGAAAGACCGCCGCAGATTTCTCCACCACGTTACTGATAATGAGTGGCCGGCCACCGAAGATCAAACTAATTATGGGTTTCCCCGTTTCCGCCAAAGCGTCCAGCAGTTCGTTTTGCAGCCCAACTAACTCAAGGCTTGGCCGATCTCCCATATGTCCTTCCGCCCAGGCTTCCCTACTCGTAAGTTCGTTACCGCCGAGGGCTAGTATGATGACTTCTACATTACGGACTGCTTCCACGGCTTCCGCTATTCTTAACCGGTCTTCGCTATCAGGCACTGCAACAACAGAGTCTGCATACCAGCTCCCTGGCTCAGTCACTCGCACCCCTTCGGCATAAGTCACCAGTTTAGTCTTATCGCCATAATGGTTTTCCAGGCCATCCCTTACCGTTACGAAGCCATCCGGCACATTACTGTATCCACCAAGTAATACCTTATCTGCGTTCGGACCGATGATGGCGACTTGGCTGACTTCATCGGAAAGCGGTAAGATACCCTCATTTTTCAGTAGGATCATCCCTTCAGCGCCCGCCCGGCGTACGAGTACTTTATCAGCATTGGTGTTATCCAGTGCTCTGGCCGGGTCTTGGTATGGATTGTCAAATAACCCTCGGTCAAACTTCTGCCTCAGGATACGGCTGACGGCCTGGTTGAGCACCTTTAAGTCAAGCGAACCATCATTGACCGCTTCAACCAGACTGGGGAAAGCCTCCCGGTCTGGCAATTCAATATCGACCCCGGAGGAAATGGCGAGCACTGCTGCGGCCTTCCAATCAGGCGCAACTGCATGGCGATCGGTAAGTTCTCGTACTGCATAGTAATCGGAAACAACGGCCCCTTTATAGCCCCAGGTATCGCGTAGCAGGGTATTCAACATCCAGCCGTTGGCATGGCTGGGAATGCCGTTCACCTCATTATAGCTGGCCATAATGTTACGTACGTTTCCGTTTTTAACGATATAGCGAAACGGCTTTAGAAAGACTTCTCTCAGGGTGCGTTCAGAAATATTGGCGGGAGCAATATTATTACCGCCTTCGGGCTCTCCGTGCCCGGCCATGTGCTTAAGGGTGGCGAAGACTTCTCCTTCATCCCATTTATCGTCGTCTCCCTGAAAACCAAGAACAGCCTGCAGGCCGATCTGGCCCGCCAGATAAGGATCTTCTCCCAGCGTTTCCTCTACCCTGCCCCAACGGGGGTCGCGGGCAACATCAACAACTGGCGTGAGGACCACGTGTGTACCTCGTGAGGCAGCCTGCCGGGCGGCAGTCGCATAAAGTTTACGCGTCAACTCCCGGTTGAAGGTAGCGGCAACCGAAATGGGTTGCCCCCAACTGGTGGCGTTTACCGCTGCGAGTCCATGGAGGCTTTCTTCATGGCACAGCGCAGGAATCCCTAGCCGGGTCTCTTCAACGAGCCATTTTTGTACCGAATTAATGTACGCTACCTGTTCACTCCCAGTCCGCCCAGCAATATGGCTGCCGGCAAGTTCACTCGGCCGGGAGAGATGACCAATACCGTGGGGCATGAGCGTACGTGCGCTGTCGGGATTAAAACTGTAATCAGCATTGTCCATACGCCGCTTGTCATTCCAGACGGCGGTGACCTGGGCTACTTTTTCTTCCACGGTCATCCGGGCCAACAGGTCGGTGATCCGCCCATCAACCGATTGGGAAGCGTCTCGATAAACGGCTGAAGCGGAAGGCTTGCCTGTGTTATTTACCGTAATCGTTTGCTCCGGAGCATCAGCGGTTTCGTCGGCTTTCTCTTCAAAACAACCGTCAAGTGCGGCCAGGAAGGGAAGAAACAAAAGTATCAGCAAGCGCATGGTTAATAGATTGAATGGGCAATTTAGGTATTCAGCGGGACACCTATGTCATAGGTGGGTTACGACCAATACCCTGCAAACTTTTCTTGCACCTGCTACGATAGCTATCGGGGCGCCCTTTATTAGTCAGGGAGTTCGGCAGTCATCGTCGTTACTGCACAGCTTTGCGCACTTCGTTCGTTTAGGTCGTTCTGTATAAAATACGCTAATTTTGCCCGACTACCTGACGCTCTGACTCCTTGAATATGGACTATAACACCGCCATCGCTGAACTAGAAACCCTCCTGGCCCGACTACAGGAGGTCCCCGCTGACATCGACCAGCTCCACGCGCGCGTAGCTCGCGCAGAAGCTATTATCGCCGGATGCCGGGCGCAGCTCCGGGGAGCGGAGGAAGCTCTGGCTAAGTTGGGAGAGACTGAGGAGTAGTCAGGTTTCAGTGTTCAGGGCTCAGTTATCAGTGTTCAGTCATTAGCCATCAGGATTCAGGTCGCTAATAGCTGAACCCTGACTCCTAAGCACTGAGCCCTAAGTCCTGAACCCTGGCTCCTGCTTACTGAATACTAACTACTTCCTCCGTGGCAATAACTGATAATTTCTCGAGGTCGCCGTTATCAAACATTGCGGCCAAATCAGACAGCGGCGTCCCAAGTGGTGCCTTATAGTTGACGTAATCCTGAAAAAGCACACCGTCAACCACCCGGGGGTTATAGGCTGAACGGAAACGAACCCCGCCTCCACTGGTCAGGTAATCGTAGGCGAGGTAGTCAATACGGTGAGTTTCCTGGTTAATCCAGTACCGGAAATTATCGTCGTGATCAACACCCCCACCCTCTTTATTAAAATTGACGTCGAGCACATCATAGGCTTGCCCTTTGATGGTATCGGTACCGGAAAGCTGTAGGTTCACGGCCGGATCGGAGAGCTTGTGCGGAAGCGTAGCAAAATAGATTACGGAGTTGAGACCCTCGATACCGCTGGCTGTTTCTTTAACACTGAGAGATACTGTACTACCGTCGACTTGACGAGTAAACTCCCCGTTGACCAGTTGATCGAATAGGACAGAACCATCTTTTTCATGGGTTAGGGTGTAGGTATATTGGCCACCATTATTATAAAAAGTATACGTCTTTCCCCGAAAGACAAACTGGTAGTGGGCCTGATCGTATTTACCATTGCTGTGTGCTGCGAGTGCCTGATCAAGCACCAGTTCTGCGGGTGTTTTTTCTTGCGCGGACGCAGGTGCAAAGGGCGTTTCGGAGATAGTTGTGGATGAAGTCTCTCCCGGTTGACAAGCAGTAAGGCACAGGATCAAGGTCACGCAGAAAAGCAGCAGTCGGAGCATAATTGTTGGGTAGTTTAGTGAGCAAACCGTTTGACACCTAATAAAGATGACCCTCACCGGTAATTGACTTAACAATCACCTTTCGGATTCTAAACAAAATAATCGTCACTACATTTGCCAGACCTCCTCACCATTACCCTGTACACACCCATGAATTTTTTAAAAAAACTATTTGGAAAGAAAGAACAACCTTCCACCCAAATGACAACGCCTAAGGCATCAATTGGGCATAAAAAGACCACTAAAGAAGACGCTGCTAATTTGCCTCGCCCGGAATCTCCGGAAGCACAATACACTTCCGCTTTTAATGAGGCAATCCTCCGTTATCTATGCAAGCCGGGTGCTGACTCCCCCAACTTCAAATGGAGTACCGAAGCAGGAGAAGTGTCTCTTGACCTTGCTTTTCAGAACAATTTTATGCAATGGCAGTCCGTACAGTCAGCGTATGATCGTCGCATGGTCATTATTTACTTTCTCGATAACCTTCTCGCAGACCAACGGGACCTTGCGGCCGTAATCGAGCGCTTCACCCTAGATCGTTACCCTGCACAAGGCGTAAAAACCGGGCTTGAAAACGCCACACCCGAAGATGAAGCCAGTTCCCGATTCCACCTAGCTTTAGGCCGGGCCTATTATGTATTGACCAATTACGCTGAAGCGGAAGCCTCTCTGGATAAAGCCCTCCAGCTAAACTTGCAAGACAAACAAGCCCATGCCCTACTCGCTGATGTTTACCACATGACGGATCGTGCGACTGAAGCCCATTCGGCTTATGAAAAGCTGGCACAGGAATGGAAAGCGCTAAATCCTGACAAAACCAACATAAGCCTGATGGATTTGGTAGGATACCACGGCCCACTTTACGCCCCACTTTATGTAAGCAATTACCTCGATTTTGCGCCCGGCGTTACGCTGGATGTATGGAAGAAGTATGAGTCTGAATTCTACTGGAGCCCTCATTACCGCACGCGGTATGCATATAAGATGTTAGAGGCTGGCAAAAATATTCCAGGCCTAGTGAAGCTTCTATCCGTGGTTAAAGAAATGCCCTGGTTCTATGAGGCTGCCATTAACGCTAAAAGCACCATCGAGCAGATGAGTCTCCAGGACACCATGGCAGAAGAATACCAATTCCTTTTGAATACGATCTCTGAACAAGGGTTCGAATAAGCTTCCCATAGGTCCGGCGCTATTCATAGATAATTAATGGTGCACAACAGTAAGGTGAACACCTTTCCTTACTTTTGTGGTCAAATCAAGAAAATGTCTAAAACAGTCCTCATTACCGGTGCCACGGGCGGCATTGGTCTGGCTACAGCCACTGACCTTGCAGGGCGTGGATACACCGTGATCATGCACGGTCGAAACCGGAAGAAAACAGAAGCTGCGCGGGATACCATTCTCGCCGGGCAACCGGATGCCGAATTAAAGATAGTGATGGCCGACCTGGCCAGGCTAGAGGAAGTCCGCCGTCTGGGGGAGGAAGTTCTGATCCTTGCCCCTACGCTGGATGTATTAATCAACAATGCCGGCGTTTGGAACTCCAAACAAGAACTTACCAGCGAAGGCGTAGAAAAAACCTTTGCCGTCAACCACCTGGGTTATTTTTTGCTAAGCCATCTGCTACTCCCGTCACTTCGACGTTCTTCTGATGGGCGGATCGTCTGCGTTGCTTCAGACAGCCACCAGCAGATTAAAGGCATGTTCTTCGATAACATCAACCTGGATGGCAACTACCACGGCCTGCGCGCCTACGCGCAGAGTAAACTGGCCAACGTGCTTTTCTGCTATGAATTCGACCGCCGACGCCGGTCTGATGACCCCACCATCTTTGCCGTACAGCCCGGCCTCGTACAGACCGACATCGGCCTCAAAGGCAACACCTGGCTGCACAGCCTGGCCTGGAAGGTTCGCCGCCGCATGAGCGGTAATAAAACGCCGGCTGAAGGCGCAGCCACCAGCATCTTCCTGGCCACCGAGCCTAACTTAGCCGACCAGTCCGGATTATACTGGGACAACGCTGCACCGAAAAAGTCTTACTCCAGCTCTTACGACAAAGACGAGGCGCGTATTTTGTGGGAAATGACGGAGGAGATGGTAGGGATTGAAAAATACTTTTAATACCTGCTTGACGCATTAGTTTTTCAGGAAGCCTCTCTCTCCTACTCAACTAAAAAAGGGTAGTAAGCAACACCCCACACGTTTTGCGGTCCGCTACTTACTACCCTTTATCAGATTAGGTCAATAATCTACCTATTCCTCTTCGCCAGTAGACATCAAACGCTTCTCCACTTCTTCAGCTTCAGCAAGCTCAGCAGCCGACTGGGCTTTCTTAGCTTTTTTGCTAAGGGGAGCATCGTTTTTCTTCTCATTCTTCTTGCTCGGCCGTTTCTTAGGCGCGATCATGACGTTCATCCGACGCTTCTCCATCTTAGGCATGGCCTCAGCAACGCCGAGGTCTTCCAGTTCCTTCATAAAACGAAGCAGCAAGAGCTCTCCCCGGTCTTTGAAGACAATCGAACGGCCACGGAAATGGACGTAGGCTTTTACCTTAGCTCCATCCTCGAGGAAGTTACGGGCGTGGCGGGTTTTGAATTCGAAGTCATGGTCATCGGTATTAGGGCCGAAGCGTACTTCTTTCACCACCGTTTTCACGGTATTGGCTTTGAGTTCCTTCTCCCGTTGCTTTTGCTGGTAAAGGAATTTTTTGTAATCGATAATTTTAGCAACTGGCGGCTCAGCGTTAGGGCTGATCTCTACCAGGTCGAGGTCCACGTCACGAGCCCATTGCTTGGCCCGGCGGGTATCATGTACCTGACCGGGGCCAATATCGAGGCCCAGTTCCTTGGCAATATCCATTACGTTATCCCCAACAAGGCGAACCTCTGGGGTCCGAATCATATCATTGATCCGGTGTTTCGGTGCAGTATCTTCTCTGCGGAAAGTGCGTTTGCGGCCGCCGCCTTTACGTCTACCCAAAAAATTATGGCGTTTAGTTTAAAAAAGGAAAGCGGGCGTCTCTTATGGTGTGTGGTCGAGGCGACTGCATTTCAAGTAGTTATACCTTAGTAAAAAGGCTTTTTGACGGGATAAGTTCCCTGTATTTGCTGAAAATTCTGGTTAAGGTATTTCCATCACCTACAAAAATAGTCGAAAGGACTGAATTTTGTGGTGTATGCCTGAGATAAAAGGCACAAAAGGCACAAAAAATCATCCAGGGTTGAAAACCAAGGTTTCCAGCCTAAATTTCTGTGTTTTCCGTGTTTCCTTCCAAAATAAACAGCCGGCCACGTAAAACGCAGCCGGCTGTCAACTTTATCTCCTAAAGTGTTTACTCGGCTTCAGAGCTTACGGTAGCTTCCTGGCTAATATCCAGTCCGTCTTTTTCCTCGTTGAGGGTCGCTACCAGTGCAGCGCCGCCTTCGGGGTTATTATTGAGGATGAATTCCGCCAGTGGATCTTCGATGTATTTCTGAATCGCCCGGTGCAGCGGTCTTGCGCCGAATTGGGGATCAAAACCTTTCTCCGCAACGAATTTCTTCGCTTCTTCGCTCAGCGTCATCGTGAACTCAAGGCCACTCAGGCGCTTGTATAGGTCGTTCAACGCAATGTCGATGATCTTGAAGATGTTGTCCTGGTCCAGGCTGTTGAAAATGACCACGTCGTCAATCCGGTTAAGGAATTCAGGAGAGAAAGTCCGCTTCAACGCGTTGTTGATCACGGCCTTAGTATTTTCCTCCGCATTCTCAGTTCGCGCTTTGGTGGCAAAACCAACGCCCTGACCAAAGTCTTTCAACTGGCGTACACCAATGTTGGAAGTCATAATGATCATCGTGTTCTTAAAGTCCACCTTGCGGCCCATACCATCGGTTAACTGACCATCGTCAAGCACCTGCAGCAGGATGTTGTACACATCGGGGTGCGCCTTCTCGATTTCATCGAGCAGGATTACACTGTAAGGCTTCCGGCGTACTTTCTCCGTCAGCTGTCCACCTTCTTCGTAGCCCACGTATCCGGGAGGCGCACCGATGAGGCGGCTCACGCTGAATTTCTCCATATACTCCGACATATCAATGCGGATCAGGCTGTCTTCGCTATCAAAGATGTACTTCGTCAGCACTTTGGCGAGCTCGGTTTTACCGACACCGGTAGGACCGAGGAAAATGAACGTACCAATTGGCTTACTCGGATCCTTGAGACCGACGCGATTACGCTGGATGGCCTTAGTCACCTTCTCAATGGCACTGTCCTGGCCGATCACGGCTCCTTTCAGGTCTTCAGCCATACCGACAAGCTTCTTACTTTCGTTCTGTGCCACGCGATTTACGGGGATACCCGTCATCATTGACACTACCTCAGCAATGTCCTCTTCGTTGACGGGGTAACGGCGGGTCTTGGACTCCTCCTCCCACTGCACTTTCGCATCCTCCAGGTTACGCTGTAGTTTGCTTTCCTGATCGCGCAGGTCGGCAGCCTTTTCGTACTGCTGGTTTTTCACCGCAGCATTCTTAGCTTCCTTCACCTCTTCGATCTGTGCTTCTACCTGCTCAATGTGCTCGGGCACAATGATGTTCTTAAGGTGGGTGCGGGCACCTACCTCGTCGAGCACATCAATCGCTTTGTCGGGCAGGAACCGATCGGTAATGTACCGATCGCTGAACTTCACACAAGCTTCAATGGCATCATCCGAGTATTCCACACTGTGGAAGTCTTCGTACTTTGACTTGATGTTGTTAAGAATATGAATAGCTTCTTCGGGGCTTGGTGGATTGACGAGCACCTTTTGGAAGCGCCGGTCGAGGGCACCATCCTTTTCAATGTGCTGGCGGTATTCGTCCAACGTAGAAGCACCGATGCATTGGAGCTCCCCTCTTGCAAGCGCTGGCTTGAAGATGTTACTGGCATCAAGCGAACCGGTTGCACCACCAGCACCTACGATGGTGTGGATCTCATCAATGAACAGGATCACGTCCCGGCTTTTTTCCAGCTCGGTCATGATGGCTTTCATCCGCTCTTCGAATTGACCGCGGTACTTGGTACCAGCTACGAGCGCTGCGAGGTCGAGCATCACGATCCGCTTATCAAAAAGCGTACGACTAACCCGTTTTTCTTTGATCCGGAGGGCCAGGCCTTCCACGATCGCGGTTTTACCAACACCGGGTTCTCCGATCAGAATCGGATTGTTCTTTTTCCGCCGGCTAAGGATCTGACTAACGCGTTCGATCTCCGTTTCCCGACCAATAATCGGGTCCAGTTTATTTTCGTCGGCCAGTGAAGTAATATCGCGACCGAAATTATCGAGTACCGGTGTCCGGCTTTTATTGGCAGCTCCCTTGCGAGGGCCTCCGCCCTGGAAACCACGGCCTTGCTCACTTTCCTCATCATACTGCTCATCATCATTGCCGGGAGCGGCGCCGAGGGGCAGGTTGGTATCTTCAGTAAAGTCTTTTTCGTCTTTCACGTAATCGAGTTCTGCTTTATAAATGTCGTACTCCACTTCAAACTGCCGTAAGATTTTTGTCGCCGGCAATTCTTTATTACGTAGGATAGACAGGATAAGATGTTCGGGGCTGACCATTGAAGTTTTCAGCGCCTTGGCTTCCAGGAAAGTAACTTTCAGCACCCGGTCCGCTTTATCATTAAGGGGCAACTGCGAGATAGTATTTACACTGGTTTGGCCGCCGTTGCGGTTAACATTGTCACGAATAGTGTCCTTCAGCGCCTGAATATCCACGGCCAGATTCCGCAAAACGCGGGAGGCCAGGGTATCAGGCATGCTAAGAACGCCAAGCAACAAATGTTCGGGGCCGACGTAGGCGTGGCCCATCTTTTCGGCTTCCATTTTTCCCCTGGCCATGGCCTTTTTTATCTCGGGGCTAAATTCTCTCTGGCTAGGATTCATTCTATAGATATTTAACAATTCTTCGTTCGATGGGGCGGTCTTCGCAAGTACCAAGTAAAGGAAAAATTCCTAATTGGCAATTTGTGCTCGGAAACCTGTTTTCCAGATTCCAGACCTGGGGGTATACTTTACTTAGCTTTGGCGCGGCCGCTGGTGCAAAGACAATTTGCGAAGAGCAGAGTTGAGCATTACTTCGTGAAAGTTACGTTCTCTTGTGAAATAAACATGCCACTCGTCTTATCCTGACAAAAGAACCTGACAATTCGCCGGTTTCCTGACAGCTGTGCACGAGCCTGGATTATTATACAATCGGTAACTCCCCAAGGAAACAAATGCAGGTCACAATTAGTTGGTTAAAGGACGACTAAACACACTGACAATTGCCCAGTCTATTGGTTTGTTTCGCCAAAACTGGCATACTTTATGCCTGTCTTAACTAATAAACAGCAAAAACTTATCTTTGCGCCAAAATACATTTGCATGAAATTCAGCATCGACAAGCAGGAACGCTATACGCTCATTAAGCCGGAGGAAGAGAACCTGAACTCCGCCGTTGCGCCGCAGCTCAAGTCGGAATTCGTGATCCTCGCCAACGAGGGCATCACTAACCTTATCCTTGATCTAAGTTCCGTGCACTACGTCGACAGTTCTGGCCTTAGCGCCATTCTGACGGCTCGTCGCCTGTGGTCTAACCTCGGCACCTTCGTCGTTACGGGTGTAGACCACCCCGCAGTTAAGCGGCTGGTGGAAATATCCAAGGTAGACTCCGTATTGACCATTTTACCAACGGTCTCCGAATCCAGTGACTTCATCATGATGGAGGAACTGCAACGGGACCTTCAGGGAGAGGAGTAGACAGGATTCAGTACTCAGGGTTCAGGTTACAGTTCTTAAGATTCAGTTGACAGTGCTCAGAATTCAGTGCGCTGATTTGATACTTTGTTATCAGGGCTCAGCAGATAAAGGAACTTTTCACAGCAAAGGTTACCTATCACTCGTGTTACTGAAAACTGAATACTCAAAACTGGTCACTGAACCCTGACCGCTGAACACTTCACATTGCGTTTCGAACTTATCCTCCTAGGCACCTCTGGTGGCGTCCCTACCACTACCCGCAACTGCTCTGCGGCGATGCTGCGAACGGACACAACGGATGTATTGATCGATTGCGGAGAAGGGACACAGCGCCAGCTGATGCTGGCTGGTCTGGGGATGGGGAAAGTTTCCCACATCCTCCTTACTCATTTACATGGCGACCACTTCTTCGGACTACCGGGTTTACTCTCCAGCCTCGGGCTCAACGGACGTACCGCCCCGCTCTCCATTACCTCCCCCCAGCACCTGCGGCCGCGCCTGAGTGCTATGCTGGAAATGGATAAATACGACTTACCCTTCGAAGTCACCTTTCATACTTTTCACGCCACTTCCCTTGAGCCTTTGCACATCAGTGGTGATCTGGAAATCCTGGCCTTCCCACTCCGGCACCGGATCCCCACCAATGGTTACCTGCTGCGTGAAAAGCCACGCGAAGCCAATATTCGTAAGGATGCTATCGCACAATACGACATCCCCTGGCCAGCCATCAGGGATATCAAGGCAGGAGGAAATTATCAGTTGCCTGACGGCAAGGTCATCCCCAACGACCAACTAACCACGCCGCCTCCCCCACCCCGCAGCTACGCACACTGCTCAGACACCATCTATTTCCCTGAATTAACTAACTTTATAAGTGGCACAGACCTGTTATACCACGAAGCCACTTTCCTGCAAGACATGGCGGAAGATGCTTCCCTAAAAGGTCACTCCACCGCCGAACAGGCGGCAACAATTGCCCGAGATGCCGGGGTCGGACAGCTGGTGATGGGACACTTCAGCACCCGGTACGAAAACGGGGCTGCACACGAACAAGAGGCAAGAACCATCTTCTCCAATAGCCACGCGGGGGACGATTTGTGGCGGATTGAGGTTCCCTTTACCAGTAGGTAGCAGGGTTTGCCTAAATGTTAGGCCGCCCATACAAATAACTTATCTTCCCCCTTTTACCACCAAGACATTCAAATTATGCGCCATTTATGCCTCTTACTCCTGCTCGCCAGCTGCTTGTGCAGCTGTACCGTTGGCGAAACCATCACCCTGAATAAAGACCTTTCTGGCACTAAAGTCATTGAATTCGAATTGCCTGACACCAATGGCTTTATGGACGATAGCCTGGAGGACTCCTGGGAGGAGGATACACTGGAAGATGAAAAGGAGGACACTATTGACCTCCCGAAAGAAGAGGACGAAATCACGGAAGAAGCCATTCGTGCCGGCTTGATGGAAGCCATGGGTGATGCCGGAACGGATATTGCCATCATAGAACAGCTTTTTGCTGAGCTTGACAATATCAGCAACTATAAGATGGAGCAGGACGACAAGTATCTACGCGTCTCGTTCAACTTCAACAGCGACCAGCCACAGATCGGAGATAAGCAAGCGTACAATCTTCTGTTGGACCAGCTCTCAGACGGTACCAAATGGTATTTCAAATACATCCCGAATACTTTCAGCAGGGTCAGTCGTAAAGAAATTCGCTGGAACATTCTTAATGTGGACCTCTTCAGCATGGATTTTAAGGAATATCAGGCCTTCAGTTCCGAGATGGGCAGTGCCACCATGCTACTTACCGTTCATTTCGCCGAGCGTATTAAGTCAGTAGACCAACCCAACATCATCATCAGTCCTGATCGTCGCTCACTAAAGTGCAAGATCGAGTTAAGTGAGATTAGTGATCTGAAACGAAGCAGCCAGGTATTGATCAGGTTTCAGTAGTTAGGTTTCAAGGATCAGAATTCAGGTATCAAGCGTCAGCCTTCAGGACATAGCAAGGGGTCAAACTCAACAAATAATTCTAGTGACGCGAATCAAGCGCACTCTACTCTGTAACCTCCACCCTTTCACTTTTCGAAAAAACAACACTAGATATGCCCAAGACTTTTCCGCCCGACTTCCTCTGGGGCTCTGCTACTTCCTCTTACCAAATAGAAGGGGGGTGGCTGGAAGATGGTAAAGGCTTACACATATGGGACGTATTTAGCCATATACCGGGGCGGATTGCCCAAGGAGATCATGGGGACGTAGCCTGTGATCATTTCCACCGATACAAGGAAGACATTGCCCTGATGGCCAAATTGGGTCTCAAAGCTTACCGTTTCAGTATCGCCTGGACCAGAATCCAGCCCGACGGTAAAGGAGAAGTGAATCAGAAAGGCATTGCCTTTTACAACGATCTCATCAACGAACTACTGGCGCATGGTATCGAGCCCTGGGTGACGTTGCATCACTGGGACATGCCGGCAGCACTGCAAATGGAGGATGATGGTTGGCTGGGGCGTGCGTCTACCGACTACTTCGCTGCCTATTCACGGATCTGCTTCGCCGCCTTCGGCGACCGGGTCAAACACTGGATCACCCTTAACGAAAGTTGGGTCATGGCCATCCTGGGATACCACAACGGTATTTTCGCTCCCGGCCGTAAGTCAGACAGCGAACCGTATACCGTTGGCCATCACCTCATCCTCGCGCACGCCAAGGCAGTAAAAATTTACCGCCAAGAGTTCAAAGCCACCCAGGGTGGCGTGATCGGGATGACCAACAACTGCGACTGGCGCCACCCACTTACAGACCGTGCAGCAGACCACGCCGCCGCCCAGCGTTCGGTGGAATTCCTCCTGGCCTGGTTTACCGACCCCATTTATCTGGGGGATTACCCTCAGGTGATGAAGGACCGCGTTGGTGACCGGCTTCCTGCCTTTACCGATGAGGAGAAAGTCCTGATTAAGGGCAGCTCCGACTTTTTTGGGCTCAACCATTATACTACGATGTATGCCGCCGACGTCGCTCCGGGCACTCATGTGGAGCATTCCGTGTACGCCAACCCCGGCATCTACAAAGATCAGGACGTTGCCCTCACTGCTGCTCCCGATTGGGAGTTGACCGAAATGCAGTGGCCGGTGGTGCCCTGGGGGCTGCGGGACCTGCTACTCTGGATCAATGAGCGGTATGACCATCCGCCGATTTACATTACGGAGAACGGCTGTGCCATGCCCGATACCGTAGTAGAAGGCGAGGTTGCCGACCCCAGAAGGATCGCCTTCCTGGACGGATACCTCGGTGCCGTACACGAAGCGATCGCTGGCGGAGCAGATGTACGTGGCTATTTCCTGTGGTCTCTCATGGACAACTTTGAATGGGCCAGTGGCTACGACAAACGTTTTGGGATGATCCATATCGACTTCGACACCCTCGAACGTACGCCTAAGCATTCTGCTAAATGGTATTCGGAGGTAATTGGGCGGAATGGGCTGGCGTGAAGCACTTACTCCACTCGGTAACTGAACGATCCGGCCCCAATTTTCACCTCACCGGTCAGCGGATTTGAGACGACAACCTTGGTTTCCAGCGAATGCTCACCACGCCTCCCCGCCGGAGCCTTGAATCTTGCCGTACCATCGGGGCCGATTTTAAGTTCCTGCCCATCGACGGTGAGTTTCACGTTCGCCGGGTCAAGAGAATTACTGTAGCTGCCGACGGCTACCCGGGCATTGAGGGAGTCTCCTCGTTCATAGGCGCAGCGGTCTGCCATGAAGACCGGGAAGAATTGGTCAAAAATAATGGCACGGTCAGAACTTGTTGCCATGGCGTCGAATAGTGTCTTCTGGAGGTAATTCAGGGTAATAATCCGTACCACATCGCATTGTAATGCAGGATGAAGATCCTGGGAGATGGCGCCTAGCTGAGCCCGAGATTCTGCCGCGAACTCCATAGTCCTGTTACATTTGATTTTAGCTTCCTCCTCGTTCAGATCCATTGATCCATGATGGGTCATCATCATCGCCTCATAATCTGCAGAAACCGTCTCAATAAGCGCAATGGATTCCTCCCGGAAGCTGTGCTCGTCTTCGCCGTTGATCAGTGCTTGATAAGCAGCATGGTTTTCGGTCACGAAGCGCAAAAGTGGCAAGAACCGAGCCTTGGTATCGTCCTTCATTAATTCCTCGTAGCTTCTTATGTCTGCCTCCAGTAGCTCTTCCTGGCCGGTAATGGCCATCTCGTGGGCAGCCAGCAGGCTAGACGTAATTACAGTTAATTCTTCGTTCCGCTCGTATTGCTGCCAGGCATAAATTGTACAAAATTGGGCAAGGATGAGGACAACTAAGGCCAGTGCATAACGAAGAGACATGGAAGGTGGGTTTCAAAAAATAACGGTGGGCCAAAGCATGTGTTGCTGTGTTAAGGATTCTGGGCGCGTACGCAGGTGCAATAGGTTTAAACCTGGTCGAGCAATAAGGAGTCGATCATTTAGTAACTAAAAGGTAACTTTAGGCGTCTATCAATTTACTTTGTACTTTAGATATTTACGGC
Source organism: Neolewinella persica DSM 23188 (assembly GCF_000373105.1). GTDB lineage: Bacteria > Bacteroidota > Bacteroidia > Chitinophagales > Saprospiraceae > Neolewinella > Neolewinella persica. The sequence goes on along the minus strand of NZ_KB890458.1, from coordinate 67,092 downwards.
TGATTTTCAATAACACTAGTCATATGAAACAGATTTTCCTTTTTTGTGCACCCCGCCTGGGGATGTTGCTCACTGCTTTATTACTAACCCTTTCCGTCTGCGCCCAGCGGACGGTTAGCGGCACGGTAACCGACGAAAACGACGAACCACTGATTGCTGCCAGTATTCTTGCAAAAGGAACCAGTTCCGGTGCGATAACCGACCTCGACGGAAAATTCACCTTGTCAGTTCCCGAGGGAATTAATACGCTGATTGTCTCCTACCTCGGCTATGCGACTCAGGAGGTTACCATCGGTGAAGGTCCGATCATTGTTCGGCTGGGGGAAGATGCCAACCTGCTCAATGAAGTGGTGGTCGTAGGCTACGGAACCGTTAAGAAAAGCGACGTGGTGGGCGCTGTTTCGAGCGTTGACATTGATGAAGCCACTGCGATTCCGACCACGAACGTAAGCGAAATGCTGCGCGGCCGTGCAGCCGGAGTACAGGTCAACCTGGCTGATGCGCGCCCGGGAGGAAATTCGAATATCGTTATTCGGGGGAAGGTTTCCCTGGTAGGCAACGATCCGTTGATCATCGTTGACGGCGTTCCTTATGACAACATCAACGACGTTGCTCCGGAAGACATCACGTCCATTGAGGTACTCAAAGATGCCTCCAGCCAGGCCATTTATGGTGCCAGGGCGGCCAACGGGGTCATTTTGATCACCACCCGGCGTGGTAAAGCAGGCAAACTCGTGGTGAACTACCACGGCTACACCACCACACAGAAACTGACCAAAAATTTCGAGCTCTTCACTGGGCCTGAGTTTGCGCAGCTTCGCCGCGAAGCACAACGAACTGAAAATAACGACGAATACTTCGACGACAACATCATTTTCGAACCACAGGAACTGCAATCGTTAGAAGAGGGCTCCTTTGTAGATTGGGAGGACCTTTTGATTAAAAACGCCGTAATCCAGAGCCACGCGCTTACCCTGGCCGGTGGTAGCGAAAGCACCAAGTTCTATTCCAGCTTCAACTATTTTGATCAGGATGGCATCATCCCTACTTCTGGTTTCCGAAGGGGGGCCGTACGCCTCAACGTAGACCAGAAGATCAACAGTAAAATGAGCCTTCAGGCCAACGTCAACTTTCAAAAAAGCGATCAGGACCGAGAGTCCGGCTCGATCAATTACATTACCATTTCTCCTCTTGCCCGCCCCTTCGACGAGGATGGGAACGTAACCAAATTCCCGCTTGGAGAAGGCTCTACGACCGTGAACCCCCTTTGGAATATCCGGGAATCTGACAATCAGATTGAGACGACGCTGATTGACCTGAACTTCGTTGGCAACTACGAACTTCTCCCCGGCTTAAGCTACAAGCTCAACACCTTCTTCCGTAACCGAGCGGCCAACCAGGGTATCTACCGCTCCACCGAACACTCCGAAGGAGATGCTGACATCCAGGGGCTGGCAACACTGGGCAATGAGTTCTATCGTGAGTTTCTGTTGGAGAACATTGTCAACTACAGCCCGACGATCAACAAAAACAATGTGCTCGACTTCCTCTTCGTACAGGCAACCAACCAGCGAAATAACGAAGAAAGTAGCATTACCAAGTCCGGCTTCCCTAACGACGCTCTTGGTTTCAATGGCAACGCCAGTGAGATCCGTGGCACAACGCGCGACGTCAGCCGCCGCCGCCTCGTCTCCTTCCTCGGCCGTGCCCGCTACAACCTTAAAAACCGCTATTTGCTGACCCTGACAATGCGGGCCGATGGTTCAAGCGTTTTTTCAGAGAACAACAAGTGGGGTTATTTCCCAGCAGCTGCGGTCGCCTGGAAAATGCACGAAGAATCCTTCCTTAGCGATTCTAAAGCCATTACTCAACTGAAGCTCCGGGTCAGCTACGGCGCTACGGGCAACGAGGGTATCAACCCATCCGAGTCCCTTGGTTTGGCGGATGACCTTCCTTATACGTTCGGTGGGACCTCCGCTGGTGGTTTCGCTCCCCTGAGCCGGTTGCCCAACCCGAACCTGAAGTGGGAAACCACCACTACGCTGAATACTGGCATTGATTTCGGCCTGTGGAATAATCGCCTGAAGGGCTCCGCAGAGTATTACCGTTCCAGCACAACGGACTTCCTGCTGGACCGCGTACTGGCCGGCACCACTGGCTTCGAAGTTACCCGCTTCAACATCGGGGAAGTAGAAAATAGTGGTGTTGAACTTACGCTGAGCTACGACCTGGTACGCAATGAAGCTCTTCGTTGGAACATCGGCGCGGTATGGTCCCAAAACCGTAACAAAATCATCAGTCTTGATGGCAGTGTGGACGATCAGGGCGTGCCGATTGACTTTGTGTCTCAGGGGCTCTTCATTGGTGAGCCAATTGACAATATCCGCCAACGGGTTTTTGACGGCATCTTCCAGAACGAGGAAGAGATCGCCGCGTCCTCCCAGCCTGATGCGATCGTCGGTGACATCCGGGTGCAAGATCTAAATAACGACGGTATGATCACCGACGATGACCTGATGATCTTCCGGGAAAACCCCGATTGGTACGGCTCGCTAAATACCAGTCTGGCCTGGAAAGGATTTGACTTATTTGCAGACGTTTACTTCGTCAGCGGAGCCCTCAAATCAAATCCCTATCTCGCTGATTTTGCCCTTGGTGGAACACTACAGGGCTCGCGCAACGGCATCGCTCGCGACTATTTCACTCCCGAAAACCCAAGTAATACTGCGCCACGCCCACGCCCCGGAACGCCAAGTAACCTTTTCGCTCTGGCAGTAGATGATGCCAGTTACCTGCGTTTGCGCACGCTCACGCTGGGATATAATCTCCCCGCTGACCTAGTTAGTAAAATTGGTCTGAAGACGACAAAAGTCTACTTCACCGGTACCAACCTGTTCACCGATACAGAATATCTTTCTTACAGCCCGGAAACTAACCCCGGAGCATTCCCGGACGCCAAGGGTTACACCTTCGGCCTTAAAGTTGGCTTTTAAGGGATAAGCTTCCCTTTTCCTTCTTTACTCCTTACTTCCTTTACGCTACCGCCTTCAGGCGAAAAACATAAAACAATGAAACTTTTCACCAAAGCAGTTCTGGCAATTGTGCCATTACTTTTCCTGATGTTCTCCTGCCAGGAGTTTCTTAAAGATGAACTTCTTTCCGAGACCTCGGCAGACTTCCTGTACAATAGCCCGGAAGGGTTGGAGAATGCAGTGGTCGGACTTTACAACCTTAACCGGTCCTATATCGAGCGCGGTGCCGGCAACAACGATCACCGTGCCTTGATCATTCAGGCCAAATCTGACCTGACCGCAGGCCGGGCAGGTGAAGTAGCCCTCTATGCCCGTCTGGGATGGGGCAGAGACCTGACCACCGGCGGACTGGGAGGTTACAGCCATTACTGGCGTAATCACTATCGGGTAATCGACCGTGCTAATGCGGTCATTGCCGGGGCGGAGAAAGTAACGTTTCCGACAAGTGAAGCGGGACGAAAGAACCAAATATTGGGGGAAGCCCGGGCGATGCGGGCAAATTCTTACTTTACCCTTTATCGGTTATTCAACAACATCTTCATTACTACCGAGCCAACTACGCCGGAGAATGTATTTGACGTACCGCAGGACAAAAGTTCGCCCGAAGAGATATTCGCGCTGATCAATTCCGACCTTGATTTTGCTATTGAAAACCTTGCCTGGACCACGCCCGATTTTGGCCGGTGGACCCAGGCATCCGCCAGGCACCTGCGGGCAAAGACCGCTATGTGGCAAGAAGACTGGCCGGAGGCCATCACCCAATCCGAAGCAGTGATCGGCAACGAGAATTACGCCCTGATACCGAATACCCGCGACGTATTCGCCGGTGATCTGAATAATTCGGAAACGCTTTTTGCCATCCAGTTCGAGGATGGGGCAATCGGTGGTGGCAGCCGCAACCAAATCCACTTCAACCTGGTGGCCAATTACTTCGAAATCCCAGGCATCACTCGCTCCAACGAAAATGGCGGACGTGGTGCTGCTTTACTTATCCCGAACAACTACCTCGTCGACTTATTGGCCGAAGATCCGGGAGATACCCGAGACGACAATACCTACATGATTTCGGCTTACATATATAATGATCCGACAAATCTTCCGGACGGCGTTTCGATCGGTGACACCATAAAGATATATGAACGCGACAGCCCCAACTCCAATATTTATACCCAGTATTACAAAACGATGAATCCTGGGGTCCTTAAATTCCAGCAGCGGGACGCAGACCCGAACGAAGCCAATACCATCAAGAACATCATTGTTTACCGCCTGGCCGAGACCTACCTGATTTCCGCCGAGGCACATATGCGCCAGGGCAACACCCCTATGGCGCTAGATCGGATCAATGCCATCCGTAACCGGGCGGGAGCAGCACCTTTCACCGAGATCAACCAGGAAATACTGCTGGATGAACGGGCCCGCGAATTGTTCTTCGAGGGGCAGCGCTGGTATACGCTGAAGCGCATGGGCGTACTGGTTGACTACATCCGTGACCATGCCGCCAACGACAACCTGGTGAATTTTGCCCGGGAGCGGATCCAGCCTGAACACGTAAACTGGGTAATTCCGGAAGCGGAATTAGATTTACTGGGTCCCAATTACCCGCAGAATGAAGGTTACTAGAGAGTAATTCGTAGTCGGAAGTCCATAGTTGGAAGCACGCTGATGGAGAAGTACTCTAAGGAGTCTTCCAGCTTCCCTGAACCGTAAAATGTCAAGTTATGTCGATCAATTTTTTTCGGGTGCACGGCTCCCTTTTATTCCTTCTCCTCTTCTTCCTTTGTCCTTTGGGCGGCGGCGCGCAGGTGCAGTGTGAAGATGATGGAGAGCAGCGTTTGAAGGTCATGACCTATAACATCAGGCTCAATACGCCCAATGACGGTAAAAATGCCTGGCCGGAGCGTAAGGAGTTCCTGGCCAGCCAGGTTGAATTTCATGCTCCCGACGTCATGGGCACCCAGGAAGGCCTCCCCGAACAAATCGATTGGCTGAACGGCAGGCTTACGGATTATGCTTACGTCGGGGAAGGAAGGCAAGGAGGGCATGCCGGCGAGTACTCCGCGTTGTTCTACAACCGGAAACGATTCAGTGTACACGACTCCGGAACCTTTTGGTTGTCGGAGACACCAGACAAGGTTTCTACGGGATGGGATGCGGCCCTTCCACGCATAGTAAGCTGGGCACGCCTGGCGGAGCGAACTGGCGAGCGGGATTTCCTGGTCTTCAACACGCACTTTGACCACGTCGGGGAAACAGCCCGCCTCAAAAGCGTGGACCTCATCATGACCATGATCGATTCGTTGAATAAGGATGGATTGCCCTTCGTGGTTACCGGAGACCTCAACCTGACGCCAGAGACCGCCCCGCTACAAAAGATGAGTGCGGCACTGACGGACACCTACCACGCTGCCCCGATACGACTTGGCCCGACGGGAACCTTCACCGGTTTCAATTACGATAAATCAGCCAGCCGCAGGATCGATTATATTATGGTCTCTCCAGGAGTAAAGGTCCTTAATTACGCGACCCTGACTGATGCAGTAGACGGGCGTTTTCCGTCGGACCACTTTGCCGTGGTCTCTTCATTGCACCTGCGGCCGCGCCCCCTGATTATCGCCCACCGTGGGGCCAGTGGGTACGCCCTGGAAAACTCTCTGCCCGCTTTCCAAAAAGCTGTTGATCTGGGTTCCGACATGATTGAACTGGACGTTTTTACCCTGAAGGATGGCGAAGTCGTTTGCTTTCATGACAGCGACCTGAAGCGACTGACCGGCACCGAAGGGAAGATCGCCGATTACACCCTGGCTGGACTCAATCAGCTGATGTTGGGCGGCATGTATAAAATCCCCCGTCTTGAGGACGTCCTACTCCTGACCGATAAACAACTACGCATCAACGTAGAGCTGAAAGGGCCAGGTACTGCTGAACCGACCTACGCCATCATCAAAGAATTTATCCGCGAACACGGATGGAAGCTGGAAGATTTTCACATCTCCAGTTTCCGACATGATGAACTGAAGATCATGCGTGGACTTGACGAACGTATTGAAATCGGTATCCTGCCGCACAGATCACCACTTCAAGCCCTTGAAATAGGTAAAGAAGTCGGTGCTTATTCCATCAATGCCTATCTCGGAAGCCTCAATCCAGAGTCGGTGAAGGAAATTCACGACGCTGGTTTTAAAATTTTTGCCTGGACGGTGAACAGCCATGCCGATATCCGCCACCTTCTTGATTTGGGCATTGAGGGGTTCATCACGAATTACCCGGACCGGGTTAGGGCATTAGCGAGGGAATAAATGGCTTTATCTGCAAGTTTGTTTAGTTGGGGGACTGGTCTAACGCTTTAAAACCCCACCGGGTCTCCTTACCCGGCAAGTCTCGTCGCTGGCTCTACGAGGAGGAAATTTAAACGCTGCGCATTTTTATTGCCTGTTAGGTAACGACATTAGTTCCTTGTATTCTTCCTAACAGACCATCTTACACATTACGATAATCAAGATCATGAAGTACATTCTTCCAATAGCCTTTCTCTTTCTGTTTTCTTGTAAGACTATCCAACAGGACGAGAGACCGCCAAACGTTTTGTTGATCGTGGTGGACGATCAGGGTTATGCAGACTTTTCACCCTTCGACAACTACGAGGGTTCGGCGCATACCCCTAACATGGCCAGGATGGCTAAAACAGGAACGATTTACACCCAAGCCTACGTCACTGCACCGGTATGCAGCCCTTCGCGGGTAGGCATGCTTACGGGAAAGAACCAGTTTCGCTGGGACGGACCGGCAAGTTGGGGGCCCGGCCTGCCGGACAGCGTCAGGACCATTGCCGAGTACTTACGCGATGCGGGCTACTCCACCGCACGGATCGGGAAAAATGACCTGGGCCGGAACTTTCATAAGAACTATGATAAAAGGGAATACCCTACCCGCCACGGCTACGACGAGTTTTTGGGCTTCAACGCCCACGCGCATGATTTCTGGCTACACAGTAAGGCCATACAAGACAGGACACCTGACCCTTACGGAACGAGTGCGGTTTTAGGGCCGTTACTCCATAACGAAGGGGAAAAGAGCTACGAGGAAGGCTATATGACGGACATCCTGACCGATGAGGCCATTAGTTACCTGAACGGGAATAAAGCGGAGAACAAGCCCTTTTTTCTTACCCTGGCTTACAGTGCCGTTCATCACCTGATTCATGAGGTACCGCAAAAATATCTGGACATTTACGACGTGCCGCCGATCCCTAACTACGATCCGGCCGACAGTTTAGCGTACAGTCATCATCCGGTTGGCTCGTACTCCGCCTATTATGACAAATACTCCCGTTTGGGCGCAATTGAGGAGGGGCCGCTGCGAAAATACTACTTAGCCAACCTGCATTGCCTGGACGACAACATTGGTCGTTTGCTTGATGCGCTGGAAGCCGGAGGCATGGATAAGAATACCATGGTAATTTTTATCTCCGACAACGGAGGCTCTCCCCTGACCGGGGCAGACAATGCACCACTGGCGGGTGGCAAGTACTCCCTGTGGGAAGGAGGTATCCGGGTGCCTATGGCCGTCAGTTGGCCAGGAACCATTAAGGCGGGAGGCCGGGAAGATCGCTACGTCTCTGCCCTGGACGTGCTGCCGACGGTAGCAGAAGCCGTTGGCATCGCGCTGAATGATCCAACGCTGGACGGCCGGCTATTGTCCAATCCCAATCCGGAGCGTTTACTTGTCTGGAAATGGCAAAAAACGTGGGCCGTACGACAGGGGGATTACAAACTTACCAACTCCAATGAAAATCATTGGAAGAGCCGGCCATCGGCCCAGTACATAGCACCGATTTCGGACAGTCTGAACCTCAAGCTTTTCAACGTCGTTGATGACCCGGGAGAGCGGAATGACCTGGCGGAAGAACTACCAGAAGTCGTTAATAGACTAGAGGCCGCTTATTTAGCGTGGTGCACAGAAAATCTGGAACGGTACTATTAGGCCCCTTTAGCTAAGTAAAAAGGACCTTTTAAGGTGTTAAATAAGGCTGGGGATTGCATAATTTTTTTCTTTGTGTGTCACAAAGACATAAAAAAGTATTACTTTAGTGTCACGAAGACACAAAAGGGTTCTCTATTACTACCATAAAAGGGTTCTTACTGGTTGATCAAAATGCATAACCACCACTGATTTCAGTCTGGCATGCATGACCGGCTTTTAAAAGATATGCTTCGTTTTCACCCACTACCAGATTTACCTGGTGGCGAATGAAAGAAGTTTTCACTAGTCGATTGAAATGCAAAAAATGAAACTGAAATCACTACTGACGTTATTGCTATTGATAGGTTTAATGCCATTGATAGCCCAAACCGGCTCCATTTCCGGTTTAATTACGGATGCGGAAGAAGGATCCGGGTTACCAGGAGCCAGCATTTACCTTAAGGCCAGCCCGGGTGTAGGTACGGTTACTGATTTGGACGGTTCTTACCGCCTTACAAACGTAGCGATAGGTGACCACGTGGTAGTAATTTCCTTTGTGGGTTTTGCCTCTCAGGAAAGGACCGTAACCGTTACGGAGAACGGGACTGCCGAAGCCTCCGCGAGATTAGGCGGTGCGATCCTCTTTGACCAGGAGATTGTGGTCACGGCCCAGATGTTGGGTCAGGCTAAGGCCATTAACCAGCAGTTGAACTCTGACGCCATTGCCAACTTCGTCTCTGCTGATAAAATCAAAGAACTGCCCGACGTGAATGCGGCAGAGGCTATCTCCCGGCTGCCGGGGGTAGCGATAAACCGTAGCGGTGGCGAGGGCTCTAAAATTGTTGTCCGTGGTCTTGACCCGAAGTTTACGGCCATCAACATTAATGGCGTCCGCCTGCCATCTACCTCGGGTACTGACCGCTCCGTCGACCTGTCCCTGATTTCTCCAGAATTGCTTTCTGGCATCGAACTGTTCAAAAGCCCTACTCCGGATATGGACGGTGATGCATTGGGAGGAACCGTCAACCTGAACATTCTGAAGGCCGATGACCGGCCACGTGGCTCCCTTAAGGCGATTGGCGGCTATAATGGTATTGTCGATCAGTTTAAGGATTACAAACTTACTGGCTCCATGACACGCCGGGTTTTTAAAGATAAGCTTGGCATCATTGCCACGGCCAACGTGGAAAGGTTCAACCGTGGCGGGTACACGGTAGGGCAAAGCTGGGGGGACGACCGTGCGGTCATCCTGGATACCATGCTCAATATTTTCGATCAGCAGGCAAATGCGCTTACGCTGAACAGCCGGCAGGAGATCCGCCGCCGGTATAATGGTAGTTTAGGTCTGGATTATGCTTTTGGTAAATCTACCGACGTCACCTTATTAGGTATTTACTCCCGCACCTCCCGGGATCAGTTCAACCACGCCGAACGCTATGACATTGAGAATACCGGCGTCAGCTTTCGCCCAAACATTCAGCAGAGTGCGATCAGTTTATATTCTGCCTCGCTATCTACCAGGCATAAGTTGAACAGCCTAAGCATCGAATGGGGTGTGAGTTACAGTCAGGTGGTGGGTGAAACGCCGCTCGATATAGAATTTGATTTCCGGGGTGCTGGCAACAACTTCCTACCCGGTGTACAGGATAATCGTGATGACCCTAACCGGATTTATGACTTCCTGAATGTTGCCCCCGAACGTACCTACTTAACGGGATCCAGCTATGCGGACAGTGGCAACGAAGAATCCATCACTACGGCCTTTGTCGACTTAAAGATTCCTTTCTCGATAGGTGATAAAATCCGGGCGGAGTTCAAGTTCGGCGGTAAGTACCGAACCAACGAAAAGAGCCGGACCTTCAACGAATACTACGACAAACTCTACTACCTCCGCTCCATCCGCAACTGGGATGAACTCCTACCCGGGGAAGGTGTAGTTGGTGCCTCGGGCATTGACCCGACAGTGTATTTAGGCGTCGTCAATTTCCTCGACCCGGATTCCCCGCTTAGCGTGGAAGACAATCAGGGACGCGATGTGGGTCTATCCTACAGTTTCGATGAGGAAAGACTACGGAGCTTCGATCAGCTTTTCCGCGACCAGTATCCGCGAGACTTCTTTGGCATCACGAATAATTTTGACCTGACTGAAAATGTAGCTGCCGGCTACGCAATGCTTAAATTCAGCATGGGTGATCAGCTCACCGTGATTCCCGGTTTCCGGTATGAAGCGAACCAGAACACATATAACGGCATCTATGCAGATCTGAGTGGCGACTGGGGCGAGAGCGGTGAACGTTCGGAGCGCACTGCTGAGAACGACTACAGTGTTTTCCTGCCGCACCTCCACGTGAAGTACAAGCCGGTGAATTGGTTTGACATCCGGGCCTCTTACAGCACGACATTGGCCCGTCCTGACTTCGACTACATCGTTCCGGCGACCCTCGTTAATCGTAACGGAGACCTTTCCGTCCGGCGGGGTAACCCGACCCTGGGACCTTCAGTATCGACTAACTACGACTTATTTCTTACCGCCTTCTCCGACAAGTTGGGGCTGTTCTCCATCGGTGGATTCTATAAAGACATCAAAGACGCCTTTTACCCCATCACCCTTGGCGTAAACAATGACAGTATCGCCGTTGCCAACGATCTGCCTGCCACCGGCTTCATTGGTGCTGAATTGACCGGTTTCGAGAGTTCTCCCGACTCCAGGGTCTATGGTATCGAATTTGACGTTCAGACAAAACTAAGCTTCCTCCCCAAGCCTTTTGATAAGCTATTACTCAACGTAAACTACGCGCGGCTGTATTCGAACACAACGATCAACTCCCTCCGGGAGGAGACCAGCTGTGTGATCGTAAGAGGTCGCCCCCGTTGTACGACCACTGCTTTTGCTTTTCAGCGGGAGGCAGCGTTAATTGGTCAGGCCAGTGATATTTTCAACGCCTCGTTGGGATATGACATTGGTGGCTTTTCCGCCCGGGTGTCTGGTTCTTACCAGGGTACCAAACTATCCGGATACAGCTCCATTGCTGACAAAGACCGCTTCAACAAAGAATTCTGGCGTATGGATGCTGCCCTGAAATATCGTTTCAGCCGGCGCCTCAACGTCTTCTTAAATCTAAACAACCTGACTAATCAGCAGGACGTCAGTTTCTTCCGTAACGAAAGATTCGAAACGTCCCGTGCCACTTTCGGCACCACGGCTACCGTGGGCGTCGAAGTAAAGTTCCTGCCTAAGGAGGATTAGTTCCGGACCCAATAACAATTCGTTCTACAAACCTCACAAACTCGTTTACACATGACTAAGATTTACGCTTTACTTGTAGCCTTAATGTGCTGCTCCTTCGCCTTAGAGGCCCAAACGGTTACCATCCCCGCCAATGTGGACGGTGACGCAGGCTTCCCCTTTACTTACCTTGACCGTTTCATCGACGGGGACACCACTGCTGCCGGTGACCGTAACGGTACGGAGACTTACCTCCTCGAAGCGGGCGGTATTTACTTCTTCTCCAAAGTCAACCGCTGGACGTTTGACGTCAACCTGGCGGCAACCGGAGACGTAGCGACCCTCGGTCGTCCGTTGGTGGACCGCCTCAACCCCACCGGAGGTTCTAACCTTGTTGAAATGTTCCGCGGAGAAGGAGGCTTCACCTGGGACGGCATTTACATCATCATGGGTGATGAAGGCCCGCTAGCCGCAGCTTACGAAACAGCTTCTTTCCGCCCAGAGGGTGACAGCACCACTTACAGCTGGAATGACTGTATCATCGAGAAGAGCCGTCAGGGCACCATCCGTAGTGAAGGAGATTTCGTGACGGTGAAGATCACCAACAGCATTCTTCGCAACTTCGGTGACTACGCCCGCCAGCAGGGTAATGGCCGGATTGTTGACCTCCGGACCAACTTTGGTGACACGGTGATCATTAAAAACAATGTGATCCACAACACCCTTGACCGGATTTACATTGGCTTCCGCCAGCAAGGTCTGAACTACTTCGAATTCTCTAAGAATACAGTATTCAACCACGTTGGTCGTCACGGTTTCATTCAGATGAAGAACACCAAAGAGACGGTGATTACTGACAACTTCATCCAGAACCCATCCATTATCGGTTCATCCCCCTGGTTAGCTAATGAGCAGATCAACCTAAAGGACATGAGCACGCCGATCTTTACGCTGGACACCATCGTAGCGGGAGGTAGCGTCACGATGCGTAACAATAACGTTCACTGGACACAGGACGTACTGGACCACTACATGAACTTTGATTCCGTAGTACAGCCAGAGCTGTTCAGCCCTACCTTCATTGCCGCGATGACCAACGACGTAGCTGATGCCACGTTTGAAGAAGTGCTCGAACTCAACGACGTGCCATCTCGTGAGCGTCTGATTACCTACTCTGAGGAAGCTATCCTGTTCAAGGACTCCGTTGGCATTACCAACATCATGGTGGAAGACAGCCTTTTCGCCGTTGGTACTGATTACGCAACCGGTCGCCTGCTCTATAACTTTGATCGTTTCAGCCCTTGCTATGACCCGACGTCTATGTCTGCCACCGGAGCAACTGATGGCGGAGCCGTAGGTGCTACCGGTTTCTGCGCCGACCTGGTGAACAGTGTTCGCCCTGCTGCTTACAATCCGTTCCTGCAGCTGACTGCAGCGCCGAACCCAGCCAACGACATGATCAGCTTCAACTACGAGCTGAGCGTAGCCGGAAAGATTGATCTTTCCATCTTTGATGTCCGTGGTGCACGTGTAGCCAACGTAGTTACCGGAGACCAGGTTCCTGGTAGCCACTCGATTACCTACAACAAGCTGGGTAACCTGGCTACCGGCATGTACATTGCCGCCATCCGCACACCGGAAGGTAAAATGTTCGTGAAGTTCTACAAGAACTAAACGCTTAGTAATAGCGCTGCTCACAACGGCCGCCCGTACGCTCGTACGTGGCGGCCGTTGTTGTTTCAGCGATGGTCCACAAGCACTGATACCCTGCTTCTTTATCCTTTCCACTGCACCTGCGGCCCCGCCCACATAAATAGTTAGTGCTCCGTCCCATAATTTTTGATGGTATGGGCTTGGTCTTTTGCCGAATAAACAGGTGCCTTTGTTTAGGGAGGCTTACTTTGCACTAAACTAACCTGGCGTGTCTGATTCCGAAAATAAGATTTCCACATGTCCTAACTGCGCTGAGCCAATGTGGCCCGATGCTGCTTTTTGTCCTGAATGTGGGCAAAAGTCCTACAAGGGGCCGCCAGGTTTCTGGCAGTTGGTTGGAGAGTTTTTCGAAACGGTCTTCAATTTCGACAACCGTTTGTTTCGTACCCTGGCTGCCCTGATGGTCCCCGGCAGATTAACGAACAATTTCCTCTCCGGCAAGCAGAAGCCTTACTTCCACCCCTTGCGGCTCTTCTTCGTAAGTGGGGTGTTGATGGTGGCAACTTACAGCTTCTTAACGACACAGGCCATTGGAGATTCTTTAGAGGTAAGCATGGAAAAGCAAAGATCAGCGGCCTACGAAAGTAAGTTCGGGATCGATTTACTGGCTGGCGTTGATAGTATTAGGACGATCTTCCCCGCACCGGTCGTAGTCGAAGCTACCGACAGCTTAGTCAGGCTACTGAACCTGTCCAAATCCGACTCCATGTCGATTAGTTACCTTGATTACTCTGGTGGACTCGACTTCTCTGGAGAAATAATCATGTTTAACCGGGAGGATTATTCGCTACTGACCCCAACGGAACTAGTGAAGAAATACGAGATTGAGGGTGTATGGAACCAGTACATAATCAAACAGGTCGTCAGGCTCAACCACCTGGGCGTATCGGGGGTGAGTACGTTGATGGGCCAGGCGATTTGGGGATTACTACTTCTGGTTCCACTTTCGGCGGGCCTGCTGAAACTGATCTACATCCGCCACAAACGGAAATACATAGAGCACTTCATTTTCACGTTGCACGTGCATGCGTTTTTGTTTCTGACGCAGTTCCTCGCCGCCCTCGAACTGCTGATCATCGGTACTCCGTGGCTACTTACCCTGAGCAGTATTACCATGGTGATTTATTTCCTGATGGCAATGAAGCGAGTGTACCCACAAAGTTGGATCAAGACCATCATTAAAGCAGTGATACTTAGCTGGGGTTATCTGTTTTTATTACCGTTCGCGATAGCTATTGCGGCGGTAATAGCGGTGCTGCTTTTCTAGTGGTCTTTAGTTTGCCCAACAACTTATTTGGCATCCTGCGGCCGCGCCTGCTTCGAATGCTAATGAGGTAGGTTCTGCCAGACATATTTGGGCGCGATCGCAGGTACAAAAAAGGTTAACAGCGCAAAGCCTGACTGCCTGGATTCATTGATCAGGTCTCCTTCAGTTGTAAACGTATTCTGTACTTATTTTCATCCAACACCCGATTATCATCACTATATTTCGACAATGAACTCTACTGCCCACAATTTAATTGATGCCTATACTAAGATTAAGGAATTTGAATGGGCAGGAACCAATCACAATCCGCCAGAGGGCCTTAATACGCTTGGTAAATTAACGGACGATGTTTTTATCCTTTATCATCTCCGGCGCTATATCCGGTTAAAGACTCACATAAGGGTATGGACTCATCTAAAAGGTGATTGGCAAGAGGAACATTTCAAACTTCTCCTGGATCTGATCAAATTGAATCAGTCACGGATCAAAGTTGATCCATTATTAAATACCTATATCGGACTTTACGATATTATTCGTTTACCCGCAGAGGACCCCGCACAACCTGAGCGGATAAAGAACTTTTTGCAAGAACTTCGGGCCAACAAGAATGAGATTGATGAGGAAGATTGGATCGATGCCTTGAGCAACTTGAGTAGCTACTGTACAACGGCGGAGAATAACGGTTTGCGCCATTATGTGCCATTGGCCTTTTCTACCCGCCTGCTAACGATTGACTACAAGTACGGGATTGACTGGAACGAGGAGGAGGCTAAATACCTACCTTACACGCTCTTCTTCAACACCATAAAACAGGGCCTTGAGGTTCCCAATAAGTTTATTTGGAATAAGCTTGAAATAAGCTTCATTCCCGTAACAGAGCGATACCGCGGCGTACACGATTGGTTACGATTATTCAGTGAGCATTATCGTAACCGACTGGATCCCGCAATTAAGAATTCTATTGTCAGCTACCTCGAGGCACTGATCTGCTTTGACGAACAGGACTACGTAAACGCATACAAGGAATTTGACGAGGTAGCCTCCGTAGGTAATGAAATTATGAATATTGCTGCTCGGATCCTTCGTCTTCAGGTACTGTATATGCTTGCTACTCATCCGGGAACTAAGACAGGCGCCTACGTTACACTATTTATTGGCAAAGTAGATAAGGAGATTAAAAACCTGAACCGTGCGCTGGATTACCTGGAGATGGAAAAGGAGAAGTATCCACCAAAACATGTAGCTAATTTCCGCTGCTGGGTGAAGGCTTATACCATGCTCAGAAGTATGTATTCCACCATCGTGACCAAGGGTAACGCTCCCACACTGGAAGCCCGAAAAAAGCTCTTTGCCCGAAAGAAAGGAAAGCTCCCCCCGACTTATCTGGACTATAATCACCCGCGTAAAGATTGGCTGGAAGACGCTCTGGAACGCTTGGTCCGAACCGGCAAGGGCTAGCCAGATACTGTGGCAAGCGCGAGATACCGCATTATAAATTGTGAAAAATAATTTACTGATAATCAGCATTTTACCAACTACACGGATGCGCTTTTTGCGGCGAATCCAATGAACCAACTCTTTCCATACTGTCCGTTTCTGATTCAAAATAGAACTTTGGCCTAGTGCAAAGATCAACACCTCCTATTCAAGACGGTGCTACCTGAGGCAGTTTAATAACTCGTCGTACCTCTTAATACCTTTAATCAGGATGGGAGGTAGGGTGCACCGTCATTTTAATATGTTCTTATTCTTAATCAACACCTTAGTAGATCCCAGAATTGAACATTAAAAAAACATGTATTTGTTGAGGGTCGGCTGTATTTAAATAGTCGGCTCTCTTTTAATTTTTGTTTCATGATTAACATTACTCTTAAGCGTCGGCAAGATGAGAACCCAGTTGCCGGCCAGAATATCTCCTTAGAGTTTACTGAACCTGCCATGGGTTGGACTAAAGTCCGTTGTACGGACGCCAGTGGTATTGCCAGCTTCCCCGTTGACTCGGGCAAAGGGACGCTTTTTATTAATGGCGGCCGATACCTGAGTGGGTGGCTAAGCGAAAACCTTACGGTATTCATTGACCGACCTGCCCTCCAAATAGCAGACCCTATCCCTTTCCCTCACCAGGACGAAACGCCAGGGTTGGACGCTTCGACACTGGATTGGGAAATATGGGGATAAAAACCACTACTCAGCAATAACCTAACGATTAAAACCCCGTTCGATTTGTTGATCGAGCTTAGGGCTCATCGTACCAGCTAAGGACCTGGTTGACGGTTACCGTAGAAGTGGTCTTATCCTTCCAGGTTACCAGAACCAAGCTCTGTGGATCGAGTGAAACAAGCAGGGGTAAGACCAAAGCTGGCTTCTCTGACTCCGTTGAGCCGGGAGCCGTGAGCATAGAAATATCCTCGACAACCTGAGCGGTTATCGGTGCAGCGGCTGTAAGTACGGCTGCAAAAAATAAAGCACGAAAAAGCATTGTTATAAAATTTGAAGCAGGCCACCGGAGTAATTACTTCCGGTGGTTGCCCCGTTTAGGGGAATGCCTTCCCCGCTCCTTAGTCGGAGGTTGTTCGCGTAACAAAGTGGGCTAACTAAGTGGTGTTGTCCACACGTGCATCATAGTAATCTGTTGAAAAGTGGAGTCATAAACTCCACCTTAATAATCTGTTCAGGATCTTGGTCGGCGGACCCCGCTTCCGCAAGACCGGCTTAAACGGAACGGAAGCCTTGTTGAGGCCCTGCTCTGCCGATGGAAAAGGCAACAAAAGCTCTTTTCCAGGCATACAGGAGGCTGACCGGAGGGAAGCAAAATGCCCTGCCGGATGCCTAAGTCCAGGTGAGTAAATCATATCAATTAGGGATAAACAAGCAAAATCAAAAATGAAAAAGTTTCAGGTGCCGTATTATTTGTCAATAATAATTTCGAATAATCCAAAGGTAAAATCTATGCCATCAGAATGGCCAACCTTGTAGATTTGGCGGCACTCCTTTAGTAATTTCACTTGCTAAAAACGTTACATACGATTGATTATCAATAAAATAGTTTTCACAATAAAAAGAGGCTCCGCTTTAAAAAAGCGACATTCAAATACTCGCAAACGCATAAATTTCAATAGATTATATATAAATAATTGCTTTATAATATGCTTTTATTTAGCTCTATTAGTAAATACTTTACCTTCACGGATATGAGACATGCCTTCCTTTTCGCCCTCCTGCTTTCCACTACACTAAGCGCACAGTACTACCCTACCCCAACTGCCTGGGCCAACAAAACGCCCGCTGAAACGGGACTTGACCCCGCTGCCATCGACAGTGCCATAGTCTTTGCACTGGCCAACGAATACTCCGGTGCGCGCGACCTCCGCCTGGCCATTCTGCAAAGTTTCAGCCGTGAGCCTGACCATGCATTACAGGGACCAACAAAAGAGCGTGGCGGACCAGCCGGGATGATCATCAAGGATGGCTACGTCGTTGCCCAATGGGGAGACACAGAGCGGGTGGACATGACCTTCAGCGTCACCAAAAGCTATCTCTCCACCACTGCTGGCCTGGCTCTGGACGACGGCTTGATCCGTTCCGTTAAGGATACTGTCGCAGACTATGTTTGGGACGGCACCTTCAACGGTGACCACAACGGAAAGATTACCTGGGAGCACCTCCTCCACCAGACTTCCGATTGGTCCGGGGCTCTTTTTGGCCTGTATGACTGGGCCGACCGGCCCGACCGCGACGGAAACCTCGATGAATGGCGGTACCGTAAGTTGCAGGAACCCGGCTCTCAGTTCAAATACAACGATGTGCGGGTCAACGTTCTGGCCTACAGTTTGCTGCAGGTATGGCGACGCCCCCTTCCCGTCGTTATTAAGGAAAGAATCATGGACCCGATTGGTGCCAGCACCACCTGGCGCTGGTACGGTTACGATAACACCTGGGTAAATGTGGACGGGTTGAAGATGCAATCTGTCTCCGGCGGTGGCCACCACGGCGGCGGGCTGTTCGTCAACACCACCGACCATGCGCGCCTCGGCCTGCTCTTTGCCCGAAAGGGCAAATGGGGCGATCGCCAGCTCATTTCCCGTCGCTGGACGGACATGATCCAGACCCCCACCCCGGCCAACGCCAGCTACGGTTATATGTGGTGGCTCAACCAGGGGCCGCGCCAGTGGGAAGGCGTGCCGGACCACCTGTATTATGCTGCCGGCTTCGGGGGTAATTTCATTGTTGTTGACGAACAGGAAGATCTGGTGATCGTTACCCGGTGGCTGGAACCTCGGGAGATTGGGGAAATGGTGCGGAAGGTGTATGCTGGGGTGAAGGCAAATAGGTAGTCAAGCAGTCAGAGAGTGGCTGCCGCACGACTATGCTCCCTGCGTTCGTTTGGGCATTCTTTGTAAAACGAGCTAATATCGCCTGACTATTTGATTGCTTGACTCTCTGACTGCTTGACTAATAAGGGCGCGGACGCAGGATGCAGAGTAAGGTACGTATCACAAATTACAGGTGGCGACCTCAGAGCCGTCCGACCGCCGGCGGCTCGGCCGTTGCCGAAGCTCCGAGCGGCCCGACGGCCTCCGGTCTCAGCAATAGGATCGTCTTCCCGTCGGACGGCTACGCGTAAAGACCCATGGTCTTTCGACGTAGGTCGTCGGGCGGGTCAAAAAGCTTTCTATTTCATTTCTACAATTTGTTGTACTCACAAACTAAGCCCCACCACCATTTTTGGTGTATTGGGACTATTTTGGTACGACCTTCGTCCCGATATTTACGGCTATGATCCTGATTCCACAGCGCCTATTCAACGATAAAAACGTTCGTACTCTGATGCAGGACGGCAATACCTGCATTCTGCACAAGGAATTACCTGAAGCTTTAATTGGTCGGGAGGCCTACGTTTCCAACCACGTTATTTCCGTGGTTCTTGCCGGAGAGCAGCGGATCAAAACCTACGACGACAATGTCATCCACGTCCGTGCCGGCGAACTAGTCTTTCTCCCCCGCGGCGTCTACTACGTAACGGACCTGAAACCCGCTGCGGACAATTTCCGTAGCCTGCTCTTCTATTTCGATGATGAACAAATTCATGCCTTCCTACAGCATTCCCGGGTTATGGAAGCCGACCATCAGGCTGCGCCCGACCATCTGAAATTCGAGCAATTTCCCGCCATCAGCACCTTCGTCCAGTCTTTCCTCGACATCTACGGCAACGGCCGCCACGGCAAGCAGTTCCTGCAGCCTAAGCTCTTGGAATTGTTACACCTGTTGAATGCACAGAGCAATGATAAGGCCTTCGCCGAATTCCTCTTCCGCCTTAGCCTACCCCGCAAGCGGAACATCCGCACCTTCATGGAGGCCAACTACGATAAG
Source organism: Neolewinella persica DSM 23188 (assembly GCF_000373105.1). Classification (GTDB taxonomy): domain Bacteria; phylum Bacteroidota; class Bacteroidia; order Chitinophagales; family Saprospiraceae; genus Neolewinella; species Neolewinella persica. The sequence goes on along the minus strand of NZ_KB890458.1, from coordinate 47,522 downwards.
CCGCTGAAGATGGAAGACTACGCCTACCTGACCGGGCGTAGCGCCAGCACCTTCCGGCGAGACTTTAAGGCACAGTTCCGGACCACGCCACAACAATGGGTGAAGGATCAGCGCCTCAACAAAGCGCACCAGCTGGCGACGAATCAGGAAATGCCCGTCACCGAAATGGCCTTTGAAGTAGGTTACGACAATGTCTCCTATTTCATCCGGGAATTCCGTAACCGGACCGGCCTGAGCCCAAAGCAGTTTATGCTGCGGCAACACCGGAATAATTTATCCTGACGGATTAATAGCATTCCTACCCGATCCAGACTAGTTCTACCGCGTCTACCTCCAGATCTTTGTGGAACACAAAAACATCACCATGAAGATCACTTTCGCCGGACTCGGTATAATGGGCAGCCGGATGGCTGCCAACCTGCTAAAAAATAATATTGAAATTACCGTTTGGAATCGGACGGTATTGGCTACCTCTCCTCTTCGGGACCTGGGAGCAACCGTTGTCCACACACTCACCGAGGCCGTACAAGATGCAGACATCGTCTTTTCTATGCTTTCCACTCCCGAGGCCATTACCGCCTGTTTTCTAGAAAAAGGCGCTGCGCTCTCCGCCATGCAAGACAGCGCGCTTTGGGTCGATTGTACGACCGTTAACCCATCCTTCAGCCGGAAAGCGGCCAATGCTGCCCGGGCTGCCGGTATTCGTTTTATTGACGCCCCGGTAGCCGGGTCAAAACCACAGGCTGAAGCAGCCCAATTAGCCTTCTTCGTTGGTGCCTCACCGGAGCAGGCAACCGAGATCCAGCCTTACCTTGAGGTTATGGGCGCCAAAGTGATTACCCTCGGTGAGGTCGGTCAAGGTGCTTCCTTTAAGATGCTGGTCAACGTGATGCTGGCACAATCCATGCTAATCTTCTCTGAGGCGGTACTCTTGGGCGAAAAGCTTGGCCTCGACAAGGACTTCCTGCTCAATGTCCTTCCCGGCCTTCCCGTCTCCGCTCCGTTCACCAAATTTAAAGCCGAGATGATCCGGGAAGACAATTACGACGTTCAGTTCCCACTGGAATGGATGCACAAAGACCTGCACTTGGCTGCGCTGACCGCTTATGAAGAAGACCAGCCACTTTACCTCGCGAACCTGACCAAAGAAATCTTTGCTGCTGCACGTGCCGACGGGATGGGACGATTGGATTTTGCTTCCATTCACCGGTACCTGGAGCAAAGAAGTTAAGCTACAGGTGCCTTCCGCATCGTGGCTCGTGCCTCAACAACTACCGCCGAAAGGATTAACGCACCGCCCAGCACGGCCGACCAGCCGGGGATCTCCTGGAAAAAGACCACCCCCATCAAGATGCCGTACACTGGTTGAACGCAGGTTAACAAACTGGCGGTACTCGCCGAGAAATAGCGAAAGCAGCCCAGTAGAAGTGTATGGCCGATAGCCGTGGTCAGAAGGCCGAGCCCTATCAGGTAGGGCCATGCGGCCGCCGGGGGGGCAGTGTTGAAGTAATACCATGTCGGCAGTAGTAGCAACGCGGTGATCCCCGCCTGGTAAGTCATTAGTACCGAGCCCTGGAGCGCATCGATCTGCGTTTTCATTAGAATGTTGCGGAGGGAATACACGAAGGCGGAAAGTAGCCCCAGACATAGGCCCAACGTGGCACCATCGGCCAGATCAAAGCTGGGGGCGAGGAAATAAATGCCGACGATGACCAAAAACGCCAGCAGTAGGTGACGGGGTTGGAATGGTTTTTTGAGCAGCAGCGGTTCCAGCAGGGTCGTCATGGCCGGATAAGTGAAGATGGACAGCATGCCAATGGCTACGCTCGATAACTTCAGCGCGTAGAAATACATCACCCAGTGCCCCATCATCAGCACACCGGAGAGCATGACCAGTTTGAGGCGCTTCGGATCGGCGATCCGGAAACTAAAACCTTTCCACCAGCAAAAGCCCGCCAATAGGAGCATCGCGATGAAAGCCCGCCACCAGACGGCGGGAACGGCATCGACAGGTACGAACCGGCCGAGAATGCCAGAGGTTCCGATGAAGATCATAGCCAGGTTGATCTCGAATAGGTGGCGGGTGCTGGGAGCGATGTTTGTTAGTTTAGTGGTTTATTAGTTCATAGTTCAATAGTTCATAGTTCAGTAGTTCAAAGGGTAGAGACTATGAACTACTAAACGAATAAGGCCCCCTTTGCTTTTCAACTTCTCCGGCACCTGCGTTCGCGCCAAAAAGGCATTAAAGTACCACCATCTTGGCCACCAGCAATAAACCTATCCCGATGGGAATCACGTACCGATAAGCAATCGTCAACCACTTCCGCCATGCGGGAGATACCTTATGTCCGCCAATCTCCAGTTCCTCAAACAAGCCGTCGAGTTTCCAACGCCGCAATAAATAAACGCACAGCAGCAGCGTGCCGATTAACAGCATGATGCTACCGAACCATTCCAGCAGAAAATTAAAGTAGCCCATACTGGGGTCGTTGCCGCCCATTCCCGCAAAGTCCGTCAGCCAGGTCGGGCCGGTGGGCGAGCAGGAAATGACCACCGGCACCGCCAGTACGAAGACCAGAAGACCGAGCACCAGTCCGCCAATACGCCGACTCCAGCCCATTTGAGCCTCCACCGCCCGCAACGCGGGCTCGATCAGGGACACCGCCGAAGTCATGATGGCAATACCAAGCAAAACAAAGAAGGATAAGCCCACCAGCTGCCCCGCTGCGCCGTACGATTTAAAGATTTCCACCAAATTGATGAATACCAGCGGCGGACCATTATATATGTCTCCTTCAATGTTCCCAAGCAATGGTACCACCAGCAAGGCTCCTAAAAGAGCAATGGTGGTATCTAAATGAACGATCAATGGTGCATTTTGCAGCACGTTTTCCTTACGATCGAGGTGGGTGGCAAAAGTCAGCATGGAGGCAGCTCCCAATCCAAGGCTGAAGAACGCCTGCCCCAAAGCGTGCAGAATGGCCAGTTCTCCGGTGTCGGTCGGAACAAATAATGCGTACCAGTCAAAACGAAAGAGATTGGTATAATCTACTGCCTCGGGCCGCAACATCGGCAGGGAAATGATCAGGAAAAGGATTAACACACCAAGTAGTGGCATGGCAAATTTACTTAGCCGCTCTACGCCGGTGTGCAGTTTGCTCGAAGATATGAAGGCGGCCAAAGCTGTAAACAGGCCCGTAAACAACAAGGCCCTTTTGGTCGTACTGATGGCTGCCCCGAAGGCCGGACCTGCGGGTGTTTCGGCCAGTGCCTGGTAATCCGTTAGGTAATGCCAGACATAATCAAGGGTCCACCCCGCCAATACGAGATAAAACGAGGCTACCATGATGGAGGTCAGGATACCTAGCCGTCCGATCCACGCCCACCCCTTTCCATCTCCCTTTCCACGGAAAGCATCGATTGCGTCCGTTCCACTTCGCTTACCGAGGGCATTCTCCAAGATCATCAGGGGAATCCCCATCAATAAGGTGAACCCTACGAAGGCAAGTACATAGGCACCGCCGCCAAAAAAATGGACACGGTAGGGGAATATCACCAGGTTTGCTACCCCGATGGCGGCACCGGCGGAGGCTAGAATATGGCCCGTTTTGCTGAATTTCATAACTGGAGTACGTTTCCCCGACAACCCGGGTGGTGGACAAGATAGTGTCTAGTTGTCGGGTTGTCTAGTGGTTGGGTCATCTGATTAATTTGGGTTCTGACAGATAAAGTACCCGCAAGCGGAGCTATTGCCTGCTCCTGCTCAGAGCAGCTACTTCCGCAAAATTTCCAACAAAGCAGATAAAAACAACAATACTTAAACATCAATTTGATTACAAAAACGCATAATCAGCTGATAAATCAAAAATAAACACACAAAAGTTAAAAATTATTTGTTTCAAATTTGCAAAACACAACACTTAAACCTAAATTTGTAGTAACAACAGCAAGTTTCCAACATGGAACTAACAATTCGAACTTCAAGAAAAGGTACCCGCGTCATCAAGGCCACTGAGCTTCATCGTGCGCTGGGTATTTCTGACCATCATTACCAGACCAACATCCGTCACTGGTTGAAGGACATCTATCAATTCTCTGATGGCATCCGAAAACCAGCCGGGATGAAAGACTACGCCCGTTCTCCTCAATCAAGGGGAGCACTTATGCAAGAGTACTACCTCTCGTTGGAACTTGGCAAAGTCATTGCTTTAGCCTCAAAGTCGAAATTGAAGCAAGCCATAGCCACCAAGCTCAGTAAAGAAGAAGACGTATATCCAGAGCAGGTACAGCTTTCCACTACCGAGACCCTGGAGCTATTGGAACAAGTAAAGGCTATGGCCCGCATCAGCTGTCAGAAAGCCGCCGAAAGCCGGCACCTTGCTCACTACTCCCGCAAACGCGATACCGCCGAATACTGGAACTTCTACCGCCGGGAGCAAATCGTTGGCTGCACTATGGCTGACCTGCGCGAACAGCTCAAGATGCGGGGGCAAAAGATTGCCGCCAAAGCGGATCTGCGGGAACTCATCAACCGTGTTGATCCTTATGACCTGATCCGTATCGGCATCATCGATCATTACGCCGCCATGGGTAATACCCTACCTTACGCACAGCAGCTTGGGAACCTGGCTAAAGAATTGGCCAAACAGCTCCGCCTGGAGATTGTAGACGACCAGCAGGGAGACTTGCTTTTCGCCCCCATCGTTGATGCGGAGGTGGTACGGAAACTGCAGCGGGTGGCGGCTTAGCGTATATTCCTTCCCCGAATAAGCCTTTTCATTACTCTTTGTCGTTGTACTTTTAAGAAAGTGATACACCCGCATGTCTATTACCGTACAACTTCCTCCTGACCAACTCGCAACCTTGAGTTTCAACCGTAAGCGCAGCTTACCTGAATTCGCCATTTTTTGCGCCCAAAATCCGGACTTGGAAGTAGAACGAGAAGCTGATGGTAAAATCACAATTATGTCACCTGTTGGCTTTTTATCCGGTCGGCGCAAAGCAGACTAATAGGTTACCTCTGTTCCACCGAATTGATCCATCCAATAAGGCCATCAAAGTAAGTCTGCTGGTCATCGTAGAAGCTCATATGGCTTCCCGTCGGACAATGTACATGGCTCCCATCCGGAAACTCGCTCGCGATTTCGCGCATGTGCTCTGGGTCCATAGTGTCGTACTTCCCGCCAATCGTTAACACTGGAATGGTGACCTTAGGTAGATCCTTACGACGGTCCCAGGTGAGTAAGGATGCATCGCCCCGAATTCCAAATTCACTCGGTCCTTGCATGCCCACGTAGATCTGACCATTTAGCCTGTCAAAGCCGCGGTTCACCGGCTCCGGCCAATCCTCCAGGGGCATTCGTAAAACATGCCTGGGGTAATAATTATTCATAATGGTGCTGATGTAGCCAGGATTGTCAAAGTCCCCCTTAGCTTCATAAGCTTTGATTGCGGCTAGGGTATCCGGGTTCAGCTGAGGCCCCAGTACTTCATCGGCATACTTGTTGTAATCAGGAATGGAAACCATCATATTACTGATGATCAATCCATTCATCTTATCCTGGTGCTTCAGCGCATATTCAAGTCCGAGAATACCTCCCCAGCTGTGTCCCAGGATATAGAAGTTGTCTTTGGTCAGGTTAAGTGCTTTACGAACCTGTTCAACTTCGTCGACGAATCGGTCGATCGTCCAAAGGCTGGGGTCAGAAGGGACATCGCTCAGGCGGGAACCCAGCTGATCGTAGTAATAGTACTCTATTTCAGCGCCGGGAAAATAGCTGTCAAAGCATTCTAAATAGGCGTGGTTGGCTCCGGGGCCACCGTGCAACAATAGTACCTTTACGTCAGGATTATTACCCGTTCGTTTCGTCCATACTTTGAAATTGCCCAGGGGCGTAGTGATTGGAATCATCTTTGCCCCTCCGCTGAATTGATCGGTGGGAACGTTAGAGAGGTCGTGGTAAAGTTGCAGTGCAGGCCTTGGCCCAAACTCATCAGCAATCGTTTCAGTCTGTTGATTGCAGGAAAACAGACTGAGGAGGGCAAGTGCGATTAGTAGTCTCATGTTATAGTGAATTTCTTAGCGTAAGATAAGGCCATCTTTTGGTTGCTACAGCCTGCTTAATGGAAAGGCTATTCTGTATGTAACAAATTGTATAAATGGGTTGGCATCTCCGGCCCTCATGGCTTGGTGGGCTTGTTCCCCGGCACTTCTGCCGGTTGATAAGAAGGGGTCGGCACAATTGCCGTGGAGCAAAATACACACGGCCACTACCCTCCGACTTTGAGCTTGTTGATACGTATTACCTTGCGGCCTATGCTTGACCTTTTAATCGTAGCGCTTTACTTCATCGCCATCATGGTAGTCGCCCTTGCTGGCCGGTCGAAAGCCGAAGAAGTAAGTACTGAAAGTTATTTCCTGGCTGGCAGGAACCTGCGTTGGCCTTCCGTGGCGATGTCTACCATTGCTACCAACATTCAGGGTTATCAATTTCTTGGAATGATGGGTTCTGCCTACCTGTACGGACTGGCACAGGCAAATCTTGAGATCAACGCGGTACAAGGAATTTTACTTGCGGCCTTCCTCTTTGTCCCAATGTACCTGAGTGAGAAGATCATCACTATTACGCAGTTCATCGAAAAGAAAATTGGGCCAAAAGTGGCACTGGTTTACAGCCTCGCAAACCTTGCGCTCTTTGCCACCGTAACCCTTGGTGGCGCCCTTTTTTGGGGCGCCTACGCAGCGGACCTGGTCTTTGGAGAATACTTCACTTTCATCAGTGATATCCGGATGATTCGGGTCGGGGTACTGGTCATTGCGTTGGGTGTTTTCTCCGCCATTTATACTTATTTAGGTGGTCTTGCGGCGGTGGTAAAAACGGACATCATTCAGTTTGCTATTCTGTTGTTAGGCGGGATCGTGGTAACATTGGTTGCGGTACACCATCTTGGCGGATGGTCTCAGCTCTATGAAAAAACGCCACAATTAATGCATCTTCACCTTCCTGCGGACCACCCTAAATTACCCTGGACCCTATTGTTCGGTCTGTTTTTCCTCAACATCAATTACTGGTGTGCCAACCAGGCGGTTGTACAGCGAAGCCTCGCTGCCCGGAGCCTGCGCGAAGCGCAAGTGGGCCTCATGGTCGGCGGTGTTACCAAATACCTCATGGCCGTCATCATTATTGTTCCCGGTGTCGCGCTTTACGGCATACTGGCGGAGCAGGGAACACCACTGGATGATCCCGACGGAGCCTTCCCCTATATCGTAAACAACTACCTGCCGGTCGGCGTAAAGGGCATCATCCTGTGCGCGCTATTCGCCAGTTTGATGTCTACGGTAGATTCTACTTTCAATAGCCTCGCCACCCTTTGGACGGTCGACGTCTACAAGCGGTATTTGCGGCCCCAGGCTACCGAAAGTCAAATGGTCGCTACCGGAAAACGGACGATCCTTGTCACGCTCCTTACGGGTATTGCCATGGGGTTAACGCTTATGTACCTCAAGTTAAATAACCCGGGAGACGCCTTTACGCATACGCTCAACGAGTTACGTTACTACATCAATTGCGGCATAGTGGTGGTCATTTTATCGGCTGCCTTATTGATCGTTCGGGCGCCGAAAGTTACCTTATTTGCCTTCCTTGCCTCTACGCCGTTAAATCTGGCCATTAAATATTTCGTTCCGGAAATGAATTACTTCGTCCGTGCCGGGGTAGTTATAATGGCCCTGTTCGTATTCTTGCAGTTATTACCGGGCCGCAATAGCTTACGGCCATTTAGGGAACTTTTTGTGGCTGACAGCAAATCCTCTGCCTGGCTAGGGCTTGGGTTGGCTCTTTCTTTACTGGTTTTGCATCTTGTCTTTCATTAGGGCGCGGCCGCAGGTGCAGTGCAGGTTAAGTGCAGTCATTTGCCCGGCATGGCGTTGGTTTGGCCGATAGTTACGCCACTTTCCAGCAGGCAGTAGTTAAAGGAACATCGTTAGAAGAGCTGATGGCCCAGGGTAATCATCCTAATGCTAAAGGCCATGACTTGATCTCCGACCTCCTGTTTTCCTTTTTAAAGGAGTAGTCCTGGCGTCAATGAATACCGACTTAAACCGTGGTCTCCTTCCACTTCCCTCGTGCAAAAAACCACAGTGCGAGCGCAGAGAGAACAACCTCTGCAATCACTACTGCAGAGACGACACCTTTCACTTCATACCCGAGTTCCTGGCCCAGCCAAAAGCCCAAAGGAATTTCGATCAGCCAAAAGCAGATAAAGTTTAGCCACATCGGGGTCCTGGTGTCTCCTGCTCCGTTTAAGGCTTGTACGGGAATCATCCCGACACCGAAGAAGACATAGCCGATAGCAAAGGCCTGCAGTGCGTTGATCCCATAGCTGACCGCCCTTGCTTCTTCAACGAATCCTTGCACCAGCGGCCGCGCCAGAAAAAAATAAAAAATTGACAGGACGCCAAAATATATAGCCGTGATTTTTAAGGTTACCCATACTCCCCTCTCTGCTCTCTCGGGCTGGTTTGCTCCAAGGCTCTGCCCCACAAATGTCGCCGCAGCATTAGCCAGGCCCCAGGCGGGTAACATCGTAAAGAGAATGAGGCGAATGGCTACGGTATACCCAGCCACCGCCGCATCACCAAACCCCGCAACGATGCGCATCAGGAATACCCAACTCGCCGAGGCGATGAGGTACTGAAAAGCGCCCGTAGAGGCAATCCGGCCAATCCGCTGTTGCATTACCCAGTCTATCAACCAGGCTTTAGCGCCCATCTTGATCACGGATTTATCTCCGAAAAGCAGGTACAGTTGGTAGGCTACGCCCACCCCCCTTCCAATCGAAGTAGCGATGGCAGCCCCTTCCACTCCGAATGCAGGAATCGGCCCAAGGCCAAAAATAAAAATCGGGTCCAACACGATGTTGATCCCATTTGCTAACCACAGTACACGCATCGCTTTGGCCGCTTCCCCTGCGCCACGAAATACGCCGTTGACTACAAATAGCAACATGATAACCACATTGGTAGCAAACATAATTCTGGTGTACCCCACTCCCTGTTTGATTACCGCCTCGCTCGCTCCCATCAGAGCAAGCAAGTCCTCGGCATAGATAAAGCCGGGCACGGCAACGAGTAAACTGACGAAAATGCCTAGCAAAATAGCTTGCCCAGCCGCTTTACCTGCCTGAGCCGGGTTTTTCTCCCCGATGAATCTGGCCACCATCGCCATCGGGGCCGTGCTTAAACCGATGGCTACGCTGTATACCAGGGTCAGCATCACTTCGGTAAGCCCAATTGTGGTGAGCGCCTCGGTTCCAATTCTACCAACGAAGTAAGTGTCTACGAGCGCGAATATTGACTCCATGGCCATCTCCAGCATCATCGGTATTGCCAATAAGACAATTGCCTTTGGTATACTGATGGCCGTAAGGTCAAATTGTTTTCCACGAATGGCGTCCCCCAATAGGGTCCAAATCTTTCGGCGCATCTTGGCAGAACGTGTTATGTTGTCGGGCCTATGTCCCGCTAATGGTAAAGGGAGATCTTCCCCTTTAAAGTTGCAAGCTATCCACAAAATCGAATAAAACGCCAAAGATTAAGCGCCCTCTCTGAAATCAGAGAGGGCGCTTGCAGTGTTGATGTCAGGGCTCAACGAGGATTTACCGCACCAGAAGTGCAGCAGAGGTTAGTCGGACGCCATCTGTCAGGGAAACCGTGTAGGTTCCCACTTTCAGGTTTTGCCCCAAGGCAATACGCCCCTGGTGGCCATCGAATTCGCGGCTGAGGACCACCCGGCCCAAAGCATCCGTAACGTTCACCTTAAGTTGAGCGGAAACGGGGAAGACGGATTGGTCAATATCAATCTGGACATCCTGGCCCGTAGCAACAGGGTTAGGGAACAGACGTGCACCGTCATTCACTACTACCTCACGGGTAGCAGTTGGAAATTGCTGAGACAACAGGAAAATTTCCCTGTCAGTAAGCACCCGGTTATAGAAGCGCAGGTCGTCCATCAGTCCGTCGAAAGTCTGCGTCCCTGTAGTAAAGGTCAGGTGGTGGCCTACCACGTATTCTCCACAGGAGTTTTCCGCATTGGTGGTTCCTGGGAAAGTATCCCGGCTGAACTCAGCACCGTTGACGTAAAACGCCCATTCCCGAATTTCCGGGTCAACGGTAAGTGTCAGGTGAATCCAGGTATCCGCCATATCCAACTTGTATCCAGTACGGTTTGGACGACCGGCGAAAAAGGAGATCAAACTGTCCGGATCGCTGTTTCCAGTTGGGTCCTGGCGGTAGAGTACCACCCGGCCACGGTTATTGTCTTCAGGGCCACAGCCGTTCTTCTGCGCGAGGTAGTTTTGACGGTCGGTCATCAGCGGAGCATCGCGATGATTGACGAACATGGAAAAAGTTCCGGCGGTGCCGCCGTCTGCCTCAGGCCCTACCTGGAGTTTCTCTCTGGGCGTAAGGAAATAGGCTTCTTCAGTGAAGAAGCGTACGGCTTTGCCGCCTGCCAGCCCATCAGCGAACGTAAGGTTGCCATTGTTGTCCGCGGTAATTCCGGAGATGGTATCCGTGAGGTTGCCGTCCAAAGGATAGTGCATGACCAGGCCTGCCTGGAGGTCCTGGGCACCTAAGCTAAAGCTGCAAAGCAGGGCCAGGGAAAAAAGTGTAAATAACGATTTCATATTAAGTGATTGTAGAGCGAAAAAAAACTTCTCTTCAAAAAAACCAATGAACGCAAACTCATTAAAGAGAAGGTATTATTTATTCTAAAGGAAATGCTAAGGTACAAGTTCGTGCGTAATTCACAATATTATCAAGGTTTAACATTCTCAATTACTTAAATACAAAACGCCCTCTCTGAAATCAGAGAGGGCGTTTGATCACCATCCATAGGTGAAGAACTGTTAGAAGTCAGCACCAAGGCTCTGCATCCGGCTTCCACCGCTGCGGCCTTCGAGACGACCATCTTTAACCAGACCATCATACTTGCGCATGAGTAGGTAGCTTTCAATTTGCTGCAGTGTATCGAGTACCACACCAACCATGATGATCAGGGAAGTACCACCGAAGAAGATAGCAAACTGCTGGTTGACACCAAGACCAGCAACGAGTGCAGGAAGGATGGCAATCAAACCGAGAATGATGGAACCTGGAAGCGTAATACGACTAGTGATTGCATCAATGTATTCTTCTGTTTCGGCACCACCACGAACACCAGGAATAAACGCATTCTGACGACGCAGGTACTCCGTGTACTGACCAGGGTTCACCACCAATGCCGTGTAGACATAAGTGAAGACCACTACCAGAATGAAGTAAACAATGTTGTAGAGTGGTGACGTAAAGTCGTTGAACTGTTGAACGAGCCAACTGGTTTGTCCACCGGCACCAAAACCTGCTAGGCTTACGGGCAACATCATCAGGGCCTGAGCGAAGATAATCGGCATTACACCGGAAGCATTCACTTTCAGGGGAATGTAGTCGCGTTCTGTACGGGAAGGAGCGGCTCCCTGGCCACGGCCTACCATTCGCTTGGCGAATTGCAGTGGAATCTTACGTACACCAGTTACAACCATTACGGTTACCATGGTCACGAAGAAGAAGCCGAACATTTCGAGTGCGAAGAGTAACAGGCGGTCAGATTTGTCTACCAATTCGAAGCCGAAAGCGGTAGGTAGTCCAACAATGATACCTACTGTAATCAGTAAGGAAACACCGTTACCTATACCCCGGTCGGTGATCCGTTCACCGAGCCACATCGCGAAGATGGTACCCGTGGAAAGGATAATAATACCGGAGAGCCAGAAGATAGATTCATCTACCTGGGAACTCATACCACCGTTGCTCTTAATGTAAGTCAGGTAACCGGCACCCTGAACCAGGGTAATAGCCACCGTAAGGGCGCGGGTAATCTGGCTTAGTTTCTTACGACCGGACTCTCCTTCCTTGCTTTGTAGGCGCTGGAAGTAAGGAACGGCAAAGCCGAGCAGCTGGACAATGATACTTGCCGTAATGTACGGCATGATACCAAGAGCCATGATGGAAGCATTGTTAAATGCACCACCTGTAAACAGATTGATCAACCCAAGGAGGTCATTACCACCACCCTGGCTGGCGATTGATGCCGTCAGTGCATCCACATCAGCACCAGGAAGCACGATGTAAGAACCCAGACGGTAAATTGCGATCAACAGTAAGGTGAACAGGATCCGCTTACGCAATTCCTCGATCGACCACATGTTTTTAAGCGTTTCAAAAAACCTCTTCATGGGTGCTTATTTTAGGAGATGGTAATGGAACCGCCTGCTTTTTCAACGGCTTCTTTTGCCTTGGCTGAAGCGGCGTGGGCCGTCAGTGTCAGGGCAGAAGTAAGCTCGCCGGTAGCAAGTACCTTAACCAGATCATTCTTTTTAATGATACCGGCAGCGTACAGGGCGGCTGGGGAAATTTCCGTCAGGCCGTGCTTCTCACTGATGGCCTGGAGGCGATCAAGGTTGAGAGCAACGTACTCCGTACGGTTCGGGCTGTTAAAGCCACGCTTTGGTAGGCGGGTTGCAAGTGGCATCTGACCACCTTCAAAATTGCGCTTACTTTTGTAACCGCTGCGAGATTTGGCACCCTTATGGCCACGGGTGGAGGTACCACCACGGCCGGATCCCTGACCACGAGCAATTCGCTTTCCGGACTTCGTAGCGCCGGCGGCTGGTTTGAGATTATTCAGTTCCATTACGGACTTATTTTTAAAAAGCTTAGGGCGGGGACGCAGGTGCAGTGCAACAAACGTTCCAGCAGTGCCATTCTGTCAGCGGAGTGTCATCCTGTCAAACGTCATACAACTTATTGACGAATCGCTCAACTGACTATTTGGCTGCCTTAGGCTTCTTCAACTTTAACGAGGTGGCTTACTGCCTTGATCATACCTTGGATTACCGGAGTATTCTCCTTCTCCACGGTTTGGTGCATCCGCTTCAGGCCGAGGGCCTGGATCGTCGCCTTTTGTTTCTTCGGGCGGTCGATCACGCTTTTGACCTGGGTAATTTTAACCTTTGCCATGTTGACTTATTGTTTTCTGTTGTTAGGAATTGCCCAGAGAGCGGGCTTAAGTCCGGAAGACTACCCTTCGAACAGTTTTTCCATGGAAATACCCCGCTGCTTAGCAATCTCCATCGGGCTGCGGAGCTTCTTCAGCGCATCGATGGTAGCCTTAATCACGTTATGTGGGTTAGAAGAACCCTGTGACTTGGCCAGTACATTGTGAACACCTGCGATATCGAGAACGGCACGCATGGCACCACCGGCGATTACACCGGTACCCTCGGAAGCTGGCTTGATGAGTACCTTACCGGCACCGTACTTACCCAACTGCTCGTGTGGGATTGTTCCCTTATGCAGTGGCACTTTGATCATGCTCTTACGAGCATTATCAGTAGCCTTCTGGATGGCTTCGGAGATGTCCCGTGCCTTACCAGCACCAGAACCTACCTTGCCTTTTCCGTCACCTACTACAACGATTGCAGCAAAGGTAAACGTACGACCACCCTTTGTTACTTTGGATACCCGGTTAAGGGCAACCATTTTTTCGCGCAGTTCCGGTTCGGAGTTTTGGTCTTTGTTATTACGACCACCGCGGCGGTCATTGTCACGGCGGTTGCGGCCTCCACCACTGCCACCTGAATTTCTGTTATCAGCCATTGTAGTGTTATTTAAAATTTAAGGCCACCTTCGCGAGCACCTTCTGCCAGCGCTTTGACCCGTCCGTGAAAAAGATATCCTCCCCGGTCGAAGAGAACTTTGCTTACACCTGCAGCAGCACCGCGTTCAGCAATCAATTTGCCTACCGCAGTTGCCTGCTCAGCTTTGTTGCCTGAGTTTGCTACAGAAGCTTCAAAGCTTGAAGCCTGTGCAAGAGTTACACCGTTGACGTCATCGATCAATTGGGCGTAAATAAATTTATTAGAGCGGAAGACGTTCAGTCGGGGTTGCCCGGGCGTACCGGAAATGTTCCGACGGACGCGGCTGTGAATCCGCTTTCTCCGCTTAAGTTTTGTGAGTTGCATTGCTAATTTTTTTTGATTCCCCCTCTGGGGATTAGGGGATCTTACTTCTTAGCGGCGGTCTTACCAGCCTTACGACGAAGTTCTTCTCCAACAAACTTGATACCTTTTCCTTTGTAAGGTTCAGGCTTACGGAAGGCGCGAATCTTAGCGGCGATTTGGCCGATAAGCTGCTTATCCATACTCGTTAACTTAACGATTGGAGCCTTACCCTTAGCACTGATGGTCTCTACCGATACTTCCTGGGGAACCATGAAGTAGATCGGGTGGGAAAACCCAAGCGTGAGGATCAACAGGTTGCCATTGTTTTCAGCACGGTAACCTACACCTACTACCTCAAGACTGAGTTCGTAGCCATTGGTCACACCTTCCACCATGTTGGCAATCAGCGACCGGTAAAGACCGTGGAAGCTGCGGTGACGCTTGCTATTAGAAGGGCGAGTAACGGTGATTTCACCATCCTCGATGTTGATTCCCATGTCAGGGCTAACCTGTTGGGTAAGTTCCCCTTTAGGGCCCTTTACGGTCACCAGGTTTCCTTTGCTCACGTCAATAGAGACGCCGGAAGGGAAGCTGATGGGATTTTTGCCAATTCTGGACATATCCTGTTGATTTAATTGCCTTATGAAGTCAGTTATAAAACCCAGTGGGTTACAGACCTCTGCAGGAGTTTACTTAAGATTGATTAGTATATGTAGCACAGTACTTCGCCGCCGACATTGTCTTTCCGTGCCTGCTTCTCGGTCATCAGACCATGAGAGGTAGAAATGATGGCGATTCCCAGGCCGTTGATTACTCTGGGGAGAGCATCAGCTTTTACGTACTGACGCAGACCCGGCTTAGAGATGCGAATGAGCTTACGAATAACAGGACGCTTGCTGTCCTTCTCGTATTTGAGGGCAATGGAGATTTCTCCCTGCTTACCCTTACCTGCTTCATCGTCGAACTTGTACTTCAGGATATATCCCTGATCGTATAAAATTTCAGTCATACGCTTCTTAGTCTTAGAAGAAGGAATGATGACGACTCGGTGACCAGCGATTTGCGCATTACGCAGGCGGGTCAGGTAGTCAGCAATTGGATCCGTTACGGCCATTACTATTGATATTGCGCTTCGGGGTATTCCAGTATAAGGAACCTACGGAGCTGTTAAAAAAAGTGGCAAATTGCAGAAGGCAAATTGCTTAATGTTTTTGTTTACAAGCTTCAGGTTTAAAAACCCAAGACTTATAAGCGGTTGCTTACCAGGAAGCTTTGCGAATTCCGGGGATCTGACCGTTAAGTGCCAATTCACGGAACTTAACACGACAAAGGCCGAATTTACGCATGTAGCCTTTTGGACGTCCCGTCAGTCCACAGCGGTTGTGCAGGCGAATGGGGTTAGAGTTTCGAGGGAGCTTATCCAGCTCGTCCCAGTTACCTTCAGCTTTGAGCGCAGCACGCTTTTCAGCATACTTGGCAACCATGCGTTGCCGCTTGTTTTCGCGGGCAATCAGTGATTTACGAGCCATCTTAGTTCGCGTTATTTTGGTTCTTGAATGGAAGACCGAGGGCCTTCAAGAGAGCAAGTGATTCAGCGTCGGTTTCAGCGCTGGTTACGAACGAAACGTCGTAACCGGTGATGTTTGCCACATCATCCAGACTGATTTCCGGGAAGATAATCTGCTCGGTGATGCCCATGGTGTAATTGCCACGGCCGTCGAAGCTCTTATCGTTGATGCCGCGGAAGTCACGTACCCGTGGAAGGGCCGTAGAGATCAGGCGGTCAAGGAAATCATACATCTTCTCACGACGAAGCGTTACCTTGGCACCAATGCCCATATCTTCACGAAGACGGAAGTTAGAGACTGATTTCTTGGACTTCGTGATCACAGATTGTTGACCAGCTACCAGAGACATCTCCTTCATTGCGTTCTCAACAAGCTTACGATCCTGCGTAGCTTTACCTACACCCTGATTGATGCAGATTTTAAGGAGACGAGGAATTTGCATGGGACTGCTGTAGTTGAACTGCTCTTGCAGTGCAGCTCTTACTTCCTCGTCGTACTTTTTCTTAAGTCTTGGCGTGTAGCTCATTACTTGATGATATTACCGTTACGCTTTCCGAAACGCGCCAACTTTCCGTTTTCACCCTCCTTGCGTCCTACGCGAGTTGGCTGATTGTCGGAATCGACGAGCATCAGATTGCTAATGTGAATGGAGGCCGCTTTGTCAACGATACCTCCCTGATCGGTTTCAGTCGGTTTTTGGTGCTTCTTGCGGATGTTCACGCCATCGACGATTGCGCGGTTGTCCTGGGGAAGAACCTGAAGAACTTCACGTGGCGTGGAGCGGTCCTTATCGGCACCAGCGATGACCACGACCATGTCACCCTTCTTGATTTTGAGCTTCGGCGCGTGGCGCTTCTGCTTATCCTTATAGGTCTTGTTAGCCATTGGAAATTATTTTGGTGCCCTAGATTACTTCAGGGGCTAGTGAAACGATCTTCATGTAGTCGCGGTCGCGAAGTTCGCGAGCCACGGGGCCGAAGATGCGGGTACCGCGTGGCTCCTCACTTGCGTTGAGGAGAACTACGGCGTTGTCATCAAAACGGATGTACGAGCCATCCTTACGGCGGATTTCTTTCCGTGTCCGTACTACTACGGCACGGGATACTGTACCTTTTTTTACGTTGCCGCCTGGTGAAGCTTCCTTAACCGTCACGACGATCTGGTCGCCGATGCTGGCGTAGCGACGCTTTGAGCCGCCCAGTACGCGAATACAGAGTACCTCTTTGGCACCGCTGTTGTCGGCTACGCGCAACCGTGATTCCTGTTGGATCATGCTATGCTAATTTGAACGATTAATGAATTACTTGGCTTTCTCCAGGACAGTCACCAGACGCCAGCGCTTACGGCGGCTAATCGGGCGGGTCTCCATGATCTTGACAAGGTCGCCGATCTGGCATTCGTTGTTCTCATCGTGTGCGATGAGCTTTTTTGATTTCTTTACGTACTTGCCGTAAATAGGGTGCTTCAACCGGCGTTCGATCACCACAGAAATGGTTTTATCCATCTTGTTGCTGGCGACCAGACCAATCCGCGTTTTGCGCTCGTTACGGCCAGTATCCTCAGCCTCCTCTTCAGGAGCGAAGTAGTTGGTAACTGTTTCCGCTGCATCGGTTACCGTTTCGGCTACCGCAGTTGCGGTATTCTCAACGGCTCCTACGGCGGTGCCTACAGCTTCGGCTACGGTTTCCAGCACGGTTGGGGTTGTCTCTTCGACAGTGCCTTCCTGCTCTTTATTTTCCTCGTTGCTCATGTTCGATTACTTTTTACGACGACGGATTAAGATGCGATCGCGCTTGGACTTCTCCTCTGGAGACATTGCGTCCAATTCGCGACGACGAATTTCTGTTTTGATCCGCGCAAGGTCGCGACGGACTACCCGCAGTTGCAGGGGGTTCTCGATGCCATTCACGGCATGGTCGAACTTCATTTTCTCGAGGCTAGCGGTGGTCTCCGTCAGCTGATCCTGAAGATCAGCGTCGGAAGCATTCCGCAACTCGACTGATTTATTACTCGCCATCAGTTGATATTGTTGTGCCGCACGGCAGGCCGGCGGACTTAACTATTAAAAGCGTTTTAATTTCGTTGGAGGCGGATGTCTAATCCTGGTAATCCAGCCGGGTAACCACTTTGGTCAGTACCGGAAGCTTCTGTGCGGCAAGGCGTAGGGCTTCTTCAGCAACTTCCCGGGTCACACCGTCAAGCTCGAACATAATCCGTCCGGGCTGTACGTTGGCGACCCAATGGTCAAGGGCACCTTTACCCTTACCCATACGTACTTCCAACGGCTTGCTGGTAATGGGTTTGTCAGGGAAAATGCGAATCCACACTTTACCTTCACGCTTCATATGACGCGTCATGGCAATACGGGCGGCTTCTATCTGGCGGTTGGTGATCCGTCCGATACCGAGGCTCTTCAGTCCGAAGGATCCGAAATCAACCTTATTACCACGCTGGGCGAGACCCCGGTTACGGAGTTTCTGCTGCTTGCGATATTTAGTTCTTTTCGGCTGTAACATTGCTTAAAGTTTAGTGGGCAAACGTCCGAGAATCGAACACTTACACCTCAAATTTCCCCGAGGATCTCCTTAGAGCGGGGCAAAGGTACGATTTTATTCCAATCTAGAGAAGTAAACCGAAGCAAACTTCCCGTTTTTGGTGATTTTTGTTCTCCATAGCGAAAGCAAGGCAACAACAGCGAGTTATTTCGCTATTGCAGCCCTGCTTTCAGGAGTTTAAGAACCAGCGCAAGACCGCGTCTTGATGATTCTTGGTCAGTTTCTTCTCTCGCCTGGGGCGGTTGAATCTTGGACAAGTTGCAGATTGCAGGTTTCAAGTTGCAAAGTCTGCGGTTAGCCGCTTTGTAATTAGCCGCAGCTAATACTGTTTATTTAGTATGCAACCTGCAACTCGTGCAACTTGCAACTTGATTAACGACGGCCACCGCCACCACGGCGATCGTTGCCACCACGGCGTCCACCGCCATCACGACCGCCACGGCCGCCACGATCTCCACCACGGCGATCATTGCCTTTGGTTGCAAGACCGGCGTTCGGGTTCAGGTCACGCTTACCGAGAACTTCACCCTTACAGAGCCACACCTTAATACCGATACGTCCGTATACAGTGTGTGCTTCTTTGTGTGCGTAGTCGATATCGGCACGGAAAGTATGGAGGGGCGTACGTCCTTCCTTAAACTCTTCCGTACGGCTCATGTCCGAACCGTTGAGGCGACCAGAAATGCGGATCTTGATACCTTCTGCACTGGCACGCATAGTAGCGGCAATGCTGGTCTTGATCGCACGACGGTAGTTGATCCGGGCTTCGATCTGCTTAGCTACACTTTCGGCCACGATATTGGCGTCTAGTTCAGGCTTACGGATCTCGATGATGTTGATCTGAATGTCTTTCTTCGTCAGGCGACGAAGCTCTTCGCGGAGCAGATCGATTTCCTTACCACCCTTACCGATAATGATACCGGGGCGGCTGGTGTGAATCGTCAGCGTAATCCGCTTCAGGGTACGTTCGATGATAACGCGAGCGATACCACCTTTTTCGATACGGGTATCGATGTATTCACGCAGTTTGGCGTCTTCGATGACGTTGGCGGCGTACTCTTTGTCAGCAAACCAGTTGCTGTCCCAGCCGCGAATGTAACCCAGGCGGTTACCAATTGGATTAGTCTTTTGTCCCATGTCTTATTCTGCGGTTTCGGTTTCAATTACGGCACCTTCTACTTCGCTCGGGAGCGGGTTGCGGTTGGATACCTTGATGGTGATGTGGCAGCTGTGCTTCCGGATACGGTGGGCACGGCCGTGAGGCGCGGGGCGGAAACGCTTGATTTGCGCACCGGCATCAGAAAATGCTTCGGAGACATAAAGGTCGTACTCGTCAGCACTTTCGGTGCCACCGGTTTTGTACTCCCAGTTTGCGATAGCACTCAGGAGATCCTTTTTGATCCAGATCGCAGCTTCCTGCTTGCTGAATTCGAGAATACCCAGTGCTTCTCCTACCTGCTTACCGCGGATAAGGTCGATAATCAGCCGCATCTTGCGCACCGACATCGGGATACTGTTTAAACTTGCTACTGCTTCCATTATTGGAGGTTTTCGAGGGAACGGGTTAGTACAACGGATTCTTGATTGAAGACTGTTGGTTGATAATTATTGATTTCAGCAATCAGCAATTAAGTATTAACAATCAATAATCTCAAACGAGATCATACTCTACCTTCACTCAATTAAAGGGGGCGCGAACGCGGGTGCAAAGGTAAGGATTAAAAGCAATGCGGGCAACCCTTCTTTGCTTTCTACTCTTTTGCACTGCACCTGCGACCGCGCCTAATTATTATTCAGGTTGCAAATTGCAGGTTGCAAGCCAAGCACGCTCCGAAGGAACCTGTAACCTGCAACCTGTAACTTGGCTTACTTACCTTTCTTGCCACCGTGACCCCGGAAGGAACGCGTTGGAGCGAATTCACCGAGCTTATGGCCAACCATGTTTTCCGTAACGTATACGGGAACGTGGGTTTTACCATTGTGTACGGCGATTGTGAGGCCTACCATGTCAGGGATGATCATGGAAGAACGGGACCAGGTTTTGATCATGCCCTTACGGCCACCTTCCTGTGCTTTGACGATTTTGTCATAGAGGCGGTGAAATACGTAGGGACCTTTCTTAAGCGAACGTGCCATGGATTACTTCTTGTTCTTCGTCTTACGACGGGTGATGATCAATTTGTTGCTTGCCTTGTTGACGTTGCGCGTCTTCTGGCCTTTGGCCATGATACCCGTGCGTGAGCGTGGGTGACCACCTGAAGCGCGACCTTCGCCACCACCCATTGGGTGATCGACCGGGTTCATAGCTACGCCACGTACACGTGGACGTTTGCCGAGCCAGCGATTACGACCTGCCTTACCGGCTACGGTGAGGCTATGGTCGGGGTTAGACGTAGTACCGATGGTAGCACGGCAGGTCTTGAGGATACGGCGAACCTCACCAGAAGGGAGTTTCACAGAAACGAAGCGACCTTCTTTACCCATCAGGGTAGCGTTAGTACCAGCAGAGCGGGCAAGGGCTGCACCCTTACCTGGCTGAAGCTCAATAGCGTGGATGGAGTTACCCAATGGCACATCGGCCAGGAAAAGGGTATTTCCCACGGTTGGGAGCGCGTCAGCACCAGACATCAGCTGATCACCTACTTTCAGTCCCTGAGGAGCGATAATGTAAGTCTTCTTGCCGTCGGTGTACTCGACTAAAGCGATAAAAGCGGTACGGTTCGGATCATACTCGATCGTCTTAACCGTGGCGGCTACGCCATCATGGTTACGACGGAAATCGATGATACGGTAGCGACGCTTATGACCACCACCTTTCTGGCGAACAGTCATTTTACCAGTACCGTTACGACCACCACTCTTTTTGATGGGGGCGAGCAGGCTCTTGGTTGGCTTGTCACCAGTTAACTCATCGAACTTGTTTCCAACGTGGAAACGAGAACCCGGAGATACTGGCTTAAACTTTTTGATTGGCATTATTGCACAAATTGGTCCGGTGAATCTCGGAGCTAAAGCAATGACCGCGATCGACCACGGTTATTGGCTCCCCACCCACCGGTGATTTCTATAATTCGTTGTATAAGTCGATGGTCTCGCCTTCGGCCAGGGTAATGATCGCCTTCTTAAAGGAGGATACCCGACCGCGGAGAAGACCGGACTTAGTCGATCTGTTTTTAGTTTTGCTAGGCATAACCATGGTGTTCACCCGGTTTACCGTTACGCCATAACGAGCTTCCACTGCGTTACGGATTTCGATTTTGTTAGCCGTCTTGGCCACTACGAAAGTGTAGTGTTCCTGGTTCTCGGAAAGCAACTCAGCTTTCTCGGACACGACCGGCTTGATAAGAATAGTCTTAGCCATTTTGATTTGTGTTTAGTCCGGCCTGCATGCAGACCGAAAGCTGATGATTAAGCGAATTGCTCTTTGAGTTTTTCGATGGCACCTTCAGAAACGATGACCGTACTGGCCTTCATTACATCGTAGGTACTGACCTGGCCAGCACTGAGAATAGCACTGTTAGGAATATTACGGCCACTACGGTAAACGTGCTGGTCGGTTTCTGCAGTGATCAGGAGTACTTTACCTTCGTTGGCGCCCATGGCGTTGAGGAAAGCAACGTAGTCCTTGGTCTTAGGCGCGTCGAACTTGAGGTCTTCCACTACCCTGATTGCACCGGCATTCGCCTTTACAGTGAAAGCACTTGCACGGGCCGCCTGAGCGACTTTCTTGTTTAGCTTTACGTTGTAGGTGCGAGGGCGGGGGCCAAAAATACGACCACCACCACGGAAGATCGGGCTCTTGATGTCACCCTTACGGCTACCACCAGTACCCTTCTGCTTATGCAGCTTCCTTCTGGAACCGGCTACTTCACCGCGCTCTTTGGATTTGTGTGTACCCTGACGCTGAGAAGCCAGGTAAGCTTTTACCGCTAAGTATACGGCGTGCTCGTTTGGCTCTACGCCGAAAATATTTTCGGGCAGTTCTACCTCACGGCCAGCATTCGTACCCTGTGCGCTTTGAACTTGGAGTTTCATTTTTATAGTTTTACAATCCAATCATCCGGGACAATTTCCAGAAGAGCGGGATCGGCTGACTTAATTATTTGTGCAGGATTACGGTTCCACCTTTTGGGCCGGGAACGGCACCTTTAACGATGATGAGGTTACGCTCGGGGAACATCTTGAGGACCTTAAGGCCCGGGATGCTTACCCGGACACCACCATCGCGGCCACCCATACGCATACCCTTGAATACTTTCGCGGGGTAGGAGGCGGCACCAATGGAACCAGGGGCACGTTGACGGTTGTGCTGACCGTGGGTAGCATCGTTCACACCCTTAAAGTTGTGACGCTTAACTACACCCTGGAAGCCTTTACCTTTTGAAGTACCGACGGCAACAACAGTGTCACCTTCTGCGAATACGTCCTCGATGGTAACAGTATCCCCAAGAGATTTAGCGATGTCCATATCGCGGAACTCGACAACCTCATGCTTAGGAGTAGTACCGGCAGCCTTGAAGTGGCCGACCATCTGCTTGCTGGAGGTCTTTGCCCGGCGTTCGCCGAAAGCAAGCTGGACTGAGTTGTAAGTGTCCGTATCTTCGGTCTTTACCTGCGTTACAACGCAAGGACCGGCTTCGATTACGGTACAGGCGAGGTTACGGCCTGCTTCGTCGAAGATGGAAGTCATTCCGACCTTCTTACCAATAATTCCGTTCATTGGTCTTGATTTGTTCATTGCCATCCCGGTTTGTCCGGAAGCGGGCAACTAATATCCCAACCCCGAAACGAACGGGGAAGGAACAGTTAAATAATAGCCCTACCCTACCCTGGCAACAAGTACCGGTAAAATGGGGATTTAAGATTGCGGGAAACTTACTAGGTAAGCTTCACCTGAATGTCTACACCAGAGGGGAGTTCGAGCTTCGAAAGCGCGTCCACCGTTTTTTGGTTGGGGGTGTAGATTTCAATCAGGCGCTTATGCGTGCGCAATTGAAACTGCTCCCGGGATTTCTTATTTACGTGCGGAGACCGCAGTACAGTATAGATATCCCTTTCGGTGGGCAGCGGAATCGGGCCGGTAACGATGGCCCCACTGTTCTTAACAGTCTTTACGATCTTCTCAGTAGACTTGTCTACCAGGTTGTGATCGTAAGACCGCAGTTTGATGCGAATTTTCTGATTCATGCCAGATAAGATTTTCAAATAAAATTTGACCACACCGGCTTTCCGGGAGTCGTTTAGAGTTGAGAACTCCCGCTCCCCGGCAACTGCCGGAAAGAGCGGGAGTGATTAGTCAGTTATTACTCGCCTTTAGCTTCCTTGATGATGGTATCAGCGATACCCTTAGGAGCTTCGTTGTAGTGGTTGAAAGTCATGCTTGAGTTAGCACGGCCAGAAGTGATCGTACGCAGGTCGGTCACGTAGCCAAACATTTCACTCAGTGGAACATCAGCGGTGATCTTTACGGCTCCACCATTCATTGGGACCTGACCTTTTGGAAGGCCACGACGACGGTTAAGGTCACCGATTACGTTACCAGTGTACTCTTCAGGCGTCACAATCACTACTTCCATGATCGGTTCGAGCAGCTTGGGGTTACACAGCTTTGCTGCTTCCTTAAAGCCTTCCTTTGCACAAAGTTCAAAGGCAAGTGGCTTGGAGTCAACAGAGTGCATGCCTCCATCATATACCTTCACCTTCATGCTATCAATGTTGTAACCGGCGAGAATGCCGTTTTTCATCATTGACTTGAAGCCATCACGAACGGGCTTCTGGTAGTTTTTGTCGATAGCACCACCAACGATGGCCCATTCAAACTGGAAGTTTTCCTTACCGCTCTTGAAATCTTCGCTTTCCAGGAACTCCTCATCGGCTGGGCCGAGGGTGAAACTCATGTCTGCAAAGAGACCAGAACCACCAGATTGCTTCTTAAGGCGCTCGCGGTGCTCAACGGTTGTGAAGAGTGCTTCCTTGTAGCTTACCATCGGCGCACCAACGTTAGCTTCTACCTTGAACTCACGACGAAGGCGGTCCACGATAATTTCCAGGTGAAGTTCACCCATACCAGCAATAATGGTCTGGTTGGTATCTTCATCGTACTTAACGGTAAAGGTTGGATCCTCTTCAGCAAGTTTGGCGAGTGCCATACCCAATTTGTCGAGGTCCTTCTGCGTCTTAGGCTCTACGGCTACCGCGATCACGGGATCAGGGAATACCATAGATTCAAGAATGATCTGATGCTTTTCGTCACAAAGGGTATCACCGGTACGGATGTCCTTGAAACCTACTGCAGCAGCGATGTCTCCAGCTTCCACCTTATCAATGGCTTGCTGCTGGTTGGCGTGCATTTGGTAAAGGCGAGAGATACGCTCTTTGTTACCGGAACGTGTGTTCTTTACGTAAGAACCAGCTTCCAGAACACCAGAGTAAACGCGCATGAAGGCGAGGCGACCTACGAAGGGGTCGGTAGCAATCTTGAACGCAAGTGCTGCAAACGGTTCGTCTACAGAAGGCGCACGTTCGAGGATTTTTTCTTCGTCGTCAGGATCAGTACCTTTCACCGGAGGAATGTCCAGTGGGCTGGGCAGGTAAGCACATACGGCGTCGAGAACGGCTTGTACACCTTTGTTCTTGAAGGCAGAACCACACATCATCGGAACGAAAGCGGCGTCGGTTACGGCGTCACGTACGGCTTTGCGTACTTCCTCAACGGTAATGGACTCCGGATCTTCGAAGTACTTTTCCAGAAGGGATTCGTCGTATTCAGCAACGGCTTCGAGCAGTTTTTCGCGCCATTCGTTAACGGTATCAACGAGGTTGGCTGGCATATCGATAACCTCAAAGGTCATGCCCTGGTCTTCTTCATTCCATTGAATGGCCTGCATCGTAATGAGGTCAACAACACCAATGAAGGTCTCCTCTGCACCGATCGGAATCTGCAGTGGAATAGACTTAGAGCCTAGCTTCTCTTCCACGTCTTTAACAACGCTGAGGAAGTCAGCACCGGAACGATCCATTTTGTTAACGAATCCAATCCGTGGAACTTTGTAGTTATCAGCAAGACGCCAGTTGGTCTCAGACTGAGGCTCTACACCTGAAACGGCACAGAACAAGAATACCAGACCATCAAGAACGCGTAAGGAACGGTTTACCTCAACGGTAAAGTCAACGTGTCCGGGAGTGTCAATGATATTAAAGACGTAATCCTTATCCTGCCATTTCCAGTTGGTGTGGGTAGCGGCAGAGGTAATGGTAATACCACGCTCCTGCTCCTGCTCCATCCAGTCCATGGTGGCGGCACCGTCGTGTACTTCGCCGATCTTGTGGCTGATACCGGTGTAGTAAAGGATACGCTCAGTAGTAGTCGTCTTACCGGCATCAATGTGCGCGGCAATACCGATGTTTCTGGTGAATTTGAGATCCGTTGCCATGGCAGAAGGATTTAAGAGGGGGAATGTAAAATGGAATTAAGAACTAGAAATTAGGAGCCTAATCGCCAGCAGCTAGTTTCCTAGTTACTGACTCATCAGCTTCTATCTTCCGTAGTGGGCGAAGGCACGGTTAGACTCGGCCATCTTGTGGGTATCTTCCTTACGCTTCACTGCCAGGCCTTCGTTGCGGCTGGCGGCGAGGAGTTCAGAGGACAGCTTCTCAGCCATACCCTTACCAGAACGCTGGCGTGAAAATTTGATGAGCCACTTCATACCAATGGACATCTTACGCTTTGCGCGGATCTCCGTAGGGATTTGGAAGGTGGCACCACCAATACGCTTAGAGCGTACCTCTACTTGAGGCATGGCGTTGTTGAGGGCGCGTTTCCACACCTCAAACTCGTCGATTTCTTCGCTTGCAACGCGCTCTTTGATGATGTCCATCGCATCATAGAAGATACGGAAGGACGTACTCTTTTTACCCGAGTACATGAGCATGTTGACAAACTGAGTCACCATCGCATCTCCGTAACGGGGATCGGGAGCAATGACTCGTACTTTTGGTTTTCTTTTACGCATAGCTTGGTTGCTTCAGATGGTGTCGGATTTGAACCGTACACCGGTGAGCCCCTACTCAAGGGAACTCGTCTTACTGATTAAATTATTTCTTTGGACGCTTCGCACCGTACTTAGAACGAGCCTGACGACGATCGGCAACGCCAGCCGTATCAAGAGCACCACGAACGATGGTATAACGTACACCCGGAAGATCCTTTACACGACCACCACGGATAAGTACGATAGAGTGTTCCTGCAGGTTGTGACCTTCACCGGGGATGTAAGCGATCACTTCAATGCCATTTGTGAGACGAACCTTAGCAACCTTACGGAGCGCTGAGTTTGGCTTCTTTGGCGTTGTCGTGTATACACGAGTACATACACCGCGTTTCTGCGGACAGGAATCGAGGGCACGAGACTTACTCGCTTCAACGATTTGCTTGCGTCCTTTACGGACTAACTGATTAATTGTAGGCATACGTTTATTTGCTTTAGCTGCGCTTTTTTTGTTTACCAGAGGCCTACCTCCTTGAAAAGCGAGCGCAAAGGTAGGAAGTTATCCTGATAAATCCTAGTGCTTATTCACTAAGATTGGATTTTCTCCTTCCGGTTGGTATTTGGATAGACAGATTATCCTCAAGACAGGCTAAAACGTCCCTTTTTCGGGGAAAATCTCCAGTTTCTCACCTTAACAAGACAACTCGTATAAATAGGTCATTAAGAAGAAATGAAGTTGCAGCAACGGCCTTATCAGAGGCAAAGGTTGTCAGCAATTTGATCACTTTACCAAACAGGTCATTTTCAAATTGGCAAATAAACACCAGACCTTAAAGCCTCCGGTAGCTGCTTTTCAACTTTCCACTGCACCTGCGACCGCGCCTGATCCCGAAAATAACTTTTGAAAAAGTTGGAGGAGGCGTTAAAAAGAGCATAGCCCCACCAATCCTAATGGACTGGCAGGGCCGCGCTACTCTCTAAATCTTTAAGGCCATTAGTGTGGCCGTTGGGTCATGCGTTTAGCGCGCAATCACCGTCATGCGTTTAGTAAGGCGTTGCTGCCCCACGGTAAGTGTGTAGGTCAGAATACCAGTACTATTATTCAGGTCGTCGTCGGTTCGGAAAGACACCGTATTGCGGCCCATGTGCCCTGCAAGGTTTCTCGCGGCAACGAGACGTCCCTGCAGATCGTGCACCTCCAGTGCTACTGCGCTGGCTTGTGGCAATTCAAATACGATGGTGGTCTGAGCGGCCGCCGGGTTGGGGAAGTTTTGGTGAAGTACAATACCGTCACCGCCCGTGGTCTCACTGAATTCAAGGCTTAAGGTCGCCGTGTTACCTGCCGGAGTATAAGCCTCCGGGTAGGTGATTCTATCCGTGACGCTAAGGTAATCACTAATCCGTAAATCAGTAGCCGCCCGCAAGTGAAGGGTGATAATTTCCTTCCCTTCCAGACTTTCGTCCGCCTGGTAGCTGAAGGGCAGTAAACCGTCGTTCATGTATGCATCATTCACATTTCCACGTCCAAGCAATGGTGAAGACCAATTCTCGATCTCCAGGCCTTCGGCTACATCAAAAGTCCCCTGGAAGGCCTGTAGTTCGCCAGCATTAATCTTCAGGTCAAAGCGCTCACCTGCTTCAAGCAGCGCATCTTCAGTATAGAGTGCGTGAGCCTCCCGGCCTTCTGGCTGGACAAATACATCACCGATCTCAATGGCTACGAAATCCGCATTGCGGTTATGGCCCTGCAACTCTTCGATCATGTAGCTGGTCGGGAAGATACTCGGGTTCCATCCTTCTTCCAGGCCGTTGAGGTCGAAATCCCGACGGATAAAACGCCAGGTTGGGCTATTCGGATAAGTTGCATCAAGGCCGATGATAATCCGGCTGATGGCTAACATATCAGTGATGTCTACATATCCGTCTCCATTTACATCGGCCGCAATCAGGCGGTAAGGGTCCGTTAGTGGCGTGGTGCCAAGAGCGTGGGCTGCGATGGTTGCAATATCACTGGTCTTGACTCTGCGGATATCTACCTCATTAGAGGTCTGTGGCTGCACCATATACTGGCCACCCGCTAAAAGAGCCGGGAAGAGAAAACTTCCGTTGGCATCCGTCAGTTGCCTATCGTTCATTGATGCCATATCGCTGATGGACACCTCGACGTCGCGCAGCAATTCATTCTGAGGCGAGGTAACGAACCCGGAGATAGAGGCGACACCTGCGCCGGCACAACTTACGGTTGCGGAAGTGACCACACTTGCCATTGCATTACAGAAGTGGCTGTTACCATTAGGAGTGAAGACGTATACCCGGACCGGAATTTCGCCAACATCTTCGCAGGTTACCTGAAAATCGGTCCGGTCGGTACTGGGCTCAAAGCCAGGTGCGTTGGTTTCTTCTTCGGTGTAGACTGCGTATTCCAGCGGCAGGTTCATACAGTTGCCGTTAGCGCTGACCACGAAGTCGTCGGCTTCCACGATAGCCAGGCCACCGCCTGCACCATCAGTTTGCAGGACAAAGGTCAGGCGTCCTACACAGATCGGCGTCACTACGCTGTTGTCTTCAATATTGAACTGGATGATCCGGCCATTTACGTTACCACAACCATCGGTGGCCCGGGCACGAATCGCATGTTCACCAATTGGCAGGTTTGGCAGCAGAATATTAAAGTTGCCGCCACCGTCAGAGAAAATTTCGTCACTGTTGAGCACCCGGCTGATGTTAAATCCGTTTCCGGGAACGTAGTCGAGGTCAAGTTCCACCTGTGTGTTAAGATTAGCTCCGATACAATCATCGAGAACGGTATAGTCGATCTGGATACCACCACCGTCGCAGTTAGTACTATTGGTTACGTCGGAGGAGATGTTCGTGATCGTCGGTGCAGTATTATCGTATACTTTCACGTATTGAACGTAACGGAAGGCGCCGCGGCTGACTGAATTTCCGTAGCCAGAATCGCCATCGTTGTCATTATCGATATTCCCGCTGGTCAGGTCATCGAGGTCAAGGAATCCAATGTTATTGTTATTCACCCGGCTCGCGTCCCGATCAAGAACGGCTACATCGTCAGACAGATCTGTATTGCCATTTGGCAGAACGTGCAGGAATGTAGGCTCATCAAAGTTTCCGTCATTATCTGCATCCCGACGCACAGTATAGAAGTCTCCGTTGCCATCGTACTCACACCAGTTGATGACTTCAATGGTCCGACGAAGCTTAAAACATGCGTCTGAGGTAGCGAAAAAAGTGTCTACCGTAAGGTTCGTGACTACCATATCACAGCCCAGCGGAGTGTACACGAGGTCACCGTAGACGGGGTTGTTGCCACAAGTGGCAGCTGCGTCCCCTGGGAATTCTAGGGTGTAATCCCGGATGCCGCGAATGCTGATGATCTGGTCACAACCGGGAGCGGAAGCAAAGCCACGGGAGTCGGTTACGGTGAAGGAACGGGTTACGGTACCGGTACCGCAATCGTTGATGTTAGCAAATATTTCTTGCGTCGACTGCTCGTTCCCACAGTTATCCAGACTGGTTGGTGCGCCGAACAATTCGTCAAACAGGATGATGGTACTCTGGCGGTCCCCTAGGAAGAATGCGTTGATGTCTTCCGGCAGCAAATCATCTGCCTGCTCGCAGTCAATCGTTACGTTACCCGGAGCAATACAAACCGGTACGGAGTTATCGATCACATTAATGATAGACATCCGGGTATTTGAATTCCCGTTTGCATCGGTAGCCCGCAGGATAACTGGAACAGCTCCCACGTCGATACAAGTGAGGGTAATGGTTGGGCCGAAGGCACCAATTGCGATGAGTGAACCGGGGTTGGCGAAAGCGATGTCGAGGGTAACCCCCGTACAATCGTCGTAAGAACCACGATCGATGTCCGTGGCAGCTACGGTTGCGAAACCATTATTACTTAACGCGACATTGATCGCATCTTCAGCGATTACTACTGGTCCCGAACGGTCTTCGATCAGAATATCGAGGTCAGCAGTAGTTTCGTTGCCACATTCATCAATCGCCAGGTAACGCAGGGTGTGTTCACCGGCGGGAATGAAGGGGGTCAGGCG
Source organism: Neolewinella persica DSM 23188 (assembly GCF_000373105.1). Taxonomy (GTDB): domain Bacteria; phylum Bacteroidota; class Bacteroidia; order Chitinophagales; family Saprospiraceae; genus Neolewinella; species Neolewinella persica. The sequence continues at coordinate 17,295 of NZ_KB890458.1, read as the reverse complement.
ATTGGTTGGATTAGGGGAGTTCACATCAATTGGTGCAGAGACATTGTCTTCAGACCCGTTGAAAAGAACAAAGGCAGTTACGGTCATCACATCCGAGCATCCGTCCGTTACATCCAAGCCGCTGGCGCGGGTGTTGATGTAAGCGCCACAACCGGGTGCGTTGGTGCTGTAAACCAGTGGCCCGAGATCTGGGCGGCCGTCAAAGTTGTTATCCTGGGTAGGTAGCGTAATGGTTGGCACACCGGTGTCCCCAACTTTTACCAGCTGGCTAAAGGTGCGTACGTTATCAGTGTCACACCAATCGATCACGGTGTAGGTACGAACGTACTTAATGGTATTGGTACAGATGTTTACCGGAGCGCTGTTGGTGAAAGACGAGCCAACGTTGCCAAACACAAATTCAAGGTATCGCGGACCATCAGGCGTATTAATAAACGGATAGTCTTCGGGATTCGGATCGGGGAAGTTCCCATTAGCAAGAGCTGGGTCATTACATTCGTAAGTGACCAATTCCCTGGGTGCCTGCACGTTAGCTATAGTTGGGCGTTGGAGAACGATGTCATAACTGACTACCGTTTCGCCGCTGCTGAATCCAGGTGCGGAGCAGTCCTCGCTATCATCGGTAGCGGTAAAGGATCGCGTGATAATGATGTCGCCACAAGGGCCGTCAATGAAAATTTCATCGGAAACAACAACGTTTACGTCGGAGCAGGCGTCGCGGAACCGTGGGATCATACCACCGGCTAACAAGCGTACCATGAGTTCACCATCAAGGGTGCTCATTATCGGCATGCCAGATTGGCCATCGAGGGTGAAGGAACGAGAGACGCCACCGCGCAAAGAATTTACCGTAAGTTCCTGTAACTGCGTGGTAAAGAAGGGGCCGGGGTTTGCGCCGGCAGTAAGGAATTGAGTAGGCGGTGTAACGTCACGCGCCGTAATAGTGCCCTGACCAAAGGTGAATCCGACAACCGTGCTGTCAGGATTTGGCCGGATGGTGTAGTTGAAACTACCGCAGCCATCCAATATTTCGTTATTCGACGGGTCAGCATCATCAATTTCAATAATGAATGCTTCCTGCGGAGGGAAGCGGCCGTCCCGGTCAACATCTGCATCTCCGGTCAGCAAATTCATATAAATGAGGTTGCGGGAGCAGTCAGCGTTTAATTGTATGTTTACAAAGGAAATACTTGCGAAATTAACTTCGTAGGTTGTACCTTGTGCTGAGAGTGAGGTGGTTACCAGAGCCAGCAGACATAGCACGGCCCCTAGTAATCGAGTTACTTTATTATACATAATAGTGTAATTTGTGGACAGTCTCCCCCTTCCGTTCACTGAATTAAGGAGGCTGAATTAGAGAGTAAAAAATCGTAATCCACCGTTAAAGACCATTGCCGTGGTCGTCACCGGTAGTTCACAAATCATCACAAAAGAATCGGAGTCGATTTCGCCTTGCCGGGTGTCATCGGCTCCTTTCGTTTGCGTGATTCGGTGGCTTAAACCTTTGACTTTAATAAATGTGCACGAGAAAAGGAAATTTTTTCTAAGAAATTTTCATTTCGTTGCCGAACAGGCTATCCACAAAGGCTTTTTTATTGAAGATTTGGAGGTGATCAATACCCTCTCCTACGCCAATATAGCGGATCGGAACTTGAAATTGATCGGTGATTCCGATGGCTACACCGCCCTTAGCTGTCCCGTCTAACTTAGTGAGGGCCAGCGCAGTAACGTCAGTCGCTTCGGTAAAAGCCTTCGCCTGCTCAATGGCGTTCTGCCCAGTAGTGGCATCCAGGACCAAAAGAACCTGATGGGGTGCGGACGGAAGTGCTTTGGTGATGGACCTCTTTATTTTAGAAAGTTCCTTCATCAGGTTAAATTTCGTGTGCAAACGCCCCGCAGTGTCGATTATCGCCACATCACAATTGTTATCAATAGCGTATTTCGTGGTTTCGTAGGCTACTGCGGCGGGGTCGGTATACATCCCTTTGGAGTAAAATTCGCACCCTACCCGCTCCGACCAGATCTTTAGTTGATCGACGGCAGCGGCACGGAAGGTGTCCGCAGCACCGAGCACCACCTTCTTACCTTGAAGTTGATATTGATTGGCAATTTTGCCGATGGTGGTTGTTTTCCCAACGCCATTGACCCCAACAACCAGGATAATTGCCGGCCCCCCTCCTTCTACGGGAGGAATTTCGTAATCTTCGTAGTCCTGATCGTTCTGCTCCGCGAGCAAATTAACAATCTCGCTTCTCAGCAGCTTATTTAATTCGTTCGTATTAACGTATTTATCCTCGGCAACCCGGGCTTCAATACGTTCAATGATTTTGATGGTGGTATCAAGCCCGACATCACTGGAAATGAGCACACTTTCCAACTCATCCAGCACCTCTTCATCTACCGTATCCTTTCCGGCAACCGCACGGTTCAGCTTATCGAAAAAACCGGTTTTGGTTTTTTCCAGGCCTTTGTCCAGGTCTTCTTTCTTCTCTTTGTTAAAAAACTTCTTGAAAAAGCTCATGCGTTTGGGGCTTGATAAGGTAAAAATAGGCGAACGTCCTTTCTAATTAGTTGGCGCGAACGCGGGTGCCATGCCCCGGCATTGCCCGCGTGATCGCGGGCAGTGCCGGGGGTTGTAAGAGCAGGGAAAACTCCACTGCAGGCACGCCGGCAAAGGTAACAATTTCGGTTGGTGGTATGGTTTAGCCTCAAATCAGGCTTCTCGCTCCCTGTGAGCAAAAAACCGACGAACGTCATTAGCTGCTTTTTAAACCAGTCCTCCCGTCCATTTTATGTCTGAAAAAGTGAGCCTGCATTAGGTAATTCATTCAGTAAATGATGGAGAATTGAACCAGCGCGTCTACCAAATCATCACCTGAAATAACAGGCAATTCATGATGATGGCTTAACCTTAGGGGGAAGTATTACCTTTACCGCCGGTGCCCACAAAACCAGCTAACTTGCAGAACCTCCTTCATTACACCACCCATCTGGCCGACCCCAATGCTGACTGGATGATCTTCATCCACGGGGCCGGAGGGAGTTCCCTCACCTGGAAATACCAGATTGAAGGCTTTGCGCCCCATTACAACTTGTTGCTCATAGACATGCGAGACCATGGCTACAGCAAAGACCTGGTGCCAAAATACCGAACCTATAATTTTGACATTATTACCGACGATTTACTTAGGGCCATTGATCATGCGGGGGTCACCACTGCGCACTTTATCGCCCTGTCCCTGGGTAGCATCATCCTGCAAAAGTTAAGCGACCGTCGCCCGGGCATGATGAAAACAATGATCATGTGTGGCGGGGTATTCAAAGCTGACTGGCGGATCAGCACCTTTGCCCACTTCGGCAAATTCCTGAGCTATTTCGTTCCGTTTCGCTGGATATACGACGGTTTCATCCTGATCGTAATGCCACGAAGGAACCACGCCTTTAGCCGAAAGCAATACCGCAAACAATCGTTGAAGCTTAAACCAGGAGAATTTCTGAAATGGTTGGGGCTTTACAAAGACTTCTTCTCCGTCGTCCGGAAATTCTTCAACACTAAATTAATTACGCCCAGCCTGCTGGTAAACGGTAGCCAGGATCACGTCTTTCTCGACGCTGCCAAAAGGTACGCTAACAAGCACGCGCCGCTGGCCGAATTGGTCGTTATGGAAGGCAAGGGACACCTCTGTAATCTTGAGGACCGTAAGATGTTTAATAAGATTGTACTGGACTGGTTGGATGGGGCTGACGCTATCAGTAGTAAAGCGTCAGTAGTCAATGATGATTAGTAAATAGCGCGAATCTCATTAGAAAGGTGGAAGAGCGAATGCTCTACATAAGATCATAGCTGTCCAGCCCAAGGTTTTCGATGATCTTCACCAGCTTATTCCCGTAGTTTTTGTCGGTAGCGTAACCACAGGCCTTCAGGCCGTGGGCCCATTTTTTGTAATCACTGCCATGTGCTTTGAGCTTTGCGTACCGGCTGGTATTTAGCAACTCACTGTGCTCCCGAAAGGATTCCGCTGCGGAGGTAAATACACGGAACATATCGTAGCGGGTGTCATCGCCGTAGTTTCGGCAGGTACAACCCAGGCATTTCTTTCGGCATTTGATTCCGAAGTGATTATTTGAGTTTACGGCCAACTTACTGTCTCCCGCATTAGACTCCAATAAGCCCTGTGCCAGCGTAATGCTTGCTGGTATACCGAAGTCGACCATTTCTTTCTGAGCAATTTCACTGTACCGCTTCAGGTAATTTTGCACGCGATCCTTCTTGGCTTTGATGATGTTGGGAGGAAGCTTTTTCCGTTCGCCGTAGTCGGGGCTAAGCACCAAAGTCAAATTGCTGATGTGAGGAGCGGGGTCACTGGTTGGCGCAACTTCATTGAATCCTTCATGTGCTGCATCAATAGCAACGGTGCGTTCCCCAATCACGGGTTCAGGGACCGGATCAGAGAAAGAGGCCAGCAGCGCGGTAGCCGACCGCCCTACCCCGTCCAACCAGCCACCGGCAATCGAAGCTTCGGAGAGTGCCGTGCCGGCCGTTGGCTCGATCGGATCGTAAACATCTATACTAAAGGTCAGACCTCGGCTGATGCAGATGTAAAGGATCAGCACAATGAGTAGGATTTCCACACTGTAGTGAAAGGCATAGTCAAAGACTTTAGCTACCCACTGACCGAAGGCGGTGGATTGGGGTGTATTGTTTAGAGACATGTTTTTTCTTTTTGCAACCAAAACGGGAAAAGCTGTACCGTTTAAAACAAATTTAAGCATAAATGTTTTTAAAAATACATTTTTATACAATTTTTGTTTTAAAAACTCAACTAACGTTTAGACTTGCCCTGCTTTCACTCCTCCTAGAGGAGATAAGAGAGTCTCTACTTTCCAACCCAAAAATTTGGTATACCCTTACTCTTATCCGATCATTGTACCTGCGTTCCCGCCAAAAAAAACACTTAGTGTAAAATATACACTACCTTCACAAGCCAAATAAGTTTGCACATGATATTGATCGCTGATTCCGGTTCTACGAAGGCAGATTGGGCCTGGGTAGCAAAAGACGGTGAAAGTTCGTTCGTCCACACAAAAGGTTACAACCCGGTTGTACACCCCAAAGAACTTTTCGACGAAGAGATGAAAAAACTTACCAGGGACTTGCTTCCTGGTTTAAAGCCTGCAGAAGTGCACTATTACGGTGCCGGCTGCTGGGACTACAAGCGAAAGCAGGTGATTTCAGATCGGATCTCGGCAGCCTGGCCGGAGGCAAAAGTATTGGTCATGCATGACCTTCTCGGTGCTGCTCGCGCGGCCTGCGGTCATGACCCAGGTATTGCCTGCATCCTTGGAACGGGTTCCAATACCTGCTCTTATGACGGAGACGATGTGACCGACAACGTCACCAACCTCGGTTTCATGTTGGGCGATGAAGGAAGTGGCTCCCACTTAGGTAAAGCGCTGTTGCGGGCCTATTTCTACCGGGAGTTGGACGAGGAGCTCAACGACGCTTTTGAGCAATACGCTAAGATTGACAAGTCGGTAATTTTGGACAAAGTCTATGAATCCGACGTTCCTAATACTTACCTGGCCAGTTTCACCCGGTTTATGGGAGAACACCAATCGCACCCTTTAATTCAAAAGATTGTTTTTACCAGTTTTGCCGAATTCCTGGATCGTCATGTTCGTAAATACAGAGGTCACCTGGGTGTTCCCATTAGTTTCATCGGATCGATTGCTTTCCACTTCAAGCCAATTCTATTGGCAGCAATGCATGAGCGTGACCTGAAGGTGGGTAGATTTGTACATAAGCCAATTGAGGCCCTGGCAGATTTTCACCGGGGGAACTTATAGAACATCAAATCGCAAGCCCCTTCCCAGGCCTCCCCACCCTACTCTGGGAGAGCGCTATTTAAATGCTACGCGTCATCTGACAAGGTATCTGGATTTTTAAGTGCTAACAATCACCTGAAATACCACAGATTTACCTACTAGATTTGCGTCGCCCTGACTGCCACCCCAATTGAAAAGAATGAAAAGAGAGAATATTCGTCGTATTGCCGTTTTTACTTCAGGAGGTGATGCTCCCGGAATGAACGCCGCTCTTCGCGCTGTGGTGAGAACTGCCGCCTGGAACAAGTTGCACGTTTACGGCATCGAACGTGGCTACGAAGGCATGATCGATGGCCACTTTAAGCGGATGGAACGCCGTGATGTGGCCAACATTATTCAACGTGGAGGAACCGTGCTTCGCACCGCCCGCTCAAAACGATTCATGACCGCTGAGGGCAGAGCCATGGCCGCCGAACATTTGCGTGCCTACGACATCGACGCCTGTATTGCCATTGGCGGTAACGGAACGTTTACCGGTGCTAAGGTTTTCAGCGAGGAGCACGACATCCCCTTTATCGGGGTGCCCGGAACGATCGACAACGATCTGTTTGGCACCGACTATACCATTGGGTTTGATACAGCGGTCAATACTGCCATCGAGGCGGTTGACAAGATTCGTGATACGGCCGACAGCCACAACCGCCTCTTCTTCGTAGAAGTTATGGGCCGCCACTCCGGTTACATCGCCCTACACACAGCCATCGGTTCTGGTGCCAGCAGTGTCCTGATTCCTGAATCAGAAACCAATCTTGAGGACCTTAAGACGGTGCTGAAAAAGAATAAGGCCCGGGGTAAGTTGTTCAGTGTGGTCATTGTGGCCGAAGGCCACCCAAATGGCGGTGCTGCGGGCGTAGCTGACAAGATCAAGGATGAGCTGGCTAGTATGGAACCAAAGGTTACCGTCATTGGTCACCTGCAGCGGGGCGGAGCCCCGACGGCGCTCGACCGGGTGCTGGCCAGCCGGCTCGGCCACCATGCGGTAAACCGTTTGCTGGAAGGTGAGGAGAACGTCGCTATTGGTATTGTGAATGATGAAATTTTCACCTGTCCATTTGAAGAAGCCATCCATAAAGAGAAGAAGCCCAGGGAGGCTTTGATCCGAATGGCAAGTATTTTGGCTATTTAGTGGCGGGCGGACTTAACCTACAGTTAACCTTTCGAGGAATAATACCGGGTATCTTCGCGCCCCTAAGCGAACTCCTCAAGCAAGAACTCAATGGATCCAACTTTAATTATCATGTGGCTGGGCTTTATCCTGGCCGGTTATGCCGTAGTTGGTAACGATTCGATTCAGACCCTGGGGACTTTTCTTTCCTCAAACGAAGAACGCCCATGGTACGTATTGTGGGCCTTCGCAGGATCCATTCTCACTTTCACCCTCATTTACGGCTGGTATCAATATGGGGGTGACGTGAGCTACGGTCGACTGGAGAAGTACGCTTTTGTTGATAATATGAGCTGGCCTTATCTGCTCCCTCCGCTCGTGCTGATGTTGCTGACCCGGACGGGGATTCCCGTGAGTACTTCTTTCCTCGTACTTACTTTCTTTAAGCCAAAAGGGCTCATAGACATGACCGTTAAGTCTGTTCTTGGCTATGCGCTGGCCTTCCTCCTCGCCATTATCGTATGGCAGTTTGTGACCAAGTTACTCGACAAGCGGTTCATGGACAATAAGATCACCTCCAACCAGAAGCGCAACTGGACCATTTTACAGTGGTGTTCCACTGGCTTTTTATGGGGGCAATGGCTGATTCAGGATTTTGCCAATATTTACGTTTACCTGCCCCGGTCATTGACGGGGATAGAAATTGGGCTATCATTGGCCATTCTCCTGACCATGTTGGCCGTCATCTTCTACAGTAAAGGCGGCAACATCCAGAAGATCGTTAAAGCCAAGACCAATACTACGGATATTCGCTCCGCTACCATTGTCGATTTTATTTATGGCATCCTCTTACTCTTTTTCAAGGAGTTTAGTAATGTTCCGATGTCAACGACCTGGGTATTCCTTGGCTTGCTGGCCGGGCGGGAGATTGCCATTCGATATACCGTAGAACTGATCAAAGAGCCAAGTGACATTGAGCGGGCACCGGCGATGCATTACGCTGGTATTGGGCTTAACTTTGTGATCGTAGCCCTGATCGCCTACGTTGTCTTCCTCCGCGACGCCGTCACCGATATCCCCTGGATGGTCCCTCTGATGGCCGGAGTGATGATTGCCCGGGCTGCGGTAGCGTACTATGAAACGCTTCCCGGCCGCTTTAACCTGAAAGCAGCCTTCAAAGACATCGGTAAAGATCTGGCAAAAGTCACCTTCGGTCTGGCCATAAGTATTGCACTCGTTTTCGTGATGCGGTTCTTATTGACAGGATCCTTCTCTGCGCCGATAGGGGGTTAGGAATCAGTTATTAGGGTTCAGGGCTAGATACTTATTTCTGTATATTGGACTATTCGTTAAAAGAATAGTTGCCTCGGCTTCGCTCATTGAGCGAAAACGGGCCCCAAACGAAGTCCAGCTCACTTCTTCAATTTGCACATCCTGGACGCTGAAACCTGAATACTAATCGCTGAACACTAGATCCTAAATGCTACAGACCACCCTCCACTACAGCCTCCACCTGCTGGCTCCTGGCCTTATCGCCTGGGTTTTCTTTAGGGACCGCTGGCAGCAGGCCTGGTTAATTATGCTTGCCACCATGCTGGTGGATTTAGATCATCTGTTAGCGGTACCCGTATTTGCCCCTGATCGCTGCAGCATTGGCTTTCATTGGTTACACACCTACCCTGCCATTGGCGCTTATTGCCTGATGTGGTTTTGGAAGCCTGTTCGAATCATTGCGGTTGGCTTACTGTTTCATATGTTCACCGACTGGCAGGACTGCTGGTGGATGTGAAATCTAGTTGTCGGGTTTTCAAGTTGTCGGGTTATCGGATACCTTAAGCGGACACAGTATGTAAAAAATGACTGAACAAAATTATATAATAAATCTTTTGTAGGCATGACACTAATTCGACTGATTCTACCACTAAGTTTATTATTCATTTCTATTAGTCTGAATAGCCAACGACCAGCAAGTTCCTACGGTGGTCCGGGAGGTGGTGCCCCAGCCATAAAGGGTACCATCAAGGGGGAAGTTACGGATGCCACCACTGGAGAGGTTGTAGAATTTGCTACAGTTGTCTTGCTGTCTGCCGACGGCAGTAAGCAGATAACCGGCACCATCTCCGAGGTCGATGGCACCTTTAAGCTTGCGGACATACCTGCGGGTAAGTACCAAATGAAGGTTAGCTTTATCGGCTACAAAGAGAAAATACTGACTGACGTAGAGACTACGCCCAAAAACCCGGACCTGGACCTCGGCAAAATAATCCTGGAAGCCGACGCCATAGCTCTTGACGCTATTGAAGTGACCGGTGAAGCTTCTTTGGTGGAAAACCGGATCGACAAAATGGTCTACAACGCCGACAAGGATGCCACCAACCAGGGTGGTGACGCGAGCGATGTACTACGAAAGGTCCCCCTGCTCAGCGTTGACCTGGAAGGCAACGTCAGCCTCCGGGGTTCTTCGAACCTACAGATCCTCGTCAATGGCCGCCCCTCCTCCATTTTTGCGGCAAGCGTTGCCGACGCCCTGAAGTCTATCCCTTCTGACCAGATCAAGAGCGTGGAGGTCATCACCTCCCCTTCTGCCCGCTACGACGGAGAAGGCTCGGGTGGCATCATTAACATCATCACCAAAAAGAAAGAAGCACAGGGATTTACCGGCTCCGTCAATTCCAGCATCGGTACCCGCCAAAACAGTGGCGGCCTGAACCTCAATGCTTTGATGGGCCGTTTTGGTCTTAATGGCGGATTGAACGGCCGCTGGAGCTGGCCCCGGGATTCGGAGATCGAGTTTGACCGGACGGATCTCGCCAATGGCTCCCCCATCCGACAGCTTACCCAGCGTGGGATCAACGAATCCACTTACCTGGGGCTAAACGGAAACCTTGGCGCCTTTTACGATTTCAATGCCTACAACAGCCTCAACCTTAGTGGCCGCTACAACAGCCGGCGGCGTGGCGGTGAAGGCATCACCAATGGCAACATCGACAACTTCGGCAATGCCGACCTTATCGAATTCAGTCGTTTCAATGACGGATTCACCAGCGGCGGTGGATTCGATGCCACACTGGACTACCGAAAAACATTCCCTGACCAGAAGGATAAGGAGCTCATTTTTGCCTTCCAGGTAAGTGGCCAGGAGAGCCTCACTGAGAACCTGGTGGACCAGACCGGAGATCTTGCCATTTACCAGCGGGACATCATCAACGAAAACGAAGGCCTTAACCTGGAATATACCGGCCAGGTCGACTACGTGCACCCCTTCAGTACTAAGGTAAAAATGGAGACGGGGGTCAAAGCCGTCATTCGCCGTATCGACAGCGACTACTTTACGCAGGTAAAGGCAACAGATCAATCGGAATTCATTACAGACACCCGGCTTACCGACTTGTTCCTTTACGATCAGGATGTATACGCCGGCTACGTCTCCTTCAACGTCAGCCTCGGTGATAAGTGGGGCCTCGTAGCCGGTACCCGTTACGAGGTAACCGAGATTGGTGGAGATTTCAGAAGTGAAAATCCGAGTTTCGACAACAGCTACCAGAACCTGCTTCCCAGCATCATCCTCAATCGGAAGCTCAGTCAGTTCAGTAACATCAAGGCCAGCTATAATGAACGGATCCAGCGGCCCAGCTTGTTCTTCATCAATCCTTTTACCGCCATTTCTGATCCCAATACACTGACCATCGGCAACCCCAGCCTGGAGCCGGAGCGGGTACGTCAATACGAAGTAGCTTACAACACCTACGTAAAGGGAGTAGTACTGAACGGTGCGGTCTATTTACGCCAAACTAATGACTTGATTGAACAGTTCCTTCAGCTCAGCGACGACGGTATTTCCAGCACAACTACTTACCTGAACATCGGTAGTTCAGACACGTACGGAGCTAATATTTTCACCTCCTTCAAGCTATGGAAAAAGTTGCAGCTGCGCGGCAGCTTCAACTACGGCCGGTACAACGGAACGGGCTTTGCCGGAGGCGAGCAGCTGACACGGTCGGCCAACGTCATTAGTGGCAATGTGGGGGGCAGTTACGAGTTCTCCAAGAAGGTAAGGCTCGACCTGTTCAGCTTTTTCCGTAACCGCAACCAAAGTTTGCAGGGGGCAACGGCAAGTTTCAGCATCATCAGTATCGGGGCTAACTGGACCGTCAGCGAACGTACCAGCCTGGGTATTCGGGTGATCGAGCCCTGGAATGAGAACAAAGATTTCATTTCGGAACTCAGCGGACCAACCTTCAGTCAGCTGAGCTCCTTCAGCATTCCCTTCCGTAGCTTCGGGCTGAACCTTACCCACAAATTCGGGCAGATTGACTTTAAAACCCAGAACCGGCGGTCTCGGGTAAAGAATGATGACCAGAAGAGCGGTGATGGTGGCGGGGACTTTTAGGTCGGGTTGTCGGGTTGTCGGGTTGTCGGACTTCAGGATACTGTTCGGCTCCCCGTTTTTTTTGACCGTGTGACTTCAGAAGGGCGCGGCCGCGGGTGCAAAATAAGGGCCGGAAAAGCAAAGCATGGCTGGCGGCCATTCTTTGCCCTTCTACGTTCGTGGCACCTGCGACCGCGCCATCTGAATGCCTACGTTACCCACAAACTCACCAAAGTGAGCAGACCGATGCCCAGCACTAGAAATAATGCCAAACGGCGGAAAGAGTCTTGGGGAATGTTCTGGAGAATAAGCCTGCCAAGCCAGGTTCCTACCAACCCAATGACGAATAAATACGGGAGGTACCTCCATGCATCCGTACCAATGTATCCGTTTTGATAATAGACGACTGTACGCGTGGCATCAATAGCCAGGTCAATTACGGCCGACGTGGCAATGAATGTACTTTTCTCCAAATTGAAAGCTGCCATCGTCACCCCTCGGATAGCCCCACCTGACCCAAGCAACCCTGCGGTGAACCCCGAAAGTGCGCCGCCAATCATTGCTGGCCTTGGTCTTGGTTCAATTTCCAGCCTCCGCTTAATCAGAAAGAGCAGGCTGAAGGCCACTAGAAAGACACCAAGTGCTACCTCGAGCCAAATGGAAGAAAGCACCTTGGAGAGCAAGCCTCCGATGATCACAAAAACCACTGAAGGCAGGCCAATGTAAAGGATCAGTTTTCGGTCCACCCCTTTCCGGAAAAGAGCTATTTTGCTCACGTTACTGGCCAAGTGAAAAACTGCAGTCAGGCCAAGTACAGTCTGAAAATCAAAATAAATATTAGCCAGTGGGACAAAGTAGACTGAGGAACCGAACCCACCAATGGTCCCCACAATTTCGGCCAACAGGGCCAACAACAGAAACCAATAGCTAACCGACATAGTCGTTCAATTTTCAGTAAATATCTGTCTGACTTGCCAGAATGGCTACGAAATACATCATGGCACCCAATGATAAAAAGCAGCGTTTCCCGGCTAGTTAAAGTGCAATTTTACACTGCACCAATTCTATTCCATTATGCCTAAGATCATTGTTCCCACCGACTTTTCCGAAACCTCAGGAGTTGCCCTTAACTATGCGAGCTACCTTGCGGGTGCTACTGGTTTTGATCTTGAAGTGCTGCACATTCACGATGGTTATGGCGAGACAGACCGCCTGGTTGAAAAAAAGGGCAATATGGCCGCCCGGATGCAAGCCCAACGAGCCATTGATGCATTTGTCCGTTTCCATACCGACCCCGTCAACTTCACGGGTAACGGTGAAGGTTCAACAAATACCTTGCCGATCATAAAATCCAGTGAAGTGGTCGGTTCGCCCACAGATGCCATAGTCGAAGCCAGTAAGGACGAGGACGTTGTGCTGATCGTTATGGGTGGCGTTGGTTCCGGCAGGGTAACGACGATATCTCCCGTTTTCGGCAGCGTTGCCCGTTCCGTAGCGATGAAGGCCGCCTGTCCGGTTTTCCTGATTCCACCGGGGTATGGCAAGCCCGATATTAGGGTGATTTCCATTTCCTTTGAGAAAGTTGCCCCGCTCCAAGAAACCTGCGCAGGCATGGATTTTTTACGCAAAGCGCTGAAACCCGAGATTCGCTTTGTACACGTTCAGGATATCGATTCCAGCGAAGAGGTCAAGGTTGAACTTGAACTGTTACAAGTAGTAATGGACTCCAGTTGGCCGGGCTACCCCGTAGAGCTCGACATGCTCTCTCACGGCCTGGCATCAGATAAACTGACCGATTACACCCTGAAAGAAAACGTTGACCTCCTTGTTTTAGGACGCCGGAAACGCGGCTTCTTCAAACGGCTGTTCATCAGTTCTGACACCGCTCCCCTGCTTTCAAGTAGCGCCGTACCAGTGCTGGTAGTACCGATTGGAGAATATTAAAATCCACAGCTAAACCTGCTTGTTTCGAATAGCAAAGGATTCCCCAGTCGCTCCAAACGATTCCACTACTCCAAAGCCCTCACCGATGAAATGCCTGTACCTGCTCCCAGCCCTTGTTTTAGCCCTGATGCTATCCTCCTGCACCAATGACCAGTTGGTCGAAGTGGCACCACTTGAGCGCGATCTGCTCATCACGTGGATTGCCCTGGAGCGAGGTGACTCAACGATCGCCAGCAGTTACCACCAATCGGCGCAGGCGAAGTGGGGAAAGCTGCGGCAAAAATTTCGTTTGGCCTTATTGACCGAAGCGGAAAAACGTTCTGTAAGCCTGGTCAACCTTTGGACAAACAACCTTAACATTGCTTTTACCAATAACCAGCCCCAAAATGCCTTGGTTAACATCCAGCATCTTCAGAACCAGTTAAAAACCCTGCGACCGCGTTACGGGATCGTCCATCCGGCGGATCATTTGTATGAGTTCATTTACAGTTGGGATCAGGTGGGGGAAACGTGCGCGGACCAAATGATGTGCCTGCTGGAATGGAAAGAATTTGAAGCGCTTTATGAGCAGGCAGATAGCCAGTGGCGATCCTTTCAAAAGACACGGCCATTGCACCACGACCTTGTCTTCCCTGGTATTGGTAACAATAGTACGTCTGCAGAACATAGTGCGCTGGCGTTGACACAGGCACTGGAGAACTTCGGTCAACTCCTAGACGAAGCCGACCATACCATTCTATTAGCCCCTTCGGAGGCCGTCAAATCCGCCTTCCTTGATTACGTGGCCGTGATCGTCGCTTACCCTGGCGCGGAGCCGCTGTAATTTTATTTATTCAGGGTTGGGTATATTTTGGGAATCCTTCTCCGGAGAGACGACTTCGACCTTGCACATCTTAAAAGTATGCTGCCCCTTCTCACAACCAGGCGAGAAGGGGCAGTTTCTTTCCAAGCCACCCGACCGGCCTGGCTTTGGTATTGACCGAGGCTACAAGCGGCCTAACGGCCAATGATAATCAGTCTTGAAACGCCCATGGGTTAGAGCCTTGGGGATTCGGGCGCTTTTCACCATCTACACGTCTTCCTGGCGGAAGATGAGTAAAGGGAAATTGGCTTTAAGCGCTGCCTCACGGGTGTTGCTGGATCTGAATAAATCTTCCAGCCAGCTGTACTCAGGCCGGTGCATAAAGACCAGATCACAGTGGTTTCGGGAGACATAGTCGTTGATGCCGCTAAAAACCTCTTTGTTATTTACGGTGGCAAACGTAGTTTTTGTAGCTGCATTGGGATTCCCGAAAAGCTCCCGGAGCCGACCGAGGTCGTAGGCTGTTTGCTCCTTTTCAGGTGGTAATACGTGCAGGAAGTGCAGATCGGGATGGAATACAGAGAAGGCATCCAGGAGTCGCTTTACTTGAGAAGCATCGACATGCTGCAGGTCCGTTGCATAGCAGAGCAGTTTGCAGGGCGTGAATTTCACACCGTTGGGAACAATCAGCAACGGCAATGGCGAACGCTTAAGCAAAAAAGTGGTATTGGTCCCCAGCAGCTTATCCCAAACATCATGCTGGCCATGCGTCCCCATTACGATGAGGTCGTTGTTCATTTCACCGGCCTTGTCCCGAATGGTGTGTCGCAGGTCACCTACAGCAACCACGCAATTAACTTTGGGCTCCCGCTGAAGTTGGCCACTGAGTGCTTTGATCTCAGTGTTCATAAACTGCCGGATACCAAGAGCCGCTTCTTCCTGCAGCTCTTCCACAAAAGAGACCGCAAAAGGCGCATGATCAGGTACCGCTGAAGCAGGAGGGACGGTGTACAACAACGTTATGGAAGCCTCCAGATGATCCCCAAGTTGCAAGGCATACCGAAAGGCATTTCGAGCAATGGCGGAAAAATCTACAGGCACCAAAATGGATTTAATCTGGTTCATTGGTCACTGGTTTGGTTCACAACAAATATCACTACAAGAGCGGATGCAGGCCATGATGAAAGTCATCTCTCCTACTGACGTAAATCAATGGGACTCAGTAACGCGAAACAGAACTTTGTAGTACACAAAACTGCTAGCTACCATGCCAAATATTCTCATACCCGTTGATTTCAGCCTGCCCTGCCACAACGCATATCGGTATGGCTTGCACCTTGCACAGGACATGGGCTGCAACGTCGTCCTCGTTCACTATTACTCAAGTTCTATTGATCCTAACCAACCACTCGTTTTTTCAGGAGACGGAAGCATTTACGATAGTTACATCCAGCGTATGCGTCAGTTTGCCTACCCAAGTGGAGACGGTATCGGTTACCACCTGGTGGAACCACCCAGAGGCGTCGAGATATTTTACGAATGCGCTTTAACCTTTAACACCCCTAATGCCATTATTGAGCGGGCAGAGGAAAGTGACATTGTGGCCGTAGTAATGGCCCCACGTAGCAAGGCTAAGCTTATGGACAAGTGGTTAGGGAGCACTTCGACCACGGTCAGCGAAGCCTGTAACCGCCCGGTTTACCTGGTACCTCCAGAGGTCAACTTTAGTCCATTTGAACGCATTGTTGTAGCAAATAACCACCTGGCCGCCCAATCTTTCCCACTTTGGCAGATCGAGCAATTGGCAGAAAAATACCGCGCTACCGTCCACTTCGTTCACGTAGAATGGCCAAACCAATACGGCCCCCTCAAGTTTGTGCCCTGGCGGTTGATGGAGAAGCTAACGGCCAGTAAATCAGGGAACAATTACCCCTTTAAGGTTGTCACTGTTAATGAAACCGACATCACCAAGGGTTTACTGGAATACGCAGACAAAGAGAAGGCTAACCTGGTGGTTATCGTCAATAAGCTCCATGGCCATTGGCGCGCGTTTCTTCGCGCTAGCCTGACACAAAACCTCGCCCTCCGCTCCAACAAACCAATTCTTGTACTGCACGGTGGCGAAGACGAGGTGGCTAAAGACGCCATGGATCTTTATGCCGACAAAAAACCTACTTAAGCATGTCTTTACCCCGTCTCTTCCTGCTGTTCCTGACCAGTTGCCTGCTTTATGCCTGTACGCCCGAACAGCTGGCCAGTGGCCGACAAGCCGAGCAAGCTTACGTTGACTTGTTCTACGCCATCCATACCGAGGAGCCGACGGCAGCAAAAACGGCGGCCCGCCAACTGGACAAAACGCTGGTTCAACTAAGGACCACCTGGCAACGGCCGTTGAGTGAAGAACGGGCCGAGAACATTCGCTACCACCTTGATCAGGCGGCGTGGGTTTATGCAGAGGCCCGTGAGTCAATTGAAGCAGCCAACCTCGAATTGGCCGGCATTCAGCTCGACCGGGCGACGTATGAACTTACCGCCGCCAGCCCGGCGACCATGCACGAGCTATACATCGGGGCAATCTATGATTTCCTGATCACTTGGGTTGAGGTGAAACACGCCGTTGGCGAGCCAGACCTTTGCTCCCTTGAATGGACGGGGTTCAGCAATTACGCAAAAGACGTCCGGAATACCTGGCGGCGGGTTCGTTCCATTATGCCCCACGATAGGATGTACGGCCCGGAGGCACCGATCGATATGGAACGCTTCGAGCTAGCCCACGCCAGCGTTGAAGTTGCGCTGGAGAAGTTTGAAGCCATTCTGCAAACCGGCGACCAATGCCTGGCTGCCGAGAAAGCGGAACAAGTCAGCGCAGCCATTTGGGATTTGGTGCTATTGTTCAGTAGCGAGCCGACGGGCAGTATTTGATGGATTCAAGCTGGAGGGTGGACATCAAATTATCGGCTTTGGGGCGCGGTCGCGGGATGCAAAGCAGAAGACGATAACATGAGTCATCCCGAATTTTGGCGATGACAAAAAATTAGGCCTTTTGTGTATTTTCGAGGAGTTCTCACACTTCAAGAAAAACTCAAAAGGCCTATGTTTTTAAAGTTACTGCAAGATAAAGCAACTACTCCAATAAAGCGAAAAGCAGGTCCATTTCTCCTTCGTCAAGTAGATCGTTACACCCGTCAG
>NZ_KB890457.1 GCF_000373105.1 Neolewinella persica DSM 23188 | reverse complement strand
GGCGGCGCATGGACACAAGTCAGCGGAACCGGTGGTACCTTCTCTGCAGCTGGTGGTACTTTTACACCAGCACCAGGAGCGACTACCAGCGTGTTCCGATACACAGTAGGTGGTACGGGCGGTTGCCCTATTGACACAGAAGACGTGACGGTTAACATTACGCCGCAGGCAAATGCGGGTACCGATGGAAATACGTCTGTTTGTGACAACTCTACGACTGCCATTGATTTGGCGAGCCTCATTACGGGCGAACAGACTGGTGGTGCCTGGACACGGCTAACCGGTAGTGGTGGCACTTTTGTTGCCGCAACGGGAATGTTCACCCCTGCGGCCGGTGCTACGAGCAGTACGTTCCAATACGAGATCACGGGCACATCTCCATGTCCCGACGATCAGTCTGTTGCAACCGTCAATATTTCACCGCAGGCGAATGCAGGTACCGACGGAAATACGTCTGTTTGTGACAACTCTACGACGGCCATCGATTTGGCGAGCCTAATTACGGGCGAACAAACGGGTGGTGCCTGGACACGACTGACTGGTAGTGGTGGCACCTTTGTTGCCGCAACGGGAATGTTCACCCCTACCGCTGGTGCGACCAGTAGTACGTTCCAATATGAGATAACGGGTACATCTCCATGTCCTGATGACCAGTCTGTGGCAACTGTTAATATTACGCCGCAGGTTAATGCAGGTAATGATGGTAATACGGCCGTTTGTGCGACTTCTACGGCGGCCATCGATTTGGCGAGCCTAATTACAGGCGAACAAACGGGTGGTGCCTGGACACGGCTGACGGGTAGTGGCGGTAATTTTGTAGCGGCAACGGGCATATTTACCCCCGCTGCTGGCGTTACGACCAGTACATTCCAATATGAAGTCACGGGTACGTCCCCATGTCCCAACGATCAGTCTGTTGCAACTATTACCATTAATCCGTTACCTAATTGTTCCATTACCGGCGCAACTACAGTTACAGCCAATGCGGAGGATGTTGTTTATTCCGGTACTGCCGGAATGGCAACCTATGCTTGGTCAGTCACAGCAGGTGATGCCACCATCGATGGTGTGAATAATACCGAAATGGTAACGATTGACTTTGGTACCATGAACACCACGCTATCGCTCACCATCACGGATGCGAATGGCTGTATGAGTACTTGTACTTACGACATCATGGTGTCAGCCCTGTCTTTAGGTTCTACAGTATTTGAAGACTTGAACAATAATGGTGTTCAGGACAGCGGCGAAAACGGCCTTGTAGGCGTTCAGGTGCAATTGTTTGACAGCGGTGGGACGGAAATACTTGCCGGCCCTGATGGCTTGTTAGGTACGGCTGATGATGGTCCCGGAGGGATGGTGACAGGCATTAGTGGAAATTACTTATTTGGGCAGTTACAGCCTGGTGATTACTATGTTCAGATACCTGTCGGTGCCTTTGCGATGGGAACCGGAGCCCTGGAAGAGATAACGATATCATCCAACTCTAGTAGCGGTACTTTTGCCGGAGAGACAGACCCTGACGACAATGCAGATAATGATGATGAAGGTCTTCAGCCTGCGGGTGCAGCAACGGTGGTAACCTCCAATGTTATTTCTCTTGCCGTTGGTGATGAACCCACCGATACAGATACGGAAACAGCGCAGGGTAACGATCAGGACAATGCTGATGATAGTAATGGTAATATGACCCTTGACTTCGGCTTCTTTGCCCCCGTTACGGTCGGCGATACCGCATTCGCTGATCTGAATAATGATGGTCTGCAAACTATTGGAGAACCGGGAGTTGAAAACGTTATGGTGACCATCTTCAACAATGCTACTGGCATGCCGGTGGACTTCGACGCAGAAGGCAATACTTATACCTCCGTCATGTCGACAGATGATATGGGCGCTTACCTGTTCAATAACCTCCCCCCTGGAGATTATTACGTGGTATTTGACCTGACGAACATCGATAACGCCGATTTGTATGACTTTACCACGCCAAACGTTGGCGATGATGCCATGGATTCCGACGCCATGCCCGTAAACCCGGCTGACCTGATGGCACCAAGCAGCCCGACCGGCCTACTCGCCTCTGGCGAAACCGACCTTACCCTGGATGCAGGTATCGTATGCGCCATCCAGGTGGCGGTAGCTGATCCGTTTACGATCTGTGCCACGGGAACCGTCGACCTGTTGACGGGGGCCTCAGTGACCCCGGCTCGCCTGGGGGCAGTATGGAGCACAACGGATGGAACCGGGACGTTTGTCGATGCCAACGGCGACCCGCTGACGGAGCCCTACGAACTCGGGACGGCCGTCAGTTATGTGCCGAGCAAAGCCGATGCCATTCGTGGGTTCGTGACCCTGACCCTGACCAGCAACGACCCCGGCGCCCTGGCACCACCAAGTAGCTGTACTGCGGTGGAAGCTTCTGTTCGGATCGATATATTGAACGTGGATTGTGGCCAGTTCATCTGGAACGGCGATGATTAATTTTTTCTTTTTTCCCTTTATTCCTAATTATAGGAAACAGACACTTTATTTTGAAATGCTTATCGTTTTGTGTCTCTCACACTGTTTTAACGAACACGCATACTGTAGCCCTGACCCGAGTTGGTCGGGGCTACTTTTTTGTGGAAGTGGAGTTGAAACATGCCTTCATGGAACAGAAAATGACAACGTTTTTAAGGCTATTTAACCACTCCACAGCAAAACCATGCTAGAAACTGTGTAATAGTGGTAAGGTTGACTATATTTGTTGCCAGTATTAATGCCAAATCTGTCCTGAATTTTGGCTTATTCTTTTTTCAAGTTTTAGTTTAAGCGGCCTTTCCGCGTACTCGTGAAAAATAAGACCTCATGAAAGTAATAGCGCGTGCTAAACAGCACTTATGCCTACTCCTGTCCATTTCAGTTGTATTTCTGCTGGCTACTCCTGCCCAGGCAAATACGTATGTTCCTGATTATTCCTGGATTAACCCGGCTATCTTCTTTGGAGGTATCTCAGCAGATAGTGATGCCTTTAAGGCATGGAAAACTAGTGCATTAGAAGGGGAGCCAAATGCCACCTTTGTTAACCCGGTTGGCGATCCGCTGTCTATATGTGTCAACGTATTCCAGGACTTTAATGGGAATGGGGTAAGATTAGCTACAACTGAACCATTAATTTCGGGAGTTACCGTAACTGCCTATGCTGCTGATGAAACGCCTACGGTGTTAACCGAAAGTAGTGGGCAGTACACCTTCGCTCCGGGCAACGACAATCCATATCGTCTTGAAGTAACCAATTTGCCAACGGGTTTTTTCCCGGGGGCGGCAGGTGCCACCACGGTGTTCTTTGCCTCCCGGGGTGATGAAGTTGATGTGGCACTGGAGAACCCGGACCAGTACAGTCAGGATGATCCAGATCTGGTAACCACCTGTTTTATTGAAGGACCGCAGCCAGGGGGTACCGGCGAAACATTTATTCGCTTTGGCTATGACTCGGGCTGTTTCGACGCTGGGATTAATGCGACGTGTGATGACGGCGGTAGTTTTAACGGACCGAAAGCAGCGTTAGCTAATTCTAATGATATTGGTTCTACCTACGGTGTTGCCTATCAACGTGAAACACGATCCGCTTTCGCAGCGGCATTCATGAAACGACACGCCGGCTTCAAGTCTAATGGAAAGTCCGGTGTTATTTATCGTATCCAAAATCCTGGGACAAACTCTCCTACAGTTACAGAGTACATCGATTTCGATGCCCTTGGCATCCCGACACAACCTTTATCTGGAGACCCTCACCCTGCCGATGGCGCGGCGCAGGCTGTTTGGGAAAGAGATGATAATTCCTGGGATTGGGTCGGTAAAATGAGTTTTGGAGACCTGGACATCTCGGAGGACGGAGAGACCCTTTATGTGGTAAATCTTTTTGACCGGAGGTTATATTACTTTCCTGCAAAATCAACGCCATACACGGTCGCTGACATCACCATGGTACAATCTGTTGCTCTACCAGCTCCCTGTGGTGATGGGGTGGATTTTCGTCCTTTTGGCCTTGGAATTCGTGATGGAAAAGTATACATCGGCACCGTCTGTTCTGGAGAATCGACCATTGGTACTTTTGCGGGCGGTCCTATACCTGCCAATACCGCTTGTAATCAAAATACGCTACCTGCTGGAAACCGTGCTTCACTCAGCGCAAACGTTTATTCCTTCGACATCATGACGGGGATGGTTGACAACACGCCTGTTCTCACCTTCCCTCTCAATTACGGAAGAGGACTAGCCATCAATTCCAGTAATGGTAGAACCTCTGCCGCCTGGAATCCCTGGGTAACGGAGTGGACAGTATTTAACCGTCCGCCAAACGGCACCAATTTTTTCCAGGACCGGGCCTATCCCCAACCAATGCTCACGGACATCGAGTTTGATGGCGGCAATATGGTCCTCGGTTTCCGGGATCGTTTTGGTGACCAGACCGGCCACCTGCAACGGCCTCCTACCGGCTTTACCATCAACGCCGGTTCCAGCTTCAATGGCTTATATGACGGTGTAGCCGAAGGGGACATCCTCCGCGCTTGTGGAGATGCAACAGCAGGCTGGACCCTAGAATCAGGTGGAGCTTGTGGCGGAGTTTCCGGCCCAACCCCACCCAATGCTAATTCCAATGGCCCTGGTGGCGGCGAATTCTATTCCCAGGACGACTACGATAACTTCCACAACGAAGTGACCCAGGGCGGTATGGTCATCGTTCCCGGTCAGGAAGAAGTAGTGACCATCATGACGGACCCCATTAACAGCTCCGCAGAATTTTACGATGCGGGCGTTGTTTGGTACCGCAACAGTGACGGTCAGCGGATTCAGAATTTCCTGGTCTTTAGTACCGCCGTGAACGTAGGCGACGACGATGGCCCAACTTTCGCCAAAGCCAACGGCCTTGGTGATATGATCGCCCTTTCTGATCCAACACCCATCCAGATCGGTAACCGCCTCTGGGTGGATACGAACACGGATGGCCTGCAAACCGCAGGTGAGCCTGGAATCAATGGCGTAACCGTAGAGCTTTTCAAGGAAACCGCTCCGGCTACTTTCACAAAAGTGGCAGAAACAACTACGGCAGCCGATGCCGTTCAGGGAGACGGATACTACGTGTTTAGTAATACAGATGATACGGACCAAACATGGTCAAACGGCGCTACCGAGGTGGAGCCGAATATGAACTACGAAATTCGGGTAGCCCTTGCAGATGTGCAGGCGGTTGACAATAATATCAGCCAGTTTACAACAACCGGCGGAACAACAACCAACGACCCACTCACCGATGTCAATGACTCGGATGCAGATAATATGGGCGTCATTGCTTTTAGTACGGCAGATGCTGGTGAAAATAACCATGGTCTTGATGTGGGGGTGCAGGAAGGGCCGCTTTGTGTGATTATGGTTAATTCTGCTATTCCGACCGGTTGTAGCCTCACAGACGATTCTTATAGCCTTACGGTGAATTACACCTATTCTGGAGCTTCTCCGGGCGATACCATCATCATATCTACGGATAATGGATTAGTTCAATCATTTGTTCCTTCTTTGGCAAGTGGAACAGAAAACATGGTGTTTAATAATATTACTTCGGATGGTGTTCAAGATATTGATGTAACTGCAGCATTTGCTGTCGCTACGGCCTGTACCGATACGGAAGTGGATGCTTATGATGCGCCCGAAGATTGTATTTGCAACATTACCATTATTGCCGCGGATATTACCTCCTGTAATGCAGGTAATTATAATTTTACCGTTACCTTGGATTGGGTAAATGGTCCAGCCACAGGAGAGTTAGAGTATAGCGTTGACGGAGGTGCGTTCCAAACGCTGACGCGAGGTAATACGCTGGTAGATGCTACCGGTATCGATTATACCCTTACGGGCCTTATTTGTAACTCCTCCGAGTTAGTTGTTATTCGTTTTGTGGACGCCCCTGACTGCTTCGAAGAAGCAAAGTTTGTATTTCCACCAACTGACCCTGCCGGTTATATCTATTGTACGAATACCGGCGAGATTATAACAGGAGGCTCTATTGCTGTAATTCCTCCTCCCGGAGGGAGTATCCTGATTCTTTCCGAAACGGGAGTGTTACAAGATGGCACCACAGGGCGGTACGCCTGGATTGCTACGGGAGCTCCCGTTACGGCAGGCCGTTATACCATGTCTTATGCGCCTCCTGGAAACCAAGTGCTGACGGGCACTCCTGGTGGATTTGGAGATGGGGATATGGTGCTGGACCCTACCGGAGGAACTGGAGACAACCCAGGAAGTTCAGATCCACTGTTGCTCGGTTCAGATGTTAATGGTGCAGGGGATATGCTGCTTGACTTTACGTTGGCGGCAAACCCACACTTCTTTTCTTTTGACTTGGCTCAGGGGGATGCCTTCGTTGATCTGAATAACCTTCCGCTCGTCTGTACAGAGGACTGTACCGCAGGTGGTGACCTTCTTGGAGGTATGGTCTTCCTTGACGAAGAAAACGATGGCCTGATGGCTGGAAACCCCGGACAGGGGAACGCACTCGTAGAGATTTATGAATGCGACAGTGATACGCCTTCGTTGGTTACCTATACCAATGCAAATGGTAACTGGAGTGTAGATGGTAGTGGCCTGACTTACCCAGTCCGGGTAGAATTCTCAACCCCTTTCCAAGAACACTTAAGCCCCAGCGCATCCGGAATGGACAATGGAACAAACACGCAATTTGTCACCGGCCCCGGCTGTGAGGTAGACTACGGCGTGCTCAATCCTGCTGACTATTGCGATACGGATAACCCAACGGTTGGAGTCGCTTGTTATGCCAATGGCTCAGGAGTCGGTAATTCGGATCCTGGCTTTATCGTCAGTCCATACCAGGAGGATGGAGATCCAGGCGCCGGAACCGCTGCGGCTCCAACGCCGATTGGTGAAATACAAGAGTTGGGCACCATCTGGGGAACAGACTATCACCGGGAGCAGCAAATGTTTTACACTGGCGCATTCTTGAAGCGACATGTCGGTTTAGGTCCTGCCGGGATCAGTGGAATTTACCGACTGGACCCAACCGGGACAGCGCCCATTACAAACTTTACTTTGGCGGGGGTAACTCCGGCGAATGGAGGTGCTGCACTTGACTTCGGTAGCATTGATCGGGTTAATGTAACTGGAGCGGTAAACGCGGACAATCAATTGTCTGATGGCCAGAACGATGCAACCGTAGACCTTGACGCCTTCGGTAAAGTCGGTAAAGTAGCCTACGGGGATATCGACCTGAGTGAAGATGAAAATACCCTTTGGACCGTAAACCTGTTTGAACGTTCCCTAATCGCTATTGATGTAAGCGATCCTTCATTGATTCCAACGAATGGCTCCGCTCCTCCCGGAGCGATTGTTAATCGTTACCTCATGACAAGTATTCCCGGCTTCCCGAACTGTGTAAACGGGGAGTTCCGGCCTTTTGCCCTTGACTTTAGCAATGGTCGCGGCTATATCGGTGGCGTTTGTTCTGCAGAAAATAACGGGCTTAGGGAGGATATGGAAGCCATTGTCCTAAGCTTTGACCCTACCGACCCAATGGCCGGTTTCTTCACCGAAGTATCCTTCGGATTGGAGTATAACCGTGAACTTGGATCTTCCTTTAATCATCAGGAAGAGGCTGACTGGCAACCCTGGAGTGACGATTACGCGGACTTTTCTTTCGGTACTCAAGGTGGAGGAAATAGTACAAGAATTGAGTTCGCCGCACCCCTCTTTAAGGACTTGGCCTTTGCGGATAATGGAGATATGATCATTGGCTTGTCTGATAGAACCGCAAGCCAATTTGGCTACAGACAGTTTCCCCCTGTAGCTAATGGCTTCAACCAAGGAGTAATCGATAAAGAATCTGCGGGTGACATTGTACACATCTGTAACGTGAAAGGAAACTGGGTGGTAGAAAATACCAGCTCAGACTGTATGGCACCAGATTCCGGAAGCCAGTTTATTGGTTCAAGGCCTGATGACGGACCGAGCAATAACGGAGAATATTACTCTGAGGACTTCTGGTCAAACGGAAATACGAGTGGAAATGGAAATGGACACGGTGAAATTGCTCTAGGTGGTCTTTTGGTCTTGCCCGGTAGCGGAGAAGTACTCTCTACTTCATTTGATCCGGTTAATAGTAGTGGTAATGCAAATACCCAGGGTTTCGTGAAATTCAATACTTCAACGGGCGCTCGTACGGGCCAGTATGAAGTATTGTCTAATAATGATACCGGACTTGGTAAGTCTACGGGTCTTGGCGACCCTGTAGCGGTTTGTGGCACCCTTCCCATTCAAATAGGCAACTACGTTTGGGAAGATACTGACATGGACGGCGTTCAGGATGCTTGTGAACCAGCCATCCCCAATCTCCCGGTATCCCTCTACAACAAGACAACGATGATGTTCGAAGCTGTGGAAACAACTGATGGAAATGGTAACTACTATTTCTCTGATGTAGACACCGATACCGAATATGCCATCGTATTTGGCTATGATGCTAATGACATGAGCAGCCCTTGGGATGCTACCTCTATGCTGGTTACCCTTGATGGAAATACCTATAGCCTGACTCAAGCAGATATGGGAGAAGGTAACAGCATTGAACTTAACGATTCCGATGCCACCTTAATGGACATGGCCGGCCTCACGGGCTATCCGATCATTGTTTATATGACCGATGATACTACTGACCATACCCTTGATGTTGGTCTGATTCCAGCAGTTGAACAGACCTTAACCCTGGGAAGTACCGTCTTCCTGGATAATAATAACGATGGCCTGCAAAACAATGCCGATACCGGTATAGCAAATGTAGAAGTTCAGTTGTTTGACGTGGCAACGGGAATGCAAGTTCTTACGGATGCTGATGGCATGGTTGTTGACGATCCTGCGGATGCGGCTACGGTCGTTACAGACACAGATGGTAATTACTTGTTCTCGAACATATCTGCTGGAGACTACTACGTCGTTATCCCCAATTCACCTACTGGTGCTCCGATATCGTCTAATGATTCAAGCAGTGGGTTTATGGAAACGGATCCGGATGATGATGAAGATAACGATGACGAAGGCCTTCAAACCGGGGGTTCTGGGACTGCCGTATCCTCGGATACCATAAGCTTAGTAATCGGCGATGAGCCGGAAAATGAACCTGCACAAGGTGGCGGACAGGACACCATCTCCGCGCTCGGATTCGAAGATGCCAATGGCAATATGACCCTCGACTTCGGCTTCTTCGCACCCGTCACCGTTGGTGATACAGCCTTTGTGGACCTTAACAACGATGGCCTGCAAACGCCGGGAGAGCCAGGGGTAGAAAACGTGACGGTAACCATTTATGACAATGCCACCGGTGTGGTAGTAGACTTTGATGCCGAAGGCATGGCCTACAACCCTGTTACTACTACGGATACTGACGGTCGTTATATTTTCGAAAACCTGCCCCCCGGAGATTACTACGTAATATTCAACATTGGCACAATCGCTGACCCTGAATTCTATGCCTTTACGACCAACGATGTTGATGGAGACGTCAGTGACGATGACGATTCAGATGCCAACCCCGCAACCGGACAAACCCCTCCAACGGGGGCGGTCCCCTCGGGTGGAGAAAACCTGAGCCTTGACGTTGGTATCGCCTGTAACGTAACGGTGACGGTTGCCCCGCCAGCCAGCATTTGTTCCACCCAATCGATTGACCTAACGCAAGGCGCGAGCATTACACCGGCCTCTCTTGGCGGCACCTGGTCCTCCAGCGGAAACGGAACTTTCGATAACGATATGGTGGACTTCGCAACCGCAACAACCTATACCCCAAGCCCTGAGGATGTTAACCGAGGCACGGTTACTTTGACACTTACAACTGCAGAGCCCGCCGGACCTTGTGATCCGGTGTCTGCCTCCGTAACTTTCACCATCCTAAAAGTAGACTGCGGTTCCTTCTTCTGGCCCGGCTCAAACGATTAATACTTTTTTACATTTAAGCAAAACGTATTTTTTAGCCCCGGCTCTATGAGCCGGGGCTTCTTTTTTGGAAGACTGTCCGTTAGATTATTTCCAGGCGCGAACGCAGGTGCAAGGGAATGGATGAAGAGCCATATGGACCAGGACGCTGGTTTTTCCATGAGCCATATTCTGGCGGAACATCCACTACCTTTGCCCCACTACAACCATCGTCATATGCGCCACACATTTCTCCTTTTCTGTCTTTTTACCCTTTCCTTCTCCCTGACCGCTCAGGAGCGCGTCGCCCCCATCATCAAAGATTTCGGCGCCATCTTCGATATCCCGACGGCCACGGTTAAGCCCGATCCAACCCAGGTCTACAAGATCGTTGTAGACGTATTTACCGGAGCCGAAGACCCAACGGATTTATCCTTCGGCCTCAACAACGTAGCCCGGATGATCAATCTCCACGCCATCGGCGGCGTTCCCGCCGGGAAGATCGACGTAGTGCTGGCCATGCACGGTGGGGCCACCTTCGCCACATTAAATAATGCGGCTTACCAGAAGAAATTCGGTGTTGATAACCCTAACGCACCCCTGGTAAAAGCCCTGAAGGACGCCGGCGTCAAGCTGGTGGTTTGTGGCCAATCCTTACTGGCCAGAGAAATACCGCTCGAATCCGTTTTGTCTGACATCGAGATCGGAACTTCTATGCTGACTACGGTGTCCACCTATCAGTTGAAGGGGTACGCCGTTTTCAGGTTTTAGTACAGGGTAAACTAAGTTCTCGCTGCTTACCACTTGTCGCGTAGCGACTGCACTTGAGTTGCCTGGGATAAGGAGGTACGACGTAGTCCCAGGTAACGAAAGGGCCGTGAAGCTTTGACGACGCGCAGCGTCGTCAGGCCAATCCTTGGTCCGTTACCCCGGACTTCGTCCAAGGTAACATTAGTGTTTTCGCTACGCGAAATCGAGGCCAGTAAATGGATAAATATTTGTGCTCTAGAACTTTGTCGCCCGAAGCCAATTGTTCTACCTAACCCAAAGCCATGCCTCCCGTTGTTTCTTCATCTTATTCTTGATCTTCCCTCCAGTAAGCGTCATCTGTAAGGTCGGGCTGGCCGAAGCAACAAACCGGCCGGTCTTCTCCTCGCCCAACTGGGTAAAGCTAATGGTGCAGGTCTGCCCGATGCTCAGGCCTTTTACGGCAGCATCCCAATCAGCACGGCTCGAAATGGCAACGCCATTAAGTTCGGTGATCTTACTGCCCTGGTCTAGCCCGGCCTGGTAGAGCGGGTTGTTCTCAGCGATGGCACCACGCACGGTCAGGGTCTCGTCTACCTCCTGTAACCGGAGTTGGTGAAAGCCAACCGAGTCTGGTTCCGAAGCCGTTAAGATGAAACCGTAGTTGTCCAGTAAAGCTCCAATGTCAGGTAACTCACTGCCGTAAATATGTTTGGCAAACCAGCGCTTAGCCCACTCCTGATCTCCGGTAACTTTGCCCAATGCTAATTGCAGGTCGCGTACGTGATAAGGAATCTCCGTTTTGCCGTACTGCTGCCAGATGAGCTGCATCACCTCATCGAGGCTGTGTCCGCGTTCCCGTAATGTAAGGTCCAGCGCCAGAGCAATGGTGGAACCGTAGGGGTAGTAGCTGACGAAGGTGTTCCCGAAATTATTGGGGTCATTGGCCGTGGCAGCATCGACGAAAGGCGCCTGCTGGCTCATCTCGATGGGGTTGCGGTGATCGCGGCCGGGGCTGAGTAATACGTAATTGAGTTGTCCGGCCAGACTCTGAGCGTATTCCTCCGGCGAAAGGATGCCGGCACGCACCAAAGAAAGGTCGTCATAGTAACTGGTAAAGCCTTCGGCAAACCAGAGTTCGCCACTCATGTTGGCGTGGTCAAACTCGAAGGGCTCGAGGCTTGCGGGACGTATCCGCTCTACATTCCAGCAATGGAAGAACTCATGGCTGACGGTACCGATTAATCTGCTGGCATAGTCGGCCAGGCTGCCGGAAGAAGAACAAACGGTGGAGTTTCGGTGCTCCATGCCGTCGCCACCGATCCAGGGATTGTAGGCACATAGGAAAGTGTATTTGCCGTAGTCGTACGCTGGCAGCTCTCCGAAGACTTTTTGTTGAGCGACCACCACGTCCTCCGTCCACTTCAGGTAGTCTTCAAATTCTTCCCTGGTGCCTTCGTGGATCATGGCTAATTCGATGGTCTGTTCCTTGCCATTCGGGTTTTTCAGGACGAAATCTCCCCGCATGATGTCTCCGACCATGGTGGGGGAGTCAAAGAAATAGTAATAATTGGGCGCGGCAAAACGGCGGTTACCCAGATCTACTAACTGACTGGCTACCGTCCAGTCCGGCCGTTGGCCATCTTTGATCGTTAGCATTACCGGCCGGTCGTTGAGGACCTCACCGTAAAGGAAGCTGGCCGGCATGTTCAGGTGTAATTTTCGATCGTCGATGCCAGAGTAAGTGCCGTCTCCGCCGTTGGCGAAGAGGGTGTATTCCAACTTCACTGCGCCGTCGTGCCCGGCGACCGCCCATTCTGCAATAGCCTCCTGATAAACCTTTAGTTCCCGGCCATCGGCAGTGAAGGCTTTGAGATCGTAAACGTTTTTGGCAAAGTTGTGCTGAGCGTACCGGCCCGGGCTTGACTGTGGCATCTTAACCTTGAAAATGCCCGGTCCTACGGCGGGAAAGTCGGCCGTGATCCGTAGCTCGTGTTGCTGGACGTTGGCCAGATCCAGGGTGTAGGTGATGGTGCCCGGATGATTGGCTACCCAATCTAACTGGGCGGAAATCAGGAGAGGGAAGAGGAGAAAGAAAAGGAAATGAAAGCTGCGGCGCATGGCTGTTGTGTTTTGCTGCGCTAATGTACGTCGCTTCGCTCCGGTTGCAGGGTTGCAGGGTCGCTTCGCTCCTGTTGCATGGGTTGCAGAAGTCGCTGCGCTCCCGTTGCAGGGGTTGCAGGGGAGCATGTAAGCTGTAACACTTGCAACCCCTGCAACGAGAGCGCAGCGAACCCTGCAACGCGAGCGCAGCGAACCCTGCAACGGGAGCGCAGCGAACCCTGCAACGAGAGCGCAGCGAACCCTGCAACGCGAGCGCAGCGAATCAGCACAAGGTCATGTTCACATTGTTCTCAGCTTCCTGCAGCGCGTCACGGAAGTCCTGCCTTTGGCCAATTGTGGCGCAGCTTTCAAAGCGTTTTACTTCGTCGAGGTAATCGCGTGCAGCCTGTTTGTAGGCATTGCAGTTGGCAGTAGACTGATCATTGGCATAGGCCTGTGCGGCGGCCGACAGGTCCATGACGGCATCACTTACGGCTTGTGAGAAAGCTTGGTCGGTACAGAAGGCGGGGCCAACGGGGCCGTCATCGTCGCTGCCGCAACCTGTAGTGAAAAGGGTGAAGGCAACCAGGGCCAGGTAAAAGAAATTCTTCATTATGGGGTGTTTTGCTATAGTTGCAAAATTCCCTTCAAAAGAAGGTTTCAGGTATCCCCCATATGAGGGATTTTCAAACGGCTACAAATAAAATGCCGGTATCAGCAGGCCTGGGCCAACCGATACCGGCAAGTTGAAAGATTAGGTTGTACCTAAGTTTGAGGGGGCGAAGACTGCTGCAACACCTGCAACCCTTGCAACGCGAGCGCAGCGAGCCCTGCAACGAGAGCGCAGCGAGCCCTGCAACGAGTGCGCAGCGAACCCTGCAACGAGAGCGCAGCGAACCCTGCAACGCGAGCGCAGCGAGCCCTGCAACGCGAGCGCAGCGAACCCTGCAACGCGAGCGCAGCGAACCCTGTAACGCGAGCGCAGCGAGCCCTGCAACGCGAGCGCAGCGAGCCCTGCAACGAGAGCGCAGCGAACCCTGTAACGAGAGCGCAGCGAGCCCTGCAACGAGAGCGCAGCAAACCCCGCAGCTAACTATTTAACACAAAGTCATATTCACG
This sequence comes from Neolewinella persica DSM 23188, assembly GCF_000373105.1. Lineage (GTDB taxonomy): Bacteria > Bacteroidota > Bacteroidia > Chitinophagales > Saprospiraceae > Neolewinella > Neolewinella persica. The sequence continues at coordinate 19,957 of NZ_KB890457.1, read as the reverse complement.
TTCTCCTCTGCTTCACGCAGCGAGTCAATGAAATCCTGTCGCTGGCCAATAGTGGCGCAATTCTCAAACCGTCTTATTTCATCCAGGTAATCGAGGGCTGCCTGCTTATAGGCATTGCAGTTGGCGGTAGACTGGTCATTGGCGTAGGCCTGAGCGGCTGCTGAGAAGTCCATTACGGCGTCAGCGATGGCTTGCGAAAAAGCTTGATCGGTACAGAAGGCGGGGCCACCGGGGCCGTCATCGTCGCCGCCGCAACCTGTAGTGAAAAGCGTGAAAGCGACCAGGGCCAGATAAAAGAAATACTTCATAAAGGGGTTGTTTACTTGTTTATTTCACGAGAACAAGGTTTGTTACGCCCCACGGGTATTTATTTAAGGTCACTCCCTGCTTTGCCTCCTGTCCTTGCACCTGCGTGCGCGCCACCTCCTTTCCCACCCTTTTAAAACGATGCTGAATAGCCACTGTCCTATTTCAGCCAAATAAGTGATTTGTGTCATGCCACAGGGGGAGAACAGCGGCTAATTTTGCTACTGCAAACAAGTTCTCAATCAAACTAACTGAACATTTTGCAACTGGTATGACGGTGTTTTCAGAAGGCCGGATTTCCAGACACATTATCCATAGATCACCAAAACAAAAGTACCATGAAAAAACGCATGCCAGTATCCAAGATCATGTCTACCGATATTCTTTCTGTCAACATTTCACAGAATTTGCGGGAAGTTGATGCGATCATTAAAGATCAGCATATCCGCCACGTTCCGGTGGTTTCAGGCGACAAAATCATTGGAATGCTCAGCAAGACGGACCTGCAGAAAATCAGCTTCGTCAACACCGTGGATGGAGATGGATTGACGACGGCGATGTACGATAACCTGTCCATCGATCAGGTGATGACCAAAGACGTCATAACCGTTGACAAAGACGATACAATTCTTGACGTAGCTACCATTCTCTCTAAAAATGAATTCCACGCCTTACCGGTAACGGAAGGCGGTAAGCTGGTAGGGATCGTGACGACAACCGATCTGGTAAAGTTCCTGATCGATCTGTACTAAATAAGGCCTAGCGAGTCCCTACGTTGTAAAGCATTCCCACGTCGACAACTGTCGGCGTGGGATGCTACTTTTTACAAGGTAGCCAGTGGCCGCAACCACGGTTCCCGCGCACCCTGGCTAACCATTTTTCCTTTGGCCGCGTCTGCCTGGTCCCGAGTGGCAAATGGCCCGACGAGGATTTTAAATGCCGTGCGTCCGTTTATGGTGCTGATGTTGACCATGACCGGCATTCCGTGTTTGCGCTCCAGTGATTCCACCTCTTTCAGGACGTTGGCGAATTCGTTATTGACCGAAACCTGAAGACCAAAACCCGTTCTTGCCAGGCCCCGAACGGAGAACTGGAACAGATCAGCACCCGTGACTACAGGTGTGGTGGGCGCGGGCGCAGGTGCAGTGGGAGTTGTTGGAGCCGTGGGCGTGGTAATTACCGGCGGCGTTGGGGTAGGCGGCGTGGGCGGAGTCGGCACGGTAGGAATGGTGGGTTGCGACGGCTGGCTGCTTCCGCCAGCCCCACCCATCCGTAGGGCTTCCGCTACCGCCGAGTCGGCGTTGACGCGCCCGTAGCCGTATTTGGTGGAGTATCCTGAGCTGTTGTAATCCCATTGGTTGCCGATTTTATCGGCAGTCCGCTCAAGAATAGATTTTACCTGCGCGCTGGTCAGGTTCGGGTTAGCACTGAGGATCAGCGCACAAATGCCAGCTACCAGTGGCGTTGCCGAACTGGTTCCGCCAAAATGCTTGTGGAAAGGACCGCGATCAATACCGTCAACGTAGTAACGCTTATTTAGAGGTACGCTGGTGTTGCCCTGGTCCCAACTGGTGCGCGCGGCCAGGATCGGCCACCCTCCATCGGAGGGGGCGACGACTGAAATACCGTTGCCCCGGTTAGAATAACTGGCGTGGGTGTCGGAGCTGGTGCTTGCGCCTACGGCGATCACGCCGGGGATGTTGGCGTAGTAGTTGATGTACTCCCGCCCTTCGTTGCCGGCGGCGAAAACGACGACGCAGCCCTTGCCGCCCCGCCCCGCAGTCATGGCCTGTCGGATGGCACGCTCGTGCTCCGCACCCGGGCGGTAGCGCGGGTCGATTGTCCCCCAGCTACAGCTGATGACGTCCGCACCGTTACGTATGCAGTGACTGAACATCTGCTCCGTAAGGTATTTGGAATAGGTAAGCCCGTGCAGGGGCATTAATTTGGCCATCGGGGCTGCGCCGACGATGCCGGTGCCATTGGCCGCAGCAACCGCTACGCTGGAGCACGGCGTGGCGTGATCGCCGAAACGCGGACCGGTAGGTAAAGTACTGCTACCACTACTGACGCTGATGGGAGCTACGATTTTTCCCCGCAGGTCCGGATGATTTATGTCAAACCCGTTGTCGATCACCGCAACGATGAGGTTAGAAGAACCGAGATTGCCCAGGCGGCGCCAGGCGGCTTTCACTTTGGCATCGGCACCAACTTTTAGCCGGAAGTTGGGGACGTCGGTGACGAAGCCCTGGTTTTCCAGGTGCCACTCGTGCGGGAGCAGCCCGTCGCGGGGCTCCATGAAGTATTGGTCTAACGGAACGTCGAGATCGGGGTAGGCCTTATTCACCATGCTGAGCTTAGTCAGTGCGGCGGCTACCTTCAAAGGATTAGGACTTTGGGGCGTCACCTTGCAAATTACGGTACCATCCTCCCGGTCCTCGATGATGTGAAGGGCAAAGGCGTCAAAGACCACCTGCCGCTCTTCCATTCCCACACCTTCGGCCATCTCGACGTAGATAATACCGGTGGCGACCACCGGCCGGTTGTCACCCTCTGCAAAATAAATGTGGGTACCTATTGCCACGTCGTCGTGAGCACGCGCATTGTCCAGGGCCTGGTCAATGCCTGCTTCGGAAGACAATGTCACTACCTCAAACCCTCCGAGATCCGGGATGACGTTGGCATCGACGGAGTCCATTGCTTTACCCTCCACGTGCTTTTTCAACCCTACCAGCTTGGTGGATTTGGTGAGGGTGAGGTTTCCGTTTTCAGAGGGAATGTTAATCTTGGACATGGGCAGGAGGTCGGTTGTGTTGTAGCGTGTAAGATAGGTAACTGATGGGATTTAGTTGTCCACTTACTGGTTGCTCCTGTCCCATCACGTAAGAACGGAGTGGAACACCTGCCAAAACTGGAATAAGCGTTGCGCAAAAAAATGGGAGGGAGGGAGGCCGGTATCCCGGCATGGTGACAGCGATGGGACGACCTCGAAACCGAGATCAGGGCGTGGTCTAGACCATTAAGGATCCACGTCCTTTGCCCTTCAACAAATCCCTTGCACCTGCGTCCCCGCCTCCTGAAAACACTAGTTCCATGTAATTTGATTTCACTTTTACCCGGTTAAGTTTACCGTAATTTTCCAAGCCATTTCGTTATTGGTGTAAACTAAGCTTACGAAGCGGGCTTCGATCCCTAACAATTAATTGGACAACTTGCGTAATAGACTTTGTCGGTTCGTGATGATGGCCGCAGTGGCCTTCAATCCTTCCTCGTAAGGAATGGCAAACTTATTGGAAGTGGTGAGGCCCTCGGGTAGTGCCACGGTGATCAGGTAGGGCGTTTCAGGGTTAGTCGGTTGTTGAATCGCCGCCACTTTGCCCGCTAAACGACCGTACTGCCCGAACGGATACTTCGCTAATTCCAGACTTACCGGCTGCCCTAGCGCAAGCCCGGCAGTCTTGGCCACCGGCAACTCCAGCGTGGCAAAAGGAGTGCCTGCGGTAAAAGCTACGGAAGGCCGGGCGCTTTTCTGCGATAGCACTGCTGCTTCCAAATTTGCCAGGGCACGCATGGTGATCACCAATTCCGCACGGGCTTTGCTTTGCTGATAAGCTTCATAAGCAAGGAGTAATTCCTGATAGGGTAACTGTAACTTTCCCAGAAGGAGTGGTGATTCCGGAACCGGAATGTATACGGTTTCAGAATTTTGTTCTACCGCGTTAAGCATCGTTTCCAATTGGGGTAGATTTTCCGGCGAGGTAGCGTTGACGGGGGCTTCCCGAATCAGAGCTACGGTACTGATAGTATCCGGATATTGAATGAAGGCCATGGCCGTGAGGACCAAAAAGAGAACACCTAACACGAGGGCGCTGCCGAAGCGGGTCAGCACCGCCGGCATTCGTTCGAATATCTCCTGAACGCTGTCGTCGCGCAGGGTCACGGCTACCACCTTTTCGGTACCGTCCCTGGTCATAATCTTATGGGTAATATTGGTGTCCTGAACCGTATTAGTTACGGGAGGAGGCTTTTTAATATTGTCCCGGGCCGCCGCCGCTGGCGGCGCGGGCATTGTAATGGTACGACCTTCATCGTCTACGAAGGAGATGGTCCGGTTTTTTGGTGCGACAGAGGTGTTTTCCATGACAAGTTATTTGCTAAGATCCAATTGGTTTTTTACGAGCTCGAAATAATTGCCTTTTGCGGCAATGAGCTCTTCATGCGTACCGATTTCTACAATGCTGCCCTCTTCGAGTACAACGATCTGGTCGGCATTCTTTACGGTGCTCAGGCGATGCGCGATCACAACGGCGGTACGGTTTTGGAAGAAGCGGTCAAGTTTACTCATGATCGTTTTCTCGTTGTTGGCATCGAGGGACGACGTAGCCTCGTCGAAAAAAAGGAACGCCGGGTTTTTATATACGGCACGAGCAATGAGTAAGCGTTGTTTTTGCCCGGTGCTCAGGCCGACGCCTTCCATCCCGATCTTCGTGTTGTACGACAGCGGAAGGGTCGCCACAAAGTCTTTGATATTCGCTACGTCCAGTGCCTCCACTAGCCGCTCACGATTGATCTGCTCAGAGCCAATGGCGATGTTACGGGCAATGGTGTCGTTAAAGATGTGCCCTTCCTGCATGACCACCCCGCATTCCCGCCGCCAGGCTCGCTGGCTGATGTGCGTCAGGTCGGTCGGGCCTACCAGGATGTTCCCCGCGCGGGGATCATAGAATTTAAGCAGGAGCTTCAGGAGCGTAGTTTTGCCACTACCGCTGGTACCAACGATAGCCGTGACTTTATTCGCCGGTATGGTGAGGTCAATGCCCTGAAGAACCGGTTTATGCGATCCGGTGTAGCGAAACGACATGTTGCGGAGGATCAGGTCGCCGGAGGTGTCCACGTGATTTTGCTTGCCTTTGTCCAGGGTTGGTTCATCCTGGCGGGCATGTACTTCGGAAAGACGTTCCAGCGATATTTTAGCATCTTGTACTTCTCGGACAAAATTGATTAACATGATGATCGGTCCGTTCAGCTGCCCGACGATGTAGGTGATCGCCAGCATCATACCAAGGGTTATTTCGCCATTGATCACTAACAGCGCCGCTACTCCGGTGATGAGAATGTTTTTACTTTCATTGATAAAGGAAGATCCGACCTGTTGATACTGTTCCAGCTTCAGGCCAGCAATGGAAACTTTGAAAAGACTCGCTTGCAGCCGCTCCCAGGCCCAGCGTTTGGGGCGCTCAGCGTTGTGAAGCTTGATCTCCTGCATACCATTGATGAGTTCGATCACTTTGCTTTGCTCCTGACTGACCTGACTGAAGCGCTTATAATCGAGATCGCGCCGTTTTTTCAGGAACATGGCTACCCAGCCGAAGTACAGTACACTGCCAACCAGGAAAATTCCGAAAACCGTCCAGCTGTAGTAGGCCAATACGAAGCCAAAGACAAGGAGGCTGATCACGGAGAAAAGTACGTTAAGGGAAGAGGTCGTCAGTACCCGCTCGATCCGCCGGTGATCGTTGATGCGTTGCAGAATATCCCCGGTCATGCGCACATCGAAAAAAGCGATCGGCAGGTTCATCAGCTTGATGAAAAAATCGGAAAGTAAGCTGATGTTTAAGCGGGTACTGAGGTGTAATAAGACCCAGCTACGGATAACCTCAACGGAGGTGCGACCGATAAAAAGGGCAAGTTGGGCTGCGAGAATTAATACGATGAAGCTCACATCCCGGGTGGCGATACCCACGTCAACAATGCTCTGGGTCAGGAAAGGGACGAAAAGCTGGAAGATACTTGCAGCTATGAGGCCAAGGATCAACTGAAACATCATTCCCCGGTGCTGCCTTAGGTAAGGCAAAAGGAAGCCGAGGCCGATGGTGTCTTCTTCTTCGATGGTGTTTTCTTCGAAAAAAGCAGGGGCAGGCTCCAGCAACAGACCGATACCTTCCTGGGTAGTGGGGGTGGCGTTGTGGCCGATCCAGGACCGGAGCAGTTCATCCCTTTTGTACTTTAGTAAGCCATGAGCAGGGTCTGAGATATAGCAGGTATCCTTGCTAATCCGGTAGAGAACGACGAAGTGAGATTGATTCCAGTGCAGAATGCAGGGTAAGGGGGCTTCCAATAACTTTTCGTAGCTGATCTTCACGCCCATACTACGGAAGCCAATGGCTTCAGCTGCTTCGCCTAGTCCCTTGAGGCTGCTGCCGCTGCGGGTGGTTTCCGAGAGCTGTCGCAGCGTCTCGGTATTGATCCGTTTGCCGTAGTGCTTACTGATTATCTTGAGGCATGTGGGGCCACAATCTCTAAGGTCCAGTTGTTTGAAGTAGGGGAATTTTCCCATGGCTGACGTAATTTAGGCAGGCGAAGAGGAGGCGGTTTTTTGGGCGCGGACGCGGGTGCGAAGACGGTTGGACGGAGCAGTGGAAGCCCACTCCCCCGTGTAAGGGTCATAGCCACACTTTAGGGGCTTGCCATCGGCTTCGTTGTCCTGGGTATAAGCCCGGCAATCGGTGCAGATGTAGCGGAATTCGCAGTCGCGGCAAACGTTGACTTCATCCTTTGTCATCTGCCATCGTGCACGGAAATCAGGATGACTGGAAGCCTCGGCAAGTGAGGTGTCGTCAAGGTGGCCAAAGTCTTCCTGCATGGAAGGACAGTTGCGAATGAAGCCTTTTCGGTCAACCGAAATCTTACCGTTCAGGCAGGAGTTGAACTTCTTTGCCTCGGTGAATGCCTTAATGTTGATGGAAAAAAGCTCGGGGTCGATGATCCCGCAGTGGGCCTCGGAATCAACGCTGGTTGGCATGGAGATCAAAAAGCGTTTGTTCCGAACTTCCTCGATGCTGAATTCCCCGGGACTTCCGTGCAGTGTTATCTTATTTAACCGGTCAAAGGTCGAGAGCAGCTTACGGGCGTCTGTTGATGTAAAGCCCGGAGCTGCGGGTACCAGCACTTCTAGGCCGATGGTGGCCGAACGTATTGTTTCGAAGTACTGGAGAAGCTCCGTAAGCGCTGCGCCGTCAATGGGATCAAAGAAACGAAGCTGTAAGTATTTACAGTTGATGCCACTGAGCTGGCTGACGGCACTACGTAGATCGTAAGCCGAATTGTTGTCCCGGTCCAGAATGGCATTAAAGACGGGAAAGGGAGCCTTCCAGTCCAGGCTTAGCTCGGGGAAGAGGTTGGGGTCGGTACAAGCGAAGGCAAACTCGTGTTGTACCAGCATCTTGAAATAATCATCAATGATCTGGTCGTACTTATTTTCGTAAGCAGCTTTGATGTCTTTGTGAGATTTTCCCCGATGCCTGGTAAGTATTTCATACAGCCCATCGGGGATGGGGACGTAGCCGTTGCGCTGCAAATCGCAAATGATTTTGCGCTTCGCGCCACTTACGGGAACGCAACTGGCGTAGAGGAGGTAAGTAGGTTGAACACTCATTTCTTGATCATTTGGCTGATGGGGCGGTGAATTACCTGTTGGTTGACCCGCTTGCTCTGGTATAGGCTGCTGGAGATCTTTACGGTTAGGTCAGGCGACTTTTCCTTGCGGGGACGAAAAACGGCCCGTTGAATAGTGAGGGGAAGGAAAGGGGTGGTCTCAGGTTGCATTGGTTAGGCGTTGGTAAAAGAATCGGCGATGAAATGCTCCAGGTAATAATTGCAGTTTTCTGATAACCAGTGAAACTGTCCCATAGGATTTACTTCCAGAAATACAAACTCGCCTTCAGGTGTGTAGATGAGGTCAATGGACCCGGTGTCCAGTTCGGCCAGGGCCATGAATTTCCACAACTTACTGGCTATAGAAGGGGGCAGTTGGAAAGGGACACAGCGATTGGGCCTTGCGTCATTGTAATTGCGAAAATCCGTCGTGGTTTGCTGGTCGTTTTGGCTGAAGATGGCCATACTGAAAATGGTCTTCCGGAAAAGGAAGCAGCGGATCTCAAATTGCTTGGAGATGTTCTCCTGCACGAAAACCGCCGCGAAATTATCTGCCATTGCATCAAGGTCCGATAACCCGATGCTGATTACTCCGCTGGACGTAAGGGTCCCCTTGTCGCCTGGCAGGTAGACGGGAGCGCAAAGGTCCTTAGTAATAACCTGCTTATGCCGCCGGATGAATTGGGCCAGTACTTTTTTAGAATTCGTAACACACGTTGGGGGGATCAACAAATGAACACTTTTCGCCAATTCCAAATTAATGAGTTTGTTGTTTTTCTTCTCGGCAAAGAAAGACCCGGTATCATGGTGATTAAGCTGCTGTTTCCGCTTTGTTTCCACATAGCTACTCACTACTAACTCATCTTGCTCGAGGTAGCGATACACCGGTAGGTTTTCGGAAAAATGGTGGTCGATGGTTGCCGGAATATAGTTTTCTTTTCCGCGGCGTGTCCAGTAATGAGAGTTGCCAGAGATCGGCCCAGCAGCGGAGCTGCCACCGTTATCAATTTCTATACGAAAGGTTTGCGGTTCATAGTTCTGAATCCGGCGAGTGGGCGTTTTTCTGCGCGCTAACCATTCCATTGTCAGGTCCGTCATAATGTCCTGCTCTTCCGATACTATGGTGATCACTTATATTGATTTTATAAATAAAATTGAAAAGACTGGTAAAGCCTCTTCGTTTAAAAATCGTCTAACCAGGATACATCACACGCTCTTAAAGGAGGGAGTTTTACCTCCCTCCTTTAAATAAGTACTAATTAGAAAGGGTAATGAGGCGCTTACGTGTGGTGTCGTACCATTCGTAATAGACGGTTCCATCTTCAGCGATGTAATGGGTGGGAACGAGCGTTCCCCCAAAAATGGTTTCAGGGTTAATGAGAGAAAAATTATTGAACGATTCCATGGTGATAATTTTTTAATGTTCTTTATTAAAAAAAGTATTGAGTTATTTCCCTACGTTATTTTTTAATTTTCGGGATGCTCCCTGATTAATTGTAGTGGATGCTGCCTTTGGTTGACATATACCCAAACCAATTTGTGATGGCTGTATCAGCGGGTAGCATGTTTTTCTACTCAAATGTTAAGACGTAGGTTAAGGAGGGTGGCAGCGCCACCCTCCTTAAGGTTTACTACTCTATGTAGATGACGCGCTTGCGCTTGGTGTCGTAGTGATCAGTACCAGAACCGCCGTCTTCGCCTTCGAATTCGGTAGGGACGAGCGTTCCGCCGAAGATGGCTTCAGGGTTGGTAAGGGAGAAATCGTTAAAGGCTTCCATGATAATGGGTTAGTGAATACTTTTTTGATAGAAGTATTCGATTATGTCCTTACTCTGTTATGGGATTTTCAGGTTACTCCCTTAGGCTCACGTGGCTAACGCTTGTAGTCTTTGGCCTATGAACTGGCTTCAGTCTATCTACCACTCAGTTTTTCAGAAAGAAGATAAAGGAAGGTGGCAGTACCACCCTCCTTTAAAACCTACTAATTGACGTAGATAACACGCTTGCGTGTGGTGTCGTAGCGGTCGCTACCTGAGCTGCCGTCTTCGCCCTCGTACTGAGTAGGGACAAGTGTTCCACCTACGATGGCTTCTGGGTTAGTAAGGGAAAAATCATTAAAGGCTTCCATGATGAAGGTTTTGTGAATACGCTTGGGTTTTTGTAAGACGTATTCGGTTATGTCCCTACTCTGTTATGGGATTTTCAGGTTGCTCCCTTTGGCAGGTATTGCCAATTCTTCAGTATGTTGGTGATCATCAGGCATCACTCTCCTTACTCCCCGCTGTATCTTTCAGAGGGGCAGTGCGTTTGCTGACGATTAATTATAATTCTCTTAGAAACTACGCGTCTTACTGCGGCGTTTAGGTTTGCTTTTTTCCTGACGACTGGTCTTAGCTTTTTTCTTTGTCTCTAGCAATCGCCTGGTTTCTGTATCGAGGTTGTATTCCAGATAGAGTGTTTTCATCTGCTCTTCGGAGGCTAGGGGGACCCCCGCTTGTGATCCAAAGAGTTGAACACCGTGCTCAATCGTACAAATACGGTCGACTAGCAACTTGAGTGTCCCGCTGCCTGGAAGTTGATCTGATCTGTTGGCCTCTTGTATGACTGGTAAATATCGTTTCATCATTCCCAGGTTACTATGCTGAATTACTGCCCACATCACGTGCGATAATTCCTGGCCTACCATGTCTTTACCCAGATAAGTTTTATGCTCGGAAAATAACTCATCAATTAATACCTGATTAGATTTGTCCAGCTCTCGCTGCTGGTCCGTGATGTCTCCAAAACCACCTCTGTGATGTTGATCAGCTTGCCAAACTCGCGCCAGTTGACACTGAAGATCAGTGTATTTCGACGTGCAGTAAATCTCTGGAGTAATCTCGTCCGGAGTAAATGTTTCTTTATCCGATTTGTCCGGGCGAATTTTTGCCAATACTTCGGTACCCAAATAGTCCTCCCATTGCTTGACGTTGCCCGGCGAGGTGTTGAAAAGCTGGGTGAAGTTTTTCGGATGCATACGCTTGCACTTCTTTAAGAAGAATGTTATCTCTTCACGCGACTGCTCACAAAGCGTATAAGCATAAGCTAAATTCCAATAATCAGCGTATACTATTTGTCCATTATCGTCTTCGATACTTTGGTAAGTTTCTTCAAGTATCATCACCGCCAATCTGTAATCTTTATCAGCTATTGATGGCGCTTGTTCGGGAATGAATCCTATATTTTGACCTGAAGTTGCGTTTGACATGCAGAGTGAAAATATTGAAAGAATAATTAAGGGAATATCCACGACTATTGTTTTTTAGCAATCAAGAGGTGATTGGTTGTTACCCGTGTAGAGGTGATGTTATTTATCCTTTGATGCTATAGTGTAAAAATATTGTTTAATAAGGACAGTATGTGGTAAAACCCCGTAAAACAGGTGTGGTTAAACCGTATTTATAATTGATAAATAAGTTTAAATATTAGTCGTCGTCCCAGGATGGTTTCATTGCTTACGTTTAATAAGAAATCGGAGAACTGTTCTTGCTGAAAGTTCTGTTGGTTTAATATGTTGTAAGCGGTCAAGGTACCGCTGAAACGTTGTCCCTTAGTCTCGTACCGTAAGTCAGCTTCCAGCCGACCCAATATGGTTCGGTTATTACTGTCCAGTTGTCGGTAGCTCCGATAACGGTATTTTGAACTGAACGATAAGCGTGGTAATAGGTTCCCGTATACTTGTACGGTGGGTTCGAGGCTTAGGTATTTCCTTGCATCCTGCGTCCCCGCCCTGTAATTATTATAAGCAAGGTGCGCACCCGTGGCTAAGTTTGGCCACTTTTTAAAACGGGTTCTCATATTCAGCCTGAGGGCTGAGGAAGCACTATGGTTAATCTGTCTGATATTTTCCAGCCTGATCTGTGATATGGCCAGTGAACTTTGTACGCTTCCGGAAAATTTAAAATACTCCAGGTATTTATCCAGCTGGAAATAGCCGCTGATGAGGTCGCCCGGGCGGTCGGCGTTGATGGCCGTGATCAGCTGCCCGGTGCCGCTAAGGGTGATTTGTTGCGTAAGCGGCCGCTCCATGCGGCTAAGGGTCACGTCCGCTGAATAGGTTGTTTGGTTAAACAGATTATAATTGTAGTAGGATAACGAAAGGTCATGATGACGGGTCTCCCGAAGCTGTCCGGTACCATTGGTGAGGGAGAAGAGGTTGCGTAAGATCAAGGCCGAAGTGCGCTGGTCTGCCCCGGGCCAGCTGACTGATTGATCATAATTAAGGCTGATCGAAGAAGACTTGCGGATGTCGTACCTGATCTCGGCCTGGGGAAGTAAAAATGGCTTGCTGCCAGTGGTGGTGTTTTCACTTATGCGCTCCTGCCAAAGAGACTGTTCTAACCGCAGGCCGGGGCTAAATCTCCATTTCTTAATTTGCGAACGATGACCGACGCCGGCATAAAAGGTGCTGACCTGGAAGCGATCTCCTGGGGCAATACCAGTGCCTACTACCGTCTCCTCAGTTGTAGTGAGTTCGGCGTTGAAAACAGAAACCTCCCGCCCCATGCCAATGTACAGGTTGATCTGGTTGGCATTGTTTAGGGAGCGGTAATAGTCACCCCGGGTACCGTAAGCGCTGACTTGATTGTCTTGCTGTTGTTGAAGGTAGTTCTGGCCATTAACCGAAGTGTCGGTAAAATTGAACGGCAGTTCCATAGATTCGAGTCTGTAAGTTCCTGCTACCCGTTGGGCCTGGTGGTCTAATCGCAAGATCCAAAGTTCCTGGTCTGTCTTGCTGTAGTTAATACGAAGTTGTTGCCTCACGTTATCGTTGCGCTGATCATTTTGCTGGCCTAAGGGAGGAAGCGACTGGCCTGCTGAAACAATCCGGGTGTCGGCATCCGTGTCGACCGATCCCTTGCCAGCCAGCGCCCGGTAACTTAAGGACAATGCTTTTGATGCTTTAAAATCCAGCCGAAGCAGGCCGGTAAGCGAGCGGTTGTTTTCAACGCCGTTTTTAACTTGTTCTACGTCGCTTTGTGCATCTTGACCTAGTACCGTCCTTAGCGTCTGGCTGATGGTTCGGTGGTGATTGTTTCCATATAAAAGCGTACCGCTGGCGTTGAATTGCTGATTTGGCTGATACTGGGTACTGAGGGCCGCAAGACCGGCGCTTCGTTCGGCATTCAGCTCCGGGTCTGAACTAAGCCCGAGCTGGGTTGGCGTAAAACTAATGGCACTGGCACCACGGTCTGCGGCGAAGCCTCCATTCAACCGAAACATGTCGCGGAAGGTCAATATCTGGCGCCCGACATCATTGTGGTTGGTGATAAGGTTAACACTGGCAGTAGGGCCGAAGTAAAAAGCGTCGGTACCAAAATCTTTTACTGCGCCCGGCCCATAGCCAGCGTACACTTCTCCGAAAACAAGGTTCTTCTTATCCTTTCGCAGGCGGATGTTCAGTGCGGTACCCCGTCCGTCAGAAAATTGCCCCATTTGCTCATCGGCCGAGTAGTTGTTAAGCACGTCAATGCGATCTACTGCATTGGCGGGTAGACTACGGGCGGCAAGTTTACTATTGCCGCCAAAGAAGTCCTTACCATCTACCTTGAGGTCGTCCACTTTTTTTCCGTTTACGGATATTTGCCCGTTGTCGTCCACAGCGAAGCCAGGTAACCTTTTTAGGATGTCTTCCAGCTTGCGCTCGTTTCCGTCAGAAAAGGCATCGGCCGCATAGCTGATGGTGTCGCCCGAAACACGGACAGGGAGTTTATAAGTTACCTCTATCGTAGAAAGATCATTGGTGGCCGGACGCATCGCTACGATAAAGTCGTCTGGCAAGTCAGCCATCTTTAAGGTATCTACCGTAGTCTGATATCCGAGATAACTGGTTTGGAGAACATAAAGGGAATCCCCCCGAAGCTTCAGTTGAAACGCTCCTTCGAGATCGGAGACGGCGAAGTTTTCGATTCGGAAAGGTGTGGAAGAGGCCAGGCCAGCGGTAACATTAGCATACGCAATAGGATCTCCGCTTACCGCGTCAACTACCGTACCCTTAAGGACTTCCTGCTGAGAGGAAAGCCACCCACTGCATGATAGCACTAGCAGTACTGATGAGAAGATAAGAGAATAGATTTTCATCTAACGGTTGCCTTCGTCATCATACATACGATTCATTTCCTCGATCTTCTTGCTGTATATTTTTTTATACGCTTCCAGCGTGACTTCTTTACCTTTCTTGGGCGGTTCGATGACGGCTGTTGTGCCAGCACTTATTTTGAGCTCCGTACATGTGATCTTCATGCGGCCATTATTAGCCTGAAGGATGAACCCCGGCAAGCCCCAGTAATCTCCCGGCCCCAGGTTGACGGGGATTTCAGGCGTGAACCAGGCAGTGGATTTGCCCCGATTCGTCTTCAGCTCGGCCTTGATGCAAGTATAGCCCTGAATCACTTTTTGCTCCTCCAGAATGGTCCATGCTGGTCGAACCAGACTGTCTCTGATCAGAAAGAGCTTGCCAAATACATCCCTTGTTTCTACCAATAGGCCACTTCTGGTGTTTTTGTAGATGCCGCCATCCATTCCCTGGCCCCCACCAATAACTTCTACCTCCTTTTCGGCAGAAGGAGCGGCGAGTTTTGGAACCTGTTGGTACAGGCCTTCCGCTGCGTTGAACGTCAGGCGATACTCCTTTCGCATGGCTTCCCGGATCTGCTCGTTGATTGCAGCCTGCTCTTGCTGAGATATTTGCGAAGTACTGTCGAAGGAAACTATGCTGGCTGATTCCGTAGTAAATATGGCGGTGCCGGATATCGACTGGCCTAAAATTGACAGACTTGTAAGTAGGAGGATTGAAGAAAAAATCGACTTCATGATTGTGTTGGTTGTAGATGGGTTAGTTGTTCAAATTAGCCCCTGCTTGCGGGCCGCCAGGATGAGCTGGTAATCGCTCTCAGGATCATTGAGCAGGTTTTTAAGCTGCTTCTTACGTTTTTCGATGCTGGGCAACGAAAGGGCGATGAGACGGGGAAGATCCTTCGTCCTGGCTCCCTGGCCCAGGTAATGCAGTATGTTACGATCAATCCGGTCAACCAGACTGCTGCCCGCAATGTCGTAGTGCATGTGAGGAACAATTGATGGGCTGTGGTAAGGCTTTCCCGATTGGATCGACTTGATCGCATGCACAAATTCCACCTCTGAGAGATCTGGCCGGAAGACTAGTGCTTCCGGGGCTATTTCACGGATGATGCTGCCAATCAGGTAAGTAGATAACCGATTGATGGAGTAGAGAAGCCTGGTGTCTGGGTGGCGGCTTTTCAACTCCAGAGCAAGTGCAAAACCGTCGATGCGGTTGTTCTTGCCTTTGTCACTTATTGTTTCGTGTAAAATGGCCAGGTTGAACGGAGCATCCACCGGTTGTGCCTCAAGGGCTTTAAGAGCATCTGTGGTATTATCTACAAGTATGACCTCATCGAAGTAGCTCTTTAAAGCTTCCCGGTAGTACCGTGCAAGGATCGGGAAGTCTTCAATGAGGAGCGCTGTGGTATGTTTCCTCATGTTAAATTCCAGTTTGATCTTCGATGACAATGTTTTCCTGGTAGTGCTCTTGCTGATCTTGAGAAAGGTTGTGAAAGTCGGCATCACAGGTGATAATGCCTAATGAGATTAGGGTGGAAATTAGAAGGGCAATCATTTTCGCTGGTTTAAATCGGTTAGGTTTATCATTAGTATTTGGGATAGTGTAAAAGTGAGTATCTTGAAAAGGTTAAAAAAGGACAAATTGTATTTTAAAGTGCCAGATCATTTTTACCAAAAAAATACAGATACCTTGTATTTACTTAGTTTATTTTCTATTTTTTGCTTTTATGCAAGGCATTAGTGCTATCTTTATGGAGTTCTAAATTTGGCTCCAGGCTAATGAATCTTTTTGATCAGCTTCGCGATGTATTAAAGTTGCATGGGATTACCCCAACGGAAATACGGGATTCCCGCAAGGATTATTCGCCGGCCGAAAAGCAGGACCTTGTAAGTGTGGGACTAAATGAGATTTGGACTTCAGAGGAAACCGACGAAGATCATCTCGCTAAGGTGCTTTATGGTGCCTCTGCTGACCGTAAAAACAACAGCTATAAAAAAATCAAACAACGGTTAATTGACCGGTTGGGAGGGGAAGTGATTAACATAGATTTGGGGTCGCCTGCGTTTACCAGTTTGCAGCGGGGATATTATTCTGCGCATCGGGAGTATATAGTGGCTACCATCCTCGACGGTAGAGGAGTGAAGCAGGCCAGCGCTTTCTTTTATCGCCGTGCCCTCCGTAAATCGATAAACTATGGCGCTACCACCATCGAAGTTCTATGCCTCCAAATGTTGCGGGAATATGCTGCCCGTATCGATCGAAACCAACGAATATTCGAAGAATACAACGAACGATTGAACAAGGCAACCTTGAAACTAACTGCTGAAAATGAGGTGACCGGTTATTACTCCAGTCTCATTCTGGCCTACGATGCCTCTCCGCAGGTAGGCGCCGTTATCCATAAACAAGCACTGAATTACCTGAAGGAACTGGATCAGAAATATGACCTGCGGGCACTCGGGTATCGATATGGATTTCCATATTATCTACTAAAATTACTGTCGCGTTACTCGGCCTCTCAGTATGAACTAACCATAGCGGTGGCGGATGAGGCGATTGCTCACTTTTCCTCGCTCGACTTCTTTGCTCCCGTACCCATTGTATCCTTTCTCCTGCACAAACTGACCTTCTACACCATTCTCAAGCAGTACACGCTGGGCGTGGCCACCTACGAGCAATGCATTCCATTGGTGCAGGAAGCCTCCGCGCAATGGTTCAAACTCAAAGAGCTGGCCTTCCTGTTGATGATGCACAATATTCAATACGATCAGGCTTTTCTTACTTATAAGTCTGCTGCGGAAAACAAGAGGTTCGAACAACTTGGTAGCCGTAACCTTGACAAGTGGCGTGTCTACCGGGCTTATCTCTACTACCTGAAATCAGCTGGTTTTGTCTCTTTCCCCGAAATGGATGACCCACTGAAGAAATTCAGACTCGGGAAATTTTTTAATAGCCTCCCGCTTCTGGACAAAGAGAAGGAAGGCAATAATATTTCTATTCTGATCCTGCGTATCTTGTTTTTGGTGCAGCGTAAAGAATTCCCTGAAGCTGCGGATCGGATCGAAGCACTGGAAAAATACCTCATCCGTTACTTGGGGAAAAATGAAAATTACCGCAGCAAATGCTTTATTAAGATACTGCAACAGTTTGCTAAAGCAGGATTTCGTAGGCAGGAAGGGCTTCGCCGTACCCGCTCATGGCACGGTAAGCTATTGGCCAATCCAATCAGCGATTCTAACCAAAGCTATGAGATCGAAGTCGTACCCTACGAAAATTTGTACGCCGTAATGCTTGGCCTAAAGGCCGACAATTGAAGCACCACCGGGCTATTAACTCGCCTCAGTCCCTTTCTTTGCACCTGCGGCCGCGCCTAAACTTCTTTCCTTTCCCACTAATCCCTACATTCGTCCTCCACCACATCTTTTGTTGGTGCATTAGTCAGTTCGGTCACCCGACCAACGAACCAATAGCCCAACGAACCAATAGTCCAATAGTCCAATCATGTCCCTCCAAGTCCACTCCGAGATCGATTCCCTCAGGCGCGTCCTCGTTCACCGGCCCGATGCAGGTACCGCCAGCATCACCCCCCACCGTGCCGAAGAATTGCTTTTCGACGACATCGTCTACCTGCCGCAAATGCAGCGCGAGCACGATATTTTTACGACCCTGCTGCGCAGATTTCTTGGAAAAGATGGCGTCATTGAAGTGGAGCAGTTGCTCGCTGAAACCATCGCGGCCAGCGAATCCGCAACTCGGGAAAGCCTGGAAATGATCGTGAGCTGGGAAGAACTTCCGGACAGCTATGTTGATAAATTGCTGGGACTTTCCCCCGCAGAACTGGCTGACGTGCTCATAACCGGTGACTTCAAGCAGGACGATCGACGGCTCTTCGACCCCATCCCCAATTTTATCTTTACCCGGGACATCGCCGTGATGATCAACGATCATCTCCTCATCACCAAAGCAGCAAAAGCGGCGCGTAGTCGCGAAAATTTCATCATCCGCCTGGTCATCTTTGCCCACCCAATGTTCCAGGAGTTGCAGCAACAGGGTAAGGTGATTAACCTGAACAACGTCGAACTTTTCCCCCCTTCCCGACTTGCCGAAAAAATGAGCATCGAAGGCGGAGACGTGATGCTGCTCAACAAAGATTTTCTCCTGATCGGCGAATCCGAGCGGTCCAGCAGCTATTCGTTGCGGACATTAGCCGATGCGTTATTCGAGCGTGGCGTGGTCAAAAATGTAGTGCGGGTAAGCGTCCCCGCAGAACGTAGTTTCATGCACCTGGATACCATTTTTACGCAGATTGACGAGCATGACTTTGTCTGCTACGAGCCCATTATTTGTGAAGGAGGCCGTCCGTCAGGCGTGGAAGTCTGGAGAGCCGACGGTAGCAACGCCGCCTATTCCAGCCTCAAGGAATGCATACTGGCGGAGATTGATCCAACTGCCCGCTTCATCGCTTCCGGCGGCGGTGAAAGTCCATACCAGGAACGGGAACAGTGGACCGACGGTTGTAACCTGGTGGCCCTGCGCCCCGGAGTTGCCATTACCTACGATCGGAATCCGGTAACGGCCGAAACTTTGCGCAAGGCTGGCTACACCATTATTGGTGCCCAGGAGCTGATCAATGACATCGATAACGAAGGGCTAAATCCAGCCACCGTTCGTAAGACCATCATCACCCTGCCAAGCGGAGAGTTGAGCCGGGGCAGGGGAGGGAGTCACTGCATGACGTGCCCGATCGAGCGGGGCTGATTTTTTTTGATCGGAAAATGACATGTTGCCAAAATTGGGGGGTGAAATATCTTTTTCGGATTTCAGGAGCAATGTTTTTTTTGGCGCGGCCGCAGGATGCAATTAAAAATTAAAGGAGCTGGCTATTAAGATTGCAGCTATGCCCGTAATGTTCAAACATATAAACTTTAACAGTAATTGATCCCGGAACACGGGATTTCTGGTTACTTTTGTAGTGTGTTGTAGTTGGGTTTCCCAACTGGCTTATAATCTCAATTGAATTTAGACGACTTTACATATGAAGAACTTATTACCCAATTGGGGCCGAACGGCCCTGCTATGCCTGCTGTGTTTCAGCGGGCTTTCCTTGTTGGCGCAGCCGGCAAATGATGACTGTGCGAATCCGATTCCAATTGCCTTAGGCGACATGATCTCGGCCACTACTGCTGATGCAACGTCTGAAAATATTGCTTATGCAGGAGCCACATGTACTTTTGGCCCCGCTAACAATAGCTTTTTTGACCGTGGTATCTGGTATTCCTTTGTTGCTCCAGCCGAGCCAATTAACGTTATGGTTTTTGGTGGCTTTGGCCCAGGACTGAACGCTCAGGTAGCTATTCTTTCCGGAGGCTGTCAAACGCTCACTTGTGAAGAAGCAAGAGCATTACCACTTGGACCCAACGCAACGATTAATAATCTTCAACTTAATGAAGGAGAGACCTATCTCCTTTATATTGATGGATTTTTGGGGGACCGGGGATCTTTCATGGTGGAAGCATGTGCAGCTGAACTCAGCTGTAACGATGCTTCTGTTTACTTAGATGAAAATGGTGAAGCTTCTGTTACGCCTATGGAACTTGCTATGGCGACTTGTAACCAGACAGATATTACTATCTCTCAAAGCGATTTTGCCTGTGCCGATATTGGTCCGGTGACTGTTACAGTTTCTCAACCTAATGAAATTGACTGTACTTCTACCGTCACCGTCATCGACACCATCAAGCCGATCATCGTCTGCGAAGCCATCACGGTAGCCATCGGTGCCGACGGCACCGCCATGATCGAAAACGACGATGCCGTGGTCAGTATCGACGATAACTGTGACATGGACCCTTCCGGTCCCTTCACCGTGGGTGGTCCCATTAACGGTCGCACCTTTGATTGTTCCTTCGTTGGCACCACCGTCCAGCGGACGGTCGTTGCGACCGACATGAGCGGTAACCGTGGCGAGTGTACTTACGACGTTACGATAGTCGATGAAATTCCCCCAACCCTCGAATGCCCCGCAGAACTGACCGTCTACCTTGACGAAAACGGCGCCGACACCCTGCGCAACAACGAGTGGGACTTTACGGAACTGGA
>NZ_KB890456.1 GCF_000373105.1 Neolewinella persica DSM 23188 | reverse complement strand
ACCGAGATGTCTCGATACCGCTCTACAGACTTAGAATGGCCATCTCGATTTGCCTCACTTTAATGTGGGCTCAAAATTCGGGATGACTCATGTTTATTGGTGAAACCTGATTACAGTTTCACGACTTCCGCCTGAATCGGGTAATCTGCCAGAATGCGGTTGGTGAAAGCCATGTGACCACGGGGTACGGCAAGGTAAAGTTTGCCGTGCTTATAGTTGGCGAGGCTGCTGAGCAGGCGCCACTTGGTCACCAACTCACGTTCGTCGTCGGATTTCATGCCGAGTTCGAAGTAGGATTTACGACCGTTTACTTCGCCGGTACAATCCGGGATGAAGTACTCCTCCGTGTCTTTGCCACGGCGGATTTTGGCGGGGGTTTCGTAACCTTCCGCGTTGGCACGGACGTTCTCGAAGCCTTTTTTCTTAACGATTTTGTCAAGCAGTAACTGAATCAGTTCCGGGTCTTTTTGTTGTGCTTCGGTGAGGATGCCATTTTCCATCTGGAGTGCGTGATTTTCTGTTTTGCGTTCGCGGAGCATACCGCAGGGGCTGTGAGTTAAATATAGCAATTAAGCTGCCAAGGTACGTAAGCGAACGAACATATGACGCGGAAAGCTACACCAATGAAAACGTTTTTAGGAAGTGGATAGTTTCGGGAGTAAACAAGGAGTTGAGGCGGAAGCACGACGAGCATATGGTTTTATGATTGTTTACCAGATTTTGGTGCAGGAAGCGTATAAATACAGCGTTGTGCAGGCTTCCTTCTTCTCCTCTTGCTATGAAAGGTGAGCAAGCGCAGTACAGTGACCGGAACCTGCGGTCGCTCGTTCCCGCCTTCTCCCATTTATTTTCAGGGCGCAGCCGCAGGTGCAAGGCAGGTTTTTTTAAAAGCAGGGCTTGGCTGGACGTACCTTTATCCGCCATGCGAATCATCTGTTTCTGCCTGCTCACGGCACTGGTCTCCTGCGTAACTCCGGATTCATCCGGAGAGGATCATCCTGGCATCTATTACTGGAAAACAACCTGGGAACTTAATCCGGAACGGCAGGCTGAATTACGCGCCGCCGGCACGCGACAACTGTTCGTTCGCTTCTTTGACGTAGACTGGAATTTCAACCAGGGGCAAGCCCAGCCCAAAGGAATACTGCAATTGCCCGATAGCCTGGTCGTGGATGAGACGCTGGCCATAACACCGGTGGTGTACGTGGTGGAGCGCGTCTTCCGGCAGCCCGTTGATGCGGAAGAATTGGCGCAGCGTATTGGTCGTACGATTGAGGGGATGTCGGCTGGGCACGCGGCCCTGCGGGCCGCCACCCGCTGGCAGATCGACTGCGACTGGACACCGACATCGCGCGACCGCTATTTTGCCTTTCTGCGGGCGCTGCAAACGCAATTCCCGGATAAGGTCATCAACGTCACCATCCGTTTACATCAGTACCGGGAACGGGAGGACAACGGCGTGCCGCCGGTCTCTGAAGGGCTGCTGATGTGCTACAATATGGAGCCCGTAGGAGAACCTGAAACACAAAACGCCATTTACCGCGAAGACCTGCTACGAGGCTATCTCAAGGCACCTCCGTATCCGATACCACTGGATGCCGCACTTCCGGTATTTGCCTGGGGCGCGGCTTTTCGGGACGATCTTTTCCTTGGTGTTGTCTCCCCGCCTGCAGCATCGCCTGGCTTCCTGGATCCCGTTGGCGGTAATCGCTTCCTGGTACTTAAGGACACAACTTTGCTCGAAACTTTTGTCCGACCAGGAGATGATGTCCGGTACGACGGAGCCAATACCGCAGCCTTGCTTACCGCCGCAGGATTGCTACGCGACCGAAATGAAATCCGGGATTTAATACTTTTTGACTGGCGGATGGATGTTTTAGAAAATTGGCCCTTGGCAGAGGTTTGGACTGCTTTTTATTAAATTTCACCTAAAAACATCCTACTTTCAACGTACGTTGACACCATGCACCTGGCGATCAGGTTTGCTCCATTAATTTCAGCGTTTTCAGGTTCCATTATCCCACCATCCCATAAAAAAACTATGCGCCCATTTCTCTTGTCCTGCTGCTTCCTTTTCCTGTTCAACGTTTACGTATTAGAAGCCTGCGGCTACTCCATCCTGGGCGAGGGCTATCGGATCGCATTGCTTGATCCATACCTGGCGGGTGATGAGTACTCTGCCTTTTTTTATTCCACCGAACGACTTAACCACGGAGATAATGCTAAGGCTGGCCGTGACCGGATACGAAACGCCGAAGCCTGGGCGGCCGAACTCGGCTACGGTGTCTCCGGAGCGGAGGTAATGCGTATTTTATACGGTACTTCGCTTGATGATTGGTTGCTGGCCAAGGGCGGCGGTGCGGCCAAACTAGGGTGGGGGAATAACCGGGCGTGGCAGGCCATCAGCCAACGGCCGGACTTGCTTGAATACGCCTTGTGGGCAAAAGGGTACGAGAAACCCGACATCATCCAACGCTACTGGGGAGAGCCGGAAGAAGAAGTTGTTCCCGGCCCGTATACCACCAACTTTAAGGCCCGGGCCCGGGCTGGGTACGCTCAGTCCAGGAAAAATAGCTTTCTGGCGGACCGCTACGGTTATCAACTATTGCTCATCGCTTACTATGAAGGTGACGATGAAGCGATGGACTACTATTTCAAAAACCATTTTAAAGAAAAGAACGGGGCATTAGCCGATTGGGCCCGCTTTCACTTTGCCGGACAGTGGAATGAGGAAGGGCGCTACCTGATCGAAATGGCTAATGCTTTCAGGAGGGTGCCGGAAAAATCCCTGGCGGTTTATAACCGGACGGACCAAATGGTCGATCCGGCAAAATACCTTTCCGTGACCAGGAACGATGCAGAACGATCTAACCTGTACGCCCTGGCTGCGCTGAAGCGTAAGGGCAAAGCACTTGACCTGTTGCGTCAGGCCTACACCCTTGATCCTACCAACCCGGTATTGGATCTGCTGGTAGTCCGCGAGTTTAATAAAGTAGAGGACTGGTTGATGACCTATCAGCTGACCCATTTAGGCCCTGCTTTACCGAGCGGAGGATTACCTGATTGGGAGGCAGAGGATTACGAGGCTAAAAAGGTTGCCATGCGTAAGGCCACTTACGTAAAGGACCGGGCTTATCTGAAGCAATTACGAACCTTCATTCACAGCTACCGGTCGGCGATGGGAGCGGCTCACTTTAACGAAGTGCTGCGTGCTCAGGCTGCGCTGCTTGATGAGGACTACACCATGGCGCTGCGCCTGACTGATGCGCTGGTCAATGTGGGGCGATCCCCAATAGGCACCCAGGTAAAGGTGATCCGGACACTGGCTTTGCTGCAAAGCGCCCGGCTCGATCACGAAGAAGTGAAAAACGAACTGGCCGGTTACCTCCTGGCGTTGGAGGAGGAACTCGGCCCGGCAAAGGATATGGATGCATGGACAAATGACGGAAACTTACGGGCAGGTATTAACCGGGCGGCAGCGCAGGCCTTTGCCGCAGCCCGGGATACGGTCTCTGCCTATTTTTTGCACAACCGGTCCCTGAGCCTGCCCCTGGCGAATACCTGGAGCAGCCAATACTATGACCAGATTCGGTACCTTGATCGCCCCATTAGTCCGCAAGTGATGCAAGCGGTTATTACTATTATTGAACAAGAAGATGCGTCAACGCCCTGGATGGCCTTATTGCAGTCATCGGAACTACCGGAGGTGTACGCCCTGCATGACCTTGCCGGCACCCTGGCCTTAAGGCGTAATGACCTGGGGCTTGCGCTGCATCACTTTGCGGCGGTTCCGTACCAATGGTATAGGAGCAACTACGAATTTAATAGCTACCTGACCACGTCGCCACTCAACGACATGTGGCTGGGGAACCCACGCAGACTTGCCTTTACCCGAAAAGTAGACGTAGTCCGCCAGCTTATGCAGCTTGAAAAAGTTAGCAAAACCGGCGGCGAAGCTGGTGCAGCAGCTTGTCTGGCTTTGGGGAAAGCCTGGTATAATATGAGCCACCTCGGAGAGGCGTGGATGATGCTTTCCTACGGTAACCACTTATACGAACCCACCGAAGCGGTCCCCTGGCCGGAAGGAAACAGTCATCCGGCAGTACCGCATTCAGTAGCCGATTATCACTTGATCCATGAAGCTTCCAGGGCACTGGGATTTTTTAACTGTGCAACAACGACAACGAATGACCCGGAAGTGTTGGCCGAAGTAGACCTGAGTAAACGGATCATAGAGATGAACATTCAGATAAACCAAAGAGATTGGGACTACCTCTCTTCCAGACATTGGGAAGAGAGAATGGCAGATTACGACCTGGAGTACGAGAAACTGATGCGCCCCTTCGTTCTTAATCACCGGAATACGGCGCTCTATCAGGCGGCAGTAATGCAGTGCTCGTCGTTGGCCCGTTTGGGCAAGTAATTCGGCGACGGAGAGCCGTCTCCCTGCATTTTACCTTTCCTTGCACCTGCGTTCGCGCCTTATTTTAGCCATAGAGAAAAATTGATTCGCCGACTACCTACCCGTTTTCCCGATTCTCTTCAAACTTCTCCCGGATCACTTCCTGTACCGTTTTGTCCTCGATTTTGGCCTGTAGCCAGCTGGGAATATCCAGGAAAGTAAAGGGCCGGCTTTCGAATGGCTTGGCAGTAATGGAATCGAGCTTGCGCTTCAACTTCCTGAATTCATCACGGAGTTGCTCTTCGCGAATTCGGGGAATGCGGCGCAGGAAACGGAAGATGTATTGCTGCGTTTCCTGCAGGTGTTCCACTTTAGCCAGGAAGCGATAAACGGATTTTACCTGGTATTCGACCAGCTGGACGTTGCCCATTTCAAAATGACAAATCAGGCTGAGGATGCGGGCGTACGCCTGGATGTCAGACCGGTAGTTCGGGCTGCGCTGATTGATGATCTCGTTAAGGTAATCAATGGCCGAATCGTTGTCGCCACTACCAAAGTAGAGGCAAGCGATGCGGTAGTTGAAGATCATAATCCGGTGGTCGTCCCAGTTGTATTTGTTGGTTCTGATCACTTCTGCGATCTCGGGAACCAGGCCGAGGCCCTCCTTAAAGGTTCCCTCCATATAATGTTTCCGGATCTGGTGATCGAATTGGTATAGGGAGTAAAGGCTGGCTACGTTGACGTTGCTCGTCAGGTCGAATTTATGCGGAAAGAGATCGAGCATCTGTAATTGCTCATCAAATTTGTCGTACTGCCACATGTTAAACAGCGTGGCCAGGTTGTTGTGGATTCCTTTCAGGTAGAGCGGTGCGTTGGCTTCGATCATGTGAGGTTTTTCCTCAAACAGTTCTACCCAGCGTTGGGTGAAACGATAACACAACGGGTATTCATGGCACATCAGGTGCATCCAGGTGTAGGCCTGGCAGTAATAAATCTTCCCCCAGAAATCCAAAGAATCGTAATTGGCTTTAGGTAACTGGCCGCGGAAGAAGGACTTGACCATGAAAAAATCCTGTTCGTTGCTGACCAGGCCGATTTTCAGGTACAGACCGTAAAGGCGCAGGGCGAGGTTGGAGTAGGCATCGGTGTCACTGATCTTTCCAGCAAGCTCGGTGCATTGCTCACCAAGTTCCTCTGCCCGGCCTTCAATACTGCGCGTGATGTATTGCCCTTCGATCATTTTTTCGAACTGAGCGATCTCCAGCGCAACGGTATGCGCTTCTACTTCCAGGGCTCTTTTTTTCGTTTTGTCGAGGACGTCAAGACTCTGCCGGTATAAAGCCTTATTGTAAAGAATTCGTGCGTAGTCGAGGTTTTCACGTAGTAAAATAGCCTCGTCTTTATTGCGGTTAAGCAGGCGGAGGCTGGTCAATAACTGTTTATAAAGGTGGGCTTTGAGATTGGAAAGTTGACTTTTTTTGATGTTAGTAATGCGTTTCAGCAGATATTCCTCATCATATTCTCCCGTTCGCTCCAAAATATCGAAAAGTTGGAGGAAAAGAATTTCTGCATTAGCCTGTTGATTGCGTTTAACAAACAGTCGGAAATGTCGTTTCTCCGCCCGATTTAGGGAGGCAACCAACTTTAGGAGGTCATCCGTCTTCTGTTTTGGCATTGTATAACATCTTTAGTCAAACTGCTGAGCAACAATGTGTTGCGGGATAATTTGCCGTCGGCAGTTGTAGCAATTCTAGTGTTTATAGAACATGCCGGTTTTCTTTTAATGGCCGACAATGTCCTAATTTTATACTCCTGACCAATTGTAAGGCCCGAAATTCGGTGCCGCTAAGATAGACACGGCCATCAAATACGGCCTTACCGCTTATGGATACTAACCGAATTCAGATTTTCGATACGACCCTCCGCGACGGAGAACAAGTGCCTGGCTGTAAGCTGGACACTACCCAAAAACTGGTAATTGCCCGACAACTAGAATTGCTCGGCGTCGATGTGATCGAAGCCGGCTTTCCTATTTCCAGTCCGGGGGATTTTAAATCCGTGCGAGAAATCGGCCTGGCGGTCTCCGAGCCCATAGTATGTGCCCTCAGCCGGGCGGTAAAAAAAGACATCGAGGTAGCCGCAGACTCCCTTAAAACGGCGAAGCGTGCCCGGATTCATACGGGCATTGGTACTTCCGACAGTCACATCCAGTACAAATTAAGGACTACCCCCGAACGCATCATCGAACGGGCAGTAGACGCGGTCAAGTACGCCAAAAGCTTCGTGGAGGATGTAGAGTTCTATGCTGAAGACGCTGGCCGTACGAGCAACGAATTCCTCGCTAAAGTGATTCAGGCGGTAGTTAATGCCGGCGCCACGGTACTCAATATTCCGGACACCACGGGCTACTGCCTGCCGAATGAGTACGGGGAAAAGATCGCCTTCCTGCGGGCAAACGTCAAAGGCATCCATAAATGTGTCCTCAGTACCCATTGCCATAATGACCTAGGCCTGGCTACGGCCAACTCCATCGCCGGAGCTGTTGGCGGTGCCCGCCAGATCGAGTGTACCATCAACGGCATCGGTGAACGGGCCGGAAATACCGCGCTGGAGGAAGTCGTGATGATCATGCGCCAGCATGAAGGGCTGGGGCTGTACACCAACATCAACAGCAAACTCCTGCTGGAGACCAGCCACCTGGTCAGCGAAAGCATGGGCATGGTGGTGCAGCCTAATAAAGCCATCGTGGGCGACAACGCCTTCGCGCACTCCAGCGGTATCCATCAGGATGGCGTGATCAAACGGCGGGATACTTACGAAATCATCGATCCGGCTGAAGTTGGCGTCGACGAGTCGCGGATTGTACTGACGGCGCGCAGCGGCCGTGCAGCACTCGCTTACCGGTTCAAGAACCTGG
Organism: Neolewinella persica DSM 23188; assembly: GCF_000373105.1. GTDB lineage: Bacteria > Bacteroidota > Bacteroidia > Chitinophagales > Saprospiraceae > Neolewinella > Neolewinella persica. Next base: position 28,046 of record NZ_KB890456.1, on the reverse strand, counting down.
GCTATAATGTCTCCAAGGTGCAACTGGATGACCTCTACCAGGAATTCCTCCGGGTCGCCGACCGTAAAAAGGAGGTCGCGGATATGGACTTGGAGGATATGATCAGCGCTACTGTTTAATTATTTAAAAATCTTATTAAGCATAGCCGCCGCCCGGTAACCCGCCGCTGCCAGCCGCTCTTCTACTATGGGCAAGAAATCGTGCTGGTAATCCCAGGACAGACTGGGCAGCCCCGTTTCGCGGTCCGTATTGTCGTAAAGGGTATTGTATATGCGTTCGCGTAAGGCTACTGACTCGTTAATCCATGTCGACAGCGAATCATCTTCACACTCCGTCTTATGGCTTCGGAAATGGATGTTGGCGAATGCGGCAAACTCCGTATAACTCAGCCTCTCCTGCTCGATGATGCCTGAATCCCACACAGAGTGGAGGTTTTTGCGCTCTCCGAAGTAGAGTACGGTAATGCTATTTCCTCCCCGGTCACGGTTTTTACCAACGTGCATGGGTTGGTGTACATCACCGATGAAGTGAATTAAAAAAGCCAGGGCCGTGGCGTCCAGTGAGCCGGCAAGAGGTTCTACCTTGTTTTTTTGCATCAGCTCGGTCATTTGTTGGCGTGCCTCCGGCTCGCCCTTCAGAATGGCCAACATTAGTTCGATGCCTTCGTGGACGTCGTCAATTTTAGACCTGGTGTTATTATCGTTCACCACATCGGAAAGGGTCATGTCCGGCTGTATGGTCATGTAGTGCCAGGACTGCGTGAAATCCCAGCCACTTTCTGCTTTGATGTAGTCGGGCCAGGTGGCCAGCTGCGCCAGGTAATTGTCTCCCATGGCAGCGTTCACGCTGGCTCGGGCACTGGGACTGAGGTTGTCGTAGCAAATTTGGGCGACAACGCGGTGGCCGTTGGCGCCCCATGCCAGGAGGAATTGGGGAAGGAGAAAAATCAGAAGGGTGAGAAGCCGGGTATTCATGCCTATGGGTTGTTTTGGTTGGCGATAAAGGTAGGCTGTTGTATCTGGTATAAAAACAGCATAATTTTTTTTAGATGTTTTCACCTGGTGGAGCGTTACTGAATTTTCGTAAATCAAAGGGGGAGCTTCTAACGGCGGGGCTTGCCCCGCCGCTAGAAGCAGGCGGAATCCACTGTTCGCTCAGCGAACGAATAGCAGGTTTTCAGCGTGCTGATGCGGATAGGGGCAAGCCCCGTCCGGAATTAGTCAATTTCGTACGGCGGCACCAGGCCGAAAAGGATTTGTCGGCCGGCCAGGCGTAAAAAGTCCGTCTGCCGGGTCAGGTGAAAGCATCATCGTCTGGCTGTTTCTCCCTTGACGATCACTTTGGTGACTTCACGACCGTGACCATCAGAAAGGCGCAGGTAATATGGTCCGGCCGGTAGGTTTTCGGGGACGGTAAAAATCAAGTGCTGTTCGCCGATGTCTACCGGTTGGGTTGCCCAATTGCGGACGACCTGGCCGAGGCTGTTCATGAGTTGGACGGTAAGTTGATTGGCGGACCATAAGTCGGTGCGCAGGTTGATCGTAGTGTGGAAAGGGTTGGGGTAGACGGAGGATCTGGCTAAATCTGTTGCCTGACCGACGTTAATTGGCGGGAACGTACAGGAGGGAGTACGACATACATTAACGCAGCATTTTTCTGCCGACGTGAAGCCTCCACCGTAAACGATGATGGCGGGAAGATTACTCCCTGCGGTAAGGTCGACCTCCAACCAGCCGCCGTACGACGTATCGGTTACCAGGTGCCTGGAAGAGGAGTAGCCCGTATGGCTGAAACTGAGCGTAGTGGAATTGGCTGGGAGTCGTATCTCGTAATAGCCGTCGATATCCGTCACGGTTCCGGTGGTGGTGCCTTCTGCGTAAACGGTGGCGTAGGGAAGGGGAGTACCATCATCGGTCAACACGAAGCCGCGGATGGTTTCCTGGGCGCGGACGCAGGTGCAAAGGAAGCACAAAAAGCAAAGTAAAACATAGGTAGCGTTCTTCATGGAAGGGGAGTTTTGACTGTTGTGATGTGGTTGTTGCCTGATTTGCATACGTAGGCAAGGTGTTAATGAACTGTTCCTTCCGAATTGTCTGGTGGCTGACGGTAGTATAGTGAGTTGCGGAGTCACTGAGTCACCGAGTTGCTGCCGCTGTTTCCCTCATTTCGCTGCGCTCATTTGCTTAGGGTGAGTAAGTGCAGCGCCGCGAATGTTACTATGCGCAAAACCAATTGTCATGGTATGCCATCTGTGAGGTTGGGGCCTGACCTGCGTTAACCGCCGCAGGCAGCCGCGCAGCGCAACCAGGCCAGCGATAAAAAGCTCTGCGGACTAAAACGGATGCTCGCCAGCGCTCGTGGCAGCTACCGGCTGCAGAGATAAGTTGGTTGCTGCCCAGGATACTTGCGGCAGCAACTTACCAACTCATTGCCTCACCAACTCACTCTGCACCCGCGTCCGCGCCGTAAAACCCGCTAATTCGTGCTGCATTCGGCGCTGGTCGATTTTCTATCTTTGTCTTAACAAGATTTAAGCCCAACAAACCATGGCCAAAACACTCTTTGACAAAGTATGGGACGCGCACGTCGTCACAGAAATACCAGGTGGGAACCAGGTGCTTTACATTGATCGTCACCTGATTCACGAAGTAACCAGCCCGCAGGCTTTTAATGGCCTGCGCAGGCGCGGTCTGCCGCTACTCCGCAAGGACCGCATCGTGGCAACGGCCGACCACAACGTGCCCACCATCGATCAGCACTTGCCAATCCGGGAACCCCTCGGCGCTAAGCAGGTGCAAATGCTTACGGACAATTGCAAGGAATTTGACGTAGACCTTTACGGCCTGGGGCATCCTTACCAGGGGATTGTCCACGTGATCGGACCAGAACTGGGGATTACCCGGCCGGGCGTGACGATGGTGTGTGGCGACAGCCACACCAGTACCCACGGCGCCTTCGGAGCAGTAGCCTTTGGCATCGGTACCAGCCAGGTAGAACAGGTGATGGCCACCCAGTGCCTGCTGCTGACCAAGCCTAAGAAAATGCGGATTAACGTAGAGGGTGACTTAGCCCGGGGAGTCACTGCTAAGGACCTCATTCTTTACGTGATCAGCCAGTTGGGCACCGGTGGTGGTACTGGCTATTTCGTCGAATACGCCGGCTCGGCCGTACGCGCCCTCAGCATGGAAGGCCGGATGACGGTTTGTAATATGAGCATCGAAATGGGTGCCCGTGGCGGCCTCATTGCCCCGGATCAAACGACCTTCGACTACCTCGCCGGTCGCGAATTCAGCCCCAGGGGACAGGATTGGGAAGCAGCAGTAGCCTATTGGAAAACCCTGACTACTGATGCGGATGCTCACTTTGACGTGGAGCACACCTATCGGGCGGAAGACATTACCCCGATGGTTACTTACGGTACGAACCCCGGTATGGGGATGGGCGTGAAAGAATCTATTCCCGTCAGCAGCGACATCCACGGCGACGCCAGTATCCAGAAGGCCATGAAGTACATGGACCTGGAAGCGGGTAAGCCGCTGGAGCAGATGCCGATCGATTATGTGTTCATCGGCTCCTGTACCAATTCCCGCATCGAAGACCTGCGGGCTGTGGTCGGACTGATTGGCGACCGTAAAGTTGCGGATTCCGTTACGGCCATCGTCGTGCCCGGTTCGCAGCAGGTCTCGAAACAGGCCATCGCCGAAGGCCTGGACAAGAAACTCATCGCTGCCGGTTTTCAGTTCCGCGAAGCTGGCTGCTCCGCCTGCCTGGGCATGAACGAAGACAAGGTGCCAGCCGGAAAATACTGTGTCTCGACTTCCAACCGGAACTTCGAAGGAAGACAAGGACCTGGAGCACGGACGATTTTGGCTTCGCCTTTGACTGCGGCGGCGGCGGCTATTACTGGCAGGGTTACTGATGTTCGGGAGCTGTTAATTGAACATGTTTGATCTAATTTTCAACATTGCCCGCAGGACACGCTGCCGCACGCGGAAAATTTAAAATGTTCAATTCAACATTTAGCATTTAACATTTGCCCGTCTGACAGCCCGCATTACAGGCTACCGCAAGTGGAAATTTAAAATGTTTGATTTAACATTCAACATTTAAAATTGCCCGCACAACCGCCCGTTACACATCCCGCACAACCGTAAAACATTTACGCAATGAATGCTAATGAACTTGAGGAAAGGTTACTTGAATTCGGTGTTCGTTGTACGTATTTATGCCGTGAACTTCATAAGATTGGTTTCTTTGATTCTAAGCATGTGGCCGGACAATTATTGCGGGCGAGTACGCATGCAGGCTTTCATTATTCTGAAGCTCGTGCTGCTGAATCAACAAGAGATTTTATCCATAAAATAAAAGTAATGTTGAAAGAGCTTCGCGAATCAAAAGCTGAATTGAACTATGTTCTGAAAATGCAGTACTTCGATGACAATCGAGTTGTTCCCTTACTTGAAGAGTCGTCCCAACTCGTCGCTATATTCACGGCAACGGTTAAAAAACTTGATGATAAAAATAAAAAGTAAACATTTCTCCCTTGTGCGGTAGCGTGTCCTGCGGGAAATGTTAAATTCCAAATGTTGAATCAAAAATTCTAAATCAAAGTGACCCCCTTCAAAAAACTAACCTCCTCCGCCGTCCCGCTCCCCATCGAGGACGTAGACACCGACCAGATCATCCCCGCCCGCTTCCTGAAAGCGGTAACGCGCGACGGATTCGGCGAGAACCTGTTCCGCGACTGGCGCTTTGACAAAGACAACCAGCCGAAGGAAGACTTCGTGCTGAACAATCCGACGTATACGGGGCAAATTCTGGTAGCCGGTGCCAACTTTGGTTGCGGTTCCAGCCGGGAGCACGCTGCCTGGGCCATTGGCGATTTCGGTTTTCGTGTGGTCGTCTCCAGTTATTTTGCCGATATCTTTAGTGGAAACGCCCTGAATAATGGCATCCTGCCATTGGTCGTTTCTCCTACGCTGCTCGATGAGGTTTTCAGAACTATCGAAGCTGACCCGGCGGCAAAATTCACGGTGGACCTCGAGGCACAGACCTTTAAAAATGAAACAACCGGTACGGTGTCTACTTTTAATATCGACAGCTATAAAAAAACCTGTCTTATTAATGGTTACGATGATATCGACTACCTGTTGAGCCAGAGTGACCTGATCGAGAAATTCGAACGGGAGCGTAAGGATTTTTCGTTGACCTAATCCAAAATATTGGCTGATTGGGGTGGGGGAACAGACCTGAACCGAGCCGGTAGACGAACTTTTTGACTGACCGTGTCAGGTCAAAAAGGATTCGGCGGACGGCCGCAAAAAACAAACATGAGTACATTTAATATTGCCATCCTGGACGGAGACGGCATCGGTCCGGAAGTAATTAAGCAGGGCATCAAAGTTCTGGATAAGGTAGGAGCGCGCTTCGGCCATACTTTCAACTATACTTATGCGCCCGTGGGCGCTATTGCGATCGACCAAACGGGGAATCCCTTGCCGGACGAGACGCTTGACCTTTGCAAAGCCTCCGACGCGATCTTCTTTGGCGCCATCGGCCATCCGCGTTTTGACAACGACCCGACGGCCAAAGTCCGGCCAGAGCAAGGCCTGCTGCGTTTGCGTAAAGAACTGGGGCTATTCGCCAACCTTCGGCCCGTTGCCGGCTACAAAGAGCTGACGCACCTCAGTCCGCTTCGTCCCGAACGGATGGAAGGGGTGGATATGCTCATCGTCCGGGAACTGACCGGCGGCATTTATTTTGGTGATAAGGGGCGACTAAACGACGGAGACACGGCCTATGATACTTGCACTTATCACCGCTTCGAGATCGAACGGATCGTGAAAATGGGTTTTGAGGCCGCCGGGAACCGGCGGGGTAAACTAACCCTGGTCGATAAGGCCAACGTGATGGAAAGCTCGCGCCTCTGGCGCGAAGTCACCCGCGAAATGGCTGGTGATTATCCGGATGTCGAACTCAATTTTATGTTCGTGGACAATGCCGCGATGCAACTCATCCTCAACCCTGCTCAGTTCGACGTGATCGTGACGAGCAATATGTTCGGGGACATCTTGTCGGACGCTTCAAGTGTTCTGGCGGGTTCGCTGGGGCTGTTGCCCTCCAGCAGTGTCGGTGCCAAAGTGGGCATGTTCGAGCCCATCCATGGCTCCTGGCCGGAAGGTGCCGGACAAGACCGGGCGAACCCGGTCGCCACCATTCTATCTGCCGCCATGATGCTGGATCACCTTGGTCTGGTTAAGGAAGGTGATGCGATTCGTTCTGCAGTGAATACCGTTCTGGAATCCGGTTCTGGTACCGAGGATTTGCATCCGGGTAATAAGGTGGGGACCGATGGAATGGGAGATTTGATTGTGGGGAAGATTTAAGCGGCTAATCTAAGCTCCTTATTACAGACATCAGGACAAGGTCCTGAAAATGTAGAACGTCCCCTTACCGCAAGACCGTAACCGATCCGGAATAGTTTCTGATTTCGCCATCAACGAAGCGGACAGTCGCCTGGTAAATGAAAACGCCTTGGGGTACTTCCCCATCTGGTGACCAATCGGTGCTTCCTCTCGATCCGGTGAAGAGTAAGCTCCCCCAACGATCAAAAATTTCCACGCTGATCACCGCTTCTACCGACGGACCAGGGTACACCCGGAATACATCGTTGACCCCATCTCCGTTCGGGCTGATGGCGCTGGGGATGTATATCTGACGAGTAGGGATGACGCGAATAGCAATTGAATCGGACCTAACGCAACCGTCACTATCCGTAACGACAACCCGAAGGGTTTCGCTCTCCGTTGGCCTGATAAGCGGATCAAGGCAATTCTGGCAGGATACCCATGCCTCCGGGGTCCACTGGATGCTGGCGGAGCTTAAGTCCCGGTTGCTGATGGTCCTTACGTTGGCTGATGACCCTAGTTGAAACGAGGTAGAAGTGCTGGAGATCTCAAAGCTGAAGGGGTTCGGCTCGTTAACGGTGACTGTTTCGGTAATGATTTCGCAGCCGGTAGCGTCAACGATGCGGATACGATAACTGCCAGGTGGACGACGTAGTGGTCGGGAAGCTTCTCCAGCTTCGTTGTTATAGAACAGTGCATAGGGTGGGGAACCTCCGGTCACCACCAGGTTCAGTGGGGCTTGCCCATCGGAAGCATTGCAATTCAGGTCCTCAGCCGTTAGTTGAGCAACGAGGGGTGGTGGAGCCACTAGCTCGAAGACATACGGGTAGTTGCAGCCGAACTCATCACTAACGGTCAGAAAGTAGGTGCCGGAAGACAGCCCTTCTATTTGATTCGCATTTCCGAGGTTTTCACCGGAAGCGCCTTGCCAGTTAAGGTCATAGTTTGCCTCTGCAGGGGTAACGGTAACCATGATCCTTCCATCTGTATTTGCTCCACACCGCAAACTATCAATAGTGAAGCCGATCTCAAACGGCTCAGGAAGCCGGGCAGAAACCGGGGCACTGGTTTTACAGGTACCCTCTCTGACGATACGAACCTGATAAAGGCTCCCGTCTATCGCTGATGCAAGAACGAGGTGGTTTGGGCGATTTGATCCAACCAGTGCAACGCCGTTTCGATACCATTGATAGCTGCTTCCGTTTGACGGTGGGACCGAAAGCAAAAGGTCTGCCGCGCAATCCTCCGGATTGGAATTATTAGCTATGGAAGTGACGGTTACGTTAGCATCAATTTCTCCCGGTAATACGACTGGAGGAAGGATACGCTTCAACTGTACGTTGTCCAGTACCCAGTAGGCCTCATAATCTCCGGCAAGGTTAGTGAGTTCCCGGCGTCTCAATTGATTTCTGGCACCGGCAAAGGCCATGGCACGAATGGGGGTTGTCGGGGCGGTGAATTCAATCACAAATGTTTCAAATTCCAGCACATCGTTGATTTCTACCACGACGGAATCCAGGACCGTCCAGTTGTCCCAGCTGCTGCCAAAAACGACTTCGCCGGTAATAGTACTGTAACGATAAGGGAAAGAATCAATCACTGGGCTGGTGTACCAGCCAAGGTATTGGGAAACATCTCCTGATATCCTTTCGGCTAAATCGAAAATATCACCACCTACAAAATCCGTTTCAAAAATGAGGCGGTACCGCTCGCCGGGAATCGTTGGTTCCACCAGGGGAACTACGGCAGATTCAACGGTGACAAAGTCCAGGCTGTCGTAGGCCGCAAAACCTCCGGCAAGAGAGAAGTTACTGCCGTCTATTACGTAAGGAATAAAACGGGATTGGAAGCTGGTCGCATAGCACCGTAGCACGTGCTCGAGGGTGGTGCTCGAATTTCCTGGTATCCATCCCGATACGCAGGGAAATGCCTGGCCGGCGGAGTAGCATCCCTGACATTCGGGAAGGTCTCGTCGGGCTTCAAAGCCAGGATTAGGGATGAGGTTACGGCCCACTACTTCCGGAGGTGGCCCGCAATCGCAACCATTCGAATCGTTCAGGTCAATCAATCCGTTACCGTCATCATCAATACCGTTACTACAGTCTTCTACGGGGCAACCACCGTCAATTTCAACGAGGTACTCCGTATAATTACAAAAGTTATTATTCGAAGCCGCTACACCGATCAGATAGCCATCGGTGGCCTCTGTGAGGAGAATGGTTCGCCCGGTTGCGCCGACTATGGCTGTCCCGTTCACATACCATTGTAGGTCTGCGTCTCCTACTGGAAAGGCCTCCATCTCAATACTGTCACAATTAACATGTATCACTTGCAGCGAAGCGTAAATCTGCTGATCATCACAGTCCTCCGGCTGCGCGAAGCAGGTAACACCAAAAAACAGGAAGACACAGAGAAATAGGATTCGCATTGCCTTCTTAAGACGAGGATTACGGACGCTTTGTTGGCTTTTATCTGAGATTTATGAAAGCACAGCGTTAACGCCTTATTTGGTTACGCCAGCCCTCAAGCGCTTAGTGTGAAACTTAGTGCCTTAGTGGTTACTCCCTGCCCTAAGGCCGAACCTCATTACCTAACCCCACCAAATTAGCAAACAACCGGTAAGCCCCCGGTACGCCTGCCGGCAATTCCCGGAAGAAACTGTAGCCGGTATACACGTAATGTCCTTTACCGTATTCAGCTACCAGCAAACCGCCGTCATGCGGTTCTTCACCGGGGTCATTGGAACTGATGATCGGGGTGTACTTTTCGTCCCAATTGTTCGGGAAGTAAAGGCCGCGTTCCTGTACCCAACCGTCAAAGTCTTCGGAAGTAATCTTGTTCGGATAGTTCAGCACCGGGTGGTCTGGCGCCAGAATGCGTACTTCTGCTTCCTCCACCGTCGTCCGGTCACTGCTCAGCTGCATTGGGTAAGGACCGATCTCCGTCATTGGCAGCTTTAGTCCACGGCTGGTGTTGTACTGTACCACCATCGTACCACCATTCTTGACGTATTCCATCAAACGTGGCTGCATGTTAGGCATATCATCCTCGGTATTGTAGGCACGGATACCCACAACAATGGCATCGAAACCATTCAGGTTCCCGGTGGCAATCGTTGCCTTGTCAAGGGTGGTAACGTTGAAGCCGATATTAGTCAGTGCTTCAGGGATGGCGTCACCAGCACCATTAACGTAACCAATATTACGTCCGGCAATTTCCAAGTCCAGTTTTGCAACTGGTGCACTTGCGTCAAGGTCCACCAACTGTACGGGGATATGGTCATGAGCAATTTTGACCAATTTTCGGGTATAGCCCTCTTCAGGGTTCTCTTCCAGGCGGACCATTGGGACGATCATACCCTGAGCCGCCCCCGCGGGCGGTGTCATCATGAATTCGAAATATTGCTCCTCACCTTTTCGGGTAAGGGTAAATGGTTTGTTGGCTGGTGTCACTTTCCAATCGCTGGGCGTGCAAAGTTCTACCGTGCCACTGATGCCAGCTTTTGCACTGGTCACCTTGATACGGACGGGCGTCGGCTCAGAGCTGGTGAACAGGTAACTGGTCTTGTCCAGCTCGCCAAAAACGGGCGGCAGAACCTCCAGCGGTTGCACCTGCTCCCCCATCACGCGGTCGGTAAAAGCATGGCGTACCGGCCGGCGGAAGGTGAATGCTTCTCCGGCAATGTCGAGGTTGAAATTGACCACCAGCGGATCTTCGCTTTCTCCCTGGCCACGAATTTCCTGGTCTTCTACGGTGTACATCCCCAGTTTCCAGGGCTTTTGCAGCCAGTACGGGCTGCTGCTTTCCAGCATCGGCAGAATGGGAAAAGTCAGCTCTTCCATAAATGGCTTATTACCGGCCAGGACAGAATCCACTACTGCCCTGGTCATGCTGGTACCTTCTATGAAGTAATCAATAAACTTTACTGGCTGGTTGCTGCGATTGGTGGCCTCAATCTCAATTTCGATATCCTGACCGGCAGTAGCAATCGGATCGTCCGTTTTGGCGAAGAGGTATAGGCCAAGCGATTGAGCAATAATCTCATCCAGTTCGGCCAGTTTCTTGTTTTTCCAGAAACCATCCGGCAACGCCCGGATCATGCCACGTACGCGAAGCAGGTCTTGTACGGAGGCCGAAGGATCGTCGAAGTTGAAGTTTTGCTCTACAACCTTCAACGCCTGACCGATTTTAGCACCACCCGCCACCCGGTTCCAGCTTATGTCGATGTTGGCGAAGACTTCGCCTTCTTTGTCTTTATCGTCTCCCTTCAAGAGTTCCAGTTGCTCCAGCTGTTCGCCCCGGCTGCCTGTACTACCGAAACCCTGGCTGCGGTGTTGACTGCGGCTGCGTGCCGCAATTTCGGCTACGCCTTCTCCCAGTTTTGGCAGATAAGTGCCTACGTCTACGTTGATGACTTTATCCTCCCGCATGTGTTCGGGCACACCACGCCAGGTGTAGGCATTCCAGTAAATGCGGCGGGGTTGCCACGGCTTTACGTACTTGAGTTGCTCGGGGAAGGCATTGGGGTCTCCGGCCAGATCAAACGCTTCCTGACCAATAACGGCACTGGCCGTATGGTGGCCGTGGGTGGTTCCCGGTGCCCGCGGGTCAAAACGTAGGACGATCACGTCGGGGCGCCACTTGCGGATGACCCAGACGGCGTCGGCCAGTACGTCCTGCTTGTCCCAAATATTGAAGGTTTCGTCGGGGTGCTTAGAATAACCGAAATCATTGGCCCGGCTGAAGAACTGGGTGCCACCGTCGGTGCGGCGGGCGGCCAGCAATTCCTGTGTACGGGTGAGGCCAAGCAGCTCGCGGATATCGGGTGCAATCAGGTTCTGTCCGCCATCGCCGCGCGTCAGACTGAGGTAGGCTGTTTCCACCTTGTCAACGTTTGAGAGGTAAGCGATCAGCCGCGTGTTCTCATCGTCCGGGTGGGCGGCCATGTACAGGGCAGAGCCAAGTACCTGGAGCTTTTGGATGCCAGCGTGCATTTCGCCGGATGTTGGCTTTTGGGGAATCTGTGCGTTGAGCGTAAAGGTCGTAGCCAGCAGCGTGGCGAGGAGGGTAACTAGTCTGTTCACTGTAAGGGGCGTGGTTAACGAAGATAATGGAATGGAGACACGCGAGGGTGGGCTTGGGTTTAGGTTTGGCCTTACTACGGTTGTAGTTTTGTGAAATTTGTTTTTTTGGCGGGGCCGCAGGTGCAAAGTAAGGGTGGAAAGGAGCAAGGGAGAAGAAACGATCTTGTTGCCCGGCCTTTAGGCCGTGAAAGTTTAAAGCCTTCAGGCTGCCTAAAGGGCTGTAGTCGCGGCTTTAGCCGCTGACTATGGAATGTCAACACCACCCTGCGGAATAAATTACCAGTAACCCATTGATGACTTGAATTTTAGTTTCACCCATACTTCCACGAAAATGCAAATTGCCATCAGGTAATACGGATAAGAGTTCCGGGAGGAAATCCCCTATTTCTAGAATCTCCTCTTTGTTCTTTACGCCTGCACTAACCCCGAAAAATCTGTTGGCAATAAGGAAACCTTCTGAAATAGATGCTGCTGGAATCTTCAATGTCAGGCTTCCTCCCCCTTCAAATTCTTCCTCAATTACTTTGATGCCATTAGCATACTGATAGATCCGTTTCCCCTGTCCATATTCATTGGGTAATCGTTTATGCTTAATGGTGTCTAAATCTCTACCAATCGTATTTAGCCAACCATAAATCCCTTCATGAGGGAGACCATCGCTTTCTGGGGAATAGCTACTTAAATATCCGCTGTAGACATAGCCTACTTTGTTAGAATACTGGACTTCAACGAAGTAATCTTTCATAATGTAAGGATCAGAAGTTTCCTTTTTATCCCATTCATAACTCACTGAAGTCAGAGCCAATATTTTGGCTTGTTCTCCAATAACCCCCGTTAAGGTTACCTCAGCGCCAAAAGGAATTACAAGAAGCTTAGTGCCATTTTTATTCCCCTCTGCCCTTAGCGTCAACCCCGACTCCGCCCAAACATACTTAGACGGTAATTTTTGCTCCGCCTGTCCGGAGAGTGCGAGTGAAAACAGGAAGCAAATGAGTAGGAAGCGCATAGTTGTATGTTTTGGATACTCCAAAAATGGTCGCTTCGGAGTTCTCCAAAATGATAAACTAGTATTCGCAGGCAACCAAGGAGAGTTCGGTATGAGTTCCGGTCGGACGGCTCGCCCGAAGGCGCAGCCTTCAAGCGGGGGCCGTCGGGCCGGCTGATGAGCCCCAGGCCCGGAGGGCCGTCTCTTGTAGCGTGGGGGTTCACCCCCACCGTTTTCGTTGCGACCAAGTCACACCTAACTCCGGCAGCGTGGCATCACGCTTCCAGAGGAAGCTTTTCCGGGCTAGCTTCCGGAGGAAGCGGCGGCCAGTCTACTCCACCACAATCCGGGCCCCACCAGTATTAGCCCCAAACTCCGGTGCGTACATACACTGTACCCGACCAAGCCCATTGCTGAAGCTGCCGGCATAAGTGGTAAACAGGTCGTACTCCAGGGTGTAGGTGCCTTTTGGCAGGTGGTCGATGAAGAAGTTGGTGGCCAGGTCGCCGGGGGCGAAGTAGTAGCCCAGGCCACTGCTGTATTGGTAGCCAGAGGTCTGCGTGATCGGCTCAAAGGTCGCCGCGCGGCGGTCTTTGAGGTGGACGTAATCCAGCGAGCGGTCGCTGCGCAGAATCAGGCGGACCGTCACCCGATCGCCGGGGTTGAGCGGCTTGTCGGCGGTGATGGGCTCCAGGCGGATACCATCGTCGGTGGGGATGCGGCGGAAGAGCTCCCGCTCCAGCGTCAGTGGGCCGTCGTTGGCGGCCTCGACTTTCTGGGCCAGCTCGGTGTACTGCCAGTACACGCCACCCCACACGAGGCGGTTGTCTTTGTTCTTCATCTTCACCGTGGCCAGGCCACTGTCGATCTGGTCGCCGGCAACGCTGATGGAGAAGGCGCCGGTAGCAGCTTCCGGGGTTTCCTGTGCGGCGCGGGCGCGGGATGCAAGGTCCGATTTAAGGCCTGACTTTGGCCAGTTTACCTCCAATGGCCTGCCCGGGGCGTCGGTCCAGTTGGTACCCGTATTCAGCAGCGCAAACACTGCCGCTGCGGTAGACTTGGTCGTCTCCCAACGGTTGGTGCGCTTGTTGGTCAGCAGCCATAGGCGCATCTCATCCAGTTCTTCGGTCGTTCCGCCCGCTACCTGGAAGGCTTCCAGGATGCGACAGTGTGTTTCAATGGGAAGTTGTTGCCAGGTGTACCCCTGGCCGTACTTCCAGTACATCCCGAATTCATCTTTACGCAGGGCTTTCTCCCGTAGCGATTCAATGATCTTCTTCGTCACCTCGCTCTGCGGGCGTGCCGCCTGCTGTGGTGTGGCCTGGCTGATGGCGAGCAGGGCCTGCTCGTATAAGCCGTAACTCAACCAACTGGCGGAAGCCCGTTCGGTGTAGAAGTCCAGGGCCGCCTGGGCTTCTTTGTTGGGGTCGATAACCCAGGTTGACTGAGACCGGGCGTAAATGAAGTGAACTACTGAGCTTGATGGACGGTAATCTTTTTCCCAGTCCTTCTTGTCGCGCATATCGTGCTTCAGTTTGGCATAGTCTTCAGCCATTTGTTGATCGAGCCACGCAATGGCCCTCGTGGAAATGTCCAGCAGAATGTCTTCCTGGTCTGGTGTCACGGCAGCCAGCTGTTGCAGGCGAGCCATCGTTTCCACCACGTACTGCGTCATGTAGCGATTTTCCCGGCCGCCAGGGAACCAGCTGAAGTAGCCATTTTGGTCTTGGCGGTTGGCCAGTTTGGCCAGGGCTTCGTTTTGCTCATTGGCCAATCGTTTCAGGTCGAACAGCTCACCGATGCGGGCCCGTTGGGCGGCTTCGCTCTGCGCTTCGCGCAGCCAAGGCGTTTCCGTCAGCAAAGCATTCTTCAGCGTCGGGTTTTGCTCCAGCTCGCTTTTCAGCGCATTGGGGTCCTGTTCCCATTGGCGGAAGACCTGTTCGAGGATGGGCTTGCGGCTCACGGTAACGTAGGCCAGTTGGTTGGCGAAGTAACGGTTGGCCAATTGCTCGGTACAATCGTAGGGATACTCCATCAGATAAGGCAGCGACTTCAGGGCCAGCCAGGCTGGGTTCGTCGTGGCTTCAAAGGTGTACCCAACGTGGCGAAGCGTCTTGCTGTCGGTACTGGCCAGCAGCGGTAACTCGACCGTCTTTTTGTCTTTTCGCTTGAGGTAGAAGGGCTGACTGACGGTGATCAGCGTACGGTCAGTTAGTACCGGGATGACGTTCTCTTCTCCGTCGGAGAAACTCCCCGACCGGGCAATCATCCGGTAGCCAATCGGCCCCTGGCTGGAAAGCCCTTCGGGAATGGTCAATGGGAAGCTGAAGGCCTCACCACTACTGGCAGGGATTCCCTGCTCCCTCCTCCAGCCCTTTGCACCTGCGGCCCCGCCTCCGGAAAGGGAAGAAAGTACAGCGTCAGAAAAAGCTTCGCCCGTTGCGGGATTGAATAACTCCAGACTTACCTGCACGTCCATCTCCTGCTCCGTCATGTTGTTGACGCGGGCGGTGAGGCCCATTGCGTCGCCCTCGCGGACAAAACGCGGTACGTTGGGAAGAATCATCAACTCCTTCTGCGTCACGATCGTCTGCTCTGATATCGCCGTAGCCAGTTCTTTGTCGTGGGCAAATAGCCGGAATTTCCAACTGGTCAGGGCCTCTGGGCTGTCGAAGCTGATCACCAGGTTCCCTTCCGCATCGCTCGTAAGTTCCGGCATCCAGAAGGCGGTCTCCTGGAGGTTTTTGCGGATTTGCACGGGGGCTTCTTCGGCCTTCGTTTCTTCCGGTGCAGGCGCTCCTGGCGGCGGCGGTGGTGGCGGTGGTGGCGCACCTCCCGCCATGGCACTATTAGCGACAACCATTTCTTCCAGCTCCGGGGGGCTGTCGTTCATCGATGCCGGGGC
Source organism: Neolewinella persica DSM 23188 (assembly GCF_000373105.1). Lineage (GTDB taxonomy): Bacteria > Bacteroidota > Bacteroidia > Chitinophagales > Saprospiraceae > Neolewinella > Neolewinella persica. The sequence continues at coordinate 12,665 of NZ_KB890456.1, read as the reverse complement.
CGGGGCGGATCGCTTCATCGTCCGTGATGCCCTTGGCTGGATGCCTTCGTCATAACCATAAGCTATCGGGCGGCCATAATTTCCGAAAGGAGACAGGTCCAATCTGGGAGCACTCGGCACCGTAGGCAGGTTCGGCCAGCGGAACTGAGATTGCCCCTGGCCGGTATTCGCGCCATCCACCAGCAGCGAACCGAAGTTGCCGCCACCGTAGAAATTCGGGAATGGGGAGAATTGCCAATTACCCTCGTTGCTGATCTGGTCGAGGCTCTTGTCGTACATCGTGGCGAGGGCGGCAGCGGCGACGGGCGTACCGTCGGCGTTGCGTACCGTCAGTGTCCACCGTTCCGGCGTGCCTGGACGGAGTTTGTCACGGAAGACGGCGTAGTCGATCTTCAATTTTTTGTTGTCCCAGCCAAGGTTGAAGCGCTGGCCAAATCCCTGGTCTTCGTTGAAGCGCAGGAAGCCGACGTTGAGGCTGATGCCCCCCCGATCACTTTCCTTTGGTGTGTAGGTAAATACGGCCTTCCGGTTGGCGGAGGTTTCTACCAGCTTGTTACCTCTGCGGCTTGACCATCGGCCGTGCACATTGGGAAGGTCAACGGCTGAAATCAGGGTCAGGCTGATCTCCTGCCCAACCTTCGGTGCCCGCTCGTCGACCTGCAAATGGTAAGCCATTCCGGGGGGCAAATCAGCTTTTTCCACGTTGAGTACGGCGAAGGTGGCCGGCTCGCCAGCGGTACCGTCAGGGTAAGCCCATTCTACCCGGTAGTGGCCCACCGGCCAGCTGCTGGCAGCAAGGTTGAGCTTTGCCTCTCCGTCTTTAACGTTCAGGTTTCCGGAATAGATGGCAGTGCCATTGGTGGGCCATTCCTGTAGCTCGGGCGTCTCTTCGCCAGCCATGTACGGGAATCGTTTGGCATAGTCGTCCGGTTCCAGGACCGGCCGGTCAGGGAAGCCCCACTTCCGGTTTTTGATGGCGGCCCCAGGCTTGGTTACCGGGATGATCTTTAGGCTGATGGTCAGGGTTTCATCTGAGCCAGCAGCCAGAATGGTCAGGCTGTCAGATACATCGACGACGTCTTCGACCGGCTTCAGGGCAATCACCGGCTTATCGCTACGCAGCGGGACTTTGGTTGAGGCATCGTGCGTCTCACCAGTATCATCGGCCACGTCAGCTTCGATGACGAAGCGGAAACGCTTGCGGCCTTTCTGTTGTCTTTTTTCCGGGGTGAACTTTACGGTAAAATCTCCCTGGCCGTCGGTTTCGGTTTCACCACTGGCCACCAGTTCTTTGTCGTTGCCACCGTTGCGTCCCCACCACCAGTAGCTGACTTCTTCGAGGAATACGCGATAGTTCACCTTCGCGCCATCAAGGCCCGGCCCGGCGTAAAGTTTTGCGGAACCTTTTACTTCAGTCTCTTCGCCAGCCACCGCGTAATCTGGCCCTTCAAGCATCACTTCGAAACGTGGGCGCTTGTATTCTTCCATCCGAAACCGAAGGCTTCCGCCCTCCGTCTGGATCTGGAAATAGCCCGTCAGCCCGCCCGTGGGCAGTTTGAACTCGGCGTTGAAACGGCTGTATTCATCGCTGCTGATCTCTACGGTACCAACTTCCTGATAGTTTGGGTCCATCAGTTTCAGTGTCCGTTTTTCGTTGGTCAGCATTTTGGGCATCTCATCCTGGTCTTTTTCCCAGGTAAGTCCGTATACTTTTACCGTCTGCCCCGGGCGATAGATGCTCCGGTCAGTAAACAGGGGAGTGAGCGGGTACTTCCGCTGCCGGTCATTCTTGTAGGAACGGTGGTATCCGGGATCCGTGACGAATACATCGTCGTTGGCCCGGTCGGTCAGGACCATCCGGAGTTGGCTTCGGTCGATGTTGGGGTTAGCCACGCGGCCATCCTTGCCGGTGGTAACGGTTTTGAAGGTAGTGTACCTGTCGCGGTTATTACCACGCTGTAATTCGACGGTTACCCCGGCCCTGGGTGCACCCGTAGTCCGGTCCACGACTTCAAAGAAATGCTGATCATTATCGAAGTACCGCATGACGGCCAGGTCGCTGACCTGGAAGTCTGCAATAGCCACCATGCCTTTTTGCTGGTCAAAGTCTTTGTTGTCACTGGTTACCAGGTAATACCGGCCGGCGGGCATTTGCTTAAGCCAGGTTTCTGTTTGGTGATTCTCGTAATCATCGTTCTCGGACAGGCGGAAGTCGGCCCGTTCCAACGGTCGTTTGGAGAGTAGTTCTTTGAGGGCTTCTTCTTTCAGGTTCCAACGGGAAAAATCATCGGAAGGACCGAGTTTAGGGGCTTCGTATAACCGGTGATAGACGCGCGCCAGATTTCGATAACTGACGCTGAGGAGAAGGTTGTCAGTTTTGCCGTAAACGGTTTGTACCTGTGTTTGGAGCGTTTTCGCCATGATCTGCCGACGAAGTAATTCCGCCCGATTCGCCACAAAAGGGGATTTGTCCTTGATTTTTTCCAACATTGCCAAGGCCGTTGCTTTGGGCTTTTCTCCCAGGTTTTCGACACTGCCGTTGGCATAGATCTCGGCTTCAAGTACGAGGAGGTAATCACCGCCTGGTGTAGCGGAAAAGTTTTCGTGCATCCGGCTGAAGGCAGCCGCATAGGCGGTATCCGGGATGCCGAACTGACGAATGTATTGCAGGCGCATCACGTTTACGTCCAAAAGCGCCGGAGAAGGCGGGCCGAGGTGGAAATTGGTGAGCGACTGAAGGATCTTAAGCTTGCGGTAGGTACCCGTTGAAGAGTCCATGTCCAACGGAAGTTGGACGAAGGAGGCCGCACTGCCGAGGTATTGTTCGGGGTTAGGCACTTCCGGATCGCTGACACTCAGCAGGGGGCTGCCGAGCATGGTGAAAGCTTCTCGGGCCAGCAGGTCGTAAAGGGTTGGTTGTTCGACAAAACGCTCCTTGTCTCCCGTAACGATGGCGGGAATGGTGGAAAGTTCGGTACGGCTGGCTTCTGCCAGTTCGAGTGCTTTGAAGAGGTGCTGGTCGGCGGCGTCGGCCAGTTGCTGTAAGTTCCAGTCGGCTAAGGGACGTTCATTCGCGGGAAGGGAATCATTAGTAGTGGCCGTGGCGTTACGGAGCCGCCACGAGTTTTGCTGTGCATAACGGTAGTAGGTGCTGCCGAGCATGAAGTGCAAAATTGGCGTGACGACTTCTCTGTCCTTATTGCCGGCTAATTCCTGCTGTAACAGTTTTATTGCGGCGTCAGCGCCGTCTTCTTCGATCTGTCCGGTAAATGCAGCGCGCCAGGCGAGGGCTTTTACCATTTGGTCTTCGTCGTTTGCCCGGGCAGCTTTGGCAAAAAGTTCTTCGGCTGCCGTGAGGGCCGACCTGGGTTTACCGTCCTTCTGGGCAGCTTCCATTTTGTCGTATTCCGCTTTGTAATCCTGACTCATTAATCCGGTGGTGAGGGCCAGCAGCAGGGCCAGCAGTAAGTGTCGCATAAATAGATGGTTGTCGTCCGTAAGTTAACGGTCTTTGGGATGAAAAGTGTTGTCCGTTCAGTCAATAGATGCGAGAAGAAGTTTTAGTACACAATTTGGTATGTTAATAAAGGCTTAAGAGTAGATGGCGGGGCCGCAGGTGCGAGGGTTAGAAGGAGGAGCATTGGAGGCTGAGATCAGCGGTCCTCTGGCCAATTTTATACCTCCGATGAACTTAAAAAGGGGGCTTTCACTCGTCCGCCGAGTGATTATGGCATACTCACGACCTCTCGGTCGACGAGCCAAGCCTTTCAGGCCGCCTCGGCGGACCAGCTGTCTTTGCGCTGAACTCAACATTGACACATTAGTTCAGGGCAAGGCAGCACGTTTTAACTGCCTGCCGACGGTTAACACAGGGTGCCATTTCTGCCATAATTGACCTGACACACCACTAGTAGAGTATAAGATAAATTTTAAAGGGTTTAGCGGGTCCGAGTTTCGCGTAGCGAATCAGAATAGGTACCCTGGACGAAGTCTGGGGTAACGGACTAAGAATTCACCTAACGACGCTGGGCGTCGTCCTGCCTTAACGACCTTTTCGTTACCTGGGACGGCGTCGCTCCTTCTTGTCCCAGGCAACGTGCGGTTGCTACGCGACAAGTAAAAAGCAGCGAGAACTTATGTTACACTGTGCTAGTATAAAAGGAGAAAATTGACTTGGCGCGCCTAATCTACCCAAAGTGTCAGGTAAGAATTCATTCACTCCAACTCCCGTTCTACCATGTCCACCAGGGCTTCTACCTGTGTCATCACCTCAGCGTATTTCGAGACCGTTGAAGTCAGACTGGCCCTTAGATAAATGGCCTGGTTCATTAGTTGCTGTTCGTCGGCTGAAATGATGAGGTTTCTATCCGGGGCCGATGGTTGCAACGCTTCTCTGAAATTAAGGTGTTGGATGGCAAAAGGAAGCAAGAAGTTGTCCCGGAATTTAGAAACGTCGTCATTGTTGTCTTGGATGAAATCGTAGCCGTTGCCGTAAACTCCGATTAACTCACTAACGATGGAGTTGTTGGTGATCAATTTTAGATGCCCCGTACTTTCCAGCATTCGGAAGGTGGCATTGGTATGACTGAAGCGGACCGCCAGCAGCAAATTTCGAAAACTTTCAATGATCAGTTGGGCCTTTTCTTCTCCGGAAGGTAGGGCCAGACCTCTCATCAGATTATTGGTTGATTCCAGCTGAGTGCTGCGCAGTTGGTAATCCTGGCTAAGCTGTTCGAGGTCAATTTTTAAATCGCCTTTTAATTGGGTGAGGTAAGTCCGCTCCAGCTTGGCATCCTTTCGGCTTTCAAACCCATTACTTATCCAAAAGGAAAGCAGGATACCTACTATGATGATCAGGATTTCCTGCAGAACTGTCGAAAACCAGGAGCGCTGTTTTTCGGTACGTTTATTAAGGATACGCTTAGCGAGCATAAGTTGTAGTACTTTTTCTGTTTCGAAGTTACGGCTTTTGGTAAAGGGGCAAGTCGCCTTGCTCTTAAAATATTCCTCTGCACCTGCGGCCCCGCCCTAATAGTCAGGGAGTCAAATAGTCAGGGAGTCTGCGCGACTATCTGGCTCCCTGACTTCCTCACTCCTATTTCTCTCGTACCTTCGCCTTCCCATTTTTAGCCAATAGCTACATGAGCAAACAAAAGTTCGGCACTGCCCCGGTTTTCTTTACGGCCATCAGTACCATCCTCGGTGCTATTATGTTCCTCCGTTTTGGTTTTGCAGTAGGCATGGTCGGCTTTGCGGGGACAATGGCCATTATCCTGATCGGACACGCCGTGACGATTCCCACTGCGATGGCCATTGCTGAAATCGCTACGAATCAGAAAGTAGAGGGTGGGGGAGAGTACTACATCATATCCCGCAGCTTCGTTCTGGTGATCGGCTCCACCATTGGCATTGCCCTGTACATGTCGCAGGCCATCTCGGTAGCCTTCTATATAATGGCTTTTACGGAGGCCTTCAAACCCCTGGTTGCATGGATTATAGAAAGTTACCCACTGTTGCCCTGGGCGGAGTATTTGTTGTCCCGCCCACAAACCATTGGTATACCTGCACTTTTACTGCTCACCTTGTTGATCCTGACCAAAGGCGCTGATCTGGGGGTTAAAGTGTTATACACCGTAGTGGCGACCCTGGCCCTGGCCCTGATTGCTTTTTTTCTGGGGTCTACGGAGTATGCTGCAAACAATTCGGTCGATTTTTTCAACAGTTACAGTGCCGATCTCGAAGCAACGTCTTCTGTTCTAGAGGGCTTGGCGGAAGGCGAACTCCCGCCCGATACGGTGGTCCTTAACGGCAACGAAGTCATCGCCCAAGCAGCTCCGCCACAGGCACCTACACCAGATATTCCGACGATCAGTTTCTTCACCGTTTTCGCCATCATTTTCCCGGCCTTTACCGGTATGACGGCGGGGGTTGGCCTGAGTGGCGACCTCAAAGACCCAGGCCGGAGCATCCCAATGGGGACCCTTGCCGCTACCATTGGCGGTATGATTATCTACTTCTTCATGGCCTGGAAACTGGCAGCTTCCGCTCCGCCAGAAGCCCTGGCGGATACCAGCCGCCTGGTCATGGCCGACATCGCCTGGCAGGGTTGGTGGATCATTCCTATCGGCCTGGCGGCAGCCACCATCAGTTCCGCGCTTGGTTCCATTCTGGTGGCTCCCCGGACATTACAAGCCATCGCCGCTGATAAAATATTCCCGGCGCCGGCCATCAACAGCTGGATCGCCAAAGGCAAAGGGCCCAACGCTGAACCCTATAACGCGAGCTTGATCACGGTTCTGCTGGCGGCGTTCTTCATTATGCTGGGCGCACTTGACAGCGTCGCCGAGATCATCTCCATGTTCTTTATGGTGACTTATGGTTCGCTCTGCCTCATCAGTTTCCTGAACCACTTTGCTGCCGACCCCAGTTACCGGCCGAGGTTTCGCTCAAAATGGTTCGTTTCTCTGTTCGGAGCTCTCGCCTGTTTTGGGCTCATGTTCTTCATGAATTCCACTTACGCGGCGATGGCCATTGCCCTGATTGGGATACTTTACCTCTATATCGCCTACGCAAACCCGGATAAGCGAAGCATGGCCCTAATCTTTCAAGGGGTGATCTTTCAGTTCAGTCGCCGCCTGCAGATATTCCTGCAGAAGGCGGATAAGGAGGAGAAAAAAAGCTGGCGGCCAAGTGTGATCGCGGCCAGCAACGCCACCTTTACCCGACTTGGGGCCTTCGATTTACTCCGCTGGCTAAGCCAAAAGTATGGTTTTGGCACCTACATTCATTACCTCGATGGTTACCTTAGTAATGAGACCAGTGGAGAAGCCGCAGAGATCAAAAAACGGATCATCCGCATGGCGGAATCGACCGATAGCAGGATCTATGTAGATACCATCGTTTCGCCCTCCTACACCTCCGCCATCGCTCAGGTCGTTCAGTTCCCGGGCATCGCCGGCACGGAGAACAACCTGCTTTTATTGGAGTATTCCAAGAACAAAGAAGAAGGATTGGCAGACATCGTCGATAATTTCAAACTTATCAAATCCGTCGATTTTAATATCGGGATCCTTGGCCTGTCCGAGCGGGGCTTCGGGCTGAAAAAGACCATCCACGTATGGATCACCCGGGCACACTACGAAAGTGCCAACCTGATGATCCTGCTGGCTTATGTGATGACGGGGCACCCCGACTGGCAAGGCGCAGAGATTAAGCTGTTTGCTGTTTTTGAAGAGTCGAAACTGGCAGAAGAAGAGCAGGCACTCTACGACCTGATAGAAACCGGTCAATTGCCCATCAGTCGCAATAACATTGACGTACTTTGCCGTATGGACGATTCGGACTCTAAGGCCGTCATATCCCGCAAGTCCGGTGAAGCAGACCTGATCATTCTCGGTTTCCGGGACGAGGCGCTCAAGCGCGTCGGGCCGGAGTATTTTGGTGGGTATGATGAGGTGGGGAACGTCCTGTTTGTGAATGCTAGCGGGGAGGTGAAGATTCGATAGTTCTATGGTCAAAGAGTCACGTAGTTATGCCCGCGCTGTTAGGCTCTCTAACGGTTAGATGTCCTGTTTTCGGCTCATTGCTTAACCAGCGGTGGTAATCTTTTGAATACTGTCTATCGCCTTAGCAGTAGATACTACGCTGACGAGCGCTACTTTCTTTGGCCCTTCACAAATGTCAAAGTATCCACCAGGGGTCAACTAATCGGTCGGTCCTTCTGGAGAGAGGAAATGAGCTAGGCCACACCAACTTCCCGGATTATCCTTATCTACCCAGTTGAGCTTTAAGCTCCAAGCATTCTTTAACCAATCCTGATAAGATTGATGAGGGAATTTACCTACAGCTATAAAATGATTACCGTCAGGAAGTTCCTGACGCCCTCCTTGGCTTGGATGTAACCAATCTGCTTTTACCAGGACACTTTCCATAACTAATTAACGTTTTCAAAGCCAATAATGATTGCGTTCGTGAGTTGGTTAAATTCAGCGTAGCGTAGCGTGCCGGGCCAATATTATCAAGCCACTCAATTCGAAATAAGTTGTTTGCGATCTCATCTGAAAGCTCGATTCCTACGATAACAAAATCCGGTTCGAAAACCATCAGGTTGCCCCAGGCAAAAGCATCTACCTGAGATTCTGCAAACCATTTTCCACCCATCGAGTTCGGACCCATGGTGGACTGACCTCTTTTAAGTAAGCTATATTCACCAAAACTGATCGCTCTGAATAATCTCATTTTTACTTTTAGCTAATCTCATATACGCATTTTAGCTTAGCTCCTACAAAGTCCTTTTAATGCCTACCCACAATATATCCTACGCCTCCTTCCCTGGTCCCGAGGACCTTTCTCCTCAAGACCGTGACCTCTTGGCGACGGCAAAAAAAGCGCTCCCACACAGCTACTCCCCCTACTCCAATTTCCAGGTAGCCGCCGCCGCCCGCCTTGCAGACGGTACCGTGGTAACTGGCTGGAATACGGAGAATGCCGCCTACCCAATGTGTATCTGTGCGGAGCCGGCCACGCTGGCAGCTGCCGCCAGCCAACGACCGGGAATGGCCGTAGTAGCAATGGCGATTACCGTCAAATCTGCCGGTCAGGTATTGGACCAGCCCGCCAGCCCTTGCGGTAGTTGCCGGCAGCAACTGCACGAGCACGAGGCTCGTTTCGATCAGCCAATGAGGCTGATCCTGCGTGGAGAGGAAGGCCCGGTTTTTGTATTTGACCGGGCAGGGGACTTGCTGCCCTTCGGCTTTTCGGGGAAGTTGTTGTAGACCTTCGGGATGAACATTCTTGGTGGTTTCCCCGTCTGAATAGTAGCGGGCATCGATTTGTCCGTCTGATGGTCCAGACGATTTTACCATGAAGAATTTTTTCTCCCTTTGTTGCCTTTGCTTGGCTTTGTTTATACCAGCCACCAGTTTGTACGCGCAGGCCGCCTCCGTCGACCAGCAAGCAATCGAACTCACACCAGAAGAGCTCAAAGCGATGATTCGCAAAATGGCGGAACTTCGTCGCCAGCGCGTAATGCGATGGCAGTTACAGCAAAAAATGATGCGGCAGCGGGCAGTAAGCCAGGAACCGACCGCCCAACCTAATGCCACCGAAGAGCGTATTGTGATTCGTAAAGATGGCAACGGATCGGCGGATACAATCGTCAGGGTTGTGGAGGTGATGCGCCCGGAATATAAAATGACCGCGACGGTGGACAACGGCAAGGAGCTTGCCAGTATTAACCGTCGACTGGATCGACAGGAGGCGTTGTTAATGGATTTGCGGGGCCGTTCCCTCGTGGCGGCGGCTCCTTCCGTACCCGCCCGGACAGACACCATCATCCAACAAATTATGCTCAATCAGCGGGACGTCCAGGGGACAAACCTCAGTAAAGAAGACCTGCTCGCACTCACCGCCGAAGTCAGCCGCATGAACACCGAGCTAAACGGCCTCCGCCGTCGCCTGGCCGAGGAGGAAGACCGCCGTCGCCGCGCCGAACTCGAAACTGAGCGCATCCGTAGCCGCAATGATGACTCCGACAGTTGGGAAAGTGAACGGCTCCGCTACGAGCGTGACCTGAACCGCATTCTCCGGGAGGAAGAACGGATGCGCGCCACGAACCCGGTAGCTCCGGTGGTCATCGAGCAGGAAGGCCCCGTTCGAATTGTCCGGGATACCGTCTACGTTGACCGGGTGAGTACCACCCCGGTATTTATCCCCACCACGCCTAAAACCGATACGGTAACGATCATCAAAGAAACGGTCCGGGAAATTCCTTCGGAACCAGTGGTACGTACCGAAACGGTGATTCGTGACCGGGAGGTGGTGAAAACCGATACCCTGCAGTTGAAAGCCACCGAGCCTATCAGCTTTCCTGCCATCTTTTTTGACAACAACTCCAGCCAGCTCAATGCTGTACACCGCAACCTGATTGCCAGTGCAGTCGAACAGTTAAAGGGCAAGACTAATTACACCATTCGCCTGACGGGTTTTGCAAGCCCCAGCGGGAACGCGACTTACAACCAGCAGCTTTCTGTTAAAAGAGCGGATGCCGTGCGTAAGGGCTTCGAAAACCAGGGTATGGACAGCGACCGCATCGTCATCGTACCCGGCGGCATTGACTTTCAGCCAACCAACGCCGCCGCCGCGCGGCGGGTGGAAGTTCAGGCGCTACCGCGTTAGCGTGAATCCCCAAAAACTTACTTAAAACCTTCTGAAAAAAGCTGTTATGAAACATAACTTACGCAATTACCTCGGCGCATTCTTTGTGCTCATTACAATTTTTACCCCACTAGCCGCCCAGGTCAGTGGTATTTCTTACACTTTTGCACCGAACGCTAACTACACTTTTTGGGACGGCCAGGCTGGACTGAAAGACGGTTTTCTGGTCGGTGGCCGACTCGGTATCGGCTTCGGTGAAATGGTAGAGTTTCGCGGTTCGTACATGTTCGACCTGGGGCTCAAGCGGGATTTTTCTGGAGTAATCGAGGGAAGAGAGGACATCCAGTCGGAACTGACCGATCGTGAAGTCAACCTCAGTCGTTACGGTGGTGAAATCAAACTCAACCTCGGCCGCAGCCGTCTGCTGCCCTTCCTTACGCTGGGTGCAGGTATCCAGTCGATTGAACTCGACGGTGGATTTAAGAACGAGCACATTTATGCTTCCGGAGGTCTGGGAGTTACCGTCAGCATCGCTGACCGGTTCACTTTCAAGCTGGAGGGCAAGAACACGGCGTATAATTTTAACCCCGTCCGAAACCTGCTGACGGATCAGGAGCGAACGGTTAATTTCCTCAGCGAAGCCGACTTTTTCAACGAGCGGATGTCCAACTGGTCCATCGGCACTGGCCTCACCGTTTACCTGGGCGGTCGCCGCCCGGGCACCCTTAGCGAGGTCGACCAGGCCTACGCACAGATTTTTAATGACGGATTCCGAAGCCTGAGTCTGATCGTGGAACCAACGCTGTCGTACATCAGCTTCGACGATGCACTGCCTTACCGGGATACCTACCTCGGTGGTGCCAGCCTGGGGTTGGACTTTGGCCCGTACGTGGGGGTGCGCGCCTTCTATATGCGTAATATGGACGACAATAAGATCAACCTCAACTTCGACCGAATGAGCATCTACGGCGCGGACTTCCGCTTCCGGCTGACCACCGCGACGACGGGTATCTCTCCCTTTATCACCCTTGGTGGCGGCTACATTAACCTTGACGATGATTACATCGGACGGGACGATGCGAACACAGTATTAGTCAGCCAGGCATTTGCCAGTGGTGGCTTAGGGGCAAGCCTGAACCTGAGCCGGAGCTTCCAGATCGTTGGTTCTTACAAGGCCTTGCTGACCACTGGTAACAACGTGGAAGATCTGGAAAGTGCCGACCAGATTCGCACCAGTAACCAGTGGACGGCCGGCATTAACCTGGTCTTCGGTAAAAAGGCCCAACGGCCGGACGCGATGTTCACCAGTACCGCCGAGGCCCAAATACAACGCGCCCAGGCCGAAGCCATTCTGGAAAAGCAGACCGCCCTCGCCGATCAGGCCAAACGCAACGCCGATGCTACCCGCCAACTGAAAAACGACTACGAGGCCAGCATCAATAGCCTCAACGAAGCGCTGGCGACGGCCCGTACACAAAGGGACTCTGTGGCCATCGACAGCCTGGTAGCCGCCATTGAAAAGAATGAAAAGGTGGTAATCGAACTGGAGGGTAGGGCGCAAAATTTGCAAAAAGAGGTGGTTGAGGCGGAGAAAGCTTCCGTCGCATTGGAGACAGAGATGGTGGAAGCCAGTCAGCTTATTACTTCAAGTTCCCCCGCACCTGCGGCCGCGCCCCAAAACGCTGGCTACTTCCAGGGGCAGAATGTTGACGGTACCTCAGCTCAGCCGGTGAGCCGCCTTAGCTTTACGCCCGCCGAATTTGAGGGACTTATCGAAGAAATATTCGAGGGGCTTAATTACGGCATGCCGGCCACGGGGATGCCGGTAGCGGGTAATTTCGAGACGGATTATGGAATGATGGCAGCACAGGACACCGCCCGCATCTTCGCCCTGGAGCAACAGGTACGCGACCTCAGCGCCGCTCTTAAAGAACTTAACCAGGAGCAAAATGACGCCATTGAAGAACTTCGCGCTGGCCAGGATGATGACCGTAAAGCCCGTATGGCCGACAAGGAGGCGCTGCGTACGGAGATAAATAAGAGCACGCAAAGTATCTTGGAGGAAATTCGCGCCATGCGCACTGCGCTTGACAATAAGTCAAACATGACCGACAAGGAGCGCGAGCAGATCAAAAAAGACGCCGACAAGGCTGCGCGTTTGGAGGAGAAGCGGCTTAAAGAAGCAGCGAAGCAAAAGAAAAAGGACGGTGGCCAGTAAGGCACTGCAGGATTTTCCCTGAAAAACATGAGTCATCCCGAATTTTGAGCCCACATTAAAGTGAGGCAAATCGAGATGGCCATTCTAAGTCTGTAGAGCGGTATCGAGACATCTCGGTACCGCTTTCCAGTTCTATGACAGTAATTTCTTAAAAAAAGAGGAACCCAGCCTTTCCAGTTGCGCAATATCTGGAGCATGAAGTCATAGACCAAGGTGACGATACTCATCAGCTTCATGCGGTTGTCCCAAAACCATAGCCTTGGCGATTCCAAACCCAGCTCTGACTTGAGAA
>NZ_KB890455.1 GCF_000373105.1 Neolewinella persica DSM 23188 | reverse complement strand
ACGAGGATTGTGTTTTTTAAGGATGTGCTGGTGGCGCCACTTACGCCAGGCTCGTAGCAATTTAGGGCTAAGCTGGTATATGTCGATAGCCTGAACGTCGGTCAATAGGTCCTCAGCCAGCTCCCCGAGAATGTGGAGTTTTTCTGGGACGCTGAAGTAGCGATTTGCTGTTGAAAATAATAACTCATTCATAATCAATTATTTACAATGACTATGTGGAGCTATTTTAGGGTATAACCATTTTACCTATAATTAAGTTTATGTTAAGTTGTAAGGCGCTACTACCTAAACCCGGTATCCTGTAGGAAGGTAAAGGCCTCCTCTTTCCCAACCCATCATGAATAATTTAATATTCAGTTCTTGCAGTGTGTAGAGAACAACATCGTTATTTCGCGTTTCCAGCATTACCCCTTCGGTGGTTTCTTCGGGACAAAAAGAAGACTTTCCCTATTTCTGCCAAAGTTCTCCTTTGGGGGTCGAGAGAACTAAAGGGTACTTGAATGTATAAGTTCCAAGTGGACATCAAAAATCAAGCTAGAAAAGATTCAAATGGAGGAAAAAAATGTTCTAATAACCGGAGCTACGGGGACCATCGGCAAATCGGTAATTCACCATCTGTTACGGCGTCGGCAAATAACCGCCGTTCAAATTATTGCGGCGGTAAGAAGCCTTAGTGAAGGACAGCAGGAACTGCAATCAGCGTCAGGCGACCTGGAGTTTCGTCACTTTGATTTTCTGGACGTATCAACCTATGACGGTGCGTTAGCAAATATTCACACCATGTTTCTATTGCGCCCGCCACAAATTACGGACATCAGTGGTGTTTTTCGCCCTCTCATCAAGCGGGCGGTGGCTCTTGGCGTACGCAAGATCGTATTCCTATCGGTCCAGGGAGCAGAAAGAAGCTCCATCATTCCCCACAACAAAATCGAGCGGGTAGTCAAAGAACAAGGCATACCCTACATCTTCCTGCGTCCCGGCTACTTCATGCAGAACCTGACGGGAGAGTTGCTGGAAGGAATCAAAAGCCACAATGAAATTTTCCTGCCGGGGGGAAACGCATGTTTTAACTGGGTAGATGCCGAAAACGTTAGCGAGGTAGCTGCAGTGCTGCTTAGTGATCTCGAAAACGAGAAGAACTTAGTTCTGGAAATAACCGGATCAGAACAACTTGCCTTTGATCAGGTAGCCACTCTATTGACGCGTACCCTTGGCCGGAAGATCACCTACCGAAAAGCCAGCGTCCTTGGTTTCCTGACCCAACGTATCCGGTCAGGCGTTCCTCCATCTAAAGCCGTGGTCGTTACCGCGCTGCACTATCTTCGTCGATTCGAAAAATCATCTGGATTATCTTCAGTATACAAAGAGGTGGCGGGTAAGCGCCCCACAACTCTGGCGGCCTTCCTCCACCACGAAAGAGAGGCTTTTACGTAAGCCGCCCAGGCATAATTCATAAGCAGTAGCCATTCTAAAATCAGAGCTACAGTAGCGGCAAAGACCAGTTAACCAAGCCTGGCCTGAGCACTAAGAAAGCATGGTTAAAATAAATAAAGATATTTTTATCTTTATTTATTGCTTTTGACCTATATTTGCATCCTAATTAAAGCTAGATGTTCTCAAAAACTTGTTCCTACGCACTTAAGATTATGATTTTTCTAGCGTCTGTAGACCGGAGAAAAGAGCGCGTGAGTGTAAAGGACATTGCAGATGGCATTGGTTCACCAAAGGCATTCACGGCAAAGGTTTTGCAGCAGCTTTCAAAGAGTAAGTTGATCAGGTCCATTCCAGGGCCTGGAGGCGGCTACTACCTCCCGGAAGATGCAGACTATAATTTAGTGGAGATTATGGCCGCGATCAATGAAGATCATGTGCTGACTGCCTGTGCGCTTGGCTTTGAAGAGTGTTCGTCTGCGAACCCCTGCCCCGTTCATCATCAGTTTGTTGCGGCGCGTGAGGAAATGAGGAAAACTTTTGACCGCATCACAATTTCGAGACTAAGCAAATCAGTAGAAGAGGGTAAAAGCAACTTACTCGAATAAAAAATTTACCCAAATTAAAGATAAAGAGATCCGTAAATCATTATTTTAACAAACTGCCGTCTTATTCTAATTTATCGACTTAGCCCAACGGCTAACAGTACCACCAGGGATTCCAACATTCATGACAACATCAACGAAAATATCCGCAACTACGAAACCTGGCCAACGGTGGTTTGCCGTCGGTCTCAGTTGTTTCTGGGTGGCCACCATATTTGGTTGCCTGATGCGATTTTCCTGGATAGAGGAGTTGCCGGGACTGTCGTATAAGCATTTACTGCACGCGCACTCCCACCTGGCCTTACTGGGCTGGGCGTTTATGATTGTAAGTGGCGGTTTTCTCTTTCTTTTGTTACCCGGTTCACTACGCAATTCATCAATGTACCGTTGGGTCTTCGGCCTCAATACTGTGGCAGCCATTGGGATGGGGTTTGGGTTCGTCTACCAAGGCTACGGTGCCATAAGCATTGGTTTTTGCACCGTTCACCTGGTTGCCGCCTACCTCTTCGGATACCAATACCTGAAGGATCTGAAGACCACAGAGGATACAAGTTATCGCCGGCTTGCCCGCTGGGCCATTTACTGGCTATTCGTTTCAACATTAGGCCTGTGGGCTATTGGTCCGATAAAATCCATACTAGGCCAGCTTCATCCGCTCTACTTTGCCAGCATTCAGTTTTTCCTGCATTTCCAGTTCAACGGTTGGCTTACCTACGGAATGCTGGCCTTACTACTCCATTGGTTAAGCAGGGAAGGCAAACCCGTAACCCTGCCCTCTTATCTATTCTGGGGACTACAAGCTTCTCTCCTGCTAACCTATGCACTCAGTGTGAGCTGGAGTACACCGCTTTCGGTTGTCTTCTACTTAAACTCAGCGGGAGTGGTGATACAGCTAGCGGTGTTCGTCTTGATCTGGCAGCTGGCTGCTCCGGTCATTCGAACGAAGTCAAAGCGTAGCCGACAGGTGGCCATTTTGCTTTGGGTGGGTCTGGCTTCGCTCGCCGCAAAGATCATTGTCCAAAGCGCGGTAGCGATACCAGCAGTGGCTAAAATATCCTACACCATCCACAATTTCGTCATTGGGTTTATTCACCTGACGATGATCGGATCCATTAGTCTGGTGGTCATTGCCTTGCTGCTGGAGGCCAGACTATTCCCAGATAGTAAAACGGCAAACGTCGGCTACGTCTTCTTTCTGCTGGGCTTCATCTCTACTGAGTTTTTACTCTTTGGGCAGGGATGTCTACTCTGGATGGGGTGGGGCTATTTACCCAACTATTACGAACTAATCTTCGGTTGTTCGCTGCTATTTCCACTGGCGACAACCATGATGCTAACGGCTTTTTGGCGAACGCGGCAAACGACCGTAGTTCCAATTTGAATAATAATAAACTAATCAACTATGCGAATTCACTTTTTTCTTCGTGCACTTACGGTACTGTCCCTGACATGCTGGTTGGCGGTGGGCTGTACCGGCAGTGAGGGGGGCTCCTCCCAAACTTCCTCTGCACCTGCGGCCGCGCCTTCACCTCCTGCCAGCCCTAAGGGCATAGGTGAAGTAAAAAACGTCACTCTTACTGATCCGCTTGAGGAGAGTATGCTTGTGAGCGGCAAGGCCATTTATGACATGAAATGCTCCGGATGCCACAAACTTACCGATCAGCGGGTGGTTGGGCCGGGATGGGCCGGAGTAACCAACAGGCGGCGGCCGGAATGGGTCATGAATATGGTTACCAACGTCGATGTCATGCTCGATGAAGATCCGGTCGCTCAGAAAATGCTGGAAGAATGTCTTACCAGAATGCCGAACCAGCGAGTCTCCATCGGAGATGCCCGGGCCTTGCTTGAATTTATGCGCAAGAACGACATGGAACAGGTTGGTAGTAAGGACGAAGCCACCAAATAATCGAATCAAATAAAAAGAAAATGAAAAACTCCCTCTTTACCTCAAGCTTGGTCTTGCTGTTCGTAATGGCCATATTACTAGCGGGTTGTACCCAGCAAAATGCCGCCACAGTTGTGGAAGGTAATGCGGCCGAACAAGCCTACGTTGCTCCCGGAGAGTACGACGAATTCTACGCTTTTATGTCCGGTGGTTTCAGCGGACAAATCACCGCTTACGGTCTTCCTTCAGGGCGACTCCTCAAGGAAATCCCAGTTTTCTCCCTGTGCCCGGAGAATGGATATGGTTTCAGCGAGGAATCAAAGCCGATGTTTAACACCTCCTACGGCTCCGTGCCCTGGGATGACTCTCACCACATCGAACTGTCGCAAACCGATGGAGAATTTGATGGCCGGTGGTTGTTCGTTAATGGCAACAATACGCCAAGAATTGCACGGATTGATCTGACGACCTTCGAAACAGTGGAGATCATCGAAATTCCTGACGTTGCTGGTCTGCACTGTGCGCCTTTCATTACCGAAAACAGCGAATACCTGGTTAGCGGTACCCGCTTCAGTGTACCTATTCCGCAGGCGGACGTTCCGATTGCATCGTTTAAGGAAAACTTCAAGGGCCTTATCAACTACGTTGCCGTAGCTCCCGAAACGGGAGAGATGAGCCTGGCCTTCCAAATCGAGATGCCCGGTTTCAACTATGACCTGGCCCGTAACGGCAAAGGAAAATCACACGGTTGGAGTTTCCTGACGACCTACAACTCGGAACAGGCTTACACTCTGCTGGAAGTGAATGCTTCGCAGAAAGACAAGGATTTGCTCGCCATCGTCAATTGGAAAAAAGCAGAAGAGTACTACAAAGCGGGACGCGGCAAACAACGCGCTACGTCTTACTACCACAACTTAATAGACGAGAACTCCGGGATTGCAGCTTCGACTGAGATGAAGACGACGACAATCCTGAACCCGATGGAACTACCCGGTATGGTTTACTTCATTCCGGTACCAAAATCTCCACACGGCTGTGACGTTGACCCTACCGGAGAATACATAGTAGGAAACGGTAAGCTCTCGGCTGACATGTCGATTTACTCCTTCGATAAGTTGATGGCGGCCATCGAGGCCAAGAACTTTGACGGGGACATTAAAGGTATTCCGGTACTCAATTACGAAGCGGGACTACACGGTATTCTCAAAAAGCCGGGCCTGGGCCCACTCCACACGGAGTTTGACGGAAAAGGTAGTGCCTACACAACCTTCTTTATTTCTTCGGAAGTTGTAAAATGGGATGTTGAAAAGCTGGAAATCCTTGATCGTCAATCGACTTTCTACTCTCCTGGGCACTTGGTTATTCCTGGCGGCGAGACGAAAAAGCCCTTTGGAAAATACTTGGTAGCCATGAACAAGATCACGAAAGACCGTTACCTGCCCACTGGTCCTGAACTTGCGCATAGTGCTCAACTTTTCGACATTAGTGGAGATAAAATGAAGCTTATTCTGGATTTCCCCACCAAGGGAGAGCCACATTACGCACAAGCACTTCCCGCCAGCCTGGTACAACCTAATACGAAGAAGTTCTACCCCATCGAGAACAACACCCACCCCTACGCAGCACTGGGAGAAGGTCAGGCTAAAGTAGTGAAGACAGGTAATGAAGTACATGTTTACATGACGGCCATTCGTAGCCATCTGGCTCCGGACAATATTGAAGGAATTAATATGGGAGATGTGGTATACTTCCACCTTACCAACCTTGAACAAGACTGGGACGTTCCTCACGGTTTTGCTATTCAGGGAGCGAATAATGCCGAGTTACTCGTTATGCCGGGGCAAACCAAGACACTCAAATGGGAGCCCGTACGGCCCGGCGTATTTGCCTTCTACTGCACCGACTTCTGTAGTGCACTCCACCAGGAAATGTCTGGATACGTTCGGGTATCTCCCAAAGGATCAGACGTGAAGCTAATGTGGGGCCTCAACAATGAGAACAAAGACGAGGAAACGCTGCGTGAGATGATCAAGTAGTAAACTTGCTTCCAATTTTTAACTTCTCCCGCCTGCTCCGGTAGGCGGGAGAAAACTTTCAACTATGCTATCGCTAACCAACAGCTCACGATCCCGCTGGATCATGGGACTTAGCTTGCTTTTACTATCAGGGGTCTTTCTTTTTCCTTTGTGGCAAATAACTTTGGAAGCGGCTCAGTTTCCAGGCGGCTTGCGCTTGAATATCTGGATTAATCAATTCTCCGGAGATGAGGGAGGTGGGGACATCATCAAAAACATCAATATCCTGAACCACTACATCGGGATGCAGTACATTGAACCGGACTCCATTCCTGAGCTCAAATACTTCCCGCTTGTTGTTTGGGGAATGTTCGGACTGGGGCTGGTCAGTATCCTGATTAACCGCCGCTGGGCTTACCTGACCTGGGGGATAATAATGGGCGTCCTCTGCCTACTTGGTGTCTACGACTTCTACCTCTGGTTATACGATTACGGACACAACCTGGACCCAACGGCTCCCATCAAAATTGAGGACATGGTGTATATGCCACCACTTTTCGGAGAGAAGGACCTGCTTAATTTCTACGTAAAGTCATACCCTCGCCTGGGAACAATTTTCATTGGTACCGCCCTGGCCTTATCCTTTGTCGCCGGCTGGTTGGGAAAAACTAAAGAATCATGAAAAATCAAATTTTCAACGGATTATTGCTACTGCTTTTAACCACCATTTTTTGCACCTGCGGCCCCGCCCATCCAGAACCCATTGTTTACGGAAAAGACCAGTGCGCCTTTTGCAGAATGGCCATTGTTGATGTAAATTTTGGTGCTGAGTTGGTTACAAAGAAAGGGCGCGTTATGAAATACGATGCCGCAGAATGTATGGCTAATCAACTCTCAAAAGAAGCCATTGATTTCCAACAACTCTATGCCGTCCCTTACGATCAACCGGCCACTTTGTGGCCGGTTGATTCCCTCTCTTTCGTGATCGACGATGCTTTCCGCAGCCCCATGGGTGCCAATTTGGTTGCGTTCACCCCGTACGGTGCCCTACCCTACCAGGATGTTTCCCTTGATTGGACGGCCGTAACGCAAAGGCTGTTCGAATGAAGAACCTATTCCTTTTCATCCTCCTTGGCCTAAGCTGCGGGATGCCCACCCAACTGCTTTCTGCCAAATGGCACGTTGGTCCGGGAGGGGACTTCCTCACGATCGCTGCAGCCATTGCTGCAGCTGCACCTCACGATCACATAGTGGTCCACAACGGTCACTATTTCGAACGACAACTACTCATTGATAAACCGCTGCAATTGACCGCAGAGCCAGGGGCCGTTATCGATGCGAAAAATGAAGCCGAGGACATTTTCCTCATCACCTCAGACAGTGTCGAAATAAGCGGCTTTCTGCTACAAAACGTAGGTGTAAGTTTCCTCTATGAATGTGCGGCTATTCGCCTTCGTGGGGCCAATTATGCCAAACTTCAGGACAACCGGATCGAGGGCTGTTATTTCGGTATTTATCTGGAAAGAGTGAGCAATACCGACGTTGGTAACAACTACATCAAAAATTCATTCGCAGAGGAAGTGAATGCAGGAAACGCCATTCACGCCTGGAAGAGCAAGAAATTACATATTCACAACAACGTATTAACGGGCCACCGTGACGGGATCTATTTCGAATTCGTCGACGATAGCCTCATTGAATGCAACAACAGTTACGGCAACCTCCGCTATGGGCTGCACTTTATGTTTTCCAACCGCGACGCTTACCTCCGGAACATTTTCCGGGACAATGCGGCGGGGGTGGCCGTAATGTTCTCTCACAACATAGAAATGACCGCTAATGACTTTCTCCACAATTGGGGCGGCGCGTCCTACGGCTTACTGCTCAAAGAAATAAGCGACGGACAGATTCGGCAAAACCATTTTATCCGTAATACCGTCGGCATACTGGCAGAAGGTGCCAACCGCCTGGTGATGAGCGAGAACCAATTTACGCGCAACGGGACGGCAATTGACATAAAAGGAAACTGCCTAGACAATCAGATTACGGCTAATAATTTCCTGGCAAACACCTTCGAAGTTGTTACGAATTCCAAGCACAGCAACAACGAATTCAAGGCCAACTACTGGAGCGGTTACCTCGGGTACGACCTGGACCGCAACGGCGTGGGAGATGTCCCCTACCGGCCCGTCGATCTGTTTGCCAAAATAACCCACGAAATTCCCGCCGCGACCATGCTGTTGCACAGCAACATCATTGACCTTCTAGAAATTGGCGAAAAAACCTTTCCCCAGCTTATCCCTCTTGAACTCACTGACTCAATGCCGCGTATCCGGCCCTATTCTTATGATTGAGACGTTCCAACTTTCCAAATGTTATGGTAAACAGGAGGTATTGTCCGACCTGAATTTGCGCTGCGAAGCCGGGCAAAGTATTGCATTGATTGGCCCTAACGGTGCGGGAAAGACAACCCTGAGTAAAATTATCTTAGGGCAGGTAATTCCAACCAGCGGACGGGTCGAAGTAGATGGTGCAGATGTAAGCAAGGGGCCTGATTATCGGCGAGAACTGGGTTATATGCCACAGATAAGCCGTTTCCCCGCGCAAATGAAAACCCACCAGCTTTTTCGGCTTATGCGTCGCCTTCGCCCGGATGTAGCAGCTTCGAAATACGATACGGAGCTGTACGAAACACTGGAGATTGACCAGATGAACGATAAAGCACTGGGTGCACTCTCCGGAGGTATGCAGCAGCGGGTGAGTGCCGCGCTGGCCTTTTACTTCAACCCGCGGATACTAATCCTGGACGAACCAACGGCAGGGCTTGACCCACTGGCCAATGAAACGCTCAAAGCAAAAATCAGGAAGAGTTCGGAAGAGCAGCGGCTCATCATTACCACCTCGCACATCCTGAACGACCTCGAGGAAATATGTAACCACGTGATCTATCTGCTGGAGGGAAAAGTTCACTTTGCCGGATCCCTTGAGCAACTGCGGGAACGTACTAATGAGACCAAGCTGAATAAAATGGTCGTATCACTAATTAAAAGCAACCAGGCCCGTGTTCAATATCAGTAAAATCATCGTTCAGGACCTTTGGAAGAATAAGGCCGTGATCGCCTACGGAATCCTGATGCTCACTTTTGGCTGGGGCATATTTGCGATCGAATACCAGTCGGAAAAAGCTATTCTTAGCTTGCTGCGAGTCATTCTTTTCGTTCAGCCGCTAATTACCCTGCTTTTCGCGGGGATGTACTACTATAATTCTCAGGAATTCCTCTTGCTGCTGGCCGCTCAGCCGATAAAGCGAAAGACGCTTTTTCTTGGCGTTTTTGCCGGATTGTCCACCGTTTTTACCCTGATCTTTTTGCTGAGCATCGGCGTACCGGTTTTAGTTTTTTCACCTACCGTCGAGGGACTTGCCTTACTGCTTGCCGGAGGCTTGCTCATTTTCGTGTTCACGGCCATTGCCTTACTGGTCAGCGTTCATGTCAATGACAAGGCCAGGGGCATGGGTTTTGCCCTGTTGGTCTGGTCCTTCTTTGCCTTCATATATGACGGCTTACTGCTGCTTTTCATGTACCAGTTTGCGGAATATCCTATTGAGCGCCCCGTACTTGGCCTAACGTTTCTGAATCCAATTGACATTGCGCGCATTTTTGTCATCAGTAAAACGGAAGCCTCCGCGCTTTTGGGGCTTTCCGGGGCGGTATTCCAAAATTTTTTTGGCGCTTTGCAGGGGGCGATTGCAGCAATTTTCATGCTTCTGGTCTGGGCATCTCTTCCATTTGCGCTGGCTTACAGGAAGTTTGTGCGGAAAGACCTGTAGGCGGCAAAGACCAACCTCACTTCAGCTCCTTACCTACTACAAATGCGCGCACTCCGGCCCGGTAGGTATCGCTCACGGGTACCTTAGTACCCGCCACCAGTATGTCGTCACGCTCCACTTCCTCAATCCAGTTGACGCCGACGATGTAGGAGTGGTGGACTCGTAGAAAGTCGTTAGACGGTAGCACCTCCACGAGGTGCTTGAGGTTTTGCAGGGTCGTCACCTTGCGGTCCGGCGTATGGATACGCACGTAGTCCTTCATCCCTTCGATGTACTGGATATCGGAAAAACGAAGGCGTACGGCTTTGGTGCCATCTTTTACGAACAGGAAATCTTCATTGTTTTCGGGCGCGGCCGCCGGTGCACCAGGCGTTGAAGAAGCAGGGTTTGGGGCACCGTTGATTCGTGCGGTTATTTTCTCTACGCACTGCAAAAACCGCTCGAAGGTGATGGGCTTCAGCAGGTAGTCGGCTACGTCGAGTTCGTAGCCTTCGATGGCGTACTCCGAGTAGGCCGTTGTGAGGACGACAAGCGGTTTTCGTTTCATGATCTTCAACAGGCCGATACCGGTAATTTCCGGCATTTGGACATCGAGAAACAACAAATCTGGTTCGTTTTCCTGCAGAAAGGCCAGGGCATCAAGTGGATTTGATAACGCGGCCATCAGTTCCAGACTCGGGGTCTTGGCAACGTACTGTTCCAGGAGTTTACGCGCCATGGGCTCGTCTTCAACGATGAGGCAGGTGATGGTCATTGCAGGGTTATTTGCAGGTAAATCGCATATTCCTCCGTATCGTCTTTAACACTGAGCACATGCGTATTAGGATAACTAAGTTCGAGTCTTCTACGGACATTAGTCAGGCCGATACCGGATTTTTCGGTTACTGTTTTCTCTCCCTCCACAGCTTTACTGTTGCGCACCCTGAAATCGAGTTGCTTGCCATCCAGGTTCAGGTAGATGGTGATCCAACTTCTTCCGCCACCGTTACTGATGCCGTGTTTGAAGGCGTTCTCGAGGAAGGTGATGAGAATGAGGGGGACAATCCTTGCCCCTTCAACACTCCCTGTACCTACGGCCCCGCCCTCCGTCACTTCAAAAGCAATCGGCACGTCGTCATTAAGCCGGAGCTTCTCCAACTCAATGTAGTTCTCCATGTAGGCAATCTCTTTGCTCAACGAAACCGTGGGGTGGTTGCTGTCGTGCAACATGTAGCGCATCATGCCCGAGAGCTTGGCGATGACCTCCGGTGTCTGGGGCGATTGGTTGACTGCCAGGTAATAGAGATTGTTCAGGGTATTGAAAAGGAAATGTGGATTGACTTGCGCCCGCAGAAACCTCAGCTCGGAGGTTAATTGGCGATTTTCCGATTCCTTGCGCTCCGCCTCGTGCAGAAAGTAATCTTCCACAAAACGTAGCAGTCCTACAAAAACGACAATAAAGAGCGCGGTTATGATCACGCTAACCACGAAACGTGGAGAATGAGGCCAGGAGTCTGTGCCTACGAATGGCAAAAGAATGGCCTGCTTACCCTTCAAAAAAAGGTAGCTCAACAGCCCGAAAACCGGGAGAAAACGCAGCAGGTAGCGGCCCAGATTTTGGTCCTTCAGAAAGCGGGGTAGAAAGACGAAATAGTTGAGGTAGCTGATACTTAGCAGCCCGAAAATGTGAAAGGTAAAATCAGGTAGTAAGCGGGACCATTCCGGCTGCTCTCGCCGCCCGAAGGCGATCATATAGTAAAAAAAGGAAGCGTACACGAGCCAGAAGGCAAAGTGAAGCATCAATTTCCGATTCCGGGTGAGGAAGTTGCTCATTAATGATCAAAGATAGGTCAGGCAGCGGGCGTGTGCCCGCCGATCTACCGTTTACCTCATTTTCTCGACGGTTCAAGCTGGCAGAGTTGTCGCTGGCTTTTTTCAACCCAATGAAGGAAGTAGCTGATGGCTACCTCAAAGACGGACAGGTTTTCATCGACTCACTCTTTAATCCTGTTGAGCTGTCCGGGATTCTTAGCCAGGACGGGTTCATTGGTCATTAAGCGTTCGTATATGTGCCGTGTCACCTCATTCCAGCGTTCTCCCTCCGTCCAGATGGGCTCCTTCAAATCCGCTTCCCAGTTCCGCAACATCCTTTGCAAGCTATCGTGCAGTGGGCCGTCCCCTGCCGCAAACAGGTCCCTGTCCTCCTCCATCATTCCTGATGAGGTGCCGTAAACTACCTCCCCGAAATCATCCAGGTGAATGAGCTTGTGCGTACCGTGGCGGACGGTGGCCATTTCGTCTTTCCGCCAGAAGAGGGTCTGGTGGGCGTCCACTGTCCGATCGGCTCCCCGCAGAAGAGGCAAAAGGCTTACGCCGTCCAAATTGGGCGTTTGTTCTCCGCCGGCAGCATCGAGAGCGGTGGCGAATATATCGAGGGAAGAAATCATCCCGGTATGTTTGGCACCGGCTGGGACGTGTCCCGGCCAGCTGATGAGGAAGGGAACCCGGATGCCTCCTTCGAACTGGTTACCCTTCCAGCCCTTCAGCGGTCCGACGGAGCTGTTGTTATTGTGTGCTCCGCCGTTATCGCTCAGGAAAAAGATCAGCGTGTTATCGTAAGCACCGGTCTCCTTCAGAGTAGTGATCACCTGGCCGATGGCCCGGTCCATAGCGTAGACCATGGCCGCGTATATGGGGCGGTCGTGGTTCGGGTATCGTGCGAGGTCCTTCTCGGTAGCCTCCATGGGTGTATGTGGAGCGTTGAAGGCGAGGTAAGCAAAAAACGGACTTTGCTCCTGCGTCCGCGCCCGCACATATTTCACCGCCTGATTACCCAGCTCGTCCGTCAGGTACCCGGAAAAAGTTTGCGGCGTATGACCGTCCAGCAGCGCGTGAGGGTCCCCTACCCTGTCTTGTTTCTCAGAAGGGAAATAACTGCGGCCGCCGGCCAGAAAGCCGTAAAAATGGTCGAAGCCGTTGCGCAGGGGATGCTGATGAGCCATTTCTCCCAGGTGCCATTTGCCAAAGATGGCAGTATGATAATCCTGTGCCCTCAGTGCCTCGGCAATACTCACCTGGCTGGAATCGAAAGCGAGTGCCTGGTCAGGCTCCAGGTTACACTCGTGCCCAAAACGCTGCTGGTAGCTCCCGGTGAGCAAGCCCGCACGACTGGGACTGCAAACGCTGGCCGAGACGTATGCCTGGGTGAAGACCGTGCCGCCGGCAGCGAGCTGGTCCAGGTTGGGCGTCTCCAGGTCCGCCGCGCCCATGAAGCCGAAATCACCCCAACCGGCATCGTCCGCGAGGATGACGAGGATATTAGGATGGTCCGAACCGGGTTCTGGCGTTTTCCCATCGGCAGTACCGGCGTCGGGAGCAAAACAAGCGGAAAGGCCTAAGCATAAAAAGGATAGAAAGGCGATCAGCCATTTGCGGAAAAAAGTTAGCATAACTAAGGGTTTAGCACGAAAGTAGCGGGAGCTAATGTACTTACTCCCCTTCGGATTACTATCAGTCACTTCGTTCCCCAACTTCGCGAAACAAGGAGATTCCGCGATTTTGTCGAAGGGGATAAGCGACCAGGCCTTCGGGAAGAAAACGGACCGAAATACCAACCCGAAGCACAGACGCTTTAAGGTAAAGAAAGCTGAAAGAGCAATCCTGAAAATAATACATCACGGTTAGCTTACTTATCCTGGAGTCAGGGAAAAGCGGATACTATTTTTGAGCATCCTGCCAAAGTTTACCCTGTAGCTATTTCCGTTGCGGTCTTTAAAGGAATAATAGCGTGTTTTATTTACAGTCCTGATGCTAGAAGTGACATCTTTATTATTATGATAAAAGAAATACCGGGCGCCGACATCATCTGAGTTCAACTTGACCATAAAGTTGTTACCGTTAAAATTGAATACTTCTTCTGGGTGGAAGGCCCCCGTTAAACTTACCTGGGGACACTTTACGGCCGGCAGCTGAGCTTTCGTTAATTTTTCGATCTCTTTGTCTTTTGCTTTTAACAAAATTTCCAATCTCGTTATTTGATCGGTATATCTTTTACAGTCAGCTGGCGTACTAGTCACCTCCTTTTCGCATGCCGCCAATTGTTCCCGGCATTCGTTGAGGGCGCTCACGTTCTCTTCGGCTTCAGCTTCCAGATCGTTCAGTTCTTCGTTTAGCCTGTCTCTTTCTACCGTAACTACCTGAACGGCTACATCACAATCTGGCCTACTCACCAATTTATCTATTTCTAGATCTTTGCTTTCCAATTCTTTCTCTAATTGGGTGACCAGCAGGTCCTTCTCCTGCAGCTCAATTTTCAAGTTGCTCACTTCATCGCTATTGCCCTGAGTTGGTTCTGTCTCTATTGTCTCACACTCAATTTTGCTGATCTCATTAGATAGAAACGGGGCAACTGCCGCAAGGCTTATCCCGGAAACCATCATTAGTGAACTGAAAAAGCGAGACTTTCTTTTTAGTGCCCTTTGATAGGAGGTTACTTGTTCTGAAAATTTCATTTTCTGGGTATTTACATTTTGCGCTAATACTTAGGACTCTGGGTCTGAGTACTCTTGAAATTTCAGGAATGACTTTGTTCCTTTGAACTGCTTTATTTGAACGTTAATAAACCCGAGGGAAGAAACGACTAATGAGAGAAAGGCAAATAATGTAGCTGACAGTATGGTTTTCCCCCAGGGCGTAGGCATCACCTGGCTCATCAGGACTATTGTTGTGACCCCCACAATCAGAACAAAGGCCAGGCTGGCGAAGAGAATCAACTTAGAGCGCGAAAACTCGCTGATAACGTCCTTTAAAAAGTCCATCTGGAAATTGATTATCCGTTTTATCGGATGGTTTGACTTGTTGGCCACCGACTGGATATCCGTTTGTGAAAGCATCTCGATTAAATCAAGAGATATGTCTGCTACCCCTTGATTATACTTTTCGATGCCTAGCGCACCGGCGTGGAATCGCCCTTCCAGGCGTACAAACTTTCCTCGCAGGACCACTAGCTGGCTGGCGTACATTGGAAAGTACTTAATCGCTAATTCAAAGGCTTGGATAGTGTTTCCTTCAGAAACACTATCAGCGATTTCTTTTTTTTGTGCTTCCATTGTCTGTGTTTGTAGAAGAAAGACTTATTCCTCTTGAAAGGAAGGAGGCATTCAACTTGTTTTGTACTCCCCAATTTAAGCCTTCCGCACTGATTATCAACTAACAAGGTCATTTTATTTGACCACATCCGCGTTATAACTATAGTTAACCAGGAAGATTTTTAGCCCGTGGAAGCAATCTTTAGGCTGTCGTTTTTATGCTTCCGATTAGTTCTCAAATAATAATATTTTCCGGGCGCGGCCGCAGGTGCAGAGCAATGGACAAAAGAAGGAGCTGTTCCTCCCCGAACTGTCGATCAAAACACCCCAATGGTAGATTGGATAGTACAAAGGTTGAACCTAAAGGCAACAACCCTGATTTCACCATTAGAAATTAGTGCCAAATGAAACTACCGTACCTACTTACCCTGCTCTTCATCACCGTACTCTGCACCTGCGGCTTCGCCCAGAATACCATCACGGGCCGTGTAGTCGATAAAGGCAGTGGCCAGCCCATCGAATTCGCTACCGTTTTGGTCTCCGACGCGACGACCAAAGCCGGTATTGGCGGTACCACTACCGACCTGGCCGGAAATTTCACCCTAAAAACCGCCACGACTGAAGTGTACCTCGACATCAGCTTCATCGGTTTTGAAACCCGACGGCAAGAGGCGATTAGTTTCTCTGCGGGCCAGGCCGACCTTGGCCTGATCGAACTCGCCGCCACGGGCCAAACGCTGGAAGAAGTTACCGTCCGCGCCGAAAAATCTCAGACAGAATTCAAGCTGGACAAGCGGGTTTTCAACGTCGGCAAAGACCTGAGCAGCACTGGTGCCGGCGCCCTGGAGGTACTCAACAACGTACCCTCCGTCAATGTCACCATAGAAGGGCAGGTTCAGCTTCGCGGCAGTGGCGGTGTGCAGATTCTCATCAACGGCAAGCCCTCCGTTATCGCCAGCGAGCAGGGTAACCTGTTGGGGACCATCACGGCCGACATGATCGAAAGCGTGGAAGTTATTACCAATCCATCGGCCAAATACGACGCTGAGGGCACTGCGGGGATCATCAACATCGTCCTTAAAAAGGAGGAGCGCAAGGGCCTCAATGGGGCCATCTCGGTCAATACCGGTACGCCCGAAAACCACAGCGTGGGCCTGAGCCTGAACCGCCGGACCGACAAATTCAATCTCTTCAGTCAGTTGGGCGTCGGATATCGGGAGCAGCCCAACGAGGAGCGGGCGATTAACCAGGATAGGGTAAGTGGTAATACCGTATCGAGTGAGGGCACGGAATTCCGCAATGAATTTTACTACAACGCCGTACTAGGCACCGACTACCTCATCAACGAGCGGAACGTCATCACGCTTTCCGGTAATTTTTCCTACGAGATCGAAGACCAGCCCTCCCGCAACGACTTTACCTTGACCGATGCCGCTAATGAGATCCTTTCAACCTGGAAGCGCGAAGAGGAAACCGAGGCTACTAATCCCAAGTACCAGTTCGAGCTACAGTACAAGCGTGATTTTGAAGATCATAAAGACCACGACCTGATCTTCAGCGCCCTTGGCACCCTGTTTTCCAAGGACCAGTCTTCGGAATTCGCCAACACTACCCTCTCCGGCCTAGACCGCGACGGTCGGCAGCAAACGCGCACCAACTTCGGTCAGCAAGAGAATACTTTCAAGGTAGACTATACCCGGCCCGTCAACGAAAAAATGACCGTTGAAACCGGCGCACAGTACGTCACCAGCAACGTAAACAATGACTTTTCGGTGAGCAATTTTGACGGCACCAATTTCGTCGTCGACCCCGACCTCACCAACATTTTCAACTGGAACCAGAAGGTGCTCGCCTTCTACGGCACCGGAGCTTATCAGTTTGCTAATCTGGGCATTAAATTCGGTCTCCGCCTGGAAAATACTGACTTGGAAACCCTGCTGGAAACGACCAACGAGTCCAACGACCAGAACTACTCCAACCTCTTCCCCAGCGCCGCCAGTTCCTACAAAATTTCGGACGCCGTTTCGGTGCAGGCTAGTTACTCCCGTCGGATTTTCCGTCCCAGATTGTGGGACCTCAATCCGTTTTTCAACCCGCGCAACAACTTCAACATCCGCGCTGGCAACCCCAATCTCCAACCCGAATTCACAGATTCTTACGAGGTAACGAGCATCTTCATTCTGGGAGAAACCTCCTTCAACGTCGGAGCTTACCGTCGTTACACCACCGACGTGGTGGAGCGCATCACGATCTTTCAGGACAATGTAAGCATCACCACTCCGCGAAATATCGGCATCAACCGGACCACCGGGCTTGAGCTGAACTTCAAAACCATCCCCGCCAAATTCATGACCATTACCGGCGACCTGAACTACAACTTCTTCTCCCGCGAGGGTGAGCTGGAAGGTACTTCCTTTGACTTTTCGGCCGATCAGTATAGCGGCAAAATGACCACCAAGTTCAACCTGCCACTCGACTTCGACTTCGAGGTAACCGGTCAGTACCAATCTGCCTTCCAGACGGTACAAAGCGAGGTGAGTGAACAGTTATTTGCCGACCTGGGTCTGCGCAAAAAACTGTTTGGTGGTAAAGGAGCCGTTAGCTTCAGTGTTCGGGACCTCTTTGCTTCCAGAATTCAGGAAAGCGTGATTGACCAGGTGGAGGTTTATCAGTATAGCCGTCGGCTGCGTGGGCGCTTCATCACCCTGGGCTTCAGTTACGGGTTTGGCAAGGGAGAAACGATGGAGTACTCCGGGCAGCGGCGAAGGGGGTAATTCGATGGCAGCGTTTAGCCCCTCACGATCTTTTCAATAACTGTGCTCATCCAGTTTAACCTTACCCCAAAAAGTCTTGTACACAAACGCCGTATAGGATAAGGCCAGCGGACCACCAATAGCGGCGAAAGTCAATAGAATTTGCAGCGATTTATTGGAGGCCGCTCCGTTGTAAACGGTAATATCGTTACCCAAACCGCTGCTGTCGATGATAATAACGGGGTACAACTCTATGGCTACCGTGATCAGCAACAACCCGACGGTGATGGCACTAAAAATAAAAGCTGGCAGGTACTTTCTTTTCGTGACTAGCCGGGGGATGTTCGCAATAGATAACACAGCCAGCACCGGGATAAAGAACAGCCAGGGCCGGGCCTTGAACCCGTCGGATAAATGTGGAATGTACAGCAGGGTGACCAATGACAGTAGCACGAAGAGAACGACGAAAGCGATGATGGAACGCTGCAATAATTGGTTGACTTTAGCGAAGAGTCGGCCTTCGGTCTTCATCGTCAGGTAAATGGCCCCGTGCATCATAAACAAGGAAAGGGAGGTGATTCCCACCAGGAAGGCGTAGGGGTTTAGAAAAGCAAGCCAGCTTCCGCTGTGCTCAAAGTTTTCGTTCAGCGGCATACCCTGCAAAACGTTACCCAACACTACCCCGAGTAGCAGGGCCAGCAAGGCGCTGGCTATGCTGTAAGAGACATCCCACATCTGACGCCACCACTTCATTGGTTCCTTGCTGCGAAACTCGATGGAAATGGCCCGGAAGATCAAGGCGAAGAGAAAGAGCATAAAGGGTATGTACATCGCCGAAAAAAGACTACCGTACACCACCGGGAAACCCGCAAACAAGGTGCCTCCACCGATGACCAGCCAAACCTCATTTCCGTCCCACACCGGCCCGACAGCATTGAGGGCTATCCGCCGACTTTCTTCCTTTCGAAAGAACAAATGCCAGGCGCCGGCGCCCAGGTCAAAACCATCCAACACTGCATATCCGGTAAATACTGCTCCAACTACCATAAACCATAAAGTCGGGTAATCGATGCCAGCGATGGTAGAGTAACCCGATGACGCGTCGGTGCCACAGGAAGTGAAAAGAAAGAGGGAAGCGAGGATGAGAACGATTTTTATCATGTTGGCAAAACCTTGGTGGTTGATCAATTTTGTTGTGGGGTCGCTGCGCTCCTGTTGCAGTAGTTGCAGGGTCGCTTACGCTCCTGTTGCAGTAGTTGCGGGGTCGTTGCGCTCCGGGTGCGAGAGCTGTAGAGTGCTTCCGCTGCAACACTTGTAGCTACTGAAACGAGAGGGGAGCGACCTCTGTCGCGCAGCGCGCTACCCTTCGATAACCTCTGCAATACCCTCCTGCAGCGGCCGGTCGTCAATCTTACTTTCATCATAGGGCCCTTTCTTTATTTTCTTATTGAGGACGTAGAAGAAAAGAATGGCCAGCAGCAGGTAGATGAGCATGAAACCGATTAGGGAAAACAAAATCTGATTGGCGGTTACCACGCGGGAAAAGGCATCGGAGGTACGCAGGTGACCGTAAACGACCCAGGGTTGGCGTCCCATCTCGGCAGCGAACCAACCGAACTGGTTGGCCATCTGCGGGAGGGCAACCGCCCAGACAAAAATCCAGAGGAGCCACTTCTTATCGAAGAGCGTTCCTTTCCACCAAAAGAAGCAAGTTAGTAGCGTCAGCCCGATCAGGGCCATACCAATGGCAACCATCAGATGATAAAACTGGAAAACGGCGTTTACCTGCCCCGGGCGATCCTCTTCAGGGAAGGCGTTCAGCCCCGTTACTGGAGCTTCGAAATCCTGTTCCAGCAAGAAGCCGAGTCCGCCAGGAATACCAATGCCGGTAGTTGTCTGGGTCTCCTTATCGACCCACCCCATGATATAGAGATCCGCAGGAGCCTCTGCTTCAAAATGTCCTTCCATCGCCGCGAGTTTGGCCGGCTGGTATTCGGCGACATACTCCGCACTGCGATGGCCGGTAAAAAGCTGACTCAGACTAAAGACCGTTGCCACGACTAAAGCAATTTTGAAGGCTTTTTTCGACATTTCAACGTACCGACCCCGAACTAGGTAATAGGCATGGACACTCAGCACCAGGAAAGCACCGGCCAGGAATGCACCGATCCAGACGTGCAGCATCCGGTCGATGCTGCTAGGATTGAGGACCATGGCCCAAAAGTCCACAATTTCAGCCTTAGCCTGCATCCCTTCCCCTACGATCTTGTAACCTGCCGGCGTTTGCTGCCAGCTGTTGGCCACCGTGATCCAAACTGCCGAGAAGGCAGATCCGAGAAAAACCCCGACAGTAGAAATGAAGTGTACCCGGGGGCTCACCCGGTTCCAGCCAAAAAGGAGGATACCAAGAAATCCGCTTTCCAACGCAAAGGCGAACAGCCCTTCGGCGGCCAGGGCACTGCCGAAAATATCTCCAACGTAGCGGGAGTAGGTGGCCCAGTTGGTCCCGAATTCAAATTCCATAACGATGCCGGTTGCCACACCGATGCCAAAGGTAAGGGCGAAGATCCTTGTCCAGAAACGACACATCGTTTCGTAAATCTTGTTTCCGGTACTAAGGTATAAGCCTTCCATTATCACCATAATCAAACCAATGCCAATGCTCAACGGCGGGTAGATGTAGTGGAAGGCAATGGTAAAGGCAAATTGTATCCTGGCAAGAATTTCTACGTCCATTATCTGAGGGGTATTAGTTGTAGTTTAAACATAGCGAGAGGACAAAAGCACTACTTCGCCACCGTAACTTAAAAGTAGTCTGAATTGAGAGGATTTATTTGCTTCTCCCAACCATTTCTGCACCTGCGACCGCGCCTAATTAGTAATTTGTATACAGTAGGCGTGGCCGCAGGTACAAAGGAAGTTAAAGAAAGCAAACTAATGATTCGCCTTCACCAGTTGCAAAGTTCTCCTGAATAACTTTTTCATTGTGTGACATAGATCACAAGTAGCAAAATCCAGAGCAGGTATCTTGACTTCGCTCAAAGGATGATTTCGTGCCAACACATCATGATATAGGCGTAGGACGTGTGATGACGCTCAAGAATACTCTTGTGCTCCTGGCCTTCTTATTGGTATCTATCGGTTGTAAAAAAGGCGCTGACCAACAGTTGACAGATGATCAGCCTGCAGTTTTCGGCAGCAGTCCGTATTTATTGTCGGCAACAGAAGTCGCCACCTTACTAAAAAGGTCGCCTCCTCCCCTATTGATTGAAGCGAGTAAGGCTGAGAATTTTGCGGAGGGTCATTTGCCCGGAGCAATTAACCTTTGGCGTCCGGATTACGCCGACCATGATAATTATCCTTACGGAGGGATGCGCGCCACTCGCAAAAAGATGGAGCAACTGATGGGAGATCTGGGCGCGGAGAACGATAAACTGATCATTATCTATTGTACCAAAGGAAGTGTGGATGCTGCCCGTTTGCAATGGATCCTCCGAAGCTACGGGCATGATTGGGTCGCAATAATGGATGGAGGGAAGGCCGCCTGGCAACATTCCGGATACCCACTTGTCAAATCTATTGATACCAACCGGGTACCGACAGACTACCATTTTCCCGGCCCCAGGCAGGATACTTTTTGCGCTTCTCTGGAAGAAGTGCTGGCCGCAACGACCGATACAAACACCATAATTATCGACGCCAGAGAGGATTATGAATATTTGGGGATCCCTCATCTTTCGAACAACCAGGTAGTTCACTATAAACCCGGAGCTTTCGCCCCAGGTGCCATTCCCGGAGCGCGCCACCTCAATTGGTCTGAATCGGTAGATCTTCATTCGGATCATACATTTAAGTCATTGGCCGACTTAAACCACAATTTTCTTCGGGAGGGCATCACCTCAAATAAGAAGATCATTGTTTACTGCCATTCAGGGGTTCGATCGGCACACACTACCTTCGTCCTCAGCCAGTTACTTGAGTACCCAAACGTCAAGAACTATGATGGTTCCTGGATTGAATGGAGTTACGTCTACGCATCAGATACCTCCGGGAAATTGCAGCATCTTACCAGCTCCGTTGAAACAGAATTGATCTACCGTGACATGGTGGCCGCTCTTCAGAACGAAAACATTGAATAAATTACCAGCAAGTAAACAATCGCATCATGAATAAGTACTGGAACCTGTTTAAAGAAGGCTACACCGGCTACGCCGACTACTTATACCACGAGATAACCCATCCGGCCTGGAACAACTATTTCTATTGGCTGATTGTAGTTTCGCTCTTCTTTTTTATTCTGGAAGTGGTCATCCCCTGGCGCAAAAAGCAGCCGGTTTTTCGAAAAGATTTCTGGCTGGATGTCTTCTACATGTTCTTCAATTTTTTCCTCTTTTCACTGATCATTTACAGTGCAGCTTCCAACGTCATCGTTAACCTTTTCAACGATGGTATCAGCTGGATTACCGGAGGATTTGACCTCCAGGCCAATAACCCAATGAATAGCTTCCCTATGTGGGCAGTCCTCCTCATTGGGTTTCTCGTCCGGGATTTTGTGCAGTGGTGGATCCACCGGTTATTACATCGTTCGGATACGCTGTGGGAGTTTCACAAAGTCCACCACTCAGTAGAAGAAATGGGATTTGCGGCTCATTTGCGTTACCACTGGATGGAGAACATCGTCTACCGAACCATCGAGTATATCCCCCTCGCACTACTGGGCATCGGGCTCTACGATTTTTTCATCATCCACATCTTTACCCTGGCCTGGGGGCACTACAATCATTCCAATATCAGTGTTAGTGGCTACGTAACCGGGGGTATTCTTGGTGCCCTGTTGGGAACCGTAGCTGCAAACGGACTACTGGACATCACCCTATTCGGTTCCCCTACCCTACTGGCTAAGTTCGGTATTATCATCGCCTTCTCTTTAGCAGGTGGTCTACTGCTGGGCAAGCTGATGAAGTACCTTTTCAACAGCCCGGAGATGCACATCTGGCATCACTCCTATGAATTACCAGAGACTCGCCGCTTTGGGGTTAATTTCGGCCTTACCCTGGCAATTTGGGACTACCTTTTTAAAACAGCTTATATTCCTCACGATGGGCAGGACATAAGACTTGGCTTCCCGGGTGTTGAGAAGTTCCCCCATGGCTTTGCCGGACAGGCAACCTACGGCTTTAAGGATAATCAAAAGGAATAAACGCACTAGTCTTCCACACAATCCAACGATAAAAATATTAACCGGCGCAATGAGCCCTCAAGATTAAAGAACATGCCAGACAAAAAAGTGATCGGTCTTCACGAGTTATACGAAAAAGACCCAATTGAAGCTGACAAGCTCTTGTGGGGCCGTACCAGTGACCCCGTAACCCGACGGGGGTTCTTACAAAAAGGTGCCCTCACCGCTTTATCTTTAGCACTGGGCTCCAACATGGTGTTCGCCAATAACTTCCCTGCCGGAATGATTCCTGCAGGCCTGGCCTATTCGGACCAGCCTTTCAACCTCCCCGGCAAACGAGCTGGTATGGTAGTACTCAACGATAAGCCCATCAACGCAGAAACACCGCCCCATCTGTTGGATGATGAACTAACGCCCAATGACCTCTTTTTTGTCCGTAACAACGGCATTCCACCGGAGAGCATTGACGTTAGCAGCTGGACATTGACCATTGAGGGAGAATCCGCCAGCCAGAAGAAGACCTACACCCTTGCGGAGCTTAAGTCTAAGTTTGAAAACGTTACCTACAACCTTACCCTCGAGTGCGGTGGGAATGGCCGGAAGGAATTCAACCCTCCTGCGAAGGGCAACCAGTGGTCTACCGGTGCGGTAGGCTGCGCTGCGTGGACAGGTGTCCGGTTAAGGGACGTTCTCAAAGACGTTGGTGTAAAAAGCAATGCGGTGTACGTAGCTTACTACGGCCAGGACACCCACCTTTCGGGAGAAGCCGGAAAAGTCGTCATTTCCCGCGGCGTCCCGGTCACTAAGGCTATGGAAGAAGAAAGTCTCATCGCCTGGGCCATGAATGGAAAGGATATTCCCGTACTCAACGGCTACCCGCTCCGGCTGGTATTTGGAGGCTTCCCAGCTTCCTGTTCCGGAAAGTGGCTGTCGCAAGTAGTTATCCGCGACCAGGTACACGATGGCCCGAAGATGACCGGTCAATCTTACCGGGTACCCTGCAAGCCAGTGGCCCCTGGAACAAAAGTTCCCGACGATGAAATGTGCATCATCGAGGAGATGCCCGTTAAGTCGCTGATCACTTTCCCAAAGACCGGTGCTACGATAAAACAAACGGCACGTCTTCCCATCCGGGGGAAAGCCTGGACTTCGGCTGAAAAGATCAAGACGGTTGAATGGTCCATCGATTTTGGTTCCAGCTGGTCTCCCTGTACCGTTCGGGTATCAGATAACCGCTACAGTTGGCAATCCTTCGATGCCAACGTCTCGTTCCCCGAAACGGGGTACTATGAAGTCTGGGTCCGGGCAACGGATTCGGCCGGTGCCGCCCAACCAATGTTGCTGCCCGGGTGGAACCCCCGGGGATATCTCAATAATGCCTGCCACCGCATCGCCGTAAAAGTATCCTGATTATGAGTAAACGCCCTGATGTACTCCCCCCCATGCTGGCAATATTAAACCTTGCACTGATGGCCTTCGCGCTGGTGCTCCTCTTTCTTCTGTTCGGGGACAGCGTGATGCAATCCTTTCGGAATCGACCGGTTCCAATGGACATGACCGCCTACCGGCCCGGAAGCGGAACAGGAGGTATGGCTGACGAAGACCAGATCAAAGATGGCATTCACGTCGCGACCGGACTCATTTACGCCGAAGGCTTTGACATCGTTCGGGGCACCTGCACCGCCTGCCATTCCGCCAAGTTGGTTACCCAGAACCGGGCTACACGGGAAGGGTGGACGGAGATGATTCGTTGGATGCAGGCCAAACAAGGGCTGTGGGACCTAGGTGCTAACGAGCCGATCATCCTGAGCTATCTGGCCACCAATTATGCGCCTGAAGACATTGGTCGGCGGGCTAGTATTGACGTGGATGCTATTGAATGGTATGTGTTGGATTTGGAAAAGGAACAGTAGTTCCTACCAGGACCTCTTAGCCAGCGCCAAAGTCTTTTCAATCCCCTCACGCGAAGACAATTCATGCCCCTCGTATTCTATACCGAGGTAACCACCGTAGTCGGCAGCACGAATGATCTTGAAGAGGGCATCATAATCCATTGTCGTCTCGTTTCCTTCAGCGTCAAATTCGAACGCCTTCACGCTGACGGATTCGGCATAAGGCATTAATTCCCGCAGGCCCCGGTAACGGTCGTATCGATTTATACATGGCGTACCCCATAGTTGACCGCCCACCCGTTCTGTGCACCAATTGTCGAAATCAGCCAGGCTGCCTACGCCAAGGGGCTGCAGCTGGCGGACTAAATCTGCCAACCAGGCACCGTCATTAGAGATACCACCGTGGTTTTCGATGATGATACGTACGTCTTCTGGTGCCGCGGCCGCTGCCAGGCGGCCAATGCCATCCAGGCAGGCGGTCTTGATCGCTTCAGGGGTACCGTCTCCATGGGCGTTGACCCGGATGATCGGACAGCCCAGGCGTTTGGCGGCCCGCACCCATTTGAGGTGTTCTTTAATGGCTGTTTCTCTTTCGGTCAAGTCGGATGCGCCCAGGTTACCGGCCCGGTCAACCATGATCATTAGATTTTTTACGCCAGCTTGCTTAGCCGTAGCTGCCAACTCGTCAAGATAGCTTTCGTCTTCTACCTTATCCTGGAAAAACTGGCTTACGTATTCAACCCCTTCAAATCCCATCTCACCCGCAGCTTTCACGAAATCCTGGCTGGTCATTTCTCCCGCGAATAAATCCCGGTTAAAGGACCACTGGGCGAGGGAGTAACGGGCAATTGACTTCTCCCCTACCCTTTGCTCAGGGATGTCGGTCGGTTCCTCCTTGACCTTAACCTGATCGGAGGAGGAAGAGCAAGCTACCAGGAAGGAGCAAAAAAGAAAGGCGCTTAGGTAGTGGAAGGTGTACCGCATGACCAGGTGTGTTTTTGGCGAGCCAGCCATATTGTAAATTTTGAGAAAATCATAAATGAGTAAACTAAAGTTACAGGTATTAGTACTACAACACATAAAGACATCTTTATGCATTGCATGCACGGCTCCTCCCTTTGCACCTGCGGCCGCGCCTTTTAGGAACTTCTGAAACGATCCACTAGTTACCTAGTTCCTACTATCTAAGCCTTCCCATCTGCCCCCGCAGCTTCTTGGCCCAATCCTCTAAGGTTTTCAACGCTGCGAAGTGTTCGGGATAATTTTTCCTGACCATCCCACGGAAGACGGCCCGAAAAATGGGGTCTGCCATGTTCTCCGCGTTACTCCGGTCGCTCCGGTAACCACTCCCTCTTTTTTTTGAGGCTTTAGCAAAGGCATTTCCCTTTGCGTCCGGAAACCGGTCGAAAATACCGCGGATGACTTCTTCGGTTTTCTCCACCAATTGGCTGTTGATTTCCTCATACTTCTTTTCCACCTGGGCAAGTTCCTTCCGTCGCTTATCTGCTTTTTTCCGGGCCTGTTTCCGCTTTGCTTCTTCCGCAGCGCGGGCCGCCACCAGGTTGTCGGTTGAAACCATGGTATGCAGGTATCCGCCAATGTTCTGAATGTCCTTACCTGACTTCAGCTGATTCAAGGTGTAATTGATGCCGTACTGGATTTGTTCTTCGGAGTACGCCTTCACCCAGCGGCGTACCGCGGGTTCCTCCACGTAGGGAGCGACCTGGACAAACAGACGGGAAACAACCGCATCTTCTTCGTGGCTCACCTGCTGCATGCCCAGCTCCGGCATCTTCTCATCAACCTGCGCTGCATCATAGCGTGGGTTTCGCATGATGATGAAACGGATTTTATTCACCTTACGCCCCTGCTTTAGTGGTTCAAATTCAAAACACAGGTCGGTGTGCAACAGCAAATGCTTTTGGGCCTTCTGCAGGATTTTCTGGTTGAAGCTACCGTAGAGCGGGTAGTTGTCCTTCACCACCATTTTCCCCTTCGAGTTCCGGTGCATCTCCTTGGCGCCGATGATTTCTTTAAGTTCCTCGAATTCAAAAGTGCGGTACCCAATCTTCTCATACTGCTTTAGCAACTCGTAGATCCGGACGGAATAGCTGCTGGGCAGGTTAAGGATGTTCTTTACGTCATAAACGGTGAAGCGAGATTTAAGCTCCAGTATGTGCGGCTTCATCTTAGGGTGAAACCTTACCTCTATATAATTGGTATTGGAGCCCTGCACCTGTGTCGTCGCGTCCACAATGAGGTGGGTCCGGGTTTCATTCATCCCCTCCTCCGTTTCCTGAAAAATGGATACTTCCTTCTGCAGCAACGTATTTGCGCCATCACGTAGCAGATCGTAAGAGGCCTTATCTTTGTCAAGTCCAAACTCCTGGATGATGTCCCTCAAATAGATACGATAAGGCTTGAAATCCTCGTCGGCCATACGGACCATTGTGATCATCTTTGTGAAGACGCGTGTCTCCCACATATTGAACTTATATCGGGCTTCGACCAGGGAGTTTGACTTCCTGACCATCAGGCGAACAGTAGGTATGGATGGTGTCATTCGGTGCGAATTATATCTTGCCGCAAGATACGGTATATTTAGACCTGTACTTCGGTATTCTTGCCACCCCATCCAACTGTACCATATCTAGGAAAGCATACCATTATTAGGAAACAGTAATCCTAATTTCAGTACAATTTGACCGACTTCCGGTATACTACGACCGAAATATGGTACACTTCTTCCTAAAATAGGTATAGTTAGGTTTATAATTTACTGATAAACAGTTAGTTATGGGCTCCTAAAAGGATAAAAGAGTATTAAAAGGTAAAAACAACAGTAGGGCAAAGCCCCTACTTTTGGTATAGTTGTTTCTCTTACTTCAATTATTAGCTTCCTAGAGAACTTTTAAAGGAGCCCACCTCGTGTTCTAAATATGGTATAGTTGAGAGAGATTAAAATTAGTCCCTTTTCCTTCATTTTCAATCGGGACGTCCTAAATGTGGTATAATTCCTGTTTTGACGCTGTTTTTAGGAGGGTAGAACGCTTTGAGGCTATAGTAGAAGCCAGCTTTTCCTAAATTTGGTATAGTTTGAGCGTTTATGCCAGATTTCCTTCTCAATTTATTCCTTCCTTCCCCTAAATTCGGTACAATTCATATCGGAGAGTACACCTTCCTGGCTCAATTATATCTTTTTTAGGTCGTCGGAAGCCGAAACACCGTACTACTGATGATAACTGTACTAAATGAGCGGTAAAACGGCCCATTGTTGTCCTAGAACCGGTACAATTCCGCAAACAATCTAACTATACCACGTTTTCGGAGCGGTGCAGAATTCGGGGTGGTGAGGTATTGTAGGCGAGAGGTTCTAAATTTGGTATATGTTGATATAACTATATGATTACCAGTTCTTTAGGGTATTTTTTTTGTTTCTATAGCACCCCTAAAGGTGGTACATTTACCCGGTCTTTCGCTACTTTAACCCTGCTTTCCTGGCTTTTTTGGCCACATTTCCTAAATGTGGTACATTAACCCTGCTTTCTAGCTTGTACGGAAGGCCTTTTACCTATATTTGGTATAGTTGTGGGGTAAAGCAACCGCTTTATCGGGGCTTGTCCTAGATTTGGTATACTTCGCGGTAAGCTTTACTTAAGCGATCGGGCAACGACTTCGATGATGTAGTCCTTCATTGTAGTCTCCTGCTCCAGCGCAAGGTACTTTAGCTTGAGGTGGAGCTCTTTTGGAATATCGAGGGTGAGCCGTTTGGTTCCTTCCTTTGGGTATACGGACCGGGTGGAAAGTGCGCTTGCCTCACTTTTCCGGGGGCGCCCCCTACCCTTCCGGGGTGTTGCAGCGGGAGCCGTTTTTTTGGGCGCGGCCGCAGGTGCCGTAGTCGTTGGAGGAGCAGGGATCGTTTCGGCTTTAGCAACTGGTTTTTCTCTTGCAGGAGGGTTGTCGGCTACCTTTTGGACGACCTCGTCCATTGTCTCTTCGGTCACCTTTACAGTGCGCTTCAGGCTGGGGCGCTTCAGGTTTGCTGCCAGTAAATTTTTCTTTGCCATCTTTAAATCTTTATGTCTTTAATAAACTTGTTTTACACGAACGCTAAGCAGTAGCAAGTGCCACCAGCTCCCGGGTTAGTCGGTCGATTTCAACTTTTGCCTTTCGATCGGAGTATTCTACTACCCCTAAACCTGATACATTTGCCTCGCCGTAGGCCACCCGGTTGCCCAGCTTCACTTTGAACAGACCCACCTCGTAGGTTTCGGCGAGCTGCTCTACGATGCCAGCGGCCAGGGTATGCAGCGTTACGTTGCTCCGGTGCATATTGACCAGCAGCTGAGCGTTGACGGGGTCATCTCCCGCATCGTCCTTGGCTTCACGGATCTCCTGGAACTTCTCCAGTAACTGTTCCGATACCCAAACGTCGCTGCCGCCAGTAGTACTGATCGGTATGATCAGAAAATGGCTGGTGTACATGGCTTTTACCGCAATGGGGGAAAGGGCCGGCGGACAGTCGATGATCAGCACGTCGTACTGTTCGTACTGCGCTCGTACTTGCTTGGCAAAGCTCTTGGGGTTAGTCAGGGAAATGCAGGGGATGGAAGGCTCAATACCGTTTTCGTCCCGTCGGTCACTCCAGCTGGAAGTAGCCCTGGTATTGTCGGCGTCTACCAAACAAACCTTGTGCCCCTGATGGACTAGCGCTACGGCCAGGTTCTGCGCTACCGTACTCTTCCCTACCCCGCCTTTATAGTTGATGCTTGAAATGATCATGTTGGTTCTTTATATCTTTGTATGATGATGTCTTTATGTAAGGTATTAAGGACATCATTACTTCTTTATTTAAAGATTGACTTATGTAAAGATACAAAGATATAATATAATAATGACATCATTATGAATTTATATACTTTTTTGAAGAAGTAAAGACATAAGTACGTCTTTATGCATTAAGTGGCAATTCTGACCTGAGGTTTTAACGCGTTAAAGACATCTTTATATAAAGAAAAATTTGAAACTATAAATTTATAGTAACTCTCAAATAACTGCTTATCAATTCATTGTGGTTTGTGTCATGCCCTTCGTAAGAATAAGTCAGACCTGAATAGGGTGAAGGAAAGGAATCACGTTGTCCTATAATCCGGTATTCAACTTTCTTAATTACTAGCTGCATAAAGTTGAATTAGGATTAAATTAAACTCGCCGTTTTCTGCCATGGAGTTTTTTAGATGCTTTTAGTAGGGTAGGGTACACACTCCGGATTCAGCTGGATAAGTCAGTATAGTGGAGATAACTCAAATTATTGACGCTTCACTTTAGTTTAAAAAACCAATCAAGGCCGTTGAACGGCAGGCTGAAAGCCTGCCGAACGAAGAGCCCCGCTACTCCATTCATGAGTAGCGGGGCTTTTGATATATCCGAGGAGGGGGGTTACAATCCCATCAACCAGCACAAAGCTTCCCAGGTCCGCCCCTGGTTCAGGTGGCTTTGAGCAAGGCGATGGATGGCCTCAGGTCCCTGAGCTTTGATTTTCCGGTAACTGGCGGAGTCAACAACTTTTGCGACATCGGCAGGGTGGGGGAGTCGTTCGACGTTTCCGAGCCGGCCGAGGTTGTTGCCCGTCAGTATGGTACTGTTGCGGATGTGGGGAGGTAGCTGGTCGATGCCGACGCCTTTGGTCAGAACGGGTTTAGGAATCTCGAAAAGGGATTCCGGGGTGGCGCGGCAAT
This sequence comes from Neolewinella persica DSM 23188, assembly GCF_000373105.1. GTDB lineage: Bacteria > Bacteroidota > Bacteroidia > Chitinophagales > Saprospiraceae > Neolewinella > Neolewinella persica. Next base: position 6,809 of record NZ_KB890455.1, on the reverse strand, counting down.
AGTCGTTGCCCCCCATGCGGGCAACGAGGTCAAGTTTGCGGGTGTCGAGTTTACCATCGTTGCCGAGATAGTCCTCATTGATATGGGCCATGACGACACGGGCCAGGATGAGGTTGCCTGCTCCCGGCCCTTCTCCCAAAGCAATCACGCGATCGACCTTACACTCGAAAGCAACGGGGGATTCCCCGACACGAGGCGGCCTCACTACTTCACTTTGCACCTGCGTCAGCGCCGCCTTATCAAATTCATTTACCCCTTTATCATATTCGGTACTGGCCAGCGACATTTGCTCTACGATAGAGTAGTTGACGATGTTGATCACTACTTCGGGTACTTCCAGCACATTCTCCAGCGTGTGCTTCGTTGAGCCATCACGCACCCGCCGGGAAGGGGAGAAAACCATCATCGGCGGATTAGCGCTGAAGACGTTGAAAAAACTGAAGGGGCTCAGATTGACGTTGCCCTCCTTGTCGATCGTTGACGCGAAGCAGACGGGACGCGGGGCAACTGCGGTGGTCAGGTAGCCGAAGAGCTCAGCGGTTGATACTTTTTTAGGATCTATGATCATCGAGTAGAGTTGTCGGTAATTTAAAGGTGTTGAATTCGGCACCTTTATTCAAGGGCGTGTCCTATTATCGCTCGTCGTATAACCGCCATTTACGAGTAGGTTTAGACTTAGTTTGGAAAACAGTGATTCCGTATTCAGGTTTTTTGCTAAGGTATGAACTGGCGGATACTACCAATTTCGTTGCTTCTGTACTTGCTTCAAGCGCTCAATCTTCTCTGGCGTATCACAATAAAACTTAATGAACTCTTTGGCTTTGATGGTTAATCGGTCAAGCATTTCCTCGCGGGAGTACTGATCCTCCTGAAGGTGGCGCAGAATCACCTGGAGGGAGGCCATGGTATTGAGTTCTTCAGTGGTTGCGAAGTCACGCATATTCGCACGTTTGTCCTTTGGCTGGAACCTGGCACGCCATTGTTTGGCGGTCATTTTCCAGAGCGCTAGATTTAGGATGTCGGCGTCGACTTGTTTCAGGTGCCGGCGGAGGGTAGACTTACGATCGCCATATATGATATCGCGGGTATGAGGGTCTGGAGGATTGGGGATTTGGCGCTGGCTGTTAGCCTGAGTAATCATTTTGTAGTTCTTCGCCGCCAGTTCGCGGGAGAAGCGAAGCCGGGTGGCGTCTTCACCATAGACCGTTCTTTGCAGATCGATGTAGGAATCGAGAGTTGCGAGATAAAAGGCGGGATCCATCCAGTTGGCAAAATGGATAGCCCACTGAATGGCGGCGTAGGTTCCTCCATTACGTCCTCTCTTGGAATAGATTCCAATACATCCTATTTCCATCAGGTTTTTAGCAGAAAGGCGAAAAGCGTTACGGCCTGCCTTTTTCGTAAACCTGTCGAATTCGACAGGTTTAAAGTTGACATTGTAAAGTTGCTCCCATTCCTGGATAAAGTCAACAGTATCAGCTGTCCGAAGCCAGTTGGCAATTAGTACATCCGGCTCATCCCCTTTTAGCTTTGCCAAATCAGTTATACAGATGAAATCGCTTTTAGGATCGTGGCGAACATCGTTTCCCTTAACAACGATAGATGATGATTTAGCCATAGATGTGATTCTATTGATGTCTGCGTGTAAAACCTGTCGAATTCGACAGGTTTTACACGCAGACATATTAAGCAATTTAGGGACAAAGTTGTTTCAACGCCATTTCTTGAAGCAGGATCACAGGACTATACTTTAAGAAAACTGGGTTTAAGTGGAAAGATTGAGGGCTCTCCGAAAGGGAAAAATTTTTAAGGGTCCTTCCTCTATTCATTCAGGGCTGGCAGGTAAAATTTCCGCAGAAACTTCACCGAAACCGACCCGAATATCTCCGGCTTCACCCCAACCGCGCATTGTGACGGTGTCGCCGTCATCGAGAAAGCTTCGGGTGCTGCCGTCGTTCATGGGGAAGGGTTGTTTGCCGCCTTTGGAGATCTCTAGCATGGAGCCGTAGGAGCTTTCGTCTTTGCCGGAGATGGTGCCGGAGGCCATCAGGTCGCCAACGCGCACGTTGCAACCATTTACGGTATGGTGGGCCAGTTGCTGGCGCATGCTCCAGTACATGTAGCCAAAATTGGAACGGGAGACGACCTGTTCTGTACCATTTTTAGGGGTAATGCCAACTTCGAGTTGGATGTTGTAGTTGGCGGGCCCGCGGGATGCAAGATAGGGTAGTACGGCAGGGTCCTGTGCCGGTCCTGCGGTCCGGAAAGGCTCCAGGGCTTCCAGCGTGACGATCCAGGGAGCGAGGGAGGAAGCAAAGCTTTTGCCCAGGAAGGGGCCGAGGGGAACGTATTCCCACTTCTGGATGTCGCGGGCAGACCAGTCGTTGAACAGGGCGAGGCCAAAGATGTAGTCTTCCGCTTCGTCGGTAGAAACCTGCTGGCCGAGTTCGGAGTCCTTGCCGATAACGAAGCCCATTTCGAGCTCGAAGTCAAGGCGTTTGCTGGGGCCGTAGATCGGTGTATCTGAGGTAGGGGGCTTGGTCTGTCCCTTGGGGCGGCGAATTGGTACGCCGGATTCGATGATGGAAGACGACCTGCCGTGGTAACCTACGGGGAGGTGGCGCCAGTTGGGCAGCAGGGCGTTTTCGGGGTCGCGGAACATGCGGCCAACGTTGGTGGCGTGCTCAATGCTGGAGTAGAAATCGGTGTAGTCGCCAATGCTGATCGGCAGGTGCATCGTGGCTTCGGCCTGGGGGACGAATAGTTCCGGTTTGCCGGCAAGGGGACTGTCCTTGCTTTTCAACCAACCCTGCACCTGCGTCCGCGCCTTATTGGTCACGCTTTTACCCAGCGCAATGAACGGATTGAGCTTGTCTTCGTAGAAAACACTAACGTCAAAGTCAAAGAGTTCCAGCTCAGCCACGGCTACCATATCGAGGATTTGATCACCGATGGCCATGCCTACGCGCGGAGACTCTCCCGGCACGGAAAAGATGCCCCAGGGCAAGTTATGAATGGTAAAATCGGAATCTTTGGCTACTTGAACTAACATGAACGCTGCTTTGACTTAAACTTAATAGTTGTCGGAGCAACAAAGGTAGGAAGTGTATTGTTTGCGGGCGGTTTTTTAAAACGAAAACGAGCTTAAAAAGGCCACAACTCTCAGGGTCTGTTTCCCCGTTGAGGGTGTCCCCACCCGAACCGAAGGATCAGCCACTCTGTTATAATCAAAATGCTGGTTGAGCTTAACCTGGTTCATGGTGGATACACCCTAATGTTATTACCTTCGGGTGAGGGCGCCCTTAACCTAAAATCACTGTCATGAAACTGTCCAACCCCAATCTCCTTCGTCACCAGGCCTACATCAATGGAACATGGATACCCGCCAAAGATGGCCGGACCTTTCCCGTTTTGAACCCTTTCAACGATGAATTAATCGCCGAAGTCGCCGATTTAGGGGCGGCGGATACGGAAATAGCGATCGAAGCAGCGGCTGTAGCCTTCAAAAGCTGGCGGGCGGAGACCGCCGGGCGACGATCCAAAATTCTGCGCCGTTGGTTCGAGTTGATCCTCGAAAATATCGACGATCTGGCACTGATTCTGACGACCGAGCAGGGTAAGCCGCTGGCGGAAGCAAAAGGAGAGATAAAGTACGGGGCGTCCTTCGTGGAATGGTTTGCTGAAGAAGGGAAACGGGCTTATGGCGACGTCATCCCCGGGCACGGAAGGGATAAGCGGATTACCGTGATCAAGCAGCCGGTGGGCGTAGTGGCGGCGATTACGCCCTGGAATTTTCCGGTGGCCATGATTACGCGCAAGGTGGCTCCGGCGCTGGCGGTGGGCTGTACGGTGGTGATCAAACCAGCCCAGGATACGCCTTTGTCGGCCCTGGCGCTGGCGGTACTCGCCGAAGCGGCAGGGATTCCACCAGGTGTTTTCAATGTGCTGACGAGTAACCAGGCCAAGAGGGTAGGGGAGGTGCTCACTTCGAGCCCAATTGTACGAAAACTAAGTTTTACTGGCTCCACGCCTGTGGGTAAGGAGCTGATGCGGCAGTGCGCCGGGACGGTGAAAGCGCTTTCGCTGGAGCTGGGGGGCAACGCACCGTTTATCGTTTTTGAGGATGCGGACATCGAGGGCGCGGTCGCAGGTGCCATGGCGTCGAAATACCGAAACGGCGGACAAACCTGTGTGTGCGCTAATCGCTTTTACGTCCAGTCCTCCGTTTATGACCAGTTCGTTGAAAGGCTGGCAGCAGCAGTCGAAGAACTCTCCGTCGGGGACGGCCGGGAGGCCGGCGTAGACGTCGGCCCCCTCATCAACGACGCCGGGCTCAAGAAGGTCCGGGAACTGGTGGACGACGCAAAGCAAAAGGGCGCGATGGTAAAAATTGGCGGTAGTCAGCTGAAAACCGGTGCCCGCTGCTACGCCCCGACGGTCCTTGCCGGCGTAACTAAGGATATGGACCTGCTACAAACCGAAATATTCGGTCCCGTGGCCCCCATCGTCCGTTTTGACACCGAGGCGGAAGTTATCGCCCTGGCCAACGATACGCCCTTTGGTCTGGCCGCCTACTTCTATGGTCGGGACTACGCCCTGATCTGGCGCGTGGCGGAGGCCCTGGAGTATGGCATGGTGGGCATCAATACCGGGATGATCTCTACTACCGTCGCGCCCTTCGGCGGGATGAAAGAAAGCGGCTTTGGACGCGAAGGGTCGAAGTATGGGCTGGAGGATTATTTGGAGATTAAGTACATGTGTTGGGGTGGGGTTGGTGAATAGGGGAAGGAGTGAGGGTAAGAATGCAAGTGTGTGTTTTACTCATTTCTTAATTTCTTTAAATGATTTAAATAATTCTAATTACCCAAAACTACTACCTCCAGTTATCAACTTTATTTACCAGGAAATAAGAAAACTTAGCTTACTCAACAAGCTCGGAGACCGATCAATAAAACAGGCTCTCCGTCGCGCGAAGCACGACGGAAAAGTGTAGCATAACAACGGTCGCTAAGCTTTTCGAACCGTCAAAACGGATGTAAAGTTGATTAGCCACTATAGCTAACTGTTTGGAATCCTGCCGTGAGGCACGACACCATCAACCTTCTCCAACTCACTCCACCGAACCGTAAACAGCATCCCGAAACTTCTTATGCAACCGAATCGGGTCATAAGGAAACAGTTGGGTGAAGAGCACTGCTGTCAGTTCGTTGGTGGGGTCTACCCAGAAGAGGGTACTGGCTGCGCCGTCCCAATAGAATTCGCCGACTATGCCATTGTTTTCGTCCTTGTCGGCGGGTGGTCGGACCCGGACGGCAAAGTTGATGCCAAAGCCCATCTGTCCTTTGCTGGGTAGCCAACTCCGTTCCTTGATGTCTTCTGAGAGGTGGCTGGTAGCCATTAACTTAACTGTCTCCGGTTTGAGAATCTGGACGCTATCGTGGGAACCTTCGTTTACCAGCATTTGGGCGAAGCTCATATAGTCGTCCAGCGTAGCGGTAAGGCCCCAACCGCCGGGGGTGAGCACCTGCGCGTTGGTATTGAAAGCTTGACTTTCCACTGCGGGCATTTGGGTGAGGGTGCCATCGTCGCTTCGCCGGTAAACGGCGGAAAGCCGCGTTCGGTCTGCTTCGGGAACGAAATACCGGGTTTCTGTCATGCCGAGCGGATTGAGCACGTTGGCGCGGAGGTATTCGTCAAAAGGCTGACCGGAGAGTCGCTCCACCAGAAGGGCTTGCATATCGACCGAAGGTCCGTACAGCCATTGTTCACCGGGGTGAAAGAGTAGGGGATAGGTCGCTATTTTTTTCGCTAGTTCGGAGAGGGTATGGTCGGTGGCTCGCACGTCGGCTTTTTCCCACAATTCCTGCAGTCCCGGGGTGTCGCCGCCGTTATAAAAACCGGCGGTGTGGCGGGTGAGGTCGCGGATGGTCATTGGCCGGCGAGGTGCTTCGGTTTTGACTTTTCCGTTGGCGTCCACCCCAGCGTAGACGCTTAAATTGGCTAATTCGGGGAGGTATTGGCTGACCGGGTCGTCGAGTTTGAATTTACCTTGTTCCCATAGTTGCATCAGGGCAGTGCCGGTCAACGGTTTGGTCATGGAGTAGATCTGCACGATGGTATTGCGGTCCATTGGCCGCGCTGCTTCCCTGTCTGTATAGCCGAAAGCGCCGAAGTAAACTTCTTCTCCTTGTTCATAAATCAGGGCAGAGACGCCCGCTGTGCTACCTGGACCAGTGAGGGCCCGTAGCGTACTGTCAATGCGGGCGCGGACGCCGGATGCAATGATTGGATGATGGAAGCCAGGTTCCGCAGTGATGGTCTCTGGCGGATGTTGATCCGTACCAGACCCGCAGGAAAGCAGGGCAAAGAGGGGAAGTATCAGGAAAAAACGAATGGGGGTAGTCATGATCGGATGAGCGAGTTTCGAATTTGAAGGAAGAACATCAAGGTAAGGGCTTGGAGGGTAATGGTGGATTAGAAGGTCATGCCCTAAAGCAGCTCTACGTTTTCTATAGAGTCGTTTTAGAGACTAAATTGGTTATACACTAAAATAGCTCTACACTTTTAACATTTAGATCCTGTTGGGATTTCTGCCGCTTTTTAGAAGATTTTTCTCTCCGACTATTTTTCCGCCACCGTTTCGGCATCGGCCCCATCATTTTGTGAGCTTGTAGCGGCGTCATCATGTCGACGGAGCGATGCGGCCGTTCTTCATTATAGATGCGGATAGCCTCCGCTACGGCTTCGAGAGCTTCTTCATGAGTAGGGTAGCCGTCCTGTAACAACTCGGTCTTCAAGATGCCGTTGAT
>NZ_KB890454.1:1581-41587 GCF_000373105.1 Neolewinella persica DSM 23188 | reverse complement strand
AACAACACGCTACCCGCCAACATGCGTAAACAGCAACTATCTGCCTCCCCAAACATACGCAAATCCAACCAAATCCCGCAGTGTTTACGCAACCTATTCAAAACAGCATCATTCATTGTCGGGTACCGGCGGGTTTTCGTTAACGAAGCATTATCCTGCAGTGTTTACGCAACGCCAACCAGCGGTCATTACTCCTTTTTCAGGCGGTCCAGCGGGCTTACGATCCGCGCGCTTTCTTCGTTGCTTACGTGCGTGTAAATTTCGGTCGCCCGACTGCTGGCATGACCCAACAATTCCTGTATGTGGCGAAGACTGGTACCTCCTTCTAGCAAATGAGTAGCGTAGCTGTGTCGCAAGGTATGTACCGTAGCGTAGGAATTGATCTTACTTTTATAACGGCCTTCCTCAATATAGCCTGGACGCTCCTAACGCTGTACTCACCGCCGGTCTGCCCCTCAAATAGCCAATACCTGGGTTGGTATTCCACAAAATAAAGTCTTAGTTCAACCAGCAGGCTTTGGGACAAAGTAGTATAACGATCCTTCTTTCCTTTACCACCGTGCACAAAAATTTGCAGACGATCAGAGTGGATATCTGCAATTCGAAGGTTGGTTACTTCGCTTAGACGAAGTCCCCCGCTATAGATAGTTTTCAAAATGCATCGGTGCTTAAGATTGTCCGCGGCATCAAATAGCTAACCCAGCTATCACTCAAAAACAACCTCCCCCCCCAACAAAACCCCCTCCTCGGTAACCAAATCCGAAAAAGTGTCCACCAGCGTAACGCTGCCATGGTCCGCCTCCGCCAGGGCGCGCAGCGCCCGCAGAAAAGCGTTGAAAACGGGCACTACCCTACCCGCAACCGCCCGGTTGTCCCGCTCATCGGAGAAATCATCAACGGCCGGGAGGGTTTCCAGCCAGATGTTGGCGGAGGAACGGATGCGGACTTTGAGGTATTCCTCCCAGTAAAACTCATCCATCAGGTCTTCGTACAGGGGGCCGGTTAGGGGGATGAGCTCCATCATTTTGCGAGCCTCGCGGAGTTGTTCTTCGTCAGTAAAGTCGATGGGGGCTACGGGGACACCGTCGGTGAACTCAGCACCGCGCACGTCGAGACCAACGTAGGCGACGCGGTTGCGCAGGTACTTCGACTCTTGAAAATTAAGCAGGCTGATCGCCTCGGTCTTGCGTTGCTCCAGGCTGATGTGGCGTTCTTTTTCGTATTTGTCCAGCAGCGGTCCGAGGCTCAAGTGGATACCGGACTTGAAGGGTACGGCTACGAAGAAGCCATACTCCTCTCCCAGAGTCAGGAACGCCCGCTCGAAGGCGATGATCCGGTCGATATAGGTCTTGGAATTTACCCGAATGGATAGTTCGTAGGTAAAAACGGAGGTTTCGTTGAGGTAGGTCGAGATGGGCTGCATGGCGCGAAGGTATAATGCGCCCGGACACTTAATGGGAGAAAAGTAGAATTATCCTCTTGTCGGGCTATCAGGATGTCCAGCTGTCAAGTTCTCAGGGTGTCAAGTTGTCGGGTTATTTGGTTGTCCGGTTGTCTGGGACTCAAGGTTTTTGAGGCTGCTCGAAAAACAGTTGTCCAAGACAACCCGATAGCCCTGAAGACCGACACCCCGACAACTTGAGATCACCCTTTAGCCGTCCGAACTCGCCTACTTGACTATTTCTAGCCGGTTTTGCATTTCAATTAAGTACACGGAAAATTACGTGGCGCTGAGCGCCCGGAAACACTACCGATCACTTGGCGACCGTATCCCGAATCTTTATGGTTAGGTCTGCTAACTCCGCCTTTCTCCATTTCTCCGCAAGAAGACTTATCTCATTCTCGCGCGGAGCGGCGGAGTTGCGCGGAGAATAGTGGTGACTTCAGCCTCCTCCACTGCTCCTTTAAAACTTTCCATTGCACCTGCGGCCGCGCCCCTTGATTAGGCAACAAACGGTCAGGAATCAAATAAATCCCCGCGCCCTTCTGACGCAACCCTAAAGCAGCAAAACTGTCCTTCTTCCCGTTACCCTGGCAGCCAATCTTTATCAACCAGCCCACTCGACATGCGGATTCTACCCATTTTACTGCTACTCTTTACGCTAAGCCCCCTCTGCGGCCAAACCACCCCCTGCCCCTGCTGCAACGAAGCCTTTCGGGCCTTCGACTTCTGGGTCGGCGATTGGGAAGTCGTGGATACCTCCGGCACCATAGTTGGAGAAAATACCATTGAAAAACTGGAGAACGGTTGTGTTTTGACCGAGCACTGGCGAGGAGCCAGCGGTTCCACCGGCCGCAGCTTCAACCACTATAATTACCAGGATTCCACCTGGAACCAGACCTGGATGGACAATGCCGGGCGACCTCTCGTGCTAAAGGGAACGGCCGTACCCGGGGTGATGACAATGCGGTCCACCGAACAAACCGGCCGCACTGGCGCCAAATTCTACAATGAAATTACCTGGACGGCCAATGAAGATGGGACCGTTACCCAAAAATGGGACATCGTCGGGACCGACGGGACATTGCTACAGGTGGCTTTTTTGGGGATTTACCGGCGGAAGGAGTGATGTCGAGTTTTCAAGTTGTCGGGTTGTCAAGTTATCGGGTTTGCGAATTCCCCTCCAAATTTTAAGGCCCGGACACCCTCCCCTGAAAACTTGACAACCTTGAAAACAGGACACCTGATAACTCGACAACTCGCCCCACTACCCCACAGTAACCACTAAATCATCCGTATCCACCAACGTTTTTTCCTTCAGTGAAATGGCCTGCACTTCTCCATCAATCGGGCTGGTAATGGTTGATTCCATTTTCATCGCCTCGATGATAAAGAGTGGATCTCCCGATTTTACCTGATCACCGACTTTGACTAAGATGCGACTAAGGTTCCCCATCAACGGGCTGCCTACTTCGCCTTCGGCTACGGCCTTCTGGTTGACTTTAATCTCCTTGTTCAAAGTCCGGTCGCGCACCGTAATACTGCGGGTCTGGCCGTTGAGGCTGAAGAACACAAGGCGGTTACCCTGATCGTCGGGTACGGTTTTATTGAGGTACTTAACGGTAATTGTCTTTCCCGCGCTCAGTCGCACCAGTACTTCTTCGTTGGACTTGAGGCCATAGAAGAAGGCCTTAGTCGGCAGGTTGGCCACCTGACCAAACTCTTCTTCAAAGGCGAAGTAATCAGCGTATACTTTCGGGTAAAGCAGGTAGGCAAGCAAAGCTTTGTCGTCTGGTTTAACGCCAAACTTCTCCGTGTATTCCGCCGTGGCTTCCTTCCAATCAATTGGTTCGAGGTGGGCATTGGGGCGGTCGGTAAAGGGCTTTTCTCCTTTGAGAACCAGCTTTTGTATTTCGGCGTTGAAGCCGCCTTCTATTTGGCCAAGGTCCCCGCGCATCAGGTTTTTGACACTGTCGGGGAAGTCCAGTTTCGCCCCGCGGCGAATGACGTCTTCGGCGGTAAGACCATTAGAAGTCATGAACATGGCCATGTCGCCTACCACTTTGCTGGAGGGCGTCACTTTCACCAGGTTACCGAACAGTTCGTTGGCGGCGGAGTAGTTATCCCGGATGGTGGGAAACTGGTCTTCAAGTCCGAGGCCGCGGGCCTGGGGCCGTAAGTTAGAATACTGTCCGCCAGGAATCTCGGTATCATAAATGGTCGCCGTACCCGCCCGGAGTTCCGTCTCGAAGGGATAGTAATAGCTCCGGACCGTCTCCCAGTAATCGGCATACTCATTCAGCAGCGGCAGGTTAACGGGGTTTTCCCGTTCATGCCCCTGCATCATGGCGGCGATGGAGTTGTAGCCTGGTTGAGATGTCAGACCGGAGAGACTGTTGATGGCCACGTCGACCACATCGACACCAGCCTCGATGGCCCGCAGGTAAGTAGCACTCTGAATACCGCTCGTATCGTGGGTGTGCAGGTGAATCGGCAGGTTCGTCTCCTCCTTCAGCGCCTGGATCAACTCCGTGGCGGCCAATGGTTTCAGCAAACCGGCCATGTCCTTAATACACAGGATGTGCGCACCGGCACTTTCCAGTTGCTTAGCCAGTTTAACGTAGTAGTCTAGTGTAAACTTCGTCTTTTTCGGATCGGTGATGTCTCCCGTGTAGCAGATACAGGCTTCCGCCAGACTGTCGGTGTTTTCCCGGACGGTCTTGATGCTGACCTCCATATTTTTGATCCAGTTGAGGGAGTCAAAAATTCGGAACAGGTCAATACCTCCGGTCATCTCGCCCGTAGGCTTATTATCCTCGCCGTATATCGGGAAGCCAGCAGCAGCTTCTTCGATGAACTTCACGATCAGGTTATCCGGATAAGCTTTGTACCCCACCCCATTACTTCCACGCAGCAACATTTGGAGGATGGTATTTGGCATTGCTGTCCGGATCTTCCGGAGCCGGCGCCAGGGGTCGGCCTTGAGGAAGCGCATGGCCACATCGAAGGTTGCTCCACCCCAAACCTCCATACTGAAAAGGTCGGCCGGTTGGTTCACCGCATAGCTGCGGGCCACGTTGAGCATGTCGATCATCCGCATGCGGGTGGCAAGGAGGCTCTGGTGGGCGTCTCGGAAAGTCGTATCAGTGTAGTGGATTTTCTTCTCTGCCTTAAGCCAGTCGACAAAGCCGTCGCGACCGAGCTCCTTGAGCTTATCACGGTTGCCCTTGGGCATCTCCGCGTAGAGATCGAATGCCGGGACGACTGGTTTGAGGAAGGTTCGCTTCGTATCCGGGTTTTTCACGTCGGAATTTCCGTTCACGACCACGTCCGCCAGATACGTGAGCATTTTGGTGCCCCGATCGCGGAAATTGTGGGGCTTCATCAGCTCCGGGTGCTCAGGGATAAAGCGAACGGTCGCCTTACCCTTCTGAAAATCTTCGTTTTCCAGTAAATTCAGCAGGAAACCGACATTGGTCTTAACGCCCCGTACGCGAAATTCCCGCAGTGCCCGGTGCAGGCGGGTGGCCGCCCCTTCGAGCGTCCGCCCGGTGCCGGTCACCTTTACCAGAAGGCTGTCGAAGTACGGGCTGATGACTGCTCCGGGGAAGGCCGAGCCGGCATCCAGCCGGATGCCCATACCACTCGCTGAGCGGTAGGCGATCAAAGTTCCGTAGTCCGGCTTGAAGTCGTTGGAAGGGTCTTCGGTGGTTACCCGGCACTGAACGGCGAAGCCGTTGACCTGAACGTCGGATTGGTCCCGGATAAAGATCGTTGGGTGATCCAGGGGGTATCCCATCGTGACGAGGAATTGCGTACGGACCAGGTCAATCCCCGTAATTTCTTCCGTAATGGTATGCTCCACCTGTATCCGGGGGTTCACCTCGATAAAGTAGATCGAATCATCCTGGTCAACCAGGAATTCGACGGTACCGGCACAGTAGTACCCCACGGCTTTACCGAGCTGCAGGGCGTATTTATAGAGTTTGTCTTTTACCTCATCGCTGAGATTGGCTGCGGGTGCCACCTCCACTACTTTCTGGAATCGGCGCTGTACCGAACAATCCCGTTCGTGCAGGTGCACCAGGTTTCCGTAGTGGTCTCCCAGCAGCTGCACTTCAATGTGGCGAGGGTTTTCGATAAATTTTTCCAGGAAGATGGTACCATCACCAAAGGCCTTCTCGGCCTCGTTTGCGGCATCGACCACTTCTACTTTCAGGGCTTTCTCGTTACGAACAACGCGCATACCCCGACCACCGCCGCCACTGGCTGCTTTGATGATGACGGGATAGCCGATCCTGGCAGCTTCCGAAGCGGCCACCTCCGGGTCCGAGATGTCCTGATCACTATCCTGAATCAGTGGCACCCCTACTCTTCGGGCTAAGTTTTTGGCGGCGACTTTATCACCGAGTTGGTCCATGCTTTCTGGTGCAGGACCGACAAAAGCAATACCGGCATCACGACAAGCGCGGGCAAAATCTACGTTTTCCGACAAAAAACCATAACCGGGATGAATGGCATCCACCTTATGCTCCACGGCTAGTTTTATGATTGCTTTGATGTCAATGTAGGGACGCAGCGGTTCATCGTCCGGTCCTATTTGGTAGCTTTCATCTGCTTTGTAGCGGTGTAAGCTGTAACGATCCTCATAGGTGTAGATGGCCATCGTCCGTAGCTTCAACTCACTGGCTGCCCGCAAGATACGAATGGCGATTTCGCCACGGTTTGCAACTAATATTTTCTTAAAACGAGTGATATTGACTTCAGACATAAAGTGTTGATTGGGTAAGGCTCAAGATAGGACGCAAACCTCTGACAAAGTGAAAAACAGTAAAGAATAGTGCTTAGCTTTATATTCAAACTTTCTTCCTGATTTACGACTTGTAGATTGTTTGGGGGAAACAATACACCCTCTTGCGCCGGAAAAGGAGCAGGGGCAAAGGTTCCAATGCTGATAAAATCAGGCGCGGCCGCAGGTGCAAGGGAGAGGATAAAAGAGCCGTTAGAAAGCTGAGATGCTTTTCTACACGATTAACCTCAGGTCCATACTACTGAACATTTTTGGTTTTCGACCTAACCCCTGCTTACGCTTGGGCCCCCTTTACCCCAAGCGACGCGTCCAGTGCGTTTTGCCTGAGGCTCAACGGAGAGGGAGCCAAAATGTCCTGGTGTGCCTCAGGTCATCTTAGCAACATCACTTCGCCCTGGAATTGCAGTATTACCCCATCCAAATAGAGTACTTCTGCCACCCAGACGTAGCTTCCTGGCGGAGCGGGTGCTTCATCAACCCGTCCATTCCAGCCAGCACCATTACTGTTTACGGGCAGGTCTGAGCCCCCAAACACCTGACCGCCCCACCGGTCAAAAACCCGTAATGATTGTAATGCTACGGCTGCTTTTCCCAGGCCGAGAGTGAAGCTGTCATTCACTCCATCTCCGTTTGGGGAGAAGGCAGTAGGCGGGTAAACCTCTCTGTTTTTCTCAACACGTACGGTCAGGGAATCTGTCGTTGAGCAATTATCGTCAGATATGACCGTCAATACGTACAAACTGTTATCCAGTGGCAGTACACGGGGCTGCAGACAGGTATCACAATCCAGCGTACCCGTTGGGTCGTCCCAGCGCAGGGAGGCAACACTTGTATTGTTGAGTAAGGTTGGGATAATGATGTCGCAACCCAGCTGGGTTACTAGTCGTTCCCACGGAAAAATAACGGGGATATCTGCCGCCGTAAGCACTGAGCTACTGTCTGCAATGCAGCCGTTATCGTCTTTGATGACCAGTGTATAGTTCCCCGGGCTCAACGCTTCATATTGCAGGAGCGTGTCAAAGTTTCCTCCGTTCAGTGCAACTGTAAACGGTGGCGTACCTCCGGTAACACCGGAAAGTCCCACAATGCCGGTTTCCAATCCGTCGCAGTTAGGGTCCGTAAAATCAATGCTAAAATCAATAGCTGGTGGCGGTACAATTGCGGTACTGGCCGAACGGACACAACCGTTTGCATCCGTCAGATTAACGATGTACGTCCCTGCTATCAGCTCCGAAGCCCGGGCCCCAACCTGTGTATCGCTCCAGGCAAAAGCATAAGGAGGTACACCTCCCATACCCAAAGCTGTTGCCTCCCCGTCTGCACCGCCAAAACAGCTCAGGTTATATTCATCGATCTGCCTCGACTCTGCCATGACCGTAAGCTCAGTAGGTTCCATGACTTCCTGAAAGAAGACAACATCATTTCCGAAGTCGTCCCTGACATTGATTTCATACGTCCCTACAGGCACACCTTCAATGGCATTATCCTGAAACAAAATAGTTGTCCCTGCCCCACCCACTGTTGGCTCCAGAATATTGCTCCAATCGTAGGAAAACGGTGGGGTTCCGTTTTCTACAGAAAAGATCAATTGCCCCGTGGCTTCGCCACGGCACCTTGGCGGGAGAAACCTCGTAGCTCCTCTTATTTCACATTCAATCATGAATAAGTCAAGGGTGACAATGCTGTCGCAGGCAGCTACCGTCATGATGGTGTCTTGAAAAACGCCGGTAGTCGAATATGGGGTATCACCAATAAAAAATTCATCTCCTACGCAGAGGTTGACATCAATTGACTCCCGGGCCTGTGGCAGTACCTCCAGCGCTACAAAGATCATGCTGTCACAGCCATTAGGTAATACGACGACAAAGTCGTAGGCGCCTGACGTGCGCAAAATGGTGTCTGCAACTGTGATGAACTGGTCCTGGCAGATGGTCGTATCCAACCGGAAGACGTTGGGGGTACGGACGTTGATGGTCGTACAGCTTGCTGGGGCTTCGTCACAAACGTTAGCGGCAACGACACAAACTTCAAAGTTACCATCAGACGGAAAACTCAGGTCTACTTCTGGTTGATTGGTAGTTCGCTGCCTTTGCCCGTCCACTTCCCAATGGAATAAGGCTGCTCCGGCCTCAGTATTGGCAGCCTCAAAATGTGTTGGCAGACCGGGGCAGGTTTCGGGAATATTGGACAGGGTTCCGGAAGTAGTTAATTGCCCAACCGCAGTGCTGCCCTCAACGACCTTAAAAACCCAATCACAAACATCTCCTCCTGATCCATCCATGATCAGGTAATAGTGTTGGCCTACGACCAGGGGGACAGTATTACTAAAGGGAACCGTTGTATTTGGCGCTACATCCGTGTTACAGCCGGAGACAGGTACAAACGTTTCGCAATCAAAACTTTCAAACAATCCGATTTCCAGCCCCGAATTAAAGGCTGGGTTACAGTTCTCCACCGTCACTTCTATACTCAGGTTTTCCGTGCCTGCAATGAAGGCGACGAAGCCCATATTGTGGTTAAAGGTGGTACAGAAATTATCTACCCGCTGCCCCCGCAGCGTAGAGTTATTACGCCCCCTGAAACCGTCAATGTCACAAATTGCGCAGGCATCCAGACAGTTAGAGGTCATTGCGGGAGTATCGCCACAGGGTTCGGGTTGGGCGAAGACATTACCTCCTGAAAACAGAAGAATGAACAAGATAAATGGAGGTAAACGCATGCGGGTAATCATCTTAAACTGCCGCAAATAAATTGCGTACCGGTGGGCTAAAGTTAGCTGAACTAAAATAAACGAATGCCGCGAAAAGGATTGGTGTCTTCAAGAATGAAATAGCGTATTGCCGGGGAAAATCCGATAATCAATGCACATTACCCAAGCTATTCTTCGTTGTCTGACGGATCGTTTTTACCTGACGCAGTCGGTAAAAACTCCGTCCGACGGCTTATCAGTTAGCATCTAATGGAATTGTTCTCCGCCCTCCGTCTTTCAACCAGACCAAATATCATTGATATTCTATACCTTGGGCTAACCGTAACCAATAAAAATCCAATCCTCCCTGCGACAATGGACAACCTCCTCGAAAAATATAAGCTTATCGGCTACCATACTACCGAGCTGGAGATGGATAAAATGGAATTCTCCAAACGTTTGCGCAAGGTGGTTGACGAGGGATCTACCGGTGCCATTGGCAACCCCTTCGAGGCTTTTTCTTCCAGCGAAAATGATTTCATTGGCAAGGTCACATCGGAAGGGTTTGAGATCAGAAGACGCCGAAAAATGTTCGAGCCGAATTTTAGTATGGCCTACGTTACCGGAAAATTTGTCCAGAATCGGGATTGCCTGACCATCACCAGTAAGATACACGGTATCGGTAAATCATTGAAGATATTTATCATCGCCATTACTGGATTCTACCTCTTGTTTGCAATTATGATTTTGTTGGTTTCTACTGCCAATTCAGACTTTCCTTTCTACATGGCTTTATTCCTGATTCCGCATGCGGCATTGATGTTTTGGATACCATTTTTCATGGCCCGGTACGCCGTCAGGCGTATGAAAAAGGAGCTGGAGCGGGAGTTTCATTATCTCGCCAGGTAGGCGAATACCGATCATCAGGGCGGGGCCGCAGGTACAGGGGAAGAGACCTGAAAAGCAAGGTTCTGGTCTGCATCAACATCCAAACCCTGGAGCCTAAGGATAATGCTTACCGGTAAACCCAGCGGATCGTTTCAGAAGTTTGTGACTTACCCCGTGCGGACGAGGCTTACCTTTACAGGTAATCAATTAACGCTGTAAACTTCTGAAACGATCCACTAATACAGTGTAATTTAAATATGTCAACATAACAGGCACTGGTGAATTTTAGCCTCAAATGATGAAGGCCATCCCTTAGGGCGAGTGGGCTATGCCCCGAGAAATCTCGGGGCATGTGTGTATAACGAAATGCACAACCGGTTAGTAATAGTCACTTAGTGGATGAGTTCGGACGCCCGTAGGTCAACCAACCCCTCCGCTCCGCTTCAGGGTTTGGCCGACGCTATGGGTCCTGAGCGAGTTAGGACCCCGTGGCGTCCCGTGCCTGAAGCTGCGTAGCAGTGAGAAGGCTAAGGGCCCCGCGGGCGTCCGGACCGAAAAGCTTCAATTTGTGCAATTTGTTATGTACACTCGGGGCATAGCCCACTCGCCCTGAACGTAAAAAAGTGTTGCTTTTTGGCGACGTCGTTAGCCGACAAAATCCACCACACCTAAGTCAACAAACTTAGTTTACACTGTACTAACCCCAAAATACAACCCCAGTATAAGCCTTTGCAACCTAAGTATCATCGGTCCGGAGGCCGTTGGCCGCAGCTTTGTGGAATAACCAACCACCCATTCCCATGTACCGATTATATGCCTTCATGTGCTTGCTGCTGATCACCTCAAGCGGCTGCCTGACAACACTGTTACGCGATGACTTTGACGGTCGTTCTCCTAACATTATCAACACCAACCTCCAGGGAAGCATCCCGGGCGAACCGGATGGTGATCGAATTGCCCTCGTTCACCCAACGGTGATCCCCGTCCAGGAACCCCAGCTTACCAACCAGTCTTTACGGATCAACAACCGGGTTGATTTTGAGCTCGCGGACCACGATGCCTTCGGTCGCTACATCGTAAGCTGGAAGGGAATTCAGGTGAACTCTCCTTCGGCTAACACCTTAATCGACTTCCTGAATGAAGACGACGAGGTCGTGCTTACGCTTCATTTTGACGCAAACGATTTGGAGGTCCTGTCCAGCAACGCGACACCTCCGCCACAATTCAATTTCCAGACCGATGTCGTCCATCAGTTCACGGTGGTTTTCATCATCCAGGGAACCAACGGTAGTACTTCCTACGCCGACATAGCGGTCAGTGAAGAAATCGGTAACGGCCGGGAATGGGCCAAGATGCCTTTACTGGGCAACCAGATCGAGACCTTGAAAACGGTCCGTTTCAGGGCGGAAGACAGCTGCCCTTACGTCCTGGATAACCTTGCAACAAATGCCAATTAAGATGAGACATCGCTTAATCCAAACCCTGCTCCTAACCATCCTCCTGTGCACCTGCGGCAGCGCCCAAAGCCTGACACCAGTGCTGATTGGAAGTGGCGGCAGTAGTGTGACAGCAGGCAGTATTCACCTAAGTTTTTCCCTTGGCGAGCCCATCGTTGGCGTCCAGACGCCAGGGATTGGCAATATGGAATTCCTCACCCAGGGGTTTCAGCAACCCAACACTTTTTCCGTAGTCCTCCCGGTGGAATGGCTATCCTTTACCGCTATCGCCGATGGCAAACGTAACCGCTTGAACTGGCTGGTCGCGCAAACTGGCCGCGAATCTCATTTTGACGTTGAGCGCAGCTCGGACGGTACGAGCTTTGATTTTTTGACCCGACTGAACGTCAGGAACGGGAACACCGCTGACTACCAATGGATCGATGAAAGCTATCCGGCAGCCCTGCTGTATTACCGGATTCGGCAGTTCGATGTAGACGGTGCCGTCACCCTGAGCCCGCTACAAACGATTGACCGTTCTGCGGACAACAACGGACAACTCATCCGCTTTTATCCCAACCCAAGCGCTGGGTGGCTGCGGTGGATCATCTCTGCATCTGGCCAGACCGGCCAAATTAACTGGCAGCTGTTTGATGCTGCCGGCCGCTTACTCCGACAGCAGGATTTAGCCCCAGGACCCACCGCCGAAATTGACCTCAGTATGTTGCCAGCGGGCAGCTATCCCTACCGGATTCGCACCTCCACGGGCAGCGAAAACGGCCTCATCATTCTTCGATAACACAAACCTCCCATAGCCATGAAATATCTGCTAGCTTTTACCTTTTTCCTGATCACCATAACAGCATTCGCTCAGGATACACCAATTCCTCAGATCCCTCAGGGCATCAATTACCAGGCCATCGCCCGCGACGATGCCGGTCAGATCCTGGCAGAATACTCCATGACCGTAGGCGTGCGGATCAAAGACGCTCCCACGAACGGAGCGACGGTCTACACCGAACGGTTTATTGACGTAAGTACGGATAAATTTGGACTGCTACACCTGGTCATCGGGCAGGGCAACCCTACTGGTTTCGCCGACATTGACTGGACAACAACGCCGCTCTTTCTGGAACTTACCATGGATATAGAAGGTGAAAGTGTGACCCTCCCCACAACGCCTTTTCAGGCAGTCCCCTACGCGCTGGCCGCAGGCACCAGCCTGGACGCCAAAGTATGGACAAAGGAAGGCGACGATGCTATTTACGAAGACGGAAACGTTGGCATTGGCACGGATGCTCCGGACCGTTTGTTACATTTGGCTGGACCCGACGATCAGTTTCTCCGTGTGGCAAGTACTACCTTTGGTGCAAGCATCGTCGGCCTGGAATTGATCAGGAGCAGTGCCTTTTCCTCTACCGATTTCCGGATGATCAACGACGGCGGGCGGCTCAAATTTCAGTCGACTTCCGATAACTTCACCGGTGAATCTGGTGAGCCGAATGACCAGATGACGGTCACTTCCTCCGGCAACGTTGGCATCGGAACACTCGACCCGCAGAGTAGACTCGCACTGCAGGACCCCGGAGAGGTAGGCCTCAGTATCCGCTCTACCGGTACGCAAAGTTCTTACGTCGACCTGCTACGGGGCGAGGGGAATGCGTTGGCGGATTGGCGAATGGTTAACCGCCAGGGGGCTTTGTCATTTCGTACCGGCAGCGATCTCGGCGAGGAGGAAGGGGAAGGCGTGTTGTTTCTGACGCCGAGCGGGCGGATGGCGGTCGGTAATTTTAGCGGTGCTGCGGAAAAAATCCACGTAAGGGGCGTGGACGACCAGCGGATCCGGGTGGAAAGCACCAACGGCCCGGCCAGTATAGACCTCTATTCCATCGGCCAGGATTTCCGGATGGTCAATGAATCCGGACGGCTGCGCTTGCAGCGTTCGGGGAACAGTTTTGGTGCCTCCGAAGACATTTTCGATGTCCAGAACGACGGGACTTTCCGATTCCGCCAGGACGTGAACATGGCGGACCTGCGGATCGTAAATTTGGGGGATCCGGCGGGGCCGCAGCACGCGGTCAACCGTCGTTACCTCGAAAATTTCGTGGGGGAGCAAATGGAACAACAGAGCCAATTTCCGAGTGCACTGAGCAGTGAGGTGCCGAACATTAGCTATCCCGCCTGCGCGAACCGTTGCCGCACTCTGACCGAAGACGGTTTTTCCAATTGGGGGGTGCCCAGCCTAGATCAAGCCAGTCAGTTTGCCGGCGGGATCATTAGCAGTTCAGAATTTATGTGGACTTCTAGTGGTGCTTTTGCTCGGCTGAGCAATGCATTTTATGAACCCCTTCTTGACCGGCCAATATACGCTACTGTAACGAGTTCAGGGCGCTACGTTATGCGATTGAATATTGGCGAGGTTGCGGTGGAGCGTTATAATGCCGAAGGCATTAATTGTCGGTGTGTGCGGTAGCGGTTGGGAGGGGGGCCGGGGGCGATGATGATTTTTTGATAGCTGGGCGCTGATGTTTTCAACAAAGGCTGGTGTAAGTGTCATTGCCCTGTTTAGCCGATATTGATAGTATTCAGTATTACCTAAAGCATTTCTGCACTCAAACTGATCTGGGCGTAACCCAAATTGTCGCGCTGACCCGACGTAAGCACTCCAGTGCTACCGGTCAGCGCGACAATTTGGTTTACGCCCACTGATATTTACTTTAGACCGCTGCCATTGCAGTCTTCACAGAAATTATTATCCCCTCTGGTTCCTCTCCAGTAGCCCTGACCATTACAACTTGGGCAGCTTTTATCTGTGACCAGTGACATTATGAACTTGACTATTATAAATGTTACTCCGAAGATGGCTAGTATTAGTATTATTCTGATCATTTTTGGCTTTTGGCTTGTTTTGGATAATGGGGAAGCTTACAGCGAGGAAAGCGTTTCTGACGAATGGCGTCCTAAAGTTTGTTTCTCTATTAACAAGGCACAGTAATGGTTCACAAAAGCGGCGTTACTCCACCAAAGTATATACTATTCCATCCCTTTGATCCTCAAACCCCACAAGGCCAAGTTGGTAATTGTAGTATATCAAAAACTTGTCTTGCCCGATATCACTGGTGTAGACATCGAAGTAGGACTTACCGTTTAATACAACTTCATCAGCAGGAAGCGTCGGATTTGGGTCAACGGTTAGCCAGTTGTTATTGTTTGTCGTAAAACCTATCTGGGGTATCGGCCTTAGAAAATAAGGGGCATCAGCGTCCAGAAGTGATGTGACGAATATACTTCCGTATTCTTTGGAAATCCGCTCTTCGTACCTTTCAATGTTCTGCCTAACCCGATAACAAAGCGAAAACATAATTCCTAGTCCATCAATATGAATCTCTGCTTCAACAGCCTGATACTTCCCGGTAATGCTTATCTCCTGAGAAGCGTCATAATTACACGGAACAGTATTCGGGAAAAATCCTCTTGAGAAATAAGAAGTACTGCGCGGGAAATCAGCTAAAAACAGATTGCCTGTCGAGTCTGTGTAATACACTGAGTTTACGGGCTCATCCAAGTCATAAGGGAATTTTGCTAAAGTCTCATCAGTAAGAAAAAACGTATCCGGAGTAATTGAAAACGGACACAAGTCTTCTTCCTCTTCCATAATTATTTCCTCCATGACCGGATCTTCTTTACATCCACTGATCGTGCATTGTATGATCGCAAGTATGACTATGTAAAAACGGATGTCTAGTTTACTTTTCATGGAATTTTACTTAAGTCAGGCAGATTCATTCTGGAGTAACTTCTCCAGTCAAAACCTGAGTTACCTCAGACTCCGATAAACTCAACTAATCTGTATTCAGCACAAAAATTAATTAAGTCACCCCTTCTGTTTGCTTTTTGAGATCCTAGGAGAGGATACAGGAAGTTACCTGATGCAAAGATGCAAGATTCAACGCTGCTTTTTACGGGGAGCCCACGCCCTGGGTAAAGATGTTCTGCGGTAGAAATTATAATTCATCCAATCCTTTTATAAATGCGTGATGATCAATTTGCTCTATCCAGCTAGTTAAACTAGTTTCTATCCCGCATGCCAACACTAAATTACCCCCTTATCTGCCACGGCTCTCAGAAGGCGACTCCCCAAACTCCTCCCGGTAAACCCGCGAAAAATAGGCCGGCTCCTTGTAGCCATACCGATAGGCAATCTCCGCGATCGTAAGCTCCGTATCCAGAATATCACTTTTGGCCTTAGTCAGCCTTACTTTTCGGATAAATAGGCTCGGCGAATGGCCGGTCAATGATTTCAATTTTCGGAACAACTGGGTCCGACTCAGGTGAAGCTGGCTGGCCAACTCTTCTACGGAAAACGCCTCGTCCCCCAGTTTTGACTCGATTGCCGTAACGACCGATTGTACGAAAGTATCCGTTCGTTCACTCGCTGGTTCCACTGAGAAGTCTCCCGCAAAGTATTTCTCCCTTAGTTTTCGCCTACTGGTAATTAACCGCTCCACCGTTGCGATGAGTTCCTCCCGGCGGAAGGGCTTCGTCAGGTAGGCATCCGTTCCCGCTTCCAACCCCTCCAGGCGGGATTTGCTACCAGCTCTGGCCGTAAGCAGGACGATGGGAATATGGTCGGTGACGGGATTTTCCCGAATGGCGGCCGCAAGCTCCAAGCCAGACTTACCGGGCATGAGCAGATCAGACAACACCAGATCTGGCTGGTGTTTATGGCATAGCTCCCAGGCCGACTCCCCATTGGTCGCGGTCAATAAGCGGTAATCCTGGTCTAAGCAATAGACGATGTAGTCAAGTACCTCCGGGTGGTCTTCAGCGACGAGAAGTAGCGGAAGCTTATCCTTATTAATATCCAAAACAGGCTCCGCCTGCGCCGCAGGCGCATGCTGCCCTTTTGCCGGAATGCCTACGGTAAAAACGGCCCCTTTCCCCGGCGCACTCGCTACCGAAATGCGGCCGCCCATCAGGGCAACGAGCTCGCTGGCCAGGGCCAGGCCTAATCCGGTGCCCGTTGATGCTACCTCTTCACGGGTGAACGGCTCGAAGAGCCGGCGCTGAAAGTCGGGGTGAATCCCCCGGCCATTGTCCTTCACCACTACACAAAGCTCCTCCTCCCGCAACTGAATATCAAGGGTAATCTCTCCTCCTTCCTGGGTAAATTTTATGGCATTGGCCAGCAGGTTACCCGTTATCTTTTGCCAGGCATCTTCGTCGAAAGCGAAGAAGTAGCGTTCCACCGACGTATGGAAACGTAAGCCGATACCTTTTGCTTCGGCCAGGGTGGAGAAAGAATGGAATAGGTACTTGTGAAAGGCAACAATATCTCCTGATTGCTGGCGCAGGCGGTAGCCCTCGGCACGAAGGCTGGCCATTTCCAGGATTTGGCCCACTTGCCCATTCAAGTGATTGGTCTGTTGATCGATCAGTCCCAGTTGTTGCTCCTGATCAGCAGCAGGATCGTTTCGGGACCGGTCAACGGCTCCCGCAATCACCGTGAGCGGGGTTCTGAATTCATGGGCTATTCGTTGGAACCAGCTCAATTTTTCCTGCGCCAGGGCTTCAATCCGTTTGCCCTCGGCCTCGGCCAGGCGGCGGCGCAATTGTGTCCGGTAAAGAAATAGCAATAGGCCAATGGCCAGGAAGAGATAGCTGGCTTTGGCCAGCAGTGTCTGGTACCACGGCGGGATGACGCTCAGATAAATCGGAGGATGCTTCACGCGCCATCCTTCCTCCGTATGGCTGGCCTCCACTAATAGTTGGTAGTCTCCCTGGGGGAGATTACTTAAGGTTAACTGGCCGTCAGCTTGCGGTGGCAGCCATGCTGCGTGAAAGCCCGCCAATTTGAAGTGATAGCGAACCGCCTCGGGCTCCGTGTAAGTGGGCGTCGAGAAAGACCAGCTGATCGTGTGCTGATCGGGGGAAAGTTTAAGGGGGTTATCTTTTTGTCTGCCCAGGTAAGGAAATCGATTTTCGGAGGTGGAATCTCTTCCGATGAGGCGGGTGCTGATCCAGATGAGGGAGGGGGCTGCCGCCTCGCCTTCTAACGAAATTTCCGCTGGGTTAAACGCCTGCAGGCCATCCTGCCCACCCATCCAAATCGTTCCGTCTTCTTCCTGGAATACCGAACTGATTAGCATGGTGTTTCCTACCAGGCCATCCGTAGCGATAAAGTGGCGGAACTTCTCCGTTACCGGATCAAAATGCATGATGCCGTGGCTGATGGTTCCCATCCAGAGGTCCCCTTCTTTGGTACTTGCTATCGACAAGATTTTATCGTCGGGCATTTCATTACTCCGGAGGTAACGTTCAAAACGCTGCTTTCCGGGCTCAAAACGGTTCAGGCCGCCATCCGTAGCTACCCAAATGGTGCCATCACCACCCTGATGAATTTGCAGAATCAAGCTTGAACTAATGCTGGTTCTGTCTGCTGGATCGTACTTAAAATTTTCGAATTCGGGCGACTGCTCCAGGGGAAGCCGACTAAGGTTCTTCGTCCGTAGCAATCCTCCATTCATGGTTCCCAGCCAGAGGTTATCCTCCTGGTCGATGATCATATCAAGAATCCCGGCATCCACCGGCTCTCCAGCTACTTTGGGTTGCAAATTAGTGATTTGATTCGTTTTTGGGTCATAGACGGAGAGGGTCATCCAGGTAGCGATCCAAATGCGTCCGGACCGATCTTCGACGATCCGCCAGTTGCTTCCTTCCGAGAGACTTCCTTCCGGACGAAAGGTTTCCTCCTTTTCTCCCGTCCGGGCGTTGAAGCGGATCAATTGCTGGTTGCCGTTGCGCTCCCAGACAGCGTAAATCATTCTATCCTGAGCCCGGTGCAGCGCCAGGTAGTAGTTGCCGGAGATCAGTCGGGGGCGTTCCTGAGCGCCTCGCTCCCACCGAAAAAGGCCGCTTGGGAGAGCCAGCCAAACGGTACTATCGTCCACCAATACCTCCCGAACGCCGGGCAATTTACCAGCGGCCTTACGCAGGGAATCATCGTAAAATCTCGGTGAATTGCGCAGTTGGAATATGCCCCGGTTCGTTCCCCACCACATCGTCCCCTCCCGATCAAAGAAAACCTCGTGGACCTCACATCCCCGGCCTTTCTCGCCGAGGACGACGGACAGGTCATATTTTTTCCAGTTGGCCAGGTCGGGAGAAAAAGACCAGACCTCTTTACCCGTCGCGAGCCAGATTTCGCCGTCGGGGCTTTGCTCAAAACGCGGCCAGATAAAGGCGTTTTCCGCGTAAGTAATGGGTTGCTTCCAGAAAGAGGAGGACCAGTTTCCGTCCTTTTGGACTAAGAGCCGGACGGAGTTGGCGTCAACGAAAATAAGGCTATCGGGGCTAAGCAGGTGAAGATCGTAAGCTTTGTGATCGGCAATTTTTCGTTGGCGGGCATCTTCGGGGAGCAGTTCCCACAATCCCTTGATCCCGGCACCGTAAAGTCTCCCTTCCCGGTCTTCGGCAATGCCGTAAGACCGGTCTCCAGCAATAATTACGGGGCTTTGGTCGCTGGGAGGGAGGAAAGCAAGGTCTTTGATAAAGCTGACCCATTTGCGTCCGGCCTGATCGCGAAAAAATTCTCCAACGACATCCCGGTCTGGCCAACCGGATTGGGTGGCGGGCGCGAAGCGCTCCCGGCGCGTATCCATCATCACCAGGCCCTTGCCAAGGGTGCCCAACCAGAGCGTATCCGGAGAGACGGCTAAGAGGCGTCTGGTCCAGTTAGCTTGTGGCCCCGCATCGTCTCCAGGTCGGTAAGTGTAAGGGGTGAAGGTTTTACCATCGAATCGGTTAATACCGTACTGGGTGGCGATCCAAAGGAAGCCCGCCGCGTCTTGCTCTATGTCAGCAATCCATTCATTGGACAAACCATCAGCAACCCCGTAATGGCGGATGGCATAATCTTCGGAGGATTGGGCAAGCAGCACCCTGCCCGTCATCATCACCAGGCCTATGACCAAAATTCGATACAACAGGCGCAACAGGAAATGAGGATAACGGGTTTGCATTTATTGATTATCGGGGGGACTAAAATAAAGGTACGATTTGGAGAGGAATAGTGTGGTATGGTAATGCATTGGGGTGTATAGTACAAACTGCACAGGCCTAAGTCGTCCAACGGCTCCTGAGTTAGTATCTGGTGGCAATTTGTTATGCATACATGAATAAGCAAGGATTTCCTCCCACTGCCCTCTTGTCCCTTTGCCCCGCACCTGCGGCCGCGCCCTGGAAAAGGGAAGGAGGCAGCATTCTCCTATGTGCTTTAGGTGACTTCTGCCCCAAAAATTATTCGGATAGCCCCCTTCAAACAAGGACTCTATGACCACCACCCACCGGGTACTCCAACAACAACCATCCCAATTCCCGACGAATAATCCCCCCCACAAAATCCCGTTCCCGCCACCAGGGATGTGGTAAACTTAGCCGTTCGTCCTCAAAACGAAGATCCCGCAAAAAGATCAGGTCCAAGTCACAGGTCCGTGGGCCCCAGTGTTCCTTTCTTTGCCGGCCAAGTTCCGATTCGATACTTTGTACAACATCCAACAGGTGGTGCAACCCGACCGATAAAGTGGAAGTATTGGCAAGCCGGTTGTCCAGCTCTTCCTTTAGCACCACCACCACGACCTGGTTTAGAAAATCCGGCTGATCAGTTCTTCCCCAGGCCGGTGTTTCCTGCAGGGAAGACACTGCGTGCAGTGGTCCGATCCGATCCTGAATAAGCTGACGGGCAGTGGCCAGGGTGGCTTCCCGGTCACCGAGGTTCGCCCCGAGGGCAATGGTTAAGTGCATTTGCTGAGGTAATTTGATGGTTCCTCCGTTTATCCGCCGTGATTGGCGTATAATTGCCGCCAGCCAAATTACTAAAATTCGTACCGTGTTACCCAATTTCATCGCAATCGAAGGCAACATCGGTGCAGGCAAGACCACCCTCGCCTCCAGACTGGCCGCAGACCAGAACCGCCGGCTGATCCTGGAGGAATTCAGTGACAACCCCTTTTTGCCTCCGTTCTACCGGGAACCCGAACGCTACGCCTTCCCCGTCGAACTCTTCTTTATGGCCGAACGGCACAAGCAGTTGCAGTCGGAACTGGCCCAAACGGATCTTTTCACCAATGGTGTCATCGCCGATTACATTTTCGTAAAAACCCTCCTTTTTGCCCGTAATACCCTGCCCGAAGATGAATTCCGGCTTTTCTCCCGACTCTTCAAGGTAATGGATGCCGGCTTTCCCAATCCGGAATTAATCGTTTACCTCCATCGCCCCGTCGAGGCCCTGCAGGCCAATATCGCTAAGCGAGGTCGGGAATACGAGAAAGAAATTAAGGACGAATACCTAGCCAGCGTTCAGGCAGCCTACTTCAATTACTTTGGTAGCCAGAAAGAACAAGCGGTGCTCGTCCTGGAGCTGGGAGATAAGAATTTTTCCGATGACGAAGACCTTTACCAGCGGATGGTCACTTTGATGCAGGCGGAGTACCCGGTGGGGATGACTTCGGTGGCTTTGTAAGAATTTGTTAACCACTAAGGCATTAAGTACACTAAGGACTGCACTAAGAAGAGGCTTACTTCGGAGTAACCATTAAAATCATTCAGGCATTAAGCATGATGCTAAGGAAAGGCTTTCGAATCGCTGACTTTTACAGGTTGCGCGGATTAACGCAAATACGGCGAGTTACCTCTGTCCGTCCCTCTGTGCCGTCCTCTGTGAGAGCCCTACGAGCGCAGCGAGCTTCCCCCCCGCGGTAGCCTACAAGACCATAAGACCACAAGACTACCAGACTAAGCCACCACTCCCGTACAAGAGCTCCCCGCCCCCGCCGTACACCCATAACAATGCTGGTTCATAACGATGTTTCGCTTCCGCAGTTCGTCGGCGTCGAAGGTGGTGAGATGCTGGCCTTTGGCCGCCACTTTCAGGTCGAGCATCTGGTTGAAATCGCAGTCGTAGAGAAAGCCATCCCAGCTGACGGAAACGGTATTCCGGCACATCAGGCTTTCTACCGTCGACGGGTTGTAGGCGTCTACCAGTTTCTGCATGTACTCCTCGTAGTTGCCCGTTTCGATCAGGTAATCGAGAAAACGGCTGACGGGCAGGTTGGTGATAGCATACAGCTCGTTGAAAACGATGCCGAACTTCCGGTCGAGCTGCCGTTTGAATTCTGCCTGCAGTTCTTCCTGCTTACCTGGCAGGTAAGCGCCGCTGGGGTTGAAGACCAGGTCCAGCACCAGGCCAGAGCCGGGCTGGCCGTAGCCTACTTCGTTGAGCAGCTGAAGGGCTTTGATCGAGTCTTCAAATACGCCGTCGCCCCGCTGACCATCGGTCCGCTTTTTACTGAAATACGGGAGGCTGGAGACCACGTGTACCTTATGCTTAGCCAAAAATTCGGGCAGGTCCCGGTATTTCGGATTGGCCATGATGATGGTCAGGTTACACCGGTCGATGACTCGCTTACCGAGCTTCGTACATTCTTCCACGAACCAACGGAAACCGGGGTGCATCTCCGGCGCACCGCCGGTGATGTCAACTACCTGGATGGTAGGTGTAGCTGCGATCAGTTCCACGCATTTTTCCAGGTCCGCCATGCTCATGTTTTCGGCCTTCTTATCCGGGCCGGCATCCACGTGGCAGTGGGCGCAGGTCTGGTTACAGAGTTTACCGATGTTGAGCTGAAAGATTTCAATTTCTGTGGGCTTGAACGGTTGATGCCCCAGGGTGGCGAGCTTGTCGCTGAACCGGGGAAATTTCGCGTCGGAGATGTCCTTTCCGTTCAGCACGTTGAGTTGCACGAAGGTGCTGCTCAGGCGGGAGCCGGTGACGGAGAGGGACTTTGTTTTTTGCTTAATTGCCATTTTGGTTGCGGGTTGCGGGTTGCGGGTTGCAGGTTACAAGGCACTGATACTCTTGGGAGCCAGCAACTTGCAACCTGTAACCTGCAACCTGATTACATCGTTACTTTATCGACCTGGCGCTGCATTTGCCGCGCGTAGATCAGGGTGGTGCCGGCCTTTACGGCAGCGGCGACGTGGACGGCCTCCATCATCTGCTCTTCATCGGCACCGGCCTGGAGGCTGTTGGTCGTGTAGGCATCGATGCAGTACGAGCACTGGATGGCGTGGCTGACGGCCAGGGCGATGAGGGCTTTTTCGCGCGCACTGAGCGCGGTATCGCCTTCGGTCACACCGCTGTACCAATCGAAGAATTTGTTGCCCATGTCCTCCTGCCATTCAACGATCTTGCCGAACGATTTGAGGTCTTTAGGGTCGGAATAACTGTTCATTGGTGATTGCTTATTGGTGATTTCGCCCAGGTTCATTTTTTGCTTGAGGGCTGTTTTTCCGGGCGCGGCCGCAGGTGCAGGGGAAGTTGAAAAAGCAGGGGCGGCTTCCGCCTTTATCACCGCCGCATTCAACGGGATGCCCTCGCGGCTTTCCTCGGCCGGGGGCATAATCTCAGTATTGTCCCAGATTCCGGTAGTCAGCGTAGCCGCATAGGATACGGGCAACCGCCGATCGTCGATCATCTTGGACTTCGCCGCGCGGTGGTCGTAGGTCAGGGGGTGAAAGTCGTAATCAAAGCCCTCAGCATCATTGAGGACCATGAACCAGGTACGGGGGGTGCCGTCGTTGGCGGGCATGCCGATTACGCCGGCGTTTAGCCAAAGGTAGGTTGCAGGGTCGCTACGCTCCTGTTGCATAAGCTCACTTCGTTCGCGTTGCAGAGGTTGCAGGTCGCTACGCTCGTGTTGCAGGGGTTCCAGGTTGGTTGCAGGTTGCAGGTCGTTGGAACGCGCAGCGTTCCCAGGTGCCCCTCCTCCGCGGGGAGGAGATGGGGTTTCTTGCTCCGTCAGTTCGTGTGCAAACGGCAACCCACAATGCCCTCCAACAACTACGGCTGCACCTGCGTCCGCGCAAAATTGTGCTTTCTTTTCTGCTGAAGTAGATCGCCAGACGAATTCCGACTGGTTTTCCGGAGAGCCGTGCAACACCACCACTTTTCGGCCCGCGTAGGTAAAACGCAGCATATCTGGCAGCTCCGCCATGAAGGCAAGATTGGCCTGGCTGACGTGCTTAGCTGCATAGTTGTACCACAGTTTGGCGAACATATCGCACCGCGAACCGTCGCCGAAGCCACAGCCGCAATCATCCGTTCCATTTACCAGACTGGTTTCCACGTTGCCGGCAATGGCGTGGCATTGCCACGCGGCCAGTAGATCCAGGCATTCCTGCGGCTCGGCGCAGTAGCCCGGCGTATCCCCGGTACAGATCACATTGCCCGGCGGGATGCCCCGCCGCTCCGCCTCCGCCCGGACCGCCACGAGGGCATCCAGGTTAGAGTAAGCACCACCAAAAATCAGGACGGGACCGGTCAGGGCCCCGAGGTTACGTTCGTTCATCATACTTCGTCGTGCATAGATACGACGTAGAGCACCTAATGGTTTAGCAGGTGAGCCCGGAAAGTGGGATGTGTCGGGAAGGGACGTTGGGATTAAGCCCGACAACCAGATAACATGGCAACCCTACACCCCCTTTACCCCAAAGACTTCACCAATTCCCATCCCTCCGACCAGTGCCCGTACCCGTCAGCACTGCTGATGTGGCCGGCCTGGCCAATGTTGACCAGTTGTGCGCCCCAATTGTCCGCAAACGCTGCAGCCCGCTGCGGGCTGACCCAGGGATCGTCTTCGCTGGACACCACAATGGCCGGAAAAGGAAGTTTTGCCGTCGGCACGGGGACAAAGCCTTCGGATTTGAAGGTTTGGTACTGTGGTGTTGTCGGATCGCTGGGTGCCACTAATAGTGCACCTTTAATTGACCGTTGGTATTTAGCTGCCCAGTGGGCGACGGCGAGGCATCCAATGCTGTGGGCTACCAGAACGACGGTAGCTGGATCGTGAGCAACAACGGCTGCATCCACGTTAGCGATCCAATCATCGCATACTGGCTCTTCCCATTCTGCCTGCTGAATCCGGTGAAAATTTTCACTGATCCGCTCAAAGCGGCTTTGCCAGTGTTCGGGGCCGGAATTGCCGAGGCCTGGAATGATTAAGTAGTTGATCATGTGTAAAGCTGCTACGCGTTTAGTTCTTATCTTCTTTGGCTTCCATAATTTGTCGGGCAATCTTCTCCCCGATCTCCTGGCCCCAGGCTGAGCCAACTGTCATGCTTTCCTGCAGTAGTTGAGGTTGCTTGGCCACGATTTGTTGGGTGAGTGGCGATTGCAAATAAGCAATCTGGTGGTCCAGTTCTTCTTCAGTATAGTGATCGAGATATAAGGTCACCATCCGGCCCAGCAGGTCGTCAAAAGCAGTGGACTTTGCCTCCTCCGAAAACTTCTTCCAAAAATCATCTGGTACGCCTTCCATCATGGCAGGGTTTTGCTTATAAGTGGTAAGCATACCATCTAGTGCGGTTTCGAACTGGGCTTTAGCGCCAGAGAGTTCCAGGAGTTGTTCTACCTTTTGGTTGAGGACGGTGTCTTGGGCAGAAAGGGAACTAAGGCTAAATAGAAGTAAGAACAGGATGTTGTATTTCATCGGGTGAAGATAAGGCTACTCCTTCACACACTTCGTCCCCCGGCCTGCCCGCAGGGCAAGAAGGTCCCCAATCACTACCTCCCCTACCCCTGCGGCTACCGCCGCAAACGCATTGTCCAGTTTCGGGATCATACCGCCGGCGATGGTGCCATCAGCTTTGTAGCTGGCATAGGTATCGGGTGTCAGGGTCGGTATCCAGGAACCTGGGTCTTTGATGTCTTTCATTACGCCGGGAAACTCGAAGCAGTAGCGGAGAGAGACGGTTTCGTCGGGGCTCATGGCCGCGAGTGTCTTCGCCGTTTCGTTGGCGATGGTGTCGGCGTTGGTGTTCAGCAATTGCCCCTTCCCATCGTGGGTGATGGGGCAAAGTACTGGGTTCAGTCCGAGATCCAGCAAGGTTTTCAGTAAAGGTCCGTTAGCCCCCAGCACGTCGCCGGCGAAACCGTAGTCAATAGTTTTTACCGGGCGTTTTTCGGCAAGGACGGCGTTGCCGTCCGCACCGCTGAGGCCAATGGCGTTGCAGCCACGGGCCTGGAGGTCGGCCACAACCTGTTTGTTGAGGAGCCCGGCGTAGACCATAGTAACGATTTCCAGGGTGGGTGCGTCGGTGATTCGCCGACCGTCTACCATTTTCGGTTGTCGCCCCATTTCGGAGAGGACCTCGCTGGCCTTACGGCCGCCACCGTGGACCAGGATAGCGGGCTCCGGGAGGGAGGCGAAGTAGTCCAATGCGTCGGAGAGGGCCGTGGGAGTATTTAGTATGTTTCCGCCGATTTTCAGGATAATCATGCGCTAATTTAAGGGTTGGGGGGATTTAACCACTAAGGCATTAAGGGCACTAAGTAGCTACACTAAGAAAGGGGGCATTGGAGTAACCATTCAGGGCATTCAGGCATTAAGAAGGGCCCTGCAATGTGGCAGGTTAAAGGTAACCACTAAGGCATTAAGGGCACTAAGTAGCTACACTAAGAAAGGGGCATTGGAGTAACCATTCAGGGCATTCAGGCATTAAGAAGGGCTCTGCAATGTGGCAGGTTAAAGGTAACCACTAAGGCATTAAGGGCACTAAGTAGCTACACTAAGAAAGGGGTATTGGAGTAACCATTCAGGGCAGCTTTTAGCTAAGATTAGGTTTCAGGCCAACAAGCGTAGCGAACCTCTAAACGTTAGTAGTAGCAAACAACCGCCGCAACCGGTACTTCCCCGACGTATGTGTGGCGGTGATCAGCAATCCGCCCATAATGGCGAGGTTCTTCATAAAAATGATGCTTTGCAGGCGGTAGAGGTCACTTCCCGATTCCTCCACCCAAAAGTTGTGGACGATAAAGGTCAGCGGAATCCAGTAGACCATTAACAGGATGGCACCTAAGCGCATCCGGTAGCCCAGCAGAATGGTCAGGGCACCGAAGAAGAGCAGAAAAATGGCACCATAGAGGAAAAAATCCTGGTTCCAGGTGAGGCCATAAATCTTCATGGCATTCTTATTGAGGCTTTCGTAAGCAAAGTAATCGTAGGCTTCAAAAAAGAAGATAAAAGATAGCAGAATGCGGCCTAGTAAATCAAAAATGTCTTTCATTGGTACAAAGGTAGGCACTCCTTAAGTCAAATTTCACCACATGATGGGCGGCGGTGTTGAAGTTACCATAAAGAACCTAAAGAATTAAGGGCTGCACTAAGTATTTTTTGGTGACGTGACCACAACTTAAGCTTAGTTTCTTAGTGTCTTAGTGGAAAAAAATGCCTGCCAGTAGGACACTCAGCACTTCAGCCCATCTTTCTGCCCATTCCTCGCGTTACCTTTGCCAAATACTCCCCAACAGAAACCATGAATAAGCTATTCTCCCTCCTGGCCCTAACGGCCATTGCTCTTTTCGCCGCCTGTAGCCCCAAGACTACTGCGGTTGCTACGGCAACTTCCCCTGCACCTGCGGCCGCGCAAAAGTTCGGTCCTACCGCACAAGATACTTTCCTGCTCTGGAGCATAAACGGCCCGGGCGTAGCGAATGAGAGCTATCTTTTCGGCACCATTCACATCATACCTGAAGAGGACTATTTCCTGCCCAGGGGCCTGGTTAAATCCCTGAACGATGCCGACGAAGTGATCTTCGAAATCGATCCCCGCCAAATGTCTGACCCAGGTATGCTGATGGGCCTGCTCACCAAAATCAACATGCGGGGTGACACCAGCCTTGAGGACCTGCTCCCTAAGGAACAATACGATGAAGTAGAAGCCTATTTCACCAAAATGGGTATGCCGTTTTTCCTTTTTAAGCGCATGAAGCCCCTGTTTTTATCTGCGATGGTCGGCCAGGACATGGAAGCCCTGAAGAACGGCGGCGGCCTCAGCTCTGGAGGCACCAAAAGCTACGAACTGGAACTAACCGAATTGGCCGAAGCCGGCGAAAAGGCCATTGGCGGCCTTGAAACCATGGAGTTTCAGCTCGGCCTCTTTGACGCGATCCCCTATACTGCGCAGGCAAAAATGTTGTTCCAATCCGTCGTTTCGGACCAAGGCGAAGATGCCAGCTCCGGGATAAGTGAAATGGATAAGGTAGTCGGCCTGTACAAACGTAAAGCCATTGCGGAGATGGCCGCGTCTTTTACCCAGGAAAGCTCGGGCGTTGCCGAATTCGAAGAATTACTGCTGACCAAACGGAACGAGAACTGGGTACCACAAATCATGGCCAAGATCAAGGCCAATAGCGCCCAGCCGAAGCTTTTTGCCGTAGGTGCCGGCCACCTGGGCGGTGAGAAAGGAGTCATCTCCTTACTCCGCCAGGAAGGCCTGACGGTTGAACCGGTACGATAGTTTTTACGATCTTTCCAGCCCAACTTGGATTCATATGCGTATTGCTGTTCTCTATCTTTTTCTCCCGCTACTGCTTGGCGTTTTTTCCAATTTAACCGCTCAGGTTAGTGGAGATTCTCTGCTAAAGGTAGCGATGGGAATTCCCGAAGTGGACGATAGAGACCAGTATTTCGCCAAAATGCTTAAGGAAATTGACCTGAATACGGTCTCTAATCTTGAGAAGATTTTTGCGTATCGGTTAGAGGAATCCAAGCAGTTCCAAACGCTAGACATACAGGTGGAGCGGATGATCGATCTCGCTAAAGAATATGTTATTATCGGAAAAGTAGCTTTAGCCGATTCACTGGCTTCGGCTTATCTTCAACGGGCTGACGAAGTATCTCCGCAGGCAAAAGTGTCGCTATACATGGCGGTTGGTGACATCAATACCTGGCAACAGGATTATTCGCAAGCCATCTATTATGATAGTTTAGGACTATCCTTAATTGAGGAATATAATTTACCCCTCACCAAGTCGTACGTTAAGTACCTGCACCAATACGGTGATGCCCTGTCTTTCAGCGGAAATTTTGTGAAGGGTGCTCAAGTACTCGACGATGCCCTGGAAGCTTTCGAGGTAGTTCCTACGGACTCAAGCAAACTGTTGGAGATTTACCGTTCTATTGGCATTCTTTACAGTCAGATTGGGCTATACGATAAAGCCGTCGATTATCTTGACCTCCACAAAAAATTCGGGTCCCTGGTTAAACCCATTGATCACACACTTTTGGAAGTGAATATTGGCAGGAATCTGCTGCTAAAGAAAGATTATCCGGCGGCACTTAAGCGCTACCGGTCGGCAAGAACAATAGAACTGCCCCAGGGCCAGCTGCCAATGCTCCCGATATACATTTATAATGGGTTAGTGGAAGGGCATTATCAATTGGCCAATAAAGATTCCGTAAACCATTACTTTAATCAGCTCCAGGGCGCTTTTTCCGAAATGGGAAGCCCTGATTTCCTGCGTTTCCTCTATCGGCAATCTGCCTGGCTGAACAACCTGGTCAATGGCAATTATGCGGAAGCAGAGAGAGATGGGCGCTTACTCTACGAAGAATCCATCGCCAAAAATGATGTTGCCGAACAAGTCATGTACAGCGAGTTCTTATCGGATACCTATCGGGCCAGGGGAGATTACCAACTGGCAGAGCAGTTTACCCGCAAGTTCATGAACCTTAAGGACAGCATCCAGTCCGTCAACCGGAACAACGTGCTGTTGCTGTATTACAACCAATTTGAAACGGAAGAGAAAGAAAAGGAAATTATCCTGCTTGATCAGCAGCGGGAACTTGCAGAATCCAAACGACGTCAATATGCAATTATCGCCGGATTACTGGGGCTGTTCCTCGCAGGTGGCATCTTTTTTTACCTGAAATTAGGAACAGCCAGAAAAACACTTTTCGCGCAAAACCAGGAACTCGAAGCCCTCAACCATACCAAAAACCGGTTCTTCAGCATTATCGCGCACGACCTACATAATCCGATCATCGCGCTGGCCGGTGCTGATCGACAGCTGGAACATCAATTAGCGCAAAAAAACGACGCGCAGGTAAAAAAGACCGTAGGGCTCATCAGCCAAACTGCTAACCAGCTTCGAGGTTTATTAGACAACCTATTGGCCTGGGCACTGGGCCAGTCAGGAGCCATTGAACTAAAAAAAGCCCCCCACCCGTTGAAGGCGTTCGTCAGTAAAAACCTAAGCCTTTATGGCGGGGCGGCAAATGCTAATGGCATTAGCCTTGAGAATAATGTCCACCCCGAAACCATGGTGTTTGCCGATGGTAACGCACTACATACCATTTTACGAAACTTCATCTCCAATGCCGTTAAATACAGTAATGATGGTGGTACCATTGAGGTTTCTCACACCCGTGCAGAAGGAGAAGACATCATATCCGTTAAAGACAGCGGCACCGGGATTTCCAAAGCAGCACAGGAGCAATTATTCAGCCTTCATCGACGCCTGAAATCCGGAACGCGAGAAGAACCCGGCACTGGCCTGGGGCTCATCCTTTGCAAAGAACTCGCAGAATTGCACGGTGGCCGGGTAGTTCTCGAGAGCACTTCGGGCGAAGGAACTATTGCTAAGGTTTATTTGCCGGATAAGGTCGAGTAGTCAGGGCGTCGGGTTATCCCGGGTATCCACACCCCGACAACCCGACTACCCGACTACCTAATACTCCCCCGCTGCCGCCGTTCCCGCGCACCAGCCCCCTTCTCGAATCGGTACTGAAAATTCAGGCTTCCCCGCCAGCGCGTCCACTGGTTTTTCTCGGTTTCCGTAAACGTAGGCAATGTATTCGTCGAAGCTTGTATCCTGGGCCCACTCAGGTTAGCCGTTATCGTGAATTTGTTATTCCACTGCTTACTCAGTCCCATACGCAGGTAATACTGCGCAGCACGGACAGACTGTACCGTCTTGAACGGAGCATCATAATACACAACGGCCTGAAAGGAGATGTCTTTCGGCAGATCGATATTGGAGCGCAGTGACCCCGACCAGGTTGCAAAATCAAAATCAAAGCTTCTGCCCTCCACTTCCCCACGCTGCTGGTAACCGTAGTAGTTTACTTCGCCAGACAGGTTAATGCTTTCGGTAGGCCGGTAATTCACGTTGACCTCCAGGCCATAGCGGTTTTCCCGGTCCAGGTTCACCGGAAGTACGGTGATGGTGCCGGTTTCAAGGCCAAACGGATTATCTGCGGATTGATCAATCACAAAAGCAAAGAAGTCAACTGCCGTGGATGCATAAATAGCCGGGTTAATGGTAAGTTTTTCCCAACGACGGATCAGGTTCCACTCCAGGCGATCCGTGTAAGTTGGGTTTAGATCGGGGTTCCCCCGAAAGATCGAGTTCGGATCTCCGATGCCGCCGAAAGGATTCAACAAACCAAAAGAAGGACGCTGGATGCGCTTACTGAAACTCAGTTGCGTGCTGGTTCCGTCCGAGATTTTGAAACTGGCGCTGGCGGATGGGAATAGCCGGTTGTAAGGCTTAGTCACGTCGTTTTCAGGGGAGGCTTCGTTCTCTACCCGCACGACCGTGTACTCATTCCGCAGGCCAACCTGGAAACTGAGGGCATCTTTGTTCCAGGCATATTGCAAATACCCAGACCCGATCCGTTCGTAATAATCAAAGTTGTTCTGAAACCCGGGAAGCGCACTCCAGGTACCAGCCTCATTGCGCTCGGCGAGGTAATCACTGTAAATGATTCGGGTTTCTCCACGAAAGCCTGCTTCCAGCTTACCGTTTTTTCCGGCCGGGCTTTCATAGTCTGCCTGGAGCAGGTAGTCACGGCTACCTTCCAGGCTTTCCGTACGGTACCGCAGGTTTTGTGCCATGGTCGGGAAAGATTCATCAAAGGTGATGTCTTCGTATTCAGGCTCCGTCCAGAAATCGTTTTGAGCAAAAAATGTCAGCTTCTCGCCTTCCTTTTTCAGGGTTTTAGTGTAAGTAAGCTCGATGGTTTGATACTTACCGGGTTCCAGAAAATCCAGCGTTTGACGGGTCCTTTGGAGCGGAGCGCCGTTGTCATCGGTGTAGTCAAAATCAATCGTCGCCAGGTCATCGTTGATCACGTCATACAGAGAGTAAGACGCGGTGATCATGTCGGTCGGACTCATGTTATAATCAAAGCCAGCGAAACCGGTAACGTTCTTATCGTTTCGGTCCTGCAAACGATCCTGTTGCAGGTTGGTAGCGCCTCCGTTCAGCGTGCTGCGGCGAAATAAGTCGCCCGTTCCCTGGTAATCGGAATAGCGGTAGCCGACACTGCCAAACGCATTGAATTTTTCCCGACGTATGTTCAGATTAAGGTTGGCGCGCAGGTCTTTGGGGTAGCCCGCTGAAAAACTGGCGGTACCGCCGTAGCCTCTTTGCTGACTTTTTTTCAGGATAATGTTGATGATGCCGGCCGTACCGGAGGCTTCGTATTTTGCAGAAGGATTGGTGATGAGCTCTACCTTTTCTATACTTTCGGCGGGAATACCGTCCAGCGCATTATTATTGGCAATGGCAGAAGGTCGGCCGTTGATCAGGATCCGCACCCCGCTGTTTCCACGCAGGCTTACCTGACCGTCAACGCTTACCGTAACGGAGGGCAGTTGGTCCAGCACTTCATTGGCCGAGCCGCCGGCGGAGGTCAAGTCGGTTCCGACGTTAAACACTTTCTTGTCCAGCAAAAGATTCATTTGCGTCTTATTGGCGGTCACCTCCACCGCGTCAAGCGTCAGGCCGTCGGGAGACATTTCGATAACGCCCAGATCCGTTTTCCGGATCAACTCAATAGGCATTTGGTAGGTAGTAAAGCCAAGAAACTCGAATTGCAGGCGGTAAGTACCGGTGGGAAGATTCAGTTCAAACATTCCTTGCTCGTTGGTTACCGTTCCATCGACCAGGGTGCTGTCCGCTTCAAATACGGAAACGGTGGCGTACTCCAGTGGCACCTTAGCATCAGTTATGATGGTTCCGGTTAAGGATACTTTCAAATCAGGTAAAGCAGTGGCTAAAAGGTTGCCGGCGCAGGCCAGCAAACCCAGTAAAATCAGGGTACGCATTTGGGTTAAATTTTGGGCCGTTTGGCCAGGTAAATAAACGTTGGGCAGCTGCGGTCAGTCCGCTTCGCTGAAGGGGTTGAGGTTATTGGTTGGAGATTATTAGAAGTGAGATTAGGTAGTACGTCAGTGTTTTTTTTGGCGCGGCCGCAGGTGCCGTGAAAGGGTTAAAGGAGCAAAGGGGAAACCGCCTCTCCCACAGCTCCTCTCCCCCGGAGAGGGGTGACCCAAGCATTCATGCTTTTAGGTAAAAAGAGGATATACGGACTTAAATTCAAGCCTGAAATGACATTCTCATACCAGCAGAGCCGTCTCCCCTCTCCCAGGGAAGAGGGTCGGGGGGAGAGGTGCACGACCGAAGCTAGCAGAACCGTGCGGTAGCACTACCTACTCCCACTACCTGGCAAAGCGCGCGCTACCGCAAAGCAGTAATAATATCCGGGTTACCGATCTCTTTAGCCAGGCTTCTTGCCGAAAGACCGCCACCCGCAACAAGGTTTTTGTTAGCACCAGCTTTAAGCAGCAGTTGTACCAATGCCAGCCTATTAGATTCGACCGCCTCCATCAACGGCGTCCAGCCGCTGACGTCGTATTGCATGTCAAACCGAGACGCCAGTTCTTCCTTCCGTAAGTTTTCCGACTCCCGCCACGATATTTCCCGGGGGCTGTTGTAGCGGGCCTTGCGGCAGGTTGCATTCACGTTGGCGCCACCGTCCAACAAAGCCGATACAGCAGTAGCGTCGGTCTGTGTCAAGGCTACCATCAGGGCCCCGGGCCCCTGGTAATCGGCGACGGAGCCCCCACCACCGGGCACAGCCCGGTAGTAAAAATCCGTATCCCGGTAATCGCAGCCCTTTTCCAGGTTGGCTTTGTTGCGAGCCAGTAAACGGATGGCTTCCAGGTGCCCTTCCCTTGCCGCCAGAAAGACGGGAGGACAACCACTGCCGGCGTTCGGATCAGCGCCCTGCTCCAATAAATAGCGGAGACTTCCCAGATGACCATCCCGTGCTGGCACTTCTAAAGGAGAAGTCCCGTTATGCTCAACGCCCGTTACGTTTCCCCCGGCATCGTTGAGCAGGCGTAGGATTTCAGGGTAGTTGTCCCGCAGCGAAATGTCTTTCGCTGAAAGGTCATTCCCATCTTTCAGATTGGGGTCTGCTCCTAATTCGAGCAGGAGGTCAACGGTGGAAAAGTTATTGTGCTGTACCGCCATCGTCAGTGGTGTGTATCCTTCGGCGTCCCGCTTGTTGATATCGGCACCGCCCTTTACTAATTGGCCAGTATGAACATTGTAGTTATGGAAAGAAGCCTCGGTGAGCGGTGTCCGCCCGTTTCGGCCAATTCCGTCTACGTTGGCTCCTCCGCTGATCAGCAGGTCAATTTTGTAGTTCTCCCCCTTCCGTACGGCCGACACCAGTGGTTCGCCAGAAGAACTACCGTTACGGTTTGGGATGTTGGCCTCATTAGCTTCGTTC
Source organism: Neolewinella persica DSM 23188 (assembly GCF_000373105.1). Classification (GTDB taxonomy): domain Bacteria; phylum Bacteroidota; class Bacteroidia; order Chitinophagales; family Saprospiraceae; genus Neolewinella; species Neolewinella persica. The sequence goes on along the minus strand of NZ_KB890454.1, from coordinate 7,899 downwards.
GCCGCATTAACCTCGTTCTCATCATCACCAAAGGAATCATAATGAGAGCTGGTACCATCGTCAAAAACATCGTGATGGGAGCTCGTACCACCGTCGGAGGAGTCGAAGTAAAAACCATGATCATCGTCCACGGTAATGCGAACATTTCCATTTCCATTCACTTCCATCCGGCTGGAGGTAGCTCCTGCCTGGGTCAACAGTCTGATTACCTTCCCGTCCGGGCCGTTGGTCGTGGTTGTGATGGTTGCATTTTCTCCAGGCTTAATATTAGCGTGGCGAAGTTCATCATCTGTGGCGTCGATAAGTTCGTCGATGGCCATGTCCAGAGCAGTATGACCGTTTCTGTCCCGGGCGTTAGCCACGGCACCATTAGCCAATAATAACCTGACCATATCATCATCTCCCTCCTTGGCGGCATAGTGTAGCGGGGTACGCCCGCTATGATCGCCTACGTTAGCAGTACCACCGTTTTCCAAAAGCATTTCCACGACGCTTAATTTCCCTTCATGTGCGGCGTAGTGGATGGGCGTTCTCCCATCCTGATCTGCGGCAGCCACAGCCGCGCCGTTGGCGCGCAGCAGGCGGATGACTTCCAGTTTGCCCTCTTCGGCAGCGTAGGCGAGCGGACCTCGGCCTTCATTATCCCCTTTATTGGGGTCAGCCCCTTTCTCCAGCAAATACCTCACCACCTCAGTCTTACCCTCGGCTGCAGCGTAGTGGAGCGCTGCTCTTCCATCCTCATCCCCTGCACCTGCGTCCGCGCCGCCCTCAATCAGGCTTTTCACAATGTTCAATTGGCCCTCTTCGGCCGCCTGGTGAAGTGGTGTAGTAGTGCGCCCAAGGCCGGAAAGATCGGCGCCCTTACCGACCAGCATCCGCAAGATATCGGGATGTCCTTCGGAGGCGGCCATATCCGCAGCAGACCGTGAAGTACCCGGCAGATCCGTTTTTGCACCGGCTCCCAGCAGTACCCGTGCACTGGCGGTGGCCCCTTCGTCAGCCGCTTCGATTAAAGCCGTCCATCCACGTCGGTTCACGTAGTTGACGTCGGCTCCGGCATTGATCAGTAACCGGACAATCCGGACGTGGTCTTCGCTGGCAGCCACCATCAGGGGAGTCCAGCCATTTCGGTCGGTCTGATTTACGTTGACGTTCTTAGACAGGAAGTACTTTACCAGGTCATAGTTACCGTCGTCTATCGCCTCCATCAGGAAAGGAAATTCCAGGCTGTCTGGCAATGCTGCCAGCGCCCCGTTCGCAACTTTTTTTCCATCCGTTGCCGCCCAGTCCATATAAGCCAAAGCAGCTCCGGAGTCCTCCCTTTCCTCTTCATCAGAAACACGCCTGGTGTTCAGGGCATCCGTTGTTGTCGCGGGCATTTCTGCATTTTCGATGCCAACGGCGCTGGCTATTACATCCTCTTCTGGTGAGGTCTCCATTTCCGTCTCCACCGGTTCCGGCTCCAATACTTGAGCCTGGTCTCCATCTGATGCCGCCACGGCAGTTCCAAGCGCTGCGACCAGAATGAGTGCCGTTACCAGCCCCTCTCCGTAGGTAGCACCATTGAGGTAACCGGAGACCAATCGTCGGATACGGTAATTGAAACCACCTGCCTCTTTGCCCCTAAAAGCCATTGTCAGCACCCCATCCCTCTTCAGTTCTTCCTCCTTCATCCGTAGAAGGGTTTTAGCATAACCTACGGCTTCGCCAGTTACGTCAATCGCCAGGTCATCACAACAGTGCTCCCGCTCTTCATTAATGCGTGCCGACATCCACCAGGTGGCCGGGTGGAAAAAGAAAAGTGTGCACAGCAGGGTCTGAACCAAGTTGACCATAAAATCATTGCGCTTTACGTGCGCTAATTCATGCGCCAGGATGGTTACTACCTGAGATGCTTTTAACTCCGCCAGTAGGCCGGGGGGAAAGAGCACGACGGGGTTCAACCAGCCCAACGTGAGCGGAGAGTTTACCCGAAAGGACGTCAGGTACCGAACGGGGCGGCTAATGTTCAAACGTGTTTCCAGCTCCTGAATCTGTACCGCCCATTTCGCTGGAAACCGTTCGGTTCCGTAGTTTTTTAGTCGTTGGACATAGGCCAACTGGCCTAAAAACCTGAGTTGCAGTACCAGTACCCCCATCAACCAGAGGGTTACGATCAGCGGAAGGTGGTGGTTGTAATAGTTGACAAAACGCTCACGGAAACTGGCCGAAACAATGGGAGCCGGAGCCACACTGGTTAGGTTCGGCTTATGTTTGGCAGCTATTGGAAGAGCGCTATCGGCGACCTCTGGTTGTACTTCAGGCTGACTGGCTGGTAAAACGACGCTTACGGCCTCCGATGTACCAACGTAAAGTTGGTAGAAGGAAAGTGAAGCAGTAAGGAAAAAGGCGCATAACATGCCGATGGCTACATTATAGCGGGCCCTGGCGCTGAATTTTCGCAGCAGGACGAGTAATAAACCGAGCGCTACGGCAAACAAGGCACCTTGCCAAAGGGAATGAACGAGCGTCCACCCCAGGGCGTGGATGAGTTCGGGGGAAAAAAATTGCTCGATCATTGGTCTTCGTTTTCGATTTTATTGATCAATGCCTTCAACTCCTCCAAATCTTCTTTTGAGGTACGGTAGTTACCCAAGGCGCGCATCGCCAGTGCTTTGGCAGAACCGCCGAAGGCACGGTTCATGAAGCTGTCGAGCAGACGATCCTGGGTGTCTACCCGGGCGATGATGGCCCGGTAAATGTGTTTACGCCCCTGGCTCTCCCGGTCAAGAAAACCACGTTCCATCATTACCTGCATCGTTTTCAGGATGGTGGTGTACACCACTTCCTTCTCTTCACTCAGTTTTTCATGAATCGTCTTGACCGGTAAAGGCCCTTTATCCCAGAGAATGGCCAGGATGGCCAACTCAGAAGCGGTAGGTTGCTGTTTTTTATCTTTACTCATGTTAGGCTTGGTTGTGGATTATGAAAAGTTGCAGGGTCGCTGCGCTAAGGTTGCAAGAGTTACGGGCTGCGAAGCGGGTCGCTGCAACCCCTGCAACGTGAGCGAAGCGAACAGTCTACAACAGGAGCGAAGCGACCCTATTACGATTTCTCTCGTAACAAATGTACGAGCGCAGTCGTAGTTGCGCAAGTCTTTACTACGATTTCTATCGTAATAGATGAATTAAGGCCTGTTTCGTTGATCAATTCAGGGTTTTCAGGCGCGGCCGCAGGTGCTCAAATAAGACAACCGGCAGCATTTCGGTCAGGACCGGTGGATTTTTTGACTACATTGTCTTTGAATTAACTCGGGTAACTTTTTAGGCTTATGAAACAGGTGTTTAAACTCTCTACACGCAACAGCCGTTTGCTGATGCCTCTACTTGTTTTATTGGTTAATTTATTTGCGCCAACAGCTTTTGTTTCAGCACAAAACGAAGATTGTGTTGATTCACAAATTGTGTGCGATGGCAGCCCAATAAATTTCCAGCCATCTGGAATCGGAATCGACGATTTTGCGGGGGGAACAAACCAAGGCTGCCTGGCTACCGGGGAACGTTTCTCCGCTTGGTACTTTTTTGAGATGAATGCCCAAACACCACCTAATACTATTCTGACGTTTGTTATAACGCCTAATGGTACTGGTTCAACTGGCAGGGATTATGACTTTGCCGTATGGGGGCCAACTACGGCTGCGAATCCGATGGAATGTGGCAACCTGGGCAATCCTATTCGCTGTTCCTATTCAGGAACTCAAGCACCTACCGGGCTTTCCACTACCGCAACAAGCAATAATTTAGGCCTTTTTGTCCGCGCACTTACGGTCAATCCAGGGGAAGGGTACTGGCTACTGATAGATAATTTCTCCGTAAGCTCTAACGGTTTCGACCTTGTTTGGAATGGTGCAGGCCAATACCTGAATTGTGCAGAAGATCCGGTATGCGGTGCCGCCATTGTAGACCCTGGTGGCTTGGCAGGGAATTACCCTAACAACAATTTAGTGGAGTACAGCGTCTGCCCTGACAACCCTGGGGATGTTGTATCCATCTACTTCTCAAAATACGAAGTTGATTGTGGTGATGCGATCACTATTTACAATGGGCCAAGTGATGCGGACCCATTGCTTGCTAACCTTTGTGGCGCTGATGCCGATGTAACGTACACGTCTACCCATCCCTCCGGGTGTCTATTTTTCCGATTCACCTCAGACGCAGCCGTTACTGCTCTTGGCTGGGTTGGCGAAATCATTTGTGAGTCAAGCTGTATCGCAGATTGCACGGATACCCGGGATTTGGCCTGTGATGACGGAGACCCCTGCACCGAAAACGATATGGAGACACTGGACTGCGACGACAGTGTCTGTATCCCCTGTGCCGGTACGCCGGTAGCGGCTTGTGCGCAAACCACGGCCGCTCCCTGTGACGACGGCGACCCTTGTACAGAAAATGACCTGGAGGAAACGGATGATTGTACCGGACTGGTCTGTGTGCCCTGCATGGGTACGCCGCTCCCCGCCTGTGACCAGTCGACCGTGCGACCATGTGACGATGGTGATCCATGTACAGAAAACGACATGGAGGAAATAGACGATTGTACCGGACTGGCCTGTGTGCCATGTGCTGGTACTCCGGTCGCTGCTTGTTCCCAAACTACCGTACAGGCATGTGATGATGGTGATCCTTGTACAGAAAACGACATGGAGGAAGTGGACGATTGTACCGGAACGGCTTGTGTACCGTGTATGGGTACCCCGGTAGCGGCCTGTACTGAAACAACAGTCCAAGCCTGTGATGATGGTGATCCTTGTACCATCAATGACATGGAAGAAATCGACGACTGTGGTGGTGGCGTTTGTGTACCTTGTATGGGTACTCCTGCTCCAGACTGTACCCTGACCACCGTTCGGCCATGTGATGACAACGATCCCTGTACCACCGGAGACATGGAAACCGTAGATGATTGCGACGGCAGTATCTGTATTCCATGTGCTGGCACTCCGACGGATTGTTCTGCCGGCCCAACAACAACCAGGGCTTGTGATGACCTTGACCCTTGTACGATCAACGACAGGGAGACCATCCTGGATTGTGACGGTAGCGTATGTGTGCCCTGCCAGGGTACATTGCTTAATTGTGGTAACGGCCCAACTTCGGTACTTCCATGTGACGATGGCGACCCCTGTACCGATAACGATGTGGAAACCACCCTTGACTGCGACGGCAGCGTATGCATTCCCTGCGCCGGAGTGGTGCTGGACTGCAACAATTCACCAGCTTCCGTACTGCCCTGTGACGATGGTGACCCATGTACCGTCAATGATGTAGAATCCGTACTGGATTGTGACGGATTTACGGTTTGTGTACCCTGTGCGGGCGTTCCTGCTCCGGTCTGCAATACCACCATTAGCCTGCCGTGTGACGACAATGATGGTTGTACCGAAAACGACGAAGAAATCGTTGATGAATGTACCGGAGCAGTTTGTGTGCCTTGCGCCGGGGTACCGGTACCCGCATGTAGTCAGTTCATTCTCCGCGACTGTGATGACGGTGATCCGTGTACCGAATTTGACCTGGAAGAAATAGACGCTTGCTCCGGAGAGATTTGTGTCCCCTGTCTTGGAGTCCCCTTACTGTCTTGTGATCAAACCTTTGAACGCCCGTGTAATGACTTCCAAAACTGTACCATCAACGACGTAGAAGTTATTGACCAGTGCACGGGAGAGGTTTGTATCCCTTGTTCAGGCACGACCGTTGATTGTGATTCCGGACCCACCACCCGCCGAAACTGTGATGATGGCAACCCCAATACCATTGATGACGTTGAAATACGCCTAACCTGCGACAACTCCGTTTGTGTCCCTTGTGCGGGCGTCCCTACAGATTGTGCTTCCAGTGACACCACCGTTCTTCCTTGTGATGATGGCGACCCGTGTACTGAAAACGATGAGGAGACCATTCTTGACACCGATGGCTCCGTCTGTATTCCCTGTACCGGAACGGTAATAGATTGCTCTAATGGCACAACCTCCGTGGTCGCCTGTAATGATGGCAACCCATCTACGATTAATGACGTACAGACCATCCTGGATTGCAATGGCAACGTCTGTGTTCCCTGCATGGGAGAACTGACCGATTGTGCCACCGGCGCTACCACTACCCTTCCCTGTGACGACGGTGATGATTGTACCGAGAACGACATGGAAACCACCCTGGACGCCGACGGTACCGTNTGTGTTCCCTGTGCCGGAACGGTAATCGATTGTTCGAACGGAACCACCTCGGTTGTTACCTGTGATGACGGTAACCCGTCGACAATCAACGACGTGCAAACCATCCT
>NZ_KB890454.1:1212-1295 GCF_000373105.1 Neolewinella persica DSM 23188 | reverse complement strand
GAAATCTGCGTACCCTGCATGGGCGTCACCACCGATTGTGCCACCGGCGCCACCACCACCCTGCCCTGTGACGACGGTGATGA
>NZ_KB890454.1:0-601 GCF_000373105.1 Neolewinella persica DSM 23188 | reverse complement strand
CCCTGTGACGACGGTGATGACTGTACGGAGAACGACATGGAAACCACCCTGGACGCCGACGGCACCGTCTGTGTTCCCTGTGCCGGAACGGTAATAGATTGTTCGAACGGAACCACCTCGGTTGTTATCTGTGATGACGGTAACCCCTCGACAATCAACGACGTACAAACCATCCTGGATTGTAACGGTGAAATCTGCGTACCCTGCATGGGGGTAGACACCGACTGTGCGACCAATACCACCACTACTCTCCCCTGTAATGACGGTAATGACTGTACCGAAAACGATATGGAAACCACGCTTGATGCAGACGGTACCGTCTGCGTGCCCTGCGCCGGCATCCCACTAGATTGTGCCAGCGGCCCCACCTCAGTAGTTGCCTGTGACGACGGGAACGCGAACACCATCAACGATAGGCAGACCATTCTGGATTGCAACGGTGATATCTGTGTGCCGTGTATGGGTACACCGACCAACTGTAACGAAGACGAGACCACCATTCGCCAATGTGACGACGGTAATGACTGCACGGTGGAAGACATGGAAACTGTCCTGAACTCTGACGGTACCGTTTGCGTCCCATGCGCAGGAATACCATTGG
>NZ_KB890453.1 GCF_000373105.1 Neolewinella persica DSM 23188 | reverse complement strand
TCTTCGACAACCCCGATCCTAAACGTCAGGTAACCAGCCTGGGCCTCATCGACCGAATAAGCGGCAAAACCTACCTGTTTGAGGCCAGCCCCGATTTTCCCCGGCAAGCTAAAGCGCTGAAAACCGCCGCAGGTGTTGACCAGGAATTACCCAACGGGATTTTCCTTACTCATGCACACATCGGTCATTACGCTGGCCTGATGTACCTGGGGAAGGAAGCCACCAACGCTAACCAGGTACCGGTCTACGCCATGCCCCGCATGCGCGGTTTCCTGACCAACGACGGCCCCTGGAGCCAGCTGGTAAGTACTAACAACATCGCCATAAAGGATTTGGCCGCAGACAGCACCATTCAACTCACCCCACAACTACAAGTAACGCCCTTCACGGTGCCGCATCGCGATGAGTTCTCCGAGACCGTGGGTTACCTCATTAGCGGCCCCAACCAAAAAGCCTTGTTCATTCCCGACATCGATAAATGGGAAAAATGGGATCGGCGGATTGAGGACCTCATTGCCGAAGTGGACTATGCGTTTTTAGACGGCACCTTCTACGACGCGGCAGAACTTAACACCCGGGACATCTCCCAGGTCCCCCACCCCTTCGTCAGCGAGAGTATGCAACGCTTCGCTGCGCTAAGCGCAGCCGAGAAAGCAAAGATCAACTTCATACATTTCAACCATACGAATAGGCTACTGGCACCGGAAAGCGATGAAAACACAGAAGTGATCAGGCAGGGTTTCCAGGTGGCGGATTTTGGGGAGCAATTTGGCTTGTAACCAATTGCGGACCTAAGCAGAATAAGGCATCCAGCACGGACAAGCCAGGTAAGAAACCATGGCGATCCGTAAAGACCTGGGGATAAGGTGTCAGGCTAGCTGCCGGCTGCTTAACCCGGTTAAAACCCGGAGTTTCTCCCGAGATAAAAGTCTCCGTTTCCAACCGGGGCACGTCCCAGTGTACCAACCTAAGTACCACTTCCGTCAGCTCCTGATTTAAGTCCCAGAGGGTCGCCGGCCGGGATCGAGCAACGTCAAATAGTTCCTCGGCATAGTACTCAAAGAAAGGGGAACGACCGTAAGCTGTTTTGATGGCCTGCTCGTGTTCCCGCCACCATTCATTACGGTAGCTGATCCTAACTTCCTGAATGGGCTTTTTCTGGTGTTTCCCCTTCTCCAGTGGGATAGACAATAATTGTACGCCATTGGGTCCGGCGATGCGGCAGCGATTACGCCAGCCTCCCTTCTGGTAATTTTCGTGGGCCTCGGTGTACCAGGCACCGCATTCGCTGGCTAAGACAAACCAATGAGCAGGAGGAAAGTAGGCAGTACTTGTCAGGAGTGGAGACATAGCTAAAACAATCAGTTCTTATTCGTAACAATAACGTGGTTGTCGCGTTAGGAGGACAAAAGTAAGAACCGATGGAAAACACATCAATCTTCGAGAAGGAAATCGATCCGGTGTATCAAGCTGCAGGATCGTTAGTTGCCGTGTTCATTGCCATTTTGTTGGGCGCGCTCGTATCTTCTGGTACCGAAGAGCTGGTCTCTAACCGTTGGCCGTGGCTCTGTGCCGCAAGTTTCCTTTTACTTTTTGCCCTCTTTAACGCCATCATGAGTGCGACCTCCAAAGATTTGATGAAGTACTGGGGGCGGAGCATTTACTCCTTTGCCGGGCTAGCTATCGGTTCCGGATTGCTGGCCTGGGGCTTTAGCGGTCTTTCGATCGGAGAAGCGGGTTCCTACAAATGGATATTCTTCGTGGTAACTTTAGGATACCTGGTTTTTTTAAGCATGGTTGCTTTCATGAAGCAAATCGTGGAGTTTGCACAAAAAGAAGAATGGAGCCGTCCGAAATTGCGAAATAAGAAACGGCGGCGGTAGGGCTGAAGCAATTCTTCAAAACCATTTCATTAATTCTACTTATCCTGCAGCATGAACGGATTCCTGCTCTACGGTGCCTATGGGTATACCGGCCGATTGATCACCCGCATGGCTGCGGATTACGGACTACGCCCCACGCTGAGCGGTCGCAATGAAAAGAAGCTGCGGGCGATGGCGGAAGAATTTGGGTTCCCCTTTCGGGCTGTGAGCCTGGAAGATAAAGTATCGTTGACGGAAATTGTCAGCCAGTTCAAGGTAGTCTTACACGCTGCAGGGCCGTTCATACATACTTCAGGACCAATGCATCAGGCCTGCCTGGCAACGGGTGTACACTACCTGGACATTACCGGAGAAATCGCAGCTTTCGCTGCAGCCCAGTCTCTCCATGCAGCAGCGAAGGCCAAAGGCGTTATGCTTATGCCAGGGGTTGGCTTCGATGTGGTCCCGACCGACTGCATGGCCGCCTACCTCAAACAACTACTTCCCTCTTCAGACCATCTTACCCTGGCCTTTGCCTGGAAAGGCGGCGGCGTTAGCCACGGTACTGCAATGACGATGGTTGAAGGCCTGGGAGAGCCGGGAGCCGTGCGTAAAAACGGCAAAATCGTGCCGGTGAGGCCAGCTTACAAAGTCCGGGACTTCCCCTTCGTTGCTGGCAAGGAACGGACAGCAGTAACCATTCCGTGGGGTGACGTTTTCACAGCTTACCACACCACTGGTATACCAGACATCGAGACTTACTTTTCCACACCTCCCGCTCAGATTATGTTCATGAAAGCCAGCCGGTACCTGGGCCCGATTCTGCGCCTGCCGATGGTCAAATCATTCCTTCGTCGCAAAGTCGCCGCCCGCCCCGCCGGGCCTACGGACGAGCAGCGCACCAAGGGAGAAGCTTACATCTATGGCGAAGCAAGCAACGCCCACGGTGAAATAGTACGTGCCCGCCTGCGGACGCCTGAGGGGTATACCCTAACGGCTATAACATCCTTACTCATTACCCGGAAAGTTCTTAACGGGGAGTTTGAAGCTGGTTACCAAACACCTGCGGGGATGTATGGTCCGGATTTGGTGATGGAGGTGCCGGGGGTAGTTCGGGAGGTGGTTTAGTCTTGTAGTTCAGTAGTCTTGTGGTCTTTTAGGCTCCCGCATAGGGGAGCTCGCTTCGCTCGTAGATTAGAACCGTTAAGGCAGTAGGACATTAAGGGCTACACTAAGGTTGTCTGGTGGGCTAACTCAATACCTATGCGGTAGCACTACTAGACCAAAAGACTACAAACGCGAATCAAGCGCTAAAGTGAGTCTTTTTACTTTACAACTAGCCTGGGATTCAGCTAATAATTTAGGGAGAGAATAATTGAATAAGAGAATACGCTACCGCACTAACCACTCACCTCGCTACGCTTTGTTCGCCATGGTGAGCAAGCGTAGCGCAGTGAACGGTACTTGCGGTAGCCATTAGCTTCGCTGCTGCCTGCGGCGGTCAATTATTCATCATTTGATTGCTGACGCGACTGTTTCAACAGATAAGTACTTATTTTAGCGCTTGATTCGCGTCAAAAGACTAATTATACTTAGCCTCTTCGTCCATATCCGCAATCACAGAAAAGGCATTGCCTTTATTATCCATGACCTTGCTCCACAAAACGTCGGGAGAAGATTGAAAGAGGTAGTTGGCATCCATGCGGGCGGTCACCCAACTGCCGTTCACCAGTTCTTCGTCCAACTGGTTCTCTGACCAGCCGCTGTAGCCGACAAAAAAACGAATATCGTGGGGCAGTATCAGTCCCTGCCGAATGAGGAACTTCAATTTTTCATAGTCTCCACCCCAATATACCCCGGAGACGACCTCATCGCTTCCTTCCAGCAGGTCTCCTTTTCGGTGTAAGTAATGGACGGTATCGCGGCCCACCGGGCCGCCGACGAAGACCGGTGCGTCAAACTCAGGGAATTCGTCGACCAGCTCGTCCACCCGTACATCGCTTTCCCGATTGAGAACGAATCCGATGCTGCCATCTTCACCATGATCAACCAGGAGCACGGCGGCACGCTTAAAATTCGGATCCAGCATGAAGGGTTCAGCCAGCAGGATCATCCCCGTTTTTATCTGCTTTTTCATGGTTGGTACGTTGGTTGCCGCTCTAACGTACGCAACCTATGGTTAGTTGCCAAGTTTTTGGCGGGGATAATTCGGAGCCACGTACCGGCCATCAGCTCCTGGCCTCCAGTTTCTGTCTCCAAGTTCCCGGAAGCGTGTTAAATTTAGCATTGTTTCCAAAATCGATTTACCAATGAAAGCCTCCCGCTTACCCCTCCTTGCGCTCCTAGTCCTCCTTTGCACCTGCGTCCGCGCCCAAAACACCTCCAATACGCAAACTGACGAGGCAGCTCCGGTCCAAAGGCCCCTTATTGAGCACGAGCTCCTGGAAGAGTTCTCCTACGAAAGTCCGGTGCTAACTGCTTTTAATAACAAGCCAACCGTCGTTAATGCGGCGGTATTACTTCCTTCAGGTTACGCTAAAGACAAGAAAAAACAATACCCCGTCCGGTACAATATTGCCGGTTACGGCGGCCGCTATACCAGGGTTAACCGGTTGTTAAGCGACAAAGAATTCAACAGCTGGTGGAGCTCTAAAACTGCTCCACAGGTCATCACCGTTTTTCTGAACGGACAAGGCCCCTACGGTGATCCTTACCAACTAAACTCAGACAACAGCGGCCCCTACGGTGACGCGTTGATTAAAGAAATCATCCCGGCCATCGACGCAAAATATCGGACTCAGGGTATCTCCGGACGCTTCACTGACGGCTGCTCCACCGGTGGCTGGGTTTCCCTGGCCCTGCAACTCATCTACCCGGAGGACTTCAGCGGTTGCTATTCCTACAGCCCCGACCCCGTCAGTTTTCATCGCATGCAGCTGATCGATATATACGAGGACGAAAACGCCTTCACTAACAAGCACGGCTATGAACGCCCCAGTAAGCGCGACATATACGGAGAACCGGCTTTCTCCATTAAAAAGGAAGTAAGCGATGAAAATAAGGAAGGCGCTTCGGGCACCTACGTAGATTCCGGCTCGCAGTGGGGATCCTGGAATGCACTGTACAGTCCCAGAGGCGAGGACGGGCTTCCAGTTCCGGTGTTCCATCCAACTACGGGCGTCATCGACCATACCGTTGCCAAACAATGGGAAAAGTACGATTTACTAAAGATGGTTTCTGCCGATTGGGAGGAGCTTGGACCAAAAGTTCAGGGCAAAATCTACGTTTGGATGGGGGACATGGATAATTATTATCTCAATAACGCTATGCGGGATTTTGACGCTTTTCTCAAGAAAACGACTAACCCGACGTCAGATGCCGTTATTGAATTCGAGGCGATGAAGGGGCATTGTGATGAGTATTCGCATACTAAGGTGCTCAAAGCTATCGGTATTCGATCCATGCCGGAATAAAGTTGGCTTTTCAACCCTACTCCAACAAAAAACGGCCACAAGTATCTATTGAACCTGAGTTATTAAAATTAAACTACCTGTTCCTGTAGGTACTATCCCCTGTTTAACTGGCGGCAGCTTGTGTAGCACTAACTGATGGCTGAATATTCACCCATTCCTTCATCAACACAATAGGACACCATGCTTATCAGACAGGCTACCTTAGCGCAAACGACCCCTCAACTTCGGGTCGCCTACGACCAATTCTTCCTCGAGCTTACGCCAGAGCAGCAACAACAAGTCAACTTCGAACAGGTGCAGACAGATGTTCATAATGTCGTCAGTAAGAAGCGGAACCTTAATCTTAACTTGGGCATTGGTCCTGTATCACGAGCAGATACCATACAAGAGATAACTAGGACAATTACCGCCCATGACTCAAAACATAATAATACAAGGTCAACTGCACCACGGGACTCATTGGATTGTGGCGTCGCGATCACAATGGTGGTCGTCGATTCCGTTATGTTGGTGATACAAGCTATCGGCCTGCCAGGCGCAATAGCTGAGCGTTCTGCTGCTAAGCTCGTAACCGAAACTGCCCCGCTGATCAGGCGATCCTTAGCGGTCTTCAGGAGCCTGGTGCATAATGTAGAAAGAGCCGTCGATGCAGCGGCAAAGGCGAAAGCCTACTACGCCATATTCGTAACATTTACGCGGACATTTGGCCTCAAGGCTATTTTCAAAGAAATACGTAATACCATGCATTGGTATGACTGGTTGATACTAGGACTCACCATCGTACTCCAGGTTGTATTACTAATCGCCACTGATGGTGTCGCCATTATCTTGCAGGTAGCTATGCTGATTGTCAGTATTGGGGCCTTGGGAGTGGCCGTCCTCAATGCCGTAAATGCATGTAAACTTCCGGATGTTGGAACTGGTGCTCCTGACATGGTTGATAAAGGATGGGTATTATTGCCAGGTGAATCACTAAAAATAAATGAGAAAATGGTGAGTTCGAATGGGAAGTATTGGCTCTACCAGGGTGAGAACGGGAACACCATACTTTCCACCACCGAAGATCATGGTCGTTGGGAAAAAAATGTAATTTGGACAAGCAAAGTCTATGGTAAACAAGGACTTGGGCTTGCGTTGTTCATGTCAAAAGAGGGAGATCTTTCCGTGAGAAGTAGTGCCAGTAGTCCCGAAAGGTTCTGGACAGCATTTAGCAGAGGTGTACCGGGCAATTTTGCAGTAGTAAGTAATGATGGTCGATTACAGGTTTTCAATTCCGGTACGGGCGCTTTATTGTGGAGTAGTAATGCACCAATTACCTAGTAAATGATTCAGTAGCTGAGGGTAAGTGATTACCCTCAGCTGTTTTTTGCGTAGTTGCTCAGGTACCCAAAGTGAGGCCCAAGTTCCCCCTTCACCGTCACGCTGGCCCGCCGCAGAATGGCGGACTTAGGTTTAGCAAATTCTGGCAAAATCTTCTCAACGAAAATAGCGCCGAAGGCGGTACTCGCGTCCCGCGGCAGCTCACTGGGGAGGTTATCGATCGACATCACGTCGATGGTGCCAGGGGCATGGGCAGCCACTGCTTTTCCGGAGACAGGGTCGTAACCGAAAACCGGATCGGCGATGGTGCTGGCAAAGAGGGTGGAAGGCACGCTGGCCGCCGGAGCAATATCGCAGGTGACGTCTCCGATGACCTCGATGTTGAAATCCGGAGCGGTCATCTCCTCGGCCGTAAAGAAAGCGGGGGCTTTACCGTCCCAGAAAATGCCGTTGATAAAAATATCGGAAGATTTCATGTAGGGCGCAAAGGCCGATTCGTACTCCTCTCCGTGGGCATAAAAATGATCCTTGTCGAAGGGTTTCCCTTCCGCGTGTCGGGCGTAGTTTTTTACGTGGAGCTGCGTGAATACCGATTTGCCCATGCCGGACAGGTAGTCTTTAGGTCCCAGCCGGTCAAAGCCCATGTCGTGCAATACCTGCGCTGCGCCCTGCCCTACCCGGCCGGTGCCCGTAAGCACGATGCGCAGTGGTGGGAGATCGAGTTTGGCGTAAACTTCTTTGGCCGCAGCGTAGTCGTAAAGATCCTGCAGGCGGGGTAATTCAAAAGCGCCCGTTCTCTGGGCGTAGGTCCATACAGCGTTGTGCGCACCGACCATTCCGGCCCAATATCCGAAAGCGATCAGCCGCCGTCCGTGGTCGCCAGTCAGGTATTCATAATCGATGTGGGTAATGCCCTTGTCCAGAAAAGCCCGCATCAGTTTTTGGTTATAAGGCTGCTCTTTGGCTACGTGGGCAAAAAAGCAGTAGGTTTTACCGTCGATCAGTTTATCGACCGGCACTTCTTTCACGCCGATCAGCAGGTCGCGGTCGGTAATATCCTCAACCAGAGGAACCCCCAATTCGGTGTATTCCTGATCTTTGAACGCACGACAATCACTTGGTTGTACGACGATGTCGATGCCCCGGCTTCTCAGTTCAGCGACTTGTGGCGGCGTTAGCGGAACCCGGCTATCAGGGGGCGTTTTCTCTTCTCTGAGAACGGCAATGGATGGATACATGGTCATGATTGGTTAGTTGGTCTATTGGTTCTTTGGTATTATTTGGTCTATTGGTGCTAAAGAACCAATAGACCAATATGACCAATAGACCATTATGGGCGCGGACGCAGGTGCAAAGGAAAGATTAAAAAAGCAAGGATTCATTCCGGAGGAGGAATTTTTCCAGAAGCAGCTTCCCGTTTCCGAAAAAAGTCCAACCACCCCCGATCAAGCCAGGTTACTTCGGGGTAGGCAGCTTTTTGAAGATAGTAGGCCAGGGCACCGATGAGCACCCCTAAAAATGCACCGGCGGTTACGTCGCGCAGAAAATGATAGAGGAGGTACATCCGGCTGAACCCCACCATTACAGCAAGGCCAAAACACAGCAGGCTTACCGACAGTTTACGTTTCCTGGCGGTAAACGCCAGAAAGCCATACAGGGCAAAGGCTGAAGCAGTATGCCCGCTGGGGAAACTACTATCGGGGTCCCAACTTCGCCAGTTTTCTTCAAACAGGTTAAGGGAATGCCATATCTCTTCGTAATTATCGAAAAACCAGCGCATCGGCCTCGCCTGGGCAAAAACAGCTTTTAAAATGCCAGAAAAGACGCCCGCCAGCGCACCCGTTACGATCGTAAAAATTCCGTGCCTGTAGCTGAAGGCAGTCACTATGATGATTACGCCCAGGTACGCCACCGGTTCCGCAAAATGAGTGCCGACCTTAAAGAAAGTATCCCAATTCCCCGTACGCAGTTTATTGATGGCGACCAGGGCGTCGCCCTGGGCAGACGAAGCAATGAGAACTATGTTTGCCAAAACCAAAAGCAACGTTCCGCCGACAAACAACCAGTTGTAACGCAGGAAGCGTAACACGGCAGAGAAGGAATTAGGGGAAGAAACGGGCATGGGGCTAAGGTAATAAGGCTATTGCTTATGCCGGCACCAAAAACGTTTTACGAATATTGGACACCGAATTGGCATACTTTTCCAGTCCAACCATCGCCTTCCATTCCGGATGACTGCCGAAAACACTCCAGTTGGCATTACGCTCTTCCATATTCCTGAAGTGTAACATGTACACCAGGCTCGGACGGTAAGGGCCTGAAATCATTTTCCCGAAGAAGACGGGGTGAAGACCAACCTTGAGGAAAAGTTTGATTTCTTCATCGTTGAACATCGCGGTTTTACGGCGCAAGGCATCTTCGCTATAGCCTTCGTAGGTGCGTAACTCGAAAAGGCCGGCATCATCGCCGGGGTTTGCCACCAGGGGCATCCCCTGGAAAGCGTGCAGCAGTTGGGAAGAGAACCGGTTATACACAGGTTTATCAGCCGGGACGGTGTTGTACTTCGTGGCTGCTTCCCGGTATCCTGCATCCGCATTCAGGTGCTGGCCGGCCAGATAAGCCTCGGCGTTAGGGTAAGCGATAAGCACCCATACCTTAGCAGGTTCCTCATTACCGAGTTCTTTCATCACCCGAAAAGTCGGACAACCGAGTCGTTTCAGTGCGGGTTCCAGCACCTCTTTGAGGTAAGTCATCAGGACACCCTGACCGCTGCCTCCGAATTTAATTTCGTAGGTACGCAGTTCGATCAGTTGTCGTTCTTCAGCAGCAGAACCTGATGGCGTTGTTATAGCGCCAAGACTTAGGGGAAGCGCAGCAGCTGCGGTTGTGATGAATTTTCTTCTTTGCATAATGGTCCAGTTATCTGGTTATCAAGTTGTCTGGTTGTCAGTTGTCGGGGTTATCCAACCCTCGTACCGTTAGCTACTGCCTTATCCGGCCGCAGCAAGGTAACCACTTTCCCTTCTATGCCGCCCAAAACGAGGCATTCACTCATCATATTAGCAATCTGCTTCGGCGGAAAATTCAGTACAGCGATCACCTGCCGACCAACCAATTCCTCGGCCAGGTACCGATCGGTGATCTGCGCAGAGGTCTTCCGCTCTCCGAGCGGACCGAAGTCGATCCTTAGCTTGTAACTCGGATTGCTAGCTTCGGGAAATGGTTCAGCGCTCAGAACTGTGCCTACGTGCATTTGGACGCGGGTGAATTCTTGCCAGGTCAGAGGGGACGTCTTATCCATATTGCGAATATAGGTGGGAAGTAACGTTTTGTTGCACGCACCTTCGAACATGTTCGAAGGTTAAAATTCTGGCAAGTTCCTAACCTTATCTGAAAGCGGTCGAAGAATTACGCAGTACCCATTAATGTTTCTCAACACAAAAGATAACCTCAGGTAAAACGCACCTTATTCCAGGCCAGGGGAAGCAAAAATAGCATGGAACACCCGATTAACTCCAGAATAGTTACCCCCAGCAAGTCGGCGTATTTACCAGTAGAGACCGTCCAAGCCTCCGGCCACCAACCGAAGACCAACGCGAAACCACACAGTAAACCAAAGCCCACAGAGAGCCAAAAACTCAGGGGTGGTGCTTTGAGGCGCCATAAGCAAAACACTGGTGCCAAACCCGCAACCATAGCACCGGATACGGTTGTAGCTGACAGTATTTCCGGGCCAAGGAAAACCGGAATCGTCCCTAAAATGGTGATCAGAGCCATGGCCAGGCGACCGGCGGAGACAGGGTTGGTGGTATATGGATAGATAAACCACGCGAGGTTCGCTTTATCCTTCTCCCCTCCGGTTAATTCTTCCTCCGATGAAGGCTCCAGCATAAATGATGGGGAACCAATCTCGTCGATGGCTTGCCCTGCAAGTAACTTCCCTTGCACCTGCGGCCCCGCCCCTAAGTCAATCACCGCTAATTTGGCGAAACTGGTAAACGTCGAATCCAGCGTACTGGCCGCCGAGGTAATCATGATGAAGTTCATCACTAATAAAATCGGGCCGCCCAGCAGCTTGGCGACCTCAACCGGTGCCTGCCCCTGTACGCCAGTAATCCCGCCATAAATGCCGACAATGCTGAACAACACGATGCAGATAAAACCAATCGGCATGGCCCAGAAAAAGGCCTTCAGCGTCGTTTTTGGGTCGCTCAAAAAGCCCCGGTCCGTCATTACCGGATCATGAAAAGGGTAACTGAAACTCTGCAAAATGGCTACGAGCAATAAATTTCCGCCAGCCGCCATCGTCCATTCTCCGCTCGACATAATCGGTGCAATCTGGTAATCTACCCGGGGTAGAACCGCCAGTAAGATGACCGTGATCAACACCCCAAACAAGGCCATCTGGATCACGTCGGTGAGGATGCTCGATGACATCCCCCCCTTCAAACTATACGCCAGTGTCAACAAGGTAAAGACCACGATCGCCGCGTAATAAGCTGGCTCCCCCTCCCCACCGAAGTAGCTGCCAATCACCATCGTATTCGACCATACTTCGTTGAACAACCTAAAACAGATTAAGAGCGAAAACATAATCATCGCTCCCTTACCAAAGCGGCTCGAAAGGAAATGATGAATCGACGTGAATCCGCCCACCGTCCGCATCCGGTAGATCACCCAGCCTGCGACACCAAAACTAAGGTAATAGGCACCGTAGGCCACGCCACCTACCAGTCCGAAGGCCAGACCAAGATTTGCCGCATTGGTAATGGATTTGGCGAATAACCAACTGATAACCAAGCTGCTCGTTAGTGCCACTAGCCCAGGCGCCCGTTCACGCCTTGAGCCGCCGAAGAATTCGGCGGCCGTTCGCGCCATTGGGGCAACTGCGAAAAGGAGTAGGCTGGAGCCTACAACTAGCAGCCACTGCATTAGATTAATAGATTGGTAGTCTGGCAGATTGATAGACCTTGGTTTATATATGTTGAAATAAAATTGAACCGGGAAGGATAACAGAGCAGGTTTCTCTACTCCAAAATGCGGCAGCCTACAAGACTACCAAACTACAAGACTACCTTGGTGTAGCTCTTAATGTCTTACTTCCTTAATGGTTTCCCCAAAACGAGCAAAACGAGCAAAGCGAGCACCCCGATGCGGCAGCCTACAAGACCAACAGACCGCAAGACTACTCTGTGTCCCACCAAACCCGAACATTAACCGAGTTATCCTCAGTAGCCGCTGCAGCCACCTGATAATTTTCGAAGTTCAGCGCTTGCTCATCGCTGGGGTACGGCATTCGGACGGGATAAAGGCCAGCATTCAGGCTTGCCTGTACTGGTTTCAGGGCCGGGAAGCCGGTCCGTCGCCACTCGGCCCAACCCTCGTAGGCGTTTCCGATGTTGGCGATCCATTTTTGGGTGATGATTTGCTCAAGGCCGTTATCTGCATCCCAGGCAGCGGAACTGCGAGTCAGGTGGTTGCCGGGCATATCGGTGAGCCAGTAATCGAAAGCTTTAGTTACTCCGCTTTCGTACGATTCCTGTGCATTAGCATTTACGTATCCCTTCAACATAGCTTCTGCCAGTAAAAAATCGGTTTCCCAGGCCGTCATAAAGTTGAAGTCGTGGTCGCCAGTATTTTCGCGAAAAATGGTACCGGGGCGGGCAAAATCGTCGGGTGTGATTGCACTAGAGGCATCAATGCCGTTGATGATGCCGCTGAATTCATTGGTCGCGGCACTAGAGCGAAAATGAGTCGCTACGCGGGGATCGCCGGAGTCGGCGTAAATTTCCTGTGCAGTTTCACTCATCAGGAATACGTTGAAGATACCGACGCGGGCCGTGGCGAACGGAAAGCTATTGGGCGGCCCTGCAGCAAAATCGAAGGTAGCATTCTGCTCGTTAGTTTGCAGGTAACGGCCACTTTGGAAAATAAAGTTAAGCTCCAGACCGGGCCCTCTGCGATCAGAGATGCGCATCAGCGCTTTGATCCTTAGGCTGGTGGCGAAACGAATCCAACCTTCGAGGTCCCCATCGTAGAGCAAGTCGCCTTGTAGCGTTTGAACGCCAGTGTAGTCGTCCATTGCCCGCACGGCCTCTCTCAGGTTATCAAGAATTCCGCCAGCTTCCATGTAAATAGCTTCCTGGGTGTCGTATTTCGGGGTGGTGATACCAGCCGAGCGGCCCTGAAAAGCATCAAAGTAAGGTACATCACCGAACATATCAGTTAGTGTCATGGTCAGGTAGGCCTTCATTACCAAGGCAGGACCTTCATAAACCGATTGCGCGGGGTTTTCACGGCTCAATTGCAGGATGGTCTCGTTGTCGCGCAGGGCAGTATAGAGAATTGGCCAGGGATTACCGCCTTCCTGCGGAGAGCTCAGCGCATGCCGGTCAAAGAGGTTAAAATCGATCATCGAGAAATGCTGACTCAGCAAGTTTCCAGCTACGAAGCCTTCGTAACTCATCGCGTCACCGTAGCCGTATAATACCTGGCGTAGCAGCAATTCGGGCTGGACTTCGCTGGGTGCATTATCGTTAGTGTTTATGGCCTCGAAGTCCTTGGTACAGGTGAAGAGAAGGAGAAAAGGGAGAAGGGATAAAAGGAGGAATAGCTTTTTCATTTTTTTATTTTTTTGGCGCGGACGCGGGTGCAGAGTGAGTTGGTGAGTCACTGAGTGGCTACCGCTGTTTCCACTCATTTCGCTTCGCTCATTCGCCTTAGGTGAGCAAGCGAAGCGCCGCGAACGGTACTTGCGGCAGCAACTCAGTGACTCAGTAACTCTCCAACTCACTACTTAGAACTCCACCCCAAGGTTAAGCCCAAACGACCGAGCAGAGGGGTAAGAAATGTCCTCCACCCCACCAACGATGTTCTGCCCCTGAATCGCGAACTGCTCAGGATCAAAGTGTGGGATGGCCGAGAAAGCATACAGGTTCCGACCGATCAGGCTCACGCTCAGACTGCCCAGCCCACTCAGGAAACTATCCGCTAACTGATCTTGATTCATGTGGTAGGTAAGAGAGACTTCCCGAATTTTAAGGTAGCTGGCATCATAGACGTTGTTCTCCTCGTGGTTCCGATCGTAGAAGCTACGGTAGTAGCTTTCGGCGGAAACGGGGGTGGTGTTTTGTACGTAAACCGGGTTATCGCTGGAACCCGTATTCTGGACCCCTTCGATGACAAAACCGGCCTCCGGCCGGTCCGCCGTCTCCGCCAACTGGCCGGCAACGCCGGCCAGGGCCAGCGTCCTGCTTACGATCTGGCCACCCTGTCGCCAGTCAAGCAATACGCCCAGGTCAAAGTTCCCCACCCGGAAGTTGTTCTGAAAGCCCAGGATAAAATCCGGGTTAGCGTTGCCTAGTTTTTTCAGGTTATTGTCGGCAATGAAGCCACCTGAACTGTTCAGCACCAGATTGCCATCGTCGTTTCGGAGGTAGCCCGTTCCCCATATGTCTCCGATCTCTCCACCTTCCTCGATGATGAAGAATACCGTCTGGTTTACGGAGTTGTAGACACGGCTGTAGGCCAAAGTAAATCGTTCCGTCCCGTTGGGCAACTCATCCACCGTTGCCTTTGTCGTACTGAAGTTAAAGCGGCTGGTCCATTTGAAACCGGTGTTCCATATCGGACGCAGGCTCAAAACAGCCTCTAACCCGGAAGCACTCACTTTCCCCCCATTCACGATCTGCTCCCGGTAGCCGGAAGATAAGGGTACGGGCAGGCTAAGGATCTGGTTTTCGGTGGTCTGGTTATAGTAGGTTACATCCAGGCCGATCCGGTCGTCCAGGAAACGGGCGTCGAAGCCAAATTCCGCACTGGTTATTTGCTCAGGCAGTAAGCCGGGCGCGGCCAGCACAGCCTGTTCCGTGAAGGTTGGTTGACCGCCAAAAGGTGTCTGTGCCACGAAGGTCGAACTTGTCCGGTAGGGATCGGTATCGTTGCCGACCTGCGCCCAATTGGCCCGCAACTGCAGGAAGCTGACGCTGGTTGGCAGGTTCAGGACCCGATCGGCCAGGAAGCTGAGGCTGACGGAGGGGTAAAAAAAGCTCGTGTTATCCGCATTGGTCGGCGTAGCCAGAGCGGAAGACCAGTCGTTACGTCCGGTAACGTCGAGAAAGAGGAAGTCTTTATAGCCGATTTTGGCCAGGCCGTATACACTGTTGATCCGTTTATTGGCCACCTGATCAAATATCTCTACCGGGCTGGCGGCATTGCTAAGGCGGAAGATCCCGGGCTGCGCCAAAGTGTTGGCCTGGCTCTGCGTATTGCGGGCCGTTTGGTCGAGACGGTTTGCGCCACCAAGAAGATTAAGACTGAAGTTCCCCGCCAGATTAGGGCGGTAGTCGAGCAAAAGGTCAGTATTGTTTTCGCGGTAAAAAACGTCGTTCTCTGCGTAACCTCCCTGGACGAAACGGTTCGAGCTGAAGTTGCGACGAAACTGCCGTTGTTCGTTGCTGTAATCCATACCGGAGCGAACGGTGGCCCGCAAGGTTGGGCTGAATTCGTAGCTGGCAGAAACGTTGCCAAACAGGCGGTCCCGGTTAAAGCTGTTGCGGTTCTCCTGTAGAATGAAGAACGGATTGTCGAAGAAAGTGTAGTTAAAGCTGTACTGCTGCGTGCCTTCCAGGCCGGGCTGCCAGTAGTTTCGCAGCGATTCTGTATTGGCCTGCCGGGGGTACCAGGCGGTAAGGCTGTAGCCGATGTTCTCGGAACCGTAACCGGCCGCTGGCCGGTTGTCCGACTGGCTGTTGACGTAGTTGATGTTCGCATTCACCGTCAGCTTATCCGTAGGCCGGAAGCCGAATTTACCGGAAATGTTCTTGCGGTTCAGGTTGACGCCGGGGATGTAGCTTTTGGAGCGCAGGTCGGTGGCTGACAGGCGAAAATCGCCATAGTCACCGCCGCCGCTGATGGCGAGGCTATTGATGGAGGTAGTTCCGGTTTCGTAGAAATCTTTAACGTTGTCGGGATTGCTGACCCAGGGAGAGGGTGTGATGGGTACGCCACCGTGTACGGCCACATCGCCGCCGCGCACTACCCTGCCGTCGGGCAAGGTCACCGGGCTGTCGAACTGGGCGATGTTTAGCCCCTGGTCGAGGCGGGGACCGTAGCTGTAGGTGATGTTGTCGGAAGTGCCGGCACCCAGGCCGTCGACGAACTCGAACTGTCCGCCCTGTCCCTGGCCAAACTCGTTCTGTACCTCAGGCAACTGGAAGGGGTTGTCGACCGTCAAGCTACTGTTGAAGCTGATGCCAAGGCCTGGCTTACGGCCTCCGGATTTGGTAGTGATCTGGACCACGCCGTTGGCGGCCCGGGTGCCGTACAGCGCCGCCGCCGAAGCGCCCTTTAGGATACTGACGGATTCGATGTCGGCCGGGTTGACTTCCATGGCACCGTTACCAAAGTCGACTTCCTGAAAGCCGGCGGCGGCCTCGTTGGTCAGGTTGATGATGGTATTGTTGTTGATCGGTGTTCCGTCGACGACGAACAGCGGGTTGTTGTTGGTGAAGGAGGATTGCCCCCGGATCACGATTTGGCTGGTGGAGCCTACGCCCGTAGCACCGGCGGTTACGCGCAGGCCGGCTACCTGGCCGGCGAGGTTATCGAGAAAATTGACGGCTTGCACGTCGGTAAGGGCCTCGCCATCGATTTGTTGGACGGCGTAGCCTAGTTCGCGGTTGTCCCGCTTTAGGCCCAGGGCGGTGACTACTACTTCACCTAAGTCAGCTCCGGGTTGCAATGCTATTGTAAGACCTTTCCATGCACCTGCGTCCGCGCCCAAATTGATACGTTCCGATTTGTAACCAGTATAACTAACGGAAAGGTAACCACCCTCGTTCCCTTTATAATATTGGAATGAGAAACGACCATCCAGATCCGTTACGGTCGGATCTTCGTAGCCATTCGGAGGCAGAACCGACGCCCCAATTAGTGGTTCTTTGGTTTCAGCATCAATTACGATACCCGATACTTGCGCCGATAAAACGACGGTAAATAGCAGGCCAACCAAAGTGGCCCACAAGCGAGTGCGAAGCATAAAAACAGACTTGAATAATGGAAAAGTAAGCTTACCGAGCTCAATTATTGAGCGTGGCGGCTGAAGCCGCCGCTACACGGGTGGTGCCCTGCCCAAACGGCGCGACACCGCGACCCGTTCGGTTTGTACTACCGGCGTTGCGAAGGTCGCTTCGGAGATAAGCAGCAGATCAAATAACTCAGCCAGTTGTCTCCTTAGGTAGAACCAATTCTGGCGCAAGTCTTCAAGCGAATTTAGGTCGCCCAGACTGGCAAAATCAATTGCTTCCGGGAACATTGCCGTCATATCGGCGTAAAGCCCGGGGGTTTCCCAGCTGAGGTTGATCAGTTCGCCGGCGATAAAATCAGTACGTTGCAGGCCGATCAGCCAGACGCCACCGCGGCGATCGGGGCCGAGGACATTTTGCCCCTGTTCGAGCATTTGGGCGGCGGCGCGCAGGTGCGAAGGAAGGACGGAAGGGCAATCATTGCCAACGACCAGCACCCGTTCGAAGCCTTCGGCATAGACCTGGGCCATCGCATTGGTGAGCCGCTGGCCGAAGTTACCTTCTACCTGATTGGTTTCACAACTGCGAAATACTGGTAATCCGGTCTTGGCCAGCGTGGCTTTAGTTCGTTCAATCAGCCCCCGGGCAATCCGACTATTCCCCCTTTGGCCCGCACCAAAACTCTTCACCTTCGCCTCGGCCGAGGCCGTGCGGGAAAAGAGAAGGATAGCGGTAGAGCTGGCTGACATATCGCAAAGGTGGGAAAAAACCAGTTACGAGATTTATGGACCCATCGGTTTTGTCGGGAGGGGACGGATGAGGAAAGGTCAAAAAAACAAAAGAACCAAGAAGTAAAGTTCCAGGTAATAACGGGAAAAAAGCGCTAAAAGCGAAGAATTCTAACACTTAGGCCATTGTCGTAATCGCTGGAGGAAATGTAAATGAAAGAAGCAACTCCAATCTTTCAATCACTAAAATTCTAGTTTACTGGTTCCTGCCCCCATTACTTTTTCAATGCGTGCATAAACTCCAACCCAGGATAACTGCTCCAACTCGGCATGGTCATACAGCTCCAAAAATGAGGGCGCATCCTTGCCCATAGCGGCCTGGAGTACATTCTGGATAAAATCAATACAGTTGTACCCTACAAGAAAATATAAGTTAGGCTTGCGTTGTTGTTTTTCGATAAACGCAACGGCCTGATCAAATTCGCTTTTAGTTAGGTGAACGGTTTTACCCGTCTGCCGAATCTTGGAGTCTTTTCCGCTACTTTCCAATCGTTCAGCGTCTTTACGTACGCTACCTTTTCCGAAAAGCACTTCTTTTTTCTCGTCAGCTTTGGCAGGATAAAAACCAAAAGTCTCTCCTTGCTGCTCTCCAGGCTTTAAAAGTTCGAGGTATGCATGACCAGCCCTCAGGCTGTCAAGAAAAACGATCATTTTGTAGTTATTCATAGCGCTGCAACGGGTATATCGAAAAAAAGATCACCCCTTAATGGGGTATTTTTTCGCGCCAGGCAGCACCAGTTTTATCGGCTTCCTTTCTTCAAAATAAGCTTAGCTGCGGTTTTCGCCGTAATTCAAAGCCGCTAAAATCATAAGCAGGCCACTCGAATTCCCCCTCGGGGAAATGTAATCGTTTCGCAAGTTTGTACTGTCGCCCAATCATCTCCGCGATCTCCCCTTCTCCCCGGTGGCGGACGCCGAATCGCTTCTCTCCCAGTTCACCACCACGGCAATCCCGGATACGGTTAAGGATACGATTAGCCCGGTCGGGATAGGCCTGGTGTACCCAGTTGGTGAAGATGGTTCCGATGTCGTCATTGAGCCGGACAATCGAGTAACCGATGCGTCGGGCTCCGGCCTCCCGGGCACGTTGGGCAATGCCAAACAATTCATGGTCCGTCAGCCCGGGAATAACTGGTGCAATATTGACGGTAACGGGAATACCCGCTGAACTGAGGGCTTCTACCGCTTTGAATCTTTGGGCGATGCTGGAGGTGCGTGGCTCCAGCATCCGGCGAACGTCCTCATCCAGGGTAGTGATACTGAGGCAGGCGTGTACCAGATTGTCCTTTGCCATCTCTTCAAGGATGTCTATATCACGTACGATCAAACTGTTTTTGGTAATCAGGCCTACCGGATGGCGCAGGTCCTGTAAAACTTCAAGGCACTGCCGGGTAATTTTCATCGTTCGTTCGGCCGGCTGGTAGGCATCCGTATTCCCCGATAGCATGATGGGCATTGGTTCGTAACTCTTCTTCAGCAAAGTCTTACGGAGTAAACCGGGAGCAGTGGCTTTATAGAGGACCTTTTGCTCAAAGTCCAGTCCCGCGCTGTACCCCCAATAAGTATGCGTGGTTCGGGCAAAACAGTAAACACAACCATGCTCACATCCTTGGTAGGGATTAAGACCATAACCGTTGCCCAGGTCCGGGCTGGTAATTTTATTTAGGATTGTTTTAGGATACGTGGGGATGAATTCTGTCCGTAATTCGTCCTCCGCATCCGGCAACTCGTCGTAACGCAGGTTGTGGTAGGGGTTGGCAGTGTTGATTTGGGCACCGCGGCCGGGGCGGAATTGGGGAGAAGCTTGCACAGAACAAATATACGTAAAACATTTTACTTAAAACAATTTATGTTTCATTTTCGAATACTGCTTATCTTAGTTTTAAAACTACGACTTCTGGGAAAGTCGTCAACCGATACAATTGCCGCAAATCCCCTCCAACACGCTGAGCCCCCTTTCAAACTTGCCACCCCTCCACCGTGTTACACTATGTACAATTATACCCATGAAAATCTATCAGTGTCAAAACTGTAACCACCCTGTTTATTTTGAGAACGTCACCTGCGAGAGCTGCCAGACCTGGCTTGGGTACGTTGACGCTGAAGATAAGATGCTGGCCCTTAGCCCGGGCGGTGAGACCTGGCTCGTAGCTGAAGCCGGAAATCGCCCCTACAAATACTGCAGCAACCATGTTCACCACGTCTGCAACTGGATGATTCCTGCTGATGACCCTACCGGTCTGTGTACGGCTTGCGTACTTAACCATACCATCCCTAACCTTGGCAACCTGAGGCAATTAGAGGAATGGCGACGGCTGGAAAAAGCCAAACACCGGCTGGTTTACGCCCTTCAACGCATGGGTTTACCCGTCATTGGAAAGGACGAGGCCCCCTACCGTGGGTTAGCCTTTGACTTCCTTGCCGATGCCGACCAGGAGGACCCCGTCATGACCGGACACGATGCCGGTTTGATCACCCTCAATACGGCAGAGGCGAACTCCGTACACCGGGAAGCCACCCGGCTGGCCATGAAAGAGCGGTACCGAACCCTGATCGGACATTTCCGACACGAAGTCGGCCACTACTACTGGGACCTGCTGGTCGCAGAAAACGATTTCACCCTCACTGCCTTCCGAAATCTCTTCGGAGATGAACGCGCCGATTATGGTGAAGCATTGGAACAGCATTATAAAAACGGACCTCGCCAAGACTGGCAACGACACTTTATCAGTTCTTACGCTACAGCTCACCCTTGGGAAGACTGGGCCGAAACCTGGGCACACTACCTGCACCTGATGGACATGTTGGAGACCGCCCATGCCTTCGGCCTTTCGCTTAATCCTCCTCTTGGCCCAGACCAAATGATGAACATTGAAGCGAGTTTTGACCCCTACAATGAGTCGGAAATGGACAAGATACTGAAAGCCTGTATTCCCCTTACTTTCGCGGTTAACAGCCTCAACCGGGGCATGGGCCGGCCTGATCTTTACCCTTTTGTTGTTAATGCTGATGTTCGGAATAAACTAAAATTTGTACACAAGGTGGTGCGAACGGCTAACCGGTAGGAGCAGGGCTTACAGATTGAATAGTTTGGAGAATTGGGCGGGGACGCGGGTGCAGGGAAGGGACTTAAGCCCTATCTTGCCCAATGCGTCACCTCACTCTACTCCTCTTAGTCTCCCTGTTATCCTGTACCGGACAGGCGCCTCCTGCGGACGCCACACCTCCTGCCGAGACACCGCTGGCAGAGTGGCAAGCCGTTATTCCTTCCGACTCTTCCGCGCCCACCGCCCGCCACGAGGCGGCCTTCGTCCAGGTGGGAGACAAGGCCTACCTGCTTGGCGGCCGGCGGATTAACCCCGTCGACATTCTGGACCTAAACACAATGACCTGGACGGCAGGTGCAGACAGTCCGGTAGAGATTCACCACTTCCAGCCCGTCGTTTATCAGGACGAGATTTACCTCATGGGGGCCATGACGGGCAAGTATCCCGGAGAAACCCCGTTACCTGAAATTTACATCTACAGTCCCGCCAAAGACGAATGGCGTACTGGTGCCACCATTCCCGAAGGACGCCGCCGTGGCGGCGCTGGCACTGTTTTACACGATGGGCTGATCTACATGGTTTGCGGTATCCAGGACGGGCACCGGGGCGGACACGTCCCCTGGCTCGACGCTTACAATCCGGAAACCAATTCCTGGGAGCAACTCCCCGATGCCCCCCGTTCCCGGGACCACTTTCAGGCTGTTGCCCACGGCAACAAAATCTACGCCCTGGCTGGCCGTACTACCGTTGCCGCTACGAATCCCTTTGCGAATACCATCGCAGAAGTCGACGTCTACGACCTGGCGACCAACAGCTGGTCTACCCTATCCGACACTTTGCCTACCCTCCGTGCCGGCAATGCCGCCATTGCTCTCGGAGACGAAATCCTGGTAGCTGGCGGAGAATCAACGGCGCACGAAGTTGCGCACAACGAAGTCGAAGCCCTGGCGGTAAAAACCGGTAAATGGCGTAGCCTCGACACGCTAAGCCGTGGCCGCCACGGGACTGGGGTTATTCATTATCAAAACCAGTTAATTATGGCCAGTGGTTGTGGCAACCGGGGTGGGTCTCCTGAGCTTGGGGATATTATTAAAATGATCTTGAAAAATTAAAATGGAACTCACCATAAAAGGAATAGCAAAGGTCTTACAAGCAATAGGTAGCAGGAAGTGCCTGGAAAAAGCCAAAGCCCTTGCGCAGAAATCGTCGTCCGTGTATTCTGAACCTAAGGGGTCTACTAGACTTCAAAATGATGATCTAGTACAACCAAATCACCGCCTCCCTTAAGTACCCTTGCCAAAAACCTTCGTTGTGGGTACCTTCAGGATCTATAATTACATTTAGATTAACACTGGGATGGCCTGTAGCCAATATTCGTTTGACCATCTGCCGGGCATCTCGGGCCATGGTCGCACTTTCTTTTTCTCCCACCAGCAGGAACAACTTGGTATCCTCAGGTACCGGTTTTGCTTCAGCGAATTCGAAAACTTCCTCTGAGAACCAGTACGAAGGAGAGAAAATGCCGGCTTTACCGAATACCTCCGGATGTTGGTATACCGCGTAATGCGAGATCAAACCTCCCATAGAGCTCCCCAATAAACCGGTATTCAACCTATCACTTTTTGTGCGGTAATTGCCGTCGACATAAGGCTTAACGACCTCAACAATAAAATCTATGTAGGCCTCTCCCTCTGCTGCTCCGTATTCTTCATTAACCCAGGGGCTCATCTCATTCATTCGCTTACCCTGTCCGTTATCCACCCCAACCACGATCAATTCCAACACCTGGTCTTCCGCCAGTCGATTCATGATCTCATCCACGTGCCATTCACCTACGAAGGAAGTAGAATCGTCAAATAAATTCTGTCCGTCGTGCATGTAGAGTACGGGGTAGGACTTCCCTGAGGTTTCATACCCAGGTGGAACGTAGACCCGGATTTGGCGTTCGCGGTCCAGGCCTGGAATGGTAAAAACCTGGTCAACCACCGTTACGTTTGGCAATGCTGTACTTGAGCGCGGAGCCTCCTTCTTTTTATCCGCCGGACAGGAGAAAAACAGGCAGATCGCACAGAGAAGGAGAACCAGGTACTTCATAGCAACATCATTCAAATATTCGTTCAATAACTAAGTCGTCCAAAACCATACCCGGCTGGCTACTCCCCCCATTCCAAAAGCTGACGACCACCTGGTCTGCACCAGCGTCGGGCACCTTGGAGTCGATCTGTAGCTCCCGGCGCCAATCGTGATTGAGAAGGCGATGCATCCGGATCAGGCGTTTTTTCACCTCTACCCCATCTTTGCGGTACGACAAGATCATTTGGGCGTGGTTGTCCCGATTGCCACGAGGAGCATTAATTTTTGCTTGTACCCTTGCCCGGAGCCAGGTCCGGGGCGGCAGGTCGATGTCGATGATGAACTCAGGGCTATTCTGGTTCTGAGCCTTCAGGCAGAGTGAACCGACTCCAGCTATTGGGTCCATGTTGCAACTTGCCGTGGATTTGTCCTCGAACCCGGTAGAAAACAGCGTTTCCGTTTTGGCCGGAGTAGCTGTATAAAACTCCCGGGTATCGAGCCGTAATTGATCTTCCGGATCCCGTTCAAATTTGTAGAGGGTACGCCAGAAATAGGCGTTGTTCATCTGTTCGGTAAGGTAAAGGCCACCGCGATGGGCCTGGTGGGTGAAGTAGAGGTTGTGCCAGATAAAAAGTCCGATAATTCCTGCGATAGCGAATTGCCACCATTGCCTTTTGACCTTCCCCTGCACCAGCGGCCCCGCCCAGAAAACCCACTGTAAAAATGCCGCCAACGGCAAGGCCAGCACGGCATATTCCTGCACCATCGTTCGCTGTCCCAGGCTGCCGCCGTACCACCAAACACTCCAACTAAACGCCACGTAAATGAAGAGCAGGGCGTGAAAAAAAATTGCCGGAAACAAACTACTCTTTTGGCGGAGAAGTGACCAGAAACCAATGAGTCCAAAAACCATTAGCGGCGTATAAATAAGCCACCCCGCCTTATAGCTGAACATTCCTTCATTCAGGTGCGGGCTCAACCAATCAAAGCCCTGATCCTGGTAGCTGTACACCAGCCAATCTCCGCTCACGTACTTCCAGTAAAGCAGTTGAATTGAGCCAACCAGCAGGGTAACGATGGCCGCTGCGGCAAGCTTCTGCCAGTGTGTCCCAAAGAAGGCTAATCGTTCTCTAATAGCGCCCTTTCGACCTAATTCCAGACCCCACAACAGCGGGATCAGGGCAGCAATAATTTCAGTAGGCCTGGTCAGGGCCATCAGGCCGATGCAGGCGCCGATCAGTAAGGCCTTTGGCCAGGTGGCGCGGACGTAGAAGCGATGGGTGGTTAAAAGGAGCAAGGCATACAGCGTAAACACATTGTTGTGCGTCATCGCACCGTCAATCGCTGAATAGTTGAGGTAGTTCGTCCCGAAAACGATCAGGATCAAGGTCAGCGCAACAACTCCCTCCCGGAAATACTGCCGCAACAGGGTCATCAGCCAGAACAGCCCTAAAAAGCTGACCAGCAAACTACCCATTGAAATCATGAACTGATAAGGCAAGGAAAAGCCATCCGCAGGATAGGCCTCATTCACCGACGCCCAGGCATGTGCCACCATAAAGAACGGCGTATACATCACCGCCTGACCAATGCTGTATTTCATCACCTTATTCCCCGATTCGTGGGTAAAGACCTGATAAGGATCGGCCGTTGGTCGGTATTGCTCAATGACCTCATCGAGGAACTTAACCTCCTTCAGGTCGTCGTAGATAAAAGCAGCTGGCAGGTACATATAATACCCACTCACGTCGTAGCTGATGGTTGCTTCCGCGCCGTCCTGTTGCCACTTAGGGTAGTAGAAGAAATGGACTGCTGCAATGAAGCAGTAACATAGGAGTAGTGCTATGGTGGCTGGACGCATTGGGGCGAAGTTAGTTTATTAGTCTTGTAGTCTGGTAGGCTACCGCACCAGGGTGCTCGCTTCGCTCGTAAAAGAGAACCATTAAGAACACTAAGGGCATTAAGGGCTACACTAAGTTTTATTTCAGTTGGCTATCGTTGTTGCCGCACCAGGGTGCTCGCTTCGCTCGTGAAAGGGAACCATTTAGAACACTAAATTCATTAAGGGCTACACTAAGGGAAAGCACAGGGCCAAAAAAGTAAACATTACCTTGTCGAAAAAAGCATCATGCGCTACCTGCCCATAATTTTCGGTCTACTGCTGTCCCTTCCCTCCTGTACGCCCAAAGCCAACGTCTTTGGCACAGAGACCGGCCAATTCGGCGCCAGTTTTGACCATTATGCGATCAATGTCGACAACCTTGACGAAAGTGTCGCCTTCTACCAAAAGGTGCTTGGCCTGATGGAGATTTACGACGGCACCGAAAAAGACAACATCCGCTGGCTAAGCCTTGGTAATGGGATGAGCCTGCACGTCATCGAATCTGATCGTAGCCAGGTCAGGTTGCAAAAAGGGGTACACCTCTCCATTTCCGTCAAGGAGTTCGACAAATTTGTTCAGCATTTACGGGATATTAACCTGCAGTTCTTCAGTTGGCAGGGCGTACCGATGCAATCTAATGGCCGGCCGGACGGAGTGCGTCAGGTTTACTTTAAGGATTTGGATGGGTACTGGACGGAGGTTAATGACGCCAGGGTGGTCCTTCAATAGTCTTGTAGTCTGGTGGTCTTGTAGGCTACCGCACGGGAGTGTCGCCTCGCTCGTTTTGAGTCAGGCTTGGCAGGGGAACCATTAAGAACACAAAGAGCATTAAGTACTACACTAAATTTTAGTTTAGTTGCTCATAGCGAATAGTAACTACCGAAGTAGGAAGTTCGCTTCGGTAGTTTTGGGCAGGCGTGATAGGGAACCCTTAAGGCACTTAGGCATTAAGAATTACACTAAGAGGACCATAAGACATCCGGATTAACAAACGAGCGAAGCAACTATCCAAGTGCGGTAGCCTACAAGACCACCAGACTACGAAAGCGCTTCCAGCGCTTCCTTAATCCGAGCCACTGCCTCAGTCAACGCCGCCTCACTGGCTGCGTAGCTGATCCGGATGCAGGTAGGTGCACCAAAGGAACTGCCACCCACGGTAGCAACGTGCGCGTGCATGAGCAAGTATTCACTCAGGTCATCGGAGGTATTGATGGTGTATTCTCCGTTTGATTTACCGAAGAAGGCCGCTACATCAGGGAAGATGTAGAAGGCGCCCTCGGGACGATTGACCCGCATTCCCTTGATTTGTTCCAGGCCATTGATGATCAGCTCGCGGCGGGCGGCGAAGGCTTCCTTCATTTTCAGACTGGGTTCCAGGCTGCTGTTCAGCGCATGGGTACCGGCAGCCTGGGCGATGCTGTTGGCACCAGAAGTGCTCTGTCCCTGCAACTTAGAACAGGCGTTGGCGATCTCCAAAGGAGCGCCGATGTAGCCGAGGCGCCAGCCCGTCATGGCGAAGCCTTTAGAGAAACCATTGACGGTGATCGTCCGGTCCTTCACTTCCGGGAAGGTGCCGATGCTGGCGTGCTTGCCGGTAAAGTTGATGTGTTCGTAGATTTCGTCGGCCACGATGTAGACGTGTGGATACTTTGCCAACATCTTAGCAATGGCGCCCAGTTCATCGTGGGTGTATACCGAACCGGTAGGGTTACAGGGGGAGGAAAAAAGTACGAACTTGGTGCGGTCAGTGATTGCGGCCTCAATGGCTGCGGCGCTTACTTTATAATCGTCTTCGATTCCTGCGCCAACCGTTACGGGTACGCCTTCGGCAACCTGGACAATGTCAGAATAACTCACCCAGAACGGGGCCAGGATGACAACTTCATCCCCAGGGTTCAGCATGGCCTGAGCGACGTTGGCGATGGACTGCTTGGCACCCGTGCTAACGACAATCTGCGCAGGGCTGTACTCCAGCCCATTCTCCCGCTTAAATTTTGCCGAGATAGCTTCTCTTAATTCAGCCGTTCCGGGAACCGGGGTGTACTTTGTTTTACCGGCATCAAGGGCCGCTTTAGCCGCATCTTTGATGTGCTCCGGCGTATCGAAATCCGGTTCGCCAAGGCTGAGGCTGATCACGTCATGTCCCTGTGCTTTCACCTCTCGGCCAAGCTGGGCCATTTTGAGGGTAGCAGATTCAGTCATGTTTAAAACGCGGTTACTCAACGGAGAAGTGATGGTAGTTGACATCAGGTAAAATTTTGGGGTGTATTCGGAACTTTGCGCAAAGTTACTTTTCCGCTTAGTTATCTAAGGGCTTGTTTGCGTTTATTTATCCAATGGCTAAGGTTATTTTGGGTGGATTAGGTTTAGGTGGCGCGGCCGCAGGTGCCAACACCGAATTTTGGCGCAATTCAAGAAGACCAAGCATCGCTTAAGCGTTTAGCTGATGGACAAAAGTCAATACAGAAGACACACACAAAGCACCTGGGGCACAGAGTATACACGAAGCAAAGAATTTACTCAAAGTCAGCCACCCCCGATTTTGTGCCTTCTGTGATTTATGTGCTCTATGTGACTTTTGTGATTTATACGCCCTGAGTACCGACTATACTTTATGTCAATTCCGTGTCTGAATCAGCCTGTCAAAAAGCCTATCTTTGCCCCGTGCTATTAGACAATCACGGACGCCAAACCACTTACTTACGCCTGGCCGTTACCGACCGCTGTAACCTCCGCTGCCGGTACTGCATGCCGGAAGAAGGCATTGAATTTGCCAAACGGCAGGAGTTGCTGACTTTCGAAGAGATTATTTTCCTGTGCGAAGTACTGTCAGACCTTGGCGTCAACAAAGTCCGGTTAACCGGCGGAGAGCCCCTCTCCCGAAAAAGCCTGCCACAGCTGGTCAAAAGCCTGGGTAATATTTTCCCCAAAATGGCCATGACCACCAACGGCATTTTGCTGCCACCTGTCCTGGACGAACTGGTCGGCTACGG
Source organism: Neolewinella persica DSM 23188 (assembly GCF_000373105.1). Classification (GTDB taxonomy): domain Bacteria; phylum Bacteroidota; class Bacteroidia; order Chitinophagales; family Saprospiraceae; genus Neolewinella; species Neolewinella persica. The sequence goes on along the minus strand of NZ_KB890453.1, from coordinate 16,698 downwards.
CCTGAACCACTACAACCTCAGCCTCGATACCCTGCGTGAAGACCGCTTCTTCGAAATCACCCGCCGCGATGACTTCGCCGGCACCAAGCGTGCGCTGGACGAATTGCTGGCAAAAGGTATTAAAACCAAAATCAACGTAGTCGTGCTCAAGGGCACCAACGATGATGAGCTGGGAGACTTCGTCGCCCTGACCCAGGAAAATAAAGTTGACATCCGATTCATCGAAGCGATGCCCTTCAACGACGATGACGGCAACCATCACCTTTACCTTTCGCATCAGGAAATGCTGGGCCGTATCCAGGAGCGGTTCCCGAACATCGAACGGTTTAGTGACGAAGCCAACAGTAGCTCAGTGGCCTACCGCGTACCTGGCTTCAAAGGACAGGTTGGGATCATCCCTGCCTTCAGCCGCAGTCTCTGCGGCAGCTGTAATCGGTTGCGGCTTACGCCGAAGGGGACCATGCTGAACTGTCTGTATTCCACCAAAGGGCTGGAGTTACTTCCCCTACTCCGATCCGGTATCGGGCGCGAGGACCTCGCTGACCTGATCACGGAATTCGTGAAGGGTAAACACAAGACCGGGCATGATACCCAGCGGCTGGAGCAACAGGGGAGCGTTTTTGCTAGTATGACTTCTATTGGGGGGTAAGTAGTTGGTAGTGAGTATTGCTACTACATTGGGTTGCTCGCTTCGCTCGTGGAAGTGAACCATTAAGAACACTAAGGGCATTAAGGGTTACACTAAGTTACTACCGCATGAGACTGCTCGCTTCGCTCGGCTGCTACGCAGCTATTTGTTCTCATAGAGGTCAGCACGGAGGGAGGCGCAGAGGGTGCACAGAGTTACCTTCATCAGTTTTATATGCTCATCGTTAAGAGAGGCTTACTATTCCTCCTTTTTTCTTAGTATAATTCTTAATGCCTTGGTGCCTTAGAGGTTCTATGCTTCTTCAACCTCCCCTGTACCTGCGCACCCGCCCAAATCTAAATGCCTTCCGGCCTTAATGGTAAAATCCTTCCGAACCTGCTATCTTGCGCCCAACTATGACCCCTGCCTCTCCGAACCCCTCATTTTCACTACACCAGGCCGCTTTCGACCTCGTTACGGAAGGTGTATTGTGGGTAGACAAGCTGGGAAAAATCAGACACGCCAACGTAGCCGCAGCTACCTTGCTAGGTTATTCCAGGCACCAACTGAGCCAGAGTTCTTACCTCGAAATCAACCCGAATTTCAGCCTTCTAGGTTGGAAAAAGCACTGGAAACAGCTTGACCCCGAACGGGGAGAATATCTCGACACCCAGTTCGTCAATGCGGAGGGGCGCCTCTTCGGTGTCCGGGGAAAGGTAAGTTTCGACGAAGCTGCCGCAGCCGAACCGTTGTGCCTAATCGTCTTCTCTACCACCGAAGCCGGCCGAAGGGAGGCAGACCTACTCGATGCGGTAGAAACCCATGGCCGCATTGCTGGCTGGGAATACAACCTGGCCACCGGGCAAGTCTACCTTGGGCCGCTGCTCCGCGACTGGTTTGGCTGGTCCCCTGAACGAGACTTCTACCCTGCGGCAGAATTTGCCGACAAGGCTGCCCAGCTGATCGGAGCTGACGACCTCGGCTCTGCAAAAACAACGATCGACCGTTTACTTAGTACCGCTCGCCCCTTCGAACTTTCTATTACGGTAAAAACCGAAGCCGACGAAGTACACCACCTGACGCTGCAGGGCCAATCAGCAGAAAACGAGATCGAAGTATTCAAGATTTATGGAAGTGCCCGGGAGCAGCGTGAACTAGTAAGCACCTTCGCCGGAGGAGGCGAGGCGGATGCTGCCTTTGAATTCAGCCTGGACCACAGTCTGGACGGTATTTACTGGGTCGACCTCTCCGATGCCCGCATTACCTATGCCAATGACCGGGGCTGCGAGCTGACGGGCTACACCCGTCAGGAACTGGCCGGGCAACCCGCCGCCAGGATATTGCCCGAACAATTCGGTGCCCAAACAGAGGAGCTATTTGCTAACCTCCGGGAACGCAAATACCTGGAAGCCACCACTAACACCCAGCGAAAAGACGGCACCCACTACCCTACCCGAGCCACCCTCCATTGGTACGGGACGGAGGAAGGCCGGGAAATGATGGTCGTGGTGGCCCATGACGTTAGCCGCGAGGCCGAAGATCATGAATACCGGCAACTGCACACCACCACGCTGAACACCCTGCAGGAATGGGTCATCTGGCTGGATGCCGAGAACAACGTGGTGCTGATGAACGCCGCGGCGCGCAAGAAGCTTAGCAGGCTAACCACCAAATCGCTGGAAGGCCTGCCCATCGGACAGCTGATGCCCGACCTGGAAATTCCGAAGTTGACTGAAATACGTCAGGAACAATTAGATGGTCGCACACGTGCTGACGTAGACTACGTGTACACCGACTCAACGGGCAAGGAACGGACCCTGCAGGTGCGTTTCGTACAAGTGGCGGCCGATACCCGACTGTTCCTCAGCGTCGTTTGCCGCGACGTGACGACGGAGGTCAACAACAAACGTCGCCTGCAGGAAGCCAAGCGGCGCGTGGACGAACTGCGCAAGCAGCTGGAAAGCGAAAACGAAGCCCTGAAGGAAGAGATTGATACGGTTCACGCGACGGGACCAATCATTACCGTCTCCAAAAAGTACCAGCGCATCCTTGGCCAGATCGGCCAGGTGGCCGGTACGGACTCTACCGTCCTGGTGACCGGAGAGACGGGAACGGGCAAGGAACTACTTGCCCAATCCATCCACAATTTCAGTAACCGAAGCACCCGTCGGATGGTCAGCGTAAACTGTGCTGCGCTGCCGGAGAACCTGATTGAAAGCGAGCTGTTTGGCCACGAACGCGGTGCGTTTACCGGGGCCTTCACCCAGAAAAAGGGGAAGTTTGAGCTGGCCAGCGGTGGCACCATTTTCCTGGACGAGATCGGTGAACTTCCGCTCGATATGCAGGCTAAGCTGCTCCGCGTTTTGCAGGAAGGTGAGATTCAGCGAATTGGCTCTTCCGATATCATCACGGTCGACGTCCGCGTAGTTGCAGCCACCAACCGAAACCTGGAAAAGATGGTTGGTGACGGCACCTTCCGTGAAGACCTTTACTACCGGATCAATGTATTCCCCATCCATAACCTCCCGCTGCGGGAGCGACCGGAAGACATCCCCGTGCTGGTGAAACACTTCACCAAAATCTATGCGGAGAAAATGGGGCGCCCCGTCACGCAGATTAACCAGAAGGATATGGAACGACTGGTGGCCTACGACTTCCCGGGCAATGTCCGGGAACTCATCAACCTGGTAGAGCGTGCCGTGATCACTTCCGCCGCTTCTACCCTGAACCTGGGGGCTTCCCTCCGCGCCCTGCGGCGAACGGACCGCCCGGAGGGCACGCTCTCCATCAGCGGAGACCGGATGCTTACTTTCGAGGAGATGCAGCGGCAGTACATCATCGAGGCGCTGAAGCGGACTAAGGGTAAGGTGACCGGCCCCGGCGGGGCTGCGGAATTACTCGACGTCAATGGGCGGACACTCATGAGTAAGATGGGGAAACTGGGGATTGATCGGGGGGATTTTTCGCGGGGGTAATTTGGTCTCATTTAGGTGCCTGACCTCCCGGTATTACCATCCGCGACCTGTAGGTCCGGGACCTAATTGATGCAACGCTAATCATTCCTAATCGTTCTTTCCTGTAGTAACCACTTCATCAGAAGCATCATGCCACCTCAATCCTGAGTGCCCTATGTCAAAAAAGCTAATCCCCGGGAAAGACCGCATCAAAAGATACCTCGCCTACTCCCTTGGGGAAATTTTGTTAGTGGTTATCGGCATTTTGATCGCAGTACAAATCAATAACTGCAACGAAAGCAACAAAAGCCGAAAGAACGAGCATTATATTCTTACCGAAATTCTGAGTAACCTTCAGCAAGATGGCGATCAGGTTCAATCCATTCTCCGGCAGCGAAAAATAACGCAGGCTTCCATCATAAGAATGGCTGGTTACCTCAACACTCCGGATGAAATTGTGGCAGACACCTTTTCTTATGACCTTGCCCAAATGCTCACTTTTGAGCGGTATTTCCCTATCCGAACTTCCTATGAAGTAGCGAAAGTGAGCGGATTAAAAGTCAGTAACAAACAACTGAGGAGTAGCATTGCGAACTACTATGAATATGAGCAACACAGTGTGCAGACCAGCCTGAAGGACATAGAAAGCACCTTCCTCAACCAGTTCCCCGCCATCTCTACGGATCATTACTTTATCGAGGACTATGGGACCTTCGTCAGATTAACTGACTATAAAAACCCCGATTTCATCGAATCTATTCAGGAGATACTCTCTTTTTTCATTCCGAATCATAGTGGAACGCTGAGGAAATTGCAGGAATTTGAAGACGTCAATGCTACAATCCAGGAGAAGGTAGCTGTGGAACTGGAAGAGTTTTGAACACCTGTAGTATAGCAGCTGGCACAACTGATATTCTCATAGGTATAAACTCCTGTCTTCATAGGCATATACCCTATATTATATGTTATCCCATGCTTTACCATTGAAGAAGAATATATTTTTGATCAATGCCGATTTTGGTAGCGGCTGCGATTACTAAATTCAGTGGTCAGATTACCACTAATACCCATTTCCAAAACGTAGGCTTAATTATTCAGCTTAAAGAACCCATAAAATGAAATTATCCAATCCAAAGTGGCCAAAGACCACGAAAGCATACAAGGAATTAAAAAGCCAGATCAACAATGACAAAAGCTTTTGTCTTTCGCTTGAAACGTCTTTAATGATCGCGAAGAGTAGAGCCACGAAAGAATTACATCCTGACCTCTACCACGCACTCAACAATGTTTTTGGAGGCGACGGTTGGCCAACTTCACCAGATGAATACTTGCGGTATGTAGAACAATACCTTGTGCTGATTCCAAATGAAATCGATGATCCGATGTATCCGGATGCGTGGACCAGCGACGACACTAGAAATGGCTATAACCAGAAGGTATATGACCTCTTGTGCCAATTCTATTTTCTGGTAGATCAGCAGTTACCACTTACGAATAATACCCTACAGTCCTACAAAAAAGGAAAATTTGTTTTTGCTGATTGGCTAACTGAATTTGCCATTGACTGGGGAGAATTCCTTGACACAAAAGCGTCCCTCCCATTATCGGCATTGGCTTCTTTTGCTGCAGACCCCATGTATAATATTCCACTCTACAGTGAAAATGCAACGAAATGGAAAACCTTTAATGAGTTTTTCTACCGTGAGTTCAATGGAGCGGATAAAAAAGGGCATTCCCCCTTACGGCCAATTGCTGAACCCGGAAACAATAACGTGATCGCTTCTTCTGCCGATTGTACGTATAAAATGGCGTATCCAATCGACGATAATGGAAACGTACTTGGGGTAAATGGCAAACCGACCACCGTTAATTTAAAGCACACACATAATGTTAATACGGTAGCAGAGCTGCTACAGGATGAAAAACTAGCGAAAGCATTTAATGGAGGAACGTTCGTTCATTACTTCTTGAGTCCTTTCGATTACCACAGATTCCATTCACCAGCAGATGGTCTTGTAAAAGTGTGTAAAGTGGTTCAGGGCAATGTCTTTTTGGATGTTGAATTAAATGGTGATGGTGAGTTCCATGCTCCAGACAGTTCAGCTGGTGGATATGAATTCCAGCAATCCAGAGGAGTTTTTGTTGTTGACACAGGTGGACCGGCAGGACTTATTGCCTCAGTACCTATTGGAATGGCGCAGGTCTCTGGTGTTGATATGTACACAAAGAAGCTCAAAGGAAAGCAAGTCAAAAAAGGAGATGAGTTTGGTAAGTTTATGTTTGGTGGCTCAGATACTATACTGTTGTTCCAGAAGAACCCAAATTTGTATCTCTGGAAAAAGGATCCAGCACACAATGCCATCCACTTCCAGTTTGGCCAGGTGTGTGCCTATTGGAACGTGAAGGGATAACAGGTAGAACAATTAAAAACAATCCACATTCCTGAGGGATAAGGAGCTGCCCAATCGCGGCACCTTATCCCTCATTTTGCGTACGGACTAAGCGGCTCGTGAAACATGGAATAGTAGTTCGTAACACTTGATGGAGAATTGGTATGCTACAAGCAGATAGCCCGGAGGGGTCCTTCTCCATCAGCGAAAACCGCATGCTTACCTTCAAAATGGGCGTTAAAACAGCTTAAGGCAACGGCTTGGAAGCTGATGGATTATTGGCTAGCTTTGAAAGGTATAACAAGCCGTAATGAAAAGACTAAAATTAAGAGCCTCCGTAGCCATTGGGTGTGCCATGCTAATTATGGCCTTTACAGGTTGCGAGGAAAACCCCGGAAAAACCATGGACGGTCCGCCTAACCTGGTTTTGATTCTTGTCGATGACCTGGGCTATGGTGATTTAGCTTCTTACGGCCATCTAACGGTAAAGACGCCCCATATCGACAAGTTGGCTCAACGGGGCATTAAGTACACGCAATACTATGCACCATCTCCACTGTGCTCTCCTTCACGAGCTGGTCTGCTGACCGGACGTACGCCCTATCGCACCGGTATTCGCTCCTGGATCCCGCCCGGCTCGAATATACATTTAGGTAAGAACGAAATTACACTAGCCCACTTATTAAAAGATAAGGGCTACGAAACTGCCGTGATGGGAAAACTGCACCTCAACGGTGGTGCAGAGAGGACAGATCAGCCTCAGGCAAAAGACATGGGCTTTGATTATAGCTTTGTTATTCCCGGAGGATGGGCAAAAAACAAGAAAATTGAAACTAAACCCTCGGACGGAACGCTACGTCGCGGTAAAATTTATCCCGACAATTACTGGCGGAACGGAGTTCCCGTTGGAGAGACCAACAAGTTCAGTGGACAACTCGTAGCTGACGAGGTTACCTCCTGGCTGGATAAACGCGAAAAGGGAAACCCCTTTTTCCTTTATGTCTCTTTCTCTGAGGTTCATACACCTATTTCTTCTCCCGAAGAGTACCTCGAGATGTACAGTAACTACATAACTGATTTTGCGAAAAAAAATCCTTATTTGTATCACTGGGACTGGGTTAACCAACCTTACCGGGGGCAGGGAGAATATTACGCTAACATCAGCTTTCTTGATGCTCAGGTTGGCAAGGTAATAAGTGAATTGAAAGCGCGGGATGAACTGGATAACTCAATTATAATCTTCACCTCAGACAATGGCCCCGTAACGCGTGAAGCAAGAAAGCCGTGGGAACTGAATATGGCCGGAGAAACAGGTGGTTTAAGGGGCAGGAAAGACAATTTATTTGAAGGGGGAATTCGTGTTCCTGCAATAGTCAGCTACCCTTCAGAAATTGAGCCTGGACAAATTTCTGATGCACCTATCTATGGCCTGGACTGGCTGCCAACATTGGCAGAACTTTTGAATTTTGAGGTGCCTACTGATAGGGAGATAGACGGTCAGTCGATAATAAATACTATGAAAGGGCTGGAAATTGACAGGGAAAAACCTATGATTTGGACCATAGATATGGAGGGGCAAGATGATCCGATTAACGAATGGGCTATCCGTGCAGACGACTGGTTGTTAATCCTTGATCGGGGTGAGCAACCAAAGTTTTTGTTCAACATAGCTAATGATCCTTACCAAGTAGTCAACCTGATAAATGATCGTAACGATATTCTGCTCCCTTTGCTGGAGCAGTTTCTGATGTATAGGAGCAATATAGAGGCTGATTCCGTAAATGTTACCACGCTTTGAGCTACTACACTATCATCGATAGCTTGAGGTGATTGGCAAATGGGGCCTTTTCAGAATGAGCAGTTAAGGTCGACCTATTGTGGTCATCTTACTACCGTTATTCAAAGAAGTCAAGCTAAAGGCCGACGAATTCTGGGTATATTCTTTGTAAAGATTCAGCGTCGGTGCGCAGCTTTTCTTTACAAAGCATGGTTCGAGTAAGGCGGAGGAAGAAAATACAACTTGGTACATTTATAGGTTTAAGGCGGGTTAAGGCTACCCTGCTCCCCTCGGCAGCCTCTGCACCTGCGCCCCCGCCTCCTTTTCCTTTTACTGAGAGAAACCTGTTGATATACCTGGCGTGGACTACCATAAGTTTTCCCACAGGCCTATTTTCAGCGAAGTGTTTTTCGGGTTCTTTGGTCTTCAATGGAGTAATTGAGGGAAATATCAGACTAATTTTGAACACCATTACCATCTTTTTAAAAAGTTAGACTTGTGTTCAAACATTTAAAATCCAATGGCCTTTCGCCCCATTCACCAAACCCGGACCACTCGGCAAGAAGATGAAACCATGCACTTAACTAAAGACATCAAAAAATACATTAACCAAAGTATCCTCTGCTGGCTTGCAACGACATCTGCGGATGGTATCCCAAACGTCTCCCCCAAGGAGATATTCAACCACTATGGGACCGAAGAAATCATCATTGCCAACATCGCTTCTCCGCAAACCGTGCGAAACATCAGGCAGAATGACGATGTATGCGTAAGCTTCATCGACATCCTGGTCCAGAAGGGCTATCAGATCAAAGGCAAAGCAGTTATCCTTAAGAATTCCGATACCGGGTTTTCTGAACGGGAGAAGGTCCTGGTGGATATGACAGGCGGCAAGTACCCCTTTTCGACCATCACCAACATCACCATCAGGCAAGTTAAATCCATCATTGCACCTAAATACCTTCTTTACCCGGAGACCACCGAAGCGCAGCAAATTGAAAGCGCGAAAGCGGCCTATGGTCTGTTATAGTTCGCTCCGCCAATTCTGACAAACCATATTCATCATGCAAGAGCCATTCGCCCGCAGGCGACCTCATCACAGCATTACCCTATCTCTGACCACCTTAATCGCTTTCGTGTTTCTATCCGCTTGTAATGCGCAGGAAATACGTCAGCCCATTACTCTGGTCGAACAAGAGGATTCTACTGGTAGTAACAAGATTTCAGAAGTCGGTTTCTCTACAGGTCAGGTACCAACGGACCCGCTTTTCTTCCTGGAAGGACAGCTGTGCCAACACCTTCGAAAGATCTATCAGGACAAAAAGGGGAACCTATGGTTTGGGACCAACGTATATGGCGTGATGCGCTACGATGGGGACACCCTGGTCTATTTCGACGAAGACGATGGTATAAGCGGGCGAATTACCGGAATCACTGAAGATGAAAAAGGAAACATCTGGTTCGGAACGGCCAGGGGATTAACCAGGTACGACGGAAACGCCTTCACTAATTTCACAGAAAAAGACGGACTTTTAAATAACGAGATCTGGAGTTTACTGATAGATAGCAAGGGTATCATTTGGATCGGCACCAATGAAGGCATAAGCCAATTCGATGGAGAGGTATTCACCACCTTATCCTTACCTAAACCTGAAGTAGGGAAGACTAACACCATCTATTCTTACGATCGAATAACGGCCATCGTTGAAGATAAAAATGGCAACTTTTGGTTCGGAACGGATGGCTATGGAGTTTGCAGGTATGACGGAAAGACTTTTATCCATTACACCGAAGCTGATGGCCTCAGTGACAATGTCATCCACGACATGATGGCAGATACAAAAGGGAACATCTGGATAGGGACCTATTTCGGAGGAGTAAGTATATACGATGGGCAAACCATTAGCAACCCCACTAAAGACGGGTCAATAACCGGAGAAGAAGTCGGTGGCTTTTTTGAAGACCATTCCGGGAATATCTGGTTCGCTGCCGAGAACCATGGTATCTACCGCTATGATGGCACATCCTTTACCAACCTGGGTAAAGAAGATGGGCTGGCGACCAACGGAATTCTGAGTATTTACGAAGATCGCAAAGGCAAGTTTTGGTTTGGCGGTTGGGGCGGACTATTTCGCTACAATGGAAGCACTTTTTTCAGTGTCACCCAAAACGGTCCATGGTCCGATCATCCGGAGGAATGATCAGAGCTCTAGAACTGAGTATCGTACTTGACCGGAAACTGTTCAGGTATTGTATCATCTGACTCCCCCAGATTTTGGCGCAGATCAATCTCAATGCCTCTGGCAATGGTAGAAATCGGAACATCATTGGGGGTACCTTCAAAAGGGTTTTCCCCGGTTCTTCCAATTCGTTCCATTGTATGAAAGACCCATGCAACGATAACGTAAAAGGGAATACAAAACCAAACAAAAAGGTCGCTAATAACCGGATAAACATCAATGAATTCCTTACCGATTTCCGCAAATTGAGGGACAATGGCCAGCGGGAGTAGCAAAACGAAAATCCACATAAAAAAGTGGTTTAGCGTTGCAAAGTGCCGGGGATAAGGGAAATTTTTGATTCGCTCACTTTTGCCTTGCTGGGTAAACAACTCTTCAAGAATGCTTTCTAATTGTAAAAACGAAAATTCCCAGATAATTCCCTGCTCTTTTAGCTTTCGCAGATGGTGCGATTGTAAATACAGTAAGGCCGTTTGCTTATTATTCTTGCTCATCACATAGTTGAAATCTTCTTTTGAGATGTAGGTTTCTAAATCTACTTCCAGGGAAGAGTTCTTTTCGGGTGGTTTGATATCCCATTCGGCATTGGACCGCTCACGCGAGATCGTCTCCCAGGGCTTGGGCATTCGCATGGCATGCCGTAAAGCCGTCATCCAGGCGATGTGCCGATATGTGAGTATTTTGACTTCTTCCTTAATCTCCGCCTCAGACATTGGAGCGGAAGCATATTCATTGGTCAGCATATCTTGTAAGTACATACCAAAAGTTCGGGAAGTATTTACAATTCCTCCCCAGATCATTCGGGCCTCCCAGATCCTTCCGTAGGCGGAATTATTCTGAAATCCAATGACAAAAGCAACGGCAGTACCGATGAGCGCCAGGGGTGTCCAGGGTATTTTAAACCAGGCAAGGTCAAAGAAATAGAAAATGGCTACCCAGGCTGTAATGATTCCTATAAAGAGAAATGTCTCAAAGCGAGTCCACATCGCCATCTCAAAAGCAGAGTATGTTTTCTTAGTGTGCATTGTTATAACTTTATCGTACAGGACCTTTTCCCATCACGCTGTTGGTCCCGTAAGAAAGCTCAAACTTTAGTCAAATCAAAATCAGACGTATAGCGAAATAGAGACGCCTGGCGTAGCGAATAGTGGCCGACACCCCAAAAGAATTAATAAAACTTCTCTTTTTGTTTCCGACAGAACTCAGGCTTTTTCAGCCGATATTGGCGCTGCGCCCTTGCCTCCGTCCGTAAAATAGGCATACAAATACATCAGTCCGAAAATAGGGTAACCGTAAAAGAAATAGTTTCCTGGGTCCGCGATGGCTCCGCCTATACCAAGCGCAATCCAAATCAGGGCAAAGACCAGATATCTGGTCAGGCGTTGCGCTTTAGGAATAATAGTCATCATCTTTTAAGAGTTGGTGTAGTAAGAAAACGAATTACAGGTTAGCTAGTTGTCTTTCGCGAAAGGATTAATTATTGCCAAAAGGCAAATATTCAGACTACCCCAAGCTTTCTTAAACGATGAGCCTCCTGTCGAATAAAAGTGTGCTTGACGCCAACTCATCCCCGGAGGGTCGCCCTGCTTAGTAAGAGGTAACCAACGCCCCGAAGAATCAAGCGCGCGCTCTTGGTTCTCGATCAGGACAACTACCAAACCGCCCACCAGATCACCCCGCCAAAAAGAAAAGCCAAAGGTGCCAGCCACCTGACAAACGTTGGTTGTAAAACCTCAGCGGCCCCCACGGCAAAGCCATGGTGAACCCTACGCGGCACAAAGAAGAGGACAACCGAAGTGGCTAGCATAAACCAACCAACAACAGAAAACACCTCCGGAAAACGGCTGCCTTCTGCATAAAGGACCAGTGCCGCTGCCGGCACCATTCGTAGGGAGATCTCTGCGTAGTTGATCAGGTTGGTACTCCCCGCTTTGCGGAGGGTGGCCCGGGCGCGCGCCGGATTAAAAAGCATCAAAAAACCAACGCTGAGGATAAAGGCTCCGAAAAGCAGGATGATCCATTTAGCTAATAATACCATGTCCTAAAGGTAGTGCCAGGTTTCGGGTGGTCAGCTTCAAGTCACATAGGGAAGTCTATTGTAGCGAGGCGCGACCGACGATCCGAAGGATCAGGAGAACCCCTCACTTTTCGTTCGTGCCCAAAGCCTGAAGGTTTTTTCAACCGGCGTGTACGTCCCATTTTCCCTTTTCGCAGAAAGAACGCTTCCCCCAAACATACCAAAACCGTAAAGGTGGGATACGGTTGACTTACGGTCAGTAGCGTTTGCAGGCGCTCAGTACCATGTAATTTCCCAAACTACTTAGTGATGGGTATAATCCAAAAAAATACCGACCTTCCAACCAAAGTCCAGATCACATGCAAAAATCACCGTTATCTCCCCCCGCTCCTTCAAACATTCCTTGCACCAGCGGCCCCGCCCTGGAAAAAGGAAGAAAGGGGAAAAGGAAAAAAGGGAGGGTCAATCTCCAGTGGTTGCTCCTCCCCATTCTTCTTTTAACCCTTTCCCCACTACTCCAGGCCCAGCAACGCTTCGTCCAAAACCCACAGACTTTCAGCGTCAACCGACTGCCGGCACACGCCACCATGTACCACTTCGCTAATGAGGCGACGGCCAAAGCAGATGGTGCCATGATAGGAAGGACGAGCCTGAATGGCACCTGGAAATTCAAATGGCACGAACACGGTGACAATGGTATTCCCAACGATAATAAAAAGCTTGATCTCAGCGACTACGGTACCATCGAGGTACCCTCCAACTGGGAAATGAAGGGCCACGGTATGCGCATTTACACCAACTGGGAGTACCCCTTCCGCCCCGCTAACCCACCGTTTGTACCGTCCACTACCGGCCCGACCGATCACGACCGCAACCCCATGGGCGCCTACCAGCGGACCTTCGACATCAACGGATTCCGCGCCGGTGACCGCCAGGTCCTCCACTTCGGTGCCGTCAGCTCCGCTTTCCACGTGTGGGTCAATGACCGCTACGTCGGCTACAGTGAAGGCAGCCGCACCCCGGCCGAATTCGACATCAGCGACCTGGCCAAAGCAACCGGCAACTCAGTCTATGTAGAAGTCTACCGCTATAGCTCTGGCTCCTACCTCGAAGACCAGGATCACTGGCGCCTGAGCGGCCTGCACCGCCAGGTGTATGTACAAAGTACGCCCTTTGAATACCTTTCAGACCTGTTCGCCAAGCCAACCCTGAAGGAAGACATGAAAACGGGTCACCTCAAGGTCGAACCCACCATTCACTTCCGTGATCCTGAGAAGATCAAGGACTGGACCTTCGAAGTACAGCTCTACGATCCGTCCGGACGGGCGGTATTACCCCAAGCCAAATCCGTTTCCCTTAACCCGATCCCCGACTTCTACAAACGACGCGCCTACCGCAACCCCTACGGCGTACACAATTTCTACGGCCTTGAAGTAGATATTCCCAACGTGGCCCCCTGGACGGCAGAAACGCCTAACCTGTACCGGTTGGTCGCTACGGTGAAGAATGCCGCCGGACGGACAGTAGATGTTACCGGACACAACGTCGGTTTCCGGAACCTCAGCTGGGGCAAAGACGGCTTCAAAGTAAACGGAAAGGAAGTCATTTTTTACGGCGTTAACCGCCATGATCACTCCGCCGTAAATGGTAAGGCAGTGACCCGCGCGGAAATTCGCGAGGACCTTCGGCTGATGAAGGCCTACAACCTCAACTCCCTCCGCTGCAGCCACTACCCGAACGATCCGTATCTCTACGAGCTGGCCGACAGTATTGGCCTTTACGTGATGGACGAAACCAACCTTGAAACACATAAGGCCGGCAGCCAGATCAGCGGCTTGCCGATGTTCGCCACCGCCATGCTGGACCGTGCCATCCGGATGGTGGAACGCGATAAAAACCACCCCAGCATCGTGAGTTGGAGCCTGGGCAACGAGGCAGGAACCGGACCGAACCATGCCGCCATGGCCGCCTGGATCAAGGGACGGGACGCAAGTCGCCTGATCCACAACGAAGGCGCAGCCAGCAGCAGTTTTGACGGTAACGTCGGTGTAGACCAACCTTATGTGGACGTACGCAGCCGCATGTACACGCCCAAAGAACAGATGCGAAATATCCTGGCCAGCAACGACGACCGGCCACTGATTTACTGTGAATACGCCCACTCGATGGGCAACTCGACGGGGCACCTCGACACCTTCGCCAACATGTTCCGGACCTACCCGAATTTCGCCGGTGGCTTCATCTGGGACTGGATGGACCAGGGCCTGGAAAAGACCGACGACAAGGGACAAAAATTCATGGCTTATGGCGGTGATTATGGCGAAGACATCAACGACAACAACTTCCTGGCCAATGGCCTGGTGTACAGTGACCAGTCTCCCCAACCGGCGGTTTACGAGGTAAAGCATGCCTTCCAGCCAGCGGAAGTGATGCAGGATGGGAGTGGTTTTAAAATCAAATCCTGGCTCACGCACACCAACCTGAATCAGTACGATATGGAAGTGCGGGCCATTATGATGGAAGGAGCAAATACCATCTGGAAAGGTGCTGCTCCTGATGTTCAGGCGGGATCGCAGGTACAGTGGAAGTTAGAAAGAGCAGTACCCGCAGCCACGCTGTACCTTGAATTTGCCTTTATCCAGCGGGTGCCGGAGTTTGGCCGGCCGGCGGGGAATGAAGTCGCCTTTACCCAAATCGACCTGAAGAATACGACCACTGCGTTGGTTCCTGCCATGTCCGATATTGTTCGGGGTACCTACCAGGAAACCCCTGCTTCACTGGTCCTCTTCCGGGCCGATGCAGAACTTTTTATCGACCCCAAGACGGGCAACGTTACCCGTTACGTAGTTGATGGCAAGGAGGTCCTTACTTCGCCTCTTGTCCCAAATTTCTGGCGAGCCCCCACCGACAACGACAAGCCCGCAGGCCTCGCCCGCGCCTACGCCCCCTGGCGAGACGCCACCCCTACCCTGACCGAAAAACAATACTTCGACAATGCCCTCCGAATCACCCGGACCTATCTCGACGGCAAAGTCACGGAGAACCTGATCGTTTACCTGACGGAAGACGGTAAGCTGTCTTACCGTGGCACCCTGAAAAAAACGACAGAGGCAGCAATGGTCCCCGGTGTCTTCCGCTACGGTGCCCAAACCTCGATTGCCAAAGCCTACGCCCAGGCGCAGTGGTTCGGTCGTGGCCCTTACGAGAGCTACGCCGACCGGTTCCAGGGGGCACGTATTGGCCGGCATGCCCTGCCGCTCGATGCCCTGAACGAGCCCTACATCAAGCCCGCCGAAAACGGTAACCGGATGGACGTGCGCGAACTCCGCATTACCGGCCAGGGCGTCCCCGCCCTGATGGTCACCGGCCAGTTCAACTTCAGTATCTGGCCCTACACCCAGTCGACCCTAGAGGCCGCCGAACACACCAACGACCTCACTCCCGCCAAAAACTACACCCTCAACCTCGACTACGGCCAGGTCGGCGTCGGCGGAGACAATAGCTGGATGCCCAACGCCGGGCCCTACAAGGAACATCGGTTGGAGTTGGATACGCCGCTGACTTATAGCTTCAAGCTGGGAGTACAGTAGGGTAACTTTTGGTGGCGGCTATCCCTACCCAAAGGCCTTATAAACGGTAACCATCCCAATATAAAGCTTCGGGCAGGGCCCCCCCCTCAATCAAGGCCACCATTCGGACGTGTACGTCCTCAACCAAAGCCACCTTAATTCTTATGTCTGCTTTTTTTTCACCACTCGCCATCGCCTTTCTGGGAACCACCATTCTGGCCATTTATTTCTTTGCCCGGGCACACCGAACGCCGCGTAAGGTGGCATTTGTGTTACTAGGTTACTCCATTGTCCAGTACATCGTAGGAGCAACCGGTTTTTATGAGTATACCGAAAGCTTGCCACCTCATTTTCTCCTAAATATTTTACCGACACTGATCGCCATCTTTTGGTTGTTTTTCAGTAAAGAAGGAAATGAACTACTGGCAGGTTTTGACCGGACTGAGCTGATGTGGGTACACTTTGTCCGCGTACCAGTAGAGCTGGTGTTGTACGGATTGTTCATTGCCGGACAAATACCCGAGATCATGACCTTTGCCGGTAATAACTTCGACATCGTAATGGGCCTCACGGCACCGGCCATTATATACTTCGGCTACGGTAAAAAATGGATAACTCCCGGTTTGATCAGAATCTGGCATATCGTAGGATTGGTCCTTTTATTTAACATCATCATTACAGCCATTTTATCGGCACCTTTTCCCTTTCAGCAGTTTGGCTTCGAGCAGCCCAACGTTGGGATATTACAGGCACCGTTTAATTTATTAGCAGCGGTGGTGGCGCCGTTAGTCTTGGTGGCTCATTTTATTGGGTTAGGCCGAAGAAAGAAGTAGCCTCGAACGACTAAGCACAAACATGAGTCATCCCGAATTTTGAGCCCACATTAAAGTGAGGCAAATCGAGATGGCCATTCTAAGTCTGTAGAGCGGTATCGAGGCATCTCGGTACCGCTTTCCAGTTCTATGACAGTAATTTCTTAAAAAAAGAGGAACCCAGCCTTTCCAGTTGCGCAATATCTGGAGCATGAAGTCATAGACCAAGGTGACGATACTCATCAGCTTCATGCGGTTGTCCCAAAACCATAGCCTTGGCGACTCCAAACCCAGCTCTGACTTGAGAAAAC
>NZ_KB890452.1 GCF_000373105.1 Neolewinella persica DSM 23188 | reverse complement strand
TACCGAGATGCCTCGATACCGCTCTACAGACTTAGAATGGCCATCTCGATTTGCCTCACTTTAATGTGGGCTCAAAATTCGGGATGACTCATGTTTATTTCTTCAGTTAAAACAGGGAGTGAATTACTTCTCCTCGTCTTCCACCATATCCTGTTCGATGTTGTGATCAACCAGGATACGGTTACAGTGCTCACAGATCATTGTCCGCTTACGCTGACTGATTTCGAGCTGTTGCTGCGGCGGGATGGCGTTGAAGCAACCACCACAAGCGTTCCGTTCCACTGTTACCACACCGAGGCCGTTGCGATAGGTGTTCCGGATACGATTGTAACCTTTAAGCAGGCGGTCAGAAATCTCTTTACGTTGCTTCTCGGAAGCACGACGTAATTTCTTTTCTTCCTTCTCTGTCTTTGTGATGATCGCCTTGAGTTCTTCCTGCTTTACAGTGAGCAACTCTTTTTTCGCGGTCTGCTTCTCGATCGTCATATCGAGGGCAGCCTGCTTGGTTTCCAATTCACGAGCGGAAGAGCCGGCTTTTTTGTCAGACAGCTGAATCTCCAACCGCTGCATCTCCGTCTCCTTCATCAGGGCTTCGTATTCGCGGTTGTTCTTCACGTTGTTCATCTGCTCCTCGTAGCGGAGGATGAGCGACTCAGACTCGTGCATGTTGGCTTCGTGGCGGCCGATCTCCATAGTGAGATCTTTCACCTGCCCTTCAAGGCGGGTTACACGGGTATTGAGGCCAACGATCTCATCCTCCAGGTCACTTACTTCCATCGGAAGTTCACCCTTTAGGATTTCGATCTCGTCGATCTTGCTATCAATTTGTTGCAGGCGATATAGCTCGCGCATCTTCTCTTCTACTGTCTTTTCGGTCAGTACTGCCATGCGTCGGGGGTAGTTTATTACTTTAGTTAGCGGGGATTTACACGAAGTAGCGTACCGGATTAGTAATACGCTCTGTGCAAAGAACCGCAAAGGTACGGAATTTCTTACTTAACAACTCCGCAAGTAATTGAGTTGTAAACTGTTCGCTTTCATAATGACCAATATCACAGATGACCAGGTCCCCGTCGGCGTCAAAGAACTCATGATATTTGTAATCGGACGTAACAAATACTTGTGCTCCAGCCTTTTTTGCCTGGCTGAGCAGGAAACCGCCGGAGCCGCCGCAGAGGGCAACAGTTTTTACGGGTTGTTCGAGTAATTGGGTGTGTTTCACCACGGAGGTCTCCATTTTTGCTTTCAGGTGGTGGAGAAAAGCTGTTTCTTCCATCGCAACCGGAAGTTCACCGACCATGCCGGAGCCGATGGTCCCGTCTTCATCTTTCGGGCCGAGGAGGCGCAGGTTCCCCAGGCCAAGTCGCTGGGCAATGCGCTCGTTAACACCCTGATGCCGTACGTTGTCGAGGTTAGTGTGGATGGCGTAGATCGCCACATCTTCCTTGATCGCTTTGATGACGGTGCGCTCTACGTAATTGCTACCATTGAATCGTTTCAGGCCCCGAAAAACAATGGGGTGGTGAGCGACCACAAGATTACAGCCCCTGGCCTTTGCTTCGGCGATGATGTCTTCAGTACAGTCCAGGCTGGTCAGCACGCCAGTGACTTCGGTGGTGGGATTGCCGACAATGAGTCCGGCGTTGTCGTAACTCTCCTGCAGGTGAGCCGGAGCGATGGATTCGAGGTGGGTGGTGATGTCGTTTATGGTCATATTGGTACTGTTGTTCTGGTGGGGCTAAAGGACCAATAGACCAATAGTACCAACAGACTAATGAGGCGGGGACGCAGGTGCAAAGAAAAGGCTAAAGGAGCAATGGCTGATTGCCCGGCCTTGAGGCTGATGAAGGCCTAAAGAAATGGTAACCAGTCTATCCGATCATATCGATAATCTTGGTAGAACTCTGCCCCTCAACAAACGGCAGGGTAGTCACCTCACCGCCCCAACTGCGAACTTCAGCTGCGCCGACGATGTCGTCAACGTTATAGTCGCCACCCTTTACCAGTACGTCAGGCTTCAGGGCTTTGATCAGCTCTATGGGGGTGTCTTCATCGAAGGCAATGACGCCATCAACATAAAAGAGGCCGGCGAGTAACTGCATCCTGGCCGCCAGGGGCATGATCGGCCGACTGTCTCCCTTGAGGCGTTTTACGCTTTCGTCAGAATTGACACCAACAATGAGGCGTTCGCCTAAAGCCGCAGCTTCGGCCAGGTAGGTCAGGTGCCCCGGGTGAATAAGATCAAAAACGCCATTAGTAAAGACGGTCTTGTGGCTGTAGTTGCGCCATCCGCAACGACGACGGCTGAGCTCAGCGAGCGGGAGTTGCTTGTCAGCAACCAGTTCGGTTTCAGTCATAGGACGCGAATTTACGATGGCTAACGGGATAAATATTGTTTTTGTTAGGTACAAAGCACTTCTTTTTCTCTGCTTCTTCCACGTCTATTGCACCTGCGGTCCCGACAAATAAAGAGTATGTGCTTGAATTCGGTCAATTTGAGTAGGCTAACCGTAGATATATAGTTTTACAATGCCTAAATTGGCGAAAATTCGCTGATTAGGGAGTCGTCTTGCTTTAGCCTGATTTTTCTCATAAAAGCCCTGACCTGGCGAATAACCTTAGCCCACTTGGCGACTAGATGTTCGAAGTGATACCGTTTGGCAAGTCTTTATTATAGCATTCTTCGGTCCGGATTTACACACTTGCTGCCCGCCTTTTTGTTATACCTGTTCACCACCCATACAATGAAAAACGTTCACACTCCTCTGGCGGCACTTGCCGGTAGCCTCACGCTATTTGGCCTCGGTACGCCAACTTTCTACTTACTCACCGATGGATTTTCCTCCCAAAAGGCAGCCATACTCCTGGGCGTTATTTTTGGCATGGAGCTGTTCTACATCTTCACGATCACCCTTTTGTACGACCGTTTAATTACGGTACGAACTTTTGCCAGGGGAGCGCTTAACGGAGCCTGGCTGTGCTCCCTGATCGCCTTCAATGGCGTATTTATTTGTGGGTTCATATTTCTGAATACGCAACTGGACTTTACGGCAATGACCGGTATCACCGCTGCCTCAGCCATATTGCTGTACACCGTTAGCACGTGTATCCGCGGTGCCATGGCTGGTGGTGTCATTGGCTGGATGCTGGGCAGGGACCAAATGGCGGTCTGAAAAGAAAGTTGCCCTTAAAATTTATGCCGGAGCTGTATCAGGAACCCCTGCTCAGTGTCTACAAGAAGCTCGGCACCAATGGATGCTGCCCGCATCCGCATGTTACTTTGCCCGGCTCCGGTGGTTTTGTAGGCTTTCTGCTGAACATCCCCGTTGTCATGGATGGACAGCTCCAACTTACCTTGCCGCTCACTAAGGTCAATGTTGACAGTGTCGCCACTACTGTGCTTGGCTACGTTAGTAATCGCTTCTTTATAGATGAGGTAAAGGCTTTGGCGAACGTCGGTGGTGAGACTACGCTTTAGCTCCAGTGAGCCGGTGCTGATGCTGTACTGGATGTTGCGGGGAGGTAAAGTTTCCTCTGCATGTTCGCGCATCCGGTCGACGAGATCGGCCAGGGTATCCTTGCGCGCGTCGATCGCCCAAACGGTGTCCCGCATCCTGGACATGGCGCTGCGGCTCATTTCGGCGACGCGGGCGAGTTTGGGCTTGGTATCCTCACTGGCCGTCAGTTCCAGTAGTTCCGTCTGCATGGCCAGGCCGGAGAGCATGCCGCCGACGTCGTCGTGCAAATCACTGGAGATCTTGACGCGCAGGCGTTCGACCTTCAGCGCCTGTTCGAGGCGGTACTGGAAGATGGCGTACATAATGGCACTGACGGCGATGAGGCAAAGCAGGTAAAACCACCACCGCTGGTAGATCGGCGGGATGATGGTGATGGCGAGGAGTTTCGGTATTTCGTTGAGCACTTTATCGGAATTTGTCGCCCAGATTTTGAAGGCATAATCTCCGGCGGGGAGGTTGGGGTAGCGGACGAAGTTGTTGGTGCCGGCGTTCAC
The DNA here is from genome assembly GCF_000373105.1 of Neolewinella persica DSM 23188. Lineage (GTDB taxonomy): Bacteria > Bacteroidota > Bacteroidia > Chitinophagales > Saprospiraceae > Neolewinella > Neolewinella persica. The sequence goes on along the minus strand of NZ_KB890452.1, from coordinate 42,914 downwards.
CCGCTCTTTGTCATAGCCCTCCATTTGGTAATAGTAATCGTTGGCTTTAGGGTCACTATAATCGAGGGCGACGAAGCGAAAGGAAAGGGTGTTGTCCTGGTAGTTGAAAGTCAGGCTTTCCTTTTCATTGAGGTTGCCTTTGTTCTCTTCCCGGGCTGGTGTAAAGGGGTTGTCATTGACGAGGAGCTCAGCGATGGAGATGTTTGGTTTAAAGTCAGAGAGGGTGATGTCTTTGGGATGGAAGACGTTGACGCCGTTTTTGCCGCCCAGCCAGATTTCGCCGGTTTCGGGTACGCGCAGGCTGGCGTTGCGGGTGAAGACGTTGGACAGGAGTCCGTCGGAGGTCGTAAAGCGATGGAAAGTCTTGGTATCGGGGTGATAGCGGACCAGGCCGTTGTTGCCCGGAAGCCAAAGCTGACCGAATTCATCGGGGATGGCGTCGTAGTAGGTTTCCTGGGGGAGGTTGGCCGTTTCCTGACTGAGCCAGGTCACTTCGAAGGTTTGGGGGGCTAGTTGGGCCAGGCCCTTGGCGGTGGCCAAGTAGAGGGTGTTGCGGGTGGTATCTTGTTGGAGGGCGTGGACGGCGCCCAGGTTGGGGAGGTCGGCGAGCACGGCAACCCCATCCCCTTGCGTGGAGACGATGACGAGCCGGCCGGCTTGATCGCCGATGAAAACGTTTTGCGAAGCATCCTCAGCAAGGAAAATGATCGGCCCCAACCCAAGATGTGAGAGCGGCAAAAAAGGAGCCGTACTTATTACTCCTTTTTCTACCTCCAGCTTGACAATACGCTTTCCCAGAGCGATTAACGGACGCTCATCTTTCCGGGTCAAAACGTAGTTGATCGCATCCTCACTCGAATTTGGAATGCCCAATTTATTGTCCCCCTGATAAATAAAGCGTTGTATTTCTTCGTCCCAAAAGACAAATTGATTTTCAATTGTTCCCCACCAGGTGCGATCCTGGTCTAAAAGAAAAGTTTCAATTCCGGGGAGGGGGTAATCATTTAGGGGATCTTCTGCGAGGATGAAGTGAAGGGCTGGTTGGGCAGCTTCGGAATTTTTTTCGGTGAAAAAGGTGCCATGATCAACGGTGCCAAACCAGATGCCTTTGCCCGGTTGGCGCCGAAGACTGGAAATTGCCTTGCCCTGAGAATCGTCTACAACACCAAATTTTTTCTTCCCTGCCTTGGCAAAGGCGATGGCACCGTTTTTTCCGGCCACCCAAAGCATGCCCTTTTTATCAAACAGCAGCCCGTTACAGTCCTTAAACGGGAGGCTTCCTGCTTGTTTAGACTGAGGCGAAAACTGTTGGGTAAAGACCTCCGTCAAATGGTCAAAGACCAGGAGGCCATTCTCAGAAGCAACCAGGTAGTGGCCATTATCGAATGAAGCCAGGCCGTTAACAAAATCTATTTGTGGGGGTACTTCGGCAGATCTGGCGAGGAAGTGTTCTCCCTCCGATAATGTGTCCTTCAACAGGCAGCGCCCCAGCCCGTTGTAAAGACCGGTCCAAAGCACTCCTTCCTCGTCAATTAAAAACCCTTTCGTCCTACTCGATTCTCTATTTGGAGTTCCTTCGTTTGTTTGCAGGTATTCGGTGAACATCGTTTTACCCGTAGCTAAATCCACCACGGCCATTCCGGGCTGGTTGGGTAATTCTGTTTGGGCGATGTAGGCGGCTTGGCCGATACGATCTTGAATAAGGTGGCAAGACTTGCCGGCGAGCGGTACCGACTGTCTGAAGGTTTCTTCTTCCAGGTTAAACAACCAAAGGGAACCAGTTTCTCCCAGGCCGATCCGTAACCAGATGTCCTGATGATCATCTAAATAAAAAGCGTGGTAATCCTTTAAGTCTCCGGGGTAATTATAACTGACGAAATCATCCGTCGACCTGCGGTAACACTGTAAAAAGCTGTAGCTGGAAAACCACAAATTTCCTTCTTTGTCTTCCAGGCAGGAACTGGTGACCCGGTTCTCCGCCAGGGAACGCTGCACTGCCGAATCATTTTCATACCGGAACAGGCGGTTTCCATCATATCGGAGTAAGCCAACATCTGTACCAATCCATAGGTAATCCTTCGAATCGCGGTAAAAGAAGTATTCCTGCGAAGGAGGAAGGTTGTCGGCTTCCGAAAGGACATTAAAGGTGAAGTCAAGCGGTTGGCCAAGCAATCCGATACTAAGATATAAAAGAGTGGCACCTGTTAACAGAGCGCTAACGATAGGTTTTTTTATACATTTAGACATACTTGTTGCGGGCTTGTCGGGGTTAGTTCCAGGGCCTGAGGTACCGACCGTCATCGGTTGCCTCAGCGGAGCCATTATCTCCACAATAACCTGGGCAGGGCTTATCACTCAACAGGACCACCCCTCCAGTATTAATGCCATTTACTGGTACTGTTCCATCTGCCTCCAGTGCCGTTGGTATGGCTAAAAAAGTGGATAGTGTGCTCCTCCCATTTTTTACGTTCACCAGCTCCGGTGCTGAAAACCGGGCATCATCGATGGAGGAAATGGGAACTACGTGAAAGCTGATGCCCAGCGTATCGGGAACATTGAGGCAGGCCCTTAGCATATCTGCGCTAAAAAAGGCCGTCACCAGTTTTGGCCCGCGGGACACATTAAGTCGGGCTTCTAACTTGTCAATGCCCAATGGAATGATTTTGTTGTCCCTGTTGGGGCTTCGGCTTTGCCACACAACTTCGGTTTCAAATCCGTCTGCCTTCACGCCAAGGGCCAGATGGCCGCTAGCATCGGATGTATAGACCCGGATACCCACAATGTCCGGTTGACTCAGCATTTCCTCGATTTTTCCACGGTGAAAAAAACCTTCAAGGGTACCTGCACTCAGGTTGAGCCCCGCTACTTCCTTAGCACTCAGGGGAATGCCTTGGTCATTTGCATTGTAGACGTCCATAATTTATCTCTTTTGGTGTGGTGGTGATTTTATTTAGATTTCCCCCGACAACGACTTGCGAATCACCTCCGCCTTAGAGTTAACCTCCAGGGCGCGATAAATACGTTTGATGTGGTCGCGGACGGTGTCAATGGAGATGTCTAGTTTGTCGGCAATCATTTTATAGCTCAGGCCGTCCACCAGGGCATCGACGATCTGGTGCTGGCGGGGGGTGAGGGTGTCCCCCTCTTTGGCGGCCTTCGGCATGAAGTGACCGGCGATTTTGCGAGCAATCGACGGCGACATATAGGAGCCGCCCCGGTGTACCACGAAAAGGGCTTCCTGTATTTTTACCAGCGAAGTCCGCTTCGAGATGTAGGAGCAGGCACCGGCGCACAGCGCCTTAAATATTTTTTCCTCTTCCTCGAAAGTGGTAAGCATTACGATGTCTGCCTCGGGGAATTTCTGACGGATATGGCGGATGCCCTGCAGGCCGGACATCCCCGGCAGGCCAATGTCTAAAAGTACCAAATTAATGTCTAAGCGGATAGATTTGGTGACCTGCTCTAAGAAGTCTTCCACACTATTGGCCACCAGATTGACAGAAATGGACGGGTTGGCGCCAAAATAACCCTGGAGACTTTCGCGGATGACGGGTTCGTCTTCGATGAGGCAGAGGTTGATGTTTTCCATACCTGCAAAGTAAGGACCGGGAATTTGGGGTGAGGCCTACATTTTCATGTGGAGGAGGAAGTTTTGCGCGGCGCGGACGCGGGTGCAAGCGGAATTTTGGGGGAAGCAGGCCGGGTTTTACCAACATTGCTTTTTTAGCCCCCACCCTTGCACCGGCGGCCCCGCCCGCCCCTGCAGCCCTTTCCCACCCGAAACCTAAAACCTTGCCATTCCCCATACTTGTAGAAGTCCTTGAATGCTTATTGTTGTTAAAAATCCTTTTGTATCTTTAGATGGAGAAACACTAAGATTAAATACTTACTTTTTCTGCGCTTAATGAGGTCTGCCATTATCTATTTATTACTCACCCACCTTCTGGCTGGTGGACTAAGTGCTCAGTACGACTTTGAGCGCATCCCCAACGAATTGGGCCTGTCCCAAAATTACGTTTCCGCTATCTGCCAGGACCAACAAGGTTTTATTTGGGTAGGCACCAAAAGTGGTCTGAATCGCTTCGACGGGTACGCATTTACCACCTTCACCCACTCTCCCGCCGATTCTCTTTCCGTTTCCAACAACGAAATAGAGACGCTCCTCTCCGACAGCTGGGGAAGGTTATGGGTGGGTACTTCCCGTGGCCTGAATCGCTTTGACCCAATCACTGAATCCTTTATCCGGTACGATGTTCCGCTGGGGCCTAAAGACGGTTCGCTCGGCGAACATCCCATTGGCACTCTAACGGAAGATTTCGACGGTAACCTCTGGGTGGGTACGCAACACGGATTGGTCCTACGCATCACCCCGGAAGAACAAGTGACGGTATTACCGGAAATTCCCATCACCGGGCTCGACCCGGCCTACCAGAACCCCATCAACCAAAACCCGCGCATCCTGCGTTTGCTTCCCCATCCGGACGGGACGGTTTGGGCCACCCAGGTTACGCAGGTCAACAAAATCACCTGGAACGAAAAACGCGGAGTCTTTGAGGTAAATAAAATCTTGTGGGGGGACATCCTCGACGAGCGCTGGCACCCGCTACCGGCAGAACACTATCGTAGCCTAAACAATGTTTCGGACGATATCCATCATCATGTTTTCTCCATCATCAACGGGCAGGACGGTAGAATATGGTTGAAAACCCTGGACGGGTTCGGCCTGTGGAGCCCCGCGAAAAGCCGCTTCGACTTCAACCCGCTGGATTTTGACCGGCATAGTTACCACAACTCACCCCTGATGTATACAGGTCAGTTGATGGGAGAAAGCAACAACGGAGAACTCTGGCTAGCCGGCTTTTACAACTTCATGATCTTTGATCCCATTCAAAACCAGGTTCGTTTCGTGTATGACCCTGAAAAGCACGCGGCGGGCGGTAATTTTTTCTATAGTGTAACCACCTACCTGGAAGACAAGGCCGGCCGCTTTTGGGTCGGAACCCGGGGAAAAGGCCTCTACACTTACTCCCCTAACAAACACCGCTTCAAAACCGCGGCGTGGGAAGGAATAGCTGAACGCCAGAGTATCAGGTCTGTCCATAAAACCAAAGACGGGGTCTTATGGCTTGGTTGCACCAACATGAAGTTTTACCGTTGGGATAAGGACCGGGGCGGAAAGCCCGAAATCATCGAAAATAAAGACTCGTGGGGCAAAAAAGACAACGCATCGTTTGGTTACGTCTCCTCCCTGCACGAAGACCGCGCAGGTAACCTGTGGGCGGGGCTGCAATACAGCATAAAAAAGATCATTCGCAAAGACGGCATCGTTCAGGACATCATCACGTATCCTTTGATTAACGACGATGGCACTATTTTTGACATCCACGAAGACCGGGAAGGCGAGCTTTGGATGATCACCAACAAAAAATTCGGTAAATTCGATCCAGTCAGCGGGCTGATTAAAGGTGGTTCCTACTACCAACAAGAAGACCAAGCCCCGAACCTCTTCGGTACGCCGGTCATCCACCAGGCGGAGAACGGCGTATTCTGGCTTGGCACGCCGGAAGGACTGAAAAAGTTTTTTCCCGGTGCGGAGTCCATGACGCATTATTTAAACCGGCCCGGCGACCCCACCAGCCTTTCCAACAACATGGTCAAATCCATCTGCCCCGACCCGGAAAGGCCGGAAGAGATACTATGGATTGGCACAAATGGCGGTGGTCTGAATCGTTTTGAGATAGCCAGTGGGCAATTCAAAAGATTCACCACCAAAGATGGCTTACCCGATGCGGTTGTATACGGCATATTGCCCGATGAAACCGGCGACCTGTGGTTGAGTACCAACCAGGGCCTCTCCAAATTCGATCCGCAAACGGAAACCTTCGTCAACTTCACCTCCGCCGACGGCTTACAAGACAATGAGTTCAATTCCTGCGCGTACTTCAATAGCCCGGATGGTGAACTGTTTTTCGGCGGCATCGAAGGTTTCAATTCCTTCTACCCGAATGATATTTTAAGCAACGCCTTCACTCCTCCGCTGGTGATTACGAAATTGAAAATTGCCAATGAAGAAGTAAAGATGGGGACACCGGGGTCGCCACTATCCCGCTCCATTTCTACGGCGGATAAGGTCCGCTTAAGCTATTCGGACAAACTATTTTCTTTTGAGTTCGCCTCCCTTGATTATACCGACACCCGCAAAAATAAGTATGCCTACAAACTGGTTCCCTTCCAGCAGGAATGGCAATACACTGGGACCCAGAACAATGCCACTTTTACCAATATCGACCCCGGTGAATATACTTTCCTGGTAAAAGGCACCAATTCAGATGGCCTGTGGAATGAAGTTGGCACCAGTCTGAAAATCATTATCGATCCTCCCTGGTGGGGAACTTGGTGGTTTTACTTATTGGCGCTCAGCGCCCTTTCCGCCGCTATTTACGGCCTGATTCAGTACAGGGTGGCACAAATCCTCCGGGTGGAACGCCTGCGCGTAAAAATCTCCAGCGATTTGCATGACGACGTGGGCGGCATGCTCTCGGGCCTGGCCATGCAGTCGGAACTGCTGGCCCTTACGGCCGAAGATGACACCCGGTTCCGCCTGAACCGTATATCCGACCTGAGCAGGCGGGCCATGTCCCGAATGCGGGATACCGTCTGGGTCATCGATGCGCGCAAGGACAAGCTGAAGGACCTGGTGGATAGGATACGGGAGCACACCGAAGAGACCCTTACCCCCCGCAACATTAATTACGAGATATCCACCTCCGGGCTGGATATGAACGCTAACCTGAACTCAGAAATCCGGCAAAACCTGTACCTGATCTGTAAGGAGGCGGTTACCAACGTCGGTAAACACAGTAATGGCAACCTGGTAACAATAAAGCTGCACCAGGATGCCCACTTCTTCACCCTTTCCGTTCACGACAATGGCCACGTAACGCCAAAGCATCACCGGAGTGCCGGCCAGGGCCAGGGCAATATGCGCATGCGGGCTGCTGCTATTGACGCACGCTTTTCGGTGGTGACTGACGGGGGCTACCGGGTGGAGGTCATCAGGAAAAGGCTGTAAAGTCCGTCTGATGTCCGTCTGCTTTTTGAGGCGCGGACGCGGGTGCAGGGCGCTGAATAAAGAAGCTGTACGGGTCACCTTGCTTTACCACCTTTCTCTGCACCTGCGGCCCCGCCATCCAAATTATTTGGTCTGGAAGCAAACTGAACCTAAGGGACGCGAAATACCCCTCCACATTAGGTAGAAATACCCTCCACATGAAAATGTAGAGGTTGCCCCCTTACCCTACCCCCATCTTTGCCTTGTACTCAGGGAGAACACTTCTCCCATATCCTACAACCCATTTCCTGACCCGCAAGGTAGCTGAGGAACCGGCCCGGAATGGCCGTAGCCACTGCTTTGCGCTGAAAACAACACACCATGCTTTTCTCCCCACAATTACAACCGGCTAAGCTGCTACTCTTGATCGCCCTCCTGGCAGGAGGCTTCGGCAAACTGGCCGCACAGCTCAATGAAACCCACCGGAGTCTTTATCAGCTGTCCGTAAAGGATACAAAACGCGGAACGATTACCACCTCCAAAGCAGCTCCCGGCTACGTCACGCTACCTGACGGCACTAAGGTAGAAGGTGATATCGAAGTCACGTTGATCGGAGATTCACCGGAAACGGAGGAGCTACAGGGAATCACCCTGCAAACAGCGGCCAAGCAGCTCGATTTACAACCCATCCAGATTGCCTCCTACGGCCTGCAGCTTACTATTCAGGATTACCTCGGCAAGGCCACTTCTCCGAATAGAATCCCTGGGTTTAACTTTCATCCAGGCTCCATCACTTTGCTTGACGGCGAAGTCCTGACGGGTTTCGTGGCCTTCCAGCAGCAACGAGAGATCTGGAAGTCGTCACCCAAAGAGTATTTCTATTCCAACGTCCTCTTCACCGAAAGTGAAGATGGCTACCTCAAGTTCTATGAGACCAAATACCTGGACGAAGCGACGCAAATAATTAATGGCCAGCCAATCACTTACCAGTACCTGGACAACAAATTCATCGCCATAGGCGCCATGGACGGGAAGCTGGATTTTGCCCCCGGCAGCATCCGGATCACCGGCGGAAAAACCCTTAAAGGCCAAGTCGGCATTGGCTGGGTCACCAAGGTTTTTGCAGATGAAGTCTTCCTGAAAGACGAGGATGGCAAGCTGACGTTGTACCGTTCTCCGGGGCTGAAAGCATTCACCGTCGGCACCGACAACTACGCGGCCACGCAGGGGAAATTTGTCTTAGTAGAAAAAGAAAACTCCGGCTTCCAGATTTACCGCAACCCTTTTCCTACGTCCGAAAACGGGCTTGGTATGCTAGTCGGAATGGTCGCCGCTTCGGCCCAGGCCGCGGTACAAAAAGAAGTTGTCCAGGTTGTATCAGCTACGAATGGTAAAGAAGACAGGGAGTTCAACAAGGCCATCAGCGAAGCATCCGACGAAGAATTAGCCGGGATGGGATACGCCCTGGAGGAAATGCGAAAAGCGATCCCGAAAGATGCTCCCAACGCTAAAAAAATGAAAGCGGAACTGGCCGCCAAACGAATTGCCGTCCGGGGCAACCTGGCCGTTCGCCAAAACTTGGAAAACAACCTGACAAGAAACGACATAGTCACGATTATGAAAAAAGAATGGATCATCTTAAATAAAACCACTAACGAAGAAACGGTGATCCTTAAGGAAAAATTCAGGCAACGGATCGAGCCCGTACTCTTGCAATACAGCAAGTACGCCATGCTCGACAAAAAGGAAAAGAAACAGTTACTGGACTGGGACAACCTGGACGGCATCATGGCCTTCCTCGAAACCTGTATCCAAAAATAACCCTACACCTGTAAGCTTCTTATTTCTCCAAAAAACGCTCGGGATCAAAATTAACCACGGGAGGCAATCACGTCGTCACCGAAGGGTATCCCATTAAAATTCATTACCATGTATTCAGCTAAATATCTTTATTCCACGCTTTTCCTTTTGTTTGCCCTGGCGATCACTCCGCTCCTGGCCCAACAGCAGAAGGTGCCGTTTAAATTCATTGAGTGGCCATCCAACAATGGCAGTAAGCCCTACGCCGGTTACGTTGAATTTGGCGATGGGAACCGACTCGACGGCACCCTGGAGATAAGGGCCAAAAAGGGCTACATCTCCAGCTATAAATTAAACGCAGAAGGCAAGGAGTATGAGTTTAAACCCAAAGAAATCAAGGCTTACGGGTACTATTTTAAGCCGGATTATTTCAGCACAAAGAATAAGGCCCCGGCGCAAATTTTCCAGCCAGGAAGTATCACCTCGCTGGACGGAGAGGTTCGCTTGGGTTACGTCGCCTTCGAAGACGAATTAATCATTGGCAAAGACCTGCCCCGCTACCAGAACATCCTTTTTGCCCCGAGTTTAACCGACACCGTCTCCTACTTACTTTCCCCGGATGTGGGCACTGTAAAGCAAACCATTAACGGAAGGGACCTCACCTACCGTTTACAGGCCAAAGGCTTTGTCAATACGGATGCACTCACCGCCAGCCGGACGTTTCTACCCGGCAAGGTGGAGCTGAAGGACGGTTCGACATTGACGGGCCAGATTTGCCCGCGCTGGTTCGGTGCATTTATCGCTGGTGGCATCTACCTCAAAGACGGAACGGGAGAAATCAATCGTATTGACGCCGAAGCGATCACCACTTTCTCCGTCACCAAAGCTGGGCAGGAAATACCTTATTTAAGGGTCAGGGACGGATTCGTGGCTCAGGAGCGAGACCTAGGCACCCACCTCATGTTGCGCAATCCCTTCCCGACCAGGATCAACAAACTCTGGTCTGCCATGGGCGATGGGGCCAACGTAGTAGGCAATGAAGAGGTAATCACCCCGGAGATCGTGGCTACGGTTTCCAGTCCGGAAGTTCTCCCTCCGGGCTTCAATGATGTACTAAAGCACGCCTCCGGAAAGCAGCTTTTTGACATGGAGGAAGCTATAGCCCTGGAGATCGTGGCATTGGGCCAGGGCCCCGAAACCAAGGCCAAACGGCAAAGACTGGCGGAGCGCCGTACCATTATCCGCACGGTTGCCGAAAGGCGCCAGGACCTGGAATACGGCATGGGAACCTACCAGCGCTCCATCTACAAAAAGGAATGGTTGCTGCGCAATAAGGCAACCGGAGCGGATACCCCCCTGGTTAAAGCCAATTTAATGGACAGCATCGAAGCAGCCTTATCTGCTTGCCATGCCTACCTGGTCATGAGCCCGAAGGACAAAAAGAGACTGGCGGATTGGGACAACCTGGGCCAAATCGCGGCCTTGCTAAGCGGGTGCCGGTAGAAATACCCTCCACACGAAAATGTAGAGGTTGCCCCTGCTAACCGCCCGCACCTTTACCATGTCCTCCGTAACGGGGGACGGGAGAATTCCGAAAATCCCGTACCAGAGTAGGAAAATACCAAAACCATACCACCATGAAACTCATCTCATCCCTAACCTTTGGCCTCGCTCTTTTTGCACTCGGCCTTATTTCTACAGCCTGCGTCGAAGATGCGTGCAGTTCGGTTAGCTGCCGCAACGGCGGCACCTGCGACGACGGCACCTGCGACTGCCCGCCGGGAACCGCCGGCGAATTCTGCCAGGACCTCCTTACCGTCCAGAACCGCCTGGACAATGGTGAAAGCCCCATGGAGATCATCAACTCCGGAACGCCCGTTTCCGAACTCTACGGGGCGTTCTACGCCGGCGGACTCATTTTCTTCGTAGACGTCAACGGTGACTTACCGGGTGTGGAAGGCCTTGTTGCCGCTCCGCAAGATCAGAGCGCCGGCAGCCCCTGGGGCTGCCGGGGTACGGACTTGCCCGTTCCTAATGCAAGCTTCGTCAATAACGACATAGGCGGGCAGGCTTATGAAATTGGCTCCGGCGCATCGAACACCCAAACTATTGTATCCGCCTGCCCTGGGGCAGTTGCGCGCATGAGTACGGGTGTGGACTTCAACGGAACCGGCTGGTTCCTCCCCTCCGGCCGCGAGCTGGAGGCGATGCAGGAAAACCTGGCGGCCCGTGGCTTTGGCGGCTTCACCCAGGGGGCTTACTACTGGTCCTCCTCGGAAGACAGCCGGAATTCGGCGGTGGGCATTCGGCTTAGCCCGAGTTTGCTGAAAGGCTTCCGGGATAAAAACGACCAGCTCCGCGTACGGTCGGCCCGGGCTTTTTAAACGCCCCTCTCTTCACCTTCCCGGCGGCGGTCTGCCGCCGGGAATCCTTTTCCTTTTTGCCCATTAAGTCGGTTACCGGAATTCGGTGGTCTGGGGCACTCATTCGCTAAAAATATTAATCATGTATTCTACTACTCAACAACATAAGGCCCTGCGGCTATTCCTATCCATATTCCTCTGCCTATCCTTTAGTTTCCTGAGTGGACAATGGACGCAAAAGAATATACTAACGGGCCAAGCTACTAATGGATATTATGGCCGTTCTGTTGCCCTCTCGGCCGATGGGACCAGAATGGTTGTCGGCATCCCCTACAGCAGTGCTGCCGCCGGTGCCCCCTCAGGAGAGGTTAGGGTATATCGAAGAGTGGGGGGTGTTAACTGGGCACTCTCAAGTTCATTCCTCACCGGAGATGGGCCCGGTGACCAAGCCGGAGCCGAAGTGGCAATTTCCGGAGACGGAACACGAATTGCGTATAGTGCCAGATTAGATGATAATGAAAATGGAACCGATGCCGGCAAGGTTTTCGTTTTCCGGCTAATGCCGGGAACCGAACTCTGGACCATGGTCGGGGAGCCCATTACTGGTCTTGAACAGAGCTACCAGGCTGGCTACAAGATTGCCCTTAATGGCAATGGTTCGTTACTGGCTGTAAGCTCCACCAATTATTCTACTCGTGTTGCTTTTGCTGGTCAGGTCACCATCTATCGAAATAGTTCCGATCAGGGAGGGTGGACACAGTATCGTGCGGCAATAACGGGAACAGAAACACTTGAACAGTTGGGGAGGTCCTTATCTTTTTCAGAGGAAAATGAATTTCTTGCCGTAGGTTCTTCCGCTGATCGTTCCATGGTACGAGACGGCTTTGTCAGGGTATATTATGACATAAGTGCTGCCTGGAGGGTACGAGGAAATGAAATATCCAACAGTGCTCGTGGCTTTGGTGATGCGACAGATATTTCTAAAGACGGGAATTACCTGGTAGTTGGAGCTGAGGACGATGATAGTGCTTGGGTCTATTGGTTCATCGATGGCGAGTGGGTACAGCAAGGCGGCAGAATCCCGGGGCCCTTCCTTTCAGGCTTTGGTAGTTCAGTGGCCATTTCAGCCGATGGTAAAACTATTGCGGTTGGGGCACCTAATGCAATAGTGAACAGACAAAATCTGGTAGGAAGCGTAACCACCTTCGACCTGATAAATGATGCCTGGGTACAAAGAGGTGAAACACTTAAGGGCACCCAGGAATTTGAATTGTTTGGTCAGTCATTGTCCTTGTCACATGATGGTTTCAAGTTGTTAATTGGGGCCCCGTCGTTTGGTGAGCCTGGTAATCGAAAAGGCCGAATCTATTACTACGAATATACTCCTACTGTACGTCCGGCCAACGACGACATCTGCGATGCCATCGCCCTTCCCGTCAACGGCGAGGCCCAGGGGCCGTTCACCAACGTAGATGCCACAATAACCACTGGTGAAGAGAATTTGATCTCGTCCCAACACCCGACGGAACACCCGGTTGAACATTCGGTCTGGTTCACCTTCACCGCCCCCGTTTCGGGAAGCATCAGCGCGAGCACCTGTGGCATGGCTAGTTTTGATACGGAACTCGCCATTTTCGCCGGCAATAATTGTACGAACTTCACTGACTTCCGGTTGGAGGGGTTCAATGACGACGGCTCTTTTGGCGAATGCAGTGGCAATACGCGTAGCTACCTGGAAGTTGATGGACTAAACCCCGGCCAGCGTTATTTCATTCTCGTGGACGGCTACAGTTTCAACACCGGCACCTTCAGCATTACCCTCGAGGAGTTAGCGACCCTACCCGCCTGCGACAACCCCGCCCTCGCCTTTGATGGCGTGGATGATCACGTAGACCTGGGACAAACCATGGGAAACTTTGGCACCAATGACTTTACGTTGGAATTCATGGTCAAAACGAGTCAGACCGTCAATACGGCTGAAAATTCGCACATTCCTCTTATTGGCAAACGTGATGGTTGCAACTGCGAGACGGATTTCTGGTACGTAACCTTAGAACAAGATGGGACAGTTTTGATGGCCCTCTCATCTGAGGGGTGCGAGGTGGCGGGGTCTTTTCGATCTACCTCTCATATTAACGATGGAGAGTGGCACCATCTGGCCTTTGTCCGGACCGAAGCTGTCCTCGAGCTAATAGTAGATGGTGTACAGGAATCACTCGAGGAGCACCCTGGAGCACCCGTTGATCTGACTAATATGGCGTCTCTCCAACTTGGTTCCAGCGATTGTGCCGTTGCCGGTTTCGGAGGGGTCTTTCAGGGGCAAATGGACGAACTTAGAATCTGGAATACCACCCTTCATACATCGCAAGTCAATGACTTTCGTTTCAGAGAATTATCCGGTAACGAAGAAGGCCTCATCGCCTATTACAACTTCAACGACGGTCATCCGAACGCAGATAATTCCGATCGCATCGGCTCCATCGACCTTACGGGATCGGAGACCGTAGCCCGGATGTACGGTTTTGCCCGCAACGGCACCACCTCCAACTGGGTAACCGGCAACACCGGCATCGTCCAGCTCGACCGCGACGAAGACGGCCTCTACGACGCCTGCAACGAGCCCGACGACCTGCCCACCGCCACCAGGTTTCAGGACCTCCCCGGCGTCCACCTCGGCCAAAACTACCCTAACCCCACAAGCGGGGAAACGGTCATCCCGATTAAGTTGTCGGGCCAGAGTAATGGTACTGAGTTACGGTTCACCTCCGCCTTGGGAAAAACGGTGAAGGTGCTCCTGGTGCAAGGAGGAGTGGATCAGGACATCAGGTTTAATACCGCTGAGCTGCCCGCCGGGATTTATTTCTACAGCCTCTACGTTGGGGTCCGGCTGGTGGGCACGAAGCGAATGGTAATTGCCCGTTAAGGGTAGAATTGGCGCGATCGCAGGTGCAAAGGAAAAGACAAAGGAGCAATCAATCTCCCTGTGTATTTATCCCATCCATTGCACCCGCGGCCCCGCCTCCTGCCGCGGCCCCTTACTACATCAGGAGGGCGGCTCGGTGGGTTTCCCGGTAGAGTCTGCTTAGCGCGCGTCTGAATCATCCCCCTGGTGAGCGGCGGGGAGGTGGATACTAAACGTACTCCCCTTTCCTTCTTCACTGACCAAGTGAATGCTACCACCGTTTTGTCGAACGAGCTGCTGACACAATAATAAGCCCAGGCCCGAACCGCGTTCGCCGGCCGTCCCCGGCAAAGAAGCCGTGGAAAGGCCGAATAGTTCTTTCTGTTTATTACGAGACATGCCGATCCCATTATCCGCTACGTCGATGATGACCTCCTGTCCCCGTAGCCGGGCGGTTATGGCGATTTCACCACCAGCTGAGGTAAACTTAATGGCGTTATTGACCAGGTTGCGAATGACGGAAAGCAGTGCCCGCGGATCTGCTCTGACGATCAGGGAATGAGGAACGTCTACGTTCAGTCGAACCTGCTTCAACTCCGCCGCCTGCTCGTATAAATCCACGGCTTCTTCCGTAAGCGCTGCCAGGGGAAGGTTTTCCGGCCGGTAGGGCGTGCTTCCGGTTTGCAGGAGGGCCCACTGGAGGAGGTTATCCAGTAAGCCGGAAAGACGGTTGACGGTTTTATTGATGTTGTTTGCCTGACGAAGCGCGGTGTCCTGAGCGCCCTGGCCGAGGCTAAACCGGAGTTGTTCTCCGGCCATATTTAAGGCAACAACCGGATTGCGCAGGTCGTGGGCAATAATGCCGAAGAAGCGGTCTTTAGTCGCATTGAGTTGATGCAGGTTTTCGTTGCGGTCGGCCAGCTGCTGCCGGGCGGAGCGGAGGCGAAGGAAGAGAAAAACGCCCACCAACAGCAGGGCGAGTAAGGCCGTCCCGAGGGCCAGGTAGAGTCGGTTGCGTTGCCCCAGCAGGTCGGCCTCCCGTTCGGCACTTTCCTTTTGTTGCTGAAAATCCACTACGTTCTGCCGAACCTGCTCTTGTTTTAAGCTATGAATGGCTACCTGATCTCTCAAACTATCGGTGGCTTCCTGGTACTGTTGCTGGTAACGGTAAGCCGCCAAATAATCCTGCCCCGCCGCGGCAATGTCGGTCTGGAGGCGGAGGATGGATAGCTGGTTGGTCAGTTCACTCGTTTGTCCCGCAACGGTATTGGCCAGTTGGACGTATCGCTGAGCGGATTCGATTTGCCCCAACGCCAGGTAGGCCCTGGCCCGGCCGAGAAAATTATGCAAAGTTTCGCGTTCCGTTGCCAGTCTGCCCAAGACCCGGGAGGCTTGATCATAATTAGATAGCCCGAATTCCGGATTGCCTTCCGTGGTAGCAATATGCCCGAATTCCAGCAGGGCCATCCCGATGCCGATGGAGTCGCGGGTAAGTTCACCCAATTCCATGACGTCTCGTGCGTGCCGCCACGCCGCTTGGAAGTCAGCCTGGCTACGAGCTGCAAAACTTTTCGCAACACCTATATTTATTAAATCGATAGTGTCGTGATTTTCCAGCGCCACGTCGTATGCTTTATTGAAATATTGCTCGGCGATCAGCGGATCCTGAAGATCCATGAACAAGTAGCCGATTTGTTCCGCGCAAACAAAGATTTCAACTTTCAAATCTTTAGCCTCAAAAAGTTGGAGCGCGGTACTGTTGTATTCGATAGCGGTCGGAATATCGCCCAGGGCAGCATACAAATCGCCCAACTCCATTAAAGACCAGCCGGTATGCAAGACCGAGTTCCATTTTTGCCCGAGTGCCAAAGCCCGGTTAAAACGCTTTTCGGCCAGCGCATAATCTCCCCGCCGCAAGTCTAATCTCCCCAGGTACGTTTCCGCATGGGCCGTATTCATATCCCCCCCGTCCCAATGCGTAGCGGGGGACCGCCCGAGTGCGGGGTCCCGGTAGTCACCTACCCGTTCAAATTCACGTAGCGCTGCTTCGAGCCAGTAGTAGCTACTGTCTAGTTGGCCGGCTATTTTAAAATATTCGCCAAGGTCCTTATAAAAATTACCCCGTTGTTTGGGCGATACGGAAGGTACCAGGCGGGACCGTCCTTCCGCAATCCATTTACGGGTGTTTGGCAGGTCCGTGTTGTCAAGAATGTAGTACTCGATGATGTGATAGATGGCCAGAATCTCAAGACTAGGATTATTGCTTTCTTCCGCTAACCTCAGGGCGGGTAACGCGCGTAGTAGCCCGTCTTTTTCCTTATCGATTTCTGATTGGTACAGATATAATAGTGCGTGGCTTTCCCCGGCAATGTTTCCCGTTTTTCGAGCGTAGGCCAAGGCCGCTTGCGCGTAAGGTTCAGAATTGGCCAACCCCTCTACCAGTGCAACGGCGCGGCAAAGACCGACCAGCAAATCCATCCGTTCCAGGGGCCTATGTTCCGTCTCCAGCAATGTGGTGATGGAGTCTACCAGCCTTGGTTGACCGTAGAGTACGGTGGAAAGCCCTGCGATACTGATACAGATTAGTAAAAGGCGATGCATACGTTTTGTGCTCTTACCGTCAATGTACATAATAATTCACCTTATGCCCTGGTCGGGCTATTCGCTTGTTTTTGAGAGCGCGGACGCGGGTGCAGGGTAAGGAATTAAGAAGCCGTGCGCGTCACCTCGCTTTACCAACTTTCTTTGCACCGGCGGCCGCGCCCCCTGATTAGCGGCCTGAAAACGAAAGCATAAAGCAGGTACAAATACCCTCCACATGAAAATGTAGTCGCGCGCGCCACCAACCACCCCCACCTTTGTCGTGCCTTCCCACACTACCCTTCCGGGTGGCCATATTACTCACCCCGGGCAGTACCAAACGCCCACGGTGCGGGGTAACCTACCGGCCGCTTCGGGTACCAATGAGCGGGTACCCTTTTAGACACTACACCATCTTTCCCGTTTTTCTTCACCCAAAGCATCCTTTAAACAACAACTGGTGCTTTTACCAACCCAATTCACTATGAAATTCTTCTTTAAATCGATCTTAGTCATCTCCGCCTTCCTGCTGGCCAGCCAGTTCTTATCCGCCCAGGAGACCGCCACTCCACAGAACTACCACGTACACGATTACTTTGCGGTGCCGGCCGGCGGTGCCGCCGACTACCTGGCGATGGAGAAGGTCTGGAAAAAAATCCACCAGGCCAACATCAAATCCGGAAAATACACCAACTGGGAACTGAGCGAAATCCTGATGCCAGGTACCGGCGTTGATGCTTACAACTACGTCACCCGAACCAGTGTAAGGGGCGAAGAAAACCTCGCCGCATTGCTTACCGGTGAGCACTTCGATATCGAGCCGGCCAACATACTGACGAAGGGCGAAATGGAGGTTTTTAACAATACGGGGAATCTGCGCACCTTCGTGAAGCGGGAAGTATACACTGTTTCACACCTGCTTCCAGCCGCAGATTGGGACAAGGTAAAAGTGGCCGTCCATAATCATTTCGACTTCCCCGAAAGCGGCGGCCGTAGTGCCCACGTAAAGGCAGAGAAAGACATCTGGGATCCAGTACACGCAGCCCGCATCAAAGCTGGAAAGATGTTGGGCTGGGTAGTTGCCGCCAAAATGATGCCCTGGGGTGCCGACGAGATCTTCCATGACGTGACCGTGGACCTCTATGAGAGCTTACCCGGCTACTTGGCTAACCGGAGCCCGATGCCCTACTTTGCCAAGGTCCACCCCGACAAAGATATCGATCAGCTAATGGCGCAAACTGAAGCTGCGGCAACGCTGGTCAGCTCCGAAGTAAGACTGATCCTGGAGAACGTCCACGAGTAGGGGCGATTGCCTCAGGCGCCGGTCGGTACCCGGTCAGCGGGGCAAGCTCTAAATTACCCTACTATTTTTTGTTAGCCGGGCCGCTCTTCTGCAGGAGAGCGGCCTGGTGATTTTACCGATAGTCTGCTTAATCCTCCCCCTGGTGAGCGGCTGGAGGGTGGATGCTAAACGTACTTTTTAAAGGTGTTTCTGGCGCGGCCGCAGGTGCAAAGAAAGGCTGAAAAGCAGGGTTTAAGCCCCCTCCCTGCCTTCTGATCTGCATGCACTGCACCTATCCCGATAGCTATCGGGACGCCAAAAAAATGCCCCCTTCACAACCTCCGGCCCCTCCGTGCGTTTGCCCTTGAGGATAGTTTACAGTAACACTTCTAATTTGCGGCAGCTACTATCTGACTATTTGACTCATTGACTATCTGACTCCTACCTTGCGCGAACTCAAATTCCTCAACCAATTTTTCTGGAAGTACCGCTGGCGGCTTTTGCTGGGCATCGTCTTCATTTGTGTGTCCAACTACTTCAGCGTCCTGCAACCTCAGGTGATTCGCGAAGCACTTGACCTCGTGCTGGAACGGGTGAACATGCTACGGATGTACGAGGGCTTCGACCTGCACGAGGAATACTTTGGTATGCTCAGTCATTCCCTCATGATCTTTGGTGGGATCGTGCTTATACTGGCCATCCTGATGGGTATCTTTCTCTACCTCACCCGACAGACCATCATCGTGATGAGCCGCCTGATCGAATACGATCTGCGGGAGACTATTTATGACCATTATCAGGGCCTGAGCCTCGATTTTTACAAACGCAATAACACCGGTGATCTGATGAGCCGGATCACCGAAGACGTAAATAAGGTGCGGATGTACCTCGGTCCTGCCGTGATGTACTGTGCTAACCTGATCTCCACCATACTGCTGGTGGTGTTTGCCATGATCGCGGTTTCGCCCACCCTGACGCTTTACACCCTGATACCTTTGCCGCTACTGGCCATCAGTATTTACTACGTCAGCAACATCATTCATACCCGGTCTACCTTCATTCAGCAGCAACTGTCTAAGCTGACCTCTACGGCTCAGGAAGTATTCAGCGGTATCCGGGTGGTGAAAAGTTACGTCCGCGAACCGCAGCAGGTGAAGTACTTTGCTGCTGAAAGCGATGAATACAAAAACATGTCGATGGACCTGGCAAAGATTGATGCCTGGTTTTTCCCGCTGATGGTGTTCATGGTTGGTGCTTCAACAATATTGACCGTGTACGTGGGCGGCCTCCAGGTGGTTGCTGGCAACATCTCGGCGGGCAATATCGCCGAATTCGTCATCTACGTCAATATGCTGACCTGGCCGGTAACGGCCATCGGCTGGATCGCCAGCATCGTGCAGCAGGCCGCCGCCAGCCAGAAACGGATCAACGAATTCCTGAATACCAAGACCAGCATTGTTGACCCGGCGCCGGACGAGGTGCACCCCATCAGAGGAGAGATTACCTTTGAGAACGTCAGCTTCGTTTATCCGGATACGGGCATCAAAGCAATCAACGACGTAAGTTTCCACCTGCGTGCCGGCGAGAAACTCGCCATCATCGGGCGTACGGGCTGCGGCAAAACAACGGTTGCCGATCTCCTGCTAAGAATGTATGATGTGACCTCCGGCCGCATCCTCATTGACGGTAAGGATATTCGCGAGCAGGGCCTGGCCAACCTCCGCCGGAAGATCGGCTACGTCCCGCAGGACATCTTCCTGTTCAGCGATACCATCCATAACAACATCGCCTTCGGGGCCAACGACGACCCAGGCCGGGAAGAAGTAGAAGCCTTTGCCCGCCATGCGGCGGTCCACGAAGACATCTCCGGGCTTACCCTTGGCTTCGATACCCGGGTTGGGGAGCGCGGTGTTACCCTCTCCGGAGGACAGAAGCAGCGCGTGAGCATCGCTCGCGCCCTTATCAAAAAACCGGACATCATCCTACTCGACGATTGCCTTAGTGCCGTCGATACCAATACCGAGCAACAGATCCTGGGCTACTTTAATGAGTCGCTGCAAGACAAAACTGCCGTCATCATCACCCACCGCATCTACGGTCATCTTAAGTTCGATAAGATCATCGTACTGGAAGACGGCAGCATTGCCGAAATGGGGACCCATGAGGAGTTGATTGCTAATGGCGGTTACTACTCTGAGATTGTGGAGCGGCAGATGGCGGAGGAAGTTAGTGAGTAGTGAGTTGATGAGTCACTGAGTCACTGAGTTGCTGCCGCTGTTGCCACTCATTTCGCTGCGCTCTTTCGCCCTGTAAATGGGTGAATAATGGAATAAGTGAATGATTGAATAGCTGCCGCTGTTACTTGTTACCTCGGTTTGCTACCGTAGTTGCATTGTCTTGGGTTGCATGCTTTGGCGAGAGGGCCAAAATGTGATCTCCTTATTCTACTTTTTTAATATCACGCACATTATGTTCTACTGGGAAAGATGTACTTCATTCCAGACCGAAGTTCGTACTGCGGTGTTTAGCTCTATTGAAAGTCTGCTGGATATTGAGTTTCCTAGCGTGACGAAGAGATTTATGCTCACCTATTTAACGGGGCAATACTTTGAAGGGGGAGCGGCATACATTGATGAATATTTGAGACCAACTCCATGCTATAGTATCGATGTAAGAGGATTAGGCGGTGATTTTTTATCTGGTTGAACAGCCCTGAAGAAATTATTTTTAATCTTCAGGAAGGAGGACAAGCACGGACGGTTTTTAAGGAAAAGGGGTTATTGCAAATTGGAAGCCTGCACGCTGGGATGTTATTTGTTGATCCCAAAACGGACCGAATTTTTTCTGCACGATATGCAGAAGACCTGGTTTTCGAACTAGTAGCGGGTAATATTTATGGATTTGTCTCGCAGTTTAAATTTCAAGCGAAGGACGAATTTAGTAATCTTAAGAAGTATGGGGACTCTAAATATTGGATGAACCTGTCCGTTGAATATCCTTTGAATGACGAGCTGATTTTAGCCGTGGTCTCCTCTCAGGAAGAGAATAAAATTTCGCTGCTTGAGTCTACGTTGGCCTTGATCCTAAGGCTTAATAAGGCGACCTTCTTTACTATTCTCCTACCGTCTTCTGTCATCGATTCTTTACTCGCTACGCTTAATGAGACTCAGACTGGGACAGACTGGGTGAGGAAGTTTCAAGACGAGCAGTAAGACACAGGCTAATGCTCGAAAGGGTTTTCAATAACCTTCTTGAAGATCCGTACCGTTATCCGGAGATAGTGGCTGGCGTACGATCGTCAGTTGAAATTTACTCGACTGAGGTATTTCTTTATTCTGTTTCCGGTACGAAAATTAACGTTTTTGGGTGTGTAAACAGGATGGACTTAATCAGAGTCTGAAGACAGGAAATTTTTTAATTATTCCTCTTGCTTTCGCAGATTATCACGTATCGCACTCTCGTGAAATGTTTGACAACTTGGCAAGCGCAACGCCGCGTTGCCGGAGGCAAACGCTTCCGCTCGGTCGCGGAACGACCTTCGTCCAGGCCAAGGTGAGCAAGCGCAGCGCCGCGAATGGTACCTGCGGTAGCTCATTCTCCCATTCCCCCCTTCTCCCATTCACTAATCGAAATTAGCATACCCAATCTCCCCCCGCTCCGTCTTAACCCGTCGGAATCGCTCCGATACGCCGAGTACGGTGACCAATTCTCCGTTGTCCAGTTGCCGAATGACGGAGCCGTCGCTATCAGGACTCAGGCGGAGATAGTGATTTCCCCTGTCTGGGACATTCATCCGCGCCGCCGGTTCAGCCAGGGGCAGCGGTGATTCCGGGGGGAGTACATCGGCGCTTTGCAGGAAAGGGTAGGGGTCGATCGCACCGTTGTCGTAAATGCCTAGGTGCAGGTGGGGTGGGGTAGTGCGGGCATTACCGGTATTGCCTACGGTACCAACGATGTCTCCGCGCTTTACGCGTTGGCCTTTGCGGACCAGCTGTTCATCGAGGTGGGCGTAATAATACCGGAGGCCGCGCTCCCGATCATATAGCCAGACGGTTTTGCCGCCGAGGCCGGAATCGGTCAACCGGGAGATCTCACCGTCGGTAAGGGCAAGGAGGTTGGTGCCTTTGGGGGCGAAGATGTCGTTGCCTTCATGCTTGCGGTTACCGCCGTCGCGCGGGGCACCCCAGAAACTTTGGATGGCTTTTTCGTCCTTGCCCGCAACGGGGAACAGCAGGGTGGGTTCGGTCGTAATCTGCAACTCGTACCGGGTGAAATTCCAGGGAGCGGTTTGCACCACGAGCAAAAGTTCTTCGCCGTGGATCCAGGATGTTTCGTAGGTGATCTCCCGACCTTCTGCGGTGAACCAGTCGGTTGGTCGCCTGGAGGCAACTCCGCCCTTCAGGCGGAAGAGCTCGCCGAAGAGGTGCTCGCTGTCGTTGAGGGCGCGGATGCGGAGCAGCCGCCCGGGGGGGAGGCGAAACCGCATGGCCTGGGCGGAGAGAATCAACTGATTGTCGAGATGAACCATCTCGCGGTGCGGCAGCTTGACGTTGAGCGGGGTGTTTTTGGCAACGTCGTAGGCACCGTCCCATAGGTCGAGGTCTTGTTCACCCACTACAGCGTCTTTGATGGCCATCTTTCGGAAGGCAGCACGGGGAGTGGCTGGCCCGAAGAGGCGTTGAAAAAAGGACTTGGTGTCTCCCATCAGGTCCCGGCCACCACAACCGGCGTAGGTTGTCAGTAGACCGAGGATGATAAAAACGAAGAGGTAGAAACGGGATTTTGAGGAAAGACGCATTGGGATGGAAAGACAGACGTTTGGCGGAAAGATACGGCCGAGGGTAAGGAACTTTGCTCTTTCAACAATATCTGCACCTGCGGCCGCGCCACTTAACACGAAAAAGCACCACGCCCTACCAGACGTGGTGCAAAAATGAATAAGACTGAATACTAGACACACTCACTTTATCTTGCATCTTGCGATGCTATTTCATCTTGGAATTTCCGGAAATGACCGGAGTTACCTGACCATCGTTCATCATCATTGGCATGTTACTGTCGGTAATAATAACTTTTGCGTTAGAAGATTTAGCCAGTTCTAGGAAGGCTTCAATGGACTTGAATTTGAGTATCTCGGGCGTCAATCCTTCGGCAATGATCAATTGCGCATCACGGGTGCCTTCAGCTTTTATGCGCTGCTGATCGGCCTCTTGCTTAGCCTGCTGGAGGACGAATTCCATTCTTAGCGCCTGCTGCTCTGCTTCGAGTTTCTCTTCAATGGAACGGGCCAGGTTGGTCGGTAACTGGATTGATTTTACCAACACGGTCTCGATGAGGATGCCACGTCCTTCCAGGTTCGTACTCATCTGCTCCTTGATGGCTTGTTCAATTACGGCCCGTTGTCCGGTATGCATATCCTTTGCGTAGTAGCGGGCGGAAACATCAGCGACCGCAGAACGAAAAACCGGTAAGATTACGGACCGCTCATAATTTACCCCGAGCTGGCGCAATACCTCCGCTGCCTGGGTGCCATTCAGGCTATACAGGATGGAGATTTCGGCCCTGATATTGAGCCCTTCTTTTGAAGGCAGGTTGAGCCCGACTTCCAGGTTCTCAGTCTGCGTACTCACCTTTTGAATACTGGTGATAAAGGGGTTGAAGAACGCTACGCCCTTGTCCACGGATTTCTCCTGATACTTTCCTAAGGTGCGTTTTACCCCCACCTCGCCCTCACGGACGATCGTACAACTGGGTAGAATCATGGAAATAGCGACGAGCAAAGCGGAGAAATAAAAGAAGTTTTTCATGGCATTTGGATTAAAAAGGGTGAATTAGTAATGGCGGTGTTTGGGTTGGTCTAATTCTAGAAGTTACAGAGGCTCTGGAACATCAGGACGCCTGGCTTAAAGCCATCTTTTGCGGACTTAGAGAGGTCTTCACATCCGTTCATGTAATTGTTGAGCAGGATGTGGCCAAGACCACGGTTGTAGTAGAGTTCAGGCCAGTTAACGGCGTCCTTCAGGGAAGCGTCCGTGTAAAGGTTGATGGCCTGGGCGTAGTCGTGATTGAGCATCGAAAGGTTGGCCAGCAGCATCTTGCGTACCCCCTGGTTGTAGGTCTTAGGCAGGGCCTCAAGCGTCCGGCGGGAAGCGATCACGTCCTGGTCTACTTTTTGTTGCAGCGCCAGTACGGCCATGGCCGTATCTGGAGCATTGATAATACTCATGTACTGCTTATAGAAGTAGGCGTTTGGAGAGTCCAATTCATTTGCAGTGCTGATGTCATCGGTAAAGCCGTAGTTCGCCTGGTACCAGTCGCGCGGGTAAAGCGCCAGGAAAGGCATCAGGCCGTTTCTTCCTTTCGCGAGGAAGAAGGCCGTAGCCGTCGGGTTTTGTCTGGAGGCCTGCATGCGGTCCTTCTGTGCTTCCAGGCTACGCCCCAAACGGTAGAGTAACTCGGAACGGGCGGCAAGGGCGGGAACCCAATCCGGTTGCCAGGCCAGGGCACTATTGTAGGTCAGTAGCGCTAGCTCGAACTGGCCGGTAAGCTGCTGCCGGTGGGCCCGGTTGAGTTGGGCTACGGGAAGGTTGCCATAACTGGTAATACCAGAAGCTGGCATCATGGGAAGTTCAGTGACCTGACCCGTAAGCAGAAGCGGGAAAAGCAACACTAAAAGCAAAGAGGTTAAGCGTGAGTTCTTCATGATTGTGAATTTGTTAATAGAACTACTATCTAAGATGATAGTTTTACTATCATGAATAAGAAGACTTACTTTTACATTGTCTTGACAATGTTTTCTTAAATTTTTTGAAAAGAGGCAATAATTGCTATGCTACGGGAGGTGTTGGGGGTTTTTAGGGTTGCTTTGAAAGAGGATCGTTGTGCTTTTTATAGCCTTTTCTGTAGAAACCTGGCCTGCCCATTGCAAGGTTTCTTAATCCGCCCGTCTCAATCCCCAAATTTTCCCTTCCACCAGCCCCCATCCGGCCGGCATCCCTTCTCCGGAGGTACCGTTCACCTCAATCGTCAACTTTGTAAACGGCTCTTCGGGAAAGAATATATCCGTCAGCACCGGATCGCCCTGGTCGAAGAATACCTCCGCAGAGGTGCGGTCAAAAATGGCGTGGATGCGGAGATGGTCCTCGTTACTCCAGCGGGGAGCAATGGTCAGTCGGTCAGGCGCAAATTTTGGGTGGACATCCGTATTGCCGGAAGCCCGCCGGTCGGTGAAAAAAGCATTCTCCACCCCCGATTTTCGGGAGTATCCGGTGCGGTAAAAGTGTTCCCCGCTTTCATCACTCAGCGTGAGGTAAAGTTCCTCGGCATCACTGTCCACCAAATCAATCGTAAGGTCCAGTTCAAAGGCACCATCGGGTGCCAGGTCTTTCAGGTCTACCACGGTAACGCCATCGGACAGGCGTTTCATGTCCAGCTTCCGGACCGGTCCCCGAAGCTTTTGCAATTCTTTCACCGGCTGTTGCCACAGCCGGGTGCCGAAGTCGGTTTCGTGCAGGCTAAGGTCGCGCGGAACCGTCATTGCACTGCGCCAGGTTTCGGTAGGTACCTGCCGGGCATAATCCCAGTTGCTCATCCATCCCATAAAGACCCTGCGTCCGTCAGGCAGGTCACTGAAGGTAACCCCGGCGTAATTGTCACGGCCATAATCGACCCAATTAACGGTGTCAGTAGGGGAGAACTGTGCTTCCCGCAAAGGCTGAAAGGTTTTGCCGTCCCAGTTCCCAGGGAAGTAGAAAGTGCCGGAGCCGCCGTTGGCACCGCCTGGGTTGATGCTGACGTTCAGCACCCAGGCTTGCTCTCCCGTTTCCATTACCGTCAGCGGAAACAATTCGGGGCATTCCCATACGCCGGAGTGGTTACGGGCATCCTGACCGAATTCGCTGAGTAGGGTCCAGTTCTCTAGGTTGGGAGAGCCAAAAAACTGTACGCGGTCCTGGGCGGCAAGCACCATCACCCATTGAGCATTGGCTTCATCCCAAATGACCTTCGGGTCCCGAAAATCCCGAACGCCCTGGTTAGGGATTACGGGATTGCCCGCATATTTGGTCCAGGTTCGCCCTTTGTCATTGGAGTAGGCTATTGCCTGGCTTTGGAAGTCATCCCGGCCGGCCTTTTCGCCAGCCATGTCATGGTAGGTGTAAATGGCGACAAGGGGCGGTGCGCCACCTTCGCCGAAGCCACTGGTATTGTTGAAATCTACTACCGCGCTGCCCGAGAAAATGTAACCGAGCTTGTCTGGATAAAGCGCAATCGGGAGGTGCTCCCAACTTACCAGGTCACTGCTGACGGCATGCCCCCAATGCATTGGTCCCCAGACGTTTCCATCGGGATAATACTGGTAGAAAAGGTGGTATTCTCCTTCGTAATATACCATACCGTTGGGGTCGTTCATCCAGCCGAAGGGTGGGGTGAAGTGCAGGGCAGGGCGGAACTTTGCATCAGGCGCGGTCGCAGGTGCAGGGGAAGTTTCCGTGGCAGGCTCCGCGGTGTCTGCGGTAGCCACTTCAGAAGTATCTTCACAGGCTGTTAACAAAAAGGCGGAGCAGAGGAGGAAAAACAAGAAGCGCATCATAAGAAGTTTGGTGTGCTGAAAGTAAAGAATGTTTTGGTCTTCACCCTACGTCTGACGGCTTCTGAGTTAGCATCGAGGTTAAACTTGTACTGCATACGTCCGGTAGCTATTGCAAATAGCCGAAACAAAAAAACGCGGCACCCTGCAAGGGTGCCGCGTTTCATGACTGCGGTGAACAGTTGACGCATATTAGAACCGGTAAGCAATGGAGCCTACCCAACGCTTTGGTGCCTGATCTACCCGGAAGGTTTCTCCGGCTACGGCGAAGTCTTCGCCGTAGCGGCTGAAGTTGCCGTCGTAGCGCACATCTACGGTGATGGGGCCGATGTCTACCGCTCCGCCCAGCGTGTAGCCCAGGTTGAAGGAGTCAAAGGTGCGATCCCGGCCATCGACATCCATCAGGTCGCTGGTGCTGGATACGAATAAGTGACCCACCGGACCGGCGTTCAAGCGGAGGAAGGCAAGCTTCCAGCTTGCGAGTATGGGAATGTTGACGTCGTTGTAGCGTTCCCGGAAAACCTGAGAGTTTTGCGACTCGGGATCGTCGAAACGGAATTCAGCAGAGGTACTGTTCAGGGTCAATTCCGTTTGAATGTCGAAACGATCAGAGAGCGGGATGCGTAAGAGGGCACCGAACTGGAAACCGTAGTTGCCTTCCGAAAGTGCCAGGCTCAGGCTTTCTCGGCCGGATTCGGTGAAATCAAATCGTTCGCCCTGAAGTGATTCGGTGGCCAGGCCAGCTTTAAGTCCGAACTCCACCTGAGCGGTGGCGGTGGTGGAAACGAAAAGAAGACCGAGCAGGAGGAAAAAGAAATTACGTGTCATGTCTGAAAGGGATATGGGGTAAGTCTAGGATAAGTAGCGACAAAGATCAGGGCCGAATTGCCCGTGACCCGTTAAAACCCGTTAAGGCCGGTGTTATCGTAAACTTAATGTTCTCACACGTAAGGTTGTTACGCGGATAGATTCCTCACCGATAAAGAGTTTTACCTCTTTGCTCCTTTACTTTTTGTTGCACCTGCGGCCGCGCCTGATCAGTCAAAGAGTCAAGTAGGATGCTACCGAACGATCACTTTTACTACCTCACCTCCTGACCGGAATAAGTACAGGCCAGGCGAAACATGACGCAGGTCAAGGGTGAACCCCCTGGCCGTTTCCCGCCCGGTTACGGCTACCTGCCGGCCATTGGCCGCCAATAAAGCCCAGCTTTGCCCGGAACTTATTCCACTGATGATTACCTCATCTTCTGCCGGATTCGGACTGGCGGTCAGCGTTTGTCCTGGGGCGTACTTTATCCGTCGAACCACGCTGCGTTGTACGGTGCCATCCAATGAAAGTGTCTTCAGTCGGTAATAGCGTAAGTTACCCATCCATGGCCGATCATCCACCGCTTGGTACAAGGAAGCAGCCTGTTCAGGTGCTACGCGCGCTACTTCCGAAAAACCGACCCCGTTGTCACTTGCTTCCACCACAAAGAGGTCAAGTGCTTCTTCGGTAACCGTTTCCCATTTCAGGTTTACCCGTCCCTTTTCGTCCAGGCTGGCCCTAAAGTCAGCCAATTCCACCGGCAGCAAGGCGGTAGCCACGTAAACGGCGTATGATTTTGCCGGCACGTCGATCAAAATCCGGTTACTACCGTCGGTAGACGTAGTAGTATTGAAGGCATTGCCGGTCAACTCCGTAAAAGACAAACCATTAGCACTGCTTGCGACTGGTACGGCGATCTCCTGATCGACCTTCAGCGTCCCGTCTCCGAAGTTGATGGCCACGATTACTTCACCGAGGCCGGGGCCACCGCTGATCTGATATATCAGCGCTTCGCTGGCGTTACTCTGCTGGTAATTCGCCGCACGCGGTGTGCCAAATCTATTGAGATACTCCACGGTTCCAGCTCCAAAGATGTGGTCCTTGTGTATTTGGATCAGTTCGGCGATTTCTGTTGAGAGATCGAAGGTTGGGGCATTGGGGATGGTTACTCCAGCAAATTCAGGGTAAAACACGGTGGGCACGCCCAACTGGTTATTGGTCAGGAGGTAGGCGTACCCCAAAATAGGGTTGTTTTGAATGGGTTCACCGGGGCCACGGAAATCGTGGTTGTTCAAAAAAGTAACGACGTTGAAGCCCGAAAGCCCATTGTCGTAGAGTGAGCTGTTGTATACTTCCCTCAGGTCGTAGAAGCCATTGTCGCAGGCTTCCTTGAGGGCATTGCGGAGGGAGAAGTCGAAAATTCGTACCAGGCTGGTGCTGGCAGTTATGTCGGCGTTTACGGCATCCACCCAATCTTTGAGCAGGGTGGGGTTGCTGTCAAAGAACTCGCCGACCACCATCCCGGGATTATGGCCACGTTCCGCCAGATCATCCAGTAACTGAGCAACAAAACCTGGAGGGAAATGCTTGATGGCATCCATGCGCAGGCCGCCGAATCCAACGTCGTTGAGCAACCAGTGGGTCCAGTCATTATAGACCGTTGCGGTGCTGGTTTCGGCCTGGACGACGTCGTAAAAGAAAAGCGGGCTGTCGAAATCACCGGCCATAAAGGTGGTACTGGTATTGGTGGAATTTGGCCGGAAGTTTTCGAAGTTCATGCCGCCCTGCCCGCTGGGCAGGGTGGTGAAATCGGTAAAGGTCTGGTAACGGAGATCGGCCAGCGGAATATTGAAGCCCGGAGCCCCGTCCTCCGGTGCATAGTAGATGTCGTAGATCCGGTGATCGGAGTAGCCGCCGCTGACGTTGACCATGGTAATGATCAGGTCATCTCCGGCGGGATCAAAATCTGCTGCTGAAATGGTCAGCCTGAACTCATCGGTGTAGCAGCCACTGAAGTCGAACAGCGTCCCAACCATATCCTGGTCGAGTAAGACGGTATTGAAAGGCTGCCCACAATCTCCGCCTCCGTTGGGCTCGCTTTCATTGACCGCACCTGCAAAGGGCTTATCCATGCTGGCTACCGTAGCGTAAAATTTGTATTGGTTGGCCCCGAAGCTTTGGGTTTTAGAGCTGAGTTTAATGAAGTAATCTCCGGCGCCGTAGGTGCCGCCGAGGGGGAGGCGGTTGCGGTACCGATCTGAGGGAAAAGGTTGTTTACCATTGCCATTGAAGTGGGTTTCTACGTAAGCCTTTACGGCTGGATTGTCTTCGGCTGCGCCGCCATCCCGGTGGTTGTAGACAACGTCGGCGACCGGAGCTATGCCGTTTGCGGTCAGGTTGGCGATCAGTACATCTACTTCAGCGCGGGTGCCGAAGCCGGTCCGTTCCTGTCCGGCTTCGGTCGGGTCGATGTCATCCCCCAGGTCATAAAGGTCCTGAGGATCGTAGCCGTTGGAGCACTTGCCGAAGCTGGCCCGGCTGGCGGGCGGCAGCCAGGCGAAGGTGAAGCCAGCGTTGGCCAGGGTCGTTACGTCTGCGTTAAGTCGGGTTGCCCAGTTTTGACCGGCGTAGCCGTTGCAGCCATCTTTGTCATAGTCCCAGTACCAGCCCTGCAGCATGAAATCCTGGGCGGACAGGGTAAGGCCGCTGATCAGCAGCAAGAGGGCGAAAATTGTTTTTTGCATGTTACTTTTCGAGTAGGTAAATAAAGGGCTTAAGATACGGCGCGGACGCGGGTGCGGGGGGAAGGTTGGGACGAGCAAGCATAGGGCCTTATATCATAATACCTCAGGCCCTGACTCATTGCTCTTCCTTCTTATTTTGCACCTGCGTTCGCGCCTGAACTGCCGCATCTTAGTATCTTACCATCGTTTAACCTACTTAACTCGAAAAGTAACATGCAAAAAATTTACCTCCTGGTACTGCTCCTGATGGGGCTTACCCTTCCTGCTTTTGCCCAGAACGGCATCATTGGTCAAGGCTTCGCAAACGGGTTTTCTAATCCTGCCGATATAGGTTTTTTCGACGATTCTTTCGGCGGCAGCCGTATCCTGATCACCCAAAGTACTGGGACCGGCGATCAGTACTTTCGCATGGTCCGGGCCTGGAGTGGCGACAATTCCGAATTTGCCCCGCAAGCGTCCTGCCCGGCCAACGATCAGGACGTCACCGCGTTATCTGGCGACGTGCACAACGGTGTCGTCAGCTTTGGCAATTGTGACAAAGCCTTCTTCATTAACGTGCCGAATACGACCGATAACTACGTGTTCAAAACGCCCTCCCCAACGGGAACTATGGAATTTATCTATTTCCGTATTGAAGGGGCGATAGCCTCCATCATCCTGACCCAACAAATGCCCTCCGTCAATGGTACGGGAGAAGTTCCCGCAGATATGGACATTGAGGTTGCTTCTCTGGCCGATATCAATGTGCCAACGGGGCAAGGGGTTTACCTTCGGTACACCACCAATGGTTTTGCTACGTCCACGGTAATTCCAATGACTGTCCTATGTGTGGGAGGTAATTGTACGCCATTCGCGACCATCCCCGGGCAACCCGATGGTACGACTGTAACGTACTACGTCTTTACTTCCGGCGATGCTGTAGCACCTGCCACTGATGGCTCCGATGCTGACTACCGTACCATCAACGCCGATACCAATGGCGGTGCCAACTTCAGCTATACCACCAGCTCCGTGTTGCCGGTCACTTACACCTCCTTTACGGGCCAGCGGCAAAAAGCCGACGTTGTCGATCTCACCTGGTCAACGGCTACCGAAGACCAGGCTGGCTTCTTTACCGTAGAATGCAGTGTTGACCAGGGCCGTACCTGGATGGACCGGGCAACGGTCTCCGCGCAGAACCGCCCCGACGGAGCTATTTACACCTTTACCGACCTCGATGCGCCCGTGGTTGACCTGAGCTACCGCCTCCGGCAAACGGATGCCGACGCCAGCTACCAATATTCCAACATCATTCCGGTGCCGGCCCTACAGGCGTCCGTCCGCATTTGGCCCCAGCCCGTTGCCGGTGACCGGGTTAACCTTTCCGTTCCGGGTCAATACCAGGGGGGGGAGGCTACCCTGATCAATACGGTGGGTCGGAAAATCTCCACTTTTGTCCTTAACGCTGGCCGTCAGGACTTCAATATTGCCGGCCTTCCGGCGGGGATGTATTTGCTGCAGTTGTCTGCCCCGGGCGGAGAACAGACAGTACGGCGTGTGCTGGTTCGGTAAAGACAGGATATCGGGTTGTCGGGTTATCAAGGGGCTCAAATTTTCGCGGGGGGACTTGTCGACACCCTGAAAACCCTGATAACCCGACAACGTGATTTGACAACTTGACATTCCGATAACCCGGACAACTTGATAACCCGACAACTCGCGCTTATCTTCGCCATCCAAATAAAGCCAGACCAAAATGACCACTCAGAACTACATCGACGCCAACCGGGAACGATACCTTGAAGAACTCTTCCGGATGCTGCGCATCCCCAGCGTAAGTACAGATAAAAAGCACGACGATGATACGCACGCCTGTGCCGTACTACTGCAGACCTATATGGCGAAAGCCGGACTGGAGAACGTCAGCCTTTACCCTACGGACGGGCACCCGATTGTGTATGCCGACAAAATGATCGACCCGGCCCTGCCGACGATATTGGTGTATGGTCATTACGATGTGCAGCCAGCCGCTCCGCTCAATGAGTGGAAAAGTGGCCCCTTTGAGCCCGAGATCCGGAAAACGGATCGTCATCCGGACGGCGCCATTTTTGCCAGAGGGGCTACGGACGATAAAGGTCAGATGTTCATCCACGTCAAAGCCGTGGAAGCCATGATCCAAACGAACACGTTGCCCTGTAACGTCAAATTCATGATTGAGGGCGAAGAGGAAGTCGGCAGCCCCAACCTTGATCCGTTTATCCGTAAGTATAAGGACATGCTTGCGGCTGATGTGATTCTGGTGTCCGATACCAGCCTGATTGGTAAGAAAGTACCTAGTATCACGGTGGGCTTACGAGGTCTTACTTACCTCGACGTTAAGGTGACCAGCGCCAGGGCAGACATGCACTCCGGCCTTTTCGGCGGTGCCGTAGCCAACCCAATCAATACGCTCTGTGAGATGATCGCTTCCCTGAAGGACGAGAAGAAGCACATTACCATTCCCGGATTTTACGACGACGTACACTTCCCCTCCGAGGAAGAACGCGATATGATGCGCAATGCACCG
Source organism: Neolewinella persica DSM 23188 (assembly GCF_000373105.1). GTDB lineage: Bacteria > Bacteroidota > Bacteroidia > Chitinophagales > Saprospiraceae > Neolewinella > Neolewinella persica. Next base: position 10,250 of record NZ_KB890452.1, on the reverse strand, counting down.
TTTGATGCGGAAGAATACATGGACAGCCCCGGCGTATTCGGTCTGGAAGGCGAAGAAGGTTTCCATACCTACGAGCGGACGGGTATCCTGCCTACCCTCGACTGCAACGGTATATGGGGTGGATTTATGGAGGAAGGTTCTAAGACGATCATTCCGGCCGTAGCCAACGCCAAGATCAGCATGCGGCTGGTCAGTAAGCAGAACTACCACAAGATCACGGACCTGTTCACGGCGCACTTCAAGTCCATCGCACCCGATAGCGTGAAGGTGGAAGTACATCCCCATCACGGCGGTAACCCCTACGTGACCCCAACCGATACGCCGGAGTACAAGGCTGCATCGGCGGCAATGGAAGAGGCTTTCGGCAAGGTGCCAGTGCCAATGTACGAAGGTGGTTCTATTCCGATCATTGCCAATTTTAAGGAGGTGCTGGGCATTGAATCTATCCTGATGGGCTTCGGTTTTGATACCGACGGACTGCACAGCCCGAACGAGCACTTCGGTGTGTGGAACTTCAACAAGGGAATTGACACCGTTCCCCGTTTCTTTGCTAAGTACGCGGAAATGAAAATCCAGGCTTAGTACCACGTAATTTAAGTTTCGTCACCAAAAATACAGCACGCTTTTTCGTTCAGATCGAGTGGGCTATGCCACTAGATTTATCGGGGCATAGCCCCCTCGACCTAAGGGGTGGACCATCATTAAATACTGATAGCCACCATCATTCTGACGGCGACTTAGCCATCAGAGAATTCTAAAATGGACCACTAGTGCCAACTCGCCGCCAGCAACAAGCCAAAGTTTTACGTGTAACCCGCAAGCTTCACCGCCTGTCCGGGATCAGTCTCTTTGTGTTCTTTTTTATTATGGCGGTAACGGGTATCCTGCTGGGCTGGAAGAAGCACAGTGGAGAGGTGATTATGCCCGATACTTACCGGGGAACCAGTACCGAAATGGCCCATTGGTTACCGTTGGATCGGCTGAGTGCATTGGCTTCTTCTGCTTTGGAAGAACGCACGGGGGAGGTGTCAGCGCTTGATCGAATTGACGCCCGGCCGGAGAAAGGTAGCCTTAAATTCCTATTCAAGAATCGGCAACTGGAAGTTCAGCTCGACGGTGCAACCGGGGAGGTACTATCCGTCGGCCGCAGACACAGCGACTGGATTGAGCAGGTCCACGACGGCTCCATTATTGATGACTGGCTCGGGGTCCCAAATGGCCTTTTCAAGGTTTTCTATAACTCGCTAATGGGCTTGGCGCTGATTATTTTCACGGTGACCGGGTTTTGGTTGTGGTATGGACCTCGGCGGATGCGTTCCAGCTCCTAACTGTTGTTCAGCACACTTTTCTGGATCAACTCATCCACCGAAGCTTGTCGTACCTCCAGTACCGCGCCGGAAAAGAAAAGTGTCTTCCCAGCTAAGGCATGGTTGGCATCGAGAGTGACTTCTTTATCGTCCCATTTCAGGACCTTGGCATGGACGGCTTTACCGTCGGCACCGGTAAGGGTAACAAATTGGCCTTCTACCAGGAGGTCTGGCTCAATCTGTTCCCGCTCGTTGTAGAAGAGGTGGAGAGGCATTTTCAGGATGTGCTCTTTGCCGGGTACACCGTAAGCATCTTCGGGACTGAGCTTGAAGGCGAAGCCGGTACCTGGCTTCAGGCCGAAGAGGCGTCGCTCCCAGGCGGGCAGCATTTTGCCTACGCCGAACATGAATTTGAAGGGGTAATTAACGTCCATCCGCTCCAGTAGCGGCCCGTCAGGGGCGCCGTCGCGGACTTCGTAGGTGAGGGTAACAATGGCGTGGTCGTCAATGGTCATTAAGTGCTTACTTTATTTTCGTTTGCCTGCCTGGCTTGGTACATTATCCATAGCATATATATGTTGCAGATAAACAGTCCTAAATACCCCATGGGGGTAAATTTTTCGAAAACTTCCGGAAGGAAATCAAAGACCGTATCTAGGATCAGTGTGGTGCTGACTAAGCTAAGAATGATCAGGGGTATACGGATATACAGCGGTTTGGCGGCGATTGGATTTTGCATAAGGTGTTAATTTAGGGGAGTACTTAAGGTGCATTTCAGGGCGGGGTCGCAGGTGCAGCGAAGGTTAAAGGAGCAATATTAGAATAACGTCATTGTTAGTACCGCCGTTCAATCATTGGCGCGTCAGCGCCGGGGCCAGCGCTTTCATCGCGAATCACATCGAGGCGATCGCGGCAGCTATTACAACTGCCAAGATGTTCACTGAAGCGATGGTAGGCCTTTGGGTCTTCTTTTTTGGTTCTGCCTGCCCAGAAGTCCTGCAATTCCTCATCGGAGAGGTGGCGGAAGGCACCGAAAACTTCCTTACCAATATAGTAAATGATGGCTAGCGCGACGACGAGAACGATAATTTTACCCATGGTGCGAAGATAAGGATCACCGGTGGGCGCGGCAAGAGCGATGAGTGATGTTTGCACTTCAATAATCCCTTGCACCTGCGGCCTCGCCTTATTCTTGAATGGTGCCCGATCTAAAAGTACACTTATCGAATTTCAATGTTACCCCGGTCACCGGTTATCCGAATTCTTCTCCCTTTCGTCGAAACTGCATTACGCTATTTCCCGTGGTCAACGTACATTGCAACATGTCCACAATCAGCAGCGACAGTTTCAACAAGGATTCCGGGCAATTTCTGGAACGTCTTGGTAAAACCCTGACCCAACGCCCCTTCTACCATGCCGGTGGTTGGCTGGCCTTTCTGTTGTTTCTCATTACATTAGACATGCGCCTGGGGGAATACCCCTTCGGTATCTCCCTGTTGAGCCAAATCATCAATATTGTCTTTTTTGCTATTGTTGTTTACCTCAACCTGCTGTACCTGTTTCCCAAGTACCTGAAAAACGGCCAGTACTGGACGTATCTTTTACTGCTTTTTGGTACTGCACTGCTTTTCACCCCCCTCAAGCTGGTACTGAAATACGGACTGTTCAACAAGACAAGCGGCATCCGGCAAGACATTCTCGATAACCTTTCTGCCTATTTCATGAGTATGTTCCTGGTAGCGGGACTCAGCACGGTGGGCAAAATTATGGTCGATTGGATTGTGACGAACCGTAAAAAGGAGAAGGTCGAAAACGAAAGTATGCAGTCTGAACTTCGGTTTTTGAAGAGTCAGATAAATCCGCATTTTCTTTTCAATACCTTGAATAGTCTGTACGCGCTTACGCTGAAAAAAGACGATAAAGCGCCCGACATTGTGATCAAACTCTCGGAAATGATGCGCTACATGCTCTATGAGTGTAATGAGCCCCGGGTGCCGCTGCGCAAAGAAATCAACTATTTACAGAACTACCTCGACCTGGAGCGCCTGCGTCAGCGTAAGGGCATCAGTATAAAGTTGAAGGTAAACGGCAATGTGGCCGATCAAATGATTGCCCCTTTGATGCTGATCCCGTTCCTGGAAAATAGCTTTAAGCACGGGGTCAATGCGAATATCAAGGATGGTTTCGTGATTGCAACCCTCAACGTCGAGCCCCGAAGCATTCACTTTATCCTTGAAAACAGCAAAGGCTCCGTAATGCCTACGCAAGTTCACGGTAACCGCCCAAGTGGCGGTATCGGCCTCGTGAACGTTCGCCGCCGGTTAGACTTATTATACAAAGGAAAGTACGAACTTAACATTAGGGAATCTCCCGGTACATATGCCGTACACTTAGACCTGAACCTGTAAATAGCGCAGGGTCGCTTCCTTCACAGTTTGGTGAAATGAAGGCAACGGGCCAAATTTAACACTGTTATAACGTTTGTATTCACTGCTTTGCCGAACTTCCGTCCACCTTCGTCGATCAAATGCCTCACCTTTTTACCCCACTCAATACATTAGCAGCATGATAAACGCAATAATCGTAGATGACGAGCCATTGGCTCAGGACATCCTTGAGACTTACCTGAAGAAGATTCCTCAAATTGAACTCATCGCTAAGTGTGATAACGCTTTTGAGGCGAACGACATCCTGAAGGATCACGACGTAGACCTGATGTTTCTGGACATCAACATGCCGCAACTGACGGGCACCGACTTTTTGAAAGGCCTCACGGATCCACCAGTAACCATTTTTACTACTGCCTATCCCAACTATGCTCTTGAAGGCTTTGAGCTTAACGCCCTCGACTACCTGGTCAAACCAATTAGTACCGAGCGTTTCCTGACGGCCTGTAACCGGGCCATCGAGCAGGCTGAATTGGAGCAAAAAGCTAAGGCCGGCAAGGTCGAGGACGGAGGTCCGGACTTTTTCTTCGTTAAGGCGGATAAAAAACTGGTGCGGGTTAACCTATCAGACATCGTCTACATCGAAGGACTTAAAGACTACGTTATCATCCGTATGCCGAACGACCGGGTAATTACCCTTCAGACAATGAAGTCGTTGGACGAACGGCTGCCGAGCGCTAATTTTCAGCGTATCCACCGGAGCTATATCGTCAATCTGGACCGGATCGAAGCACTTCATGGCAATATGGTCGAAGTGAAGGAGAAAGGTAAAACGACCTCTCTGCCCGTCGGTAAAAGCTATCGGGAAGTGTTGGCATCGCGGATCGAAGGCTACAAGCTCTAGTACGCTGTCAGGTAAATCGTTTTATACTATCTGCGGCGTCTTTTACCCGCTGGCTGCGTCGCTTGAATCTTCTACTTAGCAACGGCTAAGCTCCGGTTCAAGCGCCTTGCCAGTGGGCAAAAACCACCATCGCTTAAGTAGACAGAATCAACCTGAGCGTGTACTAGCACCCTCCTGAAGAGTGAATAATTAACATGCTACCGATTATCTGAATAACTGTTTCCGACATATCTCCGGTAAACCGCAGTGTACCATCATCTTGTACTTTCAGTAACTCGGGCAACAAATCAGGACCTTCGTCAAATTCCTTCTTCCTGTCGACCGCCTCGGTCACTCCGAAAAACCGGGCAGCGATCAGATAGCCGTCATTTATGGAGCCGGAGGGAAATACCAAGGTCATACTCCCACCACCTTCGTACTCGGAATTTGTGACCATTACTCCAGTAGGGTAGTGGGACACTCGTTGGCGACCTTCATGTTGCCACGGTAGTTTTTTGCCGCTAGTATTTGCCGGTTCCCCGAACTGTGTCGTCATCCAGGCGATATAATCAGTCGGGGAGCCGGCTTCTACAGTTGGAGAATATTCGGAGAGGTAGCCATTGTATAGGTAGCCCGTTTTATCCTGATAAGTAACTTCCAGGTAAGATTCTTGCATCAAATAGGCATCGGAATTAAGTGATTGTCCCTCCTGCCGATAGCTTACGGCAGGAAGCGCGGTCACGTTTGCCTGCTGGCCAACCTTACCGGTTGGCGAAACCTTAGCGCCGAAGGGAACGACCATAATTTTCTCCCCTCCGGTGTTGCCCGTATTGCGCATTGTCAGGCCGGATTTTGCCCAAACATACCTGTCGGGATACTCCTTTCCGGTTTGAGCCGTGAGAAAGCAAGGGAGCAGGAGAAATAGGAGTAGTAAGCGCATGATTTGTTTTTTGCTTGACCCAAAGTTGGGGTGATTTTTACGGAAGCATCATAAATGCTAGTATTTGCGAAGGTAGGGGTAGCAAACGTGGACAACTATCGTTTATGTGCTGCTGCCAACCTCCCCACACCTCATATGTTTATTTGTTAAACCCAAGCAAGCCATGTCCGCCAAAAAAGACGCTAATTTCGCCACGCAATGTATCCACGGAGGCCAGCATCCCGATCCTCTTACTGGTGCCGTGATGACTCCGATCTACCAGACCTCGACCTACGCCCAGGAAGAACCCGGTAAGAACAAAGGCTACGAATACGCCCGAACCCGAAACCCTACCCGCGATGCGCTACAGGCTAACCTGGCTGCTATTGAAAAGGGAGATTTTGGCGTCTGCTTCAGTTCTGGTCTGGCGGCTATGGACAACGTTCTGAAGTTGCTGCAACCAGGAGACGAAGTCCTGGCCTCCGATGACCTCTACGGCGGGAGCTACCGCCTCCTTACGGCAGTCTTTGGTCCCTTTGGTATCAAGAGCCGCTTCATCGATATGCGGGACCCCGCTAACGTGGAAAAGGAAATCTCGGCTGAAACTAAAATGCTCTGGATCGAAACGCCGACCAATCCGATGTTGAACATCGTGGACATCGAAGCGCTGACGGCCATCGCCACCAGCAAAGGAATTATGTCAGTGGTAGATAACACTTTTGCCAGCCCCTACCTCCAGCAGCCGCTAACCTTGGGTGCTGATCTGGTGCTGCATTCCGCGACTAAATACCTTGGTGGTCACTCCGACGTAGTGATGGGAGCCGTAATAACCCGTAGTGCAGACCTCGCCAAGCGGCTCTACTATCTGCAAAATGCTGCCGGGGCTGTGCCTGGACCACAGGATTGTTTCCTGGTTCTTCGAGGCATTAAAACACTGCACCTGCGCGTACAACGTGCTTGCGAAAACGCACGCGAAATCGTGAAGGTGCTCCAGAACAATAATCTAGTGGCCAACATCTACTATCCCGGGCTGCAAGACCACCCGCGACACGACGTTGCTAAAAAGCAGATGCGTGATTTTGGCGCTATGATCTCTTTTGACCTTAAGGAGGACACCCTGGAAGCCGCTACCCAGGTGATGAAAAATACGCACTATTTTACCCTCGCCGAATCTCTCGGTGGCGTTGAATCCCTCATCGGCCACCCCGCTAGTATGACCCACGCCAGCGTGCCGCGAGAGCAGCGATTGAGCGTTGGCCTTACCGATAGCCTGATTCGCCTCAGCGTAGGGGTTGAAGATGTAGAAGATCTGGTGAAAGATCTTGAAATGGCGTTGGCTGCTGCGGTTGGCGCTAAGGCTTAGGGGCGAGACCACTAAGGCATAAAGACGCTAAAGGAATGCCACTAAATGCATAAGCAAATAACCAGTAATGGCTATTTGCTTACACGAATAGGTGGCGAACCTTAGATTCTTGCTGAAGTTTACGTCGAAGGGGCCGGGGAGAGGTGCACGAGCAGCGCACAAGACGTTTTGCCCGCCAGGCGAATATACCTTTGTCGCTTAAGCCGGCCGGTAAGCTAACCGGTAGACCCTGGCACTTTCTGACTTTTTCTTCTCGGTGCTGATGTATAAGGTGCCGTCACTGTCGAAGGCCAGGCCTTCGGGTTGGGCGTAGAACTTCTTATCCAGCCGTTGTAAGTGGTCGATCCGGCCGTCAGGGTTAAGTACCATCAGCACTTTGCCGACAGAGGAGGTGATGAACAACTGTCCGGTAATGGGGTGAATAGCAATGGCCGAAGGGGCCAGGTCGTATTCATCCTTGGTGAGGAAAAAATCGCATAGCTGTTCGTGGCCCGTGGTTTTTTCACAAACATTCAGGTAGTTTTTTACGGCCTCCAGCTCTATTGCGAAGACTGGGTCTTTGCTGAGTGTCTTGGTGGCCAGGTCAAAGGCGTAGATGTAGCGTCCGTCTTTGTCGTTACCGTCATCCTTGGCGTCCTTTTTACAGGCCAGCAGGAGCCGGTTTTTTTTGGCGTCGTAAGCCAGACCTTCCACGTCGTTGTCTCCGGTGAGGGAGGTATTGAATTTTTCTACTTGTTGGTCCAACTTTCCAACATTGGAAACCTGGTATAACGTACCGGTATTTTTTACTACCCATACGTCGGAGCCAACGGCCTCGATGGCTTCGTAATCGCCATCCTTCCAGAAGGTGACGGCAAAGAGTAGAGCACCGGTTTTTGCGTTGATGCGAAAGATCTTTCCTTCCTCATCCTGAACGGCCAATAACTCGTTTCGGTGGTAAGGAGACATAGAAAGGCCGGAAATTTCATCTAATTCCGGCGGCAAGTTGCCGATTAATTCGGGCGCGTCGTAGTCGTAGTCTTTGGCAGCAGATTGAGGGAAAAGGTTGAACGTGAAAAGGCTGAAAAGCAGCAGGCAAATTGGTTTGATCATACAGTATTTTTACAACAACATTCAAACGGTGGCTGATTCGCTTCACCGTTACGTATGATAAAACGTCTAAACTGTCTGTTTATTTGGTCCCGGCCACTTTTGCCGGCAGAGTGAGTTATTAGGTGCTCGTTAATTAATCTGCCCGTACGACGGAGACTTTCCCGTTTGCGGTGAAGGCGTGAAGGCGGGAAAGTTCGTCGTAAGGGGCTTAAAACCTAAAGGAACAATTCCTCCAACGGTAACCGAACCTTCGCAGCGTGCTGAGTTTTGTCTTCTTCTGAGCGATAACCTACGGTTGCAATCACACAGGCGTTGAGTCCTTGCTCCGGAAGACCGAGGATATTATTGACCTGTTCAGCATCAAATCCTTCCATCGGGCAGGTGTCGATCTTCAACTCCCCAGCGGTGGCCAATAGGGTCCCGAGGGCAATGTAGGCCTGCCGACGAGTCCAGTCTTGAATAAAAGCTGGTTCCTTACCCTTTAAGCTGCCTTTGATGTAATCGGCATAGCCCTGGACGGCGTCAACGGGAATACCACGGGTTTCGGCCAAAAGCCTGATAAAGCCATCAACGTATTCGTCGGAGACGTCCAGCATGTTGGCAAAGACAAAAACGTGACTGCTTTCCGTCAGCTGTGGCTGGTTATAACTTGCCACCTGTAACTGTTCTTTTACGTTGGGATCGCTGATTAGTGCAACCCGAAAGGTTTGAAGGCCGTAAGATGTTGCCGTAAGGTTCACGGCTTGCTGTAGCGTTTGAAGGTCAGCATCGCTGACTTTTTTAGCAGCATCGAAGCGTTTGGTGGCGTAGCGCCATTTAAGGCCGTCGATGATTGGGGTAGACATATTGAAAAATATTTATTTGTTTGGATTAATACAGTTTTGGGCGCGGCCGCAGGTGCAATCAATGGATTGAAGAGTAAGGACAAAGCCATTGTCCTGTCCGAAATCATTAGCATAATGCTAAAAAAATCGGATGGGCTGCATTCACTATCAGCGCTAGGCAGGCAACTGCATCGGAACCTCCATCAGTAAGATCTTGGTGTCAGTATCGGCATTGAAGGAGAGCTGGGTGGTTTCCCAAACTCCAAAACCATCCCGCTTGTTCAACGGCTGCCCGGAAACGGTTACCTCTCCGTCAAGCACAAAGACGTAAACCCCGTTACCACTTTTTTTGAAGTCGTAATTTATGTTTGTTCCGGCCGACAGATTACCAAGGTGAAACCAGGCATCCTGGTTAACGGAGACGCCCCGATCTTCAGGATTCGGAGATAAAACCTGGTCGAGTTTGTTGTCCAATGCATGTGGATCTAAAGTGATCTGGCTGTAATTTGGCGCAATGTCCCTGGTTTTGGGCAAAATCCAAATTTGTAGAAATTCTACAGCTTGGTCCGTGTTCGCATTCATCTCACTATGGGCTATTCCCGTGCCCGCACTCATGGCCTGTACGTCTCCCTCCCGGATCACGGTAGTGTTTCCCATCGAGTCTTTGTGCTGTAAATCACCCGAAAGCGGAATGGAGATGATCTCCATATTATCATGCGGATGTTTACCGAATCCTCGCCCCGGAGCAACGAAGTCATCATTCAAAACACGCAAAGCACCAAAATGCATGCGCTCAGGATTGTAGTAACTGGCAAAGCTGAAACTATGGTTGGATCGCAACCAACCATGATCTGCAAGTCCCCGACTGTCGGATTTATGAAGAATCGTTTTCATGTGAAGTATTTAAATGATGTAGGTACATTAAATGCTTTCGGATGTTATTTAGTTTAGGCTCGTATTTAAAAAAATGAAACTATTTTTCGGGCAAAGCTTGTTCACGTCTAGCTGGCACATTACTTTTGCGCTCGCTACGGAGGAATGCTACTGGTTAGTTACAATTGATACAGTTGATTTGTAACAACTATTGGGATCCTTCTTCACTGCCCAGATGGTGGAATTGGTAGACACGCCAGCTTGAGGGGCTGGTGTCCATTACGGACGTGCAGGTTCGACTCCTGTTCTGGGCACATTTAACATGAGTCATCCCGAATTTTGAGCCCACATTAAAGTGAGGCAAATCGAGATGGCCATTCTAAGTCTGTAGAGCGGTATCGAGGCATCTCGGTACCGCTTTCCAGTTCTATGACAGTAATTTCTTAAAAAAAGAGGAACCCAGCCTTTCCAGTTGCGCAATATCTGGAGCATGAAGTCATAGACCAAGGTGACGATACTCATCAGCTTCATGCGGTTGTCCCAAAACCATAGCCTTGGCGACTCCAAACCCAGCTCTGACTTGAGAAAACGAAACCCCTGTT
>NZ_KB890451.1 GCF_000373105.1 Neolewinella persica DSM 23188 | reverse complement strand
TGAGGGCTGCGCCATCCATGGTGACGGTCATGGCTGCAGGTTGAGTGATCTCAGCGGTAGCAACCTGGGAACAACCGTTGTCGTCGGTGACGGTAACCATATAAGTCCCCTGACCGAGCCCGGTGGCCGTTGCGCCACTTTGGATACCGGCATTCGGACTCCAGGCGTAGTTGTAATCTCCGGCTACGGTGCCGCCATTGGGCACTACGGTCAGTGCACCATCGGCATCGCCATGACAACTAACCGGAGTAGGAGTAGCCATAATCGAAAGTGGTGGAGAACCTACCACGGTCACACTCGGAAAATCATAAATGCATCTACCTAAAGTGGGTTGCTCGAACCTCGGCGTATAAGTTCCGGGGGGGATATTATTTACGATCAGTTCATTTGCACCATTAATGTCAAGCTCTCCAGAAACGTATATCCCATCAATCACTACAAACCCAAAGGTTGGATTATGTGTGCTGCCGCCATGGGAAGGCCAATAAAAGCGTATTCCACCATTGATCTCGCCGCAAGTTACGGGAGTCGCTTCTGCATAGATTTCCGGAGATTGATGAACAAATATGCTTGCCCTGGTGCGATCAATACAACCACTTGGATAAGTAGCAGTTACACGAACCGGACCACTAAAGTTTCCATAGTCCGGAGCCTGACCATCTCCTGTATACCTAACCCTTATTGGGCCTGGACCGTCAAGTACCCCATCTATCGATTCACCAAGAATAAACGGTGGGTTACCGCTAATTAAATCCCATTGGTAATCCACACCTGCCACTGGATTCTCAACAGAATATTGTACTTCATCACCAAGACAATAGTCTATGGAGAAGTCGTAAATAATATTTAATGCTGGAAGTACTTCTTCCAGGACCTCCACGGAGGTATTAATTTGACAACTGTTTGCATCAGTTACTGTAACTGAGTAGGTCCCGACAGGCAGACCGGTGGCCATTGGACCACTTTGAGGGCCTGCGTTTGCGCTCCACGTGTAGCTGTAATCGCCTGTTACTGTGCCGCCCGTGACCGTCAGGGAGATGGAGCCTGATGCGAATTGGGGGGCTACATCGGGGCAAGAAGTTTGAACAGCTACCTCGTCAAAGCTTAAATCGGTCGGCACCAGAATGGTTACCGTACCAACAATAGCACAAATTTCGTCCGTTACCGTAACCCGGTAAGTAGTCGTCTCCGTCGGATTTACCGTGATCATTTCTCCTGATTCTCCCGGTACCGACCAAGAATAAGAAATTGTTCCTGAACCATCCTCTGGAAAGAAATAGGGAACACCTGAATCAAGTGCCGTGAGCGTTACCTCATCCCCAGCACATATCTCCTCTTCTGAGGCCAGAAGTGATACATCTAGGCCAGATACACGGAGATAGGACTCATTCGTGTAAGCTAAACCACCATTCGGGTCATTCTGGTCATCGCACGGACAATAGGTGCGACGGAAGATCATAGCGGAAGTACCAGCTGATATCATCCCATCAAAGTAATCTTCATCGGTAGCACCAAGGATTGGATATGCATCATTTATATCATCAGAGCCATCAACCCGAAACCACTGATAGGTGGGCGTGTCAGACGGATCAGAACAAGTTCCTGATGTCATGTTATTAGTCAGTGTGACGCTCGCACTTCTACATATATTTGGTGAGTAAAAACAGACTGACCCCTGTGGACAAATCCCACGGCCCGCATCAATAGCTACCGAAGAGTTTCCATTATCCACAATAGTAAATTCCTCTACCCAGGTACAGGTGCAATTATTAGAAATATACGGAGAGGCCGTTACGGTGACAGAATAGCTGCCTGGCACTAAATCATTCCGGGAAAGCGCATTACTCCCACTGCCATCGCCCCAGTCAACCTCAGTTCCTGGTATCGGATTATTTAACGGCACCCCCGTCTTGTAAATAGCAATTTCTGCAGAGCCGTTCGCTAGTCCACAACTTGATGGGGCAAGACTTTCAATTTGAGTATAATAGTCAAGTCCCGAACCGACCGTGATGTAGTATTCATATTCAACTCCAGAATCTAAAACATATTCAACTCTATATAAACCCGGGGGTACAGTGGCAGAAAAGCCAAATGCTTGATGGCGAAGGTTCGCGGGGTTAATTCCTCCTACTGACTGACCAATCAAAATGGGGAGACCTTGATTTTCATCGTAAAGACTCATCATAAAAGGACCGTTCGAAACGGCGACACGCACGTCAATTTGGCCGTCATTTGTGTTCGTACAACTTGCGTCATAGTAAGAAACACCTCCATATAAATCCGGTTGGTTCAAAAATTCACCAAAAGATATAAAATCAATCTGATCAGTTACTGTAACAGAATAACTTCCGTAATCAGGATTGTCTAATTGGTTATCAGTTTCCCCATTCGACCATTCATAACTTACCGGACCATTATCGCTCAGATGATTAGCCCGAAAGTAAGCGGAAGAGAAAGCAGAAGCTTGAGAGCTGTAGGTGAAAACCCCATTAAACCATAATCCAAATCGACAATCTAAGGATAGAGAAAATGGTGAAGTTGAATAATAATCATCAAGGTCAGCAGCAGGCTCAACAAAGACTTTAACCTCACCACCAAAACCTTCATCAACGGTTTTAGGATAGTTTTTCTCAGGGCCTATACCAGCAATTGCCGGCCCCGTCAGCACCATACGATTAAGCTGAGCAGTCCAATCTGAAGGCACCAGAACATGATCATTCTGAGCATCAAGCGTAAGTGATCCGAGTACACAGATCAAGGCCAGCGTCAGCGCCAACCAAGTAGAATTAAACATGGTGTCAATAGGGTTAAAATGTGGTGTAATAGGTAAAGCTAAAACAGTAGTTAGGTGGGTGTTATATTCACAAAAGTAACATCCCTACACCAAACATTTGCACTTTTTTTTACTGTGTAGCACCCAAATAATCAAAAAGCCACTTACCTTTACCCACAGCAACGCTGGTCATCTAACACCGCCAGGTGCACCTTTTTAACCCTGTTTTCGTACCCTATTACACCGTTTACATTTTGCGATTTTCACTCCTACTTATTTTGGGGCTGACCTGCGTTTCTGCAGTGTACGGTCAAGACGTAGAAGGCTTCTTCACCGGTATATCCAACCGGCTGGCAGAGCGGGATTACCTCCGGGTAAGCGGTCGACTTGGCGTCAGAGCTGGGCTCAATACCTTCAACAGTCCCGGTGGCGCAAGCCGGCTCAGTAACCCCTTTAATTACGGATTTACCGCCGGACTAAACCTGGACCTGCTAGGCATTAACGCACCCTTCATGGCTGCTTTTGCCAATCGAAATACCACCTACAATTTACCCAGCTACTCCTTTTATGGGCTGAGCCCCACCTATAAATGGATCACCCTGCATGGAGGAGACCGGAGCATGACTTTCAGCCCGTACAGCCTTTCCGGTGTCAATTTTAGGGGAGCGGGCGTTGAGCTGCGGCCAGGGAAATTCTATCTGGGTGCCATGACTGGCAAACTTCGCCGGGCGAGCATCCGCGACATAGGAAGTATCCAAAACCTGGAAACGGCTTATCGCCGGCAAGGCAAAGGAATCAAGATCGGTTTCGATAGCCAGAGCGGTACAGAACTCAGCACTTCTCTTTTCTCTTCTGTAGATGCCGAAAACGAACGAAACATAGAGAACGATACCACCTCACTTGTCCGCCCCGAACGGAACCTCGTGCTAACCCTGAGCGGTAAGCACAAGCTGAGCAACTTTCTCAGCTTCAGTGCCGAAATCGCCCGCTCGGTACTCTCCCGCGACGATACCGCACCACTCCTCCCCAACGCCACCGGGCGGCTGCGCATGTTTGGCTTATTCACGCCGAAACTGACCACTTCGGCGGCAAGTGCTTATAAGTTCGACATCGGTCTAAGTCCGAAATTCGGCCGAATCAACCTGGCCTACGAGCGCGTCGACCCCGAATACCGAACCCACGGCAGCCTCTTTTTTCAGAACGATTTTGAAAACTTTACGGGGAGCATCAGTTTGCCGTTGTTCGATAAAAAAGTGAACCTGCGGACCAATATGGGCGTGCAGCGTAATGATCTTGACGGGCAAAAGGCAAGTAACCTGAGCCGCTTCATTGGGGCGGTCAGTGCGGCGTGGAACATTAGTGACAGAGTTAGTACAAACCTTAATTTAAGCAACTTCAACAGCACCAGCCGCTACAAAGCCCTGACGCGGCAACCACAAATATTGGACAGCATCGTTCTGGCTCAAACACAGTTAAGCGTGAGCGCAGGTACTTCCTTCTTGCTCGACAAAGCAGCCAGTAAAATATTGATGGTTTCGGGCAGTTGGCAGCGCGCCGCCCTCATTCGAAATGATCAAGTCGACACGTCGTCCACGAGTCAGTTCAGCATGTTGCTGGTTAGTTATAATTTTCAGCCGGAGGGCGGGAAAAGCACCTTCGGCGGCAGCCTTATCTTTAACCGTAACGTGACGTCACTATTTGGGTTAACTACGCTTGGTCCGTCGCTGAATTACTCCCGCAAAATACTCGACGAGCGGGGCAACCTCACTTCGGGACTGAGCTACTCCACGGTTTGGTCAGATGCTGCTACCTCGGGTGGGGGCGTGCTGCAATTTCGGATCGGTGGCGGTTTCGCCATCAGTAAACAGCAGTCCGTTAACCTGTCGTCAACCCTGGTTAACGTGGCCTCGGGTGGGGGGCAGCAGGGATATTCGGACCTGCAACTTTCGGTCAATTATGGTTACACCTTCAAGTAAAATGGATATGAACAGCATAATTTTTGGGCGGGGCCGCGGGTACAGAGGTAAGTCGTTGAAGAAACAACGACGACAGCCACAGTCCCACCTCTTTGCTCCTGCCGTTTCCGAGTTCAAATAACAAAGTCTTAGGTTCCACATCATGAAATCACGTCTGTTTTATATCGGCCTTTGCTTCTTCCTTCTTCTTCTGGTGGCTCCTCTGGTGGCACAGATCACCCCCGTCCGCGTCGACGTACGCTTGTTCCAGTCCAGCGTTTATCCCGAAGATTTATCGCAGCCAGGTGCAGCGGCGGTGTCCGTTACGTTGACGGATATGGACCGGGCGATCTTGCCGGGATATTTACGGCTGACGCTTTCAAACAGCTCAGGACAAGAGTTGACGACGCCACTGGTGGCCGAGACGCGGGTGGACCTGATGCCCTTCAGTACAGTAACGTTTACCGGGCCGGGCCTGGATCGCTTTGTGCGTCTTTTGGGCGCGGACGCAGGTGCCATGAACGGATTAGAAAGCCTGGTTTTTGCCGAAGGCGAGTTGCAACTCTGTGCCGAGTTCTACGACCTGGACTTTCCTTTTGAGCCACCAATCAGTAACCAAAACCTCAACTGCGCGTTCGGCTACGCCGAACTCCACGAACCACCGACGCCAATAGCACCCATCGACGAAGAAGTAGCCATTGACCGGCTCCAGGATGCGGTTAACTTCATCTGGGCACCCAATTACTTCGCCGGCCCGGTCATCAATTACCTGACCGTTTGGGACGTGCCCCGGGAATGGGCCGGGGTAACGCCAGACATCATCATGACCAGCCTGGAGCCAGTCCGCCAACCCATCCGGGTAAATGAGCTCAATGCGCTGAGCAAGCTGTGGACCGCCCGTGAGGCCGACCTCATTCCCGGTCATCGCTACCTCTACCAGATCCAGGCAACCGACCCGACGGGTCGGGTCCGCTTTCGGAACAACGGCTACTCCCGGCCGGTGTTTTTTGACTACACCTATCCCGAGCCTTTCGTCGACCAGGTTTGCTACGAGCCCGATGGGCTGGCCCTGGAAGGCGGACCAGGCAACTACGAACTGAACTGGACGGGCTTACCCCTCGATTCGGTCAACCATACGGTAAGTATCGTGACCCTTCCCGAACGGCAATTCGTACTCCTTAGTGAGCTGTTAACTACCCCGACCTATCCCGTCCGGCAGCTTGTTGACGGTGGGCCTGAAGTACGCTTCAACTATGACATTACCGTCGACCTGGACACTACGAATCAGCAAGCCTACCTGGTTACTCTATGTACGGTTTGCTCCCTGACCGGAGAGGGGTTTTGCCGGGAAGTCGTGCTCGGCACGCCCGAGGAGGCCGAGCCTGACGATGATCCTGACCCGACGGATTCTACCCTTGTTTGTGGGTTTTATCCCACGCCACAGCTTTCGGTCACCGATTTGACGGCGACCACCGCTACGGTTGGTTGGGAGTTGCCGGACGACTTCGCCGGCTCCTTAGTACTGAGTTGGTCGGGCCCGGAAAACAGCGGGGTTCCTACCGATAGTACCGTCCTTTCCGCAACGATAAGGAGCCAGCCCATGACCGGACTGGTACCGAATACCGGGTACATCGTCACCCTCTGCGTCGTATGCCCGGACGGTGCCCGCTCCTGCTTTAGCGAGCAGGTCGTCACGCCAGCGTACGAATGCCTAACGGAGGACGATATCCTGGCGGGCGTGACCGTCTCTGCCCTCTTGCCGGATCGGATCCTGGCGGATTGGTCCGGTGCTTTTCCGGGAACTGATCCGAACGGCTGGAGTGCTTATATCAACGATGGGAGCGAAGAGCCTGCGTCGGAAACGGTCATTGCTCCTCCAGCCTTCACTGCACCTGCGGCCGCGCCCACCGACACTCCTCCAACCTTCACTACACCCGCAGCCGATCCCACCAACACTACTTTTAGCGCCCTGAACCCGGCGTCCAGCTACGTAGTCACCGTTTGTTACGCCTGCCCCGGCGACTCCACCGTATGTACCGACTGGCCCGTGGATTTAAACGGCGACTACGAATGTTTGACCGGCCTGAACTTCACCCGCACCGATAGTACGGACACCACCCTCGACCTCGCCTGGAGCTACGACCCGAACGCTGTTTCGGCGACCGACAGCTTTACCCTCGTCTGGCAACTTGCCGACGGCGGGCCCGAGCGCATGGCCACCGTCGCCTACGAAGCAACATCCTTTACGATTACCGACCGCATCCCCGGCCAGATTTACACCCTGCGCGTTTGCGCCGAATGTTCCATTGGCCAACCCAGCTGTCGCGACCTGCCGCCCTTCGGAGGCTGCGTGGCTGAGTACTTGCCGGAACTGGTGGATCTGCGGGGCAGGCACGCCCTGCTGAGCTGGAGTGGCGACGACCGCGACCTGGAAACCCAGGTGCGCTACGGCATTCGCAACCTCGGTGGCTGGGAAAACGCGCAACCGGTAAACAGCCAAAATTTTACCGCCGCGAATTACAACCGGCCAGAGGACCAATTGGTGCAAACCGCCCCCCTGTACGCGATGACTTACGTTGGGCAGGTACGTACTGTATGTGCTGACAGCCTATGGTCAGAATGGTCAGAACCGATCCTCTTCTCGCGGTCCTGCGCCCTTGCGATAACCGATAGTTTACACGTTTGGGGAATCACCGACAGTAACGCGATCGTAACCGGCCAGGTGATGCCGCAGGCCCAGAATTATGTCTTCAGCTACCGGCAGACCGGCACCCAGGAATGGATTTTGAGCACGGACCTGCCTACGCCTGACCTTCACCTCACGGAGCTGAGCGCAGACACCGAATATGAAGTAAAAATGCGTTACCGCTGCGGCGGCGGCGTATGGTCCAACTTCAGCCAGGTCTTTACCTTCCGTACGCTCACGCCCTGCGCCTCGCCGGAGAACATCAGCTTTTCGGACGTTACGGCAAGCTCCGCAGTGATTAGTTGGACGACGGGAAGCTACTCTGAAGCTACCTTGTTTCGATATCGGAAAGCAGGCAGTGGCGGTGCCTGGCAAACCGTCACTTTTGTGGGCAACAGCGGAACGCTTACGGATCTGGCTCCCGGTGAAGCCTACGAAATTGAGGCCGTAAGCCAATGTGCCGCTAATAACAGTTACGTATCCGCGCCCCAAAGCCTGGTCCTCGATTGTGCTCCGCCGGAATTACGGGTTACCGACATTACGGTGAGCAGTGCGCAGCTGCAGGCGTTCGGCCTGTCACCTGCCGCCGCCAGTAACGGTTTTTCCTACCGGGTGGTCGGAGCAGCAGATTGGATACTCGTTGACAGTGCCTACCTGACCGGCCTCGACGACCTGACCGAATACGAAGCACGGGCGCGAACTACCTGTACGTCGGGTGAAGATTCTGAATGGTCCAATCCCGTTCGCTTCGAGACGCCCGTTGATTGCAGGGTACCCAATGAACTGGGCGTCACCTCGCTTAGCAGCGTCTCGGCGGGCCTGCGTTGGGCCACTACCGGTAGCAACGAGCGCTGGGAAATCAGGCTGATGGAGGAAGGTGCCGCGGATCGGGAACAAGAGATGGCCCAGGCTCCGGCAATCGGCATTCAAGATGCTGGTGGTGGCTTAGATGAAGAAGGCGGCGGCAGTCTTTACGGCGGCGGCGGCGTGTATAATAATCCAACGCCTCCCGATCCTTATGCGGATTGGAGACTCATCACGAGTGAGTCGCCGGAGGTGTTGGTGGAAGGGCTGAAGATGTATACGGATTACCGTATCGTCGTGCGGACACACTGCCCTACCAATGGCTGGACGGACTATTCTGAAAAACTGCTTTTCCGCACTTTATGTACGGCCCAACCGTCCGACAGCCTATACGCAGACCAGATTCTGGAAGACCGGGCGCGTCTGCGTTTCTACCCTGACACCCGCTGCCCGGCAGCGCACGAGATTGTGGTGGAGCATCCGGAAACGGGCTACTCCGATGCCTCCACCCAGACGCCCTGGTACCACACTTTCACAAATCTGGAGCCCAACACGGTGTACCGATTTAAGGTACGCACGAAGGCAAACGACTTAACGTTTACACCCGCGGCTGCCGGTTATACAACACTGGCTGATGTGGGCGCGGACGCAGGTGCAAGGGTGGTTGGAGAAGCAGGGTGGACCGGGTTCTCCGACTGGCAAACCTTCCGGACGGACGACTGTGCTGCTCCCTACAACTTCGTGGAAAATGCGCTCGACCAGTCGACAATCGAAATCACCTGGGCAGCCAGTAATGGCATCAATAATTACCAGTTCAAGTACAAACTGGCCGACGATCTCGGATCAGACTGGGCCTACCTGAACGTGAGCGAACCTTACGTCCGCCTGGAAAATATCCTGCGCGGAACGCTGTACGATTACCAGGTGACTGAGTTGTGTCAGAACGGACAAACTTTCCAGCCGGCTCCGCAGGACACCTTCCTGCTGAAGCGCGTAAGCCGCATCAACGGTTTCTACGCCTGTGGCGTCGAATCCGACGTAGACCTGAGCAACGAGGTGCCGCTGGGTAGCCTCGCGGAAGGAGATACGATCACAGCCTTTGACTTCCCGGTAGTAATCACCTCCGTGAGCGGATCTGGTGGAACCTTTAGCGGCGAGGGAGAAATCCGGGTGCCCTACTTCAACAAAGCCAAGGCGACCTTCTCCTTCGATGGCATCTTCGTTAACGACGATTACCAGATGAAAGGCGGCAAACTCGTTGCCATCGGCGCCGGCGTTGAAGTCCTGCCCCCCTGGGCCGATGAACTACTGGCCGAAGTGATGGGTGCCCTGCAAATGCTGGATGCCTACCTGGAGGAGGAGCAACTGGAACTCATGGACAGTCTGATGAGCTGCTGTTCCGCCACGCTGCCAGCTGAGCTGCGGCAGCGCATCTTCGATCTCCAGAACTGCTACGCCGCCCAGGCCGAACAAGGCACACCAAACTATTCCCTCTGCGCGGATATGCTGGAGGCGCTGATGGCCGACATTCAGGCCTTCCTCGACGCCATCTACGGTGGAACCTTCCAGGTAGCCTTTAACGCCGCCCCGTACCAAACCTACGGCTTCGACGGCTACAACGACGGGGATGGTGGTCGACGATCAAATTGGTACGAGACGGATACCCTGGCTAAGGAGCCCTACACTATCGCCTTCAAGTCGATCAAAGCGGGCGGCTCCGATCAGGTGCTGGCGGAAATTCCCAGGTCCGACGATAGTCCTAATCCCTACCAAGACTCCGTAGGCTACGAACTGCCCACTGGCACCATCCCTGACTTTAGCTACCCCGATGCTAGCGCCACCACGGCCACCATCACTATAACGGATGCTTCGGGGACGGATGAGCACTTCTTCCTGGCCGCTACCCAGATCGACCCTACCGTCGATACCGTACCGCCCTTCATCGCAGGCTTACTTGACGTGATTGCCTACGAAGAGCTTACGCCGACGATTCGCATTATCGAGGTGACTCCAGGTGCGCTCAACAATCTCGACGAGAGAGCGGTGGAGAAACGCATCCAGGACATCTACGCCCAGGCCGTCGTGAAACCAACGGTAGAATACGTCCTTTTCGATCAAGCCGGACAATACATCCCGGAGGATTACGAAGCCCCTCTGCAGGCCGTTCCCAGCGGCTGGCTGACGCCCTACACCCAGCAGATGAAGGCCTTCAGGCGCAACTATCTGGACAGGGAAACGCCGGAGGACGATGAGTACATCTTCTTCGTCTTCGGTGAAGACTCCTTCGAGGATACGGATCGCCTTGGCTTTATGCCGCCTGGCCGCCGTTTTTCCTTTATCTATCGCAACGATAATAAGAACACCAACGTCGCTGACTTTGGCCGTACGATTGCTCACGAGTTGGGCCACGGTGCTTATGTGCTCCGCCACCCCTGGACGGAGAATGATGACCGCTACGTTGCCCAGGGCGAGTCTCGCAACCTTATGGACGAGAGCGGGGGGACTGAGCTTTGGAAGTGGCAGTGGGATTTGATTCATGATCCGGAGGCGGCTCCTTGGTTGCCTGGGGATGAGGATGGGGAGAGTGTGGTCGCTGAAGCTAGTGATTTTACTACGTGGATAAATGAAAATGACACCTATACCTTTATAACACCTTCCGGTCTTCCATTAACCCTTCCTCCCTCTCTTCTCTATGCAGACTTTAGTAATGGAGACGAAATTGAGGAGAAATACCTGCCTAACACTTGTAACACTTTGGCATTTCTTACCGTTGGGTCGTTGTTGGGATTCACTCTGAAGAAAGAAGATGGGTCTTCGCAAAAATATAGAGCCAAAATATCTTGTGAGAATGGGTTGTATTTTACAGGATACCATGAAATATTTCCTGGAGAAGGCGAAGATTATACTTGGGGTGAGGCGTACATTGATATTTATACGCCAGTAGCTAGTCCGGGAGGAATCGATAAAGTCATCTTGAGTCATCCCATATTCACCCTTAATAACCTTACCCAAACAATTGTTGGTCAACATTCGATAGCCCCCTTCTCTCCATCATCTTTTACTAATAATTATACTGCAGCTGGTCAAGCAAAAGGATTAGATTTTTTAGGCAGTTTCATCGATGGAGGTGGTCTCACCGAAGAAAGGGAGCTACCTCTCAATAATTACCCACCATATACCAGAGAGGCTATTACGTTTCTGGACATTGCATGCTCAGGCGCAGATTACAAAGTGAGAAGGTCCCCTTATATATTTGTGCATGCAAACCAAATTAGTAAATACCCAGGCTTTTTTACGGCTTGCGGTGGGTCTATTTTGCAAGAAATAAGAGCCTCAGAAGTAGCCAATTTGGTAATGTTAAGGAGTATTGCTACCGCAGCTGCGAATCGCTTAAGGGAAGTTCCTGATTTTAATGGTAAAGAAGAATTGATTCAACATTATGAGTCTGAAGAACGTGATTGCAATGTAGCTATCCAAGCAGAATACAATGCTTGGAGTCAATTTTCTAATAAGTCAATTTATAAGGAATATTACCAGTCGACTACTGTGGACTGGTCCGAAAGTTTTTGGGCAGGTTTGGAGACAAGTGAAAACGATCCGGAAGTAGCTACAAAGGCGCAGAGCTTGCTTGAGTCTTTCTACCGATGGCGAGACTATCCCTGTGTGTTCGTTGACCTCACAGCGGAACAACGGGTGCTCTCATTGCAACTGTTGTCCAACCTTAGTTTTGATGAACGAGGCATGATGCATTTAGCATATCGTGCGCTTTTTACAGCTATTATGCCTACCTCTTATCCCCTTACTACAAATCTTGGGAATACATCTGGCAGAGAAAATTTATTAAATGCTATTTTAGTAAGTACGCCAGAGCAACAATATATTAATGTCTTTGCTGAGTTGAAAAGGAAGGACTATGAATTGTATCATGTACTTTCTTCAAAAATGCGATGTGATGAATTTACGCAGGATTGCGAAAAATACCTAACACTGGTTTCTAAAATCTTCATGACGGTTGACACCAGGGAAGTTGAGGGTAGTATAGGGACATGGAACCAGGGCTCATTAAGTAGCGTGCATGAATTTGTCAACATATCAGGGCAGGATTACAACTTCGAACATGAACCTGTTCCGGCTTATATGCCTTTTGAAAATTTCATGGATGGAACCTCATATAAATCAAAAATAAATTCAGATCGTAGTATCACTGTCACTGGAAAATACGAGGTGATGAGATATGGCGATATTATTTCTAATAGTTACGCTTTAACTGGTCAGCCGGGAGATTACGTAGCGTTGACACTGCCGAATGAAGTAAGTATTACAATTGAGGGCGTTGCAGGGCAGAAGTTTTTTGGGGGGAATAGTAATTACGTCTTGGTAGTGCCTTTTAGTTTTGCTTATGTTATTATGAAGAAAATCGAAAACGCCGAGAGTGCCTATAAGACACGATTGGCATTTGACCTGATTACGATAGCTACAATTCCCATGTCATTTGGTGGTTCAACAGCAGCCCGCGCTATGCTTTTTGTCGCTCGTGCAGATGAGTTGTATGCAGTAGTCGATCTCTATTTTGCTGAAGATCAATTTCAATTCGAGTTGGGTGGAGAAACCACATTTTCTAGAGAAACTCATAGGCTATGGGAAGGTGGTGGTATGCTTCTCGCTGCCGCGACGGTGACAGAGTTAGTAAAGGGGATTGGGGGGGCTGTTGGTCAGTTCAAATTTAGTAGAGCTTTGAGGACGATAGACGAACTCAGGGTCAGGAACCCTGACATTTCAATGGGCGAATTGCAACAGTTTAAAAGTAAACTTCAAGCTCAATACGATGCTCTACCAACAAATCTTCCAAGTAGTTCTGACGTAAGCCCAGGCGAATATAGAAAGTATCGCGAGCACCTAAAATCTGAAATCGATGGTATGGACTTTAATATTAGGCTGAAGCCATCTAATGGGGAATCCCCCTTGAAAATCCATTTAACCCCCAAGGATTATATAAGGACTAATTTGGGTGGTCCGGACTTGGTAGTTCCTACTTCTTATACTTACAGGTCTTATATTTTTGTATCTGATAATGTTCACCCCGTTCTGGGTCACGTCACTAAAGACGGAGAAAACCTTTCACTTATTACTCAGCCTTCACAGTGGACTTCTACAACTTTTTCAACACCTATCGGGAAGTTAGATGATGTGGCTTTTGTTGATGCAATCGGCGTTGAGCGTAAGGGGAGTTTCGACCTTTTTTATGATGCTGCTGAAGGAGAAGTCAAGCTAAGAGCAACCAGCTTGGTTGATGATGGATTTACTACAGCGCGAATTTGGAGTGAGCAGATAGATCTTTACAATTTGGTACAGTCGAAAAAATGGAACATTAGACATACGGATCTTAATCCTAGATTAATGATTCAATTAAATCAATTAGAGAATGCAAAAAAAATGGAAGTGATGAGCTTTTTAGCAGAGTTCTCATCAGATGTCGCTGGAAGAGATAAGGCGGTAAAGTTCCTTAATGATTTTTCTACCAGAGATGAACTTCTTGCGCTGATTCAGTCTAATTCCAGAGGCGTGAAGTCGTGGGATTTATTGAGTAATCAGCCTATCGGAATCAGGACCAGCCGGCGCCTTAATGAGCAAATGTTGGCCGACCTTGATGAACATTCGAATCTTCCAACTTTTCTGGCATCTTCTGGTAGACGAACAGATCAGTGGGTAACAATAAATCGCATTAATCAAGCCAGTAACGGAGCCCAACAGGTAAAACTGGCCGATTGGTTCGAAGACATGTGGATCGGTGGCAAGGTCGATGTCGAGGATGCCGCTAGAAACGGTACAGTGACCGTGAAGTTCGATGGTGACGGTGTGGCTGATATTGGTGATGCTGGAGTGGATATTGCTCGACACGACGATGTAATTGGAGACTTCACAGTTGCACGGTCTAGTCCCGATGGAAACCACGGCCTCGTTAAAAGCAGGACAGGGGGTAAGGCGGCCTGCCGTCTTGGGGCATGTTTCCCTGCGGGCACGTTGATTCGGGAGACCCAGTCAAGAACAATACGAATTGAAGACATTTCACCCATTGATGTATCTGCACCTTTCTCCCCATCAAAAATAAAAGACTAAGCAATGGATTTCCAGAAAATGTACGGATTATCTTGGAGCATGGTTAAGCAAGTGAAGGTCTTGCTCTTGATGCTGTGTACTATCGGAACTGTCGTGGGGCAGTCTGGCCCTTTAGGTTCCATCCTCTCAGAAAAATTACCTGGTCAGCACATCGTCGACCATAAATCTCTGTCGGATACTGAGGTCAAGTCCTGTTTCCTCGACCCTAATAGATTACTCGACATATGGACAGAAAAGCCGCCACCGCTTTCAGGCTATTCAAAGGCTATGATCGAGCACCAAAGAAAGCTAAATGCTCTTAACGCCGAGAGATTCATTCTTTCTTATTCTAACCCAGAAGATGAGGACGGATACCAGACAGACAAATCCTTATTAGCTAGTCCGGGAGCAGCCCTTGACTACGAAGAAATAACACCTTTTACCTGGAAATGGGTGGACATCGTAATTGAAAACGAAGATGGCTCCCAAACAGAAATGAGCCTCCGGCGACCTAATCGGTGGCTAAAACAGAATAACCTAACAAGTAAGGGAGAATCAATCTACATTTCCATGCCGGAAATGATGATTACGGGTACAGGAAAGGTAAACAATATCCGACCTAGCCTAATTGATACCAGGCTTCATGACTTTGAATGGGACGAAACAGGCCATACAAGAAGACCCATTACGGGAAAATTTAAACGCTCTCCGACTGAAATTTGGAATTTCACTTTTACCAATGGTGATGTTATTGGTGCTACACTAAACCATCCCTTCTTCTCAGCAAGAGATGATTTTTACAAGCCGATCGGTCAATTCGAAATTGGGGAATCCGTCATTCTTAGTAACGGTCTAAAAGAAAGGCTGCGGCATAAGCAAAAGCGGCCTGGTGAAGAGCCTGTTATTAATTTGGAGGTTTGGCGGGATCATAATTACTTTGTAGGAGATTCAGGGTATATGGCCCATAACCTCTGCAGGGTTGCAGCCGCGATTCGAAGTCTTAGAGATCAGAATCTAGTAAAGCAAATTATTTCTAGTTGGAGTTCCTCACGAAAAGAACTATTCCTTCAATCTATTTCTGGTCCAGTTGCGAGTCGGATTAACTCTATATCTGAGACTACGCTAATAACGAAAGATGAGAAAATCGTGTTTGAAGTTATGAATTGGGCGCGAACAAATTTCTTTGCAAACAACTTAAATCAATTTCCTGGATTTGCTAACACTGCTTTGAGAAAAGAGTATTTCAAGGACTTCAGGTACGTATACTTTATTAATCAAAAAAACTCTCGGATAAACGTATCTTTAGGGTCCAGGCAAGGACCAGCAGGAAACGCGGCATCTCAACTTGGTTCTACTATCTGGAATAAACTCTGGACTCACGGATTTATGTCTACGGAAAATATTGAAAATTTAACTCAAATAGACCAATGGCTTCCATTAGTAGCACGATCTATTCAGAAGTCTGTGGGAAGAGGAGGGAAGATATTTTATCACACTGACCTTATTGACGATTTTACCGCATTGTATGACAATACAAATTCTTTTTTTGGTGGTGGCACAATTACAGAACTTAGATACCTGATAGATGCAGGCCTTTTCGATACTCCAGGAAAAGTTGAGTTTCGCTTAGGTGAAGAAATTCTTTCAGGCCAAAGATTAGCTGATTTGAAAGCGGCTGTAACTACATATAAGGCAAGTGACTACTTCGGTACGCTTCGCGATTATCATCTTCGGTAGAATATCAAAAAAATATGAAAAAGGAAACAAACCTGTTTTGGGTAAAGAATACGTTGGACCAGATAGAGAATCTTTCTGCAAAAGAGTTTTCTTCTTGGTTATCTAGTGAATGTTTGAGACAAAAGAACGATATACTAAATAATTTTATTAGATCGTATTTATATTTTTTTTACGGTATAGACGGTCGCTTTAATACTGTCATTGAACAAGTTGACCACTATTCTTTTCTGTTAAATTTAGATTTAAAAAGTGGATATACGAAGTTAATGAATGAGTTGTTAGAAATTTTCAAATGTGTGGAGGCTTCCATCTTACCGATCGACGTTGAAAAAGGCAGTGAACATTTGAGTAAAAAACCTCAACGCCATAACAGTCTTGCATTAGATATTAAGTCAATCGCTCCTGGCGTAAAAATAATCCTAGGAAATAAAATTCAGAAAGATTTTAAGGAAACGAAGTTTTTTGATAAAAAAATACGAAATCCATGCTGGAACCTTTTCTATGGATCAGATAACCAAGACTTTAATTTCGTAAATATTTATTCCAAAGATGATCATTCTCAGGAACGAGTAGTTTCTGAAAGAGCTTACCGGGTGTTTAGTGGCGTTTGCGATACAATTGAGCATATTGACCTCGATGGAACCAATAAAACAACAATTTACACTAGTGTATTTGAGATTGATCTTATCAATGCTTTAGCTTCTGGAGAAGTTAAAATATTAAACTCTGAAATCGAAGCCAACAAGTCATTAGCCTATCTTAAGGAGGACTTAAAAAATTATTCAATTGGCATGTCTCAGCATACCAATTTTGCATTATTTTTGGCTGATTGGCTGCTAGCTCACATTCATGATTTGCACCCCGAGTGGGTTAACTTTCAAAGGAATATGAACGGAGAGTGGTTTAAAATTAATAAAGAAAACACCAAATAATGAAACCTACGCCCTACGTACTATTAACATGCTTTTTTATTGTATTTAGCTTTAATTTAATACATTGCTCAGATACTTTTATAAAACATCCAAATAGCAATCCTATCAAGAAAACTAAGGTGGAGGTAGCCACAGATGGAGGTGCTATATTGAAAGGTGATTCATTAAATAGTTCAGATTTTTATAGAGGAGAGCTTCTTCGACTTGCTCGTCTAAGTGTCTCCCAGCCCCCCCTAGGCCAAAAACTAATGGCCCTGGAAAAAGACTCCGACCGCCTGGCCGCCGCCCGAAAAAAGCTAAAAAACGCCATGAACATCGGCAGCCTGCTACAGCGCCTGGACAGCCTGGCCTTCATGAAGTTCCCCATCGTGATGTCCGACACCATCGGCGGGGTAATAACCACCATCGCCTTTGACAAACTGGAGCTCTACCCCGAGTACGCCGAAGTGGAAGTACTCCTAGGCATGAAACTCCCCCAACGTACCGTCAGCGCCACGCTGGGCCAGCCAAAGACGGATGCTGATGGGGAAATCATCGAATATGTAGAGCTGATCTTCGGCACCCCGAACCTGAAGATCAGCCACAACGGCGGTATTGTGGGGGAGGCAACGCTGGGGCTCTACAACAACGTCCCCATCGGGACGATGGACCCCAACAAATTCGGCTTCATCCTGGAAGGGTGGCGGGAAGAGCCCAACGGACTGAGCGGAGACCAGGCCGGCACCCAAAAGTCAGGCACCTTCGTGACCATCGACTGCGACGGCTTCGTGGAAATGGGCGTAGAAGCGCAGGTAATCTTTAGCCGCGACTGGATCGTACCCGTAGATAAAAACGGCTTGCTCTACGAAGATGGTCAGGTATGGGGAAAGATATCCATGGTCGTTCAGGACTGGAACAATATGCTGGCTACCGTTGACCTGCCGGACTTTGCCCTTGCGGAGTACCCCGACCTGGCGTTCAACCTTACCAACGCCGTCTTCGACTTCAGTGACTACCGCAACAGTCCGGACGTAAAGTTCCCCCCCGGTTACCGGGAGGCTTACCTTCCGCCCGGCAACCCCAACCTCTGGCGTGGCGTCTACATCCAGAACCTGGAGATGATGCTGCCTCCGCAGTTTACCACCGTGGAGCGCGACACCAGCGGAAGCAACGGCCAAAACGGTACCGGTATGCTGATGCTCGACGATTACGGGGATCACCTGTATGCGGGTGGAAAGCTGGTGTTGCCGGACTTTCGCCTGAAGAACGGGATGAAGGACGAGAACGGATTGCCCATGGGTGGTCCGCTAGATCCCTTCGCCACCGGCCCTGCTCCCTTAACCTACCCTGCACCTGCGGCCGCGCCCCTCGATACCCTTCCGCGTGACACCATCATGAAAGCCCGCCGCAAAATTGGCGTTAATGACCTGATCATGGACGGCCATGGCGTCAGTGGCCATTTCTACGCCGACGACATCATTCCCTTCGATGAAGGACGGATGAACGAGCGCTGGCAGTTCTCTGTATCCACCCTGAAAGTGGATTTGCTCGCCTCCAACGTAACCAGCTTTGAATTCGACGGGCGTGTAGCGCTGCCCGTTTCCGAGGACGGGGAGGCATTCCTGTACGAAGCCTTCGCCTGTATCCCGGAAAAGCGGTACAACTTCACGGTCATCACCACCGAAACTTACGAGTTCAATGTCTTTAAGTTCGCAGAGGTGACCATCAAGCCGGGCTCCTACCTGAAAATCGAATCCACGCCAACCAGCTTCATCCCTTCCGCCGTGCTCTACGGCGACGCCTACCTGCGGGCGGGGAATAACGAAGGCGGCGCGACCTCCGAAGAAGAAGCGGTCTTCTCCGCACGAGTATCCTTCGACGGGCTGCAGTTCTCTACCCGTGCCCCACGCATGAGTATGATCGATGATGGCTCCGGCTCCATCGGTTTTAGTGATGTACGCCTGTTCAACTATGAAGTTCCCATCCCTTTACCCCGCATCCTCTTTACCCGCCAGGGCCCTCGCCTGACCTGCGACCTGAGCATCAACACAATGGCGCAGGGGGATAATGGATTTGCGGCGACGACGCAAGTGAGCGTGCTGGGCAAGCTGGACAGCACGAAGACTTATGACCACTACGTCAACGCAGGCCTCGACGTAAGCAGCGTTTACGTTTGTCTCAAATTGCCGAGTATCCAGGCGATTGGCATCGTTCACATCTTCGATGACGATCCGGTTTATGGAGAAGGATTTCAGGGCTCGCTCGACGTTAAGATTGGCCCCGACCCTGAATCGCCCATGTTCGCCGTTGAGATGAACGCCATCTTCGGGAAGAAAGACTTTGAATACTGGTACGTGGATGCTCTCGTGGAATCAGCGGACTGGTACCTGGAGGTAATACCCAAGGTGGTTGGTATCAACGGCATTGGTGGCGGTGCCTATTACCACATGAAAATGGAGAGTGCCGATCTTCTCAATGGTGGAAACGGGCAACTCGGCGTAACCACGAGCGGACTGAAGTACGTGCCTAACGAAAACATCGTGCTTGGCCTAAAGGTCTCTGTTCCCTTCGTCAACCCGAAACCTCCGAACACGGAGACACTTGATGGCGTCGCTACGCTGGAAATCGCCTTTAGCAAGACGGCCATTCAGGACATCATGTTTTACGGGCTGATTGAGATCATCAGTCCTGCCCCGCCCGGGGCCGACGTAGCTGGCGGTAAACTGTCCGAGACCGCCCCCGATCGCACGAAGGGTCTGGACAAAGACAAGGCTGAAACCATGAAAGCCGATTCTTTGGCGACCAGCGGGGCGAACGCTCCGGATGATGCCATTCTCGGGAGCCTGTTTTTACGCATGAACTTCGAACGAGGCTTCGAGTTTCAGGGAACGGCCCGGGTGCGCATCAGCGCGGCGCAAGGCACCATAACCGGGGAGGGCGGTATCGATATTCTCGTGAGCGCACCTCGTAAAAAATGGCACCTTTACGTTGGTGGTTACACCGACAATTCGATTACAGCCGGCGATGGATTGCCGCTACCGCCGGTCTCCGTTAACTTCATTATGGGCAATGGTATGCACGCAAGTGCGGGGGCCTATTTCCTAATCGGAAACGATCTGCCAGGTCCTCCACCCATCCATCCCGCGGCGGCTGCTTATTTTGGTATTCAGACCGACCGGGCGCACAATCGGGGAGCGCTGGCCGAGCAGGCCGCTCAGGGCACGGGCTTTGCTTTCGGCGCCTACATCTTTGCGAAGATTGAAAAGCGCACGCGGGAAAAAGGTAAGTACAAAAACAACCGTGTCATCGCGCAGTTGGGGGCTGGCTTCGATGTGTCCCTGCTGAAATACCAGTCAAATACCCGTTGTTCCGCCGATACCCAGCAATCCCCTCATGGCCACAAAGGGTGGCGGGCTACGGGCCGGATCTGGGCCTTCATCGACGCGGATGTGAAATACAGGGGGGTTGGTAAAAACCTTGGCCTTGGCGTCTTGATCGACGCTGACCTGCCCAACCCCACCTACCTCTTTATGATCTTGAAGGTTAAGGTAGTCTTCAACTTTACGGTGGAACTCGAGATCGGAGACCGCTGTGGACGCCCCATGTTGTAGCGGGAGATGGTGGTTGACGATGATTACAATTGGCTACTGATTTGCTTTTAACGCGAATCAAGAGCTAAAACTGAGGGATCGGACACTCGGAGGTTACGATAGTCCTTTTCTGCGCGACGGAGGACCTCCGAGCCTCCGCATCTGGCTTGATTTAGCCCTTGATTCGCATTTCTACTATAAATTTTACACGGCTACCCGCCACGAAGTTATTCTAATGAGATTTTTACTTTTTCTACTATTTGTCGGCGGCGGCATGCTTACGCTTGCTGCGCAAGATGGGGAATACAAAACGTTCCAGAAAGCCAGTGCTGACAGCCTCTTCGTTCGCTGGGCTCCGCAATCGTGGGCGACGTTCGAACATGCGATTGACGGCAATATGACCCTGGAGGCTTTTAGTGTTTCGGGCACGGATACCCGGCCCGAACTGACTTTGTTGGAAAGCCGGAATATGAAGCCGTTAGCATACGCAACGTGGCGGGCTTCGCTCACCCGCTCACCGTGGGATACCATCGCACTGGCTTCCGTTCACATTGAGCAAATGGACGCTTCACTGCTGGAAGAGACTTTCCTGTCCCCGGAGTACGAAGACACAACGGAGGAAGAGTTTGAAGCCCGCTGGCGGGTAAGCGAGTATGCACTGGGCTACGATTGGACGGCTATTGAAAGGTCTGGAATGGGATGGGCGCGGCCGCGGGATGCAAAGACCGTTAAGTACCTGGTTAAGGTTTTTCCCACTCCTCAGGGAGATACGTTATACTACAGTTTTTCACTGGAAGACTTCGAAGAACCGGCGGTCCCCACGCTTAACGCAAAGTTTCGCGACCGCCGTGCTGAGCTGGAGTGGCGAACCATCGACGCCAAGCCAATCTTCTTTGCCTGGCACCTGGAGCGCTCCGATGCGGGTGGTCCTTTTCGGGACGTATTCGAACTTCCTCTGATCAACGATTATGATACTACCGCAACGGTTGCTGAACCGCTGAAAAAGCTGTACCACACCAACCGATTTGAGCGTAACGAAGACTCTATCGTTTTCCGTTTACGGGGCCAGGACTACCTTGGGGGGCGCAGTGTACGGTACAGCGAAGCCCGGGGCAAAGGAGCCGAAGACATTCGCTTCAGCCCCCTGCTGACGCGTACGGAACAAACGGACAGTAACTACGCCGTTATTTACTGGGAGTTCGACCAGGAGACGGCTGACCTCGTAACTGAATTCCGCATCGTTCACACGGATTCCACCGACGGGAAGTACGAAATTGCCATGGAGGGAATACCCCCGACCGACCGGAAAGCAGTGTTGCCCATGAAGTACCGTTCTAATTTCTTTAGGGTGCAGGCGGTTTCCAAACAAGGGACTGTTTACAGCTCGTTTGAGTCGTTGGTCATGGCCTACGATGTTAGCCCGCCCGTGATGCCAGCTGATTTTACTGGCTATATCGATACCAATGGTCTGGCACATCTGAGTTGGTTGGTCAGTGACGAACCTGATCTTGCTGGTTTTTATCTCTTCAAAGGCAACGATCCGAATTTGGATTTAGCCATGATCACGCCCGATCACCTGCCCGGCCCCACCCACATCGACTCGGTGGATATGGTCGACCCGGCAGAAACGGTCTATTACCAGTTACGCGCACTTGACTTTAGGGGGAATGGCTCAGAATTTACGCCTGTACTCGCTCTAAAAAAGCCTGACGTTTATCCTCCAGCGCCCCCGCAGATCAAAGAAGTGGATAATAATGGTGGAGCAATTACCCTTAGCTGGACGACCAGTCCCTCCAAAGACGTAGCCACTTACCAACTTTATAAGCAGCGAATGGACGCGGCGGGAGACTATTCTCTGATAGCGGAGTGGGGGGTAGCTGATTATCCGGGTAATTATCGGGATACCCTGGTCGAAGGGGGCTCCGCCTACAGTTATAAACTCAGGGCCATGGATGATGATGGCCTGGTATCCGACTTTAGCGTTCCTGTGTCCGCCCGTTTGCGTGATTTTGGTCTACGCCCCGCTATCCAGGATCTCACCCTCGCCGCCAATGCCGACGAGCGCACCATCACCGTATCCTGGACCTATAACCAGAAACCCCGCGAGTTCTACCTTTATCGGGGTACGGAAGACCAACCGGTCTCCCTGCTCAAAGTCCTTCCCGGCAACGACCGAATGTTCCTCGATCAGGGGATACGCAAAGGCACTACTTATAAGTACCTAATGCGGGCGGTGTTTCCTGATGGGAAGGTGTCGCCCTTCACTAATGAAGTGATGCTGTCGTTGAATTGACGTTCCTTAGCCTCAAATACTTGGAATGAAATCGTTAATATTTCAAATGAGAGGTTTCCGGATCAAGAGTCATCACTGCTTTGGTGCAACCCACACTGCTCTTCATTTTCAAAAAGTACGAAGCAAGGCGAATAGGAATAAGAAGTATTAACTTGGCCGCTGCTTCAATTTTCGTCAGCCTGTTAATGCTTCAACATCAAACCGCAAAAGACCAATCGCCTTCCCGTTACCCTCACCGCCGCCGGCGAACGGGCACTCAAATCAGGCCATCCGTGGTTGTTCGACGGGGCCATTGCCAAGATGAAAGGCGATGGGAAGGCTGGCGACCTAGCCGTTATTTTTAGCTTCAAAAAGAATAAATTCATTGGGGTGGGGCTGTACGATCCCGACTCGCCGATCCGGATCAGGGTCTTGCATCAGGGGAGTCCGGTGCAGATAAATACGGACTTTTTTCGGGCGCGGACGCAGGATGCAAAGAAAGGTAGAAGAGCCCTGCTGGCCACCGATACCAACGGCTACCGCCTCCTCCACGGGGAGAACGACGGTTTCCCCGGCCTGGTTACCGACGTGTACGCCGGGGTCGCAGTCATCAAAGTGTACTCTCCTGTCTGGTTCCCATTCCTTCAGGAGCTGATCCCGGTCATCGTCGGGGCGGCGGAGGCACAAACGGCGGTACTCCGCCTCTCCCGCAATGTGGAAAAACCGGCACAAGCAGTTGGCTATACCGATGGGCAGGTGGTTTTCGGAACCCTAGATAAGGAGGACGTCATCTTCAGGGAACACGGCCTGCAATTCGTGGCCAACGTAATCAAAGGCCACAAGACCGGCTTTTTTCTCGATCACCGGGACAACCGCCGCAGGGTGGGGGAGCTGTCCGATGGACAAGAGGTGCTCGACGTATTTAGCTACGCCGGTGGCTTCAGTGTACATGCACTGGGTGGCGGTGCCACCCGGGTCATCAGTCTCGACATCAGCGCGCCAGCACTGGCCATGGCTCGCCGCAACGTCGCCCTCAACTTCGGCGAGGAGGATACCCGCCACGAAGTACTCGCCGAAGACGCCTTCGTTGCCCTCGAACGCCTCCGAGCGGAAGGGCAGTCTTTCGGAATTGTTATCGTTGATCCGCCCAGCTTCGCCAAGCGGGAAAAAGAAGTGCCGGGTGCCCTAGAAGCTTATCGCCGCGTCAACCGCCTGGCCATCCCGCTGGTAGCACCGGGTGGCATTCTGCTGGCTGCTTCGTGTTCGGCACGGGTGCCTGCGGAGACCTTTTTTGGTGAAGTCGAAAAAGTGTTGCGGGCCTCTGGCCGGACCTTTACTTTATTAGCAAGGACTTTCCATGATGTTGATCACCCAATTGGATTTCCAGAAGGGGCTTACCTGAAGTCGGGCTATTATCGGTTGGGGTAGTTATCTGATCCCCGGCACTTGTGCCGGAATGTTGTGTCGGCACAAGTGCCGGGGAACAAATGAAGGTTTTTCCTCAATCCAATCTCTCCACTCTTTTCGTACCTTAACCCTACACAGCTGATTTAACTATTTAATGCGCCTACACATCATCATTCCCGTCATCAATGAGGCGGAAAACTTAAGAGAGTTGCTGCCTTTTCTCCAGTCCGAGTTGTCCGGAAACGGACAAATCACGGTGGCGGATGGCGGGAGCACGGACGATACAGAAACCATCATTGCTCAGGCCTCCGGTGTTCAACATATACGGTGCCAACGTTGCGGCCGCGCGCAGCAAATGAACGAGGCGGCAGCATTAAATCAGGAGGAGTTCGATGTGGTCTATTTCGTCCATGCCGATACCCGACCACCCCGTGGTTTTTACCTGGATATTAAGCAGAGCGTTAGTGCCGGATTTCCAGTAGGCTGCTATCGCTTCAAATTTGATACTTGGCATCCGATGCTGATGATCAACGCCTACTTTACTCGTTTCAAAGGACTGGCCTGCCGGGGCGGTGATCAATCGCTGTACCTCACTACCGAAGCGTTTCGTTCTCTTGGCGGCTTCCGCGACATGAAAATCATGGAAGACTACGACATCATTCAGCGGACGTGGGCGCGCGAGTTCCCGTTCCGCGTCATACCCCGTTCCGTTACGGTATCTGCCCGGAAGTACCGGGCCAATGGTTGGTTCCGGGTCCAGATGGCTAACCTCAAAGTGTTCCGGATGTACAAGGCCGGTGCGCCGGAGGAAGCAATGGTAGCGCAATATCGGAAAATGTTGAAGCCTTGGTGAAATATGCACTCGGGAGTTTTTGGTAAAACGGTGACCACGGAGTGGTCGAATCTTATTTGCCCCGGGTGAAAGCTCGCAAAGCGGGCTTTTACCCGGGGCATGAGGAGGGGGTACGCGTTGCGGCGCTGCGCGCTGCCTAATTGCCGCCCCCCCATTCTACACCCCGGATTCCGGTCGCGTAGCGGCCTACATCCGGGGTTGCTCAGGGTTGACTCCTACGGAGTCTATTGAGCTGCTTCAGAGAAAAGTATCGTGGATTGGTTCCAGACTAAAGACCATAAGCCGTGACCCTTCACTCAAGGTAAAATCTCATCGGGACATTATACTCTACCCGCACAGCCCGCCCTCTTTGCCGACCGGGTATCCAGCGGATCTCATTTTCGTTCATAGACTCCACTGCTTTGAGAGCGGCCAGGCCGTAACCTGCGCCGACGTCACGCACGATCTTAGCGTAAGTTACCGAACCGTCCGCTTCGACTACAAATTGGATGACGGCCGTACCGGTCACGCATGATTGTACTTGTAGTGGCGTCAGTTTCAGGTTGGTGTGTAGGTATTCCAGAAGTTTTCCGTCAGAACATTCCTTTCTTTTTTCTTCTGCAGTGAGGTGTTCACAGCCTGGGAAGCGAGGCATTTGCTCTACAATCTTGAACGGCTCGTCAGCATTGGAATGAGAGGGCGGCGGCGGTGGCGGTGGAAACGGCACCGTCTTTTCCGTAAGCTTAAATTTCACCGGCATATTAAAGCGTACCCGTACGGGTTTGTCCATTTGCTCGCCCGGCGTCCAGCGCAGGTTTTGCTCCACCATCAGATTAATGATGCGGAGGGCTTCGGCTCCGGTGTCTGCGCCTGGGTCACGTACTATTTTCGCTTCCGTTACGGCGCCGTCTTTTTCAATATAGAAACTTATAACGGCCATGCCTTCCACACTGTCGCGCCAGGCGAGATAGGGGTAGCGCAGGTTACCATAAATGAATTCTAGCAGCAGGCTGTCGGCACATTCCTTGTCCTTTGGGTAGACTAATCCGTTGTCACAACCGGGGAAGAGGGGCATTTTTTCGCGGATGGAGCCTATGAAACCCTTTTCTATGGGATGGTTATGTAGAGGAGGTGGCGGTGGAAGAACATCCTTAAATGGTTTTCCGGGTAAAGGTTTGGGAATACTGTCCGTCATCACCGGAATCACTGTAAGGGAAGGCCTTGCCTGAACGGAGGAGAACGCAGTTGTCAAAATGGTTAATAGCAGGCATGCTTTAAGTAAGTAGTTAGTGAGGCGAAGCATCGTTAGACGGTTTTCGGACAGATGCGGATACTAGCCTGTATGGTGTGACCGGTAAAGCCTGATACTTACCACCGTTTAGCAGGCATTGCTCCCGCCACCGCAAGAAACAAATAAAAAGGAGCAAGCATCGCATCGAAGATCATATGCCGGCCAACTGGAAGGGCTTGCTCCTCCAAACCTTTCCCTGCACCTGCGGGCGCGCCCACTGGATAAACTTGTCTGAAAACAGGGCGTATCAGAAGGTAGCGCAGTCCGTAAATACCCAGTGCGAGCCACCACCAGGGGGTAAATAACAACAAGAAACCAAGCAGAAAAAACAAGCCATGGCTTAGCGCCAGGAGGCCAAGTAATACCTGATGAACGAGCCGGTAGCGAAAACCTACCGATTGATGGCGCATACGCTGGCGCAAGAATTCACTCCGGGTTGTTGCGGGGGCAGACTTGGTTATACTATGGGGGTGAGTAACGCGTACAGTGGCTTCTGGCAGTGCGGCTCCGCCAATTAGCAGGTCATCATCTCCTCCGGGCAGGTCTGCGTGGGCCTCCAGCCCACCAGCGTGGTGGAAGAAAGTCTTTGTGTAGGCAAGGTTGCGGCCAACGCCCATGTAGGGGAGTCCTCTACGTGCAAAGCCCATATACTTCAGGAGTACGTACTTCGCTTCAAAGCTTTGCCATACGGACAATTCGTTGTGTGGATCCGAGGTGTACAGTCCGATGCCGAGGACGACTTCAGCGCCCTGCCGGAGTGGTTTGGTCATCAAGTTGAGCCATTTGTCAGTGGCGGCGGTACAATCCGCATCGGTCAATAGCAGGTGCTCATATCTTGCGTTTTTAATACCGAAGGTAAGGGCGTCTTTTTTACCAGGGCGGGTGGGGCCGGGAGTTAGTAATCGCACGCGGGTATCCTGTGCGGCGATACCTGCTACTACTGCGGCTGAGCTGTCGGTGGAATTATCGTCGATAGCTAAAACTTCAAATACTCCGGCAAATTCCTGGTTTAGAAGGCTGCGTAAACAGGCTTCGAGGGTCGTTTCTTCATTGCGGAAACAGACAATTACGCTGACTGGAGCGGGCGGCTGACTTTCCGGAGCTAAGGCGGACTCTTTCTTTAGACCGTCTCGTAAATAATAGCTCCAAAAAAACAGTTGGAGGCCGGCAGCGGCCAGGAAAGCGATCAACATTACACCTCACTCACGATGTCATTCCACTCGGGGTGGCGCGCTAAGTAGGCAGCGACGAAGGGACAATAAGGAAGTACGATCAGCTCATTATCGCGAGCGTGCTGTAGGGCGGTGCGGATAAGGGCCCCGCCGATGCCTTGCCCCTGTAATTCTTCGGGAACTTCGGTGTGTACCAGGGCTATCTTATATCGGCCAAGCCGATATTCTAACTTGGAAATGAGCGCACCGCTTACGACCTCGAAGCGAAATTTCTTAGGTTTGTTTACTACGTGTATGGTATTGTCGGCCATGTTAGGGAGCGGGTTACGTAAAGCGAACGTTGAATTCGCCGCATTGGTTGTGGGGGAAATTTGTTGACAATGATACGATGTTTTGGCCCCGCAGCCTATTTCTTTACCCGTTTCTCATTAGCCTTGACGAATCCTTCCCAGCCGGAGAACTTCTTTCCTCCGCCCAGTACGCCGCGGGTCTGATAAAAATGGCACATGGCTACCCCAAGGGCGTCGGTAGCATCTTCGAGGTAGCGGGAGGTGTCGAGGTCAAACTCATTGGCCAGCATAGCCGCCACTTGCTCCTTACTGGCGTTGCCATTCCCGGTGACCGATTGCTTGATCTTACGTGGGGAATACTCCGTAACCGGCACGTCCTGACCCATAGCCGCAGCCATACAAACACCCTGCGCCCGGCCCAGCTTCAGCATCGATTGAGGGTTTTTACCAAAAAAGGGGGCTTCGATGGCCATCGTGGCTGGCTTATGGGTGCCGATCACCTGGGTGAGCCGGCGATGGATGGTCGCCAGGCGGTCGGCATGGTCGGCCAGTTTGGCGAGTTTAAGGACGCCAATCTCGACAATCCGCCGCGATTTAGGGTGGATCTCCACCACGGCAAAGCCGAGAGCGACCGTTCCGGGATCAATGCCCAGGATACGGTATGGAGCGGCGTCTGCCTTTTTCTTCTTTGGCGGGAGGGGCAATGTTGTAGTTTTGAGCGACGGAGCGCGGCTTTGAACAATTATGGCCAGAGCCCGTCGGACGAACCTTTGCCGACTACGTAAGGCCAAGAGAATGTGCTTCGCAGTACTTCGTGCACATCAGGCGGCCGGGTAAAAACGGAGAAGGCGTAATAGCTAACCAATAATTACCACAAAGTACGGCGTTTTTAACCTTAGCCAACAAATAATTTGACCGGAACAAAAAATAATCCTTTTAGCCCGAGAATCCGAAAGTGGGCCATGCGCCTGCTAACGCTCGGCGTGCTGGTAGCCTTTGTCTGGCAGTTTCATCGGCTGAGTAAGGATTTGGATTGGGCCGCTTTCAGCCGGGCGTTGCGCCGGCCAGGGCAGTGGCGTTTTTTGCTAATGGCCATAGCCTTGATGCCGGTGAACTGGTGGTTAGAAGCCAGGAAATGGCATGGTTTGCTGCGTGTTTTCCTGCCGTGGTCGTTTGGACGAACCTGGCGGGCAACATTAGCCGGCGTTTCCCTGAGCGCCGCCACACCTAATCGGATTGGAGAAATCGGAGGCCGCCTGTTGGTTGCGGAACGGGAGGAATGGCCCGGTGTAATCACCTCAAGTGTGTTAGGGAGCGCGTGCCAATGGGTAGCCTTTCTGTTGTTAGCCTGGCCGGGGTTGATGTGGACAGCAGACGGATTGCTTCAGGAGGCGCTGTCCTTCTCCGTTGCGTGGTTGTGGCCAGTAGGGCCACTGATTTTACTGGCTGGCTGGTGGGTGGGGATGCCCCTGCTGCTCCGGGGGGTCAAATGGCTGGGGAACCGCTTTAAGCTGGATCAGGAGGCGTTAGTGACGGGGTTGATACAAGTTAAAATCCCCGTAATGTTGTGGGCCGCAGCGCACGCTTGCCTACGTTTCAGCGTTTACTGTATGCAGCTTTACCTGTTGCTATGGTTTTTTGGCCTTGAACTCCCCCTGTGGCGAGGGCTGGCCGGAATTGCGGCAATCTACCTGGTTCAGGCGGGGATTCCGTTGCCTCCAGGTCTCAATCTGGTAACCCGGACGGAGCTTGGGGTGTTGTTATGGAATACGGGCGAAAGCGCGGAACCGGCAGCAGCCATAGCGGTGTTAGCTGCTTTTACGAGCCTTTTTGCCGTTAATGTTTTGTTACCGGCGTTACCGGGCTACTTCCTGTTCGTCCGAAACTATAGAAAAAGTAAACATCAATGAAAACTCATCTACTCCGCATTGCTCTTTTCCTGGCGCTCCCGCTGGGTTTACTGATGAACGTTTCCCCTGCTGACCGGTCGGCAGAGGGGCTGGGCCTGCCATTAACTCGTTTTGCACCTGCGTTCGCGCCAGGCTTTGATGATGTACATTTCGGAAAAGAACCTCCGGTGCCGGAAGTTTTTCATCCGCCCTTTGCCATTCCTGATGTTTGTGATACGGATAACAAAGTGTTCCAGCCCGGGGAGAAGATCGTTTATAAACTCTACTATAACTGGAATTTCGTTTGGCTGGCAGCGGGCGAGGTAACCTTTTTGGTGCACGACTTGCCCAACCAGTACCACGTGATGGTGCGTGGCCGGACTTATGAGAGCTACGAGTGGTTTTATAAAGTTCGGGATAACTACGAGAGCTATCTCGATAAGAAAACGTTGCTCCCTAAAATTCACATTAAAGACATTAACGAAGGCGGCTATACCCGCTATGATCGTACGACGTTTTATCAAAAAGACGGCAAAGCGGTTAGTCAGCGGGGTAAAACACGTGATGACCTGAGCCCAAAGGAAATGACCCTCGACGAATGTATGCATGACCTGATCTCCATCGTATACTACGCACGTAATCTGGATTATGCGCAGATGAAAACCGGGCAGAAAATTCCGCTAAAAATCCTGATGGATCAGGAAATATACCCCATTTCGCTGAAGTACCTGGGGCCAGAAAAGGAGACGAAAATTCGGGGAGTGGGTAGGTTCAATACGCAGAAATTCAGCCCGCAGCTCATCGCCGGAGATGTCTTCAAAGAAGGGGATGAGATGAGTATCTACGTCAGCGATGATGAGAATAAAATTCCGGTACTGATCGAGTCGCCCGTAAGCGTAGGTAGTGTAAAGGCCGTGCTGAAGACTTACGAGGGGTTGAAATATCCGATGACGGCGTTCATCGATAAGTAACGCGAATCAACGGCTAAAAACAGAAGCCGTATTTTGATGCACTGGTGCCCGCAAGGGACCTCCGCACAGAAATCATGCTGTAATTCCGTCGAGGTGTAGCCTCGAAGGCCCGAATCGTCCGGTTTGTAGGGTCGACCCTCGCGGTCGCCCCTGCAAAACCGGGATTTCACTAAGTTAATCAGTGCTATTTTAGTTAGCGCTGGATTCGCGTAGGTTATCTAAGAGCGCTTAGTAGTGTACCTGGTGGTATTGGTCTACTAATCATTTGAAGGAGTGAATTTTCTGCACTACCATCCGTTAGACATAGAGAACATTAGAGGTGATAAACTTCGATGATTCACGAACTACCGATTCAATCGTCCAAAACACCAAAGCATGCGCACCATTTATACCATCCTCATTACCGCAGTACTGGCCTTTCTACTTGGCCTGGCTGTTTTCTGGGGATTCTCTAATGCCGGAGGACAGACAAGTCATGAAGAAGCGACGGTCTTACTGGAGCAGATCCGGAAAGTCACCAAATTGGTGACGGTGGAAGGCGATGTGAGCGAGCTGTACAACTCTACAAAAACTAAACAAGTCACCCTGTATATTCCCTTGCCCACGCATCTCTCTTTTGAGAAAAGTGCGACGGTTCAAGTCGAAGGAACAGTTTTGGTAGGGTATGATCTCGAGCAGTTGACCATCGACGTCAATGAAACTAACCGTACCATTACCTTAGGTAACCTGCCTGAGCCAGAAATTTTGGCCATTGACCACGAGATGATCTATCGGAACCTGGAAGAAAGCTGGTTCAACAGTTTCACGGCTGAGGATTACAGTAAGTTGAATAAGGAGGCAAAAGATCGCCTGCGGGCTGAAGCTTTGAAGAGTAAGCTTATGGAAGAGGCGCGCCTGGAGGGAAATACTTTGATCGATGCCATTCGTTTTCTGGCTGAGGGGGCGGGTTTTGAGGTGTTAATTGAAGGAGAGCGCCCTGCTGTGCCCAAAGATTAATCCCTTGAGTAACGAGTTGGAGTTCGGTTAATAGAATGATCGGCAGGTTCAACGTATCGTTGTGTTGAGGAAGTTGCAAATGCAATTGGACCAAGGTAAGGGTAACAAAAGCGCCCGCACTCCAGGTCAGGAGCGCGGGCGTAGATCAAAGTTCAGACAGGATATTTCTTTCCGGCCAAAGCATGGTGGCTTATGCCTCCACAACATCAGCTTTCTTGCCTTTGCCGTTCTTGGCAGCAGCGGGTTCTTCTTCGATGCCCATCAGATTATTCTTGATCTTGGTTTCGATCTCGAGGGCTACTTCAGGGTTGTCCTCCATGAAAATCTTGGCCGCTTCGCGACCCTGCGCGATCTTGGCGTCGCCGTAGGCGTACCAGGCGCCGGACTTCTGGATGATGTCCAGGTCAACGCCGATGTCAACGATTTCACCGGTCTTGGAAATACCGGTACCGTACATGATGTCAAACTCGGCAACGCGGAACGGTGCGGCCAGCTTGTTTTTGGCTACTTTGACCTTCACGTGGTTGCCGATGACGTTGCCTTCCTTATCCTTGATGGCAGCACCAGAACGGCGAATGTCGAGACGCATGGAAGCGTAGAACTTAAGGGCATTACCACCGGTGGTGGTTTCGGGATTACCGAACATTACACCGATCTTTTCGCGCAACTGGTTGATGAAAACACAGCAACATCCGGTTTTACCAATGGTGCCGGTCAGCTTCCGCATGGCCTGACTCATGAGGCGGGCCTGGAGACCCATTTTGGAGTCGCCCATTTCACCTTCTATTTCCGCACGGGGAACGAGAGCGGCAACGGAGTCAACGACGATAATGTCGATTGCGCCGGAGCGGATCAGGTTTTCGGCGATTTCAAGCGCCTGCTCTCCATTGTCGGGCTGGCTGATGAGTAGGTTGTCGGTGTCAACACCAAGGGCTTCGGCGTAGAAACGGTCGAAGGCGTGTTCTGCATCAACGATGGCAGCTATACCGCCACGCTTCTGGCACTCAGCAATGGCATGGATGGCCAGGGTGGTTTTACCTGAAGATTCAGGGCCGTAGATCTCAATGATCCGGCCTTTAGGAAGGCCGC
This sequence comes from Neolewinella persica DSM 23188, assembly GCF_000373105.1. Taxonomy (GTDB): domain Bacteria; phylum Bacteroidota; class Bacteroidia; order Chitinophagales; family Saprospiraceae; genus Neolewinella; species Neolewinella persica. The sequence goes on along the minus strand of NZ_KB890451.1, from coordinate 16,038 downwards.
CGATGCCAACGGCAATATCGAGGCCAAGAGAGCCGGTAGGAATGGCCTCAACATTAGCGGCCTGCGACTCGCCAAGGCGCATAATGGTGCCTTTACCGTAGGCTTTGTCAAGACGATCGATCGTCATCTGAAGGGCCTTAAGTTTGGCGGCGGTTTCTTTATTAATATCTGCCATGATAAGCTGCTGTTTAAAAAGTAGTAGTTTTGTTTTGTGATGACACAAATATAAACACTCAAACAATGTTACGCAACACTTTGCGCATAAAAAAGCACAAATATTTTCACTTTATGCCAATTAAGGCTTTTGTGTAGCTTTTGTGCGTACAAAAAATGTTTGAAATAAAACAAATGTTTGTTGTCTGGACGCCAAGAGTGAGTGGGAGAGTCACTGAGTCGCTGAGTTGCTGCCGCAAGTGCTGTTCGCGGCGCTTCGCTTGCTCACCTCAGGCGAACGAGCGGAGCGAAGTGAGTGGTAGCCACTCGGCGATTCACCAACTCACAGACTCAGTAAAGTGGTAGCAGCGGCAGCCATTCGGCGACTCACCAACTCACAGACTCACTAAAAAGGAATATCCTCCTCGTCCGTATTCATCTTAGACGGAATAGTAGTAGAGCCATAAGGCTGCCCGGCCTGGATCGCCGAATCGGGCAGGAGGTCAAAGTCCGGATCGTCGAGATCGCTGAATCTGGCAAAGTCACTCTCGAAAGCCAGGCGAATGTCTTTGGCTTCACCGTGGCGGTTTTTACCGATGATGACGGTGGCGGTACCTTTAAGGGAGTTGCCCTGCTCGTCTTCTTCAATGCCGTAGTATTCGGGGCGGTAGAGGAACATGACCATGTCGGCGTCTTGTTCTATGGACCCAGATTCACGAAGGTCACTCAACTGCGGCCGCTTATCCCCCCCCCGGGTTTCCACCGCACGAGACAGCTGCGACAGCGCAATCACCGGTACTTCCAGTTCCTTAGCGAGACCTTTCAGTGCCCGTGAAATGCCGGAGACTTCCTGCTCCCGGTTCATGCCTTTATTGGACTCTCCGGAGCCGGACATCAACTGAAGGTAATCGATGATGACCATCGAGATGTTTTTTTCCAGTTTCAGGCGGCGACATTTGGCGCGCAACTCGAAGACGTTGATACCGGCGGTATCATCGATGTAAATCGGCGCTTCGCCGATGCGGTTCATGGCGTCGACCAGGCGGGCCCATTCGTCGTCGTCAAATTTACCATTACGCATTTTCTGGCCATTGACCTCGGCGTCCTGACTGAATATCCTGCCGGCCAGCTGGGCGGCACTCATCTCCAGGCTGAACAAGGCGACACCACGGCCATATTCCACAGCTGCGTTGCGGGCCAGGGAGAGAACGAAACTTGTCTTACCCATTGCCGGGCGAGCCGCAATGATAATAAGATCAGAGCCTTGGAGGCCGGAAGTAAGCCGGTCGAGCTCAGTAAAGCCGGTCGGTACACCGGTCAGGCCGTCCTCCTTTTCGCGCAGCATCGTAAGCTGTTCGAGGAGCTGGTTGGCCAGGGTGCCCATATCGGCCACCTGCTTACCCATGTTGCGTTCGGTGATTTCGAAGACGTAGTTGCCGGCCTTGTCGAGCAGGTCGAGCACGTCGGTCGAGTCTTCGTAAGCACTCTTGATGATGTCGGTACTGGTCCGGATCAATTCACGCTGGATGAATTTCTCCGTCACGATCCGCGCGTGATATTCGATGTTGGCCGAACTGGTCACCTTACTGGTAAGTTGGGCAAGATAGGCCGCTCCGCCCACGAGCTCGAGTTCCTCGTTTTTCTTGAGGTCTTCCATCACCATCAGCAGGTCGATCGGCTGGCTGCGTTCGAACAGCCGGCGCATGCTGCGGTAGATGGCCTGGTGCGCGGGTTTGTAAAAAGAGTCGGCTTCCAGAATGTCGAGCACTTTGGTCATCGCCTCTTTCTCGATCAAAATGGCACTCAGTACCGCTTCCTCCAGATCAGGTGCCTGTGGCGGCAGTTTACTGTACTCGGGCAGGTTAGCCTCCTGCAGTCTGCTGCGGTTGCTCCACGTTCCGTTGTCGGTGCCGTTTGTGCGGCGGTTCTGAATTTTATCTTTTGCCATGGCTTATTGCAAATGTACGGAATACCGTCAGGAACCCGTCAGGTCTTTTACCAACAAGAGATGTGTATAAAGGGCTGGAAAAGGGGGTGGAAAACGACTAATTGATGTTGGTGGGAATGTTAGGGGGTGTGGAGAAGGGGGCGATATTCAGGTTTCAGTATTCAAGGGGCGACGTTTTATCCTTCGGGCGCTGAATACTGAAATCTGCTACTGAATCCTGATCTCTGAAATCTGATCACTATAAAATGGGCGCGGCCGCAGGTGCAAGGAAAGGTTGCCCGGTCTTCAGGCCGTGAGGGTTTACGGCCTTCAGGCTGTTCCGGGCTTAGTTGATTTTAAAAAAATGAAACAGCCTTATGATTTTGGGGCGGTTGCCTGACGACTTTAGCTTTAGGGCCTATCCAATTCATTAAAGCCAATAAGCCGGAGCCATACGCCCACTTTGCTCCTTGAAAATCCTTCCTCCAGCACCTGCGTTCCCGCCAAATACTACCCCTCGAAAACTTTTCTCCCCCCAAAAATCGTTATATTTACAACTCAACGCTTCCCTCATGGCCGCACAAAGCCAACTTTTAAGTCGGGTCATCGATGTTCTTTCGGACTTTCCATCCCCGGAAATGGTCATGGAATTGCAGACCAGCGAAGCCGAAGAGCAACGCCTGGAGGAACTCTCCGCCAAAAATGAAGCCGGTCACCTCACCTTCGAGGAAAAAATAGAACTGGAGCACTACCGCGTTGCTGAACACATGGTACGGATGGCTAAAGCCCGCGCTTACCGCCGCCTGATGAAGGCGTGAGTAAAACGTACATCCCCGTTATTCTTCGCCGGCAAATCACCGAAGCAGCCGACAATTGCTGCGAATACTGCCGTGTTCCCCGGGCTGTTGCCTTCGCCGCTTATCACATCGATCACATCATCAGCGAAAAACAGGGCGGCTCCACCACCTTTGGCAATTTGGCCCTGGCCTGCCGCCTCTGTAACCTGAGCAAGGGTAGTAGCATTGCCGCCTGGCACGAGTATAAAGACGCCCTCATCCGGCTCTATAATCCACGTAAAGACAGCTGGGGTCAGCACTTTCAGGTTCGTCCCTCGGGCCTTATTGTTGCCCGTACGGAAATTGGACTAGGTACCATAAAGGTCCTTAATCTGAATGACGTTAACCGGGTGCAGGCACGGGGAATATTGATCGAATCGGGGATCATTGAGGTAGAAAAATAGGGGCTTATGGAGTAACAATTATGGCCGGCGGATCGTGTAATAGCAAAAGAGGTAGCATCTTTAACTACTTCAGTACCCATTATATGACCCACACTGCCGCTAAACCGCTCCTTTTCGTCAAAGGCCTGGTGGCCTTACTGACCATAAAAGTCCTTTTTCACCTTACCGCAATTCTCAGCGGATACGGTCTGCACCGGGACGAGTTTCTCTACCTCGCCGAAGGACATCATCCAATGTGGGGATACATGGAAGGGCCGCCGATGATCGGTTGGGTCGCAAGTATCAGTCAGCTAATTTTTGGGGGTACACTCTGGGCAGCGAAACTACCGGTGCTGCTAGTAGGGCTGCTCAGTATTTGGCTGGTTTTCGAGTTAGTGAGGGAATTCGGAGGTGACCGTCGTGCGCAGTTTCTGGCGGGGGCCGGTTGGCTCCTTTCTCCCGTCTATCTGGGCTCTAACAATTTATTCCAACCCGTAAGCTTCAACCAGTTTTGCTGGCTGCTAATCGGGTTGGCCTGGGTGCGGGTAGTTAACCACCGGCGGGCAAAAGATTGGTATATCCTCGGTGCTGTCACGGGGCTGGCCTTGCTGACTAAATACAGCGTGGCATTCTACCTGGCCGGCTTGCTGGTGGGTATCTTGATGACGCCAGAAAGGAAATTACTGCAGCGTAAATACTTTTGGCGTGCCGCAGCCATCGCCTTGCTGATGTGGCTTCCGAACCTTTGGTGGCAGTTCAGCTACGATTTTCCGGTCATATCCCATATGCGCGAATTATCGGAAACCCAGCTCGTTAATATGTCCGTTTCCGATTTCTTATTACCACAGTTCATCTTTCACGCACTAAGCATCATCATCTGGTTCCCCGGGCTGATATTTCTGGTGCGCTCCAAAAAACTGAAGCCTTACCGGTCGCTGGGCTTTGCTTACTTATTGCTGATTGTGCTGCTGTTACTGCTAAGTGGAAAGGCGTACTACACCTTTGGTGCTTATGCCGTTCTGTTTGCTGCCGGGGGATGTTTTTGGGCCGAAAAACTGAACGCAAAAAGCTGGTGGTTGGCCCCACCCTTACTACTTAATCTGTTCCTGATCCCCTTTGGCTTGCCGGTGCTTCCTGTAGAAACTATGCAGGATTATGGAGTACACATGCGGGATAATTACGGATTTGATGTCGGCCTGCGTTGGGAAGATGGCTCCGTCCGTGACCTCAGCCAGGACTATGCAGATATGCATGGTTGGGAAGAAATGGTGGCTAAGGTGGCTGAGTTTTACCACCAACTACCTCCGGAAGAACAGGGAAAATGCATGATCGAAGGAGGTCACTATGGTGAAGCAGGAGCCTTGAACTTTTATCGGAAGAAATATGAACTACCCGAAGCCGTGTCTTTTGACGCCAGCTTCCTCCTTTGGGTACCCGAACAAATTACTTTTGATCGTCAGATCGTTGTGCACGACTGGCCACAAGGAGACTCCGACTATTTTGAAAACGTGACGCTGATTGACAGCACCGCAACACCCTACGCCCGTGAGGTCAGCTACATCTACTACCGGGACACACCCAAAAGAGACGTTGAGGCGGCATGGACGGAGATTGTGCGGGAGCGAAGGCTGGAAGGTCTGGGACAGTAATGGTTTATTACGAACTTCGTATACCCCACCATTAAAAGTCATACCCCAACGATAAATGCAATTTGCCGGGTTGTCGCAGCCCAGTCTCCACACCCCAGCCGTAATCAGCCCGGATGTAGTACCCAAATACCGTCGTCCTTGCGCCAAAGCCATAGCCATAAATGACCGGGTCCCGAAACCGGCGAACCCGGACCGTGATGGGGGTTACGTTGTCTCCTGGTTGGTTAGGATCGGGATAAGTGGTAATGTTTACCGGGTTGTCTTCGTCAAATGGATCTGAACCAGACCACGCGGTGCCAATATCGAAGAACGAAATGACCTGGAAGTCGCGTAATAACTTCGAGCTAAGGTTCCGGAAAATATAGTTGAATATGGGAACCCTTAACTCTGCGTTACTGAGCAGGTAGGTTCCTCCGTTGCGGATGTTGACGTCAAAGCCGCGCAGCGGGTTTGCCAGGTCCTGAAAGACAAAGTCTCCGGTTTGAGGGGTAGGGATGGAGTTATTGAAATTATTAAGCAGGCTATTATCCGCTCCGCCCAGGTAGTAGAGGAGTTTCTGACCGCCGAAATTAGTAGAGCCCGCCAACCGAATGGCCAGGATGCTGCGCTTGTCGAGGCGTTGGTAGTGCCTTGCGTCAAAGCCGGCAACGCCCAGGAATCCAGGCTCGAATCCGGTTTCTTCTCCTCCGTCTCCACTTAGGTTGATGTTGAAGCTCTTGTAAAAATCAGCGTAGACTTTGTAGCGGGTCCCCATTCTTAGGTTGGTGGCCAGGTTGAGGGTGTTGTCAAACACGTACTCCAGGCGGGCACCAATACGCTGTTGGTTGTCTGGTGGACTTTGCAAAGCCGCCAATTCGGTGGGCAAGGTCTGCACCCGGTCCCGACGAATGGTGGCCGTAGCCCGTAAGGAGCGGAAAACATCGAGTGGATAACGAACACCGTATTGCGCCAGCAGGGTGTTTTCCTCCACAAGTCGGGGAGCGTTGGGGCGGAGCACGTCGAAGAAGCCTTCTTCCAGTCTCCGGTTACGACGGTAAACGGAGATGATCTTATCCAGCCTGTTCTTTCTGTTCTGGAACGTGGCGAAATATTCCGTACCGTTGAAACTGGTAGGTATGCGAACGCCACCTTCGATGGTGTAGTCTTCAAATAGGTCGATGATGTTCCCCTTGAAAAGGATACCCAGGGGTTGGCGGGTATAGCCATCCGGGTTCGCAGAGAAATTGTTGAGTCCGGCAAACAGCGGGTCGTTGTCTGCTTCCGTTTTTACGTAGTTGACCCGGAAGGTAAGCCTCGAGGGCTTGATTCTTCCCCGGATAAACTTATAGGTTCTGTTCAGCTCAAGTATCGGCCGTTCGCCCCGCAGCAGGTTATTAACCTGGCGGGTCCGTCGGGGATTCATGGGAGAAGTGACCACCGTTAGGTTGGGGCGGAGCCCCGTTGAGTCAGCGCCAGCTGGGGCAACGGTGTTCTCGGAGGTGGTGGGGTCGCGCAAAAGAATGTTCTCCGGCTCCGGTATCGGCTCGGGCGCGGGTGGATCCACAAAATCATCAAAACGAGTCTGAAACATGTAGGCCTCTTCTTCCTCCGGTGCGTTGAGTGCATCGGGATTTGCCTTATTCGGAGCGATGAGGCCGTCGTCTCCCCGCGTTCCGGTGGTAGTGAAAACGGGGACGGCCTGGCCAGCGGCCAGGTAGGTGCGTTGGCGGAATTTAGTGGGGGTTACCCGCACATTTAGTGTTGTGTCAAAGGTGAAGCTGCGAATGATTTGACCATCATCAGAAGCAAAGGTCTCTACGCCGAATGGACGTTTACCACTGCCGTCCTGCTGGTCGATGTTCCGCCCCAGGTTGGTAACCGCTTCCACTACGGCACGTTCTTTGATGATGGGAAAGACGTTGATGGAATCAATCAGCGTAGTGTCCAGCGTTGTCAACATGCTGTCTGCATGAAGCGTAATCTCACTGCCGTCGTTCAGGTAGATCGTTTTTTCGTAGTGGTCCAGGTAATCTTCCAGATGCGCCTGATAACGGTTGACAATGCCGCTAACGTCAGAGAGGAAACTGAAGTGTGAGCCGTCAATGGGGGCGGGTTGGCTTTCGTTGCCAAAAGGGGTGTCGGAAATCCGGACTAATTCTCCTGACTTGCTCTCCAGGTCGTAATAAAACAGGTCGAAATTTCCGATGGGGAGTACGGTGTCCAGTCGGCTGGGCTCGATTTTCAGACCAGTCCGATTACTGGCGAATACGACACCCTGGCGACCGCGGATGTTTACCGGGACCGCATCAAGATCGTCCCAAAAATCATTGGTAATGCGTTGCAGCTGCCTTTGTCCCGGAACGTAGTAAAACAGGTCAGTGTGTCCTTTAGCACTGGCGGAGATGATCATCCTGCCGGGGTCGGCGTAGGCCATGCTAAACACCCGGTCAAGGGTAACGGCAAATGCCTCGGAGACGTCTTCGCCCGTATTCAGGTCCCTACGAATCAGTTTGATCTTGTCCCGGAATTCGTAAAGGATAGCCAGTTCCTGATTACTTGGCGAAAAATCAAGGAACGGGTAATCATAATCTGTCGCCTGCAGCAGGTTGCGCTGGCCTCCCTTGAAGACTACTTCACGCTCTCCCGTTTGCAGATTTTGCAGGTAGACTTTATAGCGGCCGATCTCATTCAGCACGTAGGCAATACGGGTGCCGTCGGGGCTGACCTTAAGGTTGGTTATCGGAAGCTGACGTTTGTTTTTGATGGGGATTTCCGTCCCGCCGGGCTGCGCCCGGCCAGCCAGCTCTTCCGTATAGCGGTTGCGGTAGTATTCCCCCCAGTTGAAAAGGATATTGTCGTAGTTGCTGCCCAGTACGTACAGAAAACCGTTTTCTACGGAACGGTTGATGCGTGTCAGGTACAGGAGGTTGGAAACGGTCGGTTTGCCGAAGCTCTCCGCAACGTAGTTCCAGAAAGAATGGCCCGCTAACTGCGGGTACTCCGCAGCAAGGTCGCGGAAGGTCTCGTACTCACCGTTGGTCAGCAAATACCGTAGTTGATCGTCTTTTTCTGTGTTCCAGTCTTCACCAAGATAAGACACCAGGCCGCTCTTGAACCATACCGGAAGGTTAAGTAAAACGGCATTTTGTACAACCTCCTGAACGGAGGAACCGTAAAGCATGTGCTCAATGTAGACACTGGCCATCGCCTCCCTGACCTGTCTCCGCAGGTCGGTATGGTCACCATTGAAGTAAACGAAGGCTTTATTGCCCAGGAATTTGGTCTGTGTCGCTGAAATATAGCTTGCACTGCGGCCAAGGTTCTGCGTGCCGGGAAGCGTGAAAACTTCTTCGCTGCCGATGTTACTTTGCTTCAGGTCCGTCACGTCACGGTACACGATCAACTGTACCTTTTCGTTCATCCGGTGCTCCAGCATTTTCTGAATATAACCGAAATCATACTCCGCCATCTGAACAACGGATTGCCCGAGATCTCTGCCTTCTCCGTACCAGTACGTGATGAAATTATCTGACTCGTACTGCTCCCAACTATCAAAATCCTTATGATATTGGACCCGGTTCTTGCCGAACTCCACCTGGGAAGTCTGGGCGAAAAGGCCGACAGTAAAAAAGATACACAGTAGGTAAAGGGATAGACGCATCTCGAATCGTTTGTAGCAACAAGCAGGACAATATAACGGTAAGATGCGAGGAAGGTTATGTTGTGCACACGCTTAGGGGCGAAATTTTGTTCGTCGCGGGTTAATTGGTTTGCATAGCGACAATTTAAGGGTCGAGCTATGAGGAAGGATCATCCGGTGGGAGCACGCGGGGCTCGCAGATTTTCCAGGCCTGATTTATGGCGTCCGCTGCGCGGGAAAGCTTATCTTTTGCTTCGTACAATTCTTCGGATAAATGTCTGCGGCCCCGATCACTATTTGCACCGCGTTTTATCTTCTGCGAGCAGGTCAGAAAATTCCGCCAAACTGTCGTAACGGAGATCCCCAACCTCTTCAGCAAGGCATTCGAAATCGCGTTCGTAGTTCTTTATCCAGGCTTTGTGCTTCCTCGGTTGGCTATATTTCGGTTCCTTATCCCAAAGGCCCCAAAGCACCAATAGCGCTATCCCTCTTCTTCCAAATACTTAGCCACCATTTCCTGCACCACATCTTTTAAGTACAATCCGCGCTCCTTGGCCACGTCCTTCAGTTCCGAGAGGTGATCTTTTTTGAAGATCAGGGTTACGCGCTTGGTTTCGGCGGTGTTTCCGTCGGTGGTATTGCGGTCCTCATCGGCTACAGTAGAGCGGATGAGTAAGTCAAGACCTGTTTTACGGCGGCGGGGCCGGGGGGCTTTTTTGGGCGAGGACGCCGGTGCAGAGGAAGTTGGAGGAGCAACGTTCTCCCGCTCGAAACTATCGCTCAGAAAACTGTCAAGATTGGCCGTGAATTTTTTACTGGAGAGCTTTCGCTTTGCATTGGGGCTTGGCGTCGGGACGTCTACTTCCACACTTTCCTCCTCCTGGTTGGCATGCGTACCGGCTTCAGGCTCGGCGCTGGAAGCGGCGGGCACTGGTGTGGGCTCTTCGAACAGCCCAAAAAGATCATCGGTAAAGCGCTTCTTTGCCATTGCTTTTCAGGTTTAGGTTTTCGGTGTTGTCTTATCTGAACGTTCCCGAAGGTGGATTGGGTTTGCCGTACGCTCAATTACTTCCTTCGCCACGGCCATATAATCTTTGGATCCGTTGCTGGAAGGAGAGTAGGAAAATATGTCTTGGCGGCTGGCCGGGGCCTCCGCTAAAGCGACGGTATCCCTGATGTAAGTTTTTAACAGAATCGGACCAAAGTATTTCTTGATGGTTTCAACAACGTCCCGGTTAAGGACTTTCCGGCTGTCGTACATAGTGGCCAGTACGCCGCTGATGTGCAACTCTTTGTTGAGGCGAAGCTTCACCTTTTGAATCACCTGCTTGATTTTAGCCAGGCCCTGCAATGCCAGGAACTCGGTTTGTAGCGGGATGATTACTTGCTGGCTGCTGGTCAGGGCGTTGAGCGTGAGAAGGCCAAGGCTGGGAGGGCAGTCGATGATGATGAAGTCGTAGTCGTCCTCAACGCCGGCAAAAAGCTCGCGCAGAATAAATTCCCGGCCGGCTTCATTGACCAATTCCATTTCTGCGCTGGAAAGATCCAGGCTGGAGGTGACCACGTGGAAGTTCTCCCGAACAACGAATGGGGATAGGTCGCTCTCTCCCATGATGCTCTCATATATGGTCACCGGCTGACGCGGAATACCGAGGGAAAGGGAAAGATTCGCCTGAGGGTCGAGATCAATGAGCAAGACACGCTTGCCGAGCTCTACGAGTCCGGCGCCAATATTAATTGCGCTCGTCGTTTTACCAACGCCGCCTTTGTGATTCAGTAAGCTAATTACGGTTGCCATACAGGTTCAGGCCTTATTTTGGGCGAAGGTAGAAATTAGTTCGTTAGTCTACTGGTTCAGTGGTCTATTAGTTCGCTGGTCCATTGGTACGGTAGCCTGTTTGGGGGGCAATCGCAAAATCGGCAGACAAGACATTTACCCCTTAGCGATACCATAAGGCCACAATATAATCTCCAGCCAGGATTAAAACCATTTGAGCATTGGGTAAATTGTACCATTACCCAACAATCCAATTGACCAACAGACCAAGGTCCTATCCCCCAGGTCGAACCTTAACCGCCTTCCCGTAAGCCGCGTCCATCCCCTTTGCTTTCAGTAATTCATTGTAGGCGCGGGCGGCGGCAGCCGCCGCCGGGCGATCCGGGTAAACAGTACCTGTATATAAGGTCTCACGTCCGGGAGCTGGCCAGCTGTTGAGGCAGTCGGTGGCAATGCGCTGCATTCCCGGAATGCCGGCGGCGGAGAGTTCCGCCAATCGTGCCTTCGCTTTTTCGGGATTAAGGATGGCGTCTACTACGATGAACGAGCGGCGGTCGATCACGAGAGCAGAGCAATCCTGCCCGGTGGCGCCCTGCCTTTCAACTTCCCCGGCACCCGCGACCCCGCCCTCTGATGTATCATCACTGCCAACCTCCCCTGATGTGGGCGCCGCTTGTTCCTTCGGGAAAATGTTTGCACCCTGACGCTGAAGCAGGTCCTCTCCCTTGACGGGCACACGTTCATCGGACGAGAGCATCGGAGTGTCTACGGGGTAGCTGTCAGCAAAAGGATCCGGGACAACCGGCCTGACGCGGTCTTCGTAGGTCAGCAATGCCAGTAAACCAACGATGGACAGTAGAACGGCGCCGTTCAGGACTTGTCTCCGCTGCTTGGCCCGCTCGGGTGGGGTAGGCCCGTAGTCAGGACGCTTATTAATGTGTGCCAGGATGGGTTTACGTTTACCATAGTCGCTCAGGTAGTTGTTAAAGGCGTGACGCGGCTCCGGGATAAGGATCCGACGCATTTTTCCTTTTGTAGTAACGACCAGCAGGCCGAGACCACTTTTACGGCACTGACGCTTGAGGACCTCATATTCCTCCGGACGCACAAAAGTGTCCTCCCCTACAGCAATCCATTTTTCGTTGGCCGGGTAACGGCTTAGTTGTTCTATTGCCGAGATGGATCCCAGCGAACTCAACTCTAAACGCCGAATCATGGAGGAGATCAACGAGGAGCCCAACACAAAGACCGCCAGCAGCAGCAGGGTGTTCATTGCATTGAAGTACCACTGGTAGCCAAGGGCGGCAGAAAGGCCCACGATCAGCGCGATGGCTACGCCACGGCCTGCCCACCGGATCCGTTGGGGTTCTTCCTTCAGCTTAAGCTGGTGAATGGTGGTTCTGCTTTTAGCCTCTACCACAATTACGTACGGTCGCTTGCGTGCACGCATGAAGGCAATGAAGACGTCGGCTCGTTTCAGCTGGGTATACACTTCCGTATTGACGTAGGCGGGCTTGCGGCGGTAGTACTCCTTATTAAGGCGTTCCGCTACGGTGTTTTGGATGAAGCGCTCGGTCAGGGTCTTTTTTGCCATCGAATGGCAAACATAAGAAGAAATTTTATTTTTACTAAATACATCTTTTTTGTTTTAAAAGAAGGTGGGCAGGATTCCGACATACCCCCCCATCCTCCCTTTCCTTTTCCCCCCCTTTAAGGTGAGCAAGCGTATCGGCGCGAACGGTACTTGCGGTAGCCCCCTTCCCCTTCTTCCTTCCCCCTTTCTTTTGGCGCGTACGCAGGTGCAGTTATGGTTGATCGGCAGTGCGTTGATGACCGTAAATGCGCAACGCATTCTCTCGGGTTATTCTGCGGGCAAGCAAAAGGCAGGCAAAGCGCAGAAGGAGCGTTTTTTTTCCCCGAATGTTCAGCTCTAAACCTCAAAACGATCAATAAATCGAAAAAAAGTGACTTTTTTTAAGCGATATACCTTGTAAACCGGCAAGATATTCTACTTTAGTACTTGATTACGCAGTGCCAATAGACACTTACGTCAATTTGGACCTGTTTTTCCGACCACTTTAAGCGAATTCGAGTCTTCTATAATCTCAACACATTAAGACGATTTAATATGCTCCAATCTTTACTCAAGACGGTTAACTCCCGTTCTCTATTCCTCACGCTTTGCGGTATGCTATTTACTGTAGGGCTCTTTGCTCAGGCTAACGACGACTGTGCAAATGCTGAAGTCATCACTGTAGGTTCTACTGTAATGGGCTCTACTGACAATGCTACTGTCGACAATGCTATTTTATGTGGTACAGGCAACACCTCTCCGGGTGTATGGTACAGCTACACTCCTGCTACTGATGGCATTGCAACCTTCTCTCTTTGTGGCTCAGACTTCGATACCAAAATTGGTGTTTATACTGGAGACTGTGCTGCACTAAACTGTGTAGGTGGCAATGATGACTTCTGTGGTCTTCAGTCGCAAACCACACAAGCCGTAACTGCTGGTACGGAATACAAAATCCTGGTACACGCATTCCTTGCTAATACTGGTGATTACACCCTGGCGGTAACTCAGGAGGATCCTCTTGCAAACGATGTTTGTGCAGATGCCATTGAAGTCTTTGACGGCGATGTTACCGAAGGTTCAACCGATGGTGCTACAGCTAACGGTCTTGACTTTTGTGGAACATCTGAAGGATCCGGTGGAACAATTTGGTACACTTTCACCGCTGCCGGAGAAGGTGGCAATGTCACGTTTAGTCTTTGTGATTCTGATTTTGACACGAAAATCCTGGTTTTCAACGGAACTTGTGACGCACTTGTCTGCGTAGACGGTAACGATGATGATTGTGGACTACAATCTTCTATCACTCTGAATGGTGCTCCTGGCGAACAATTCTTCATTGCTGTAACAGGATTTGGTGGCAATAACGGTGACATCGTTCTGGCTACAACCTACATGGAGAACCAGCCTCCCGTCATTCCTGACGTTTTGGACGCTAACCTTGCTTGTATCGGTAGAATCAACCTTACCCTGAACGACGAATGTCAAGGTCTGGTTATCCCATCTATGGTACTTACTGGTGATTTTGATGTAGATGGTGACGGTGTTATCCCCGGTCCTGAAAACTTTGACATCGTAGTAATGGACTCTGATCCATCAAACGGCCCGATTGTTGACGGTTGTGGTGCCTTCACCTACACGATCTCTTTAAACACTGGCGGTGCAAGTGCTGATGGTTTCGTTGATGATTTTGACGGTGCTAACTGGACTGTAGTCAGCAATGAGAATGATGACGAGCAGCAGTTTGCTTCTGCAACTTTCAGCGCAGCTGAACTGATTATGTCTACTACCGGCTCCCCATTTGGTGTTGGCGGTGGAACTGACTTCGAGCTTTCTGTTTCTTACATGTTCACAGAAATGGCTAAAGTAAGTTTCGACTATGACCTTAACGGTGTTGATGATGGCTTTGACGATGCCATCATTGTTTATGACTTCGAAGGAAATACGATTCAGGAAGTTCTCGATGCTACTGATCCTACCACCGGTTCTTCTACTTTTGATGTAGAGGCTGGTTACACGTTGGAGTTCCGTATCGAAGATGACGGATTGCAGCCATTCGGAGAAATTCTTGCAACGATTCTTAAGATCACCAACTTCATGGTAGAAGGTGGCGCTCCAGATGGAGAATTCTCTTTCACCAACTGTTGGGGTACCGTTAACGCTGAAGATAAGACGCCTCCGGCGGTTGAATTCAACCCAGGTGACCTTACGCTGCTTTGCGTTGATTTCGAAAATGACCAGAACAACGTATCTACCCTGCCTGCCAGTGTAGACAAGTGCTACCGTGTCAACTCCAGCGACGGTTCTACCGTGTTTGGTAGCATGTCTAGTGCACTCCGCGCCCGCCTGCTGGCTGGTGGCCTTACGCCACGCGTACCACTCTTCACTGACGGCTGTACTCAGTTCCTTGAAGTTTGTGTAAGCGATGCTGTTGCCTTTGGTGAAGATCCATCTTGTGATGACATCGTACTGACGCGCACCTTCACGGCCACTGAAATTGCTGTTTGTCCAGCCGCTTCCGGTGAGGGCAATGCGCCTACCGTTGCTACTTACCAGATTACTTTCGAGCGCCCAACACTTGCTGACCTCGAAGATGATAACATCGAAGAAGTAGTTTACTACGAGCAGTGTGGTACTGCTAACCCAACACGTGCTAACTACCCAGCACCACGGGTTAACGATTTCCCATTCCTCCAGGTTGGTGACCGTACTTTCCGTCTGAGTGCTGGTGCTGCCGTATGTAACATCGGTGTTACTTTCTCCGATGGCGACCCAATCATTACTTGCCCATTCACTTACAAGTTCGTTCGTACTTACACCGTCATCGACTGGTGTGACCCAAGCGACGTTCGCACCTTCACTCAGGTAGTGAAAGTTGGCGACACTACTGCACCGGTATTCACTGGTCCTAGCGTAGAGCGTAACGAAGCNGGTGACCTCGTATACGGAACCAACGCTGGCAACATCTGTGCTGCTTACCTCCGTCTTGACGACGTATCTGCTGTAGACAACTGTTCTGGCACTAACGTGACCATTACTGCTGAAATCTTCCCTGGTGGCAACGTNAACGGTGCTCCAATCGGTGCTTTCACTGTAGTTCCTGGTGGCNCACCTGAACTGTCCAGCGCTATTCCTGCCGGCCGTCACCTGCTGCGCTACACCACTACTGACCAGTGTGGTAACACCAGCATCGACGACTTCTTCTTCGTAGTTCAGGATCAGACGCCTCCGGTTGCTATCTGTGANGANGGNCTGAACATCAGCCTGGCTTCTGCTGGTTCAANCANCGGTTTTGCCGTNCTNACNCCTTCCAACATTGACNNTGGNTCTTACGANGACTGTTCTGNTGTAACGCTGAGCATCGCTCGCGTAAATTCTGCTGACCTGCCAATCGGCAACTACGGCCCTCAGGTAACCCTGACTTGTGCTGACGTTGGAACGGTTCGCGTTGGTCTCCGTGTAGAAGACGCNCTTGGTAACGTAAACTTCTGCTGGTTGGATGTACTTGTTGAAGACAAGCTCCGCCCAACGTGTATCGCACCTGCGAGCACAACNATCACTTGTACTGAGTACAACACAANCCTTCCTGCCGATATTCAGGATGCTACTGANGCTCAGTTGGACGCCATCTTCGGTGCTGCCGCTGGTGTTGACAACTGTAACGTAACCATCACCCAGACAATCTCTGGTGANGTGAACAGCTGTGGTGTAGGTACTTTCACGCGTACCTTCGTTTCTACGGATGACGCTGGCTTCACCAACGTTGGTGCCTGTACGCAGCGCATCGACGTGATCGGTATCCACGACTACCGCCTGACCTTCCCAACCGATGAGTCTGGTGACTGTGCTGANATNCCNGAGTACGCTGGTGTAGGTGCTGAAGAACTGGCTTGTGATCTGATCACGACCACNACTAAGGTTGATACGCTCCGTACCCTGCTCGCAGGTGATGAGTGCTTCAAGCTCCGCATTACTTACGACGTAGTGAACTGGTGTGAGTACAACACGCTTGGCGATCCATTCATCGTAACGCGTGATGGCAGCGGTGTAAACAACCGCCAGCGTCTGCCACGTAACATCGACGAAGACGTCCTGTACGTGAACGTAATTCCTAACAACAC
>NZ_KB890450.1 GCF_000373105.1 Neolewinella persica DSM 23188 | reverse complement strand
TTGATCGAAAACTCCATCCGGCCGCTGGCCCTGGGCCGGAAGAATTATTTATTTGCCGGATCCCATAAGGGCGCTCAACGGGCGGCGATGATGTACAGCTTTTTCGCCAGTTGCAAATATGCTGGCGTTAATCCTTGGGAATGGCTGGCTGACGTCTTAGGCAGGATCGGTGCTCATCCGGTTAATCGGTTGGAGGAGTTGTTGCCGGAGCGGTGGGCGGAAAAACAAGGCGGCGGCCTGTAGTTGCTCGGACGGTTACCGTTATCTTGCAAAATCCTTCCCCGACGGGCACCTGCGCTTGCCCGTATTTCTTCTTCCAAGAGTAGAAGGTCGGCACCTTTAGTTCGTGGTCATCGCAGAAGTCGGCGACGGTCTGACCGCTAAGCGATTGCTCGAGGAGGAATTGACGGATGGCTGCGGGGGGGTGGCGCATAGCTTACTGCTTTGGTTCGGGGCAAAGCTCTGGTGCGGATTGGGGGTGGGCAAGATGGGGTTGCTCGGACGGTTACAAGCGTAGCTGTACTGATCTGATACTCTCGACACAGGTCGTCGATTTTTGCCCCGGCATCCCATTTGGCCAGGACCTCAAGTTTCTGAGACTTTGTGAATTTACTTTTCCGCATGTTGGCGCGATTTAGAGGGTGAGTAAGATAAGGTTATCTTTCTACTAAATCGTGGTGGCGTCTAATGGGAAGCGTACACTACGCTCCACCAAGTACGGGGAACATAGCTTTCTAATCCTTATCTCTTGATTTTTCAATCTTAGGAATAACTATTGATGCACTTTATGTAATGCTCCCCATTTTCATTCCATTGAGGTCTCAATAAATCTTTGCTCCAAAAAATCTGAAGGCGCCTGAATTCCATTTTCGAGACATTCAATAATTTCGTCAGTAGTTATATCTAATATTATGATTCTGTCTCTCGAATTTCTAATCCTAGCTTTGTAAAACCCTTTTGTGTAACCAGAGGTCGAAATGAAAATTCCTATCTCTGCTCTGCCACTTCGATTGACTAACTTATCTCTGAAGACGACATATTCATTTTTTCCAACTTTCTTCGTCCAATTTTTACATTCAGCCAAAATAAAATTGCTTTCTGATTTCCAAGGCGATAATTCAGATCCATTGTAAACTACTATGTCTATCTCCTCATTTGAAGTGATGATTCTTTCTTTAACCGTAAAGCCTGATATCTTTTGTAAGAAGAACGCACACAATTCTTCTAAGGATTTTCCTTTTTGATCATTGGTCTTAGCATTTCTTAACTGTGCAATTAAGTAGGGAATTGTAAAATCTTTTAAACTAACAGTCCTTTCAAGGAAATATTTTCTAGATTTCATCATGAATTCTGAATATGTGTTTACATCAGCTATTAGTTTCTTGAGTAAAGAACTAGTAATTTTATATAGTTCTAAAAATGTATGATCATACCTGTCATTATCTTCATATCTCAAAATTATACTTATCTCTCTATCAGAATAAGAGAGGTCGAAATCCCTGTCATCGAATTCATCCTCATCGAAATTAGGATTATAATCGACATCCATCATTCGATAATCCATATCACTTTCAAAATAATTGCTCAAAGAAACTCCGTAGCCTTTTGATTCCAATGATGTCAATAACACTTGCCTTACAACATAGTCTAATGCATCTCTCATTGAGATATGAGGGATTGGATTATAGTTCATCCACCTAGAGTACTTCCATTCTAGAATAGCAACGGCTCCTGGCTTTCTCTTGAAGTTGTTGAAGAAAACATTTACCTCGAAGTATAGGTTTTCAACTATGTGCTCATCTAAATCGGTGAAAAACATCCAGTTTTCTTTCTCGTCAGAAAATTTATGGCTTCCAAGTGTGTCGACTGGAAAATAGTCCACCTCTGGTGGGTCTTTGTATAGCATTTAATAGATATTTAGAGCAAATTGTTGGATTAATATACAAGGATGATTCAATATTGTCAGGTTTCGATATCAGGCTTATACGCCTCGGCTCAATACCCATAACAATGGTTGTGTAGGCGGGGTAGTTCAACACGACGTCTACTCCAGGCTTCGCTTCGCTCCGTTGGATTTGACCACTAAATTTTAGGCGCATTTACTTTTGCCTTAAAATTATCTGATTCATGTACTCTTCATCGTCAGGATAAACTTTACAAAATGGACTTCTATTTGATAAAAATCGAAAAATTATAAACCTGATTGTGTTTCTTAAAGAGAAGTCCTTTCTAAAGAAAAATATAATAACTCTGAGTAAAACAATTAATGCTGTGACGATCAATGAGGAAGCAGCATTTTTACTCATGTAATATACAGTTACACTTATGAGAACAAGAATCAAAAATTCAATTGCATATGTGATATAATTAGCTAGTACATCTGAATCGTCTAATTTTTTTATAGCCTTAGTACGAGCATCAAGGTATTTTGAAGCATCTAATCTCTTATCAGCAAGGACTTCTTCAAAGTGAGATTTAGTGAAGTCTTCTAATGGAATAATTTCTAAGGTTTTCAATCTAAATTTATCTCTATTCTCATATCTGTAGTTACAGTATGCGATTATACTATTTTTTACATCGACGGGATTAGATGTAATAGGCTTTACTTGTGCTAAGTATCTAAATATGTCTTGACCTGGAAATTTGAAGCTAGATCTCCTTAACTTAATAAATTTTACAAAGTCATTGTAGTCTTCGACGGCCTCTTTTTTAGTAAATGAGTTATGTACAATAAATAATTGTGATGGTAGTATTGTTTCACTAATTCTAGACATGTTTTCTGAGGCTACAATTTCATTTAATGAAGCATCTGTAGTTAAATAGAAAGATTTAACATCTTTATAGTTGTAGTTGTTGCTGCTACGAATAGATCTTACATGCAAGATGTTTTTTGCATCAACTAGAGATGCGGCTCGCTGATAACTTTTCTTTCCATAAGATTCTGTTTTCTGAACATAAAGAAAGTTGGAATAATCTGTAAATTCTTTACTTCTTAATCCCGCAATTTTCTCAATGGAAATAGCGTATTTTGAATAAAACTTTTCTAGTTCTTCATACAAGTGCAATTTATACCTATTAGGAGATGATACTTGATTTGATTTTCTTTTTTTTAGGTAATCCGTTTCAAAGGAATTATTGAATGGTAAATCGTCCAAAATTGGAAGCAGAATTTGTTCTGCTGCTCTTGTCGTTTTACGCTTAATTTGTTTATTCTTAGTCTCAATTATTTCATCTATTTCCTTTTTAGTAACCCGAGATATCTTAAATATAATTCCAGAATTTAAACATGAATCCAGAACATTCACGATACTTTCTTTTCTCTCATCACCGTCAACACCGATCGCACGTATGACAATATTGGCATCTAGAAAATACTCTTTCCCTTTAAATATTTCTCCTCCGATTGAAGATACACCTCTTCCTGAAGTTAGAATAGCAAATTCAATTGACTTGCTGAAAAGTGAATAAATTGATCTGTTTTTATCTGCATCATCATATGCTAGGAACTGGTTGAACAAATCAATTTCATCTGGCTCAAAATGCCTTTTCACATCTTCACTAATCAAACTTTTTAAATCGTCAGTAACAAAAGTATTTATATTAATATAGACACTCTTTAAAAGAATATCGTATATAGATTTTTTGTATTTGTCTTCAACTTTATTATTAGTTATAAATTTATTAACATGCTTCTCTATTGAATATTTATCTATTCGCTCATAAATTTCTTCTAGCTTATCTGGATGGATTGAGACTAACATGTCATCCTTTAATGGCTCGATAAGAAGTTTCTTGTCCCTTTCTAAGAATTGATTAAATTTATCGAAAGGAACTTTGATGCCCATTCTGTTAGTCACAAACATAAATAGGCCCAATCTTGATTGAGCTTCGTTATCCTTTGCTATCAGAGCCTCGAGGACTATAGCTATAATTGAGTTTTCATAGTTCTCACCTTCTAAATCTTCAAGCCAACAATTTATCCGGAAAATATTAAATGCATCCATTCTTCAAAGATAACAAAATTGTCTAAATTGTTGGTTTTTTAGAGACTATTAGTTTTTTTGTTTGCGCCTGGCAACCTCATATACGCATTGCGCATATGCCAACTATCTCTGAACCCCAAAATACCTCAAAATTCCACAATAATTACCCATTCCCAACTAAAACCACCAGCCCACAATTGCATGTTCACACAACATATCAAGCAATTACCCAACAACCATGTTGTAAAATATGCTAGAAATGCCTAGCAATTACGCAACCCAACCCCCAGCGCAAGCACATTCTAGAATCACAGATGACAACGGATTACACAGATTAACACAGATAAGCCCCATCCCAATCCGCATTAATCCATTTAAACCAGCGATCCAAAAATAATACCCCCCTACAACTTCCCCAAAATAACCTCCTCAACAACCTCAGGATTAAGCAAAGTAGAAACGTCCCCCAAAGAATCCCCCTCCCCAGCAGCAACCTTCCGAAGTATCCTACGCATAATCTTCCCAGACCGCGTCTTAGGCAGCTCCGAAACAAACTGAATCTTATCCGGCTTAGCAATCGGTCCAATTTCCTTGCGAACGACGGCTACAATCTCTGCCCTTAAAGCGTCGTCTGCACCTGCGCCCTCGCCCACAATAACGTAGGCGTAAATGCCCTGGCCTTTGATGTCGTGCGGATAACCGACGACGGCAGACTCGACCACCAGCGGATGCTCATCGATGGCATTCTCCACCTCGGCCGTACCCATGCGGTGGCCCGATACGTTGATCACGTCGTCGACCCGGCCGATGATGCGGTACATGCCGTTCTCGTCACGCCGCGCCCCGTCGCCGGTGAAGTACATGTTGGGGACGGTCATGAAGTAAGTGTTCTTGCAGCGCACGTGGTCGCCCCAGGTGGTGCGGAGCATGCTGGGCCACGGGAACTTGATGGCCAACAGGCCGGCGGCAGGATTGGTCGTTGCTTCCTCCATGGTGTCTTTGTCGACCAGACACGGCTGAATGCCCGGCAGGGGATAGCCGGCAAAGGTCGGTTTCTGCGGACTGTGCCCGCCTACACCAGTGATCATCATACCGCCGGTCTCAGTCTGCCACCAGGTGTCGACCACCGGGACGGTATCCTTGCCAATGTGCTTTTTATACCATTCCCAGGCTTCCTCGTTGATGGGTTCGCCGACCGAGCCGATCACCTTCAGGTCACTCAGGTCGTGCCCTTCCACGAAGTGCTCGCCCTTGGCCATCAGCGCACGGATGGCCGTGGGAGCGGTGTAGAATTGGTTGACTTTGTGCTTCGCACAAACTTCCCAGAACCGACCAGCGTCGGGGTAGGTCGGTACGCCCTCAAACATCAGGGAGGTCGCGCCGCAGAGCAGCGGCCCGTAGAGGATGTAGCTGTGGCCGGTAATCCAGCCGATGTCGGCCGTACACCAGTACACGTCGCCGGGCTGGTACTGGAACACGTTGAGGAAGCTGTAGGCGGTGAAGGTCATGTACCCGCCGATGGTGTGGACCACGCCCTTGGGCTTGCCCGTGCTGCCGGAGGTGTAGAGGATGAACAGCACGTCTTCGGCGTCCATTTCTTCTGCGGGGCAGTTCACGGATTGGTCCTTGACGCGCTGGTGGTACCACACGTCGTAGCTGTTGTCCCAGGCAATGTCCTCACCGGTGTTTTTGTGTACCAGCACGGTCTCCACGGAGGGGCAACCGATGGCCATGGCTTCGTCCACAACTTCCTTGACGGGGATGTTTTTAGCCCCGCGTTTGTTGTAATCGGAGCAGATGATCATCTTGCAATCTGCGTCGTTGACCCGGTCGGCCAATGCCTGTGCAGAGAAGCCTGCAAAGACGACGGAGTGGATGGCCCCAATGCGCGCACAGGCCAGTACGCAAATGGCCAGTTCGGCCACCATCGGCATGTAGAAGCAGACGCGGTCGCCCTTTCCGATACCGAGTTCGCGCAGGGCGTTGCCCGTTTTGCAGACCTCCCTGTGCAGTTCATTGTACGTGATGTGCCGCGCCGGATCGCCGGGTTCGTTGGGCTCGTAGAGTAGGGCGGTTTGGTCGCCGCGCTCGGCGAGGTGGCGGTCGAGGCAGTTTTCGGTGATGTTCAGTTTACCGCCCTGGAACCATTTTACGCTGGGGCCGTCGAAATCCCACTCCAGCACTTTGTCCCACGGTTTGCGCCATTCAAAGGTACTCGCCTGGTCGGCCCAGAAGCCTTCGGGGTCTTTGACGGAGCGGGCGTATTCGGATTGGTAGTGTTCGAAGGAGGTTATTTGGGTTGGGAGCATGTTTTATCGAGTTGTCGAGTTGTCGAGTTATCGGGTTGTCTGGTTATCGAGTTGTCGGGTTGTCAAATTCTCTGGTAGGGGGAAGGTAGTGAATAGCTTTGTTTTTTTGGCGGGGCCGCAGGTGCAAAGAATGGTTGAGGGTTTGTAGCCTACGGGATATACACAAGTTTACATTAGTGATCCCGACCGTCGTTTTACACCTCCGAGGAGCTCGCGGCTGCGCCAGCTCGACGCCTCGGAGGAGAAAACGCCTCTGGTCAAGACAAAAACGTAGTGATTTTCTCCTCCTAGGCATCTTTTGGCCTGACGCAGTCGGCCAAAAGTTCCTCGGGGGCGTAAAACCGAACTGCGAGGGACCATGTAAAGATGTGTGTATACCGTAGGCTTGTAGCCCGATCCGGGCAAGGGAGCGGAGCGATTTTGGCCGGTGCAACCCTGGGTCCTTGGAAAACCGTCATTCCCGCCATAATTTCACGCAGCGAATACGCATTGGTTGCCCTGGACGAAGTCCCAAACCACTTCGTGATGAATATATTTTAGGCTGTCGCAGGAAACGGTATTTTAGGATGTCCCTAAAATTAGTTCGACCGCTAGTGTGTCAGTTAGCGGTATTTCTACCAGCAAAACTAACGCACTAACGGTCGAAAAAATTAACGTACAGCAACTAAGGAACGCGAATTAAATAATACACTCAGGAGTGTCACTTTATTTTGTTCGCGTCCCTAAGTGATACTTACTTGCCAGCCAGTTTATCGGCAGCTGCCTGGAGTACGGTAGCTAAAGTTCCCAGGGCGGGAGCCTTATCTTCCAGGCTACGGGTTTGGGTGGCCAGTGAAGAGAGCAGTCCGGACACCTTTGTTCCGTCAATGCTCTCCGCCGTAAGTTCGGTCTTGAGTGATTTCAGGTCACCGACAATGGCGTCAGTGCCACTCATGGTTCCAAGCTTGGTGATCCAGCTGTCAATGTTGCCTACGGCAGCACCGGGGGAAAGTGCCAGCAGGTCTCCACCGGCGGAAGTGACGGCATCAATCGTACCCTGTAGCAGGGGGTCAGGCTTGGCCATTTCCATGGCATCTTCGGCTGCTTTGTCAGCCTCTGGCATGGTAGTAGTTTCCTCCTCGGTGGCAGGGGCAGTATCACCGCAGGCCACGAATAGGAAGGATAGAAGGAGTAGAGAAAATAAATGCTTCATTTGGTAATCAAGTTTTGATCTGCCACTCTAACTGTGATTTTACCAAAAGGTTCCGAAATAAAAAATAACAACTCTTTCTCCCCCTACCGTCCGGCGGCTACCAGCGGCTACCGGAAATTAGTAGGTTGTACCCCTAGCCTTCGCTTAAACACGCGGGTAAAGTAGCTGGCGCTGTTGAAGCCACAGCGCATGGCTACTTCCTGAATACTGTGCTTGCCCTGTCGCAGTAATTTTGCCCCGAGTTTAATTCTCTCCTCGTTGATAAATTCTACCGGGGACATCCCCATCTCGTTGCGGAAAGCCCGAAAGAAACTGGATTCACTCATGTAGGCGAGTTTGCTGAGGCATTCCACCGTCAGCCGCTCGTCCAGGTGTGCCAGAATGTAGGCAACGGCGGCGGTAATCGGCTGGCTGGTGGCGCGCGCTTCGAGGTCCTTGACGTGTTGCTGCCGGGATTCCATTTCCAGTAAGCGAATGATCAGTTCCTGAAGCGACATGCCCAGGAAAACGTCTTTCGACGGGTGGTCCTCCGCGCACAGGTAAACCATGCGCTGGATCAGTTGGGTGATGGCGGGGTCGTTGGCGAAGTGGAGGTTTTTGTTGGCTTGTCCCCAGGTAAAACCGTCGGAGCGCGGCCGTTTTTCGTTCATGCCCTGGCTCACTTTGGCGATCAGGTGAGGATCGATCTCCAGGGCCAGGCATTTGGTGGGGCGACCTTCCTGCGCATCCGGGAAGTCGATCACCATCAGTTCTTCCGGTGGCATCATGATGGATTCGCCGGGCAGGAAATTGAAGCCCTGCTGTTTGCGCAGGTGCATCACCTTGCGGCCCTTGATCATGGTGGCCAGCACCGGCGTGTCAAAACGAAGGTGGACGGCTTCCGCCCGCTCATGTGTCTCGAACAGATTCAGGGCAGCGGATTCGAGGCTGAAGGTCGTACGATTCTCCACCAGCGTATGCAGGTGCTTGGGGGAGAGGCGATCGGCGGTGAGCTGTAGCATGTGGTCTCGGTTATCGGAAGGTTGCCTTAAAATTAGGAAATATGACCGTATAATGTTCCGTTATTATGGTAACCTACAAAAGAATGCGTCTATTGTTCAAGTAGTTGGTGGGATCGTGCAAGGAGATGAGAAAGTTGGGGAATATCTTTGGATTCAAGCTTGCTCGTCGGCCGAGGCGCGACGCAGGAGCTGACTCGTCCGCCGAGGAAGCGGTTGGCAAATGACTATAAATCCTCTCTTCGGAGGAGGTTAATCGCTAAAGTCGTCGGACAAAAGATCTTCCGACGATTTAAGATCCAGGAGCCGTTCGCAAATAATCGCAAAGCCTCCCCTCGGCGGACGAGCCAGGTCGTTTCTCTCCCGTCTCGGCCGACGAGCGAAGACTTTGCCCTCCGCCCAAAACCGAATCATCTCAACCTTTCTTACAAACCAATAAAAAAACCAATTCGATCATGAGTAACACAGCAACTACCACCGCCGAAATGCTGGCGGTACCCAAATTTAAAGACCAGTACGAAAACTACATTGGCGGAAAGTGGACCGCACCGACCAACGGCGAATACTTCGACAATACTTCGCCCGTAGACGGTAAGTCCTTTACCCGCATCCCCCGTTCCACCAAGGAGGACATCGACAAGGCCGTGGCTGCGGCCTGGAAGGCCGCCGATCACTGGAACAATACCTCTGCCACCGAGCGCAGCAACCTGCTGCTCAAAATTGCCCAGGTAATGGAGGACAACCTCGAAGTGTTGGCCCGCGCCGAAACCTGGGACAACGGTAAATCCATCCGCGAAACCCGCGCGGCAGACATGCCGCTGGCCGTCGACCACTTCCGCTACTTCGCCGGCGTTATCCGCGGCGAAGAGGGTGGAGTATCTGAGCTCAACAGCAGCACCGTCTCCATGAACGTCTGGGAGCCGCTTGGCGTAGTCGGACAGATCATCCCCTGGAACTTCCCCATCCTGATGGCCACCTGGAAGATCGCCCCCGCCCTTGCTGCCGGTAACTGCATCGTGCTGAAGCCCGCCGAGCAGACGCCCGTCGGCATCCTGATCCTGATGGAACTGATTGAAGACATCCTGCCCGCAGGTGTACTGAACATCGTCAACGGTTTCGGTATTGAGGCCGGCAAGCCGCTGGCCAGCCACCCCGACATTTGCAAGGTCGCCTTCACCGGTGAAACCACCACCGGCCAGCTGATCATGCAGTATGCCAGTAAAAACATCATTCCCGTTACGCTGGAGCTTGGCGGTAAGAGCCCGAACGTGTTCATGAAGAGTGTTATGGACGCCGACGATGCGTTCTTCGACAAGTGTCTCGAAGGTGCCGCCATGTTCGCCCTCAACCAGGGCGAGGTCTGTACCTGCCCGAGCCGCATTCTTGTCGATGAGTCCATCTACGACAAATTCGTCGAGCGCTTCATCGAGCGCGTCGAAGCGATCAAAATGGGCCACCCGTTGGATCCTTCCACCATGATGGGTGCTCAGGCGAGCAGCGACCAGTACGAGAAGATCCTCAAGTACATCAAAATCGGTAAAGAAGAAGGCTGTGAGGTCCTCACCGGTGGGGAAGCGGCTTACGTCGATGAACTCTCCGGCGGCTACTACATCAAACCGACCGTCCTGAAGGGGAACAACAAAATGCGCGTCTTCCAGGAGGAGATCTTCGGTCCCGTAGTGTGCATCACTACTTTCAAAGACGAAGCGGAGGCCATCGAGATCGCCAACGACACCCTCTACGGACTAGGTGCGGGCCTCTGGACCCGCGACACGCACGAAGCTTACGGCATCGCCCGCAAGATCAAAGCGGGCCGCGTCTGGGTCAACTGCTACCACGACTACCCCGCGCACGCCCCGTTCGGCGGCTACAAGAAGTCAGGCATCGGCCGTGAGAACCACAAGATGATGCTCGACCACTACCGCCAGACGAAGAACATGCTCATCAGCTACAGCAAGGATAAGCTTGGATTCTTCTAGGCGCTGACTGTTCCTAGTGTTTTTCTTAGCCGGTCAGTGCGCTTTTGTGTGCTGACCGGTTTATATTTTACATCTGGACGAATCGCTCGTCGGCCGAGGCGCGACGCAGGAGCTGACTCGTCCGCCGAGGGATTTCGAGCTACGACCACTCGGCCGACGAGTCAGGCCCTACAGGCCGCCTCGGCGGACGAGCGGTCTCCACAAAAACTAAATAACCCAACCATGCCCAAAGTAGACATCACCGACGCCGCCCGCGAAGTAATTGATCGCCTGCGCGCCAAGCACGGCGCGCTCATTTTTCACCAGAGTGGCGGTTGCTGCGACGGCTCTTCCCCCATGTGCTTTCCGGACGGAGAGTTCTACATTGACGACAACGATGAGTTGCTGGGGGAAGTCCACGGCTGCCCGTATTACATGTCCAAATTCCAATACGATTACTGGAAGCATACCCACCTTACCCTCGACGTGACGGAAGGGCGGGGCTCCAGCTTTTCGGCGGAGATTCCTTTGGGCTTGCGCTTCGTGATCGATTCGCGCTTGCTTACGGAGGCGGATGGACAGGCCTAAGTGTTTTTTGGGCGGGGCCGCAGGTGCAAAGAACGGTGGAGGGCTTGCGCCGCTTTTTTCATCCGATATTGGGTGGTTAGAGTTTTGCTCATAGGGTTAAGACCGCCCGTCCGCCGAGGCAGCCCGCAGGGCCTGACTCGTCGGCCGAGAGGTCGTA
This sequence comes from Neolewinella persica DSM 23188, assembly GCF_000373105.1. Lineage (GTDB taxonomy): Bacteria > Bacteroidota > Bacteroidia > Chitinophagales > Saprospiraceae > Neolewinella > Neolewinella persica. The sequence continues at coordinate 44,481 of NZ_KB890450.1, read as the reverse complement.
GATGGTCGGAATTCCTCGGCCGACGAGCGCTTCATCGAAAGCCTCCTGAATTGAAATTATAACCACCCCACATCCGATAAGCAAACCTCTTTTCTTAGGTTTCCAAAAGTGGGTAATGCAGGCTTGCCATGGGTGACGGGCACTACCGACTACCCACTACTCATCATCCAGCCCATCCAAAAACGCCTCCAAAGCATCCCAGGCAGCGTAGTATTCCAGCTCGCGGGCCCGCTCGTCGTTCCCCATGTCGGTGTTGATGACGATGTACCGGCCGGTCTTCGTTTTTTTGTTGATGAACATCCAGGTGGCCACGCCGGCGTCTCCGCCCGAATGCCCCACGTAGCCAAGCGCGCTGTGGCCCATGAAAATGGCGGGGTCGTAATCTTCGTCGTACGGATTGTCCGGATTTCGGTCTTCCTGGTGGCTTTCGTCGAGCTGTACGGTAAATAGTTCTTCATAGCTTTCCTGGCTGAGCAGCGTACCCGTTCCGGAAAAGCCTTTGATCAGTTCCGTCAGGTATTTCGCCATGTCGTTACTGGAGGAGAGCAGCATGCCATCGGGATAGGTAATGGCGGAATACAGCGGAAGCACCGAATCATCGTTGCGGTACAACGTTGCATGTTGCGATGGGTCAATTTCCTCCAGCGCCCAGCCCGTGTCGTTCATTTTCAGGGGGGCTAAAATGTGCTCCCGGGTGAAGGCGTCGTAGGCCTGGCCCGTCGCCTTTTCGATCACTAAGGCGGCTACTGTAGCACCGATGTTGGAGTAATTATAACGTTCTCCCGCAGCAAATTCGGTATAGTTCTCCGGCAGGTAATAATCGCCACCTACCTCCAGATAGCCCTTCAGGTATTGCTCCAACGGGATGTCGGCTTCAGTTGGGTTGAGGCGTTGCTCGGGGTAGTCAGTGCTGATGCCGGTCAGGTCCTGACCGGGACGAATGATCCAGGACCGATTCATGTATTCGTCGGTATCATTAATGCCAGAGGTATGGGTGGCCAGGTGCCAGATCGTGATGACCTGGTCGGGGTGGTTGGGATTGCCGACCTGGAAGGGCAGGTACTGCTGAATCGGGTCGTCGAGCTTCAGTTTACCCATTTCCCTGGCTTTCATCAGGGCGATGCCGATCAACGTTTTAGAGACGGAGGCAATCGGTTGGACCGTATGCTCGGTGTACGGCTTTTTGGTGGCGATGTCGGCGTAACCGAAGCCCTTGGCATAAAGGGTACCATCAGCGTTAGCGATGCCCACGGCGAAGCCGGGGATTTTTCCGTTCTGTTGGATGGAATCCAGTTGGGCGGTCAGGGCTTCCCGGGCGAGTTCGGTTTTGTTGACTGGTGGGTCGGCGGTTGGCTGGTTTTGGTTACAGGCTGACAGTAAAAGGGGCAGCACTAGGAAGAGAATAAGTTTGTGCATGGGTAAGGTTTTGGGGGAGTGTGGTGAGGTGAAAAGGTTTCGCATAGTGGGGTGGGAGGGCCAAATTGGGTTCGTTATTTCGACCTTCAGATGAATGGATAACAAACTGCACCTAGATGCTAACTTAGTAGTCGTCGGACGGCTAACAATGGCTTGGACGGTCGTCCGACCAATTCTTTTAGCTTGGCGTAGCCGGATAAAAGTTGGTCTGACGACTTTGGCCTGTGCAATTTGTTTTACATACCTCAGGTAATGTATGTTAACCATTTCAATAAGAGACCTAACTTTTAACGCGGGAGTTGTCGCCACACAGGCAATTAAGCACCTTGCTCCTCTAAACGATGGTTTGTACCAGCGCCCATTCAAGCCTAAGACTAAGGCCTTCGGCTCAGTAGTAATCGATGCCTCTGGCTTCGAGTGGATGTTTTCGGGGCTGGATTAGTCTCCACTTCTTCGTATCATTGTCACCATAAGATGTCCAGCGCAGCTGCGACTATCTGCTTCCATTTTAGCTATGAAAACCGGCAAAAATTAACTTTCGGTAACGGCCCCCAAAGAAGCCTTCTTAAAGAGGGAGTAGAAGCCAGATCGTGTTTTTTGCTAAAAAGTAACCTATGTCAATCCATCCAAACGCAGGAAAAACAGCGGCTAAGAACCAGCTGGTTAATGTTCCCCAACTAATTACGAGTTATTTCAAGCAAGACCCCGATCCGTCTAAGCGAGAACAGCGGGTGTCTTTCGGAACGTCTGGTCATCGGGGATCCTCGTTAAGTAACTCCTTTAACGAACAGCATATCCTGGCAACAACCCAGGCTATTTGTAATTACCGGGAAAAGCAAGGCATAAACGGACCTGTTTTTGTGGGGATTGATTCCCATGCGTTATCTACGCCTGCACAGGCGACAGCCCTGGAGGTACTGGCCGCAAATGGTGTGGTCACCATGATCGCTTCCAATGATGAGTATACCCCAACGCCTGCTGTAAGCCATGCCATACTGGAGTATAATAAAGGAAGGACAACCGGCCTGGCCGACGGAATCGTTATTACGCCATCTCATAATCCTCCGGAAGACGGGGGATTCAAATACAATATGACCAATGGTGGACCCGCAGAGGGATCAGTAACTTCCTGGATTGAATCCAGGGCGAATGAGCTATTAGAGAACAAACTTCAGGCGGTTAAAAGGATTCCACTTTCCAGAGCATTGAGTGCTTCCACTACGAAACGATATGATTTCCTGGAAGCTTACACTGCTGACCTAAGCCAGGTAATTGATACCGATTTACTCAGGGAATCGGGAATTAAGATGGGGGTAGATCCTCTTGGTGGTGCGGGCGTAAAATATTGGCAACGAATCGCTGACCGGTACAAGCTGAACCTTACGGTAGTGGATGATTCAGTAGACCATACGTTCAGTTTTATGTCTTTGGACTGGGACGGGAAAATCAGAATGGACCCATCCTCCAGCTATGCCATGCAAAGGCTTATTCAATTGAAAGATAAATATCCGGTGGCATTTGCTTGCGATACGGATCATGATCGTCATGGCATAGTGACCCAAAGCGCCGGGCTTATGCAACCGAATCACTATTTGGCCGTAGCCATCGACTATTTGTTTCAGAACAGACCTCAGTGGGGAGCAGGAACAGGGATTGGTAAAACCCTGGTCAGCAGCCAAATGATTGACCGTGTTGCCAAAAAACTGGGGCGTAAGCTGGTGGAAGTGCCGGTAGGGTTCAAGTGGTTTGTGGATGGCCTCTACGATGGAAGCCTTGGCTTTGGCGGAGAGGAGAGCGCCGGGGCCTCCTTTTTGAATAGGGAAGGCAAGGTCTGGTCTACAGACAAAGACGGCATCATTGCTGCCCTGCTTGCCGGAGAAATTACGGCGAGAACGGGTAAAGATCCGGCTGAAATCTACCAGGGCTTTACCAAAGAATTTGGCGAACCGGTGTACGATCGGATTGATGCTCCGGCTACGCCTGAGCAAAAGGATAAACTGAAAAAACTGTCTGCAGAACAGATCACTTCTTCTGAGCTCGCAGGAGAGAAAGTCACCAATATTTTAACTAATGCTCCGGGTAATGGCGCAGCCATCGGAGGCTTAAAGGTGGAGACGGCTAATGGCTGGTTTGCCGCCCGACCATCCGGGACAGAGAATATCTATAAGATTTATGCTGAAAGCTTTAAAGGCGCAGAACATTTGAAGCAGCTGCAGGAAGAAGCTCAGAAGGTGGTTAATGATGCCATTGCTTAGGGCCGCAACCGCCGTCCCTGGCTCTTCTATCCCTAACCTTGCACCCTGCGTGCGCGCCACTTCTTCCCATTTATTCCCCTAGTCGTCAGACCAACTTTTAGCCGGCTACGCCAGGCTAAAAGAATTGGTCGGACGACCGCCCAAGCCACTATGCCCCGCATTTCCTACCTTTGGCTAACCACGGCAGCAAAAGCATTTTTGGGCTTTCCCCCCCCTTGCAAATCGCTTTTCCTGCGGCCATAACTTCTACCCAAAATACCCCACACGTGCATAAATGGTTCCTCCTTCTGCTGTTGCCGATTCTACTGTCTTGTCGTACAGAACCCGTTGCCACCGAAACGGAGCGCTGGACGACCCACGTGGAGAATACCACCATCATGCGCGACGACTACGGTGTGCCCCACATTTACGGTAAAACGGACGCTGACGCGGTCTTCGGCCTGCTTTACGCCCAGTGTGAGGACGACTTTCCGAGGGTGGAGCGCAACTACATTTGGGCCACCGGCCGCCTGGCCGAGGTCGAGGGCGAAGAGGCATTGTACAGTGACCTGCGCGCCAAGCTCTTCATGACCCGGGAAGAAGCCATCGCTACCTACGAGAGCAGCCCGGCCTGGCTCAAGGAACTGTGTGTCGCCTTTGCCGACGGCATCAACTATTACCTGAAAACCCACCCGGACGTCAAGCCACAACTACTGACCCACTTCGAGCCCTGGATGCCGATGTACTTCAGTGAGGGCTCCATTGGCGGCGATATCGAGGGGATCTCCACCCGCCGCATCCGGGCTTTCTACGAAGACAAAGCCGCGCTTTCCATGGGTGGGCCCGACCACGAATCCGCCTTTCCCGCGCCCCCGGAAGAGCCCCGGGGATCCAACGGCATCGCCATCGCTGGGAAACTCACCGAATCCGGCAACGCGATGTTGCTCATCAATCCCCACACCTCCTTCTACTTTCGGGGCGAGGTACACATGGTGAGCGAGGCAGGACTCAATGCTTACGGTGCCGTTACCTGGGGCCAGTTCTTTATCTACCAGGGCTTCAATGAGAAGACGGGCTGGATGCACACCTCTACCTATACTGACGTACGGGACGAATTCCTCGAAACCATCGAAGAGCGCGACGGCAAGAAAATGTATAAATACGGCGAGGAATGGCTTCCGGTGGAGACGCAGCAAGTCACCCTGCGCTACCGCGAAGGGGAGCAGCTGCTGGAGAAAAGCTTTCCGCTCTACCGCACCCAGCACGGACCCATTACTCACCTGGAGGGCGACAAGTGGGTCGCCAGTGCCATGATGTGGGAACCGGTAGATGCGCTGATCCAGTCCTACACCCGCACCACGCTGAATAACCACGATGAATTCTGGAAGATGATGGATATGCGGACCAACTCCTCCAATAATACCGTTTACGCCGATGCTTCTGGCAACATCGCCTATTACCACGGCAACTTCATCCCGGTCCGGGATACCTCCTTTGACTACACCCAGCCGGTAGACGGCAGTAACCCCGCCACCGCCTGGCAGGGCTTGCACCCGGTGGAGGAAGCCATAACGATCGTCAACCCGGAGAACGGCTGGATTCAAAACTGCAACTCCACACCCTTCACCGCTACCGGCGCCAACAGCCCTAAGCAAGCAGATTACCCTCGGTACATGTCTCGCAACCGGGAGAATTACCGGGGTGTCCACGCCCTTAGCTTACTGGAAGGCCGTAGTGGCTACACGCTCGATAACCTGCTTGAAATGGCGTATGATCCGTACCTGCCGGCTTTTGAAGATTTGATTCCGGGACTGGTCAAAGCCTATGACGAATCGAAACCAAAAAATCCGGCGCTGGCCGGTCCTATCTCTGCTTTACGCGGATGGGACTACCGAACTTCGGCGGAGTCGGTCGCCATGTCTCTGGCACATTATTACGGGACGGTTTGCCAGCGCAAAGGGGAGGCTCCGGCGGGGTTGAACCGGATGGAACAGGTCCGGTATTTTGGCCAGGAGGCACCACCCGCGGAACGCCTGTCCCTTTTCGCCGAAGCGGTGGATACCCTTACGGCGCATTTTGGCGATTGGAATACGCCCTGGGGAGAAATAAACCGCCTCCAGCGGCTGGACGGGGCCATTGAGTCCCGGTTTGACGATGCGCAGCCGAGCCTGCCCGTCGGGCTGGCTTCCGCCAACTGGGGTGCCCTGGCGTCTTACGGCTCCAGAGCGCGAAATGGTACGAAAAGGTTGTACGGTTCCTCCGGCAACAGCTTCGTCGCTGTAGTGGAGTTTGGGGATAAAGTCAAAGCCAAAAGTATGCTGGCCGGCGGGCAAAATAGTAATCCTGCCTCTCCCCACTTCTTCGACCAGGGGCAACGCTATGTTGATGCGGCGTTTAAGGACGTCGCTTTTTACCGGGAGGATGTGGAGAAACGGGCGGAGAGGACTTATCGGCCGGGGGAATGACTTCGATCCGTCCATTGATGAAACTATTAGGAACGCCATCCAAAAAATAAGGGAAGAATTAGGGTAAACCTAAATGGAATTGGTGGGACAATCATGAAAGAGCAGGGTAGGGCAATCCCGCTCAGCCCTGGAGAGTCGTCCGGCTTAGCGAGGGGATTCATCCCCTCGTATTCGTTTCGAACCCCGCTCCTTTTATCCCTTCCCCCGCACCTGCGTCCCCGCCCAAAGGCTCACTTTCAATCACCTGCTTTTCCGAGGAAGTAAAGAATCAAGTAAGAGGCCCTACTACACATATTTAAGCTTTTCCTCCTTGTCCCACAACCCCCAATAAGCGCCAACGTCACCTTCTGCGCCAACTTTCCAGGACTCGTCGAAGGAGGAGAAATAGAACAGCTCAATATCGGCTGCCGCCGACCACTGCTGTGCGTTGATGAAGTACTTCATGGCGTTCTCCGCCGAAGGCATAGCGGCCTCCAACCCTTCTCCTTCGCTTGGCCAGCCGGTTTCGGTGATGATGACCTTTTTTCCCTGGGCAGCCTGTATCGCCTTTTGGTACATCTGCTTCATATAGACCAGGGAGTACTCGTAGCTGCATTTCTCCCAGTAGGGGTAGCAGTTGGCCAGGATCACGTCGCAGGCATCGACGATGTTGGGGTGGTCCGTAAACTCATAATAGGCGTCTACGTAACCTACGGGGATGTTGACGGGAATGGCATCGCGCACCTCCCGGATATGAGCCAGTAGTGCCGCTTCGCTCAGGTCGCCCCGATACAACACTTCATTGCCAACGGCAGCAATGTCAACGTAGCCATCTTTGGCCAACTGGATGAGCCCGGCAATTTCCTTTTCGTTCTTCTCCTCGTCGCTGCCCAACCAGGCACCAACCATCGTTTTAATGCCCAGCTCGCGTGCGACTTTAGCCACCAATTCATTGCCTTCCGTACAGGAAAAGGAGCGGATCCATTTAGTGTAGGGCTGAAGTATTGTCAGCCTTCTTCTGATTTGCACTTCGGTGAGGGTATCACCGGGTTCCTGCCCTTCTTCGTAGGGGCTCATGCATACGCCGTGCATGCCGTCTTCGAGCGTTTTTGTAAATAGCTCCGCGATAGCTGCTTCAGACTTCCCGCTGAAGTTGATACCGGAAAGGGAGAGTTTTTTGCCTGCTTTGAATGACATTGTTTATTGACCTTTTGGTGAGACTTGTTTGGGTTTACGCTACTTCAGGACTTTTCCCTTTGTAAGGTTTAAATACGCGCTTAGATCGTTGATTCTTTGAGCCCATCCTTATTCTTATTGATGGCAGCTCTGATTTCATTTGCTTTCTCCTCGGTCAAATCATAGGACCACATAATGAGTATCGCGAGAACAGTTCCGGCCATAGGGAAAAAGCAAAAGAAGGCATGGAGGCCATCCACGGCACTTTGCTGGTCGGTCGTAGGAAGCGCAGCATCGAATCCTACCACTGCGATCATCAGACCGCTAAGTCCACCCGCAATCGCAAAGCCGAATTTGACCATCCACCAGTAGATGGCGCCGAAGATGCCTTCCCGGCGCTTCCCGGTATTAAGCTCGTCGATGTCAATCACGTCGGCGGTCATGGACATCATGATGGTAAATAAGCTACCGATTCCGAAAGAAAAGAAGGGTAGTGCAATGATGTAAAGCCAGGGTTTACCGGGGACAAACAAGAACCACATCAGTATATAGCCGATTAGCGAAATGCTTTGTGCTATTAAAAATGTCTTGTGTTTACCGATGACCTTCGACATCCAGGCAACGATAGGAATCACAATAAACGTTGTACACAAGGCGCCTATACTACCAAAAAGCACGACCCAAACTCCAGTGGCCGCAGCATCGCCATTGAACAATTTGTAAACGATTACAAAAAACGTTAGCGCGGCTACCGTATTGAAAGAGTTGAAAATTAGAAAAGTAGAAAAGCATAGTTGGCGGAAATACTTTATCTTAAATGCATCTACGAAGCCGCCAAATATTTTCGTTACACTACCTCCAATGTTTGATAAAGTCAATGGTTCATAATCATCCCGATCAAGCGTAGACTCGCTTTTAATGAAGATCGCTGGAATAATGGCACAAATGGCACACGGAATAGCTACCCAAACAGCAAGTGTTCTGGTGGCCACTTCGGCTGAGGGAAACCACGCTGGGTCATACATAATAATCCAAAACCAGGGCGCGATGACCCAGGCCCATTGCCCGATCCATTGAGCAGTAGCCATGATGCTGGTCCGCTCATGGAAATCGTCGCTCATTTCATATCCCATGGCTACGTACGGAACACTGAATATGGTGAGTCCCAGGTAAAAAACTATTGACCCGAAGAAGAAATACCAGAAATTAAACTCTAAAGAGTTTTCCAAAAAGAGTTGCCACATGAAGATGAAGGCAAAGCCCATGATTACGCCTCCTAAAAGAACGTACTGACGCCTTCTGCCCCATTTAGAGCGGGTATTGTCGGAAATGAAGCCCATGATGGGATCCGTGATGGAGTCAAAAACCCGGGGGAAGAAGTAGATCACCCCCCACATCCAACCAGGAAACCCGAGGTCCTGAACCAACACCACCATGAAAATGCCCAAGACAGCGGGGAACATCTGGTTGGCAAACATGCCCAGGCCAAAGGCTACTTTTTGGCCAAAGGGGACTTTGTTACTTACTGCAATATCGACTTGAGGCATGATCTGAATTTTTACCGCTGATGGGTTGTGTTAAACGTTATCGACTAAAATGGTCTGAAGGGCCTTGGGGCTTATGCTTATCGTTCTTTCCTGCTTACCCAGCGTAACGCTGAAGGTCTTTTCTTTTTCCGTTTGGTTAAGGACAACCAGGGCAATACTGCCATCCGGATTCCGTGCTGCTGTCACCATCAGCTCTTCATCAGTATGCTTAAAGCCGATACGCTGTGCGCCCGGGCGAATGTACTTACTGAAGTGTGCCATGGTATAGTAAAGTGGCGTAAGATATATTTCATCGGCCTCGGGGTCAACGATGACGGGAGCAACGCACCAGTTTTTGAACCAGTTAGGTCCGCCCTCACGGTCGAGCACCATGTTCCAATCTACCCAGCCGTCGACCCAGTTGTTCATACAGCCGATCATATCCCGGGCGTAGCGGTAGACCGGGACATACTTAGGGTGCAAGTGCTTTTGTTTTTCCGGAGCCCAGTCCCATCCCCAATCGGTCGCTTCTTTGCTCCAGTACCAGTTGTCGTCTTGCCAGACCGGAACCTGAGCATCCACGCAGCCTTCCGTTTGAATTATGTGCTTGTCCGGAGCCGTTTCATGGGCAAGCGTCAGCGTTTCACCGAAGTAGTCGTAGGTACTGGCGTACCAATGCACCGCCGTACCGTCAAAGTATTTAGCGGTGGCCTCATTGGCGTACATGGAGTTGATCCAATCCTTCATCTCTTCTCCCCGGTTTTGATCATACCCAAGAATTTTGACCTCATGACCATCTGCTTCCAACTTCGGCCCCAGGTGGTGCTGTACGAAATTGGTCATCTCATCGGGGGTGTAGTGCATGCTCTCCCAGTTGTTGTCATTACCAAGCGGCTCATTCTCTACGGTCACGCCCCAGATGTCGATTCCTTTTTCCTTGTATGCGTTAAGGTACTTCGAAAAGAATAAGGCCCAGGTATCGTAATACTCAGGGCGTAGTTTCCCACCACGCCAATCATTATTATCTTTCATCCAGGGCGGAGCCGTCCAGGGGGAGGCAATGATCTTAAAGCCATCTTTCGAAACCTTCATCGCCTCCTGGATCATTGGAATCAGGTCTCCTTCGTCTTCTTTGATGGAGAAATTGGCCAATTCCTTATCTCCCGCTACTGGTGCATAGGAATAGTTGCCCAAGGAGAAATCACAAGAGTTTATGTGTGTTCTGGTCAGGGAGTATTTGGCACCGCTTTCCCCAAAATAGGCCTCAATAATTTTCTTTCGGTTCTCCTCGCCCAACTCGTTGAGCAGATATGCAGATGCCTCGGTAAAGGAGCCGCCAAAACCAGTCATTGTTTGGAAGACTTCCCCGGGCATCAACGCTATAGCTGAAGGGGCCTCCTTTTGCTGGAAATCAGTTACTGACTTAAGCTTATTGCCTCCGGCAGATGTTTCCACCACCGAAATAGTCCATTCTGATTTATTGCTGTCTTCGGTGTTGCTATCGGTAGTTGGTTGGCAACCCATCATCGCAAGTACGGTCAATATGGTAAGCGGTTTCAGTATTCTCATAATATTAAAGTTCTGATTAGTTAGTAACCTTCTCAGCAATGGGTGGTGGTAAAACTGTCTCCAAAAGTTTAGCTTCATCCCCGTCGAATGATTTGGTAATGGGCTGGCCGTCTCTGGTCAAACCATCGAAGACACCAGCATCGACCTTATCCCAAAGTGCCCGTTTAGCTTGTCCTTTCAGACCGATCAATCCGAAGTGGTTCTCCGAACCACCGGGGTTGTTCGCGTCTTTCCAGGGTTCGTCGAATGCTTCGAAGAAAAAACAAGAGATGTTGTTCTTGTCCGTCCACGTTCGCATGTGTTGATGATAGAGGTGCTGTTTGTACTCGTCGGTGGCGCGTGAGCCTTCGTCTCCGTAAAGCTCGTTGGCACTGCTGGCCCAGCCGGTTTCTCCGATGTGCAACGGTTTGTCAACTCCCAGGCTTTTGACGTAGGAAGCGACCGAGTCGAATTGACTGATGGCGTACTGCTGAGAACGAAGCATGGCGGCGTCGATCATTGCCTTTTTATCCTTTCCCTGCTCCTGCGGCCGCGCCTTCCAAAACTGTGGATTGTAGTGCGTATCATGCATGGGGTAGGTGTGCAGAGAGATGTAATCTACCGATTTAATCAGTTCCTCCAGGTCCCTGACGTGGTATTCTCCATCGCCACCGCCCCAGGAAGCGAAGTTGTCTGAACTCGTTATCCAAAGGTCACCCGGCAGCTCGCCAGCTTGCTTAAGCTGCTGTAAGTGGTTGACCCATTTCAGGATTACGCCCGGTTGCACGTAATAGGTAGCCGCCCATTTTACCATGGCCTCATTGCCCACGGCAATGACCTTGACAATATCCGGGTACTTTTTAGCGAGCGCAACCGCCCGGTCAATCTCCGCCGCGTTCTTTTCACTTTCCACGTTGTGGTCCACGGGCTGGTCCGTCCAGGCGTTTTTGCAATCAATCCACGCGCCGAGCATGACGTACATCTCGAAGGTCGGATCCTCTTCCTTCAGCTCCCGAATCACGGCCAGTATATTTGGAGCCTGGGCCAGCTGCACGTTATAGGTTCGAATGATCTTTACTCCTATCGCGGAGAGTAACTGCATATCCTCCTTCAATTGCTCCAGGGTCGGCTGTGTGTCACGAGATGTGGCCCGATAGCCTCCGTAAGAGATGGCCCGGTATTCCGGATTTCCAAGGATTTCGGCAGCTGTTGGATTATTTGCCTCCATAGGTGATCGCTTTTCTGAAGAACAGGCGTTCATCAGCGTAATAATTGACAATAGAATTAAGCCAAAACGGAAATGTCGCATTGGTAACTGTTTTGTACAGGCTTGTGGATAAGCCCCTGGTTATTTTAATCCTTCTGGGCTAATACTCACCTGAATACGCTGCACTTTTCCACTTCGTTCGAAAACCATTTCACTGGTCTGCCGGTCCAATTTCCGACCCGTAAAGCTTTTGTGCCGGCCGTCATTGAAAAAGACTTTTGTCTCCTCCTTATCACTCAGTTGATACACTATCGGAACCTGGCAGTACGTAAAACTCAGCGCACCTTTTTCAATGGTCATCGTCTGAGGAGTTCCCTGGACATCGACGTAATGGAATTCACCTGGTTCATCGAGGAATTCCAGCTTCCGCAATAACGATGGCGCAAAATACAACTGTCCTTCACCAACAAACACGCCAAGCTCTCCGAATCGGCTGAGGATGTCTTCCTTAACCTGCCCCGTCATGCCGGGTTGCTGTGCGCCTTTGCCTGCCGGAGTGTGTGAGTACGGATCCGTTGGGAAGGCGCCGTAAAGTGTTGGAGACTTGTTTATTCCGATGCCCTCGTATACTTCGTAGTAATGCTTCAGTAAGCCACTGGTAGTCGCTGTATCCGCTTTGCCATCAATGGCCTGCAAATAGCATTCCTGTACGGCCAGCTGCAGCTTAGACACCATGTGCCAGTAAATGGAGCCCAGGCCTTCGTATCCGAAGAAGGTGCCCGACCTGCCGGTAAACTCTTTGTGGTTGAATACCTCTTCGAATACCTTTTGAACGTGGGCGGAGTCCTGCTTCACCAGGTCACCGTAAGCCGTAGAGGCAAGTGCCTTAAGCGCTGCCTTCAGGTCATTATTGTTTTTGAAGTTTCCGTTGAAGTGAAATACGCCGTTGATGTCTTTCACAACGATCCGTGTGTCTCCATCAGCGACCAGTTTTTTCAACAGGGCCGATGAAGCGACCGAGGCCGCCGGTATGTTGTTCTTCTGCAGGAAACCGGGCAGGTCTTTGTTCGGGTAAAGGATGTAGCTGTACTGGTCTTTTCGGTACAATTTGCTGCTCTTTAGCGCATCCATTACTTTCAGTGACTCCTGCGGAGACAGCGCGCCGGCACTGAGTACCGCAACTTGTCCTTCCAGCATCTCACTAAGGTAGGAGATAGCGACGCCATCACCTTCTACTGATAGGAGGTTGTAAGCATGGTACAGGTTATCCGTCCGCTTGTTTGCGCGAATGGTGTGATCTACGAAGGCAAGGCTTACCTTCAAAAAGCGACGAATTTCTTCGCTGGTGATCCCGGCTTTATTACCACTAAAGGAATTGTCATAAACCTCCGCACGGAAATCACTTGCTGCGGTTCCCAGAGCGTCCAGTACTTGCTTGCGCTCCTGGTCGTTGATGGTGGAGGACAGCAAAGGTTCGTACCTGGTCAGTCCCGCCAGGATGTTGTCGAACAGCGCTTTTACCTCTTCAGAAACCGGGTGCTCTCCGGCTGAAGAGTCGCCGATGAGCCCATCAAAGAAAGATAAGAACCGCCGCAAATAATAGAGCGTAACCATAGACACGCCATTACCCACCAGGGCGTTGTTGGCGTCGTTCCATTCCGGGCGCTGGGTATTCATCCAGATGCCGCCTTCTGGGATGAAGTTGGAAATCTTCGCCAAAACGGTAGCCAGGATCTTCTCAATGAAGTTAACCCGGTGGACTTCTCCCGCACGGTTCAGCAGCAGCGCACCGTCGGCACCTTCTTTTTCCCTGCGGTGACGAATCTCTTCGTCAAGTTCCCGGTCAAAGTCAATGGTATCTTTAGGGTTCTTCAGTAGCTCCTGGTAGGGCTTTATTTTGTAGGGAACATTTGCGTAGACCAGGAAGTCCCGGTCAAACAACTGCCCCAAAGCACCCGGTTGGTGCTTCTCGATGAATTCCAGAAACTTGAGGAGGTAAATGATCTGGTGATCGCCCCAATAGCCAATGTAGGACCATGGGTCATCTTCTTCGATGGTTTCCCAGTCGAATCCGCCTTTGGTCACCCGGTAAGGGTTGTAGCCATCAAAAGTGGTGGCGTTCAGGAACTTGAGGATCATGCCCTCCATAAAGTCCGGGTAGCTGTGTGCAAGGGCCTCCCAGTTCTGGAAGATGTCCCGCCAGTTGCCCTGGTAATCGAGGATCTTGGAGCCGTCGACCTCACTGTGGGTATTGATCGAAAATCGGTTCCAGGGGCGGCTTGGGTCACCGTGGCGCCGACTGAATTTTAACGGCAGGTATTCCAGGCAAAGGCGTTGGAAATCCGGATCGCTGGATTGCCCGGCAAGTGTCTTTAATTCACCAAGGGTGAAGGTTTCGGGCAATTCATTGACGAGCGATAAATTCGCTGCGCTGACCTGCTTGTTCCCATTAACCAGGTAGGCAATGAAGTCTCCCTTCTCAATATCGTAATTGTGGTCGAAGATTCCTCCCCGCATGATGTTGAACAACACGTTCGAGTAATGGCGAGTATTCCGGCCATCGTCCGCCGTCAGTTGTAAGCCATCAGCGGCGGCACTGAGGCCGATTAGTTTTTGTGTCCCCTCCTCAATATCTTGCTCCAAACGCGCTACCAGCGCGTCCGGTGTCTGAAGTTGATGGATGAGGTCAGCAACGGCAGCATGGTCCTGGTTTACGTTCGCTACAATCATCCATTCCTGGGCTGACTGAGCAGCTAGAGTCATCTCTTTATGTACGAAATAGGCGCCTTTTTCACCTTTAACGTCAGCTTCCGGAGTGATCGCTCCGCCGTTCCGAAAGGTATTAAGTTGCAGAGAGGAGAGCAGGTAAGTAGGGGAGTTAAGACCAACGGACCACGCAATGTTTGCCTTCAGGGCTTCACTTGGTTCAGCCTTGTCGACAATGATCGCACTGAGCGCAAAGATGCCCAATCCGCTCTTTTGGTCTAATTCGCTTCTCTTATAAGCATCCACCAGGTTACTCGATCTGTTCTGCAATTCACTGCCCACACCGAATGGCACGATGTTTTGTAAACCGTCTAACATCGAAACGGCAACGGGACTATTAGCATGATTTTTCAGGGCCGATCGCCGCACGAAACCGTAGCGGTTACTGGAACTCCACTCATACTGGTAACTAAGGTTCAGATCATGGTTGATTTCTTCGAAAATGATCTTGTTGCCGTAGACGCTTTTATACAGGTTCCGGCTGACCTTAAATTGGCCTTCATACCGGTAGGAGAACGGCTCCCAGGTAACGGCTTCTCCGTTTCTATGAACCCGGAAGATGGATTTGCTGCCGGTAATCTCCGCTGATTCGGTGATTTTATCATCCGTATAGTAGGGAAAAAGGGCATACTCGGCATCCTTCCGTCCAGCGGTTAACCCGCCATTACTGGAAATAAACATCCAGTGATTGGCGTCACTGACGATGCTCATGAAAAAAGGACGCATCTCGTCGTTGTCCGTTAGTTTGAAATAACGCTCTCCTGCAAGTTTAACCTGTTGAATTTCTGGCATAAATTTTTCTACTATTTTATCGTCTGGGTAGCCTCTGACTGCGATATGCGTAAGATTCGTGAAATAACATGAAACTTAAAGGAAGTTAAATTCATGTTTGGCCCAAAGTTATCTATTGATGTCGGTTTGATGGTTGACTACAACTACTACACAAGCGGGAAGTGAGGGTGGGAATGAACCAGGGCTTCGGTGGTAAGTTGTTTACATTCAGTGTATTGTGATGGAATGTGTTTTCAACCTCCTTTTATGTGGTTGTATAGTAGATGTATGGGTATTTCCCCGTCATGTGGGCATTCCTGGCCATTGAAAGGTGCTTGGGCGACGGTGCGCAGGTGTAAGGAAAGTGGAATGGCAGGGTGGGAGGTAGGATAATCTCATAGCGATGCTTAGCTCCGTCAAGATATAAAAGCTTCGGCAAAGACAAGCATTCTAAGCCTAGTTCTGCTCCTGGTAAACCCTGATGTAGTCTACCACAATTGTTTGGGGAAACGGCGTCTGGCTGGTGGGGAACCCAACATAGTTTCCGCCTACTGCAAGGTTCAATATCATGAAAAATGGCTGGTCAAATACCCACTCCCCAGTTACATCCTCTGGGGTAATCCGGTTGAAGAGGAAATCATCTACGAAGTAGTTAATGTAGTCTTCTCCCCACTCGATGGCAAAGAGGTGGTACTCCTGGTCAAAGCGGCTGTTCTCCAGCGTAAAGTCAGAAGTTATAGCATTGCCGCCGGAGTACCCCGGGCCATGTACGCTTCCGGCAATCTTATCAGGTTGCTGCCCACGCAATTCCATTACGTCGATCTCTCCGCATTGCGGCCAGTTGACTTCGTCAATATTAGCCCCCAATAACCAGAAGGCCGGCCACATCCCCGGGCCGTATGGCGTTTTCATTCTTGCTTCAAAACGACCGTAGGTCTGTTCGAAGAGGTCCTGTGTTTTGATGCGGGCAGAAGTGAAGGGGGAGCCGCCAAATGCTTCCCGTCGCGCAGTAATCACAAGATTACCGTCGCCGTCCAAGGAGACGTTCTCCGCTTCATCAGTGTAGTACTGAAGTTCCTGGTTGCCCCAGCCGTTGTCGCCCGTGCCAATGTCGTAGGTCCATTTCGTGGCATCAATTCCCTGGCCGGCCGCTCCGTCAAATTCATCGCTCCAGGTAAGACTCCAGTTTCGGGCTTCAAGGTTTTGGGTTTTGTCCTCCTCACAAGCCGTAAATCCGGCGATGACCAAAAAGGCCAGGAGTAACTTGAGCAAGGGAGAAAACCTGAAATACTTGATAGTTTGCATGCGACTTTAATTTATGGCTAAGTCAAAGCGTGACCATTAGCCGTTCGTTGTTGAGGTAGCTCATCAAAGTAGTTTGACCAGCGGTGCGACCACTCCGATGAGCTGCCCGGTTTGGAGAGGGTTAGTTACGGAAATACATGTTATCCATATATATCGTTGCGCTTCCGGTAGGCTCTGCTACGAGGATGTACTGCGCCATGTTGGCACGAGTCGTCAGGCCAGTGAAGTCACTCAGGGGGAGGTCATAGCTGATCCATTCTCTGGTGGCCGGCGCGGTGAAGGTGATTTCGTGCTCTACGTCATCACCACCGTTTTCATCGAATACGCCGTTAGCACCAAAATCGACCAACTTGATCTTGAAAGTGGTCGCATCTGCCGACCAAATGTCGACCCGGAAGTGGGTCATAGCCGTGGCATCGATGGTGTTGGCCACGGTTTCGATCCCTACAAAGCTGAGGTTGGTGTACTTCTTGGTGGCATTCCCGGCTACCATAACCTCTTCCAGATCGCCTACTGACCAATCGGTTCGGTAGGTGTCAACGGTAACGTCAGTGTAGGCATCGCTGAACAAAGAGATAACGTTAGCTGCCGGATTAACTGGCGTTGGTGCAGCTACCGTTGGTTCATCTCCGCCTCCGGAACCTCCGTCATCGTTGTAGAAGTAAAGATTATCCACAAATATCGTTGCTGCGCCTACTGGCTCAGCAGACAGGACGTATTGCGCAATGTTTCCCCGCGTGGTCAGTCCCGTAAAGTCACTTAATGGAATTTCATAGTTGATCCACTGGTTGGTGGCAGGTGAAGTGAAGATAACTTCGTGCTCTACGTCATCACCACCATTTTCATCGAATACACCGTTCGCACCGAAGTCTACTAACTTAACTTTGAACAGCGTAGCGTTGGGTGACCAGACGTCAAGGTTAAAGTGCGTCATGCCGGTAATGTCAACCTGGTTCATGACCGTTTCGATCCCAACAAAGCTGAGATCGGAATAACGCTTTGTAGCGTTACCCGCTACGTTGATGTCCGTAAAGGAGGCCACCGACCAATCGGTACGCCAGGTATCCACCGGTACGTCGTCATAAGCGTCGCTGAAGAGCGAGATTACGTCGGTGCCGTTTCTGGTGGGAGTTGGTGCTGCCATGGCTGGCTCGTCATCATTGCCACCGCCGCCGCCATTACCATCGTCATAGAGGTAGAGGTTATCCATGTACACATTGGCGAGATCTCCGGATAGGACAACCTGTGCCAGGTTATTTCGGGCCGTAAGGCCGGGGAAATCCGTCAAGGGCAGGTCAATACTTACCCAGGAGCCGGTTTGCAGCGTCGGACTGGTAATTGTAACCTCATGCTCCGAGTCATCACTGGTACCAAACGATCGGTCAGGACCGACGTCAAAGAGCAGTATTTTAAAAGTCGCCGGTGCGCCGGTCGGGTCAGGAGTCCAAATATCCAGGTGGACCCTGTTCATCGCCGTTGCATTGATGACTGGTGCGGTAAATTGTATGCCGACAAAATTCAGTTGGCTGTAGCGGATGACGTCATCACCTGCCACCTGTATGTCTTCTGATTGTGTGGTGGAATTCTCCCAGAAGCCGTTGTAGAAATCAACGGGTACATTCGTGTAGGCATTACTGTAAATGGAAATTACGTCGTCTGCGGGGATTTCCGGCGTCGGCGCCGCCGTTGTTGGCAAGTTCGCCTGACCGGAAGAGGTGAGCGTAAGGGAGCCAATCGAGGCCTCGTCTCCCAGGGAAGCAGTAATTACAGCCTCGCCTTCACTCAATACAGTAACCCGGCCGTTTAAATCCACACTGGCTACTGCGGGATTTGAAGAACTGAAGTTGAAATAGGAAGGGGCTACACTCATGCGCTGATCAACACCTGAAGGCAGGTTAAAGACAGCAAAGCCATCTGCATTGAAAACGTTTCCGGTTTCTACCGTCAGTATCCGGTCCTCACCATTGAAAATGCCGGAACTGACGGGTACGACGGTTCCCAGGTTTTCAAAAGTGACATTATCAATCCAGAAGGTATAGCCACGTCCGTTTTCCGGACCTTCGGAGTAGAAAAACATGCCACGTTCCTGTGTCAGCTTTGAAGGGTCTGGAATGGGGATATAATACTTTTTCCAGTTCGTGTTTACCGCAAGCCCGGACAGTGAGGCTATGTATTCATTGTCTCCCAGATCGTTTCCAATACCGACGATATCAATATTAGCAGGTTGAGAGGCTCTTGCCCAAAAGGTCAGGACATTGTAGCCGGTTAAATCTCTCCCGGAGTCTAAAAAGAAGGCGCCACCGGCGTAAGCGCCTGCGGGGTCTTCAAAGTCAGGTACGGAAAAGCGCATGGAGGTGGTGCCGGCGTATTTTATCTCCGTGTCTGTATCAAAAGCGGTGACATCAGAACCGCCGAAGGCGGCATAGTTCAGGCCACCAACAAAACCATCGATAAAAACATCCGCAGATGTAGGGAAAGTGGCTGGCTCCAGATCATCCAAATCCCGCTCACAGCTTGTGGAAAAAATGAGCAATACGGCTAGAATAAACTTACTGAAGTTGTTGAGTAACTTAGTCATTGTTGGTTAGTTTTCCTGGGTTACTTGAAGATGTTGACGTGGAGGTAAGTGCGTATTTCCCACTCGTTGCCGTCGTCAAATCCAATGGCTGTAGGGTTACACATTATGCTTCCGTCCGCCATGGTTGTCCGCGAAGGGCAATAACGCGGGGAGAACTGATCAAGCGTTCGGAAAATACCCATCAGGCCGATCTTGGTTTCTGGTAAATTGAACCATTGTGGTGTGCCCAGGGTAGTGGAGAGGTCCAGGGATAGTTGGGTTGGGAAGGTTAGGTTAAAGTCACGGTGGTAGTCAAAGGGCCCCCAATCGTTCAGTTTGATCGCCGAGACCAGTTTCATACGCTTGTAGATCATGCGCAGGTCGGTACCAAAGCGCTGAATCTTACGGGCATCGCTGCCGTTAGCCTGGGCGGTACCCGTGTAAATGTTTGCGATAATGCCAAGTTCAGGGCTTTGCTTCGATACAATTCTGGCGTGCGCCTCCCAAAGATCGGCTGCGGGTGCTGCGCCCGGGAAGGGGAAGAAAGTCCGCCCATCTGGTAAAATACCAATGGCAGCGTCCTGCGTGGTGGGGAGGTGACGGAATACGAAGCCGGCATTCATAGCGAATTTGGCGTCTTCTGCCCGGTCGTTGTCCCACTGGTACATAAAGGTGGCTGGGGTGGGGTCAAACGTAAAGAGGATCTCACCGGCAACGGTTTCCCGGTTTGCACGAACGGAGAAAGGATCGGTAAGAATATTACGGGGACGGCCAGGGGCGTTTACGTCGCCCGGTATCGGACCTTCGATCGGACGCTGCCACAGGAAGTTGGGAGCGATCTGTAAATCCCCGACCAGGTAGGTGAAACCTGTGAGGAAGTTATACTGGTTACCGCTGCCACTGTCCTTTAGTTTCCATCCGGTGAAGGTAAGCGTGGCGTCTGCTCCGCCATTGGCCACTAAGCCCATGGCTGCCGCCTGTCCGTACCAGTTAATTGGCCCCTTAGAGAAGGTCATTTTGATCTTGCCGCCCCAGTTGTCGGAGGATTTAACCTCGTCTTTATAAACGGTGTTGTCCCCGTCTTCCCCTCCGGTAAGTTGGAATTCTCTGCCGTTCAGCGGAGATCCGCCCCACATACCACCAAGCTGAAGGCCAAAAGACCCCATTTTTTTTTCTATTTGAAACGTCGCCCGCCGCGTGCGCGGCTGCGGAATCGCGAAGGAACTTTCCGTTTGCCCCCGCTCTTCCAGGTCTTCATGGAAAAGACCGGTTACTTCCATTCCCATCAGTTCCCGCTGGTATTTTACCAGTACTGCGGGGTTGGCTCCCCACCAAAGTTCTGGGCCCATCGCAAGGCTTAAACCCTCGAGTTCTTTCTTGCCTTCGAATTCTACACCTAAAGGAGCGTTACCGTTGTAAATATCGATGTTCGGACCATAGTTGGCCTCGGGGTACAAGCCAAAAAAGTCACCTTCGTATTGCCAGTGATAGTGCCCCGTCCGGTAAAAGGCCTTCATGTCGAACTTGTCGTGGTTCCAGTCAACTTCGGCCCGGTAAACCGCTACCCGGTTAGCGTCCGCCTGGGTCACCGGTCCGTTCGTTGTATTAAAGGTGATCGGCCGGCCCCGGTTCTCGTAGAATACTTCGTTGATCGGGTTCTGGGCAACGTTACCCAGAATGTTAAATTCCACGTTAGCCCGCAGACTGGGATTCGGATTGGCCGATACCCCCACAAAGAAGGACTGCATGTGGTCAAAACCCTGCTGGTTCGGGAAGCTGTTGTCGAGCGGATTATCGTCTTCTGGCGTTGCCACCAGACTACCGCCGGTATTAAAGGTTGTCAGCTCTGCGCTTAGGCGACTCAGTTGAATCTTACCAGCCGTGGCACTCTCCAGCGCGGCCTTGTCGCCGCGTGCTTTCAGCGCAGCGTCCATTAGTTGGATACCGTCGAAGTAACTTTCCAGGGTTTGCTGGCTGGCACCCGCAGCGTATGGGTCATACCGGTGCGCTTCCTGTAGCGCGTAGTAAGCCGCGCGGGGGTAGAGGCTGTATAAGCCTCTTTCGTTCGTGGGCCCTTTGGCCATAATGCCAAACCACTCTTCGTTCATGTTGTTTTCGCCCTCAACGAAATCATGCGTATAACCGCCACTACCCCAGGAGGCCGTATTGTTGTGTACGTCCAGTTCATCCGTCTGGCCATATTTCCACCAACCGTCACTGAATTGGAAGGTGAAACCACCAATGGAGTTACCCGCCTTTCCCATGCCCGCAGCATTCGCGTAAATCTCTTCCCAGTTGTTCACCATGTAGTAGGCCTGGTTAACCTGGTCCTCACGGTTGGAAAGGGCGTTAAAGGCATCAGCGCCGAACTCTGTAAACATGAACGGCTTGCCGTACTCGTTTCTAACGCGGTCAAATGCGTCACCGAACGAAACACCCCGGTACATATTTGTGCCGTAGATGTCTACATCCGGGCACTCTTCAACCACAATATCAAGGTAAAGGAGGTCACCATTACACATCGCTACGGGATGCGACTTGTCAATGGCTTTCATCGCTTTGGTCGCTTTATTAAACAACTTATACATGGCCCGGGCACGGATGAATGTCTTGCGGTCCTCCAGTGGTATGTCCTCAGTTTCCGCTCCTCCCCAGGAGAGGCCATAGTTGTTTTCGTTACCCAGCAGGTACATCAACAGCCCTGGCGTATCCTTATAACTACGGGCCAAATCTGTGGCCTCTTTCATTAAATAAGCATCTACCCTCGGGTCAGAATACTCCGTATTCGGCATCCAACCACCATCGATAGTCAGGCCGTATCTCCCGAAGGAGTGGTTAAGCATCGTATAAATACCGTACTTCTCGTAGATGTAGGTAATCCACTTAGCCTGGACTCCCGTGTACATACGGACAGCATTGACCCCCATATTTTTCAGTAAGGACATCTCTTCGTCCAGCGCCGCCCGGATGATGTCATCCGGTTGCTGCCATAAGCTGTAGGAGACAGTAGTGCCGATGGGGAAATAATCCCAGTTCATTCCATTTATCATGAAATCTTTTCCGTTTACGGTAAGTTTCATGTCGCCTCCGCTCTCTTCTACCGAAACCTGGGCGGCCTGGGCGGACAAAATCGCAAACGAAAAGGTACAAAGCAGTGATAGTAGTAAGGATTTCATATGATCGACTTGTATAATGGGTGACCTGAGAAAAATCAGGATTCACAAAGAATAATTGCAAGACCGGTTGAATGTTATCAATTGCTATCGATTATACGTCTACGTACTATCGATGAACAGCGTTGAGACACAAAACTAATTATGATACATGGTAAACGAAAATATGTTTGTAGCCGGGAAGTAAAATTTATGCTGGAATTATGGTCTGATTGAAGTTGATTGTATCGAATCCGCAGAGCACACTTCCTTAGTCCCGCTTCAGGGGTGGGCGCGGACGCAGGTGCAGAGACAGGACCTGAAAAGCAAAGAAAGGGTTCATCCCTGATTACTCTCTTTTGTCTCCACTTGCTTTCATTACAGCATTCTTTAGCTGGATGCCATCAAAATGGTGTTCCAGTTTTTGAGGTGAAGCACCCTTACTAAATGGATCAAACTGATGCGCTTCCTGAAGAGCAAAGTAAGCTGCCCTTGGAGACAGTTTGTACAATCCTTTTTCATTGGTTGGCCCCTTGCCTGCAATACCAAACCACTCCTCGTTCATATTATTGGTGCCCTTGGTAAAGTCACGATCGTAACCTCCGTTGCCCCAGGAGGCATTATTGTCGTGTACGTCAAGGCTGTAGGTTTGGCCAAATTTCCACCAGCCATCACTGAACTGGAAGGTAAACCCACCCAAAGAATTCCCGGCTTTACCCATTCCGGCGGCATTGGCGTAGATCTCCCGCCAGTTTTCCACCATGTAATAAGCCTGAGACAACTGGTCTTCACTTTGTGTTTTGACGTTAAAAGCATCAGCCCCAAACTCCGTAAACATCAGCGGCTTCCCATATTCCTTTTTTACCCGTTCAAAGGCATCTCCGAAAGATGCACCACGATACATGTTGGTACCGAGGATGTCTACGTCCGGGCACTCCGTGACAATAAGGTCGAGGTAAGCCAAATCTCCGTTACAAATTGCTACTGGGTGAGATTGGTCAATGCCCTTCATTGCTACCGCAGCTTCATTGAAAAGCTTGTACATGGCCTTTGCCCGGATGGTCGTCTTTTGGTCTTCCACAGGAATGTCCTCCGTTTCAGCACCTTCCCACGACAAGCCATAGTTGTTCTCATTGCCCAGCAAATACATCAGTAAGCCTGGTGTGTTCTGGTAGTCGCGAGCGAGCATCTGTACTTCCTCCATCAGGATTTTTCGGGTACGGGGATCTGCATATTCAGTATTTGCCACCCAGGCACCGTCGAGCGTTAGCCCGTAGCGGCCAAACGAATGATTGAGCATGGTGTAAATGCCATGCTTCTCATAAATGTAGGTGATCCACTTGGCCGGAACCCCGGTGTATTGACGAACAGCATTTACCCCCATGTTTTTCAGCAGGCCCATCTCTTCGTCCAACGCCGCAATGATTAGGTCTTCAGGCTGCGCCCACAGGCTGTATTCGTAATTTGTGCCGATCGGGAAATAATCCCAGTTCATCCCGTTGATCATGAAGTCCTTTCCGTTGACGGTCAGTTTCAAGTCGCCGGCCTCTTCCTTTACCATAACCTTGTTGGTTTGGGCGGTACAACTCGCGAATAGTAAAAGACTGAATAAGGATAGTAATATAGTTTTCATATGATTGAAATTTGATGGGTAATGCTACTAATGGATTGATTCAGAAATTCCGTTAATCAAGGGGTAGTCTAACAGGGGCGGGGCTTGTCCCCGCAGGTGAGGTGGCATTTGCCGTTCGCTTAGCGAACGAATAATACGTTTTCAGGGCGCCGATACGGACGGTGGCAAGCCCCGTTCGTACGGCAGGAATCAGGAAATTTAAGAATCAGTCCACTATTTTATGCCCCGATACCAAGGCGCAGCCCAGTTAATTATCGGCCTCCTGTAAAGTCCTATCCCTTCCTCGTTCCTTTCAGTAGTAACAGGCGCGTAACCAATGGGGCTAAATACCAGTCGGACAGCTCCGTCGTTCCAGGCCCAATAATGATACAACCGAAGCACATCGGTTGCTTCAAGTAAAGGCTCTCGTGTGATCATTTCGTAATTGATGGCGTAAGTAACGGGGTCTATGGTCGGGATGGTATCAGTTCCACCCTGGATTGATTGAATGTCTATCTCTGAAATTTGTCCCCAATCCATTATGTTACTGAAATCCTGGCCGTTTGTACGGAGTAGAAGACCATTGATCTCCGAAATTGTTTCGAAGAGGGATACTTGATTGCTTGCGGTAGGGCGTAGGTCGGTGAAAGGAATTTCCACCGAAGTGCGAATAACGGCATTCCAGCCGGATTCGGTAAAGTCAATGGCTCCTGGAAGGGTCTCGGGTGAAAAATATATGACATACTCGGAATCAGTGAATATATTTCCGATAATCGCCACTGCCGTCAGCTGTTGCTGGAGGGATCCGTCAGAGAGGAAGGTTAACCGCAAGTAAAACCGAAGGTTTTCAAAATTGGCTGGGTTAATCTCGGGATGAATCAAGCGGATGTTCGTTTCATTCGATACAGGATCTACGAGAATAATGGTGTCTGCCTCAACAGATTCGTTGAGAGATTGTACCGTAAGTCGTTCTTGCAGCTCCTTGTCTCTGAAGCCAGGAAGTCTGCCCTCCTGAAATGCGAGGAACAACAGCATCCCGATCGAATTATCCTCTACATCGGTTACTTTGGCCTGGTTGGTTTGCGGGGAGCGATAAGCTACCCACTTGATGCGTTGGTCCGCTAATGGCTTGTGGCCGGTCGCGATATCAACGGTGGTGGTGCCTGTCCACAAAATTTCAGGTGTTTGAGCCAGACAAATATTGGAGAGGGTAAATAGGATAAGGGCTAAGAGGCATTTCATGACTGAGCTTTAATGATACTAAGAAGGGGGAATGCAATATAGTGCTATTTGTACGGCGTCTACTGAGGTTAATCAGTGTAAAATGTAGCAGTTGATAAGCCCTGCCCGCCATTAAAAACACGTTTTGATCAATTCGCTTCCTCAATGATCATGTGCCTCCCCAGCCCCCTGTGGAATTCGGATGTCCTCAACAATGTCCTGCACCGCCTGCGGCGGCGCTGGTGTCATCCGGCTCACCACAATGGAAACGACCAGGTTGACGACCATGGCCACCGAACCAAAACCTTCCGGAGAGATGCCAAACCACCAGCTTGACTTTGGTGGCACTTCGTCCATAAACCAGCCCAGTTTGTACACCGCCATATACCCGAACATGAGTAGGATACCGACCACCATTCCGGAAATCGCCCCTTCCCGGTTCATTCGCTTATCAAAGATGCCCAGGGTAATGGCGGGGAAGAAACTTGCTGCTGCCAACCCGAAGGCCAGCGCAACTGTCGCCGCAACAAAGCCCGGCGGGTTAACACCGAAGTAAGCAGCTACGATCACTGCACCTGCGGCCCCGCCCCTGGCCCACCAGAGTTCCTCTTTTTCACTCATGTTAGGCTTGATCTGCATCTTCATCAGGTCCCGGCTCACTGCCGTGGAAATGACCAGTAACAACCCGGCAGCGGTGCTCAAGGCGGCGGCCAGCCCACCGGCTGCGACCAAAGCAATCACCCAATTAGGTAAACCGGCAATTTCGGGATTGGCCAGTACCATAATATCGTTGTCAATGTAGACTTCGTTCGTCGTTGTGGTAGGCGCATTGGCAAAGATCACCTGCCCGAATTGCCCCCGTTGAAGTTCTCCGTCCGCTGTTGTTGCTAAAACGGGCTTTCCTTCTACAGCGGCCCCTGGCGCATAATTGATGGCCCCGTCGCCATTTTTGTCCGTCCAGGCAATCAGGCCGGTGTCCTCCCATTTCTTGAACCACTCTGGCATGGCAGTGTATTCCTTGCCCTGCATCGTATCGATCAGATTGGTTCGGGCAAAGGCCGCAATGGCCGGCGCGGTGGTGTACAGGATGGCGATGAATAACAGGGCCCAGCCGGCAGAAATGCGTGCATCCTTCACTTTTGGTACCGTAAAGAAGCGAACGATAACGTGGGGTAAACCCGCAGTACCGACCATCAAAGCGAAGGTGATGGCAAATACATCAATCATCGATTTGCTGCCGTCAGTATACTCCGCAAAACCCAGGTCCCGGTGTAATCCGTCCAGCTTTCCGAGCAGGGACATTCCGCTGCCGTCATTCACGTCACTAATGAAACCAAGTTGAGGAATCACGTTGCCGGTCATGTTTAACGAAATGAAAATGGCGGGCACCATGAAGGCAAAGATCAGGACACAATATTGCGCCACCTGGGTGTAAGTGATGCCCTTCATTCCACCAATGATGGCATAAAAGAAAACAATGGCGGTACCGATGTAGACCCCCATGTTGATGTCGACTTCCAAAAACCGGCTAAAGACCAATCCCACACCCCGCATTTGCCCGGCTACGTAAGTGAAACTCACCACAATGGCACAAATCACGGCCACTGTTCTGGCCGTATTACTGTAGTAGCGGTCACCGATGAAATCGGGTACCGTAAACTTTCCGAACTTCCGCAAATACGGCGCCAGCAACAGGGCCAGTAAGACGTACCCTCCGGTCCAGCCCATAAGGTAAACTGATCCGTCGTATCCAGCAAAGCTGATGATGCCAGCCATGGAGATAAACGAGGCTGCACTCATCCAGTCAGCTGCCGTGGCCATGCCGTTGGCCAGTGGGTGGACGCCGCCTCCGGCGGTATAGAACTCGTGGGTAGAGCCTGCCCGGGCCCAGATGGCGATGGCGATGTAGAGGGCGAAAGTCAGGCCTACTATTAGGAAAGTCCAGGTTTGTACTGTCATAGTGAGTTGGTGAGTTATTGAGTCGCTGAGTTGCTACCGCATGAGGCAGGGAGTGAGTCGTTGAGTTGGTGAGTCGCTGAGTTGCTGCCGCAATTACCATTCGCTGCGCTTCGCTTGCTCACCTAAGGCGAATGAGCGCAGCGAAATGAGTGATATGCGCGGAAGCAACTCAGTGACTCTCTCCTTCAGTGACTCGCTCTCTCACTCCTCAAAATGGTATTTCTTATCCAACCGATTCATCAGCCAAACGTAAATAAAAATCAAGATCACAAAAACGTAGATCGATCCCTGCTGAGCAAACCAAAAGCCCATCTTCGCACCGCCGACGTAGTAGTTGTTGAGCTGGTCCACAAAAAGAATGCCGCAGCCAAAGCTGACGACGAACCAAACGATCAGTAGCAGGATGAGGTAACGGAGATTCTCCCGCCAGTAGGCGGTTCTTTGCTTTTGATCTTTCTTCATACTTTTCGACTTTGCGGGGAAGATCGGAAATAATTAATGAATGGGAGTTTTGGTGCAATGGGCTTTGTTCCCCGGCACTTGTGCCGGAATTTCAAGGGAGTTACTTACCGGTACAAGTACCGGGGAATAATCCCAATAGAA
This sequence comes from Neolewinella persica DSM 23188, assembly GCF_000373105.1. Lineage (GTDB taxonomy): Bacteria > Bacteroidota > Bacteroidia > Chitinophagales > Saprospiraceae > Neolewinella > Neolewinella persica. Next base: position 16,984 of record NZ_KB890450.1, on the reverse strand, counting down.
AAAGGAGCAAGGCCCCAAAGCCTTACTCCCTTTTCTTCTTTTCCCCTTTCCCTTCAAAGGTGAGCAAGCGAAGCGCCGCGAACGGAACCAGCGGTAGCAACTCAGTGACTCACCAACTCGCCAATTCACTCCCCCAGGAAAGGGTACCGGTAATCCACCGGCGCATTGAAGTTCTCCTTGATTAAACGAGGAGAGATCCAGCGGGTCAGGTTCAGGGCAGAGCCGGCCTTATCGTTGGTCCCGGAGCCACGAGCGCCGCCAAATGGCTGCTGACCCACGACTGCACCAGTTGGCTTATCGTTAACGTAGAAGTTGCCGGCTGCATTGGCCAGTGCCTTTGTTGCCTGGTCGATCAGATTGCGGTCGGTAGCAAATACCGCACCGGTGAGGGCGTATGGGCTGGTGCTGTCCACCAACTTAAGTGTTTCTTCCCACTGGTCGTCTTCGTAAACGTAAATGGTCAGTACCGGGCCGAAGATCTCCTCACACATGGTGGTCGATTTGGGGTCCGTGGTAACGATGACCGTAGGCTCAATGAAGTAGCCCTCAGATTTGTCGTAGTTGCCGCCGGAGATGATTTCCGCCTTAGGGTTCTTCTTCTCCCCGTCAATGTAGGCGGCGATTTTGTCGAAGGAACGCTCATCGATAACGGCATTAACGAAGTTACCAAAGTCTTCCACTGAGCCCATTGTTACAGTTTTCAGATCGTCTATTAAACGTTCCTTTACGGCTGGCCAGAGGCTGGAAGCGATGTATGCCCGGCTGGACGCCGAACACTTCTGGCCCTGAAACTCAAACGATCCGCGCAGGCAAGCTACGGCCACTTGCACGGGGTCCGCATCGGCATGAGCGATGATGAAGTCCTTACCACCAGTTTCACCGACTACGCGGGGGTAGCTGCGGTATTTGTCGATGTTCATCCCGATCTCTTTCCAGAGGTGCTGGAATACCTTGGTACTTCCGGTGAAGTGAAGCCCCGCAAATTCGCGGTGCTTAAACACAATGTCACCTACTTCCGGACCGTCGGTATATATAAGGTTGATGACGCCGGGAGGTAGTCCGGCTTCTTCAAAGAGGTCCATGATCACCACCGCACTGTAAATCTGCGTTTCCGAAGGCTTCCACACCACCGTGTTTCCGCAAAGCGCGGGCGCGGCACAAAGGTTTGCCGCGATACTGGTAAAGTTGAACGGCGTAATGGCAAGGACGAATCCTTCCAGCGGACGATACTCCAGTTTGTTCCAGATGGTCTTCGGGCTGATGAGTGGTTGCTCCCGGTAAATTTCCTGCAGGAAATAGGCATTGAAGCGGAAGAAGTCGCACATTTCAGCGACGGCATCGATCTCTGCCTGGTAAGCATTTTTGCTCTGTGCCAGCATGGTGGCGGCGTTCATGCGTGCCCGGTAGGGGCCGGCAAGCAGGTCCGCTGCCCGCAAGAATACGGCGGCACGTTCGTGCCACGGTGTAGCCGCCCAGCTTTCCTTTGCGGCAAGGGCTGCGTCAATGGCCTGGTGAACATGCTCTTTGGTCCCCCGGTAGAAATGACCAAGGGTGTGCCCATGTTCGTGGGGTGGGTGGACGCTGACCTTCTCGCCTTCCAGTACCTTTTTGCCGTTTATGTAGGCAGGCAATTCTATCTGTTTTGATTTGGCGGCGTGGAGTGCGGAAAGCAGGGCCTTTTTTTCCGGGCTGCCCGGAGCGTAGTTCATCACCGGCTCGTTATAGGGCACGGCGATGTTGAAAATGGCGTTCGACATGGTATTTTATTTGGTTGGTGCGAAGGTAACGCGTTTAGACTCACTTCGTTCGTGTAGCAGAGGTCGCTTACGCTCCCGTTGCAGTGCGCCTCCGGCGCGTTGCAGGTTGCAGCTACCGCGCGAGGCCGTTCACTCTGTTCGTATTGGGTATTCTTTTTGAAACAATGCCGGAAAAACATGGCTTTCTTGCCTGCGGCAATTTTCTTGCCTGAAGCCTACCGTTTCCGTGAAACCTCTAACCGTTCCATCTCAACCATAATATCGGTTCGCTTCCCGTCCTTAATGGCGACGTTGCGCCACTGCGGCACATAGCCGGGGGCGGAGAAGAGGATCTGGTATTCACCTTCGGCGAGGTACCGGTGGAAGTTCCCGTAATTAGAGGAGGCAAAAATATCGGAATTGTCTTTGTCGTGGCCGGGCACGGAAACCTGGGCACCGATTGGCCGACCGGAGTCCCGGTCACGGGCGAAACCGTGCAAGCCATAACGTGCTTCGCTGAGGTACCCCATGATAGCTGGGCTAACGAAGCGCCATAGCTCGGGTAGCCGGGCGGCAGGAAATTGCTTGCGGTTACTCACTTCCAGGGTAGCTTCCCGGCAGCGATGGTAGTAATTCATGTAGTCTTGTCGGGAGCCCGAGATGGGGTACCAGTCATGACCATTGGTGATGCCGTTATGGCGATCCTGGAAGTAGTTGTCCCGTAAGCTGGCGGTTTGAGCTCTGCTGGCAAAGTCCCGGCTGATGCGTCGCCACCACTCCGTGTCCGGGTGCCGGTTGCGGTAGGTATCCCAGGGGTAATTGAATACTTCGGCACCACCGTGGAGGTTCAGGGAGAGGTCAAAACTATGTTCCCGGGCTGCTTTGATGAAAATATTGGTTTCTGGTTGGTAGTCGAACCCGTCGGGGTGAGGACCATCGTCGGGATCCGGGTAGTTGCGGTTAAGGTCAACGCCGGCGGCGTTGCCGCGGGTGGCCCCATCGAGCGAGCTATCGCTCCGTCGGAAGGCACCATCAGGATTAGCCATTGGGTTGATGAAAACTTCGACGTGGGCCAGCAGACCAGTGGTTTCTTCGGTTAGCAGGTGCTCCGCAAGGCGGAGCAGCAGCCAGTAGCCAGCAGTTTCATCACCGTGCATGGCTGCGGTAAACAGTACTTGTGGCCGACCAGTGGCAGTAGGAACATTGTCCGTAATCCGAAGGGCTAATATTTGCCGACCGGAGGGAAGATCCCCCCAATTTTCGAGCACACAGCGGTCGGGATATTGATCTGCCAGTTGGTGCATCATCCCAACGTAATCGGGGTAACTTGGATAGGCGTCCTCCGGGACCAACTTGGTGGTGACTACGGCCTGACCGTAGTTTGCTGGTGCTGCGGGCTGCGCCGTTCCCCAAAAAGGGGCAAGGATCAGGATTAGAAAGAACCACTTCATGTGCGAAAGATAACGCAGAATGAGGGAAGGTTGGTACTTTGCTGTGTTAACCTTTTTTGCACCTGCGGCCGCGCCCGAAAGTGAATAGGGAATGAGAGAATAAGAGAATAGCTGCCGCAAGTTCCGTTCGCGACGCTACGCTGGAGGACTACGGGTAGTTAAATAATTTGTTGGTTATTGAACGAACGAAGTGACCACGAGTGCGGCAGCTATTCCACCATTCACCAATTCTTTCCTTCACTACTATAAGGCGCGGTCGCAGGTGCAAAAGTCGGATGTGGGAGCAAAGAATGAACACCTTCAGCTCTTTGTTTCCGATAGTGCTAGTAATGTTTCAGAATAAACGGACTTCTCTGACCCTGGTAAGGCACCTTTGCAAAACTTTGCTGAGAGGCAGGTATGGGACTCCTGAACGGTAGCCACGAAGGTGGCTCCCGTCAGGAGATTTTTACAGAATCCTTACCATCAATACGAAAAAATCATGAGGTTCTGCTGGCCAATGAATTTGACAAATCGATGGGCCAGGCATATTTCTTAAGTCTTGGGGCTACTAGTTAAGTTCCCAAATTATTTTGGTACTATTGTTGTACCTTCCTCAACAGCACATCTATTTAACAGCTATCGTGGACAAAACCGCCATCCCCTTTGATTTTGATGCCACGTTCGGCCAGCTGGCTGAACCCTTTATGCTTATAGCGTCAAGTAGCAAGGTATTGGCGCTTAACCTGGCAGCAGCCAGGCTGTTCAAACTTTCACACGAAGAAGTAATCGGCCAGTACTGGGCCGGCCTCGATGGCCAATTGACCCTGATTGGCTGGAGAAAAGAGGTGCAAAAATTGCTGGCTGACGGCCTGTTGCGCTATCACACTGATATTCTTACTGCTGACGAATTACTTCGGCCGGTAAAAGTTGAAATCACCCAGGCGGGAACGGATGTTTTTCTCCTCAACCTCAAGGACCAACTGGACAGGGTGATCGATGAAGCCGACCTCGAACTGCTTAGCAAAAAAGGGGAAGTTGGATTCTGGACCTACAACCGGGTCGACGACCAACTTTACCTCTCCCCTCATCTTCGCAAAATCACCAATTTACATGAGGGTGGGGGAGCTTTAGAAATTACCAGATTCTTGGAGGAAAAACTACTTCCTTCGGATTGGAAACGGCTGCGTAAAAAAATAAAATGGTTACTTGCAGAGCAAAATAGTTTCAACGAACTGATCCATTTTGAAGACGATAACGGATCACAAAACCTTCGTTTCTTTGCACATTCAACCGGGAACGACCTGCACGTAACCCGGCTTTTCGGGATGATCAGGCAGCAGAACGATGTGATCGGGACCGATGATCAGGACGCTGTTTCCGGAGAACTCGCCGCCTTCTCCATCGACCAGGCCCAGGAACTCATCTTCTGGACCCGTCCGGACGGAACAGTATCCTATGCCAACCAGATGGTCTTAGATGTACTCGGCTTCTCCCGGGAGGAGATTGTAGGTAAGCCCGCACAGGTTTTTAACTCTAATTTCACCGAAGAAGTCAAAGACGCCTGGTGGCGCCTGCTCCGTAAAGAAAAATTCGACCGTTCTCTTTGGAAACTGGAAGCTAAAGATGGAAGCATCGTTGAAATCGATGCCAGTGTCAATTACCTGCGGTTTGGGGAGGAGGAATTTTCCTGTGGCTTTTGCCGGAACGTAACGGGGGTACTGCAGGAGGAAAGGCGGCAGTTATTGACCGAGTTTACCGTAGATAACTCGCGGGATATGATCATTTGGACGCGATCCAACGGGCACATCCATTTCGCAAATACTACTTTTCTTGAGCGTACGGGATATCCGGCTACGGAAGTTATCGATGCCGACGCTAAGGTTTTCTTTCCACACCTTACGGGGGACTACCGAAAAAAAGTGTGGGCAAGGTTGAGAAGCGGGGAAGCGCTGGAAAATGAAGTTGCATTGGTGACCAGCACCGGAGAGCAGGTCATGGTGGCCTCCAGAACAGAATATCTATCGTTTGAAGGCGAAGAGTTTACTTGCGTTTACCTCCGGGATCTGACCAAAAAGAAAAAACGGGACCTCCAGCTATTGCTTTCAAGGGAAGCGCTCGATATGTCAGTAGACTGTGTGCTCTGGCTGGATGCAGCATTTAAGGTACATTACGTAAATAGCACCTTACTGGAACTTGTGGGCCAAAAGGGCATCGATGTTAAAGGGAAATCGTACGGAAAGCTTTTGCCGCAGCTTGACCGTAAAGTTATTGAAGAAGAAGGCGTTATGGATGTTCGGGTAACGGCACCAGATAACACGGAGCACTGGCTTAACCTCAATATTATAAAAGTTAGCCAGGGCCGCGAGCATTTCTACATGATCACGGGAAGAGACATCACCGCAATCGCCGATCGGAAAGATGAATTGGAAGCCGCTAACCTGGAAATCAGTCAATTGTCCAGCCGCCTGAAAGAAGAAAATACTTCTCTGCGCGAGCAGGTTAGTATCAACTACAATATCAACAACATTATTACCGTAAGCCCCAAGTACCAAAAAGTGCTTAAACAAGTTGGTCAGGTAGCTGATGTGGACACTACCGTACTGATTACGGGTGAAACAGGCACGGGTAAGGAACTTCTGGCCCAGGCGATCCACCAGCTTAGCGAGCGTGCGGATGAGCCGTTAATAAAAGTCAACTGTGCAGCTTTACCCGAAAATTTGATAGAAAGCGAATTGTTCGGCCACGAAAAAGGAGCCTTTACCGGAGCTTATGCCCGTAAGCGCGGGCGATTTGAAATGGCGCACAAAGGCACTCTTTTCCTCGATGAAGTCGGAGAATTACCGCTGGAACTGCAATCTAAACTTTTGCGGGTTCTCCAGGAAGATGAATTCGAGCGCCTGGGTGGGACGGAAACGATCAATGTTGACGTCAGGCTAATTGCAGCTACCAACCGGAACCTGCAGAAAATGGTTCAGAAAGGAACGTTCCGGGCAGATCTTTACTATCGGTTAAACGTTTTTCCCATAGTGAACCTCCCGCTTCGGGAGCGTCCGGAAGATATTCCGGTTCTGGTCGATCATTTTACGCACAAGTTTGCCCGCAGGCAGCGTAAGAATATCACTAAGATTAATAGCCAGGACCTTAAAGCCCTCAAACGGTACTCCTTCCCTGGTAACATCAGAGAACTGGAAAACCTGATTGAACGAGCCGTCGTCTTGAATCAGACAGAAGTGCTGAGTATTCCTCTTGAAGCCAACAATAAGTGGATGGAGACGGGTAAGAAGGCTTTTCTTTCCTTCGAAGAGGCTCAACGCCAACACATCATAAAAGCACTCCGGAAAACGGATGGTCGGGTCACCGGCCCTCATGGGGCCGGAGTTTTGCTGGGACTTAACGACCGGACACTTGTTTCGAAGATGAGGAAGCTGGACATCAGGAAAGTAGAATACCTTATTAATTAATTGTCAATGGTTTATGAACATCACGTTTTTGACTCCGTTCCACCTGTAGTGTGGCGAAACTGTCAAAAAAAGTACCGTGTGTGTCTGATAATATACTAACTCCCGAAGATGCTGTTCTCAAAGAGTGGCTCCGAATTAGCGAAAGAAAATTTTTGTTTGTGGTTTGGTATGTTGAGGATTTAAATCAATTGGTTGAAGTCCGTAAAGTGCTGGAACGGTTGCATATGCTACAGGTAGAATTCCAAACCGACTTCAGGCCGATTAACGAAAATTATAAACTCGCTGCCAAAATGGGCGTAAAGGAGGAGGTATCTGTTTTGATGTTCAAAAATCATGAACTACTTGAGTTCATTGGCCCCGAAACCGGCACAACGAAACTATTGCGGGCGCTGGGCAAATACGTGTAATGATTGAGGTATGCGCTACACTACTGGACATCTTCCCGAACAGAACGCTTGCAGGACTCGAAAATCCTCCGCTCCGCTTTGGTTACGAGACGCTACAAGGTCCTGGTCGCCCGATACTAGACCTCGTAGCGTCCTCATTGATTGAGCCGGAGGCGAAAATTGATGAGGTCCTGCGAGCGTCCTCCCCTCAATTTCGAAAAATATCCAGTAGTATGGGCATACGCTAAAGCTTCCCTTGTCGAAATTCTTTGGGAGAAACGCCGTATTTTTTCTTAAATCGTTTAGAAAAATATCCAGCGCTATTGTACCCTATGATACTGGCAACCTCATTTATGGGCATCTCTCCGCTGCGCATCAATATCCCTGCCTGTTCCAACCGCTTATCGGTGAGGTATTTATTGATGCTGTCTCCGTAAACCTGGCGGAACCCTTGTTTCAGGCTTTGCTGGTTAATGCCTACCATACGGGCCAACTCCGGGATAGTCGGGGGCTCCTGCAGGCTGCTGGTCAGAATGCTTTCCGCATCCTGAATACTTTTTAACTGTTCCTCACGACGATAGAACCGGCTATTATTATTCGCTTCTGACTTTTTATATTCATTGAGGTGTAAAAACAGCGTCTCATGGATTTTTGCCGTGGCGAAGGTAGAATTGAGCATTCCGGTATTTTCCTGAAGCAGGATATCGGTGACGGCATTCACTGCCGGCAGGTGAAAAATTTCCTGAAAAAGGAAATCTGAATCTACGTCTGCTAAACCAGCCACAACTTCGTGAAGCTCCGAAGGAAGATTCACTTGCTCGCAATCGAGGTTGTTGAAAAACTGGTCACGGTGCAGGTAAATGATCATCGCCAGAAAGTCTTCGTTTCCGGGAATACTGATGGTTTCAGCGGTGCTGATGTTCCCACCGTGAATTGATCCTTGTAGCGGCTTTACTTCAAAGGAGGTTCTTTTGGAACTGACCTTGAGGGTACCTTTGCCAACGGTATAAAACGCAATGGGCGGAGGAAATTCCCCCTGAAGTAACAACTCAATAGGCTTAGGGAATTTGCCCGTAATGATCAATGCATCCAGGCTCTTGTCTACTTCGTAAGCTACAAACCGTCCTTCGGTAGCAAAGCTATCCGGTAAAACGACCTCATGCCTTAGGCAATCAACTTGGGTCGGAAGTTCGAATTCCTTCGCAAGTTGTTGGATAATTCCAGTAGCCCCCGATTTCTTAAGGGGAACTAGTTTGACTGATTGCATTCGGCAAACTTAGTCTATGTCCGGTTTCTGATTGCCCCGCATGCGCATTTTCATACAAAGTATTAAGGGGGTAAGGTATTCGTTACCTTATCTTCAATGTCCATATCTACCTTTCGTTGCAAAGTCATCAACTTTCAACGGTCAGCGGCATTTCAATCATTAAGGCCGCTGTTTTAAACAGTTACATGAGAAAAGTAATTAACGTCCTCATCTTTGAAGAGGATGATGCCAACTTTCAGTTGTTTAAGCATCAGTGTCTTACCTGGGCACCAAACTGCATAATCACCAGGGCCGATAGCAGGAAAAAACTTGAGATTAGATTGAAGTGGATGAATTACAACCTGATCCTGGTGGGATTTGGTCAGCCTTCCTTCACGGACATCGACCTGCTATTCTACATTAAGGACCTTCATACGCACTCTCCACTGGTTTTCCTCCTTGACGCGTCACAGGAATACAGTGTTGCTGACACCGCGGTAATGAAACATGGAGCGGCGGCTTTGTACCAAACCGAATTCCAGCAGAAGTGCTTTCTTTTGGAAGAAGTGCTCCAGAAATCAATGCCAACATTTAACCTCCAGTTGGCAGCGGACCGTAAAATATTGGAAGGGGCTATTCGAAGGGGACGCGCACGAAAGCCTGACGGTGTAAAAATGAGCGGCACCGCTCATATTATGGAAAATGTACCGCAACCATCAGAGGTGCCTTCCGGACGCCCAACCAGGTCGTTTCCGATGGAGGCAACGATTCGCTCAGCGGGTAGCCAGGACAGTGACACCCCTGGTACTTTAGGGCAAGATCCTGAGCATCAATCAAGTTCAATTGGAAGATAGCCCTGGCGCCAGCCTGATCATAAGCTATTGAGTTTTTATGGCTAAGAAAAAATAACGATTGAAATTTCTTCTGTAAGGCTAAACATTGGGGATTCGGCTTCCGTTGCACCAACGTGAATACATTATTTTTAGCCTTTCCAATTGAATTTTGAACCATTCGTCTGACCCCAACTCCAAGAAAAGTAACCTACTGACTACCTGGTTAGACAGTAGTGATGACCACTTGATTATTGTCGTATTCTTCGCGGAATGGGCGGGCAGCGTGGAGATATTGCGTGGGTTTATGGACCGTGTTCAGCATAATTATCCCGACGTTGAAGTCCACTGGGTTGACATCGAACAACAACAAGACTTGAGCCTTGATCTGGGGGTCGCAGCGATCCCCTCCACCATCTTTCTTAAAGACCGGGAGGTGGTTGATCACATCAGTGGGGTGATACCCCGCAGGAAGATTGAGGAAAGGATGAAGCCCTATCTCTGATTTTCAGCAGGCGCAATAAAACTGGTCAGAATAGAATGTGGCGCGGTCGCAGGTGCAAAGGAAAGGGCAACGGAGCAAAGGTAAAAGAACGCCCACCCACCAAATCATTATCGGTTTACATCTAATGGATATACCTACCGGCCGGAGGTCTTATCCACCGGGAAGCTGATCAATCAGCCTTCCCACAACCTTTACTTTTATGCTGATATTTACTTTCAGCGGCACTGCGGTGCTGCTGGGGCTGGGCGGCCTGTGCCTGCTGGTCGGCCTGACCATTCTTACGCTCCGGAACCGACTCCGTGCGGAGACCATCACGAACGGCAAGCGGGTAAAACATGCTGCCTTCAGTTTTACCCGGCCTTTGCACCGTTTGTCCCTTTGTGTGGCCATCATGGCCAGCATCCTGGCGATCAACTGGACGGAATTTACTCCGGAAGGAGCGATCTTAGGCTACATCGTCGAAGAGGACGATATATTCGAAGTTGACATCCCGATAACTCTCCACGAACCGCCACCGCCGCCGCCTCCACCGCCACCCGTAATTGAGGCGGTGGACGAGCCGGAGATCGAACCGGAAGTTTTCCAAACCCGGGACATTGAGCCAGATGATCCGATCATTGCCAACCTTGCACCTCCAACGCCCGTTGCACCTGCGACCCCGCCCCCTCCACCACCACCGCCGCCCCCGAAACCCGTTATCGACGATGGGCCCCTCATCTTTGCCGAACGCATGCCAGTCTTCGGTAAGGAATGTTTCGACCTGCAAGGCGATCAGCGGAAAACCTGCTCTGACCGTGCCTTGCTCTCCTTCGTTCAATCCCGCGTAAATTACCCGGCGCTGGCCCGCGAAAACGGTATCCAAGGCACCGTAGTGGTTTCGTTTACCGTAGAAAAGGACGGCTCCATTTCCGACGTTGCCGCGGCCAGGGAAGTGGCCGGCGGCTGTACCGCAGCCGCCCTGAAAGCAGTAAACGCCATCAATAAGGAGGATGCCCGCTTTAAGCCCGGCATTCAGGGTGGGCTGCCGGTTCGGGTACGATATAACCTGCCGGTTAAGTTTTCGCTGCAGTAGGGTCGCTTCGCTCCCGTTGCAGAGGTCGCTTGCGCTCCCGTTGCAGAGCACCTTCGGTGCGTTGCAGCTACCGCACGTTGCAGTTCACTTCGTTCGAATAAAATAAAAACAACAGCGACCTGGTAACCCCTGCAACGGAGCGCAGCAACCTGCAACTTGCAACCTGCAACCTGAGCACAGCGACCCCTAAGTAAAAATACCTGTTTTTCCCGAGGAATCCCCCCGTTTCAATGCCTGATCACCAGTAAAACGGCTGCAGTTGAGAACATTGGTTTTGAAGTCTTTCCCGCTAGAGTTACCTTGTAGGGGTAAATAATTTTAAAGGCATTCTACACCAAAACAATCGGGTTTTGAGCAATAGTTTACCGGTGGGCCACCACTAACCCATAGGTTTCTCCTTCTTTTGCGCTGCCCGTACAGGATGTTTTCACCCTTCTATACTCGGTATGAAAAACACTTACACTTATTTCCGGACTACAGTATGCTGCCTGTTCTCTTTGGTTTTTATGGCCATCTCAGGCGTTGCAATGGGACAAGCCTCTCAGGATTTCTCCACCAGCACCATCGGTACCACCAGCTATGTAGATGGCGGATCGGGATCTGTTCAGCATATATTAGTCAATAATATGGCTCCGCAAACGGCGCCTAATGCGGCTACGTCAGGTTCTGCCCTGGGCTACCAGGTTGTTTTCACGCCAACCCGTATGCCAAGCCTTGGCCTTACGGATGGTGAACTGTTTGGCGCCATTGACGTAACGGTCCCCAGTGCTCCGGACAATGACATGGGCACCCTGGCCATCGATTTTGTGGCTAACCCACCTACTGGCGGCAACAATAATGTCTATATTCTGGACGACCCGGACGGACTGACAAGCCTGCGGTTCAACCCGGTGGTAGTGGAGGCTACTACAATGTTTTCCATCGACTACATCATCCACAATACCAGCTACGAAAACAGTGACGGAGCGGATGACCGGGTAGAGATCTATCTGGTCAATATGGCGGATGGCACAAGGGTTACGCTCCTGACTGCCGCTAATGATGCGATGGAAAACAGCGAGATGTGGCAAACGCTTACTGCCGATCTATCGGCCATGGCGGGCCAGACGATGCAATTGGTGGTAGAATTCGATACTAACTCAGCGTCCGAAGAAATGGCCATCGATAATATCTCCTTCTCTTCCGGGACTGTAACAGCAGGTTGGCCAATGTGCGTGGAGCCATCTGCCCCAACCGTTGGGCAGTTCCCGGCAAGTGTCTGCCCGGGTGTTCCTTTTCGCCTGACTTTTGCTGGAAACCTAAACAATGCTACCCAGTGGGTCATCTACGACGATGCGGCGGGTACGAACCAGATAGCGGCTACTTCCGGTAGTTCCTACGACTTTTTTGATGGTGCCGTTTCAGGAGCTACTTATTACGTGCGTGGGGAAGGGGACTGTGCTACTGCAGGCGACCTGGTTGCGCTGACGCTAACCACGAACGCTGCGGGAGACTGTATACCTGACGCCACGCCGGGAACCAGCTTTGAAGAGCCGTTGGGTTCTTCAGGTGATTATTTTGATACGGGAGATCCTGCAGCCATCCATGAACTAATAAACAACCAGGGACAGCCTGCGGTAGCGCATTCTTTTAAGGCACAGGAACTTGGTTTTACCACGCAATTTATTCCTACCCGAACGGGCACAAGCGGCGAAGCCGGCCTGACGGATGGTGATGCTGTAGGGGTCAGTAACGATAGCGATGCTGCTTTCCCTGACGGTAATCAGGGTTTGGTACTGGAGGATACTGACGGTACCGTAGTTGTTTTCCTGACGCCTGTAGACATTACCGGGCTAACTAACGTGGTGGTTTCCTTCGATTATTTTGTTAATTCAACCACCTACGAAGCATCAGGTACCGGAGCTGATGCCTTTGCAGCGGGCATAGCCCGTGGGTTTACCCCGCTGGAACAGATATTTTCGACAGCTGGTGACGGCTCTAACGGGCTACCTGGTTTGGTGACCGGGGTATGGACTACCGTTAATTACACCATCACCGGAACTTATACCGAGCCTATTCAACTGATCTTCCAGGCTGATTTTGATGCAGGTACCGAAAGGGTGTTCATTGATAACGTTTCTTTCTCTGCGGGCACCATCGTCTGCCAGGATACGGAAGCTCCGGTTGTTTCTTGCCCGGACCCCATCATGATCGACGCAGACGACAACTGTTCGGGCGTAGCTACCTTCGAGGCATCAGCTACGGATGATTGTTCCAGCACCGTTACGATCACCTACTCTCAGGACAGCGGCTCCACCTTCTCCGTCGGCGAAACGCCGGTGACGGTAACTGCTACGGATGAGTCGGGCAAGAGCTCCATGTGTACGTTTAACGTGACCGTCAATGACATTACGCCACCCGTGATTACCTGTAGGGACATTACGGTGCAGGTTGACTCCGCAACTGATTGCACGTTTATTTTCCCAGATGCTTCCTTTGATCCTGTCGCTACAGACAACTGCGGTACCGCGACCCTTTTTAATAATGGGACCAATACTGCCACGCTTGAGGGCGGTACCGCCCGCCGAATTAGCGACGGATTAAACATTGTCTGGACAGCGACCGACGCTGCCGGCCTCACGAGTACTTGTACCCAGGTGCTCACGGTGATTACCCCCCCGGGCTGTTTCCCCACCAGCGTAACCAGTCAGGATGCGTCTGACTTCAGCGCTGTCCGGGCCACGCCGAACCCCTTCACGGCTGGTACGACGATTTCTTTCGAACTGCCCGTCAATACCCGTGTCGGCGTCGAGATCCTCGACCTTTCCGGTCGGGTCATCACCAGTGATGTGATCAGCCCCACTGGCAACAATACTTACTCCTGGTACTGGGACGCGCAGCAGTCTGCAGTGCCTGCGGGTATGTACTTCGCCCGCATGCGGGTGGAAGGCAGCGTTTATACGCAGCGGTTGGTTTTGATGAAGTAGGCAGAACCTGAACCAGAAGCCCCAGCAGCAAGCCCGCTGTCGGGGCTTCTTTTTCATATTTTTTGAAACTTTTTTTGCCTCCTTTTTTGCTGGTTTTCAGCGTACTAAACCCCGCAGCGTAAAAAAAAGAGGTTCTTTCTTTGCCTAAGGCTTGCAAGGGTGCTCCGAATGCCTCTATATTTGCACAGCATTTGGAAATACGGTCACTGAAATGCAGTGATTTTCTGGGTGTTTGAGACTACTGGTCTGGTAGTTCAGTTGGTTAGAATGCCGCCCTGTCACGGCGGAGGTCGCGGGTTCGAGTCCCGTCCAGACCGCTTAAGCCGTTCCATTTTGGAGCGGCTTTTTGCGTTTTATACGGTTCTATTGGGCTTGCGGGTGTTTTTTCTTTACAATAAAACAAACGGTTTGTTTTTTATCGTGGTTAAATGAAATATTTTGGGGCTAGATTCAGACATATTTCTGACCTCAAAAATCTTTTCTGACCATGACCGCCCGCGCAAAGCTTTGGACGCACCGTCCACGTAAGAACGGTACCTGCAACATCAAAATTTACACCTACCACGAAGGCGACAAGAATTATGCTGCTACGCCACACCATGCACGTCCTGGTGATTGGGACAATGACCTGGGCCGGCTGAAGCCGACCGCGCCACTGGCCAAGCGGATCAATGCCATATTAACCCGCCTGGAGAACGAAGCCCTGGGAGGCCTGATGGGTGTTACTAACTCGCTGCTCCAGCTCGTGGAGATCTACCTGGAAGAATGCGAAGCCGGTAAGCAGCCGGTAGGGGAGAGCACCTGGAAACAATACCGGAGCCATCTGAAACGGTTACGTGCTTTTGCCGCATACCTGGGAAAGGAAGATATTTCTTTTACGGAAGTCAACATGGAGTTTTACCGAAACTTCATTGCTTACCTCCAGGACAACGGCTGCGGCCGCGCCGGTGCCGGCAAGCACATCAAACACCTGAAGATGTTTATGCGGATTGGCCTCGATCGGGAGCTGCATACGAATACCAGTTTCAAGGCGAAAGGCTTTATCGCCGAAAGGATCCGCCCGACGGATAAGATCTACCTGAGTCGTGAGGAAATTAAGCAGCTGGAGAGCGTTAATCTGTCCAGCCGGCCAGACCTGCAGAAAGAACGCGATCGCTTCCTTATCTCTTATTACCTGGTGCTGAGATTCGGGGACAGTATCGCCATCCACCGCAGCAACGTCCTACAGCACGGGGATAAGTCCTTTTACCGGAACGTTGCGGAGAAAACGGGTACGATCAGCATCATCCCGATCAAGCCGGCAGCAATGGCCATCCTTAAAAAGCATGATTACGATCTTTCTGGAGACACCAACCAGGAAGCCAACCGCAAACTGAAGATCATTGCCAGCATGGCCGGCCTGGTGGCTAATCAGGCCACGCCCGGTGAGCCCTACCTGGCTAAGTCGGCACTGTTGACCACGCACACGGCCCGGCGCAGCGCGGCTACCAATATGCTTCTGGACGGGATGCCGGTGCCGGAGATCATGCAGGCGGGGGGCTGGAAGCGGGAGGCTACTTTTAAGAGTTACATACTGGCTGGGGGGATTTCGCTGGCGCAGATGAGTGCTGATAGGGCTTTCTTTCAATAGTGAGAGCGGAAAGTCGATACCAGCTGTAGGGGAAGCACGCGTTTTTTAGGTATTCTTACCTAAAGTGTGAATAAACTCAACGAAGGAATTGACTTCTATTCCAGTATCGTCATTTTCTTTTTTAAATAAAACCCGGGTTTTGGGATTTCTATCGAGGTATCTAGTCAGGAATATTTGATTTTCAAACCCATTCCCGACTATCATCCTTTGTTCTTCTATTCTTATAGTTTTGCAATAGTCTCCATTTAGAAAGGCACCAATCACTTTATGATTTTCCTGATAAGCCTTAATTTGATCAGGTGAATATCTGATAGTAGAACCTTTTTCTTCTAAAAACTTATTAATTCCTAAGATTAAATCATTTTCATAATCAAATAGTGATGTTTTGCCTTCGACGATGAAAAATGATTTGAGTTCATCTTCCTTGAAAAACCTACCAGACATATGTCTATGTCTAAAGTTGACTTCTGGAATATGAATTGGCAGACCTTTAAACCAGGCATCTCTCATGTCTTCAATATCTCCTGCAACATTTGTCCCTGTTGGGTTTACTGATGCAAGCATTTTATTTGAGAGGGATGCCATGAACTTTATTGTTTGATGGAAATCTAGTTCGATGTGATTGAATCTCTCATCTATCTCTAGAAACATGTCTTGGCCGCAATAATTAAAGTCTAATCTATTTACTGAGTTTTCGTTTTCGATGAAATAGTAATCCTCCTCTTCGAATAGATCCTCTGCTATTTTTTTGACAAAATTCTTAATGTCATCCTTAGTCTTTATGGAGCATGGGTTGTTGCTTAAGGTGCTTAACATGTGTTCGTCCTTAAGATCGCGGAGCTTGTTTTGAAAATAGTTGAAAACAAATGAATAATCTGGAAGCATATCGAATGTGTATTTAATGAGGGCTTGACCTATAGTGAAGGTCGTGGTTAATAAGGGCTACGATTGAATGGACATGTGGCTATTTATTGTTATTGAGCGCAATTTCACAACACCCACCAACTTGCGCAAATAGCAACTATCTATTCTCCCAAACATACGCGTTTTTAGTGGAAAAAAAATTGAAGATAGTTGACTCAGTTTTGCATTTGATATACCACCCAATCAAAAAAGCGCCCGCACCAAATAGGCACGAACGCTTCGGTAAAAACGGGTTGCTAACTTCTTTAGGGAATCACTTATCCTTGACGTGGTGCGGGATCGCTTCTGAGCTGGTACCTGCTGACTGCAGTTCCCGGAGTTCTTCCTGGGCCTGCGTGAGGTACCGATCGATTGGATCCAAATGTTGACGGATCATGCCCACATAGATTTCGATGCTGTCGAGGTGCTCAGTGGCCACCTCAATCGCTGCTTGCCGTTCTTCGGTCGTCATAGCCTACGCTGCTACGTTGCCAGACATACCGCCGATCATCCGGATATCGAGGTAGATGCCCTTTGCTTCGCGGATGTTGTAGTCTACCAGGCTGGTAACCGTCCGAGCAACTACAGGCCGCCGCCTTGTTTTTCCGCCCACCGCTCCGGCAACAACTCCTCCAACCGATTAACCGGATGAGCACCGATCCTGCCTAAGACGTCAGCCAGCCATTCCCAAGGATTAACGCCAGCATATTTGCAACTGGCGAAAAAGCTGTACATCATCGCCGCCCGTTGAGCGCCCTTATGGGATCCGGCAAATAAATAATTCTTCCGGCCCAGGGCCAGCGGCCGGATGGAGTT
>NZ_KB890449.1 GCF_000373105.1 Neolewinella persica DSM 23188 | reverse complement strand
GAATAGGTTGAAAAAAGTCCCCACCAGTCGCTTATCAATAGCAGCATCCAAATCTACCCTTATCTGACGGGTGTAACGATCTACTTGACGAAGGAGAAATGGACCTGCTTTTCGCTTTATTGGAGTAGTTGCTTTATCTTGCAGTAACTTTAAAAACATAGGCCTTTTGAGTTTTTCTTGAAGTGTGAGAACTCCTCGAAAATACACAAAAGGCCTAATTTTTTGTCATCGCCAAAATTCGGGATGACTCATGTTTTTATTTAAAACTCCCGGGCAAAACCGTATTTGCCTGTGGCGAGGCCGACCCGCCCCAGAAGGCAGCAAACGAAGTTGGGAAGGTTAATTAGTTGTGCTTATTAGCCAGTGAACGGGACGCCCCCGGACCTAAAGAGAGGAAAGTGATCCGGTCCGCCGTTATGGGAACCGTAATAAACTGGCCTTCATACAACGACCAGCCCTGAAAAACGTTACCATAAGGATTGTTGGTAAATTGCCTTCCAGACTATGAACAACCTTAAGTTCCCCGTTCACCATTCTGGAAGCAGGTTTACCAACACCCCCTTAAGGTACCCTTCAAACTACCGCGGCCTCATGCGTTTCGCCTCCATACTCCTTTGCATCCTCTTTTCTTTTTCACTCAGCGCCCAGCCCGGTGCCCTGACGGAAGCTGACATCAAAAAACAAACCCGGTTCATCGAAGCCAAACGGCAGGCATTACTGGGCAAGACAGACGAGGCGATCAACCTGTTCAAAGCACTGTTGGAAGACGTGCCGGAAATGGATGCTGCAATGTTTGAGCTCGGCAGACTGCAGTACGCCGCTGGCGAAACGGAGGAAGCCATTGACCAACTGCGTAAAGCCTACGCCAAGCGCCCTAACGAAGTGTATGCGGCTTTTTTGGCTGAGCTTTACCAGGCCAGTGGTCGACATAAAGAAGGCGCTGATTTATACGCGACACTGATCAAAGAAAACCCGGAAGAGGAAGTTTACTATCTGGAGCGGGCCGCGTTCCTGGTCCGAGCGCAAGACATTAAAGGTGCCATTTCAGCCTATAACGCCCTGGAACAACGTATTGGAATCAACCTCGAATTGGCCCGCCACAAGCATGCCCTATATCTTGGGCAGGGAGACACTAAGAAAGCGGAAAAAGAACTGACGGCCCTCGTGGAATCGGAACCCCGCAATCTTCAGTATCGTCATATGTTGGCGGGGTATTACACCAGCCAGAACGACGCCAATAAGGCGAAAAAAGTCTATCAGGAAATATTGTCCATCCAACCGGCCGACGTCCGGGCACAATTGGCACTGCAGGAAGTCTCTCCGAACAAGCCTTCTGCGGGCGGTGATTTGGAGTTGATGGCGTTACTGGGGCGTCCGGATGTAGACATCGACCTTAAAGTAGGCAAATTGCTTCCCCTGGTCAATCAGGTGGCGGGGTCGCAGGATGCAGGCATGGGACAAAGGGCAATGGCCCTGGCCGCCGAGCTTCGGCGTGTTCACCCAGACGAAGCGAAGGCTGCTGCCATTCAGGGAGATATCTTTTTCCACACCGGTCAACTGGCCAAAGCAAGTGAAGCCTATAAAGCTACGATTGAACTGGATGACACCGTCTATCCCGTATGGGAACAACTCCTGGGTACGCTTTACCTTGACAATCAGGTCTCAGAATTGCGCAAGTATGCAGAGGAGGCACTGGATGTATACCCAAACCGGCCAGCCGTTTATGTCAATTATGCCCTGGGGGAGGCGCTGCGCGCTAACTTCAGTGAAGCTACGTCCTTACTTGATCAGGCCCGTCTGATGGTCAGCGGCCAACCCGACGCCATTGCTGCCCTGGATGAATTAGCTACTGCCTTCGCCGGCTTCGCCGCCGAAGATACCGCCGGCCCACTTGACCTGGCCAAACTACCTGGCGGTACTGCCGGCCCGGTTGGCTTCCTGTGGAATAACACCGACAACGCAGCGGCTCTCCTTGCCTACGACTCCCCCACCAATACTAACGCCCTCTTCCTCGAATACCTGGGAGATGCACAGGCTGCCGCCGGAAATAAGGCCGATGCCGAAAAAGCCTATTCCCGGGCTAAGACTGCCGGCAGTAAGTCTACCACGCTTGGCCGTAAACTATCAAAAGTTCGTAGTTAACCAGGTTTCTGGCGTTCTTCACGTACCTCAGTTGAAGTGCACTTTTTGTTGCAGACACCATCCCAACTAAACTTTGCGCTTAAGGCCCTTACCTTGGCACCTGCGTCCCCGCCAAAAAATCACTCCTTCCTATGCGTACTTACCTACTTCTTGCCTGTACCTGCCTGTTCTTTTTTTTCGCCTGCAAAGTAAAAGTCGGAGCAGGCAAGGACGGACGGGACGGCGTAACTACCGTCAGCAAAGCCGCGAAGGTGATCAAAGGCATGGAAGACAACAGTTTCGATGCTGAGTTTATGGAAGGCCGGGCTAATATTAAGCTGGAAAGCCGCGACTTTAACATCGGTGGCACCGCCGTCATCCGAATGGAAAAGGACAAGGCCATTTGGATGAGTGTCAAGAAGTTTGGCTTCGAAGGGGCTCGTGCACTGATCCGCCCTGATTCCTTTTTTGTCCTCAACCGCCTCAACGGAGATTACACCGCCGAGCCTCTGAGTTACATCGAGCAGAAGTATAAAATCCCCGCGCGCTTTGACCTGCTGCAGGAGGCCGTCCTGGGCAACGCGGTGTTTTTCACCCGTGATCTGGACCTCAAAACAGAAGGGGAAACCTACTTGCTTAGTGGCCGCGACCAGCGCTTTGCCACCAATTATAAGGTAGGCTCCCGAGGTTTCAAGTTGGAAGAAATGGAGCTAAAGGAACTGGTCCAAAACCGTTCCCTCACCATTAACAACGCTGACTTCCGCCAGGCGGAAGGTAAAACGGGTGAGCCTGATTTCGCGCATTCACGCACCCTCCGGATCGATGCCGAAGCCACCGGCCCCGCCAAACTTGATTTGAAGTTTACCCGGCTTAGTTTCAGTGGCCCGCTTGATATGCCGTTTCAACGGAGGTGATGCAGGTTGCAGGTTGCAGGTTGCAAAAAACAGCGGCAGCGCCAGGATCACTGACACTGCCGCCGGGCGCCTTCCCTTAAAATTTGGAAGGTTAAATGCTAGTCATATTCGCGATAGGGGCTGAACCTGCAACCTGCAACTTGCAACCTGCAACTTGCAACCTGAAACTTGCAACCTATTTAGTCCTTATTGTCGTCGTAGAACGTTTCCTTGTCCATTACGATGACCTTATCGCCTCCCTTAAGTTTACGGCTTAATGCAGTATAAGGACCAGCAACAACCTCATCTCCTGCGGAGATCCCAGTTTTGATCTCGATCACATTAGCATCCTGAACGCCGGTGGTCACTGTCGTTTGAGTAATGGTATCACCGGAGATCACGAAGACAACTTCTTCCAGGTTATCTATTCCGGAAATATCCTCATCATCGGTTTTCTTTTCCCGGGTTGTAACCGATTCAATCGGTACACTGATGATACCACTGGCTGTTTTGGTTAGGATGTCTACACTAGCTGACATACCTGGGCGGAAGGGATAAGTATTACCACTAGCGACAAGGTCTGCGTAGCTTTCCTGATCAATGCTGATGCGCACTTCGAAATTGGTTACCTGATCGCTGTTGAGCACATTATCCGCAGCCGTTCCAGCGGTGGTGCTTGAATTCGCGATTTGGGTAACACGTCCCTTAAAGGTCCGGTTGAGGTAGGCATCAACTTCTACTTCAGCGACATCTCCAATCTTTACGGAAGGGACGTCATTTTCACTGACTTCTACCCGGACTTCCATCGCATTGAGGTTGGCAATCCGCATCAGTTCGGTACCCGTCATTTGGATGGTACCAACTACGCGTTCACCCTGTTCTATGTTGAGCAGGGAAACCACGCCGCCCATTGGCGCATAAATGGTGGTACGCCGCAAGCTGGTCCTTAACTCACTCAGCGTCGCCTGAGAAGATTCAACGCCAAACTGGGCGGCGCGAGCACTTTCGCGGGCACCCTTAATATTACTTTCGGCCGCTTTCATATTGGCTTCGAGGCCCCGGAGGCTGGCCTGGCTGGCTTCCAGTTCCGCCGTACTTACCACACCATCGGCGGCAAGGCCTTTGTTTCTTTCGTAGATCTCCCGGGCATTGGCCAACTGGGCTTCAATCTGGGCCTGCTGGGCTTCGAGACTGTTGATCTGCGCATTAGCGTTAGCCAGCTGAGCTTTGCTGCTATTTACACCGGCGACTCCCCTTGCCACTTGGCTCTGGTAGGCATCAGCATCAATTTTTGCGAGCAGTTGGTTCGGCACCACGCTGTCTCCTTCTTCCACATAAAGCTCAATGACCTCACCGGAAACATCGGAGCTGATCTTGACTTCCGTTTGCGGGAAAATTTTGCCACTTGCAGAAACAAGTTCCTGAATGGTCCGGGCCTTTGCCTCGGTGGTAAACACTTTCGTTCCGGTTTCTTTACGCCCGCTGAAGGCTACAGCGGCAATGGCGCCGACGACGATCAGTGCAAAGATTAAGAGGATTATTTTACGTGCCATAGTGAGGAATAGCTAGAGGTTGATTGCGGATGGTTGATGGTGTGCCGGGGCCGTGCTGCAGTATTGCGAGACAGGGCCAGGAGTGGGTGGTAAAAGAAGCAGGACAGGAGGTCAATCCCGTCCTGCTTCGGGGATTTGGGGTACTGGGTAGTTGGTATAGGTTAGTTGAGCGAGAAGCCCTGGCCGAGGTAGAATTTGATTACCTGACGGTTGAAAATAAGTTGGTATTTGGTTCTTGTAAATTCTGTTTGCGCCTGTTCCAGACGGTTGGTGGCCGTGACCAGATCGAGGCTGTTGGCCGCGCCGGCGCGAAAGCGTCGCTGGGCATTATCATAAGCTGCCTGAGCGGCTTCCTGACTTGCCTCAGCAGCACGGTAGGTTTGCCGGGCACCACGTAGATTGGCCAAAGCAAGTTCTACGTCGTTACGCAGTTGGTTATCGGCCTGCTCAATGTCAAGGACAGCATTAAGCTTTTGCACTTGAGCACGCTGGACGTTGATCTTGTTGCGGCCCTGGCTGTAAATCGGAACGTTCAGCGACATGCCTAAGGACTGACCAAAGTTTCGGTTGAGCTGGTTAAAGTATCCAAGTTTTGGGAAGGTGGGGGAACCGCTGGCACCAAATTCTGCCAATGTTGCATCCTCTCCGTTTATCACGACCGGAATTGCTGGTCCTTGGACAATTTCAATGCCAGTAAGGTCTGGATTAGTAAAGTCCCTGGCCACAGTAGAGAAGTTCGTGCTCAGGCTACCGAAGAGGCTGACGGTGGGCCGCAGGCCCGACTTAGCAATTTCGATGCCCGTCTCTGCTGCGTCGCGGCGCAGTTCAGCGGCAAGCACGGTGGGCTGCACGTTTCGGGCAGCGGCATAGATTTCGTTAACGTTGAACGTTTCAAATAGCTGTTCTTCACTCGGGTTAAGCTCCGGTGTAGAAACGGTGAACTCCTGTTCAAAGTCAACTTCAAGCAGGATACGCAGTCCGAGAATGGACGTTAGCACCTGATTTTCCAGCTCGACTATGGCCCGTTCATTGGCCGCTTTCTGTGCAACCAGGTCGAAACGTTGTGCAGCGGGCAAGGCACCTGCATTGATCAGCCGGTCGGTATTACTGAGTTGGTCGTCGGTAAGCTGTAGTTGAGCGCGGGAGTTAGTGAGTTGTTCCTTCAGCAAGACGATGGTCAAATAGCTGTTGGCTACCTGCAGGCCGATGTTGTTACCGGTAACTTTAGCATCCATCTCCGCAGCTGCGAGGTTGAATTCCGCCTGGCGCAGGTTATTTTTGATCAGGCCGCCATTGTACAGCGTGACCCCCGCGTTGAGTTGGTAGCCCTGGAAGCCAATCGTCTGGGCGTTGAATTCGTTGGTGGTCGGGTCAATCGTTCGACCGAACTGCGCACCGACATTGGAGGAACCGTTGGCGGTGGGCAAGCGTCCATTCTGTGCTTGTTGCAAGTTAAGACGGGCGATCTCGGCGAAATTATCCAACCGCTTTACCTGGAGATTGTTTTCCAGCGCATGGTTAACGGCCTTTTCCAACGTCCATGGAGTAGTACCCTGAGCGGAAAGACCATAGGAGCAGAGGCAGGTAATAAGGAGTAAGTAAGCTTGGCGCATAAATAGTATTTGACTACGGATGGCAAAGCTACCAAATGCCACGAGGTTGGGAAGTTTAATCTATGAACGGCATATCTTTATGGATGAAAGGAAGCAATAGTACCCGCTATTGGCCGTTGACCTGTTCGTACCAAACGTTACTAAGGCAATACACCAGAATAATTGGTTACTGGACCAACTCCGGCAAAGAAGCCCCAGTACCCATACTTTTGGGGCCAATGAACACTACGATACCGATGGAGAATATACTAGTACAACAGATGTCTCAACTCACCTTCTTATCCCCGGAAGAACGCCAGGGGATCAGAGAAAGCTTCCCGGTAAAGACTTTTGAAAAAGGGCACTATTTGTTAAAAGAAGGAATGGTGGCAAACGATGCTTTCTTTGTCGTAAAGGGCTGTATTCGTGAGTTCAAAACCCTGAATGGAGAGGAAAAGACAACAGCTTTCTATACCGAGAACCAATCAGCAATAAACTTCGGTAGCCAGGCAAATGGAAAGCCCTCTGCCATATATTTCATCTGTACGGAAACAACTACAGTAGCTATTCTTAATCGAAAAAAAGAGGAGGCCCTTTACCAAAAGCACCCCCGTTTCGAATCATTCTGCAGAGAAGGCATGGAGCAAATGATGGGAGCCCAACAAGAAACGCTCACAAAATTCATCACCCTTAGCCCCCGGGAAAGGTATTTACTACTGGTAGATAACCGGCCTGACCTGATTAATAGGATTCCCCAGTATCAAATCGCCAGCTACCTGGGAATTAAGCCTGAGACATTGAGCAGGATAAGAAGAAAAATAATGCCTGGCCACAGTTGAACGGCTAAGAGTTCAGAAGACAAAGCCAACATGGAGGCCCGGTTCGAATAAGAAGTAATTGGCCCACTTATCCTCTTCCAATTGAAACGAAGCGGGCAAATTAGTATTAACGGGCCAGTAGGTGAAGGCGACGGAAGGCGATACAAACCATCTTCTCTTTAAAACCTTAAAGTGGTAACCGAACCGAAGGCTGTTGAACAGCTGAAAACCACTTTGTATTTTCTGCTTACGTTCGTCCCGATAAATTTGCCGGAAAGCCGTCGAATGTATTTGGCCAAAGGCTCCTTTCCATAGAAACCGCTTGTAAGCAAACCCTACGCCAAAGGCCTTGACATCTCCAGGAAAATCAGACGCCGGATTCTCAAAATCCGGGCCATGGGGCCTGCCCCCTGGCCCCCGATAGACCCAGGTAATCGCTTCTATTGATATTTCATCTTTTGCGGTCGGTCGGTAACCGTAGCTAAGCTGGTAAAACTCCGGAGAACGATCCAGGAGGGGTGTAAAAATCATGAAGGCCTGCGTACCAATGAAATGTTTACGTTCAAAACCCCAATTATCCTCAGTTTGAGCCTGAGTAGGCAGGCAGAAGAATACTACTAGTGCGTAAGTAAGGACGGTTATTGCTTTCATCAAATCGTATTTTAGGTCAAATCTCGGAGGATACCGCCCGTTTTTCATTGACTAAAGTCAATAAAGCCCGCTAAGAAGGTTAAAGGACAGATTTGCGCTCCGTTGAATAACCTCGCCTAAAAGAGCTTTTTCACCATTCCTGAGAACCATTAACAAAATCACCTCCAAAGAACTTCTCGAAGAATTGATTCAGTAGTAAAACGTCGGCAGGTAAACCCAATCCCCATTTTGAGAAATACCGGGCCGGATTAAATGAGCTGCGACTAATCAAGATTCAATATCTGGCTAAATGAATCTTCTCTTAAAAAACAAGCTATCCCCGCAACTTCTCTCCCCGAATAGCCCATTACTTCCTAAACCCTTCGAAATGACCTACTCCAACGACTGGCTCCTCCAGCAACTTCGAGACGAACACTCCTTCAAATACCTATACTTCTGGGGCCACCGCACCAGAAAAGATGGTGTCATTACCTCCAGTTGTCTCAGCCAGTGGTATCCCCGTGGCTTCGACCATGAGGAAGTTTATTACCCCACTGCAGAACATTGGATGATGGCCGAAAAGGCTCGTCTTTTCAACGATGAGACTATCCTCGAAAAAATTCTGGTTACTGAAAACCCCGCCATAGCCAAAAAACTTGGTCGCCAGGTCAAAGACTTTGACGTAACCATTTGGAAACAGCACATGCGTCAAATCGTCACGGAAGGCTCTTTCCTGAAATTTAAGCACAACCCCGATCTACTGGAATTCCTCGAAACCACCGGCAATAAAATCCTCGTAGAAGCCAGCCCCTTTGATCCTCACTGGGGCATAGGCATGAGTGCTGCCGACGCAGAAAGCGTCGGCCCCGAAGACTGGAAGGGGACTAATTGGTTGGGGTGGTGTTTGATGGAAGCTAGAGATTTGATCCGCAAATCTTAGGCAAATAGGTCCCTGCGCTCCTTTTCTCGGTAGACGGCCTTCGGCCTTCAGTAGGTAGTGCTCCGCACGGGGCAGTTCGCTGCACTCGTTTATGCCACATATTTCAGCTTTCCGCTTCTCCAACGACGGCTCTCTGTACCCCCTCGGTGCCTCCCTCTCTGTGAGAACAAAGCTTCGAAGCATCCGAGCGAAGCGAGCTGAGCCATGTGGCAGCCTACCTTCTACAATCTGCCTAGTGAGCGTAGCGGACGTCTACCAAGTTGCACAGCACCGTCTAATCAAGCGTACTATTCAGCAAAAGTGCCCCTATCAACCGATCATATCTCCCCCCGATCGGCCGCCAGTACACCAATGCCAGGTAATCATTTTCGGTTTCATCGAAGCTGCCTTCAAGTTCATCGTAATTGATCCGGTCGGTAGAGCCCTTCTCCGGCCTTTTCTCCGTGACGTAGTGATAGTTGTAAAAGCCCTGCTTAAGCATCGTTCGACCAACATAAGCGTTGATCTGTGGATTCCAGATCATTTTCAAGCCAGGCTTCAGCTGGTACTCACTTAATCCGCCAAAAATATAAACGTCGCGGTCAAGTGGGAAGGGGGTCTTCAACACCCAGGTCATTTCAATGTATTCCCCATTAAAGTCGAAGCGCAAGCGATCGAAATTTTCCTGCAAAAACTCATCTGCGAGGGTGAGCACGTCCCGGTCGAACCGGAAATTGACGAAGTCACCGTTTAAGTCAAAGTAGCTAAGGTAAGTACCCGTATCCCTGGGCTTTTCCGCCTCCATCATCATGGCGTAGAAGTCTCCCTCGTTGGTGATGCCCGCCATCGGGGAGCGGGGTGCACGGACGGAGCGGATGTCGAGGTTCCGAAATTCATTACCTCCTTGGAAGCTGACCTTGCCTTGGTAATCAAACCGGACGTAATCTGGTTTCAGCAGGTTAGGGATGATGCCGGTAACGGCGTTGTCCCATCGGTTATTCTGGAGTACAGTCAGGCTCAGTTCCCGCATCGGGGCCTTCAGGTTCAGTTGTTTGGTATTTACGGTTATGTCCACTTCCTGGTGGGTATGAATCTTGTCCACCTGCGCCGGTCGCATGATCCGGCCACTCATGCCGGCAATGTTTTCCTGCACCATAAATCGCCGGGTGATTACCGGGAAAGCATCATCTTCTTCATCGTAAACAACCAGCAGATAGTTGCCGCTGACATCCAATTTCATGTTCCGGTTGGGAAAGGTCAGGTCATAATGGACATATTCCTTCAGCGTTCGGAGACTAAAGTCGTAGTCCTCCAGATAGTCGGTCGAGTAACCAGAGTTGAATTCCAGTGAGCTCAGACCGGAAGGTTTCCAATCCTGGTCGCAATGAATGAATTTATAAGAGTAGCGACGCACCTCGTCGCTCAGATCGTCGAACGAAAGCCGCAGCCGGGCATTGCCGTTCAGCTCGATAAACGGATAGCTGTGCGGAAACCCATCAATGTGTAATCGCACCGTCTTAATGTAGTCGACGTAGGTATTATCGATAAACTTCAGGTCTTCGTTTTGCGCCGTCAGATTTATACTCAGGAGCATAAGCAGGGCGGGGACGCAGGTGCAAAAGAAGATTTTTAAAGAGCGATGAATCATCAACATTGTTTTAAACTTTAGGCTACCAAAACACGTCAGCTTTGTAAAACACCTACCCCGTGGAACCGCCGCAGGTAGCCGCGCAGCGCACGGTTGTAAGGAGATTAATACACTCGTTTTGGGTAAAAAGCCGACTAACCCGCCAACTTTCACCTTTCCTTAAAGGCATTCAACCGACTTACGAACCGGGAGTCTTTCCGGTAAAACCGCCAGGCCTTGCTTGTCCATGGCTCCCCGGCATAACCGATACCGATCCGTGGCGTCGCTATAAGCTGAGACGGCGGCACCTCAGGCCCGGTCACTTCCAGCCTGACAACACCGTTGGGCAACAGCAGGTCGTGACCATTGAGCTTCCGGTCAATACCGAGAGCTTTGGTCAAAACGCCCGGCCCGCTGCTTAATTGCGGGCTTAAGGTTTCAATATTACGTCTTTTCTTGATGTGTTCCAAGCCCCGGCTCGGTTCTCCCGCCCGGATCAGGATGGCATGCGCGGTGCCTGCCGGCCCCGTCACCACGTTGAACATTTCATGGATACCGTAGCAAAGGTACACGTAGGCCGTGCCCGGCTGGTGAAAAAACACCTCCGTTCGTTTGGTCCGTTTATTCCCGAAGGCGTGGCTTGCCCGGTCATCCGGTGCCCAGTACGCTTCCGTTTCTGTTATGCGAACAGCGGTCTCTACCCCGCCCAACGTGGTGACCAGTTCCACCCCGATCAGCTGGCGGGCGATGACTACGGGGTCAGTTCCGGTAAGAAATTGTAGATTGTTGATTAGCAATTATTGACGTTTACTGCTGAAAACTAAACCCTGAAAACTAGGTCCTGAAAACTGAAAGCTGAACCCCGTTCACTCCATAAGCGCCGCATAAACCGCCACCCGAAACTTTCGTACCACTTCCCCGTACTGCGGAATCGGATGCACATTGGTATAAACCAGCATCACCAGTTCTTCTTCCGGGTCAACGAAGTATTCCGAACAATACAAGCCGCCCCAGGTAAAAGCACCTGGCCGAGCCTGGTCGCCATAGTGCGTTCCGGCGGTGATAAGCTGAAAACCGAGGCCGAATTTGTCCTTACGATCCCACACTTCCGCATCGCCAATCTGGTTCTTCAACATCATGTCCACGGTTTTGGGCGCCAGTAAGCGCACGCCGTTGTAGGTGCCGCGGTTGAGCATTAGTTGGCAGAAACGGGCGTAGTCATCAATCGTTCCCACCGATCCGGCACCAGCGGAGAAGTAGGTTTGAGCACCTTTGATGGCGAAGTCCCGGTAGGTTTCGTTTTCGTGGAGAGTGAGCGGAGCCTCTGCAGTGTATTTTGAGTACAGCTTCACCAATCGGTCGTGCTTAGCGGCAGGAAGGTAGAAGTGGCTGTCGGTCATACCGAGCGGTCCCCACACCTTCTGCAGCATGTACTCTTCCAGCGTTTGCCCTGAAATAACCTCTAGCAGTCGGCCCGCTACATCAATACCCAATCCATAGCTAAAGCCTTCTCCGGGTTGGTGGAGCAAGGGGCGTTTAGCGATACGGTTCGCTACGTCTTCGAGAGTATCGTCTTCCAGGCTGGCAAAGTACGGCACCTTCATCTCCTCGGTCTCTACCGGGATACCATAGCTGATCCCGGAGGTATGGCTCAGCAGCTGCCGGATGGTGATGCTGCTTCTGGCAGGCTCGGTAGTGAACTTTTTTCGCTTCGCATTATGCGTTTTGAAGACGCGCATTTTGGCAAATGCTGGCAAGTACTTTTCTAACGGGTCTTCCAGCAGAAATTTTCCTTGCTCATATTCCATCATCAGCGCTACGGTAACCATGGCTTTGGTCTGGCTGGCGATTCGGTAGATGTCGTTGGGGCGGGCAGGTGTTTTCTTCTCGAGGTCGGCGTACCCGAAGGTGCCCCGGTGGACTACCTTGCCGCGCCGCAGTACGATCGTCTGCGCATTCGGGATGATACCCTGGTCCACAAAACCCTGCATCAGCGTGTTAACCCCTTCCAGCCTTTCCGCATCGAAACCCATACTTTCCGGCGAAGCGGTGGGCATATTTTGGGCGCGGACGCCGGTGCAGAGGAGGAGTAAAAGCGCAAGGAGGGGGAAGCGTAATATCATTGACGTGGGGATTTGATGGTGAATATAGGTGGTGATACCTGTTTCTGGCACCGATTGGACAAAGAAGTATTACCTCAAGGGTGAGTGGGCTGTGCCCCGATAAGATCAGGGTAAAATGGGAAAAATTCGGGGCACAGCCCACTCGCCCCTAAAACAAACTATGCACCTGCGGCCCCGCCCTGCATATAAACCTACTTGTACGCAATGCACGAACCTACACCAACCCCTCCCTGATCAGATCATGCACGTGCAAGATCCCAAGATACTTTTCCTCTTTTCCCACCACCACTAATTGGCTGATGTTATTGGCCCGCAGCAATTCCATAGCCTTAATGGCCAGCGTACTTTTATGAATCTTTTTAGGATTGAGCGTCATTATTTCCCCAGCCGTTACCGTCTCCAGGTGAGGGTTACCAGTGAGCATCCGGCGCAGGTCGCCGTCGGTGATGATGCCAGCCAACTTATTTGTTCCCGGCTCAAGGACCGCCGTTGCCCCCAAACGCTTAGAGGTCATCTCTAACAGAATCTCCCGGAGGGGGGACTCAGTCGTCACCGAAGGTTTCTCATTATTGGGGTACAGGTCCGACACCCGCAGGTACAACTGCTTCCCCAGCGAACCACCGGGATGGAAGCGGGCGAAATCCCCCGGAGTAAATCCACGCAAGGCCAATAAGGAAGTGGCCAAAGCATCTCCAAGGGCCATTTGGGCCGTTGTGCTGGCCGTAGGGGCCAGATCGTTTGGGTCAGCCTCTCTGCTTATCGGCGTCAGGAGCACATGGTCGGCCTGGTGTGCAAGGCTACAATCCTTACGGCTTACCATGGCGATAAGGGGGTTGCCCGCCTGCCGCACCAGCAAGGCGAGCATTTTCACTTCCGCCGTTTCACCGCTCTTACTCAGGCACAACACGATGTCTTCGGGTTGCACCATCCCGATATCTCCATGGATTGCGTCGGCTGCGTGTAAAAAAAGTGCCGGAGTGCCCGTAGAGTTCAGTGTAGCTACAATCTTTTTAGCTACTAAAGCTGTTTTCCCTATTCCTGTTACCACAACCCTGCCGGAACCGGCATGGATGGTGTTCACACAGGCGACAAAAGATTCATCCAAGGTACCGACCAAATCACGCAAGGTATTTGCTTCGATTTCAAGCGTTTTGCGGGCTACCCCGAGAATGAGACTTGCGTTTTTCACGTAAAAGTGTATTTTTGAGCCCTCGTAGCGAATTTGCCCGTAAATTTTAACGGGTGACTTTCATGAAAATTCGCGGTCTAAAGCGAAGAAGTATCAACTTAAACCCTTAAATTAACAACCGATTGGTTCAGGCCAATTGTATTCGCCTATTCTTTGCCCAACTAGTATTTATCAACCTACATCGAAAATGGTGAGCACCGCAAAGGTATCACCCTGAGTTAAAAAACCTTCCGATGCCGTTCTTCAATGCAAATAAATCTTGCGACGAGGTGCTACACGGCTACAGTAAAAGAACATTCGGAGCAAAGTGAATCTATACATGACCGCTAAACCAGTTGCCACCCACTTAGAGGATGCATTGTTTGAGCAATTCGGCTTTAAAACTTTTAAGGGCCACCAAAAGGCCATCATCGAAGCTCTTTTTGAAGGACGGGATACTTTCGTCATCATGCCAACCGGTGGTGGAAAAAGCCTCTGCTACCAACTTCCAGGCCTGATGATGGATGGATGTGCCCTGGTCATTTCACCGCTGATTGCGCTGATGAAAAACCAGGTTGATTCTATCCGGTCTTACGGAGACAACGATGCCGTAGCGCACTTCCTGAATTCTTCCCTTTCCAAAACGCAGATGCGCCAGGTAAAGGAGGACATTACGAGCGGTGAGACTAAACTCTTATTCGTTGCACCGGAAACGCTGACCAAGGAGGAAAACATTGAGTTCTTCCGGGAGTCCAACATTTCTTTCGTTGCCATCGATGAAGCCCACTGTATCTCTGAATGGGGACACGACTTCCGCCCGGAGTACCGCCGGATTCGTGAAATGCTGGACCAGATTGGGCACCAGATCCCCATCATTGCCCTTACGGCTACCGCTACGCCGAAAGTCCAGTCCGACATCGTGAAGAACCTGCGGATGGGCGAAAACCACGCCACCTTTGTCTCCAGTTTCAACCGGGACAACCTTTATTACGAAGTGAGGCCAAAGGGCAAGAAAGAATACACCTTCAAGCAGATCATCCAGGTCGTAAAAACAATGCCCGGAGAATCCGGCATCGTTTACGTCCAGAGTCGGAAATCAGCAGAAGAGATTGCAGAGACCTTGCGGGTAAACGGTGTCAAAGCCGCTCCTTACCATGCTGGCCTCGACCCCAAGACGCGCTCCCGTACGCAGGATGAGTTTTTGATGGAAGATGTGGACGTTATCTGTGCCACCATTGCTTTCGGAATGGGTATCGACAAACCTGATGTGCGGTTTGTGATTCACTACGACATCCCGAAGTCCATCGAAAATTACTACCAGGAAACTGGCCGTGCCGGACGGGATGGCATGGGCGGCAGCTGTATTGCTTTTTATGCTTACAAAGACATCCTGAAGCTCGAGAAATTCCTCCGCGACAAGCCGCTGATGGAACGGGAGATGGGTGCGCAGCTGATGCAGGAGGTTATGGCTTACTCCGAAACGACGGCTTGCCGCCGTCGCTTTCTGCTTCATTACTTCGGAGAAGAATACGACGACAAAAATTGTGGTAAGCGATGCGATAACTGTCGCCACCCCAAAGAGCGTATTGAAGCAAAGGATAAGGTGGTTGAAGCCCTCAAGGCGGTCATTGAATTAGACCAAAACTACCCCCTTAAGACGCTCATCGAATTCGTGCTCGGCAAAGAGACGAAGCAGATGAAGGATTATAAGTTCGTCAAGCGCAAAGGCTTTGGTGTAGGCAAAGGGGAGGAAGAGGTTCTGTGGAGCTCCATATTCCGCCAGGCACTGCTTAATAACCTCGTGCGTAAAGACATCGAATCTTATGGCACCATCAAAATTACCGAGGAAGGCGAGGCCTTTTTGAAGAAACCACGAAGTTTCCAGATACCGATTGACCACGACTTTGAAAAAGAGTTGGCCGCCGACATTCAGGGAGCTGCCGACGATGCTCGTGCTGTGGTTCTCGACAAGGCCCTCCTCCTGGCGCTGAAAGACCTGCGAAAAAAGGAAGCAAAGCGATTGGACATTCCTCCTTTCGTTATTTTCCAGGATCCTTCCCTTCACGAGATGGCGACCCGCTACCCCATCACGCTGGAGGAGATGAAGAATGTAAATGGTGTCAGTATCGGCAAAGCCCGACGCTACGCCACGCCGTTCCTGATGCTGATTGAAAAGTATGTGGAAGAAAATGACATTGACCGGCCGAGTGATTTTGTCGTCAAACAGGTGGCCAATAAGTCTAAGAAAAAGATCAACATTATCCAGGCGGTAGATCGGAAAATTCCGTTGGAGGATATTGCTTCCGGCAATCAACTTTCCATGGACGAATTGATGGAAGAGATGGTTTCCATCGTTCATTCTGGTACCAAACTCAACATCGACTATTACATCGAAGAGGAAGTTGATGAGTACAGCCTGGAGGAAACCTACGACTACTTTATGGACCCCGACCGTGAGACGGACGATCCCGATATTGCCTTCCAGACTTTAAAAGAGGAAGATGTAACCATCGAGGAAATTAAGCTGGTTCGTATTAAGTTCCTGAGTGAAATGGCGAATTAAAAAGTCAGGGAGTCAAAAGCGTCAGGTAGTCAGTTCGGAGGTTCCGGGCTGACTATTTTTTTTGGGCGAGGCCGCAGGTGCGGGGGAAGGTTTGAGGAGTAGGGCTCAGCTGGGGTTTAAGCTTACTATTTCAATGCTCAAGGCCCGCCGGACGGGCGGCGCTGCCGTCCGATAAATTCTTTTGACCTGGCGCAGCCGGGCAAAAGTTTGTCTGTCGGCTACAGTCCTGTTAAGTTGAGGACGCCCTCAGCCAGGTTGTTTATCGGATTCCTCCCCCCTGTTCTCCGCGCGATAAATCACCAAAGGCAAAATCACAACCTTTTCTCCCCTTGCTTCTTTTATCCCTTCTCCGCACCTGCGGCCGCGCCCTGAAATTTCCTATTCTCGTCATAAGCACGCATCCAATCAATCTATGGTAGCTTCAAAGCTGGAAATACACTTTGAATTTACGACTTTTGCGTCCCAGTTAACTTTACGCCATGAGCCAGCCAACGTTTTTCTCCCTGCCAATAAGTTCCATTCAACCGGAAACGGACCAGGCACTCACTGTTTCTTTTAAGCCGGAAGCAGCGGACGTGGAACAATTCAACTACTTTGCAGGCCAGTACCTGACCTTGAAATTCGTCATCAACGGAAAAGAGGAAAGACGCGCATACAGCATGAGTTCCGCTCCGCACGACGATGAAATTTCCGTGACCATTAAACGCGTAAAGGGAGGCATCGTCAGTAACCATATTGCCGACAACCTTCGTCCCGGAGACCTTGTCGAAGTAATGCCCCCGCAGGGCAGGTTCCTCGTCAAGCCGGATCCTGCCAGCCGCCGGGATTATTACCTCTTTGGGGCCGGTAGTGGAATTACTCCGCTGATGGCGATTCTCCGGACCTTGCTGGAGCATGAGCCTAAGTCCTCCGTTTACCTGCTCTACGGTAACCGGGACGAGGAGAACATCATCTTTTCAGAACAACTCAAGGTGCTGCAAAACCGGTATGAAGGCCAACTGGTCGTTCACCACACCCTTTCCCGCCCTAAGAAGTATAAGGTTGGCGGACTAAAAGGACTGTTCTCCGGCGGTAAGCCTAAGTGGACTGGCACCATCGGCCGTATAGAAATAAAGACGGTCCAGGATTTCCTTAACGCCAATCCCGGTGCTGTGGAAGATAAGCACTACTACATCTGCGGGCCAGGAGAGATGATCGATAACGTGGAGCAGGCACTTTTAGGTCTTGGCGTCAAAAAAGATGTCATCAATAGCGAGCGCTTCGTGTCCGCCAACGATACCAAAAAGAAAAAAGAGGCGACCAGCCCCGTGGCTGGCGGGAAAGCGTTCGTAAAACTTAGCGGTAAAGAAATTGTCGTAGACCTGAAGCCAGGGCAGACCATTCTGGACGGCCTGCTCGAAGCAGGTGCCGCCCCACCCTACAGCTGTCTGGCCGGAGCCTGCAGTACCTGTATGGCTAAGGTCGTTAAAGGTGGCGTTAAAATGGACGTCTGCTTTGCCATTGATGATGATGAAATTGCCGAAGGCTATATTTTGGCCTGTCAGGCACACCCAACCACCCCCGAAGTGCATGTAGAATTCGAGTAGGTAGTGCCTTACTGCGTTATTTTTTTGTTTTAGGGACTGGAATCCACCCATAAAAGCAACTATTATAATTTCGGTAACGGTACCTTAGGCAACCTGAACAGCAAAAAAAACGTATTTTATGCGAGGGTAAGAGTTGACCCTTTGTGTTTTTGTCGTCCTAAGGTTACCTAAGCTAGTTCTTTCATGCTACGTCACGCTGCTATTTCATCGCTGATTTTGTTATTTTGTTTCGCCTTTACCGGGCTGGAAGCACAGCAGCTTATCAGTTTGCAGGGAGCCAACGCACCTGCGGAAATTGATCCGCTACTTCGCCCCGATGGTCAGGAACTCTTTTTTACCCGACCAAACTTCGCAAGTAATAAGGGTACCGATAATGCTGCCGACATTTGGACGATGCCTCGTTATGCCGACGGAAGCTGGGGCCGCCCCCTTAACCCCGGCTCCCCCATTAACTCCTTCGCCCATGACCGTGCGCTGGCTTTCTCTCCCGATGGTAACCGGTTAGCCGTGTTACGCACCGGAGCGGTAAGCTACCTCGACGTCCTTGAAAAAAGCGGCCGGAACTGGAGAATTCTGGACAGTTGGCCACTGCCCGAAGGCATTGCGCCGCGCTATGATGTAACCTTCGACCCTAATGCCCTCCAACTCATTTACAGCGCTTATGATGGGGGCAATCTGGACCTTTATCGGAGAGACGCTTTACCTAACGGAACCTGGGGCGCCTCCAAAGAGCTTCTAGAAGCCAATGGTCCGGGTAATGAAACGTCTCCTACTTTGGCTACCGACGGTCGGACGATGTATTTCCGCAGGGATGGTGGCCGGTGGTTCCGCCAGGACATCCCGGGAGTCCGCCCGGTATCTGTAGACATACCCACTAATGTTCGTCAGTTCTCGGCCTCCTTATCGTCTGCCGAAATTATTGCGGCCTTACCGGCCACCTCCTCCAAAAAGGAACAGCTCGTTTTGCTGCCGGTAGAAATAAAAGATCTTCCGGTGCCCGTCACCCTGGAAAGAGGCTACCTTTCAGGTCCGCCACCTCCCGGAAGTCAGACAGCGAGAGTAGCGCTTACTGATGGTCTATTATTAACGGTTTACCCTGATGCCCTGAACCGTTACGCCGTATTCCTGCGCAGGGGAGAGACCTGGGCAATTGACCGTAGTTTGCCGCCACTGGTTGACCATGGTCAACGACAAGGCAACCTCGTGGCTACTACCGCGCCGGATGTTTATGGTACGCCGGACCGCCAGCAGATTCAGGCGGGCATTACCCGTCGTCAGCGAGAATTGGACCTCCTCGATGCGGAGCGTCGCAAATACGACCTCGTTGCTCCAAAAACGGGTGACCCTGAACTTGCGGCATTGCGGGATCAATATCAGCGCTCCACGATGTCGCCAACGGATACTATCCCTCCATCGGCAACAACGGCAAAGAGTAAGGGCCGTTCCAAGCGCTACGCCGAAGAGTTGGCGGAACTGGAGCGTATGAAGGCAAAGTTTCGCCGCCAGCAAAACGAGAAACTCGGACAACGCAGTGACTCTAACCATAAATGGACCAAAAAGACCGCGACTCCTGCACCGGCAGCAGTAGAAATCCCCAGCATTGGTGAGAGCTATCGCCCTCCAAGCCCTGTGGTACGGACGCAGGCCGAACTGGAACAGGCCTACAACGATAGCTTACGGATAGCCGCTGAAATCCGGGCTGGCCTTAAAAGGGATAATACACCCAGGATTTATGAACGTGCCTCCTGGGAAAACGAAGTTCGGGAGGGCCTGCCCAGAACCGAGCCACTTTCGCCTGCAGAAATTGCCCGACTTGACAGCGACTACCAGCGGCAACTGGATGAACTGGAAGCCCTGCGAGCCCAGCTGCGACGGTTAGATGCCACGCCAACATCGCCGCAGCCGACGACCTACGGACAACCAGCCACCACCAACCGGCCTGCTGCTGCGCAGACCTGGGAGGCAAAAGGTACGCCCTCACCTAATCAACCAGCCAAAGCACCGTCGCCGTATGCACGCCCCGCTACGCCGGAAGAGTATAATGCCCGTCCTCCGGCTTCACTAACTACCCGGGAGGTTACCTCCCCTACTACAGCAACTAATTCCCTGCCTTCCGGCCGGGGTGCTCCTATGCCGGCAGGGATCAGCTTCATCCCGAATACTGCCTACCCCGATAGCCGAGGCTACACTGGTCTCGATCAACTTGTCGGGCTTATTCAGCAGTCGACTTCTGTCCTCGAAATCAGGGTTCATACCCCCGCCAACCTAGACCCACGCGCCGCTCAGTTATTGAGCGAAGAACGCGCAACGACCATCAGAAACTTCCTGGCGAACAAAGGCATTGCACCAAATAACTACCAGGCTATTGGTTTTGGAAATAATCTTACGGGAGAACAGGGAGAACGGGTGGAGGTACTCAGGTAGACAAAAAGTCGCTGCGCTCTTTTTCTTGGTAGACGGCCTTTGGTCTTTGTAGTGGTTAGTAGGTAGTGCTCCCGCAGGAGGCAACTCACTTCGCTCGTAAGGGCTAGTTTTCTATTTTATATTCCGACGACGGCCCTCTGTGCTTCCACTGTGCCTCCCTCTGCGCTTTACCTCTGTGAGGAATAAAAGGCTGCGGAGCAGTCCCCAGATATCACAATTCCACTACCTTTCCAGAAGGAGCAATCTTAAAGCGCCGGACAGTGCTGCTGCTGGCCTTATAATCGTACTCTCCCTCGGCATTAGCCTGCCCACTGACCTGGTATATCATTAGGTTTTCGTTTAGTACCGCCTGAGTCTGGGTCACCTCTTCCCCATCGTAGCTCACGCCGGCAATTACCTGCCGGTCAATTAATTCCTGGGTTTTAGGGTGAAAGGTGACCAAGGTGTAGTGGTATTGCAGGAGGTCCGCACGCCAGTAAACGATACCGACGTATTCCTCCTTCTCCGGCAAGCGTAAGCAAGCGACAAACTCCGTTAACTCATCGGCCATTCCCGGTTCGACGGGAAGGATAAACTGGGAGATGAGGGCGGGGGGCAGTGGCGGTGTTTCCCGGCTGATGGTCCGTACAGTATCCTCGCTGAAGGTTAGCGGGAGGTCGATTTCGGGAAATTGTTCCAGGAAGTAGTTAAAGGTTGGTTGAGACATGTTGGTCTGTTGGAGTATTGTCTGTTGATCGGTTAGTCTGTTGCTTCCCTGAGTGCTCGTTTCGGGGAGCGTTAGAAGGGAACGCCTGAGAATGATTAAAGATGAAGTGTAAGTTATCTACACAAAGGAGTTAACCGAACGTGTTCTTAGTCTTCCTTTGATGAGCGTAACAGAAGCATTGGAAACTTAGAAAAAACAATCAGCCCTGATCACTGGGTAGTGATCAGGGCTGGCCATTAAAACTTTAGACTGTAGTATTTCGCTACACTGCGAACGATTCGCCACATCCACACTCCCGACTAGCGTTGGGATTGTTGAAGGAAAAGCCGTTGCCCTCCAAACCACCGTTGAACTCCAGGGTGGAGTTACAGAGGTAGAGAAAAGACTTGAGATCACAAACAACGGTTTCGCCGTTGTCTTCAAAAACCTGGTCTCTTTCCTTCAGCTCGTTATCGAAATCAAGCTGATAAGTCAGGCCGGAGCAACCACCACTGGTAATGGTGGCGCGCAGGAAGTAATCGGGGGTAAAGCCCTTGGCTTCCCGGATCGATGCTAACCTGCCTTTTGCGCTGTCTGCTACGTATAACATAGTCTTATAATCTTGTAGTTTGATAGTCTTGTAGGGCAGTATTCCGGATTTCTACCAGACTACCCAACTACAAGACTACCAGACTAATTAATGTGCTTCTACCGTGGCGGTAACCTCCAGGCCATTCTTCTGCTGGTAGTCACGGATAGCGCCTTTAATAGCGTCTTCAGCGAGAACAGAGCAGTGAATTTTTACCGGAGGCAGGGCAAGTTCTTCCACGATTGCCATGTTGTCGATAGAAAGTGCTTCATCAACGCTCTTCCCCTTAAGCCACTCGGTGGCGAGGCTGGAGCTGGCGATAGCGGAACCACAACCGAAGGTCTTGAATTTAGCGTCGGTGATCTTCTGCGTTTCCGGATCCACCTGGATCTGGAGGCGCATAACGTCACCACATTCGGGGGCACCTACGAGGCCGGTACCAACACCGCTGTTATTCTTGTCAAGTGTACCGACGTTGCGGGGATTCTTGAAGTGGTCGAGAAGTTTTTCGCTGTAAGCCATGGCCTAAGTATTATTGATTATTGATTGGTAATTATTGATTGTTAGATCGCTGATTATCAGGTAAACACCTGAAATTGAAGCTGGTTGCAATTTGGAACCTGCAACCTGCATCTTGCAACCTGGTCTAGTGCTCTGACCATTCGATGGCGTCGATGTCGACCCCTTCCTTAAACATTTCCCAGATGGGGCTGAGTTCGCGCATGTGGTTGACACCCTCAGATACTTGCTTGATGGTGGCGTCGATGTCTTCTTCGGTCGTAAAGCGACCTAGTGAGAAGCGGAGGCTGGAGTGTGCCAGGTCATCTCCCAGGCCGAGGGCAACCAGTACGTAGCTGGGCTCAAGGCTGGCGGAGGTACAGGCAGAACCAGAGCTGAGGGCGATGTTCTGATTAAAGGTCATCATCAGACCTTCTCCTTCTACGTGCTTGAAACTGATGTTCGTCACGTGGGGCATCCGGTGCTCCTCGCTGCCGTTAACGTAGGATTCCTCGAGAATGTCCATCAGCCCACTCTGCAGTTTGTCGCGCAGCTTTGATAAACGGGCGGCGTCTTCGTGCATTTCTTCCTTGGCGATGGCAGCGGCTTTACCGAAACCAACGATGCCAGGAACGTTGAGGGTACCGGAGCGCATGCCGCGCTCGTGGCCACCACCGTCCATCTGGCTGGTTACCTTAACCCGGGGATTCTTACGATTCACAAAAAGCGCACCAACGCCCTTGGGGCCGTACATCTTGTGACTGGTAAAGGCCATCAGGTGAACGCCCGTTGCTTTGGGGTCAACCGGAATCTTACCAACCGCCTGGGTCGCGTCAGACATAAACAGTACTCCGTGCTTTGCACAGATCTCACCAATTTCCTTCATCGGCTGAATAACACCAGTTTCGTTATTGGCCCACATGATGGAAACGAGGATCGTTTTATCCGTAATGGCTGCTTCAAGAGCTTCCAGGCTGATAAGGCCCTCACTATCGACTTCGAGGTAAGTAACTTCACCACCTTTCTTTTCTACTTTCTTACAGGCGTCAAGTACCGCTTTGTGCTCGGTAGTTGCCGTAATAATGTGGTTGCCTTTGCGGGCGTACATTTCGAAAACACCTTTAATGGCCAGGTTGTCGGATTCCGTCGCACCGGAAGTAAAGATGATTTCGCGGGGATCCACATTGATGAGATCTGCGATCTGCTCACGGGCAGTGTCTACGGCACCCTCAGCGACCCAACCCGCAGGGTGGTTACGACTGGCAGCATTGCCTGGGTTTTCGTAGAAATAAGGAATCATCGTCTCCACTACACGTGGATCGGTTGGCGTTGTGGCGTTGTTGTCGAGGTAGATGAGGCGCTGGCCCATACTTGAAGAAATTTTCGGCTTGATTTAAGAGGCGCAAAGATAACAACCATCAAGCGCTTTAGTTCTTGTCTAAATAAGACAAGTCCTCCTTTTGTTCTACACGTAATGATAGTTTTACTTTCTTCAACTGAAAGAGATACTACCTGCCTGCTTATTTTCATCCCCTTTAGGCAACAAT
Organism: Neolewinella persica DSM 23188; assembly: GCF_000373105.1. GTDB lineage: Bacteria > Bacteroidota > Bacteroidia > Chitinophagales > Saprospiraceae > Neolewinella > Neolewinella persica. Next base: position 35,242 of record NZ_KB890449.1, on the reverse strand, counting down.
ACATACCGCCTTACTTCAAACAACTTTTAATTTCTCCCGCCCCGATAGCTCTCGGGGTGCCCTGATTGAATGAGTGAATAAAAGAATTAGAGAATGAGAGAATAGCTACCGCAGTAACCACTCACTGCGCTGCGCGCGTTCGCTACTGTGCTTGCGGTAGCCATTCACTCATTCACCAACTCACTCAATGACGATGTGCGGCACTTCTTCCAATTTCCAATCGATCACCAAACCGCCGGCCAGTGAACGGGCGATGCTATCGCCGTACAGATGCTCGGCCAGGTATAGCGCCGCCTCGAAGGATTTGGCGCCACCGGCACTGGTTATGTATTTACCATCGTGGACAAAAAGGACGTCCTTGCGAACATCAAGGTGCGGAAATCTGGCCCGCATCTTATCGATATCGCTGGGAAAAGTTGTACTAGTGCGGCCATCAAGCACGCCGGCGGCAGCCAGTACAAAGGCTCCATCGCAGTGACTGGTCATGAATAGGGCTTCCCGGTCTGTGCGTCGGATAAAATCCAACAACGCCTCATTTTCCAGATCTGTATCCAGGTGATGCTCGGCGCTCGGCACCACCAGAATATCGATGCGCGGAAGGCTATCGGTCAGGTATCCCAAGTCCGGAAGAATGCGCATGCCCTCAAAAGTGGTCACCACATCATGATCTTCAGCCACCATAAACGTCTGCATCGGGCGGATGCCTTCCCGAAAGATCGTGTGTTGAAATATGTCGTAAGGCGCCGTCAGTTCCGTATTGTAAACGCCGTCCATGATGAGGAGCGCTACATTATAAACTTGCTGATCCGGGTCGCTGAAATCCTGAATTTCAGCTTTTATTTCCGGCATTTTTTGGGCGGGGCCGCTGGTGCCTGGTTCGTTGGAGGAGCAGGCGGTGAGCGACAGTAGCAAGGGAAGGACAAGGTAGTGCATGGGGTAAGGTAATCAGTATTACAGCCGTCAAACAAACTTTTGGCCGGCTTCACCGGGCTAGAATCATCCGTCGGACGGGTCCAGAGGAAAATAAAGTATTAAAAATCCATCAAGGCTATCTTAAATCGTGGACAAATGCACCTTTTCCACATGCAATCCCCTTACCTTTAGTTAATTGACCGAACCCTGCTTTTGTACCCAATGACCGTTTTTAATCGAATTTGCTGCTGCCTGCTGCTTCTGCCTGCCCTTGCTTTGCCGGCCCAGGACCCTTTTTTTACGCACTTCACCGGTAATGAAGCACTCTTCAATCCGGCGATGACGGGCACGTTAGGAGCTACCACTTTCACGCTAAAAAACAAGCAGCAATGGCAACAAGCCGGGCATAACGGTTATCAGACCTCAGCCGTAGTCTACGAAGAAAGTATGCCTTGCAGCCTATTCGACTACGGCCTCTCCTTTGTACGGGATCAGGAGGGGCAGGGGCTCCTGAAGACAATAAAAATGGGTGGAATGTTAGCCGCCTACGTACCCTTAGGCCGAGGAGCAAAATCACTTCGCCCGGCGGATTTACGCATCGGTACTGGCTTACACTGGGGCCAACAATCCATTGACTTCGGCCGGCTGACCTTCATCGATCAACTGCACCCCAAATATGGCCGGGTAGGCCCCGATCAGCAGGCCATCCTGTCTTCCTTCGTTGCGCCCAATGGCGGCCGGTCTGACTGGTACTTTCAACCCTCCATCGGATTCAATCTCCGAGGCATTGTGCTGGCCAAACGAGACAACCCCGTTTTCGGCAGTATCGGCGGGGCAGTCCATAACCTGGTACCGCTGGTTGGGCGGCAAGGACAAAATTGGTCTTTACTCGGCCTGGGTACTTCAACGATTCCGCGTTACAGCTTCCATGCGGAAGCGGAGGCCGTGATTAAAGAATTCGACCGTAAAAATTTCCTTTCCATACAACCCCGTTTTGCCGGCCAGGTACAGGGTATACTCTCCTATTTCGAAGCTGGTCTCGACGTTGGATTCTCCCAACGACTGTCTGCCGGAGTAACCTACCATACTGCACAGACCAACGCCGAAGGTGAACCCGCCACCAACTGGGCCAGTCTGCACCTGCAAACAGGTATCTTCAGCTTTCCCGGCCAGCGGCTGGACGTGGGTTTCAGTTACAACTTCAACCTGAGCGGGCTCCGCAACTTCGTAGGGAACACGCTGGAATTTACCGCCCGCTGGAGCCTCGCAACCAGTACCATCTGCCGTATCCGGGGCCAAAAGGCCAGTTATGATGGAACTGATGCTTTACAATGCCCGACTGCCAGAGGAGGCCGTGGACGTGATAAGATATACGAGAATATCTGGTACAAAACCGATGTGCTGGATAAAGGGGCTAAGCCCGAATAAATACCCGTAACCATGCAACACAAGCTCCCCACGATTGCAGGCCAACTGCAACGCTTGAAAAACGCGCAGCATTTTCAAAGAACCTCCCACATGGAGAGGGTTGGGAGAGGGTTACTTTTCCCACTATTACTCCTACTCTTCTCTCAATCTCTTCTCGCTCAAGACTGCGAGCCAACGCCACCCGCTGCAAATACAAACGACTGTAACATCGATCCGGTCCGAATCTCGCTGGCCGCCGACGGCAATAATATCTTCTGTGACGGCCAGTCTGCAATTGTAGCCATAGATGAAGACCGTAGTATTGACTTCGATCAGTTAATCTATTACTGGTGTGACGGCACCGTAGATACGATAGGGTTTGATGAGCAGCCCGGCACTCACGTCTATAATATTTCAGAAGAAGACCTTTGCGACCAAACTGAAGACAGTTATTTCATCCGGGTTATCGGACAGAAATTTTGCGCCGATGGTGTAACGGAGAGGAGTACCGGCATTTCAGTTGGTGTACGATACCGCCCTCGTGCCGAATTTACAATAACGGGCACTGTTTGTCTAATGGATGGCATCAGCCCTTCAAATGCAAGCTGTAACGCCACTATGTATCAATGGGATTTTGGGGATGGTTTTATGTCGGATTTGCCAAACCCAAGTCACATTTATGACAATCCGGGCAATTATACCATCAGACTACGGGCCAGCAACGAATGTGGTACTGACACCTACACCCAGGGCATCAGTGTAGTCCAGGAACCCGATGCTGCTTTCACTGCCTCCGAACCCGATGGTTGTGTAGGTGACGTGATCGACCTCGACGCAACCGTTAATTCCTTTACCAATACCCGGTGGACGATTCTCCCGGCCGACACCCTGGCCTGGTGCTATACCGATACCGCAACGATGAACGATCGTACTCAAGACGTTTCCATCAGGTTCAAGCGTGTTGGCACCTACACCATCACACTGACCGGTTCCAATGCTTGTGGTATGGAGCAGGAAATGATCACCATTGAGATTGCGGATGCTCCGGTGTTCGATCTTCGGCCACCATCTGCTACCTGTGGGCCGCAAACCTTAAACGCGGGGGACCTTGGGTTTACTTTTAATGGCGACGTTACCGGTATTGAATGGACCTTCACCGGTGCGGACCGGACAACAGCCAGTGGAGAGGACTTCGGCGACGTTACCTTTAATCAGAGCGGCACCGCCACCGTTATTGTCAGGAGTGAATGCAACCCGCAGGGGACTGAGCGCACCGTCGACGTAATCGTCGTTGAACCACAAACAGTCAGTATTACCGACCCTGGAGAGTTCTGCGCTTCAACGGATACCGTTAGGCTTACGGCCACCCCGGCGGGAGGCACCTGGTCAGGAGGAAACGTGACGCCTGATGGCCGGTTCGTGCCCAATACCGCTGGCACCCGCAACTTTACTTACTCACTCAGTAATGCTCCTTGCGATAACTCCGGGTCAATCTCTGTTTTGATTAATGATGCGCCGCTGGCACAATTAAGTGACCCGGCGGCGGCCTGCGACCAAGCCAGTATTACCGCCGGAGATCTCGGTTTTTCCGTTAATGGAATCTATACGGGGCTTAGCTGGACGTTTGAAAACGGCAACCCGACAACTGCTTCGGGAGAAGATATTGGTACCATCGTTTTTAGTGCCAGCGGCACCATTACATTAATGGTAAACAGCGATTGTGGCGATACCGAGCTGACGGCGGATGTCGTCGTTTCGAACAGCCAGGCAGTCAGTATTGATCCCGTGGGTATTCTATGTACGGGCTCCTCTGCCGTACAACTTACCAGCACCCCGCCAGGAGGTACCTGGACCGGCACGGCAGTAAGTTCCTCCGGGCTTTTCGATCCGGGAAGTGCCGGTGCCGGAAACTACACCCTCACTTATCACCTCAACAATGCCCCCTGTAATGATGAAGCGACCATTGATGTCGAAGTCGTCAACTCAACCACCGTTTCCATTCAGGACGAAATAGCCTGTATCGACAGCGCGCCGTTTACCCTTAGTGCCAGCCCCGGTGGCGGAACCTGGTCCGGAACCGGCATCACCAACCCGGTCACCGGCCTGTTTGACCCTGCGACAGCAGGCGTCGGTACCCATACCCCTACTTATTCTTTCACGGATGCCAATGCCTGCGCGGTCACCGCCAGCCCACAGATCACGGTCGAAGCCATACCGGTGCTCAGCGGACCAGACACCCTAGACGTATGCCAAACCAATGACGACCTGGACCTGCCTGCCCTGACCAGCGTTTCGGCCAATCCAGGCGGAGGTGCCTTTACCTGGTCCGGCCCCGGCGTTTCGGCCAATGGCTCCTTCAATTCCGGTGCAGCCGGGCTTGGAGAAGGCTTCTACGTGGCCCGTTATGCGTATACCCGGAATGATTGCGAAGTAGCTGACAGCCTCATTATTGCCGTCACCATTCCCGCACAGCTGGCGGTAGCCGGCCCAGATGAGATTTGCATCGCCGAGGGAACACTCACCCTCACGACTAACCTAAATGGGGGGCGCTGGACCGGACCAGGCATTGACGCCAGCACCGGAGAGATAGACCTCGCCGCCGCCGGCGGTGCCATTCATACCTACACCTACCAAACCGCCGCAGGCACCTCTTGTGAACAAGAGGCCAGCCTCCAGCTGGAAATTAAAGACCCGGCTGTGGGGCTAACCACCGGCGGCCCGGTTACCATTTGCGAAGGCCCGGCTTCTTATAGTCTGCTCGGTGCCAGCCCGCAGGGTGGCTTGTGGTCAGGCCCGGCCCTGACCAGCTTTATCACCGGCACCATCGACCTGACGCAGCTGACGCCAGGTCAGGATTATACCTACACCTACTGTGTTTCAGATGCTTCCGTCCCCGATTGCGATGCCTGCCAGGATAAGATATTTACCTACAGTGCCAAACCATCAGCCGTCTTTGCGATTTCGGGACCGACCTGTATAAATGAACGCTTCCAGCTAGAGCCGGCAATGACCGGGCTAAGCTATCGCTGGGACTTTGGTGACGGTAATACCTCCACCAGCTCCAATCCGCAGCATGATTACGACTCCAGGGGGAACTATACCATCCAGTTGATTGTAGAAACCGGGCCAGGTTGTACCGATACCAGCCGTCAATCGTTGTTCATTTCCGAACCGCCCGTAGCGGGCTATGCCCTCCCGGTAAACGAAGGTTGCGCACCCTTCGAACTGCAGTTAAACGACTTAAGTTCCGGAGACAACATCACCGTCCGATACCTTATCGAAGGTGACACTTTACTCAGTCCGAATTACGTCTTCGACAGCATTACCGACGATCGTTGGTTCACCATTACGCAATTGGTCGAAAACGATTGCGGCCTGCGGACAACGATAGATTCCGTTCTCGTTCACCCTTACCCCCTGGCCCGTTTCGGGATCGATGCTGACGAAGGTTGTTCTCCTTACACGTCCGAACTGATCAACATTACCCTCGGCAACCCCGATAGTTTTTACTGGAACCTGGGCCTTGACAACATTATCCTCCGGGATTTTGAGCCTACGCTACCTTCTTATACTACCCCCGATGATTCCGTATCGGTTTACACCATCACCCTCGTCGCCACTAACGAGTGCGGTACAGACACCTTTACGCAAGAAATTACGGTACTGCCTCCCGACGTAACCGCCTTCATCCAGTTAGATACCCTGCGTGGTTGCCAGCCCCTCACCCTTCCCGCACAATCCTTCAGTACGCCGGGCTCGGAGTTGAGTTGGACCATCATTGGCCCCGACGGAACGCAAGTCAGCGGCGGTACCGGTAACCGACCAAATGTGCCGTTGGACCAGCCCGGGCTACACACCATTATACTTACTGCCACAGGTTGCGGTACAGATGCCGACACTGCTTATGTCGAGGTGCTACCGGCTCCTGAAGTTAACTTCACCAACCTTCCGACGATTTGCCTTGGTCAGTCCATCACATTCAATAACGGTTCTCCGGCCATCAGTGCCAGCAGTTGGGATTTTGGAGATAGCACATCTTCTGCCGATTACTCTCCTGTTCACATTTACGATTCTGCCGGCGTCTACACCGTCACTTATACCGGGTTTTCCCAGGTAAATAATTGTCCGGCAACCGTGACTGGTGAGGTTCGGGTACTTGGCCTTCCCGTTAGCGCCTTCAGCCCCGCCAATAGCAGCGGGTGCCCAGGACTTACTGTTGATTTCATGAACAACTCCAGCGGAGTTGGCCCCCTACGCTACAGTTGGAACTTTGGGGATGGTAGCAACGAGACTTCCGAAGTTTCCCCCAGCCACACCTTTCAAAGAGCGGGTGATTATACCGTCCGGATGATCACTTTCGACGACGCTGGCTGCTTCAGCGACACCACCTTTGCCGTGGTCAGTATTTTTGAGCCGCCGGTCAGTAGTTTCAACCTCAGTAGTAACGAATTATGCCTGAACAACGACGTGCTGTTGGCGAACTCTACCTCCTCAGCCGCAAGTACCGACTGGCTGGTTGACGGCCTCGCCACAACCGGGCCAAACACTACTTTTACGCCCACGACGCCCGGACCATTCACCATTCGCCAGATCGTTACCAACAGTGAAGGATGCCGGGATACCAGTCAACAAGTATTCACCGTCCTTCCATCGCCGACGGCGATGGCGACCGTAGACCTCGCCGAGATTTGCGCTGGCGCCGCCCCGGTATTCTCTTCCGGGGGTAGTACTTTCTCTACCGGCTTCGTGTGGGACTTTGCGGACGGCACCGGCAGTACGGCGCCCATGCCGGCACAAACCTTCAACGTGCCAGGCGACTATCGCGTCCGCCTGATTGCCACCAATACTAATGGCTGTCCGGCAGACACTGCCTTCCAGGATTTGACCGTCTACCCCAACCCAAGGGCACGCTTCCTCATCGACAAGCCGGAAGATTGTGGAGCCCCGGCCGAGGTCAACCTCAATAATACCTCCAACAATAACTTGAGCAATGAATGGGACTTTGGAAACGGACAAACCGGTACCGACCGCTCTCCTACCCTGATCTACGACAATGCTGGTACCTACACGATCCAGCTGATCGCCGTTTCGGACTTTGGTTGTCGGGATACAGCCCGCCAGGAGATTGATATTTTTGGTCGGCCAGAAGCAGTAGCAACGGCTTCAGACGCCTTCATCTGTGCGCGTGACACCCTGACGATGATCGCGGAAACAACCCAGGCTATCCGCTACGAATGGTACCTGGCGCCGGATCTACGACCACGGCTGGGACGAATCCAGCAATACGTCTTACCTGATGCAGGAACCTATGCTTTCAACCTGATTGCCGTATACAACGCCCAGTGCCGGGATACTCTTTCGGAACCGATCCTGGTCCGGGTCTTTGACCGGCCGGTGGCAGATTTTGACTTCGTCTCCGATGAATCTCCGGCGGTTATCGGAGACGTCCGCTTCATCAATCTCTCAGACGGCGGCGACACTTTTGAGTGGGACCTGGGCGACGGCACCGAGAGGAATGACTTCGAGTTTACGCACGAATACGACATCAACGGCAGCCTCGATGTACGCCTGATCGCAGCAACAACAAATGGCGGCAGCCTTTTTTGTGCCGACACCATCATCAAGTCGGTATCATTAGAGTCCATCGCCAGTTTTGAGGTACCTGACGCCCTTTCGCCAGACTACGGTGCGGAAGCGATCCGGGTCTGGGGAGCAGTAGGCTCCGGAGTGGAGGCCTATAACCTGCGGGTATATTCTCCTTACGGTGAATTGATATGGCAAACGGAGAGCCTTGCCGATGATCAGCCGGATGGCCGGTGGGATGGTACGATTAACGGAGCGCCCGTTCCGCAGGGTGCCTATAGCTGGGAAGCCCAGGCTACGTTTCTGGACGGACGAGTTGTTCGTCGGGTGGGAACGATGACGGTACTTAGGTAGAACTAGAAGGGTAAAGAGTAACCACAAGGGCACTAAGAGCTACACTAAGGGAAACAGGCGCATCAGGCGGGGGCGCAGGTACCAAAGTAAGGGATAAAAAGAGCAAGGTGGAAAAGGGCCTAGTGCTACCCCCAGATGACCAAAGTATAGCCTGCCATAAAATGATTTACCGGAGACAGCGGGAATTACGAAGATGATTGCGTTCCTAATCTTAGGGACAGGAACTTCTCCCTCCGCGCTTCTCCGCCACTCCGCGCGAAAACTTATTCTATTCTCACGCGGAGTGGCGGAGAAAAAATAGTTACTTCGTAATGATGTCCAGTCATGCGGATGTTAAGGTGCTGCTTAATGAACAGGACATAGCCTTGACTCCCTTGTTCCTTTTACCTTTTTCTTGCACCTGCGGCCGCGCCAAATATGCTAAACAGGCGTTCAAAACACGCAGGCTTGATATCATCTCAACCTAAACCAGACGGGAACATCAAAGGTGCTTTCCGTTCCTTGGCCGTAAATGAGCCCCGGCTTAAAGGGCGGTAACTTACCGACCTGTTCTAATACGGCTTCATCGCAGCCGAACCCCAGCGATCGCAAAACATCTACATTACTGATGGCTCCATCAGCTGCAATAGTAAGGCGTAATACTACGGTCCCTTCAATGCTGTTTTCCCATGCTAACTCAGGATAGGTAAGTCCGTCAGAAATAAGTTTCATCAACTTCGCCTGTCCTCCTGGAAAGGCAGGTGCTACCCAGGCAATCTCCTGCGCATCGGATGCCATATCCGTTCTTTCCTGCAGTGGAGCAACATCCGCCAGTGCCATTTCACGCTGACCGATAACTGAAGCAGAAAAGAATAGAAGTGCACTAATGGAGAGTATAAGTTTCATCCTGGTGGTTATTGAGTCTTCTGTGATTGGATACACTGTAAAGAACCAGGCAGATAAGACCGTCCACAATCAATACTCCTATGAACCATCATTATCAAAGGTTGAACCATCAACATAGCTCCCAAAGTGATGTGTAGAGAGGTGCTAAGGTCTTAAGGCCGGGCATAATTCAATATTTGTGTTTTTTTCAAAAAAACAAACATTAATTTGCAACGAATTCAGCCGCCCCCTATTTTTGTCAAAACAACCACCAATGACTGTACAACAAATTGCCGATCGTCTGGTCGAGCTATGCCGCACCGGAGAATTCGACCAGTGCTACCACGAATTATTCGCCGCTGATGCCGATGCTTACGAGATGCCCGGTTTCCCCGACAATCACACAAAAGGCGTTGAAGCCCTTTTGGCCAAATCCAAAGGCTTTGCGGAAAAAACTGAAGCTTTCTATGGTTTTTCGATATCAGATCCTATCATCGAGGGCAATACTTTTGCCGTGGGCATGATGATCGACATGCAAGAAAAAGGCAAGGACAGGGCCAAATCGCATGAGATTTGTGCCTACGTTGTTAAGGATGGTAAGATCGTGAGCGAACACTTCGTCTACGCTATGTAATTCTCCGGTTTACGGGACACACTACGAAAAGCGGCCCGGACACTCGATGTTGTCCGGGCCGTTTTCTGTTCGCCAAAATGAGTCCAGTTTATCGGTTACCTAAGTACCGTAATGTCTCCACGGTAAAGCAGTTTGGCGTTATCGAGGAATTCGACTTCTATCACATACACAAAGACGGCGGGGTTCACCGGTTTTCCGTTTTGGCCGGTTCCATCCCAGAGTTGAATGCCATCAAGACAATTAGGCTCCAGGTTGTCGTTGGTGTAGACCAGGCCGCCCCAGCGGTCAAAGACCTGAACGGTGTTGACGCTGCGCACGCCCTGGCAGGCAAAGATTCGGAAGTCTTCGTTACGGCCGTCCCGGTTCGGGCTGAATACATTTGGAATGTAGACATTGCGGTTGGCGTCGACCTCAACAAAAATATCGGCGAAGGCCTGACAGCCATTAGCATTGGTCACCTGGAATACGTAATCAAGACTTTCAAAGGGGAAAATCAGGGGGTTACGTACCGTATCTGCGCTGAGAAAGTCAGCTGGAGTCCAAAGATATTCGTAGACATCACCAGCCGGACTGACGAGTGGATTAAGGCGCGTTAGGCTATCACCCAGTTCAATGGTAATCTCTTCCGGAAGATCAATGAGAATTTGCGGAGGTTGATTAACGCTGAAGGTTTGGGCTGCAGAACAGCCTACACTGTCGAAGACAGTAACCACCACTTCTCCGGCAAAGGCCGTGCCCGTCTGGCCAACCGGAATCCGGAAGCCATCATTATTTACCGAGAAGGTAAAATCTCCGATGCCGTTAGAAGTACCACCGAAAGCCGTGTCGATCAATACCGGGGTCGTCTCACCAAAACACATTGGTTCTTCAATTGGCAGCACACTAAAGACAATGGCCTCGGGCTCGCCAATGGTATACCGCACACTGTCCTGACAGCCTTCTACGTCGGTAACGGTTACGGAGTAAGTTCCAGGCGAGAGGTCCGTGGCTAACATGTCATTAGCGCCTGCAACGTTACCCGACCATGAGAATGGATTGGGTGCCAGTGCATTATTGTTGACGCTACTGATGAATACGCTTACCCGGCCATTCGCATCGCCGGCACAACGGACGGTTTCTGTCGTTTGAACTGGGTCAATGGAAAGTGTCAGCGGATCAGGCTCCATAATCACGAAAGTCTGTGTACCGGGGGAGCACCCTCGTGCATCGGTGATGTCAACAGTATAATTTATTCCAGCGGCAATGCCCATAACGGTGCTGTCCATGTCAGCGGAAACCGACCAGGCATAATCGTAACCAGGAGTACCACCACTGATAACGACTGCTGCGGCACCATCTGCCAGGCCATTACAGCTTACGGCATCCGTCACAATATCCACCTCAAATTCCTCCGGGCTATCGATAGTATCGGTAAAGGATGCCAAACAAATGCCATCTGAAACGCGCACGGTTACCGGACCGCGGGCCAGTCCTCCTTCGGTACTCTGGCTAGCGTTCATTGTATTATTGTTACTGCCAGTCCAGGTAAAGTTAAAGGAGCCAGCGGAGCCATCAGCGTAGTTTGCGCTGAAGGTTGCTTGTCCGTCCGCCACCATATCGTCCGGGCAGCTAACCGGAACGGTCATCCAGGTACCGGAGATTGCCGGCGGATCGGTTAGTATAAAGGTCGTGTCAAAGGGAGGTAAACAGCCGTTTCCATCGGTGATGGTTACGGTATAGCTGCCTGCCCGCAGGTTCGTGAACGCCGGGTTTTGGGTCGGTGCTGCAAACGGGTCGGTTGACCATACGTAGTTGTAGGTACCATCTGCATTAGGCGTTCCTCCTCCGGGGTTAATGAAGATACTGCCGTTCGCGTCACCGGGGCATTGTGGATCATTTGCGACAAAATCCTGTAGAAAGACCTCACCTGGGCTAACTACTGCAGCCTGGGCGAAGATGTTACAGGAATTGGAAGTAATGACTTCCACCGCATAATCTCCTACGGAGAGGTTATTCTGCGTAGTTGGTCCAGTCGCTACCTGAGCTCCTAGACTTCCGTTCGGGTTCAATCTGTACCAGTTAATTCCAGTAATTGTTTCTCCCGCAGGAGGCATGGCTACCACGGTCAGCTGACCATCATTGTCTCCGGGACAGGAAATAAAACTGGTATCAATCATGCTGATCAAGGCTCCTTCCGGAGCATTGATCCGGAAGCGGAGTGAATCCATACAGCCGTTGTCATCAGTTACGATGAGGACATAATTGGTATCTGCGCTCAAGGCAGTAAGGGAGTTACCGGGGGTGATGGTATCCATCGGAGTATCCAGGCTATCGTTTACCCACCGGTAGATGTAGGGCATAGTGCCACCACCTACTGACACCATAATGCTACCGTCGTTTCCGACGGTACAGGTTTCATTCCTTACCGTTGGATTATTGTCGATCTCTAACAGAGGCGGTTCAAAGATGGTGAAGGTGTCGGTAGTTTCACAGCCAGCGGGGTCCATGTCACGTAAAGTAACTACGTACCTGGCGGGGCCCAGGTTATTGAACTCGAAAGGAACGGTATTATTGGTTATTTCCTGGAACGGGCCCGGAGGTGTCATCAGGGTCAGATTTTCCAGGCTCACCTCATAATTTCCTACCGGTGCAGCTCCTCTGGCGGTTCCGTTTACCCGGATGGCTCCGTCAGCATCACCAAAACAAGTGACGGAGTCAATTTCGGAGACGATGCCCAAAACCTTTTGTGCGTCGACCACAAAATTTGAGGTATCCCGGCAACCGCGGCTGTCCTCAACAATGACTTCGTATTCATCGGGGAGGAGATTCATCCGGTCGGAAGCATTTACGTCAAAGTCGGTCATCAGGGTGCCCGGCCAGATGAAGTCATAGGGGCCGGTACCTCCATCAGCGGTAATAGTGATACTGCCATCAGGGACCCCGGTACAAGTAGCATTGCTGACCGCGTCAACGGGGTTATCCGGGCGAACGCGGACAGCTGCGGGCTGGCTCAGGTTTCCAATATCAAAACTGGTACACAAGCCATTGGGAGCAGTAACGGTGACCTGATATTGAGGACCGGAGGTTAATCCGGTACGGACATCTCCTGTTTCCGCGCTATCCTGCCAAGCAAAAGTATAACCGGCTGCTAATGGGTTAACCACTTCTACCCCGCTTTCAGTAACTACCGCCCTGACAGAACCATCGGCAAAACCGTTGCAGCTAGGTTGCATCTCAGGAATAATGTTAACCCTTATGTCTAGCCCAGCTTCAACTTCAATGGTGTCGATAACCACATCGCCATTAGCGGCTTCTACTCGCACGGCATACTCTGCGTCTTCTAACCCGTTGAAAGTAGCAGACGCAGGGTTCCCAACACGAGTGGCTGCATCCCGGAATACCGCTTCAGGTGATGGTAGAATTCGGCGAATGGAAAAAATGTAAGGATCTTGGGCACCATTGGCGGTAGCCGTAATTCGGCCATCGTCAAATCCTTCACAGTTTTCGTTCTCTCTGGTCAGCTCAACCAGGAAGGCTTTGTCGGTCACTACGATGGATCCAGGGTTAACGATGATCTCTCCATTGTCAGCACCTGGTCTGGTGTATTCAGTAATTACGCCATCTTCCATCAGCGGGCTATCGTCTCCGATGTTTCCGATGATTGTAAAGCACATATTCATGAGGACCTCGCCGTCAGGTATTGATGTAGGTCCACTGAAACTTCCGTCATAGAGTATGCGAACCTGTCCTTCGGGGAGGGTACCTCCGCTGTTTGGTGGTCCGTTATATTGAGGGTTAATTGGCAAGCTGGAGTTAAAAGCCGTGAGGCTGTCGAACTGGAGTACGGCGGGATCGAAGCCTACTTCCAGTTGAAAGCTCAGGATGTCGGTGAAGTTTTCAACCGTAACCGGCAGGCAGATGCTCTGCCCCGGTATACCACCGCCGAGGGGTAAGTTAAGCACCAGTGGTTGAGAACATCCGTCGGGATGAACAACGGTAACGCCGGCACCGCGGCCGAGGCTACAGCTATTGCCATCCTCAATGGTGATTCGGTAAGTACCGGCCGTTGGCACTTCGTATTCGACGATTCCGTTGTGAATGATATCTTCAGGTGCCGTGAGGATTGCAGCCCGGGCACCGGTAGCAATGTTCTCGATCACGATGTCATAGCCAGTACCTCCCCGCAGTTCAGGAGTACCACCACGTACATCGAAGAGGCCTTCACACCCGGAGGGGTTAGTATTCAGGTTGGCAAGGTTGATCGGGTTGAGGAAGGCTACCGTAAAAGTCTGGGTAGTAGAAACATCCACACAGGAGCCGATGGGGCTACCTTCATAAATTGCTTCACCAACCGTCAGGTCCGCATCATCGAAAGTGATCGGAGCCAGCGTCAGTACAACAGGGGTCGGTTCTCCACCGACCGGAAAAAGTCCGGGATAAGTGAATCCATTCTGAAGATCATTAATCAGCGTCAGCGTGTAATCTCCTGTAGCGTAGTTTACGGGAATGGCAATGGCAAGTGAGTCAAACGGCGGCAGGCCGTTGTCGGCCACACAAGGATCAGCTGCAATTTGAGCCAATGTCGGGCCCGTAACGGTAGGCGCACAGCGGTAAAAAGCGTAGCCCACACCTGCCTGGGTAGCCAGGTCAGGGTCGCCTGAAATATCCGTTGAACCAACTACCAGGTTTACGTTGAACTCATCATCTGCACAGAGGAAAATGGTATCCGGCCGGCTCCCATAGGGGCGGACGTCGGTGGTCATCAGGTTATCACCAAAGCTGGTGCTTTCCATGTTAAACCCTGAAAATCGGTTAATCTCTCCAGCATCATTACACTCCATCTTCTGACCCGACGACTGGCCAACCGGCTCTCCTTTAGGGAGTTTTACCGATACGGGTCGTTGAGCCAGCAGACCAGAAGGTGCTAACAACAAACAGAGAATAGTGAGCAGGAAAAAGGAACGGAGCGAGGAACCGTGTTGCATACAGGGCAAATTCAATTCATAGCGCCTCAAGGAGGCAGGGAGACACAAAACCAACGGTTTTGTTCGACGTTTGTCGGATAAAGACCGCAAAGGTACAGCCTTACCAACGTAGGTGGTAGGGCAGAAAGTGCAAAGGATGGATGTTAAATATTAGGTAAGCACTTGTTTGGGATACTCTTAACTATTTTATGACCCTTGCTTCCAGCCGGTTATTGACCGCAAAATCGGCAGGACCGCAATTGGTACACGGACGCAAGCGGTACGCATTACCGTACGAAACCGTACGAATACGACTCCCTCTTACACCACGCCGGAGCAACGCCTGCCGAACAGCCTCCGCCCGTTGTTCTCCTAGTCTGACCAACAATTCAGGCGTTTTGGGGCCATCAGTGTGCGCAATTAACATCAACTGAATATCCGGCCGGTCTTCCAACAGGCGCTGCAATAAGTCAATATCGCCCGACAACTCCTCTTGCAGGATCGCTGTAGCGTCGAAAAAATTTAACCCGGGAAGAGGCAGGAGTGCATCCACTGAGTTCACCCCGTGGCGGCTTATGTTTCCCTCGGGCTTGAGGCTTACATCAAACACCGGATGTTCAACTCCTGTGAGTTGATCTACTGGCAACCGAACTACAGCCGTCTCATACCCTGGCCGGCCCGCAGCGATCAGGAATCCGCAATCAGGTGACAGGCAGATTTCATAATATCCAGCCATGTCCGTTATGGTTGACACCGTTCCACTATTGCATCCTTCCGGCCTGAACTGAACCGGCACCGCTTCAACACCTCCACCATTCCTGTCAGTGATCCGCCCAGAAACCAGGCGACAATTATTTGGCCTGAGGGTAACGGCCAATGGACGGCTGGGGCCGTCCCTGGTATAAACGAAACGAAGGTATTCGGGTGCGTACCCGTTCTTATGCACCCATAGTTCGTAGGTCTTTCCTGCCGTTAATTCGAGGCGCAGACTACCCTCCCGGTCCGTCCGCAAGGCAGTTGATGGCAGCTTACCCACCGGTAAGGTCGCCGGCACGATCTGTTTTTCACCGTTCCTTTCTTCCAGCTTAAAAGAATAGAAACTTGCGGGTAGGCGACCGGCGGGATCCACCTCGGTAAACCAGACCAGGGCATTGCTCACCCGTCGGCTCGTAGCTCCGTCATACAACGTAAAGGTCTCCCCGTCGATTTCGGGGCCGCGCAGGGATGTCAGTCCTCGTTTCAGGCGCAGCAGGTAGATATCGTCTTGTCCTTTACCGGCGGCACGGTTACTGACCAGGTACGCTCGATTGCCATCGTTCGTCAGGGTAATCCCGATATCGTCTCCCGGCGAATTTACGGGGGAAGGCAGGTTGATCAGGTCTCCCCAGCGTCGGCCGCTGAGGTTCATCATAAACAAGTCGTAGCCGCCTTGTCCGCCATGGCCGTCGCTGGCAAAAAACAACCGGCCACTGGGGTGAATGTAAGGGAATGCTTCGTTGCCTTCAGTGTTAATTTCTGGACCTAAGTTAATGGCCCTACTCCAGCGGCCTTCCCAATAGTCACTGAAGTAAATATCATACCCCCCGTAACCTCCTTCCCGGTTGCTGGCGAAGAATACCCGGCGGCCATCTTTGGTCACCGAGGGGTGTTGATTACTGAAATTCTTACCGTTGAAAGGGAGTGGACGAATACCTGCCCAGTCGTATTCGGCCCGGTAGGCGGAATAAATTCCCAGGTTCACTTTTCCGTTTATATCCTCCACGGTCGTACCGTCCCGCTGTTGGGTTCGGGTGAGAAAAATCACGCGGTCTTCCTGCGTAAAAGAAACTGGTCCTTCGTTGTAATTCGAATTCAGCTCAACGGAAAAGGGTCGCGGATTTCCGGGAAGCCCGTCCCGGGAAATGGGCGAGCGAAAAAGCTTGTAGTAGGTTTGGCGGGTAATGGGGTCGACATTACCACGCTTGGGGCGGGTAAGAAAAACGAGTTCTTCGCCGTAAATAGCGGGACCGAATTGGGTTTCCCGGTCATTGATCCGGGCACAGTTCTCAATTTCGATGTCTCCGTTTACCACTGAAGTCATCAAGGTACCCTGAGCCTGAGCGCAAAGTGACCACAACAGAATAAGGAGCGTCGGGAGCGTTTTTGTTGTCATGTCAGAAAATCGGCTCGTAAAGGTAAGCACTTCCCGCAAGGCTGAACATAAGGGGGCGCGGCCGCAGGTGCAGGCTTCGGAACAGGAAGCCAGGGAGCTAGACGCTAATCACCAGTTCTCAGCTTCCTAGTTCCTAACTCTGCACCTGCGGCCGCGCCTTATCCTGCTACTACCCTCCCTGATTCAGGTCAGACAGGAAAAAGTCGTCGTATTGCATCCTCACGTGCGGTAAAAATCCCTTTTACCTGCGCATTTACGAATACCCAGTCAACGAAAGTACCTAGTGGTCCAAATGGCACCTGGTAATGCAGTACATCGGTCATCTCGGTACGGCCATCTCCCAAGTCTTTAAACCGATGCTGGTGGTGCCAGAGCGCAAATGGGCCAACACGTTGGTCATCTATAAAATGCTCGTGGTGCTTTATTTGTGTGATCTCCGTCACCCAATCAGTGCTAAAGCCTGAAAACGGGCTAACGCGATATTGAATGATCATACCCTCGTACATTTCTACGCCAGCAACTGGCGATCGGATATCGAAAGAAACGTCGGGAGGGGTCAGTTTCTCCAGATTTTCCGGACGGCTAAAAAAGTCCCATGTTTCGGCTATTGGGCGAGGGACAACGGTTGTAAACTCCAGGCGGCGTGGCGTCATAATCAGCTATTTGTGGCCTTTATAAGCGGCGTTTGGGCAAAAGGGTTCACCTAAAATTCTTCCCCGGGCAGCGTTCGCGAGAAAACACCGTTTAATAATTGAAACCGACCGTTTCCTTAGTTGGCTGCACAACCCGTATATTTGTAGCACCCATATTCAACTTTCCCTAAGAAACATTTAAGCCAAAGCTCTGGCAGATACTATGAAACAACGTCTTATTTGGTTTGGCGAACGGTTAATAGCCGTTACCTTGTTGCTCTCTTGGGCGGGCACAGACCTTATTGGGCAAGACGATTCATCGGATATTGCGGCCATTGATTTTTTTGAAACCTGGCAGGAAGACCCCGTTAGTGAGGACTACCTCTATTTTGATCTCGGTTGTAATGCAGGAGCCTGGAGTGGATACTTTGCCCCTAAACGTTGGCGCAGGGTCGTGGAGGACAAGGCTATTGTATCCCTGGCTGCCACCCGAATGAACCACGATAAGGGAGATGTTCCTAGTATCATCTTTGCGGAAGGGAGGGAACACACCGAAAACTGGTCGATTGAAATTCCTGCTGCCGGTTATCTTTCCTTCTGCTTACAGCCAACGCCTCTGGTTAACCAGGCAACGGTTTCCGTCTCCATCAACGACAATGAAACGGATTATCAGGTCCGGTCTGATGGCCTTTACTACAGCCCATTTCTACAGCGTGGAGATGTTTTCTCTCTACAGATTCCGGCAGGAACGGCGGTATATTACTGGAGCAAACTGGTTTTCCACTCAAATTTTAATGCCGTAATTGTACGCCCTCAGGCGGCAACCATTGAACAAAAATTCGTCCCCATCATCGAGGGTAACATCCAGCGTGTGTTCTTTCCTTCTGACGCCCCTGGCACCTGGCCGGTTTTCGATCAGGATGGTGACAGGTCGACTGTTTTTGATCAACAGGAACTACGTTCAAGCAATGAAATATTTGAAGTAGAATACACTGATAATCAGATTTTTACTGAACGTACATTTACGTTAGAGCGCACTTTCATCATTCGTGAAAAGTGTAGCCGAGCGAATTGGCTTAAGCGAAATCGTGCGTGGTGTACTTTACCCCTTATCGTGGAATAACAGGTGACAAAAAGCCTGAAAAAAACCTCCACCGCCAGTCGGAATTAAATTTGGCGTGTTCGAGAACCGCGTTGAGAATCTTCTTCATTGTTGAAAATAGCAAGAAGAAATAACCGTAATAGATTTAAGGCTTTGTTATCTTTGCAGCGCATTCACTATCCGGATTCTACATTCAGCCGGTGTGATATGTTATTGCCTGAATCCGTAAATCAGGATCCAGCGTAGTATTTACAAAGCACACAGTATTATTCAAGAAGCGCAATATATCTACATGCAAACAACGGAACAGACGCGTTATAGCGACGCTGACTTAGAAGAATTTCGTATTCTTATTAAAGAAAAACTGTCTATTGCCAAGCAACAACTTGACTTTTACCTCGACCAGTTGGCCGAACGTACAAATAGCGAAGACGGTAAAGTTCGTGGCCTTGACGATGGGACTACCTCCATGGCTAATGAAGACACTCACAATTTGGCTAACCGCCAGCGCAAGTTGGTACAACATCTGGATAATGCGCTGCTGCGTATTGATAATAAAGTTTACGGTATTTGCCGATCATCGGGCAAGCTCATCTCGAAAGAGCGGCTTCGCATCGTGCCTCACACTACGTTGAGCATTCACGCCAAGCAGAACCGCTAAACGAATACCAACAAGTCGATTATGCAATCTTTCGGCCCTTTCTTCTTATGGAGGAAGGGCCGCTTTCGTTGCGTCAATGGCCATGGCCTCCCAGATATTTGTTTCCTTTACCTCATGAATCGTAAGCTACTTGTTTCACTAACGCTTTTTCTGGTACTGTTACTTGACCAATGCCTCAAAATCTGGGTAAAGACCCACATGGCCTATGGAGAAGAATTTCAGCTTTTCGGCTGGGATGGAGCGCTCATTCATTTTGTGGAGAACAATGGCATGGCCTTTGGACTGAGCCTGGGAGCTAAATACGGTAAACTATTTCTTACGTTATTCAGAATTACCGCCGTCAGCTTTCTATTTGTCTATCTGTTTAGATTGATACGTGAGAAAGCGGAAAGAACTTTGCTGCTTGGTTTTTCACTGATCCAGGCAGGTGCGCTTGGCAATATTATCGATAGTGTATTTTATGGGTACATCTTTTCGGAATCCTCCTTTCACGGAGGCATTGCGACGCTGTTTCCCGCTGAAGGTGGTTACGCTCCTCTTCTTTACGGAAGGGTGGTAGACATGCTTTATTTCCCACTGTTCTATGGGACCTACCCCGATTGGATACCAGCCGTTGGCGGAAACGCTTACTTGTTTTTTCGCCCGGTATTTAACATTGCCGACGTCGCAATTTCAGCAGGAGTCGTACTACTACTGTATTTCTACTTTACGAATATCCTGAGGAAGAAAAAACATGCTACCGAAGAGGAATAAGGAAACGATCGTAGTTAGCCGTTGGCGGCACCGCCAGCCTTCTGTTGTGGCTGAATGGCTTTTTCGTAGGCAAGGATAGCAGCCATTGTATGTTTCAATTTGCCATACTTGAGGCGGTAATGGATAAATTTCCCTCTACGTTCAGTCTCAACCAACCCAGCCTGTCGCAAAATGCGCAAGTGTTGGGAAGTGATTGATTGTTCCAATCGTAGTGAACTGTAGATCTTATTGACATTGATCATTTCGTTCTGGTCAATAAATTCAAGAATCCGCATCCGTAAGGGATGAGCCAGGGCACGTAAAATCTCAGTGGATCGGGTCAACTCCTTTTCCTGAATTGGTGGGGTTGTAAAAAGCTCCATCTCGTTTGCTTGCGAGTATTGTGCTGGGGCAGGCGAAGTAGTGTAGTGTTTAGGTTTAAGAGTATGGGATATTCGAAGCCTTGCCAGCAAGTAAAATTAGGGATGATAATGCACAAGGATGCCTTTACACCTTTGTTCAGGACAAAGATCGTATAAATAATTGAGCAATACAAGGATTTTTCAAGAGAACGGTCGTTTTCGTTGAGAAAACGGCGCAAAAAGGTCAACGATCGGTCAGTCGGAAAGACTTGTCACCAGCTCGGCTATTTGGGAAAGACGCTCCTTTTCCAAGCTATAGAAAATGTACTTCCCTTCCCGGAAGGGCTCCACGATACCAGCTTTACGCAAGATAGCCAGGTGTTGGGAGGCTACTGATTGTTCGATTCTTAGCTTAATGTAGATTTCAGTTACGGTCATACGCTGCTCTTCTTCCAGCAAACCGATAATACTACGTCTTAGATCATGATTGATAGCTCGTAAGACCAATACCGCATTACGTAGATTATCGTAGCTGATATTAATTTCTTCTTCTCCCTGCTGCAGAACAATGCGCTCTTTTTTGGTCTTGGCCATGCCCTCAAGTTTATATATTAGGATTTTGCATTCATAAATGAACTGAAACGTAGGCAAAAATAAATAATATATCTCATATATCCATCTGCGCCTGCGCTAAAAGACCTGCCCAGGCATAAAAAAGCCTTTAACTTAAAAGTTAAAGGCTACATAACAAACACTATGAACAACACAAAATTCTTTACTGACGACCAACAGGTCAGAATCAGCTATGTGTAAAGATAGCGTTTTTGCTGATTATACCCAAATTTTAGCCAATAATGAACCGCCTATTCTCAGCTTAAAAGACAGTTCATTGTTAGGGTTTGTTTTCTCGGAAGTTATCTCGACCTTTGGAGCCAGACCACGGAGAATGAAACCACAGGAATTTCAACAATATTTGGAGCAGCCAGGGCTGCTTTATCAACTGCCGCTTACTAGCTTACAGCAGTTGGCAATGGAATATCCTTATTCTCCAAATCTTCGTCTGCTGCTGTTGCTAAAGACTCATCTGGAGGGGCATCCCGACGAGGCTGACTACCTCAGTCGCTGCTCCGCAGCCTCGTTTGACCGGTCGTTTATTTATGACTTACTGCAGGACATTGAGCTACAACCAGCTGGCGGAAACCAGGAAGACACCGAAATACTGGAACTAAGGACGCTTGATGAAATAGCGTTGGAAGAGGCTGCTATGCTTGCGGAGGATGCCTCCACCAGCTCTCCCGAAACGGAGCCAAGTTATCAAAGCGTATTTCCCCCACTGGAAGACTTCGTTGAGGAGCCCGACTTACCACTGGAGCCTAAGGTTGTACCCGTACCGCCTTCGCCCGTCGATACTTACCATAGCTGGGCAGATAATGCTGCGGCCTACCTTAGTGCATTACCGGAACAGCCTGCCGATCCGACGGTAAGTCAAAGCCCCGAACCCGTCACCAACTTCCGCAATGCCGCCCTTACCAAAAAAGCACCGTCGTTGCGGGAACGTCTCCTTACCATTCGTCGTTTCCAGGCAGATAAAATAGCCGACGAGCAAGAGGAAGTTAAAAAAATTGCCCGCCGTAGCCTTGTCGCTCAAGAGGCAGTAGCCAGCGAAACACTTGCCAAGCTACTCGTCCGCCAGGGCCAGTACCAGAATGCAATAAAAATGTACCAGCACCTGGCCTTGCTTTATCCGAAAAAAAAGACGACCTTTGCAGGCCTTATCAAAGATTTGAAGGAAAAATTATAACCCCATGGTCAATCTTCTTACCATCCTGACCGGCCTAGTTTGCCTCCTCCTCATGTTGGTTGTTCTCGTTCAAAACCCCAAAGGTGGTGGAATCGACTCTACCTTCGGTGGCTCACAAGCCAATCAGATGCTCGGCGCTTCCCGCTCTACCGACGTAATCGAAAAAATTACTTGGGGCCTTGCCGCCGCACTCTTCGCTCTCTGCGTCCTTACTGCTCTGGCGGTATCTGGTCAGGGATCTGCCGGTGACCTCCTCCTCAACAATTAAATAACCGTTCACTTCTTTCAATTACGGCAAAAGGCCGAAGCACCTTAGGGAGCTTCGGCCTTTTGCCGTTTGCATTCGCTGAGTACCACCCACCTACAATCGGGTATTGATAACGTTGTTGTACAATGACCCGAAAGTGTAGCTAAGGCCAAAACTCAGGTCCGCCTCGAAGTTCGTTGCCAATTGGGATTGCCCCAGGAGAATATCCTCCACTGAAGCTTCTCCCCGTGGCAGGCTGATTTGATCATTGATGATCTCGTAGCTACCGCCCACGTTGAAAGAAAGTCCTTTGATCAGCCTTACGTTGGCCCGGCCACTCAACGATACCCGATTCTTAGAGAAATCATTGAGGAAATTACCCGCAGAAACACCGGCGAAGATTTGACCCCAACGCTGTCGTAAACGTAAATCAGCATCAAGGACCTGGCGCATAAGGCTCTCCTCCGTTTTCAGGAAAATGGTTTCCTCTGAATAGTTGTTGTGCGTCCAGCCCAGGCGGTAGGCCACCGTAAATTCCTTAAAGGGTACTTCATTATAGTTGAAAAAACTATACTCGATCGCCGGAGCGATCCACAGCCCGTAGTCGATATTCCGAAAAGTAGTGGAACTCATACTATTGAAAAAACCGACCGACCAGTGATCACTAATACTTTTAACAATGGAAGCATTCATCCACATATCTTGCCGGAAGGAGGTCAGTATTGAGCCATCAGACTGGGTAATCGTTTGTTTCCGGTAAAAGTAATTAGGGGCGAATCGAATTCGTAATTCCGGGGTCGTCCGGTCGGCCTCAAAACCCAGCCGGAAGTCGGTCCGACCACGAAGGCTTTCTTTATTCGTATTGAAACGGGCATTCACTTCGAAAATCCAGTTGTTCCAGTTATCCTCCTGAGCGGCTTCTTCTTCAGCGATGGCTTCCTCACTGGGGGCTTCCACCAAAACCTCGGCCAGTGCCGCGTATGGAGTACCGGCCAGAAATCCGGCTAAACCAAGTTTTATCCGTTTGGTGAGTGCTTCGTCTACTTCCCGACCAGTCATTACGGCGGTTACCGGTAGTTTGAAGCTAAGTTGATTGCCTTCCAACTCGTGTTGCCCCTTAAAACTCAGGTTAAATACCTTCCCCCCATTACTCAGATAACTGGTTACGATAAAAAGATTAATCTGAGCGTTCGCCGGGTCAATGGCGTGGTTTACGTAGTTAATCTCCTGCTTCAGGATCGTCTTGTTGCACTCGCAGTCGATAAATAGATTAAGACGCGCCTGGGCAGATAACCCTGTAGTCGTAAAAAGACAAATTAGCAGGAAGAATTGGGAAAAGAACGGTCGTCTCATGGTTTACTTGGCTTTGAGTTGCAAAGTTAGTGTGATTATTACGCTAAGGTCAACCCCACGAACACCCCATTCTGCCCTACAAATGTTTTTTTAGGCACCACTATGCCTTTTTTGGCGAGGCCGCAGGTGCAGAAGAAGGTTAATTAAGCAAGGTAATTCCTCACAATGCGCTTCGCTGAAAACTGGCGCCCAAATACTGAACATTAAATCCTAAATCCTGATTACTTAACCCTACCCCCTGGCTTCTGCCAATGCTTCTTTATAAACCCGCAAAGCCCGTTCCCTACCCCACTTATGTTCTACGAGTGGTTCAGCAGGGTAATCCGGCGTACCGAATTCCGACACCCACTCTTTAACGTACTTGTATTCCGGGTCGAATTTCTTCTGCTGACTCTCATAGTTGAATATTCGGAAATACGGCTGGGCGTCCGTACCGCACCCGGCCGCCCACTGCCAGCCACCGTTGTTGCTGGCCAGGTCGTAGTCGAGCAGTTTTTCGGCAAAATAGCCCTCGCCCCAGCGCCAGTCGATCAGCAGGTGCTTGGTCAGATAGCTGGCCACGATCATACGAACACGGTTATGCATCCAGCCAGATTCGTTGAGTTGACGCATACCAGCATCGACGATCGGGACCCCCGTTTTGCCTTCGCACCATGCTTTGAACTGTTTTTCGTCGTTTTCCCAGGGGATAGCTTCGTATTCTGGACGAAAGGGACCATCTACTACCCGCGGAAAGGCCTGGAGAATATTGGAGTAAAAATCCCGCCATACCAACTCTTTCAGGTAAGTCTCGTTCAGCCCCAAAGCTTTACGTGCCTTGTCCCGGATGGAAATCGTTCCATGCCGGAAATGAACGCTCAGTTCGCTGGTCCCTTTGATGCCGGGGATATCTCGCGTCTCATTGTAGCTGCGGATGATCTTACGTGGCACCTCCTTCGACGGGATATCCGGTTGTATTTCTTTGAAGCCCATCTCCGCCAGTGTCGGAATCGACTCCTTCACTTTGCCCTGCAATAAGTTTTTCAGGTATTTTTCCGAAGGGTATGGTTTCAGGTAATAGCTGATCTCTCCACCTTCAAAGGGCACCATCCTGCTTTCCATGATGGTCCTCCATTTTCGCCAGTAGGGGGTGTAAACGGTGTAAGGACCACCGTCGTTCTTCTGCACCTCATGGCTCTCGAAAATGATCTGGTCCTTATAATCGTGGAATTCGATGCCATCTTCGGCCAGTAATTCCTTTACCGCCAGGTCCCTGACTTTGGCGTAGGGCTCATAGTCGCGGTTGGTGTACACTGCAGCAAGGTCGTACTCTTTTTTGATGTCTTGCCAGACGTTGAGTGGTTTACCGTAGAAAACCCGAAGATCGCCTCCATGCTCCCGGTAAGCTTCGGCCAGCGCCGTTACGCTGTCGTGGATGAAGACGACCCGGGCGTCTTCCGAAGGAAGCTTACTCAAAATTTCGTAGTCAAAGATGAAGATGGGCAGGACCGGCCCGCCGGCTTTGAGGGCACGGTAGAGACCGGCGTTGTCGGAGATTCGGAGGTCACGGCGGTGCCAGAAGATGGTCAAGAGTAAAGGGGGTAAGGGATTAAGGAAAAAGGGCTACGGCAGTGTAATCGCCGAATGTGGCGAAAGGTTTAAGGATTTGATGATTTCCCTCGTCCGAGTCCTGATCGAGCTTTATTATTAGTACGCGAAGAACTAAACCACAAGTTAGGAGCCCCTTCGTCATCAATAACTTTTGCCCCTCAGAAAAAGAGTCAATTTCAGTCCCACAATCGATTTCGTCTTCGTCGCTAATCTCCTGATCCGAATATTGGTACTTGATTATTTCAACAAACCCCACTTACCTTTCGTAGAATCAATTTTGAAGTCATGCCATTGACCGGTGTAGCTGATAAATTATCCAACACACATGTAATTACCGTTAAATCCAGTGAAGGAGCAACACGAGTATTGAGAGCGTTCTGAAATAGATTCACCCCCATAGTGTATCCCACGTCCTCGGCAAGAAGGCCACTATCCCATCCACCAAGCAAGCAGCGTCCACACTAAGAAAATGGTAGCTTTTCTCATATTATCTATACTTAAGATTTAGTGTAATTGAAGTCCCCAAGGTTTCAACTCTCCTGCATTGATAGCTCTGGACGAACGGAGTGAACATAGCTGTGCGGCAGCGCTACCTACTACCGATCGCGAAGCGCATCTACCAAGAAAATGAGCGTAGCGAATTTCCGTCTAATTAGTCGCGCCAATTCCAGATTACCAGCAGCCAGTCCTTGCCAGATTGCTCTCCTACAAAACGATCCAGCTCTTTGAACCCAATGCGTTCATGTACGTGGATGGACCGCGTATTTCGCGCATCGATGGCCGTAACCAGGTAAGGATAATGCAGGCTGTAACAGGAGCGCATGTATTTGTACATCCGGTCGGCCACGCGGTGGCCGCGGGCTTCTTCGGCGACACATATCTGCCCCATAACGAGGTAGCCTGCGTCTCCTAGTCGTTCGCCGCGATGGATAGCCTCATCCTGGCGGTGAAATAGTTCGGTTAGGGCGGGGACATCGTTGGCGAACTCCCGTTTCATGGTCAGGGCGTAGCCAACCACCCGGTTGCCGTCTTTGGCGATGACGGTGGCTGCGGCGGAATTCATGGCTTCCAGAACCTTGTAATCATGCACTGCGGTGACGAAGCCCTGATCTTTGGCAGTGGCTTCGTCTACCGCAGCCAGGTGGTTCTTTTTTTGCAGTTCGATGATCTGCTTTAGCTCGGTCTTTTTTCGGGCCAGGGTGATACGGATGGGATTTTCCATGCAGGCTTAGTTTCGCTTTAAGTTGATGACGGTTCCGGGAGTAGTCCCCCCCCCGGACTCCGCTCGATGCTTCGCATCTTGCAACGTCCGGGGTTAAAACGGTTTGATCCCTCCGGGATCATGGGTGGGTAGGCATACTCTGCTCCTTTAACTTTACTTGCACCTGCGACCGCGCCCAAAGAAGAGGGCCCTCCTATCATAGTAAGAGGGCCGTTTCAAATCCTTTATATATTGTTGGCTTACTTCTTCGCAATTGCACGCTTAGCAGCAGCTACTACGTCCTTTATGCCAAGGCCATACTTATCGAGTAACTCGTTAGCCGTACCAGACTCTCCGAAGGTATCGTCGGTAGCTACGTACTCCTGAAAGGTCGGGTGGTTTTTGCTCAGACATTCAGCGATGGCGCTACCCAGACCACCATACTTGTTGTGCTCTTCGCAGGAGACCACCGCGCCGGTCTTTTTAGCGCTGGCAATAACTGCAGCTTCATCCAGTGGCTTAATCGTATGGATATTGATGAGGTCCACGCTGATGCCCTCTGCCTCCAGTTGGCGGGCGGCCTCTACTGCGTGCCAAACAAGGTGCCCAGTAGCAAAGATCGACACATCACTGCCTTCGTTCAGGTGGAGTGCCTTACCGATCACGAACTCCTGATCTTCGGGAATGAAGATGGGCCATCCGGGCCGGCCGAAACGCAGGTAAACCGGACCGTGGTGTTCGGCGATGGCCTGCACCGCAGCTTTTGTCTGGTTGTAATCACAGGGGTTGATCACCGTCATTCCGGGCAACATCCGCATCATGCCGATGTCTTCCAGAATCTGGTGGGTAGCGCCGTCTTCGCCGAGGGTGAGACCGGCGTGGCTGGCACAAATTTTCACGTTCTTATCGCTGTAGGCAATGCTCTGGCGAATCTGGTCGTAGACCCGTCCGGTGCTGAAGTTGGCGAAAGTAGTCGTCATCGGAATCTTGCCCGCTGTGGCCAAACCAGCGGCGACACCCATCATGTTGGCTTCTGAAATGCCACACTGGATGAAGCGATCGGGATAAGTATTGATGAAATCTTCCGACTTCATGGAGCCACGAAGGTCAGCCGTTAGCATGATCACGTTGTCGTGCTTGTCGCCGGCGGCTTTGAGGCCAGCACCGAAACCATCACGGGTGGCTTTTTTGCCGGTGGATTGTAGTTTATTTAAGGATAGCATTGCTATGAATATTCTTGGTTGATGAATAGCAACTGGGCGGGGCCGCAGGTGCAAGGGAGGGGGCGAGGGCAATCTGGTGCCCGTCACTTGGCGGTTAACGGGCACCGGAGTGCCCTCGCCAATTAAGCGGGGAAGTCTCCCAAAGTTTCTTCCAGCTGAGCCAGCGCAACTTTTGTCTGCTCTTCGCTCGGTGCCTTACCATGCCAGTGGTGGGTACCCTCCATGAAATCGACACCTTTACCCATTGCGGTTTTCATGACGATACAGGTGGGCTTTCCGTTCCGTTTGGCTTGCGCTTCCTTCAGGACTTTCACGGTTTCGGCCATATTGTTGCCGTCCATGTGCATGACATCCCAGCCGAATGCTTTGTATTTGTCTTCGAAGCTACCCAGGCGGAGTACTTCCTCAGTGGGGCCATCAATCTGCTGGCCGTTATCGTCGATGATCAGTACCAGATTTTCGAGTTTATTGTGGGGGGCAAACAGGGCTGCTTCCCAAATCTGGCCTTCCTGCTGCTCTCCGTCGCCGGTCAAAACGAAGACCGTACGGTCATCACCGTTCATCCGTTTGGCCATGGCCATACCGCAAGCTACGGAGGGTCCTTGCCCCAACGAACCGGAAGAGATACGGATTCCGGGTAATCCTTCGTGAGTAGTAGGATGTCCTTGGACCCGAGAATTTATTTGTCGGAAGGTTGCTAATTCCGCTACCGGAAAATAGCCTGCGTGCGCCAATACACTGTAAAAAACCGGTGAGATATGGCCATTGGACAACAAGAAAACATCTTCGCCTTCGGCCTTCATGTTGAAGGAAGGATCGTGCTTCATTACTTCGAAGTAAAGGGCTACGAGCAAGTCTGCATTCCCTAAAGAGCCACCGGGGTGGCCACTTTGGCACAGGTAAACCTGGCGGATGATATCACGACGCACCTGCGAAGCAATACTTTCTAGTTTTTTTATGTCTGCCATGAAGGATGGATTTTTTTAGTTGCTCCCGGAATTCCCGGGAGGGATAAGTTTAATTGCAAAGCTAAGTCTTTCCAACTTAATCGTTACTAACTTTTAAAGGCACAATCGGTTGAGGTGTTCGGAAAATAATGGTTTTTCTACGACTCACCGTTGCGGGAAGCATTTATCATGACCTCAAAGAGCGCTAAAAGAACAAAACCCACCTCTCCTGAAAGGAGAGGCGGGTATGTTCATTGAGCATTCAACCTCCGGGAATTCCCGGGGCGGGGTTATTCTATGATTACCATACGCTTGGTTGCTATCCATTCACCCGCACTAACGGTGTAGGTGTATACGCCGGAAGCTCCACCAAGCTGACGCTTGGTCACGGTGACATTGTTGTATCCGATGCTACCTTCCTGCTTGAACTCGCGTACAAGTCGACCGGCGGCATCCGTAATGGCAATCGTAACTTCTCCATAAGCCTCTGGCAGTTCGTAACCGATGACGGTTTCGTTACGTACCGGGTTCGGCACGTTCTGCAGCAAACGGAAACCAGCCACCTCAACGACTTCTTCGTTAAAGACGAAGGTCAGGTTACGCAGCCCAGCGCCGTTGCGCTGGTAAGCTTCTGCTTCGGTGAATCGGTTTCCTGCATCGATGGCCTCGCTCAGCAAGCCGTTGGCTTCTGCACGAACTACGAGGGAGAAGAGTACTTCATCACCAGTCCAGTTGGCGGGCGTTTCAGCCCCGGTCCAACTCCAGCTGGTCGTAATCAATCCCTGGTTTACGAAGCGCCATCCGAAGTTGGCGGCAGTGACCAGGCCTGGTTCGATGCCTTCGATCTCGACGGCTGTTTGGTCAAACTCCAGCGTAAACTGGTAACCGTCAACTTGCGTCAATTCAGCGGCAGTAACCGGAACCGTGTAGGTCTCCCCTTCGATCATGTTAACTTCATCAAGCTCCAGTTCGAGGTCACCGCGGAAATCACGTGGCACACCAGGAGCAAACGAATTAGGTCGGGCAGAACCATTGAGGTCACCGATCTTGACACCGACAAAGTCAGCATCTACTACATTGCTCTGAAGATTATTGTAGTTAGCTACTTCAGGGAAGGCTTCTACCCATGGGTTATCCTGCTGCGGGAACTCGTAGTCAACTGGCACGAATGCCCAGCTGCCAACATTGTTCGGGAATTCATCCGAAAGACCAAGAATCAGTCTACGGATAGTCAGAATATCACCTACATCGATACTTTGATCACCATTAGCATCCGCCGCAATGCGAAGGTATGGGGTTGCCAGCGGATTGACGCCAAGGATATGACGTGTAGCCGCTACGATATCCGAAGTTCGGACTCCGTTCAGGTAATCAGTGTAGTGCGTCGGAGTAACGGTGTAGTCAACGCCGAATTCTAGGGTATTGAACGAAATTCGTCCGTCGTCCATGGTCGTCATGCTACGCTGCTCATCACCTCCTTCGAGGTTCACGATAACGTTTTCAACGGGTTCCATACTTTCCGTCAGGATCACACCGGCAATGTTACCGGTACTTGCATCCTCACAGTGGCCCATATTATCCTGTACTTCCACTACTACTTCACAGTAATCAGGCGTACTTCCGTTATCATCGAAGGCGTAAACCCGGACACTCAGGTTACCGATATCATCACAGGTAATGTCTGCGATGCCATCAGTGGCAGGAGGATCAAAGGTTGGAACAAACCCGGCAGCGCCTGCAACAGAAGAGCGGAACATGCTGTATTTGTTGATCGTGTTTCCGAAGCAGTCTTCTACCGGAGATGCGATGAAGTCAGCAGCCCAGATCGCGGCAATACCGCCACCGTCACCGTCGTCCATAAGCACAACCGTAATGGTCTGGATACAGATTGGGGTAGGCGTGCGATCAGCAGTTACACAGAACTCAATGATCTGAACGTCTGTGTTACCACAGCCGTCGTTTGCACGAACGCGTAGTGCGTGTTCGCCCACCGGTACATTGGTGGCAGTTACAGTGTACTCTCCTAAAGAATCAACTTCAACACTAATACCGATGCCGAGAGCGGCCGCGTTATCAGCGTTAAAGCCATTGGCTTCAATGTAGTTAGCGTCTAGTTCCAGATCAACGGTCGGCGTAGAACATTCATCGATTGCAGTAAAGATCAACTCTACTGTAGCACGACATCCTTCTCCGCTTCCGGCAACACACTCCTCCATTTCCGTGAAGGTAATTTCTGGTGCAACCTCGTCGTAGATCTTAATGAACTGCGTGTAGCGGAAGAAGCCACGGCTATCGCTTGAGGCGTATCCGTTGAACTCCTGGTCACGTTGTGGTGCACCAGGGCTCAGTACCCGGTCGCTAAACAGGGTCATGAATGCCTGGTCATCATCGGTGCCATCGGTATCGTTGGCAATCACATTTACGTAGAGTACATCATTGTCGACGTCCCTTGGCAGGCGTTGGCGGTTATTGACACCGGAACCATCACGCGTTACGATAAATGGATCACCAAGCGTGTTGTACTCACACCAGTTAACTACATCGTAGACAACGCGAAGCTTGAAGCACTCATCACCTGCATCTAACGTACGTAGCGTATCTACGTTTGTTGTTGTGGTAATCAGGTCACAAGAAAGTGCATCAGCGTCAACTCCGGCGTATTCAGGAATCTCGGCACAATCACCAGACTCATCCGTCGGGAAGGCCAGGCGGTAATCGTGTACTCCGATAACAGTGATGCTCTGAGTACAAGTCGGCGCGGTAAACGTACCATCTGTTACAACAAAGACACGGATAAAGCTACCGACACCACAGCTGTTAACATCTCCGGAGATACTCTGGGTGATGGTCACATTACAGTTGTCAGCACCACCTGCAGTCCCGAAGAGATTATCAAGTGTTTCATCGGAGGCATCCATAATATCAGCAGGTAGTGACTCATTGTATTCGGAACAAGTGATTGAAACAGGTCCCGGAGCGATACAAACCGGAGCGATCTTGTCTTCCACCAGGATATCCAACCAGCAGAAGTTCTCGTTACCGAGTGCATCTACAGCTCTGAGTCCCACTCTTACAGTTCCTGCATCAGCACAGGTTACAATAATTTCGTCGCGGTAATCTTCACCGTCGAGTGGCAGGTCGTTGTTACCGACCCGAGCGATCGAGAGGGTTACCTCAGAGCAATTATCGTAAGAACCTGCATCGATCATCTCAGGGGTAATGGCTGCAAAGCCGTTTCCATCCGTTCCTGTGATACTGATATTGAGTCCATCTTCACAGATAGCTACAGGAGCCGTCCGATCCACGATACGAATATCAACGTCAGTTATACCAGTGTTACCGCAATCATCAACATAAGTGTAGCGGATGATATGGTCACCGACAGGTATAGCAGTTGTCAGGTCCGGAGATCCACCAAGGGTTACCGTGAAGGCTCCAACCGGAGCACTGTTCAGGTCGCCATTCAGGAAGATTTCAGCAGAGAGGCTGATGGCTGCAGAGCAGTTATCGGTCAGCGTAATAGTAGCATCGTCTAAGCGGAGGTAAGCAGCACATTCGTCACTTGAATTCGTGCCGAAGGTAAGTGGCTGATCAGTGATCAGGTTGCCATCCTGGTCGGTCTGGAATGGAGCGGTGAAGATTGGCGCATCAAAGTCACCGACTTTAATGACCTGCGTATAGAAGATCGGATCACCTGATGGGTCACACCAATCGTAGATGCGGAAAGTTCTGACGAACTTGAAGGTATTCGGGCAAGTAACAATGCGTTCGGAGTCTTCGAATCCGGCAGCGATGTTACAGTAAGCTGAACCGCCAGGAATTGGGTAAGTACCAAATGCCGTGGTGATCGTCGGTATTCCTCCTAGTGCAGGTACGGGGTTTC
This sequence comes from Neolewinella persica DSM 23188, assembly GCF_000373105.1. Taxonomy (GTDB): domain Bacteria; phylum Bacteroidota; class Bacteroidia; order Chitinophagales; family Saprospiraceae; genus Neolewinella; species Neolewinella persica. The sequence goes on along the minus strand of NZ_KB890449.1, from coordinate 2,659 downwards.
CGTTAGGCAACGCATCGTAAGCTATACCGCAGCTGATTTCCACTACCTCCTCAGTCGGGATGGTTATGTCATCCAGAGTTGGAGGACGAACGGTAATCTGCTGAACACAGGTAGCGGTATTCCCACTCGCGTCAGTTACGGTGAACGTCCGGAGGATGGTTCTTACGGAGCACTGCTCATCAGCAACGGGTAACAGGAGGTCATAGAACTCAAGTACCAGCTCATCTTCCGGAGTACAGTTGTCAGCGATTGCCGGCGTACCGGTGAAAGCAAGGCTGCTCTGCTGATTCAGGATCATATCAATATCAGTACAGATAAAGTCTACACCATCAAAGCCATCGACATTATCGGGGCATTCGATTGTTGGGCGCTTTTTATCCTCGACGGTAATCTGTCCCCAGCAAGTATTCTGACACTGTGGATCAACCAGGCTAACAAGAAGTGTCTCATTAATCTGATCATTATTTACCGTAGCCGTTGGCATTCCGTTAGCGTCACGAAGGGTGTCGCCACTAAGTGTCAGCAGAATTACTTCGAGTGAGTTAGCACAAACCAGGTTGCCACGAAGGACAAGGTCAGGAGTAATTTCAGCTTCACAATCTTCTCCGAGAGAGATGTTTTGGAAGCCAGTACATGATAGGTTCTGAATGTCAAAGATGTCAATGGTAATGGTTGCTACCATTGCCGGACAATCATTAACAGCTGCAATCGTGTAATCGATGGAGTAGTCACGACTCCGGTCAATATTACCGGGGATTACGACATTTTCAGGATCGAAATCAGCTGTTCCGAGTGCATTTCCGTTGATGTCCAGAATCGTTACCCGAGCGCCGTCGTCGTCGATGAACAGAAGTTCTCCTTCGCTAAAGGTGCCGCCAATATTAGGCATTCCGGCAAGTGACTCGAAGAGATTCACTACAACCGTTGCTTCATCACAGCCGAGACAAACGGTCACGGTGTTGTTGACACCCGGATCCTGATAACACTCTACGGTAACGATAGCAATATCGCTGTCGTCTTCGTCATCATCGATGATACCATCACCGTCGGTGTCACCACCGCCGTTTTCATCATCATCGTCAATTTCACCGTCGTTACCTTGCTCATCGTCGGAGGTAGAGTCGATATCATCGACTTCGTTACCATCTTCATCAGTAGCAGAAACAATTTCAGCTTCATTCACAAGTACCTGTCCGGATTCGACACCATCTGGGTTCTCCATTACACCCATAGCATAATCGGGGAACATTTCAGGAGCGACGGTCAGCGTAATTTGTACTGTGGTCCGTTCACCTGGCTCAAGACCTCCTTCGAATAGTGCACCATTTAGGATACTCAATGTATCCACAGGGTTTCCATCCAAGTTCAGGTCCCAACCAGGGTTGAGTGCAGGATCGAAGATGAAGCCATCAGGTACGTAGTCAACGACTACAATGTTATCAGCTGTGATTGCTCCTTGATTGATCAATTCGATATCAAAGGTAATTTCATCACCAGCACTTACAATATTTGGCTCACCATCGGCAAGTCGCTTAACCAGCGCCAGGTCGAAGCCTCCCACCAGGATAGTCGCAGGGTCAGAGTTATCGGAATCACCACCAGTAAGCTGGTTACCGTCGATCTCATTGTCCTCAAAGAAGTTATCATTACCAGGAATAGTATCCATTGGCGAGTCAACTTCAATAACTTCGTTACCATTACCATCCGTAGCGTCGCTTACTTCTGCAATGTTGGTCAGTGGCATTACTGCTTCCATAGCCGGGTTGATAACCAAGAAGATTGGAACATCAACGAATTCCCCGGGCTCGAGTACCATCTGTCCGTTAAAGTCTGTCAGTACCGTATCGATGTATGTTGTATCGTTGATGTCGGCGTAAACCATCCACCCCGGATTTAGGGTTGGATCGAATAAGAACCCATCAACAGCAGATGGCGCATAATCACTCACCCGGATATTATCCGCAGCGATCTCGCCTTGGTTAATCACGCGGATATTGAAGGAGACTGTATCTCCAGCATCTACGTTCGGGGATTGTCCAGGACCAAGTGTCTTAATCAAGGCCAAATCAAAGGTGTTAGACACGATGTCTTCAAAGTCAGACTCGTCTTCGTCACCGCCTTCTAATCCGTTTCCATCAATGTCGTCGTCATCGTTATCATCAATGTCATCAGGTGAATCCGGATCAACATTTTCAGAGTCTACATCATCCTGTGGGTTGCCGTTTTCATCTGTCGCATCACCAAGTTCAGCGATGTTACGGAAAGTAAGACCACCTGCTACTGGAGCAGACAGGACAAGTTGAATCTGGACAGTCGCCGTGCCACCATTCGGGGCAATTGCCATAGCCAGGTCACCACCGGCTACTGTGAAGGTATCCGTTGCGGTATTCGTAGCAGCGTTAAACTGCCAGTTACCGAAACTCATGTCAAGCGTCATTCCTTCAGGAATAAAGTCAACTACCGGAATGTTATCCGCAGCAATATCGCCCTGATTCGTAATTACCAGATCGTAGGTAACCGTATCACCCGGATTCACCATGGCGCTCTGACCTTCGGCCAACTGCTTTTGCAGGGCAAGGTCGAAGGTCTGGATGAATACATCTTCGAAGTCAGATTCATCTTCGTCACCGCCGTTCTGGCCGTCTCCGTCGATGTCGTC
>NZ_KB890448.1 GCF_000373105.1 Neolewinella persica DSM 23188 | reverse complement strand
TCGCTACGCTCACGTTGCAGTTGTTGCAGGGGTTCGCTACGCTCACGTTGCAGTTGTTGCAGGGTTCGCTACGCTCACGTTGCAGTTGTTGCAGGGATTCGCTACGCTCACGTTGCAGGGGTTTCATAGGTTGCAAGTTGTGTATACTCTGCAACATGCAACACCTGCAACCGGAGCGAAGCGACCCTGCAACCGGAGCGAAGCGACCCTGCAACCGGAGCGCAGCGACTAATCAAAGATCACTTCCGTAGCACCGTACCCATATTTCTTATGGTATTCGTTCTTAAATTTCCTTACGTAGCGGGTTTTTTCAAGCGTTTTATGGATTTCCCGTTTCAGGATGCCGTTACCTACGCCGTGAATGATGAAGATGTTGTCGACACCAAGCTTGAGTGCCATCTGAAGGTAGTTCTCGAAGTACCGCATTTGGGTAGACAGCACCTGGTCTTTAGGGACCGATTCGGGCTCACGGACCAGGGCCGGAAGGTGCAAATCGATGGTGTTTTCGAATTCCATTTTTGCGTGTAGCTCATTTTGAACGGGCTTCGTTGCTGGCAGTTCTTTCGCCGGTTTACTGGCTACATGTGCCTTCGTGATGGCTTTCAGAGTAGGACCATGGGGCGCGGCCGCAGGTGCAGATTCAGGTTTGGAGAGCAACGGGAAGACAACATAAAGGTGAGCTTCCCGGTATAATTCCGGCACATCGGTATACTTGCCAAAAAACTGCTTGCCCTTGATATGGACCTTCTGAAAATGGCGGGGACCAGTACCGCCGGGTACCACGGTACGAATGTCCAATTCGCAGCTCAGTTTCTCATTAAGCCAACGGTATTCCACTGGTTCCAGGCGTTTCTTGGCGTAGGGATCCATCTGGCCGACTTTTACCCAGCGCCGATCCGAATGGGTCAGGGTTTTGAACTCGTATACGATCTTATGGGGGGTACTGTTCAACAAGTAGACTTCGTAGGCAATCGGTTCGGCGTTATTATCGAGCACGGTGTCGAAGGCAATCTGAACACCGTTACCTTCCGTTACCTCTTTATTACTGATCTCCTGGGGTGGGGGAGCGGGAGTTCTGGGCGTTTCTTTCTGCTGCCCAACTAATTCCAACGCCTCTTCGGGGATGGGAATATGGCCGAGGCCGCCATCCAGTTTGACTTGCACCAATCCGCCAGGCAGCAAATTGGTTACTTCTCCGTTGTTTTCGGTACGCTTCATGCGTACTAGTTGTCCTATCTTAAATTTCATGACAACGAAGGTAGGCTAAGGAAGGTGACTGAAGGTGGATTTATTGGCATCAGGTTGGTCCGGGCTTGTCAAAACCCTGCTCTAAATAACCTTCCCCACCGGGGAACCACGCCGAAGGCGTGGATAAGGGGGAGATTGCACCCGCGGCCGCGCCGGAAGATTATTTTACCAACAACCGCTTTCCTTCTTTCATGTACTCACGTACGTTAAGCCAAAAGGCTACAAAAAAATAGAAAAGCAGAGAGGAACCCAACGAAAGACACGAAAGATAAATGAAGTACATCCGCACCCGACTGCGCTGAATGCCCATACGATCGGCCATCCAGGCACAAACCCCAAAGGCGGAACGTTCCAACTTTTTGCGAAAAATATCCATGTTAAGTCAGTGAAGGTGAGATCGGGTTAAAAAGCTTCCATTAAGATAAGTCAAAAAAGCTGAACTTTGTTGTATCGTTTCAAATTACAGCCCAATTTTCGGTAGCAACCAGTCCTTGGTAACCTCACGTACGGCACCTTCTCCAATGTCCGAAAGTCGGAGCACCTCAATGGCCACCCGACGTAAGCGAAGGACTGGAAAACCTACCGCAGCGCACATGCGCCGGACCTGACGATTTTTTCCTTCGGTAAGCTGAAGCTCCATCCAGGTGTCCGGAATGCTTTTCCTGAACCGTACCGGCGGGTCCCGGTCCGGTATGGATTGGGATTCCGCCTGGGTAAGTAATCTTGGAATTGCCGGCGCGCAATGATGCAATTTGCCCTTAATCCTGATGTTTACTCCTTTTCTGAGTTCGTTTAGTGCTTCCTCCGTAGGCACGCCCTCTACCTGAACCCAATACGACCTTGGATGCTTCCTGCTAGGGTGCAAAAGTGCTTCGTTTAACCTTTTGTCATTTGTAAGAATAAGGAGACCCTCGCTGTCCCGATCAAGGCGACCAACGGGGTAAACGTCAGCTGGGAATTCATGCAAATCACCCAATACCCGATGTTCAGGTACCTCCCGGGTAAACTGACTGAGCATGTCGAAGGGCTTGTTGATCAGGAAGTAGCGTGTCAAATTTTTGGTGGTTGGGGCAGGCAAAGGTAAGAAGTCTCGCGACGGATAAGCACGTTTTGGCCTGGATCAGCAGGGCGATTTTTTTAGCATGAGCTAGCGGCTGGTCTTATCGAAAGCACTAATTAATAAGTAACTGTCATGCAGTTGCCCAACTTTCACCGAACACTATGATGGTTGTTCCGTTTTAATTGTACCAACAATTAAATCTTTTACATGCTATTATATTCGCTTTTCGGCCTGGAATTTGACCTGGACCCACTTTTCAAAGAACTCCAGGGCTGGTGGGTCGGCTTTTTGTCGATGCTTCCAAATTTACTGTTAGCTACCGTGGTGGCCTTAATTGGTTGGATGGTAACGCGCTTCCTGAAGAAGTACTTCAATAAGCTGAGCCATAAACTGGTCGGTGAACCGAAGTTGGCTGGCTTATTGAGCAGCACACTAACCATATTGGTGGTGGTGCTTTTCGGTTTGCTGGTACTTTCTGTGCTACAATTTGAGGGCGCCGTCGATAAAATTATGGCCGCCGGTGGCGTTATTGGTCTGGCGCTTGGTCTGGCTTTTCAAGATCCGATCCTCAACTTCTTCAGTGGTGTTTTACTGACCATCCGAAACCTGTTTCAGGTGGGGGATCTGATCGAGGTCGATGGCTACCTTGGGAAGGTGCGGCAAATTACTCTCCGGCATACGGCCATTGAGACGCTTCAAGGGCAGGACGTGATGATTCCTAACAAAATTGTTGCCCAGACACCACTAACCAATTACGATAAGCTGAAGCAGAGACGGGTAGACGTTGCTTGCGGCGTCAGTTACGGTGATGACCTGGCCAAAGTGAAAAACGTTACCATCAAGGCGATTAAAGAAAACGTAGCGCACGACGAGAAGAAGGGAATTCAACTTTTCTTCAATGAATTCGGAGGGAGTTCCGTCAACTATACCTTACGCTTCTGGCTGGCCGATAGAAGGACGGGGCAGGGGGATTTTTTATCCGCTCAAAGTGACGCCATCATGGCCATTATGAATGCCTACAACGCTAACGACATTATGATTCCGTTCCCCATCAGAACGTTGGACTTCGGCATCAAGGGTGGAGAAAAGCTTTCGGCAATGCTGGACGCCAAAAAGATGCAAAATAATTCTTCCGCAAGTGATTCAGAAAACGAACATGCGGTGAATGGAAACGGTTTTAGTGGTTGAAAGAAGCGTTGCACACGCATTAATTAACCAACAACTCCCTTGTGAAAGAGGGAGAATTCTTAAACTTTTATTATGAAATCCCGCATTCTGATATTATCACTGTTTCTTGCTATTTCTGGTGCTTTCTACAGCTGTGCCGAAGGCTCAGATGCTGACCGCGCAACTGACGAAATGGTAGCCGAAACCGAAAACGCGCTGTCCAATCTGGGAGCAGAAGTTACTGAAGAGAGTAACGAATTCGAGGCCGAATTTAAAGAAGCTAAGACAAACATCGGCAAGCGCATGAAAGCGCTTGAAGCTGAGATGGAGACTGCTTCTGATGAGGTCAAATTAGATCTCAAAGAAGAATGGAACGAACTTGAAGCCTGGAGTCGTGACATTGATAGCCGCATGGATCGTGTTGGTAGCAACATGGAAAGTGGTTGGAAGAACTTCAAAGGAGACGTAAAGATGGGCTGGAAAGATTTTTCTAGAGAGTCCAGCAAACTGCTCAAAGACATCGAGCGTAACCTGGATACTGAAGGTGATCTTGACTAAAAAGCCGATTCTGAGGTAGTCAACCTATAAGGTTTTACCGTCTGAAAAAGCCCAAACATAACCTGGCCCGATGATTGTCTTAGGCGGTCATCGGGCTATTTTAATTACAAAAAAATGATCAGAAAAGGAAGCAAAGTCTCCTGGAAATGGGGAAATGGAAAAGCAGAAGGCACCGTAACGGCGACCTACGCTAGAGAGATAACCAAGACCATCAAAGGAAATGAGGTAACCCGAAATGGTACTTCAGACAACAAGGCCCTTCTTATTGAACAGAAAGATGGTGATGAGGTGTTGAAATTAGCGTCTGAGGTTCAACACATTAAAAAATAATCATACCAAATTCTATTAAAACTATTTAACATGAAATACTTACTACTTCTAGCTTTTACTATTAGCAGCTTAGCAGGCTTTGCTCAGGTGACTTCTGCTTCAACCCAGTACAAAAAATTAAACTTCGAATCGCTGCGAATGACCGTAGACGCCGATTACGAAATTGTAGCGGAACAATGGGAGGAATTCTGGAAAGAACGCTACGATGTTGATTTTGACAATCTGGACAAGGAGAAGGCCTCAATTGCATTTTTGGCAGATCAGGCAGCTGTGCCGATCATCAGTGTGAAAAATGCCAACTTATATTCTAAGGTTGGAGGGACAGACATCTCTTCAACTGTAAGCCTCGCAGTAACCTATACCGAAAATGATGTGGTGACCCGAAACACCTACCCCCAGTCTTACGTGGCCGCTGAGGCAATAATGCTGGAATTCAGGACCTACTTCTACACAAAGTATTTTGATGAACAACTCGCTGAGGTGCGTGAGGCGCTCGATGACATACGTGACGACAGCTCTGACGCAAGCGATGATGCTGACAAAGCCCGGAAGAAGATCGAGAAATATGAAGCTAAAATCCGAAAGTTCCAGGACAAAATTGACAAAGAACGTGAGGACTTAGGGGATGAGCTGGAAACCGCTGAAGAAAAGGCAAACCGTGCTAAAGAATTGGAAAGAAAACTAAGAGAGCTCGAAAGAGATCGTGCCCGCTATCTCAAACGATCCTGATCAAAGATGATCCGCAGCAGTTTCACTACCTTCAATATGCTGTTTTTTGTGATGATCACTGGTTTTGTGATATTGCAGGCCCCTAAAGGCAAGGGTTCACCAGTAGACTAACCTAAAATGAGCGCAAATACCCTCAGCATTCATAAGCTGACTTCCGCCTTGATCTGTTTATGTATTGCCATTTCGATGCTGTACATAGGCAGTTCCTTCTTTATTCCACTCACTTATGGCATCTTCTTTGCCTTTATGCTCAAACCAATTTGTGATCGGTTTGAGCGTGTGGTAAAAAACCGGGTACTCGCGATTATTTTAACCCTGTTATCAGTAGGTCTGCTAATTGGCATGATCATCTACTTTTTCTTCTTCCAAATTTCCCAGGTGCTGGGAGAGGCCGGTAACATAGTTGCGAAGTTGGAGGAAGCCAGTAATGCGGTGATGGCCTACTTTGGAGAGTTACTGGGATATACCACCAGGGAAACCTCGGCAATAATTGAAGAAGAGGTAACCAGTGCCATCAACAAACCTTTTGGCATGCTTACCGTCGGCCTTTCCACCTCCGGTATTCTCTTGGCCAACTTTGCACTGGTGGTTATTTATATCTTCTTTTTTCTCCTTTACAGCACTGCCGTAAGACGGTTTGTTCAGGGACAGTTCAGCGACTCCGCCAAGAAAGAAGGAGAGGAGACCTTACGGGAAATACAACACGTTGCGGCTAATTACCTCGGGGGAATGCTGACCGTTATGTTGGTGCTTGGCGTGCTAAATAGCCTTGGTCTGTACCTGATCGGTATCAAATATGCACTGGTATGGGGTTTTCTGGGGGCTTTATTGGCCGTTGTTCCCTACGTTGGTACTACTGTTGGTGGACTGCTTCCCTTTATGTACGCCATTGCAACCACCGACACCGTTTGGCAACCAACGGCTGTGGTCATCCTCTATGTCACAGTACAGTTTGTGGAAGGTAACCTGATCACGCCAAAAGTCGTAGGAAACAGCGTCAAGATCAATGCCCTGGCGGCCGTGGTTTCCATCATTCTTGGTGCTTTGATCTGGGGTATCCCAGGAGTTATTCTTTCCATTCCACTGCTGGCAATGTTCAGAATTATTTTAGATCACATTCCTTCTTTTAAGCCGGTAGCGCTGTTGCTTAGCGACGAGTTGTATGCCGAATCCAACAGGTACCTCAACGAATACAACCATCCGCAATACCGCCTGAGTAGTTTGTTTCAGAAAAGGAAACAAAGGCAAATTGTTACATCAAAAAACGCCGCTCCACCATCGGATGAAGTAACCAAGGCCGATGCCAAGGTAATTTCCGATCCCAAAACCAAGTAAAGAAACGGCAATCCCTGCAGCTAATAACCGCTTATTTTTAAGCGCTGCTGCTACTTGCACTACAAAAATGGGGCCGTAAAAACCAGCTACGTAACTTAAAATAACCGTGTCCCGATCAATTTTAAACAGTTTGCATAGCAGTAGGTGTAACAAGGTCGTTGAGTACAATGCCAGCGCCGAAAAGTAAAGTAAGTCCATGCCGTCAGCGGCAAGGGCGCGGAAATCGGCCATCAGGCCAAGGGCGACACAAAAAATAAGGATGAAGTATTCTCCCAGGGGATAACTATTGCCGATTCGAGTCGGAATCCTGGTAACGGAAACCAGTAATGAAAAGGTGGTGAGCGTTAATATTAACGCCGTCAGGTTGCTGAGTCCACCGGTGAAAAGGTAAACGACGCCCACACTTGCCGCGGTAACCAGCAGGCCCACAACAAGTTGAGGCAGTTGCTGGCTAAACGGTACCTGATCAGTCAGTGATGACTTAATTTCCACGTCGTCTTTATCTGAGGCAGGGAAAAAGTACCCGTAAATGGCTGGTAGAAAAGTCACTAGTCCAAGCAAATAGCTTCCCCCAAGTAAAACGTCTGCGGCTTGTACCAGGACCAGGTACTCTGACGGAGCTTCCAGCGCCAGGCCGATGGCCTGAACATTGGGCGTCCCTCCCGTATACAAGCCGACCAACATACCGCCCACCTTCCAGGAATCGGGTATGGTCCCACTCATGTAGTATCCTACGATGGCTGTGCAGAAAAGTCCGGCAACACAGCACAAGGCGAAGGATAACAGCATCCGGCCGGCATACTGCAGGCTTTCCTTTATTCGTACGGCAAATAGTAACAACGGTAGCCCAATGAGCATACTTGCGCCGGCAACAGCCTCCATGGCGCCATTATCAACGTCCCACAAACGGAGATTACTTACCAGTATCCCGATCAGGTAACAGGCGATGATGGAACTGAGCCATGACGGGAAAAGGCCCGATCGCTCTCCATAACGGGCAAAAAACGGAAAGCCGATGCAGAGGGCAATACTAAGAATCAGCGCAGCCGACATTAAAACCTGAGCTTTAGCACTCTGGCTTTACCAACTGTGGGAATAGTAACCACGTAAAGATTTGTATAATCCAACTCGCTGAACCTCGGGTTTTTATCGGTATCAGCCAGGTAATTCGCCATGGCCGGTGTAGTGTTGCTGTGGCCAACGATAAGCACGGTTTTTCCCCGGAACTTACGTTTTAGTTCTTTGGCAAATAGCTGCAACTCAGCCGGACTATAGGAAATAACCTCAAGGTCAAGTTCCTTAGCCGTAGGTGCCGCAGTCAGTTGAGTACGTCTCGTATCAGTACTGTAAATAGCATCAAGTGAAGTGTTTTTGAGCATTTCCTTCAATCGCTCGGCCCGTTCAGTGCCTTTTTCAGTAAGAATTGGATCCCGGTCAAAATCCTTCTCTGCATGGCGAACAAGAATAAAGGTGGACACTTCGTCCTGACCGTATTTCTCTTCCAGGGTCTTTTTCCCGGTGGTGCAGGAAGTAAGGAAAAGTCCGGTAAACAGGAGCAGTAGGGTAAGCTTTTTAAGTAGTCTCATAGTTTCGCAAAACTAAGATAATTTAGAATGGGTGGCGTGCTTTCGTTTCTATAGGCTATCGAAAGTAGAGAATAGAATAGTTTTGACCAGCTCAAATATTGACGGGGAATCACCTGAAGATCGATTGCTAAGCCCGTTGAAGCAAGTTTACGATTACGCCGGTGCGACTATTGCTCAAGCTAATCCTGCCTGGAGCCCTTCTACCTCCAAGCTCGGAAATTATCAGATAGTGCTAGCTTTGCCCAAATGATCGACCTGAGTAATCTGACCCACATTGCCTTTGATGCCGATGACACCCTCTGGGCGCATGAAAATGTCTTCGTAGATGCCAAAGCGCGTTGCGTAGAATTGTTGCGCCCCTACCTGCAGCCCAAACACAACCTGGAGGAAGAACTCTACCGTTTTGAGCGTAAAAACCTGAAATTATTTGGCTACGGGGTGAAGGGCTTTACGTTATCCATGATTGAAACGGCCATTGAATTATCAAACGGAAAAATCACTGGCGCTGAGATTCAGCGCATCATCGACCTGGCCAAGGAAATGCTGGACCATCCGATCCATTTGTTGGATTACGTACCAGAAGCCATCGCTGCTTTAAAACCACATTTTACCCTGCTGGTGATCACTAAGGGGGACCTTTTTGCTCAGGAGAATAAGATCGCCCGGAGTGGATTGGCGAAAGAGTTTGACATCATCGAGATTGTCTCCGAAAAGGACGAGGCGACCTATCGCAGCCTTCTTCAACGGTATAGCATTGACCCCGCGCATTTTTTGATGCTGGGAAACAGCCTTCGAAGCGATGTGCTGCCGATCATCAATATCGGCGGGCGGGCCCTTCATTTACCTTTTGAGTTCACCTGGCACCACGAAGCAGTGATGGAAACGGCCGAAGAGTATTGGCAGCCAGATAGTCTATGGGTCGGGGTGGAGGCTATTTTGGCGGCTCGAGGGTAGTTTTTTGGGCGTGGCCGCAGGTGCAAGGGAAGCGGGGCAAGAGCAAGGTAGGGTAGGGCCCATGGCACCATTACCCCTCCACTGCACCTGCGGCCCCGCCTACTCATTATTATATACCCAAACCACTTCGTGAAGAGTATAGCGCTCTACTCCTTAAAGATGACCGTTTTGGCTGAGTACGTAGTAACCCCTACTCCGGTTAAAACGTAATTATACGCTTGTTAAAGCTACTGAGACTCGTCTACCTTGTATCAAAATCAAGTACTGTCCTTCAGGCCTGCTTTGAAGATGTTCAATCGAGCCGTGTGTACGGTTAATCCACCCAGTTCAAATCCATAACCATGCGTAACACCCATAATTTTATTCACCGATTCTATGGCCTTTTTCTACTGTTGGGGCTTTCCTTATTGGTGCTGACCATCGAATCCTGTGAAGATGACGACGATATCTGCCCAGCCATTGAATGTAATACGGGCACGCAAAATCCGGACACCTGTGATTGTGACTGCCCGACGGGCTTTTCCGGCGTCAACTGCCAAATTGAAGACTGCCCTACCATAAACTGCAATACCGGAACTCAGAACGCAGATACCTGCGATTGCGATTGCCCCAGTGGATTCATTGGGGTCAATTGCGAATGCCCAGTTATCGAGTGCAATACGGGCGTGCAAAACCCCGCAACCTGTTCTTGTGACTGCCCGGACGGATTCGCTGGTGTTAACTGTGAAATAGATGAGTCTACCCTTAAAGTCAGGAAGAACGCCAAGGACATGACGCCCCAGGAAATCATTGATTTCGTAAATGCGGTACTTATCCTGAAGGCTACGCCTTCTCCATACAGCGATACGCTATCTTACTACGACAGTTTTGTCCGCTTTCACCAAATGGCCGTGGAGAAATCCAAGTGTGACGGCTTCGGAGTCGCGCACACCAACCCCGCATTTCCCCCATGGCACCGCAAGCTGTTGATCCTGTTCGAAGATGCCCTGAGTGAGGTAAGTGGAAATGACATCGCCCTGCCTTACTGGGATTGGAGCGACCAGGCAAGTACCGATGCTTTGTTCTCTTCGGCGTTCCTGGGAGGAAACGGAGACCCGAACGATGAATACGCCCTGAACGACGGGCCGTTCCGTAAGGACAACTGGCAGATCAACCTGTTTACCATTCTCCCAAATTACGTTGGGCTGAACCCCCACCCGTGGATTGTCAGAAACTTCGGGGCAACCATTGCCGGATCCAATAACTACCCAGGCTATGCCGTCAGCCTTCCGACTATTTCCGAAATTGATAATTGTCTGAGTATTACTACCTACGATATGGCACCATGGGATTGCTCCAACGGCGCTATGCCAAATACCTCCTTCCGGTTTTGTCTGGAAGGGTTCCTCGATGGAGACTGCGCTGGCGCGCAGGCAATGCACAATATCGGGCATGATTGGATCGCCGGGTTCTTCGAAGTACCAGTATCAACCATCGAAATGTTACCTGTTTCGACATCAAATTCCTTTTGTGGTAACATCGCCCGGGATACCGTACCGAACAACGTACGGGTAGGTTCCATGGAACCGCTGGATGTATCCCCCAACGATCCGGCTTTCTTCATTCACCACGCTAACGTCGACCGCATCTGGGCGCAGTGGCAGGACATGCCGGGAAATGCTGAAAACTACGTACCGGTTTCCGGCCAGGCCGGTGGTTACAACCTGAACGACAATATGTACCCCTATGATATCCCGTCTTTCCAGATGGTGCCAGCCATGATGGTCCACGGGGATACGCCGGCCAGTATGCTCGATTACCGGGCTTTGGGGTATAAATATGAGTAATGGCGTAAACAGCATATTCATCGGGTCCGGATCTGTTGCCTGATTTTGTCGTTATGCTTTTCAGGCCCCCCGATAGCTGTCGGGGCAGGTGCAAAGTCGGGAACGGTAAGGATACTCCAGTGCCCGCTTTTTCGCAATTGACGGTCAATCGGGGCAGGTGCAAAGTCGGGAACGGTAAGGGCACTCCAGTGCCCGCTTTTTCGCAATTGACGGTCAATCGGGGCAGGTACAAAGTCGGGAACGGTAAGGATGCTCCAGTACCCGCTTTTTCGCAAGGGGCGGGCACTGGAGTGGCCTTACCAATGTAAGCCTACCTAATTACCAGGGCATTTCACGTTCGCTTAATACTCCGATACCCCGACAACGTGACAACCGGACTTCTTCTTATCAGGCGCGGCCGCAGGTGCAGAGAAAGGGTTTAAAGGAGCAAAGGAAGAAGGGGCAAACATTCCTTTTTCCTTGCTTCTTTTCCCTTTACCCCCTTACTCCATTGCCCCCTTGTCCTTTAACCTGGTACCTGCGCGCCGCCGCCCAGATCCAAGCGAAAAACACTTACCTTGCGGTCCCGGATGTCAAGCTGAAATTGCCTGATATACGCCACCAATGCTACACCCGTAGCCGTTTGTAAACGCATAAAAACGTTTATAAACGCATAAAAAACGACTAGCCGCAATCGGATACCGGTACTTGCGGCCATGACGAAAATGACCACGGACCTAATGGCCACCAACCCCGAACTGGAACTTGCCTATCGCTACATCAGCCAAACCAACCGCCACCTCTTCCTCACGGGAAAGGCCGGCACTGGTAAAACCACCTTCCTGCACCGGGTAAAGGCGGAGATTCCTAAGCGGATGGCCGTAGTTGCCCCAACCGGTGTGGCTGCGATCAATGCCAAGGGAGTCACCATTCATAGCCTTTTTCAGTTGCCCTTCGGCACCCTCATGCCCGAGCGGATGAAGCAGGAGTTGCACACCCGTCGGTTTAGTGACAAGAAAAAGAAGTTGATCCGTAGCCTGGATCTGCTGATCATCGATGAGATCAGTATGGTTCGCGCTGATATGCTGGACGCAATCGACGCGGTGTTGCGTCACGTACGGCGTAAAGAAGAGCCCTTCGGCGGCGTGCAATTACTGATGATCGGCGACCTCCACCAGCTACCGCCGGTAGTCAAGGACAGCGACTGGCGGGAGATGCGCGAACTGTACAAAACGAGTTATTTCTTTGCCAGCCAGGCCTTGCGGGAAGCCAGGTCTCAGGTCATCCAGCTGAAGCACATTTACCGGCAAAGCGACGAGGTGTTCATCGGTTTGCTCAATAAGGTTCGTAATAATCAAATGGACCAGGAGGTTTTCGATACCCTGAATTCACGGTACCGCAAGGACTTTCGTCCGGCAGACGATGAGGGCTACATTACCCTGTCTTCCCATAATCACACCTCGCGGAAGATCAACAAGGAAAAGCTGGATCAACTGGCTGGCAAAGCCTATAAATTTAAGGCGATGGTCACCGGGACTTTCCCCGAGTCCATGTACCCCAATGAGGAAGAACTGACCTTTAAAATCGGTGCACAAGTGATGTTCAATAAGAACGATTCCGGCGAAGTACGGGAGTATTTCAATGGCAAAATTGGTCGTATTACCGCGATTAGCGGGCCGGAAATTACGGTCAGTTGCCCGGATGGTGCCAGAATTACGGTAACGCCGGTAGAATGGGAAAACCGCCGGTACAGCCTTGGGAAAAACAAAGAAGTCGAAGAAGACATCATCGGTACCTACGAGCAACATCCGCTGAAACTTGCCTGGTCAATTACCATCCATAAAAGCCAGGGCCTCACCTTCGATAAGGTCGTGATCGATGCCGGATCCGCCTTCGCCCACGGGCAGGTTTATGTGGCCCTAAGCCGGTGTAGAACCTTTGAAGGCATCGTGCTACGTACGAAAATCGGCACGGACAGCGTGAAAACAGATACGGTGGTCCGGAGTTATTCCGAGCATGCGGAGGAGAACCAGCCGACGGAGGAGAGTCTGCGAAATGACCAACGGGCCTACGAAATCAAGTGCCTGAACGAGCTATTTACCTTCAAAGAGGTAGAATATGCGGCCAAACAGCTACAACGTGTCCTCTTCGAGCACGAGCGCGCCATCCAGGGAGATGCTCACGGAGAGTACCATAAAATGCACGAAACGCTGAAGGCTAAAGCGATCAAAATCGGCCACGGATTCCTTGGCCATATTGTCAACTACGGCAAGGCCGAAGCACTGCCGTCCGAAAACGAAGAACTCGGCGAACGCCTGACCAAAGCGGGCCAGTACTTTGCCAGATACCTGGGAGATGAGATCTTGCCGGAACTGGCCATGTTTGGCGTAATGACTGATAACCAAGCGGTAAAGACCGCGGTTGATGAGAGGTTGGAGACCCTGGTCCGTCTGTTGTTCGGCAAGCTGGTTGGCTTCAAAACGCTCGAAAATGGCTACGATCCAGCAGCCTACATTACTGCCCGGACCAACGCAGAACTTGATTTTAAGAAAAAGCAAGGCTCTCCGGCAACCCAAAAGCCCAAAACCATTTTACCAAAGGATCTGGCGCACCCCGAACTCTACCTCAAACTCACCGAATGGCGCGCTGCGCTCGCCCTGGAAACCAACAAGCCGGCTTACACCATTGCTCACAACTCGGCCCTGCTGGAAGTCGCCGCGCTGTTGCCGACCACCAAGCCCGGCATGCTTCGAATAAAGGGATTTGGTCCGAAATCCTTCGAAAAGCATGGCGCGGCGATCGTCGCGATCGTCGAAGACTACCTGAGCGACAAACAGGTTGAGAAGACCGACTTATGGTCTGCGGTCAAAGCTGATACTAAGCAAGTTTCCCTGGACCTCCACCGGGAAGGTAAATCCTTGGACGAAATCGCCGAGTTGCGTGAACTGAAACCTTCTACCATAGAAACACATCTGACGCACTGGGTTAAGGAAGGGGAGCTTAAGGTGGAGGAGGTTATCCCGCAGGAGACGATTGACGTGATCCTGCCTTACTTTCAGGAAAGCCCTGAAGCTGAGTTGAAGGATGCGGTCAACCATTTCGGGGGGAAGTACTCTTATGGGGTGGTTCGGTTGGTTAGGGAGATGGTTGGAGAGGGGTGAGTCCATTACGCAAATGAGTCATGGTAATTGTTAAGTGCCATTTATCTTGAACGAAATCTGACAGTCAAGTCAATACGCTATATGTTTTACTTCAATATATCCATACAAGTTCTCAGTGACTTGATTAGGTCAGGGACTTTCCCATTAGCTACAACAGCTTCCCCTCTATTTAAGAAATTATCAGCATCTAATATAACCCTCCAGCCATTGTTGGTGGAGTACACCGTAAGGTCAACTTTATTACCCAGAGATCCGATTACATCATCGTATTGGGTTAATACTGGCGGATTACCGGAGTTGATGATGACCAAAAACTTGTTTAGGCGTTCTTGTAAATAGTCAATATCTTCGTAATTAAGAACAGCGCTGTAAAGTTGGGCTCCGGCACTTCCATAATTTATTGTATTAAATAGGCACCGCTTAATGGTCTTTCCCGTCTTTTCTTCTGTAAATCTTACAAGTTGGATTTTTACGCCTCCAACCTATCCGATATCCTGAAATTCCTTTTTAATAGGATACTCAATATTGTAAAGGCTATCTATGTGAACGGTCCGTGATTGAGCAAAAATAAAGAAAGGAAGCAGTGTAGCAATGAGTGCAAAAAAAATATTTTTCATAGAAAGGAAGATTTAAGAGATTCAATTGCAAAGGCTTCTATCTACATATTGCTTTTTACCGCTGGCCGTAAGGTAGTAGCACCCTCCCCGTGGCCCCCGAATATATCTCCTCGAACTTGTACTTGTCCTAGGTGTGGTAGTAGTCCTTTTCTGTTTGGGTGAGGTTGTATATGCCGATGATCTACTTGAAGGCGAATAGCTGCTGCCGGGCTTTTTGTTCATAGATTTCCAGCAGCCCCATTCTTGGAATGTGTAATTTTCAGTTCGTTCTATCTTCAATGAATAATAATCTTCGGAGTATTTGCCATCCCCGTATTGGTCAATCTGACACCATAAGGTTACCAAACCATCCTTATACTCAACCTCTTTGGGCAACACTTCTATATATAATTTCGAAGCGTCACCATCAGACCCAGTAAGCTTAACCAGAGCTCTACCAGAAACGACCCACTTCTTATTCAGGAACTGTGTCCATCCAGAATATTTCTCGATTTCTTCTTTTTCAACTAAGCTTTTTTTATTCATGCTGAGATAAATGTCTTCACTTGTGTCATCATGAACACAGCTATAATACATCTGTGCCTTTACTGACATAGACAATACCAGAGTCATTAGAAGAAGGAATAATTTCACGGATTAATATTTAGGTTTAGAATCCATTCCAACAGGAAAGTACATTTGGTTTGTATATAGGTGATTGCAAATTACAATAAAAATGATGCGTTTTCTTTTTTTGCTTAAAAAGCAAACGAGGAGAAAAATGACTTCCATAGAAACTATCGCGATTATCGTCCTAAGGTCATGTCGACTTAAAGATAGACCTAGTACAGTATAAACTAAATTTTTAGAAATTTAGAGGGGCCCAAATTTCGCGTAGCGAATACACAATAGTTACCCTGGACGAAGTCCGGGGTAACGGACTTACCGCTAGCGGTACGACGCTAAGCGTCGTCAAATAAAAAGGGCACTTTCGTTACCTGGGACCGCGTCGTTCCTCCTTGTCCCAGGCAACTCAAGTGCAGTCGCTACGCGACAAGTAAAAAAACAGTGAAAATTTAGTTTACACTGGACTAGTCGAAATGAGAAGCTACCCCCAAAACAAAGAACCCCGGCAAGCCAAGGCTTACCGGGGTTAACAACTGAGTCAGTTAGGGTGAAAGACCGGTCTCGAACCGGCGACCTCCGGAATCACAATCCGGCGCTCTAACCAACTGAGCTACAATCACCATTTATCTGGGCTGGACTCAGTTGTATTCATACTTAGTATTAAAGCGCCGCAAAGATAAAAAGTTCCCCGCAACGATAAAACTTTTATGGCAGGTATTTTTTCAGGGCAGCCGCCATTTTTTGCTGCAGGGCCAGGGCGGAGGCGCGGGCAGCATCCA
This sequence comes from Neolewinella persica DSM 23188, assembly GCF_000373105.1. Lineage (GTDB taxonomy): Bacteria > Bacteroidota > Bacteroidia > Chitinophagales > Saprospiraceae > Neolewinella > Neolewinella persica. The sequence continues at coordinate 43,846 of NZ_KB890448.1, read as the reverse complement.
TAAAGTCTTCACCTTCACCTGCGTAGAGGATTCCCCGACTGCTGTTCACCAGCAGACCACAATGATCATTCATGCCGTGCTTACAAACGCCTTCCAGGTCGCCTCCCTGCGCCCCGATGCCCGGAACGAGGAAAAAATGGTCGGGCGTAAGCGCCCGAAGCTCGGCAAATTTCTCCGCCTGAGTTGCGCCGCAGACGAACATAAGTTGGTCGGCGCTGCCCCATTCAGTGGCACGCTTCATCACTTTGGCGTACAATGGCTGACCACCATCCTGGCTGGCATGCTGGAAATCCTGGCTCCCTTTATTACTGGTAAGGGCCAGCAGAATGGCCCATTTACCGTCGTATTCCAGGAAGGGTTCTACTGAGTCCGCCCCCATATAGGGGGCGACGGTTACCGAATCGGCCCCCAGGGTATGAAAGGCAAAGCTGGCGTAGTACCGACTGGTGTTACCGATGTCTCCGCGTTTGGCATCCGCAATAACGAAGTGTTCCTCACCGATGTAATCAATGGTTTCTTTCAGGATGCGCATGCCGTCCAGTCCCAAGGCTTCGTAGAACGCCGTATTGGGCTTGTAGGCTACGCACAGATCCCTGGTAGCATCGATGATGGCGCGGTTGAAGGCCAAAACATCACCATTCAGGTGAGCGGGTATTTTTTTTGGGTCGGCGTCCAGTCCGACGCAAAGGAAGCTCTCTTTGCGCTTTATCTGTTCAAATAGTTGGGCACGGGTCATTGGGCAGGTATTATGTAGGGGTAGATGATCCGGGTTTCGAAATCGTTGGGATCCTCCGCCTGAAGTGGGCCAACGGTATATTCTTCGATGCTGGGTAAGGCATGTTCCAGGCCACGACGCTTCAGTTCCTGGTCAAGGCTCACGTGCATCGCACTCAGCGCCTCGTAGGTGCCTTTGAAGTCTAATGCAATGGCTTTGGTTGCGGGCAGCGTGATGGTGACGTACGGTGGTAGTTTAGTGCCGGCAGCTACCGGGAGCGCGACGGCTGCATCTCCCCAGCCACGATCGGTGTCCCAGACGTAAATCAGGGCGGTCATCGGGCCGGTGGCAACAATGCCTCCCTTGGTGGCGGCAACGGAAAGTGCTTCGCTTTCCATACCCAGGAAACCATTCATGTCCAGGAACGAAAGTTCCTGGCGAAAGACTAGGTAGTGACGTTCGGGAAGATCCAGGTCGATGTAATCCAGCTTCATTACCTGAACGGAGGTATCTCCACCCTCGAGGGTAGTAGAAAGGATCTCCTCTTCTTCAGCCGGAACCTTTGTGGCATCGCCACAGCTGTAAAAGCTGATCAGGCAAAAAAGGAGGACGGTAAACCGTAGTGCTTGGAACATGCTATTCAAATTTGGCGCAAAGGTATACTACGCCAGGTAGTTTGTCAATGTTGGACATTGGTATTGGACCTTAAGGTCCGGTAGTTGCAAACCGGACCAGGAGGTTCGGAACCCTGCTCCTAAAACCCCTCCCTTGCACCTGCGACCTCGCCTGAATCGCATCATGCCACTAGCGGACAAGTGTGAAAGAACCACTGCGAACCTCTGTTTCTCCGTCCCATCGTTCATAGGAGACGACGTACGAATACACGGCTGAGGGAGCATATTGTCCACCGGGGGAGACCCCGGCCCACCCCTCGTTTGGGTCATTTACCGGGAAGTCTATGTTGCCAAATACCTGGTTGCCCCAGCGATCAAAAATGCGGAGGAAGTTGATGTTAGACACAAATTCGGCGTTGCCGAATACAGTGTACACGTCGTTTATTCCATCCGCGTTGGCCGGGCTGAAAGCAGTAGGCATATAAATCAGGTCCTCTTCGTCAACAATTACGTTTTGCCGCATGGTGAGGACGCATCCGTTGGTGTCCGTTACCGTGACCGTGGCAATGAAGGTTTCTAAGGGGGAGGCGACTACGGGGTCAGGACAGGTCAGACACGTAAGCGTATCGCTGATGTTTCCCCAGGTCCAATTGGCTAATTCACCATCCGTACGGTTTGTGTTTATTCCTAATACAGCATCGTCACCTAGCCGGATAACGACGTCTTCAGCCGTTCCGGTAAATTCACCACCTTCAAATATCTGAAACGTGTCTCGTAGCTCACAACCGAACTGATCGGTAACGACCAGAACGTTTGTCCCGACCCGAAGACCACGCAGGCCAAAACCGAAGGGTTCGGTTTCTCCCGTTGGGCTGCTGTAGGTGAACGGACCATTCAGTCCAACTACATCCGTCACAAACAGGCGACCGCCTACTTCAGGGCAGGGTGGTTGCTGCAGCGAATAGCTGACGGAAGTCGCCGCTTCTGAGAATACCTGTACCGTATCAAAACTGCTGCAGCCTGACACCGGGTGGATCACTTCAAGAATATGTTGACCTTCTTCGAAGGTAAAGGTCTGAAGTCCCTCTCCGATTACATCGCCCGCTGGTCCGTACCAGCGTACCTCCGTTCCATTTAACCGGGGGGAGGCACTACCGTTCAGCACGGTACCGCTTCCATTACAGATCAGCGGTTGGTCCGTACCCGCATTTGGTGCAAGTGTTGAACCATTGAGAACGACGGAAATGGATTCGGTGGTCGTACAGCCATTCAGGGTGTCAGTGATCAGTACACTGTACGTACCGGCACCTCCTGCCAGGGCGGTTGCTTCATTAGTGGATCCGATGATCATCCCGTTTGGTGTAACCCATTCAAATCGATAGGGTCCATTGGCTACGACCCCAATCAAAACTTCCGGTTCTCTACAGGTAGAAGAGACTGAAGGTGCAGGAACGGATACAACTGGATCGGCCCGGTCAATGATTACCGAGGTTTGAACAGTTGTAGGACAGCCATTGTCCCTTCTGGTTACGGCCACCTCGTAATTACCGGTAGTTGAGGTGTTGGGCAGGGTTGCCGCAGTACCAACCACTGAGCCGTTAAGACGCCACTCGTAGTCGACGGGGTCAGTGTATCCCGGGTGGCTAACGGTAAGGTCTACAGTCGAATTCGTACAGTTAATCTCGTATTGTGTTGGTAACTCCAGGTTCAGGAGGTTGTCACTTCGGCCAATATCAATGGAATCAATGGCCGTACAGCCATTGGCTGGGTTAGTGACCCGGACAAAGTACCTGCCGGTCATAGAGACCATCAATTGACGGTTGGTCCCCAGATCATTACCCGCCGAGTCTTCCCATTGATAGTCGACTACGAAGGTATTTTGTTGGGCACTGAGGTTGATGGAGGTCAATCTGCAACTCAGCGAATCAGCCGAGGCTGAAATGGCGGCAAAAACAACGGTTCTACGGTCCTGGATGTTGAAGAGTTGCGTGACCTGGCACATATTCTCGTCGGTAACCGAAAGGGTATATGTGCCGGGGTCTGCTTCCCCAAGCTCACTCGTGGCAGTACCGTTGCTCCACCTGTAGGAAAGCTGACCGGTTCCGCCGGAATAAACGGCGGAAGCATACCCAGATAATTCACAGGTTAGATCTCTGATGCTGTCTGCTGATAAGGTGATTGCGGAGGCAGGTTCAAGAATGGTGAATGTAGTGTCCCACGTACAGGCGAAGGGGGTTGGGTCAGTGACCATTAGATTGTACGTCCCGGCTCGGAGCCCGGAGACGTCAGGACCGGATAAGCCGGGGGTGTCCCAGGTAAAACTGTACGCAGCGTTATTTCCATTTACCACTACGCTGATCGCGCCAGTTGCCTGGCCCTGACACAGGACGTCAGTCACTGTAGGCACTACGTTGAAATCCCCATCCGTTACGTTGGCAATACCTCCGGCAACGCCGGGGCAGCCGTCAGCACCCATCACCGAAATTAACTGGACAGTAGTTTCCGCCGTATAATTCAGGCTGGTATCTCCCGTCGCTACGATGGTCCTGTCCACCATGTTTTCCCGAACAACGAAGGTGAACGGACCGGTGCCGGTAAGGATAATGGGGACATTGGTGTTAAACGGTGCGTTACAAACGGAGAAATTACCTGCCGTGGTAGCTCGGGTGTCGCTGAGGACGATGCGAACTGTATCTCTTAACGAAACGCCACAGGCATCAGTAACCACAAGCGGATAGCTGGTAGAGCCACCAACGGTTGTAACCTGATATAAGCTGTCCGTTCCGGTAGCATTATCCCAGCTATAAGAATATGGTGGAGTACCACCACCTACCGTAGGAATCAGGGTCGATAGTTCGTTCTGGCAGGTTACTGGAGTGTTGTTGACACTAAGGGTTAGCAGTTCAGGTTCAGTGACGACAAAGAATGTATCGAAGAAACACGCACTGGGGGAATTATCCGTAATCCGGACCCGGAAAGTATCTGCTGAGAGGCCGGTAGGGTTAGGGCCGGAAAGCCCCGCGCGTTCCCAGGCATAGGTGTATGCAGAAGGATCACCGTTGACCGTCAGGTCCAGCGCTCCGTCGTTCCCACCACGGCAGTTTACGTTGTTCCCGGCATTGGTTACTACAAAATCTGCATCGATGACCCGTGCTGTCCCGCTTGCCCGTCCGGCACATCCATCAGCACCAAAGACTTCCAGTAGTTCAATGGTGGTTGCAGTGGTATAGCGTAACGTCGTATCTCCAGTAACCACCAGCGTACGCTCAATACCGTTTTCCCGGAGGGTAAAGGTGTAACCGGTGCTGCCGGAAAAGGTGACAGGTACATCAACAAAAAACGGTGCATTACATACTCCGAAGGTGCCGGATATAGATGCCTGCACATTTTCAAATGTGTAGGAGACGAAGGCAAAAGCCATTTCTCCGCAAGCATCCGTTATCTCTACCTGGTAGGTGTTTGTTCCTGGAAGGGTAACAATGGCCAATGAACTATCCGTCGCCATACTGTCGGGCCAGGAGTAGGAGTAAGGCGCTGTTCCGCCCATTACCAGAGGGCCGAGGGTGTCTGGTTCGAACGGACAAGTTGCCGTTCCTCGTATCAAGGAAACTGAAAGGGCCATGGGCTCCTCAATCAGAATGGTGGTGTCACGAAAACAGGTCCCATCAGCGGCATCCGTTATTGTTACAGTATAGCTGCCGGCTGAAAGTCCCGTTCTGATGGCTGTTGCCGGGCCAGCGTCGTCCCAGGTAAAGGTAACCGGGACATTTGCCGGGTCCGTTAGGGTAATCTGTCCGTCGTTTCCGGTATTGCAGGTAACGGAATCGACCTGTACATTAAACCTGATGTCAGGATCGGCAACACTTGCCGTACCCATGATCGTATCGCCAGCACAGCCATCTCCATTGGTAATTCCGATGATTGTAATGTCGGCGGGGTAGTCAAACGTCAACGAACTTACTCCCGGGGGGCGGGCTAGGATACGGGTACGACTTATGCCTGCGGAATCTATTTGGATTTCAACGGAATAGGTATCTGCCGGGCCGGAGATGGTGTACGGTATGGTTACTGCACCAGTGTTACAAAGAGAATAACGACCACTCATATCGACGTTAAATACAGGCAGGTTGAGCACTACGGAACCAGAAGCCTCTCTGCCGCAGGAATCCGTAACGATCACCGGGTAAATATTTAGCCCGGGCTGCGTGACGATGGTCAACAGGCTGTCGGTCGTCATACTATCCGGCCAGACAAAGGTGTAATCTCCCGTGCCACCCACAACAATTGGTGCCAGGGTGATGGTCTCACCCGCACAGGTAGGAATGGTATAGTTGAAAGTGTCTATCTCCAAAGCTGCAGGAGACCTCAGGTCATAGCGTACGATGCGTGCACAAGCCGGGTCAATGACCGGAGCAATGCTGACTTCATAAGTACCGGGAAGCAGCATAGTCCTGGTCCCCGTTGTTTCGCTGGGATCGTCCAGCCAGTCAAAGGTGAAATTATTGTTTCCGTCGTTGGTGTTGATCCTGATCGATCCTACGGGTTGATCACAAACTGCCAGTTCAACAACGTCAGTAAACAGAACGTCGGCGGAGCGAACTCGGGCGGTGTCCTGAGAAACGGCACCCCCACAACCACTAAGATCGGTGATGGAACTTACCGTCACATCTGCGTCGATTTCAAAGAGGAAGGTGGTGTCACCGGTCACCTGATAATCTGTAGAGGTGACTACGTTATTCGAGTCTACCCAAAGGGTAATGATGAATGGTCCGGTCCCTAGCCCGCCTACGTCAACAAGCACATCTGCAGTGGGGTTTGAACATAGGGAATAGTCGCCTACCGTGGTAGCTGAGAAATCAGGTGCCAGGATGTCGACCGAGCCAGTGCCCATCAGGCCACACTCGTCGGTGACGTTGACAATGATCGTGGTATCACGTCCAGTAGTCGTATAGGTCACCCGGTTGGTGTCGGCAAGGTTAGGCCACGAAAAGGTGTAGTTCCCGTTCCCTCCAGTAGGAGTTGCGGTTAGTTCAACGTCATTTCCGGCGCAAAGCGTTAGGTCCGGGCCAATGTCTACGGTGTAGTTGACCGCATCCTGAATCCAGAAGGTATCCGCGTTTTCAGAACAGTCGCAAGTACCATCGTAGCGAATAATGAAGGCTTCCAGGCCTTCTCCGAAATCAGCATCGGCAAGGATCGGGATACTAAGCACCGCTGAGGTATCGCCGCCAGGAATGACGAAGGGTGAAGCGGGAAGCAGGTAGTCCGCACCTGCAGTATTACCAGGATCTTCTGTCCGGGTTGCTTCCGTAGCACCTGCACCGAAGAAGGGGATTATGTTATACTTGACGAGTAGGGGACGGTTGATGAAAGGTTCGTCTAGCGTACGCCGGGTAAATTTGATGATGGCGGTATCGCAACCTTCCACGGGTTGAAGTACATCTACCTGAGCGGTGGTGTTGGGTTCTGGCTTGTTGACCAGGCCGGCCAGGAAGGAACCGGCTTCCAGCAAGACGCCGCTGTCGCTAAGGGCGTTGTCAGCGTCTAGTACCACGATTTTTAGCGTGTGCCGGGCACAGGGAGTTACTGCTCCGCGAGCGGTAAGAACCGTGCTGAAACCATCGTAGCCGATACCCGTAAGGCTGGCGGGGTCCGCAGGGGGGCCTGGACAGGGATTATCAAATGCAGGAGTAGTGTTGTTCCGAAAAGAAGCAGCGTCTACTGTTCCCGGATTGAGGGTTGCTGGTGATACGATGTCGTCACTAACCGGTAAACGGGCTATGTTCACAGTGACCCCATCAGGCCCGGTCAGCATAAACCCGAAGGCATCGTTGGCAACGTTGCCCTGCAGGACAGCACAATACTCCTCTGAGAAGAAGATATAATTGAAGCTGATGGTGTCTGTAGTGGGAATGAAGTCGAACTCGAGAATGGCCAGGTCATATATGTCAACTCCGGGGGGGAGGAGGCTGTCTGCGTCTTCATCTATGCCGTTCATGGTGGTGAAAAAGTCGACTGGGCCATTTTGAGAAGCAGCAGGGGTATTGGGACCAGGGGCATTTTGCACCCAGCCCGTTGTGATAATGATTCCCGAGTCGATGCCTATGGACGGCGCGCCATTTCTGAAAATACCGGTCTGACCAAGGAACGTACCGTCTGCTCTAATGCGCCTTCCTCCCCGGATGCTTCCAGGGAAAAGCGCAAAACAAGTATCCTTTCGGAATACGGTATTCAATAGAAAATCTATGTCGTTATTTTCCTCCACTTCCAGAGTGTCTCCCGCCAGCTTTTCCCGATTATTGAGCAGGGAAGGGGGGAGGTTTTTTCCAACTACGAGGGAAATACTATTGAGCTTCGGTGCAAGGGCGTCAAGACAGAAAGAGATGACACCCGCTCCGACGGTCCCCATGAGGTAAGTATTACTTTGTTGGGCAATATCGTTTGGCAGGCTGCTCAGGGCTACGGGAGGGTTGTACTTATCCTGCACCAGATAAACGTGGTAGGTGTCGCCAACGACCAGTCCTTTAAGATTTACAGTAATTTCATTGTTACCCTCAAAATAGATATCGTGCGGCACCAACTTGTTGGTGACGGGTAAATCAATGTTTTGTGCGGAAAGACTCAATCCAAAACTCACCAATACCAGGAGAATCGGAGTGAATAATAAATGCTTCATGTTCATGGCTTGTGCCGGCAGGTTGCTCAAACAACGGAAAGTACGCGTGAAAGCCAGGCTTTCAAAGGCAAAAAAAAGACCTGCTCGAAAAATGTGTCGTCCTTAATATAGTTGCCTGCAAATATAAGTCCAAAATAGAAGGCAGAGGGGGTCTTCCATAGGTTAATATTCCGTATTCGGTGGATGTCCCGAATTTTCTTTAAACTACTGGGGCATAGGGGATGGTCTCAGGTTGAGGCAAAAAATGTTGGGACCACTTTCCTCTCTTGAAGAAGGCGCGGCCGCAGGTGCAATTATGGTTGACGGAAGCAAGGGAGAGGCTTAGAACTTCGGACAAATGACTTTGTCACGGTATTTAGCTGGCTGAACGTAAATCATGCTTAATTCCCACCCTCCCCGACTATTGGAAATGGTGCCGATTTGCCCGGCGGAGATATCATAGTTGATACCGAATTGAATTCGCTCGGTCTCCAGGCCAACGGAAACGATCATGGCATTGAGACCTGGGCTATCCGTTAGCTGGTTGCTGATCTGGGCCCAAAGACCTGCGCGCAAAGCAACCTCCTTCCACTCCCGTTCAGTATAGCGGAGGTTAGTGCCGAACAATGCCTCGTAACCTGGTCCCTGATCCATAAACCTGAAGGCAGGCAACAAACTCATATCTCCACTACCCAGTGGTATTTCTCCACCGCCATGGATGACGATTCGCTGGTCGAGTTCATCGACGTTGCCGGCAATAGGAGAAACGTCAGGCTTGGTAAGGTGGTAAGCGGCTACACCGAGGTAAGCCCCCATTCGATCTCCAAAATTGGCAAACCATCCCAGTCCAACGTTAGTGTCAAGGTAAAGGCTACTCCCCGCTCCCGAAATACCTTCGCCCGTTGGAAGGTTCGTGTCAATATAAGAATCCCGCGTTGCGCCATTGACGAAATATTGGTTAGAGAACCAAAGCTTGTTTAAATCGAGTCCCCGGCTGGCTGCGCCAAACTGCCCGCCGCCTGCCAGGTAGTGACCGGTACCGCGCCTCCGGCTGCCACCGAGAAATTGTTGGTAGCTAAAGCTCAGCAGGACCTGGTTACGCTTAAAATCACTTGCTCCGGCTTCATCCTGCTGTAATTGAAGACCGAGGCCGAAGAAGTTGCCATTACCGGCCGGCCGGCGCAATTCCAGTCCCGCAGCAACACTTTTGAGCCCTTCCGAGCTCAATGTGCTGGAGTAGAGGTCACGGAAGTTGGCGGTGAATCGCAACTGACCGTTCATCAGCCCCGTCATCGCCGGGTTGATCAATTGAGGCGAGGCTGCCATCGAACTATACCTTGCATCCTGCGATCGCGCCAAAAAAGGAAGCAAAAGCAAGCAAGCAACGGGCAGAAATTTTGAGAAAGTATTCAACTGGAGGTAAGTTTTCAAAGGCATGAATTCGATGTCTGCCGGCTGCAGTTATCGGATTAGGGTGGTTTCTCCCGATAAGATTTCCCGGGAGTTGTCTTCATATTCAATGACCAGCTTATACAGGTATACGCCTGCATTAACGGGTTGGCCCTTACTGGTTCCGTCCCATCCCATTCCTACGTCGTTTACATCAAAATCATTGGCTTCATACAGCAGGTTCGCCCAACGATCATAGACGGCAAAGCTGACGACCTTCGTCCCGGGCCGACCATGTACGATCAACCGGTCATTCTGCAGGTCACCATTAGGCGTGAATCCGGTAGGAACTGCCACCTCGCGAATCTTACGAACGCTTACCCGGAACCGGTCGTCGGCAGAACATCCGTTGCCATCTGTGATGACCAGACTGTAATCGATTTCATATTCAGGCTTAGCCACTGGCTCCGGACAATCAAGGCAACTCAAAGTACCTTCATAGGATCCTCTCCAATTATAGATGATGGTATCAATTCCGCCGGTTACCACAGGTACCAGGTCAATGCTGTCCCCAAAAATAATGGTAGAGTCCGCCGGGAGAACAAGGCTGAATTCAGGGCCATCAACAACCGCTACGGTGGTAGATGCCTGGCAGCCGGAGCTGTCCCGGATAAATGCTGTATATGTGCCCGCTGACAAGCCAATGAAAGTCGAATTACGAGTAAAGCCCTGGTTTCCAAGACCGAAAAGGTAAGGCTGACGCCCACCTGTTCCAGAGGTGAAGATTGTGCCCGTAGCCTCGCCCTGGCAGATGACGGCCTCACTGGTGGCCATTACGCTTATTTCATCGGGTTGAAGTACCTCAATACTGTTGATGTCTTCACATTGGTTAGCATCAGTTATGGTCAGGGTATAAGTGCCGGCAGGAAGGCCAGCCAACTGATTCTGGTTACTTCCGGTACTCCACGCATATTGGTAGCCACCTACACCACCGGAGCCAAGTGCTGAAAGCCGTCCATCTAACTCTCCGAAGCAACTCACATCAATTTTATTGAAGACTGTTCCCAGTACCGGAGGCTCAGAAATCGTCAACATTGTGTCGACTGAACAGCCCTCTATATCAGTAATCACCAGACCGTAATTAGTCCCTGCTGGCAACCCACTAACGGTAGGAGACGTCCCGCCACCCGCTGCTGCATTCCACTGAAGGTCAAAATTGCCAACGTTCGGTCCTCCGATATTACGAATGGTCAGCCCGCCATTTGATTCACCAAAGCAGGTGACCGGCGTTTCGTCGATGGTGAAGGTGATGGGAGGAGGCGCTGGAAGGAAGCGCGATGCTTCTCCGGTACAACCACGAGGGCCGGTAACGGTAACGCTGTAAAGGACATTCCCAGGAAGGTTAATAATGGCAACTCCATTACCATTGTTAGACCACAGGTAAGAATAATCAGACTCCCGGGTGCCGGCACCACCAGTAGGGATGGCTCCAAGTCGGCCATCGGTGCGGTCGTTACAGCTAGGCACGGTTGCGATAATATTAATGGTTATTTCGGGCAGGTCCTGCAAAAGGACATTAAATACCTGCGCACAGCCACCGGCATCAGTAACCGTAACACTGTTTTGGCCAGACGGTAGCGCAATTGCTTCGGCTGTGATTTCACCATTACTCCATAAATAACCGTAACCTGGGCTACCGCCGGAGGGTATAACCTCCGCACGGTTTGCCGAAGCATTGAAACATCCCTGTTCCGTTTGGGCAATTGTGGCAGTAAGCGGAGTAGCTGGCTCCAGAAGGGTAACCCGGTTGACGGTCATACAGCCCAGTTGGTCGGTTACTGTGACTTCAAAGGTGCCCGCCGAAAGGTTGAAAATACTGTCTTGGTTTCCGGAATTGGACCAGGCGTAAGTATAACCGCCATTCCCACCCGCTGGTACAGCCACAGCGTAACCATCGTTGCCATTTCTACAGGCAACGTTCTGCGACCGGAAGGTCACAGCCAGGTCGTCCGGTTGATTTACTGTAGCGCTAAAGGTCGCGGTACACCCTACATCATCGGTGACCACAAGATTGTAAGTGCCAATGGTAAGTGCTCCTGCATCCTCATCGTCCTGTGCGTTAGGATCGTCCCAAAGGAAGGAATAAGGAGGTGTGCCACCGGTGGTGGTTACTCTTATCTGTCCCGTAGAACCACCGAAGCAGGAAACGTCAATAACTTCGTCGAGGGTAATGTTCAACAATGGTCTTTCCGTAAGTTCGTAAGTGAAAACTTCTTCACAGCCATCTGTATTTGAAACGGAAACCGTGTAAGACCCGGCAGCCAGGTTGTTCCGGTCTTCGGTAACAGCAGGGCCGTCACTCCAGGCATAAAAATAAGCTGCTTCGTTGCCGGTTACGGTCAGGTCAATGGATCCGGTATTGGTGCCTGGACAGGAAGGGTTGGTCAATGATTCTGCCACCGCTACGTCCAGTGTATTGATGGTAATGTTAACGTTTGCCTGGTCGGTGCAACCGTCTGCCGTCATCACATTCAAAGTGTAGGTAATTGGACTGGTTGGCGTAATGGTAGGATTAGGACAATCAGTACACGAAAGGTTACCATCATTGGGGGTCCAGGCGTACGTGAAACCACGGTCGTAATTGAAGGTTATTGACCATCGGATGAGCTCCCCGAGGTCATTGCCCCGATCATCCCAAGCAAGTAATTCCCAATTCCCGTTGATCTGGCTGGTGTTAAAGGCCGTCCAGCCGCCACCAGACGCCTGGAAGGAACCTGTATAAGGAGCCGTCCCGCTGCTGAGCGGCATTGAAGCAACCGGGCTGAAGCAGGTCTGATTAAGGTCCTCCCCGTTACCGCCAAAATTTTCGATCAGGGTGAGAACCCGTCCGTTGGGGGCTACTAACTGAATCGTTACGTCGCTGAGGTCTCCGGTGTTTTCCAGGTCGAGACAGACGCTTAGTAGGTCTGTATTCACGTTGGTGATGCGATCTGGCGTGAAGCCACTAATGGGAATGACATTGCTCAGTGCTTCTGCTGAACGAGGAAATAATGGTTCGCCGAAGGTAGCGTTGACATAAGACTCAAAAGTCTGTTCATAGGAGGTAGAAACAGCGCCCGCTACCTGGGGCGTAAAGCTTTCTCCCAGACAGATCGCCGTATCGAGCACACTTCGGTCTACCAATGGACCACAGGTACTACACGCTGGGTCGTATGGAGGGAGGATGTTTATGGTTATAAAGGTATCGTAGACACAGCTGTAGTCGTCCGTAGAAATGATGCGGATATTATTTGGTCCTGGGTTCTGGCCAGCAAATACCACTGAATCTGTTCCGTAAAAACTAAAGTTATCGAAATTCTCAAAGCGGAAATCGTTGACGGGGACAAAGAATGACTCCTGTTCCGGGTAGAGTGAGTTGGCAAATTCTATCGACCATTCGTAGATGTAGCCATTGTCCATGGTAATGTTGTCCCTTATGTTCAGGCTCCATTCCCCGTTGAGCGGACAGCCTACTAACGTACTAAAGGGGTCTTCGGCGGCATAATCAATCTCCGGCATGGTTTGGTTGGGACCGATGTTGTTTCTGGTTACTACCTGGGTCATGGTGCGGGGCGCACTGGCCGTCCAGCAATACAGACCGGGAGGGTCTGCCGTTGTGGTATTTCGATCGCCCCGTCCAAGTAATTGTCGTTCTACGGAGTTGCCTCGAAAATAGTTATGCAGGTCAAGTCGGCTACCGTCCGGACAGGTTATCCAGATGTCGAGATCGCCGAGGTAACTGTGTTCCATGCTCGCACAAATGCGTACGAGGTCACTAGCCTGACCGAGGGTCTGGCCAGGGTTAAAATTGGAGAAGACCAGCGGGCTGCTATATTCCGTACCGTTTCCATCGGGGAGTGGGGTTAATTCACTACGGGTCTGGCTGGTTGCAAAAGTAAATTCTACGGGTTCGGGATTGAAGTTGACGTCGTTCCCACCACCTTGCCGGCCAACGGTAAGGACTATCTCTTCACCTACACAAAGGTTATCAGGTAAATTAGTTGGTGCGGTAAAAAGCGGTGGCGGAGCTACACGGACTTTCTGCCGAATCCGATTGGTGTTGGAGCACCCATCTGCATCTTCAATGATCAGTTGGATAGAGTAGCCTCCAGGCTCGTCATAAGTATGGGATACGGTGGTCAGATTTTGGCCGGAAAGCACCGTTCCGTCCTGAAAGTTCCAGGTAAAAATAGAGGTAGCATCACTTTGTGAGTACCGGCGGCCGTTTTCAGGGTAAATGCCCTCGGCGGTTAGGGTAATCTGGTCACCAGGGCAGATGTCTATGTAGCCGTCGGGATCGGGGAGCGACGCCGGAACGGCAGTAATTAAACCTTCAATGGTTTGACAACTCCGGTTACAACTTATTGATGCAGCCCAGCCAGCTTCACTACCCGTACTGGTAAAAAGGAAAGTCAGGCAGCCCGTGTTATTGCTCTCCGTAGCGGCAACGCTGAAGCCCGGCCCATCAGCGCCGGTAATGGGGGGGAATTCCGGAGCGTTAATATCATTACCGTTAAATACCCGCAGTGTACCATCAATGTCCAAACTCTGAAAGGTCACCCGCATATGCGTCAGCGCACCCCCGTTGTTAGAGCAAAGTGTTATCTGTTGCGTCGATCCATCGGCTGAATGATTCCCCATAGCGCCACCGGCGTCATAAAATATACCAGTACAGGTTTCTACCTGACCTCCCTGGGAAATCCGGATGTTTTGTCCTTGCATGGCTCCGCCAAGCGTAAACAGAGAAAACAAAAGAAAAATAGATCGAGTGTAGATTTGAGGCATCTGTGGAAGGTTGGTAGAAATAATTCTTGGCACCTGCGTTCGCGCCTGACTAATAGCCTGGCAAGAAACGCTTTAGATATTCGAACACCATGCTTCTGCCAGAGGTCAGGGTTGCATGGGGAGGACGCAAAGGTAGCCGCCCACTAGGAAAAGTCACGGACAGTTGTGCGACAAAACCCGGAGGCGACTAAAGGCAGGACAGGAAGAAGAATCCCTGGCAAAAACTTAAGTCCTCATTGACCAATTGAAACGTTGAGTCATTTGTACCTGAGTAAGACCGTGCCAAACCAGAAAATGCTGCATCGGGTGTAACATAATCCAGATCAGAAACAATCCGGCCTCCTAAAATGGCTCATCTGACACTTTTCAATTTTAGTCAACGCGTGTATTATATCTTTGGCGCAAAACGTAATTAGTCATGAAAGTATTGGATGGGAAGGCCCTTGCAGGGACAATTAAGGAAGAATTGAAGCTAGAAGTAGATACGATCCGACTTGCCGGTGGAAAAATTCCGCATTTGGCCGCTGTTCTGGTGGGGGAAGACCCCGCTTCTCAGGTTTACGTTCGGAACAAGGTGCGGAGTTGCGAAAAGGTAGGTTTTAAGTCAACCCTGATCCGGCGGGGAGCCGACGTTACCCAGACTGAGCTTCTAGAGATTGTCGATCAGCTGAACAAAGACCCCGACGTGGATGGCTTCATCGTACAGTTGCCGTTGCCCAAACACCTGGATGAGGATGCCATCAACCTGGCCATTGACCCGAAAAAAGACGTCGATGGCTTTACCCCCGTAAACATCGGAATGATGACCCTGGGGCTACCGGCTTATCTGCCCGCTACGCCCAATGGTATCATGACGATGCTTGATCGCTACGGCATCGAAACCAGTGGGAAAGAAGTAGTGGTTCTGGGCCGCTCCAACATCGTTGGAACGCCAATGAGCATTCTCCTCAGCAGGAAGGGGAACCCTGGCAACGCCACCGTTACCATGTGCCACAGCCGGACAAAAGACATGGAATTCCATACCCGACGTGCCGATATTCTGGTGGCCGCGATTGGTATTCCGGAAATGGTGACCGCTGATATGGTCAAAGAAGGTGCCGTCATCATCGACGTTGGCATCAACCGGGTCGACGACGCCACCCGCGACCGTGGTTATCGCTTATGTGGCGACGTGGACTATAAAGGCCTGGAAAGTAAAGTCTCTGCCATGACTCCGGTACCGGGTGGGGTAGGGCCGATGACCGTGGTGTCTTTGTTGATGAATACTTTAAAGGCAAGCAAGCGTGCATCGCACGCTTAATAATAGACGGAAAGTCGCTTCGCTCTTTTTCTTGGTAGACGGGCTTCGCCCTTGGGAGTGGGTAGTAGGTAGGCTACCGCATAGGGCAGCTCGCTTCGCTACTGGGATATGCGATATGTGATTGGCTACCGCACAAGACAGTTTACTCCGTTCGTGATGAGGAGAATTTTTTAAAAAGATGCCAAGAAAAATTTTGCTGAATTGCCTCTGGCAATTTTGCAACCTGCAACCTGCAACCTGCAACCTACAACCTGAAACTTGCAACCTACAACCTGCAACCTGCAACCTGAAACCTGCAACCTGAAACCGTATCTTCGCCCAACCACATGTACACAGAGCAAAACATACGTGGCCTGGCCATTAATTTTCTGCGTCAGCATTACAAACTTCGTCCCCGTTCGGGAACGAGCGGAACGCGGGTGGTGCATAAGCCTCATTATTACGAAGGCGTCACGATTGATGCGCGCCTGGCCTACCAAAAACCGGACCTGAATTGGTTTACGGCAACCGTTGAGGCATCGGGAATTGATCAGGCTCACGAGGTGCTGTATCGGGTCAACTATTTTCGGATCGGAGTGCACGCGCTGGTGATTACCCTGGCGGTAATGGCGCTTTTTATGGCGGGGACGCAGGTGCAGGGGGTGAACCTTTGGCAGTCTTACGGACGGCCCGCTGTTTACTTTTTATTACTGAACATATTCCTGGTGCTGTGGGCCATAGCCGGGCTGGGGTTGAGCCAGCTGCGGTACTACCGCTACATCTATGCCATTGCTCAGTTCATGAGGTTTCATGCTGACGCACAATGGGTGGCGTACGACCAGAAGATATTTTCCAACATCGCTTCTGAGCGTCGCTCCAACCGTTTTTACCGCGAATTACAGCGACAATGCCTGCGCTTCGGATTCGGTTTAATGGAAATACAGCCTGATAATAAGGTACGGTGGCTCATCGAGCCGAGCCATGTGGACCAGTTTGAGGGCCGGCGATCACGTTTACCCGTGTGGGTGGCAGCGGCGGCTTCGCCGCCGAAGCTGATCGAAGGCCTGCGCAAACGCCTGCCCCTTGGTTCGAAAAATGCACCTGCGGCCGCGCCCGGAAAAACGCCCGCTCCGCCAGTACCGACGGACGGATACACGGACCCCCTTTCGGTGGAAAACTATACGCCCGTTCTGCTGCGTAACGACAACTATGCCGCAACGATCGTTCCCGCAAAAAAAGGAAAGACGCCATGGTTCAAGCAGCCCATGCGATTAATGAAAAGTCTGCGCTGGCGGATTCGCCACGCCATAAGGTCTTTATATCCCGATGAGATTCGGAAACGACCAGGGTACTATGAATTATCGTGGTGGGTATTCGTGATAGGAATTTCCTCCTTCCTGACCTTTGGAGGTTTAGCCTGGGTACAGTCAGACTGGTCGCAGGAACGTCGTCCCGGACAGGTTGCTGCCGCTCCGGACCTGGAACACCTGGAATCCGCAGAAACACCCGATGATTCTGACGAAGTACCAGAAGTGTTGGAAGGGGAATATGACCATTCGATCACTGCCGCTGAGGCTGGGTACCAGACCGAATTGGACTTGACGCCGGAGCTGATCGGTAAACCCATCGTTGCGCCAACCCGCCCCGCTGCTAATGCCATTCAATATTTTCGGTACGCCGCAGGCGGAACCATCGAGCGGAGTTATGGCTGCGGCCCGCTGGGCCGCGTCGACGCTTCCGGCCTGATCCTGCTGGAAGGGCTGTATCCCGTCTACGATATTGCCATTGAGCGAGCCAAAGAGCTGAATACCAACTTTTCCATCCCCGCCTCAGTGTTGCTGGCGGATTGCCTGGAAGAAGGAGCCCCCGGCTATTTGCTTTATCTGGGAGAACCGGTGCAGACCGAAGCGGAGGCCAACCTTTTACTGCGGCGTTATGCGCGGGACATGGATTTGGAGATGGAGGTTTTGGTCGTTAAGTAGTTTATCGATACCAGGAGAGTCTTTAATAATGAAGAACCATTTGCGGATTTAGATGAAGACCCGTTCGGGGAGCCTGCAGCCAGAGAATTCAATACTGTAGTGCGGATTGGTGCTGGAATCAATTTTCTCATTTTCCCAAAATTCGGGCTGTTTTGCGGAATGGGGTTCCAGCAATATCTCACTTCTTCTGTGGAGGATGTAACCGCCAAAATTTACCCTTGGCGCTTAGACACAGAGATTGGTGTGCGATACTTTTCCGGTCAATAATCATTGTGTCTAAGGCTGGTAGGGGGGGGTGAGACAAGCCACTAGTTTCCCGTAGAGAAAGCGAATGCCTGAGGGCAATTACCCCTGAAGTTGCCTGCTATTGAACTACTGAACTAGCGACTAAGAACTACCAACTGCCAACTACTTTTAACATCCCAACAATTTTCCTTTGTCACTTCCCTAATTCATCGTACTTTTGCGGCTCAATTAGCAACCCCCTCTATACCAACAAGCATAGCTACATGGCAAATATCGGTAAAGTAAAGCAGGTTATCGGCCCCGTGGTCGACGTAGATTTCAGTGGTGAAGGCAACGCCCTTCCCGCTATTCTGAACGCCCTTGAGATCACCCGCCCCAACGGCGAAATCATCGTTTTGGAAGTGCAGCAGCACCTTGGCGAAGATTCTGTCCGTACCATTTCTATGGAGGCCACTGACGGTCTTACCCGTGGTACTAAGGTAACGGATACCGGCCGTGCCATCGCCATGCCAATTGGTGACGCAATTAAAGGACGTCTCTTTAACGTAGTTGGTGAGCCGATTGACGGTATGGCTGCAGTGCCAAAAGGTGCTGATGCCCGCCCCATCCACAACACACCACCTAAGTTCGAAGACCTTTCCACGGAAAAAGAACCACTCTTCACGGGTATCAAAGTGATCGACCTGATCGAGCCTTACACCAAAGGTGGTAAGATTGGTCTGTTCGGTGGTGCTGGTGTAGGTAAGACCGTACTGATTCAGGAACTGATCAACAATATTGCTGTAGGTTACGAAGGTATCTCCGTATTTGCCGGTGTTGGTGAGCGTACCCGTGAGGGTAATGACCTGCTCCGTGAGATGTTGGAATCCAACATCATCCGGTACGGCGAGAAGTTCATGCACGACATGGAAAAAGGCGGTTGGGACCTCAGTCTGGTTGACATGAAGGAATTGGAAGAATCCAAAGCAACCTTCGTATTCGGCCAGATGAACGAGCCTCCCGGAGCACGTGCCCGGGTAGCCCTTTCTGGTCTGACCATCGCAGAGTACTACCGTGACGGTGACCTCAGTGACCCAACCGGTGGCCGTGATATCCTCTTCTTCGTAGACAACATCTTCCGCTTTACCCAAGCCGGTTCCGAAGTGTCAGCCCTTCTGGGCCGTATGCCTTCTGCCGTAGGTTACCAGCCAACACTGGCCACCGAAATGGGTGTCATGCAGGAACGGATTACTTCCACCAAGCGTGGTTCTATTACCTCCGTACAGGCGGTATACGTACCTGCGGATGACCTTACTGACCCCGCTCCCGCAACAACCTTTGCTCACCTTGACGCAACAACGGTACTTAACCGTAAGATTGCTTCGAAAGGTATCTACCCAGCCGTGGATCCGCTTGACTCTACGTCACGTATCCTTGATCCGGCCATCATTGGTGAAGAGCACTACAACACTGCCCAGCGGGTGATCAACATCCTGGCTCGCTACAACGAACTACAGGACATCATTGCCATCCTCGGCCTTGACGAACTCAGCGAAGAAGACAAGCTGATCGTTTCCCGCGCCCGCCGTGTGGAACGTTTCCTCAGCCAGCCTTTCCACGTTGCCGAGCAGTTTACCGGTCTTAAAGGCGTATTCGTAGACATTAAGGATACGATCAAAGGCTTCAACATGATCATGGACGGTGAGGTGGATAAGTACTCAGAGAACTCCTTCAACCTGGTCGGTACCATCGAAGATGCTATCGCTAAGGGCGAGGCTGAACTTGCTAAAGCGTAATTAGTCTATTGGTCTGTTGTTCTATTGGTCTATTAGGCCTTTGCACCAACAGACCAATAGTCCAACAGACTAATAGTCCAATATGACCATTTCCGTTCTAACCCCCGATTGCACCATCTTCTCCGGCTCCATCACGAGTGTGAGCTTGCCCGGCGTTGAAGGTTCTTTCCAACTGCTGAACAATCACGCACCGTTGGTTTCCGCATTGTCTGAAGGCAAAGTGACGCTTGAAACGGCAGGTGGTGCTTATATGCTCTACGACGAAGACGCTAATGAAGCGGCTGAAGGTTCCGGCGCACGGTCCCTCACTTTTACTATTGATCAGGGTTTCGTCGAAGTCCTCAATAATGAAGTAAACCTGCTGGTACAGGGCGCTCGCAACATACGATAGTATTTGCTCACTAAGTTGCACTCACGAAATATTGATCCCTGATCAGCTTGCGCTGGTCGGGGATTTTTGTTGTCATCAGCTTGGCGGTCCGATAGCTATCGGGGCAGGGCAGAGAAAATTTTAGGAAGCTTTGCTCTCTCATGCCGTCAGACGGGTTTTGCCGTTTCTGCCCCTTCTATACACCCGGAAAAGTATCCGTTGGTCGGTTTCGACCATTATGTAAGCCTGCTGTAGCCGGCGAACAACCTTGGGATTGTTCCATGCGTTAACTATTTATTGGGCGCATTTACCCTCCGATAATACTATCTTTGCCGAATGCCAATTCGTAATCTTGCAAGGCGGTTTTCTCCCTGGTTAACGATCTATTTATTGGTTGTTAGCATAGGTTTGCCGTTGCAACGGGTCTACTGCCTGTGTAAAGGCGAGCAGTGGTTGAGCATATCCATGCAGGACCATGAATGCGAGCATGAGGAAGCACCGAAGGCACTCGTGGCTGAGGTTAAGTCGGCCTGTTGCCTGGCTACGGATGCTTGCCAATCGATAGAGGATAAGCATGGTTGCGGAAATGAAGAAACCATTGTCGCTCAACTGGACGTGGACTTTGTCCACGAACTCTCTGATTGGAACGTAGATGGTACCACGTTAGTCGCTTTACCGGGCGCTCCCTATTGGCAGCAACTACCTGAGGTAGAGCGTGTAAGCATTATGCTCATCCGCGGGCCAGATCCTCCGCCCCGGTACGGCGGTCGCGAGCTGTTGGTGGCCCACCAAACCTTTTTGATTTAGCGGAACATTGATTTGCTTCGGCCCAGCTGGCCGAACGAACCGTCAATGTCATATTCAATGCTAAATCAACTTATCCAATGTTTGTTCTTCGACCCCTGCTCTTCAACGAGCTTTCACTGCACCTGCGGCCGCGCCCTAAGTTGCTGAATCTCTTCGCTTTTATTCTACTTTTTCCCTACTTCTTAACTGCTCAAATCCATGGTGATGTAGTTGACGAGGACGATTATTTCATGACCGGTGCCACCGTCAGTTGGCTCGAGGGTGGCGGTACAACTGTTGATGCCGAAGGCAAGTTTTACCTGGACAATGTAGCGGGTAAGGACCGCTTTCGCATTTCCTACCTCGGCTTTACCACCCGTGAATTCTGGCTTGATACGCTTACCTTCCCCCTCAACGTCGTCCTGACCGAAGCAGGCACTTCTCTCGATGCAGTTGAAGTTACTGCCCGTGATAACGGCCGCTCCGCTTCTCTGCTAAATAGCCGGAACATAGAATCCATCTCCAGTAAGGAACTTCGCAAGGCTCCCTGCTGCAGTCTGGCGGAGAGTTTTGAAAACAGCCCGGTGGTGGACCTTACTTACGGGGACCCACTGACCGGTCGTCGGGAAATTCAGGTCCTGGGGCTGAAGGGGAACTACACACAACTCACCCTGGAGAAAAGGCCAATGCTCGATGGATTGGCCAGCCCCTTTGCGCTTGACCTCATTCCTGGCCCCTGGGTAGAAGGCATTCAGATCGGGAAAGGAAGCGGCTCCCTCGAAAATGGTGCTCAGGGAATCACCGGGGAGATTAATACCGAACTCATCAAGCCTCCCCATGGGCCGAAGTTGTACGTAAACCTCTTTGCCGGGAGCCAGGGTAGGGGAGAAGCCAATGTGCTGATGAACCACCAAATCTCCCCTACATTGTGGTTGGGTGCTGCAGCCCATGCCAGCCTCACGGAAAATAAGCACGACTTCGACTTTGATCGTTTTAAGGACATGCCTGATCGGCGTACCGGTGTTGGTTTGCTGCGTCTGTTCCGCCGTGGGACGGACAATTGGGAAGGCCAGTGGAATATTCTGGGGGTAAAGGATCGGAGGAGTGGCGGCCAGCAGAATGTGCATGACCACGGCCAGCCGACCCTTAATCCATACATCATCGAACAAGACAATCAAAGCCTGGAAGTATGGGGTAAAACGGGGTACTACGGTTTTGCCAAGCCACACCAATCTATTGGACTAATTTACAGTGGCTCGTTTCACAAGCTGAACAACCAGTACGGAGGGGAATTCCATCGTGGCACGCAACGATCGGGTTATTTCAATGGTCTGTACCATACGCAAATCGGAAACGAAAATCACCAGCTGGCGCTGGGTGGTATCGCCCGTATGGATGATTTTACGGAGACGTTGGGTTCCCGCGACTTTAGCCGCGGGGAGTCTACCGTAGGCGTTTCCGGGGAGTACACTTTCCGTTGGGAGGAAGCTAAAGAAGGCGCTTCGTTCCGCGCATTTACGGCCATCCTTGGTTTGCGGGCCGACCGGCATAATCTTGGCGGAGATCAATTCAGCCCCCGGGTGAACTTGAAGTATAACCCCAACGAAGCTACGGCCATCCGGTTGAGCGCCGGGCGGGGCTGGCGTTCACCAAACCTGTTGGTTGATAACCTGAACTGGCTGCCCAGCAGCCGGGAGATTATTGTCGGTAACGAGTCGGATACTGGTCTTTCGGCAGAGAACCCAGGCTTCCTTGGCCTGGAAACTGCCTGGAATTACGGCATTAATCTTACCCGGGACTTTATCGTCAAAGGCCGGGAAATGCAGGTAGTGCTGGATGTGTTTCGCACAGAATTTCAAAACCAGGTAATCGTCGATGCTGAACAGGAGCTTGCTAACCTGAGGTTGTACCAGTTGGATGGTGCCAGCTATGCCAACAGCCTGCTTTTTAGCGTCAATTATGAGATATTACCGCTGATCGATGTGAAACTGGCATATAAGTACCAGGACGTAAAGCAGACTTACGCGACGAATGGCCTGCGGGATGTTCCACTGACGCCTCGTCATCGGGCCCTCGCAACGGTGGGTTACGACGGTGCACGTTTTAAAGCACACCTCAATTACCAGTGGGTAGGGGAGCAACGGCTGATCGACTTCGATCAGGTTCCTGAAGATATTTTCCTGCCGCACCCGCAAACGTCGCCGGCCTTCGGCCTGCTGAGTCTGAACCTGACCTACGTCGCTAATGCTAAAACCGAGTTTTACTTTGGTGGCGAAAACCTGACCAATCGCCGGCAGCGGGACGCCATCATCGGCGCCTGGGAACCGTTTGACGGCGGCTATTTCGATGCCACCCAGGTCTACCAACCGATCTTCGGTGCCCGGGCATATGCTGGGGTTCGGTGGACGTTGAAGTGAGTTGCAGGTTGCAGGTTGCAGGTTGCAAGTTGCAAGGGTTGCAGTGGTTGCAACCTGCAACCTGCAACCTGCAACCTGAGCGCAGCGAATCCTGCAACCTGCAACCTGCAACCTGAGCGCAGCGACCCGTTAAACTCCTCTTAATCAGTAAGCTTCTTTTACATTTTTTCTAAACTCTTCTTATCTTTAACCATAAATTTCAAATACCCATGCGTCAATTAATCCTTTTCGTTGCTCTTTTCGGCTTTATCGCCATGGCAGCACCAACAGAAAAAATCATCATTCAAACCAATGCTATTTGTGGCATGTGCAAGACCAGTATCGAGGCCAGCCTTACGGCTCTTGAAGGGGTGAAGTCGGCCGAACTTGACCTGGTCACCAAGAAGGTGAAAATCAAGTATGACGACAAGGTACTCGATGCTGCTACGCTGCGTCAGGCCATCGCCAACACGGGCTACAATGCTGACGACGTACCCGCCCGCCCAAAGGCACAGGAAGCGCTCGCCGCTTGTTGTAAGCCTAAGGAAGCCTGCGCTAAGGAAGCTGCAGGTGCCTGTTGTGCTAAAAAAGTAGTCGAGTAGATTTCCTACCGTTTTTAGCACAAAAAAATATCCCACCCCCGAACATTGATTTGGGGGTGGGATTTTTCTTTGCCACGAAAAGGTACTTGCTTTTTTGGGGTAACAAATTATCATTGGGGCAATTCAAAGGACATGCCCTGGAAAATATCCTTGCTTTCTCAAAGGTTATACCATCATCACCTAATTTTATCCTCCGGAATTTTTCTGACTGCTTATCCCCTTTTGCTGCCATGCTCAAATCAATTATTACCGCTTGTCTCTTCCTATTCACGCTGGCAACGGCTTCGGCACAGCTGGTCGTGAAAGAACGCCCAGAAGTGCCCGCTGCTTTTGCCAAGCGGGAATTACCCCAACCAGGTAATTGCTGTATGATGACGAAGGCTGGTTGGGCCATCAAAGACGGTGCTTATACTTACCTGCCGGCACGGGAAGTAAAAAAACGGCCTGGGTTTAAGTACGTTCCTGGCAAGTGGAAGAAAGTTAAGGGAGGTTGGACGTATCAGGGCGAGGAATGGGTGGCAAAATGATGCCCTGGTGCGCTGTCAGGTACCGATGCTTCCCGGCCGGCGAAGGCAGACGGGGAACTAACTAAAATTAGAGGATTCCGATTTCGATCAGCGGATCTTCCCCTGTATGGTTCCTGGTGTGGTATATATGGGCGGGGCCGCAGGTGCAGGGAAGGGATGTGGGTGCAAACAAACGCTTCCATCACCGTTGACAATTGGTTAACTGTGGACGACGGAATGTCCTCCTGAAAACTAATGCCACCTTCTGATGACCAGACAGCATGCTTGGAAACATTCAGTAATTTGAACCTGGCTTTATAAAAAAAATGGCTAGACGTGGTCCACTGCGTGAACCACATCTAGCCATACTTGTAAGTCATTAATGATCAGGTCCTTAATTTTAGCTATAAGCTAAAATGTGGGGCCTGAGATCAACAGAACTTAATAGCTCCTTTTCTAGTGGCGGAGAATAACCCGATCGCTGAAAACACGGTTGCCCACCGATAGCTTGACCGCATAGTATCCGCTCGCTATAGTTGAAGTCGTTATTTGCGCGACCGGTTGGTTAAAAGTACCCGCGTAAACCTGACGTCCCATCAGGTCGTACAAGCTAATTTGGTAAGGCTGACCGTTAAAGTTTGTGTTCTCGATAGTCAGCACTTGGTTCGCGGGGTTAGGGAACATTTCAATTCCGTTATCGATAAAATTCGGCTTGGTAGCTAAAGATTCGACTATGAAGGTGCGGCTGTCGAAAATAGTAGTATCATTCTGGGAATGGTCAGTCAGAATATAGCCCAGGAAATAGTCGCCCGCTTCCAATTGGTAGTATTCCAGTTCCAGGTCTTCGTCACCCGTCTCGATGGTGAAGACGGCATCGTCATTGATGACGAAGAACTCTTCATCCGTCACGTCGTTGAAACTTTCGTAGGTCAACTGAATGATATCTCCAGGTACTAGCGTAATCCGTTCTTTGGCGGTAATTAGGGCCGTGTCCGCTCCGGTACTGGTAGGAATGATACTCTGTAGCGTGATGTTGAAATCATCATCATACGCGTAGGTCATGATCACCTCCTGGCCAATTGAATCTTCGGTAGGGTTAAGGAGTGCTGGAATCTGAATTTGCGTAAAGGCCACCAGATCCCCGTTATCGTCCTCGTACTCGAAGTACTGCAGATCAGCGATATAGGCGGGGAATCCATTGATGCCCAACCATGCCTCGTCCCAGTGGTAACCATAGGTTTCCGAGCCATCCGTTTCCAGCGCGAAGGTATCGGGATAGGTGCTGCCAAGGATAATGTATTCATCGGGGTTACCCTCGAAGGCTTCCAGCAAAACAATTTGGATCTGCTCCAGGTCTTCAGGGTCGGTAATGCGGATACCACTGAATACATCCGCACTGCTGCGGCCCTGGCTGGTTCCCCCACCCGGTTCGAACAAACCGTTAACCACAGCTGCAGAAGGAGGGGTACGGTCCATTTTGGCGGTCGGAACGTAAGTATTGGTTAGGAACCCTTTTATGTCCGTTGAAAAATCAATTGGGTTGTACTGAGAGTTCAATGAATAATTTAGATATAAGTCGTTACCCAGTTTGTTATGCGGTAAATACATGGTCATACCAGTTGCATTCGGACGGGTGTTGTCGTGGCGCTCGTAATTGATCGTGGAAGATATACCGATCTGTGCAAAGAAAATTTCACCACCCAGGTCGGGTTCTTCGATCAGTAATTTATTCAATAGGTCACCAATGTCAACCATGTCCTCTGAGAATTCAGGTCTGGTAATATTTACGGAAAACTCCTGGGATTTTCCGCGAGCGCGTTGTAAGCCTCTGATCTTGTTTTCTTGTCCTATCCTCTGGAATAAGGCTTCTAGTTGGGTGACCAAAAAGTCTACTCCGCTCATATCAAGCACAGATAACGTAACCCCTTTGGTGTTGAAAAGAGCTGCTTGTGCATGAAATCCATCCACGATGACGCGGCCTAAAGAAGCGCCGTCGGTAACAGAACCATTTTGCATGGCCTGGACAATTGGCGTATAGTCCCAGCCGTGACCGGGTTCCGTCTCCTCCGAAACTACCATGTATTTGCCGAACGCCTGTAGCGACTGGGCTACCTCAATCGTCGCCATAAGGCAGGCATCGAAGCCGAGTACCTCAAATTTGCCGCCACCCTGAATAAAGGTGCTGGCTGCGAATGCTGATTTTAAGGTAGGAATAGTAAAATTATTTCCACTCAATTCGTCAAAACCGAAGCCGCGAATATCTGCACCGTGGTTCCAAAGCGAGATGCCGTATTTCTGGGCGGGGTAATTCTGGGTGGCCCAGTTGACGAAATTGGTGAGGTTCTGGGGGTTGGCCATATCGGTGCCTACTGGGGTGTAGGGAATGCGAGTCTGGACGCCATTGGCCATTTGGTAGGCGCGAATGTCCCGCCAATCATCTTTGTTGGCTCCACCAGTCAGGACAATCACATTAACGTTGCTGGTGTTGGTGACAGCAAGCATTTCATTGATGTCTCTTGTTGCAGCATTAGACCTGCTTTCCAGGTCAGCACCCACTAAGTAGACCAGGAAAGTCCAGGGCTTAGGAGCTTGCTGTGCAAATCCCTGTCGTGGCAGGACAAACGCAAACGCAAGCAATAAAGTAAAGTAAAACTGTTTCATACAAAAAGAATTTCTTGAGTTGATAAGAACGAATCCGACCTTGGACAGCAAGGCCCCAAAACCTCTATTAGAGGCTGTTGACTTAGGGAGAACAAAAGTAATTTTGAAGAGACCAAATTCGAGCATTGGTTAGGGTGACAAGTGCGACTTGGTAGGGGGACAAGTGCGGCCCAGTAGGATGACAATTTGGGGGGACAAACCAATCCAATACTATTCCGGACGAATGTCTATAATCCTCTACTTCCCCATTGGCGTTTCCTCCTGCTCCCACCTCATCCGATAAACCTTTGCCGCACGATAAATGAGCAGGCAAAACGTAGCTACCCCGACGGCCAGAATGGAGCACGAAGGACCTGGGGCGACTCGTTCGGTTTTTGATCATTTTGGCCAGTTCGAAGGTGAGCAGCATGGTTTTGAGCCAGATCAGCAGGATGGAGGAATATTCAGGGCGGGGCCGCAGGTGCAGGGAAGGGATGTGGGTGCAAACAAACGCTTCCATTGCCTTGCTCCTCCCACTTATCCCTCGGGGGAGGAGCCTGCTCCTGCGTCCGCGCCTGCTAAATATCCGCCCGGCACGCTTATCTTGCGGCTATGAAAGCAATTATTCCTGTTGCGGGTACCGGTATGCGTTTGCGTCCGTTGACCTACACCCAGCCAAAGCCGCTGATTCCGGTGGCGGGTAAGCCCATCATCAGCTTCATCATTGATGGACTCGTCGAATTGGGCATCACTGAATATGTCTTCATTATCGGATACCTCGGGGAAAAGATCCGGGAATATATTGAGCGGACCTACCCCAATTTACACACCGTCTTTGTCACTCAGGAGGAACGTCTGGGCTCCGCCCACGCGATCTGGCTGGCCCGCGACCACTACGCCGATGCTGATGAACTGATCATTTTTTTCGGAGATGCCATTATCGACGCCGACCTCGAAGCTTTCAAAACCAGTAAAACAAGCTGTATTGGCGTACAGTTAGTTGACGAACCCCGCCAATTCGGCATCGTGGAGCACGATATTGATGGGAACATCCGTGCCCTCGTGGAAAAGCCGAAAATTCCAAAATCGAATATGGCGATGGTCGGTTGCTATAAGGTACGCGAGGTCGAACAATTCATTGAAGCCTGTACCTATAATATCGAAAATGAGGTGCGGAGTATCGGTGAATACCCATTGACGGATGCGTTAGCCCGAATGCTCGAATGGGGTACCGAATTTTCCACCATTGCCGTGGACAACTGGTTCGATTGCGGCCGTCGTGATGTGCTCCTGAAAACCAATGCCACCTTCCTCGATCGGGACGGCTTCGCAACGGATGATCCACCGCCGTACGACAACAGCATCATCATCCACCCCGTCCACATTGGCCCCGATTGCGATATTTCCAACTCCATCGTCGGCCCCTACGTTACCCTTGGTGCCAACACCAAGCTAGAGCACGCCATTGTATCGGATTCCATCATTGGCGAATTTGCGACCATCCACGATATTGTCCTGCGTGATTCCGTCGTTGGTAACGACGCCAGTATCGGCGGTCTGCGACAAAGCCTGAACATTGGGGATAATACGGAAATCGACTTCGGAGGTTAGCGGTAGGCGCTCTGCATTGATTCCTCCGGGCTTACTTCGGGGTTGTTGGCCGAACTTCCACCTTGCTGGGCAGCGTACGTGCCGGCATTTTTAACAGGTCGACGACCATTTGTCCAATGTCTTCCGGTTGAATTTTCCAGGCATCTTTTTCCGACGGAGTATGCCCATTGAAGTGAGTTGAAACACTACCCGGCATAATGGTGGAGACCTTGACGCCCTGGCTGCGCACGTCGAGCATAACGGCCTGTGTAAAGCCCACCAACCCGAATTTACTCGCATTGTAGGCGGAGCCCGTTGCGAAAAAATTGGTGCCGGCCAGACTTGCAATGGTAAACAAATAGCCCTTATTCGCGATCAATTCGTCCAGCCCCGCCTTAACGGTGTTAAAAACTCCCGTAAGGTTAATGTCAATAGTTTCACTCCATTCCTCAGCGGTCAATTCCTGAATGGGGGCAAAGTGGCCTACACCGGCGTTGGCGATCACAATGTCAATGCTGCCGAAAGCAGCTTTACCTGCCGCCACCGCTTCCATCTGACTGGGTAAGGAGCGAACATCTGCTTCTACTCCAACTACTTTACCAGGGTATCCCATGGCATTTAGGGTACTGGCGGCTTTCTCCGCAGCAGTCTTCGTCCGGCTGGTAATAATGGCGTTACCACCTTCTTTAATGATCGATTCGGCAACGCTATAGCCGATTCCCTTTGTGCCTCCCGTAATGTAGGCTGTCTTAGATTTGATTGTGTTCATATCCCGTTAACGGAGATCAGGGTAGAGTAGTTGGATACTATTGGAAGTCTTTTCCCGTTTTTAGAGAACACAAAAGAGGGGGCGTTCTTATGCCTATACGAATAAAGTGCCGTAAGCTTTAAGGTGCGAGCTGTCCGCCTTTTCGTTAGTGCAGGTGCCGTATTTGTGTACTGATAAAATCTAAGTGTTGTTCAAGTGTTGTTTTGGCCAGTCATTCCGGATTACCGGAATGACTGGTTTTTATGTTTGCTGTGGGCGGTCATTCGTAGCTTCTCCTTATCTTGTGGGTGGTTCTGACTTTTTCCACCTACATTAGTAATTACTACTTGTTTTTTGCGTTTCAAGAACAACACACCCCGTAGCCTCCCAAAAACATGATTACCAATTTGTTTCGGTTCCTGACACAACCAGGGAGCCAACTACTTATTTTTACCTTGTTGTTCCTACTGCCGGAAGCACTCACCGGGCAGTGTCTCTCGCCGGAACTGGCAATGATTAACTCTTGTGTTGAGCATCCTAATCCGAATGGTGGTAGTCTCCTCGTTGAGTCAGAGTTTCTGGTGCTGCGAAGTGGCCTGGTAGAGATTCCAGTAACTGAAATTGGTTTTGATCTACCGTTTAATGGTTTTGGCCCGGACAATGCAGACCTCGGCCGGGACTTTAATGGTGCGTTTCTGGGGTGTGACTTCAAGGAGCCGACGGTTACGATGCTATCTGGTTGCCCCGGTGTTATCCCGCTCGGACCGGGAGGGGTGATTCCGCCAAACGCAATCATAGTCGTATTTATCACGGGAACAACCGTAACTGCTGACATGCTGGATACGGACTTTGCGAATATTTGTAATTCCGCACAACCAGTTTATATCCTTCAAAGTGCCTGTGAACGAACATCGGGTGCCTTTGCAAATGGCCCTGGAGCTGGGGACCCGTTACGTACGATCACTGCGTTTTCGCCCTGTGGTTTAAGGAGCTTTACGTACAACACCCAGGAGATCAATCCCAATGACGGTACTTATTTTCTGGTTGGGCCCAGTGAGTCCGGCAACCTGGATTGCGATTTACCTGTCCTCCCGGCGACCTGCCCACCACTGGATACAACCTTTAGCTTATGTGGTTATGGTGCGTTGGTTGATCCTCCCGTTTCTACAGACCTTTTTCGGCAAATTTACCCGAATTCGATCCTCAGTATATCTTTTCATCGCTCACCGGGAGAGGCAGAGGTGAATACGAATCAGTTGACGGAATATACGGGGCCAACGGACCGGATTGATACCCTGTACACCCGTATCATTTATTCGAATAATCTGTGCGTTACCGTAGGCAGGCTGTTCGTAAACTTTCCTTCTACCCCAAACCAGGCCGTGTTGCCAGCTGAACCTATTCGTGGCTGCGATCCTGAAGGGGATGGTACGGGTGTTTTTAACCTTAGTCTGTCCGACAATGAAGTGGGGGGCGGTGCGCCAGTCACCTGGTATTTGGACGCTGCAGCAACCTCACAAATTAACGATATAACCGCATTTTCTACTTCGGCCACCAGCGTCTTCGCCATCGCAGGACTGGGAAATTGTGCGGGGACAGCCGTTGAAATTCCGCTTGAACTTATCGTAGGCCCAACGGGCATGGCCACCATTACTGAAACGTCCTGTCCTGGTAACAATGATGGTGCAATTACACTAACCGCAGCGGGCTTTGGCCCTTTTTCTTACGATTGGGGAAACGAAGCCTTTAATGATCTGGATGTGCGTACTGGGCTGTCCCCCGTACAATATCGGGTTACCATTACCGACCGATACGGCTGCGAAGATCGCTTGCGTCCCAGAGTACCCGAAGGAGATCCACTCACCATTTCTTGTGCGGTTGAACAGGCCGTTACAACTCCAATGGCGGACGATGGAATTGCGCGTATTTCGTTTGCGGGGGGGAATCCTCCTTTCCAGTTGAGCTATTCGGGCGCGGCCGCAGGTACAGTGGTGGTTAACGGAGCAATGTTTGACCTTACGGGATTATCTGAGGGCAACTATACTTTTACGGCCATTGATGCAGACGGGTGTACGAGCGAGCCTTGTACCCTGGAGATACCGGCAAGTCCGCCCATCAGTTTGATCTGCCGGGTAAGAAACAACGCTGACGGAGCTGGTATTCTTGGGAGTATCAACGTCAATATTTCTGGCGGGATCAGCCCCTTCACGATTACTCTGACGGATGCTGGTGGAAGCACCGATTTTCCCGGCCGTCAGACAGGAGACCACGTCTTCCGTAATCTTGCCGCTGGCACCTACACTTTTACCGTCACCGGAGCAGATGGACGCTCCTCCTCCTGTATGAGTACTATTGTCAACACTCTCTGCCCGCTAACCATCGTAGACGTAACACAACTGGCAAATGACTGTTCAGGGACTGATAATACCGTCATCAGACTAACCATTGCCGGAAACGATGGACGCATAACTACCGTTTGGTCGGGACCGGGTGACATGACAATATATAATGACCAACAAGAGGCCGGACCGCTTATGCCGGGAGTATATTCCGTCTCCATCTCAGATCAGAGTGGTTGTCTAGCGGAATCTGGCCCCATCGTAGTCACGGACCCTGGAGATATTACCTTCAATATTGGTGGTAACTTTATGACATCGCCCTGCCAGGATGATGGCAGCGCTACGATAGAGCTACTGGGCGGAGGTTCCCCTCCGTATGAAGTTGTTTTGATCGATTTGGATACTGGAGCTGAAATCGAAAGTTTCGTTAATCAGCCGGTAGGGGCCATGGTCACTTTCGATGGACTTAGTGGCGCGTTCGGTGCGCCTAATTATGCCGTGTTTCTAGCCGATGCTATCTTATGCTACACTGATACCATTCCAGTTTCCATCACCTCTCCTCCTGATCCCGACCTGACCCTGCCAGCAGTGGATCAGCAAATGACACTCCCTACCTGTGATGGAGGTAATGATGGTTCCCTGACGGTTATGGCATCTGGTGGAACATCACCCTATAACTATCGCTGGATTGATTATCCGGAAGTAACCTCTGGCCGGATTCTGCCGGCAGGTAATGGTCAGGTTGATTTACCGTCGGGTGATTACGTAATTGAAATTATGGACACCAATGGTTGCCTTGACACGGCCATTGTTTTCCTACCCGATGGGAGTTCGCCGGCAATAAACTGCGGTCAAACTACCTCCGTAATGGGGGCTACTCCCGGAACGGCTGAATTTACCTTGTCAGGTGGTGCTCCGCCATACACCATGACCCTCACCTCCAACGGCTTGAACCAAACTTATCCTGGTTTGCTGGCTGGATTGACCACGATTATGGACATGGCCTTTGGGGACTACCTGGCGGTGGTCACGGATGCTAATGGCTGTCAGTCCCCTGGGTGCCTTACAAGTATCGAGCAAGAAACGTGTTCTATCTCATCGGTAGCAACAATAGACAGCATCTACTGTGGTGGAAGCGTGCCCGGACGAATAGCACTGGTTCCTGCAGGAGGAACATCTCCCTACATCATTGATTGGCAAGACCCTGCCTTGCCAGATCAGGCGATGGTCGACATTGCAATGCCCGGTAACTACCCAGTTCGGATAACTGATGGAATGGGGTGCGAATACGATACAAGCTTTACCGTTGCGGTCAGCTTTGTTGTACCAACCATATCGTTTGGTCCGGACCGTATGCTGACTGCTTGCCTCCCAGACAGCATTGGCATTCCTTTTTCAGTGTCCGGAGCCGGGGCAATAGTCGTGAGCTATGCAGTAAGTTATAATGGGCAACCTCCCGTACCCAGGACTATTGCGGGAGCGATGGCCAACGATACCGCCTGGGTCACTTTCAACGGTACTACCGGAGACAATGCTCGGGTTGTTTTCAGTACTGTGGCGGATGATAACTGTTCTACAGCTTCGTCAGAAACCTTCGACTTGGAGGTGTTAAGCCCGGATACCACCAGTCGGTTTGACGTTACGTGTGATCCGACTCCCATTGAAATCGGCGGTCGCTTTTTTGACCCCATGTCCCCCTCAGATACTTTCCTGGTAGCTGATGGAAGTCAGTGCGGTCGGCTTTTTGAAGTCGACATCACTTTTCAACCAATTGGCACCGACCCGGATATCGTCCAACGTTTTGACGTTACGTGTGATCCGGCTCCCATTGAAATCGGCGGTCGCTTTTTTGACCCCATGTCCCCCTCAGACACTTTCCTGGTCGTAAATGATGGAAGCAGGTGTGGAACCCTTTACGAGGTCGACATTACCTTTCAGCCAATCGGCACCGACCCGGACATCGTCCGACGTTTTGACGTTACCTGCGATCCCACACCCATCGAAATCGGTGGTCGCTTTTTTGATCCTATATCACCTTCAGACACCTTTCTGGTGGTTGATGATGGAAGCAGGTGTGGTACGCTCTACGAGGTAGACATTACTTTCCAGTCAGGAACTGCTCCTGATACCAGCATTGTTTTTACCTGCCCGGCAACACCCTACGAAGAGAATGGAGAGGTATTCGACGCTAATCGCCCCGAAGGAGAAGTACGGTACCCCCGCCCGGGCCAGTGTGACAGCGTAGTGTACGTAAGGCTTGATATTGCACCGAGCTTCTTAGGGCGTTATGGGGAATCTGCCTGTGTTGGGGATACCATTTTCTACGCTGATACCTTCTTTACTGCCGAACGGGCAGCAGGCGTAGCCCGCTTCCCAGGTATGGCGGCCAACGGCTGCGATTCCCTGGTCATCGTAAATAATACCTTCCGTCGTACCGGAGAATTACGCTTGTTTGGAGATTTTGACATTTGCCCCGGCGATTCGGTAGACCTGCGCTTTGCCTACGACGGGCCAGGAGGAATTAACGGCATCCTGCGAGATGCCAGCGGGAATACGACTGCCCTAAATAACGTCCGTAATGGCGACCGGATTCGATTCTTCCCTGATGAACCAACCACTTATACCCTGGTAAGTTCCGGCATTGGTGGCTGTCCGGGCGAGGTCAGCGGGTCTTCAACTGTTGAGATTAATGATCTGGCCATAACCACGGAAGTGCTGGTGGATCCGGGAGACTATTGTCGGGATACCCTTGGCAGGGCGGTAGTTAATTACACTGGTGGGGCTAGCCCCTACGGGATTTCCTGGAGCAACGGACCAAGCGATAGCCTGAACCGGAACCTCCTGGCCGGAACCTACGTAGTTACCGTCTCGGATGGAGAAGGCTGTGTCCTTGTTGATTCGGTTATGTTGAATCCGCGGCAACCCCTCACCGCCCGGGTAACCGGCCTGCCCGGCGAATGCCCCGGAGATGGTGGTCGCCTTCAGATTGATACCATCTTTGGAGGGGGAGGCTTTTATGAAGTCAGTCTCGACGGAGAGTTCTTTTTACCGGTGGAAAACGTAGCGGATTTCATTATCCCTCCAGGATTACGCCGAGCTACTTTCCAGGACGCCGATGATTGTTCCGTATCGGTGACTTTCTTCGTTCCAGGAACCTTGGATCCAGCTTTCAACCTGCCGCTGGATACCACCATTTTTATTGGAGACAGTGTATTCCTTGATCCCCGCGTTGAGTTGCCCCTTGATTCGGCCTGGTGGACGCCTTCCAACGGATTGAGCACCCCCAATCAACTGGCAACGGTAGCTGCACCTCTGAGCTCCACCAACTACGTCCTGCACCTGCGTACCACCGCCCAATGTGAATTTACGCAAACCGTCTCCATTGAAGTTGACGAACGCTTACCGGTTTACGCACCTACAGCCTTCAGCCCCGACGGGAACGGCGTAAACGATGTCTACCAACTTGAATTCAATGGCCGGGTGCGCGAAGTGCGCACCTTCCAGATCTTCAACCGATGGGGAACCATGCTACACGACGGTCCCGACGGATGGGATGGTTACCTGGATGGGCAACCAGCACAGGTTGGTGTCTACGTTTACCAGGCCATACTTGTACTCAATGATGGATCGGAACGTTTGGTGAAGGGAGATTTTGTGTTAATGCGATAGGGCATGGGGTTTTGTTACACCACTCTACATCTGATTGCTAACATTAAATACTGATCACTACTCTTCCTCCAACAACTCTGCAGGAAGGCGCTTCTTAGTCTTGGCACCCAGTGTTCGCAATTTCTCAGCCCTGCCGATCAGCGTCGAACCATAAGTGCCACCGGTGGAGAGTTTTTTGAGGGCGTTACCGTAGGCAGATTGTGCCCGGTCAAGCTGTTTTCCGACGGTTTTGAGCTCTTCGGTGAAACTGACAAAGCCATCATACAGCAGCCCACTTTGGCGGGCGATCTCCAGAACGTTCTTTTTTTGGCTGTCCTGCTTCCAGATGAAACTGACCGTCCGCAAGGTTGCCAGAAGGGTAGAAGGGGTAACGATCACAATGTTACGTTCCAGTGCTTCGAGGAAAATGCCCTGATCGGTGGCCAGGGCAAGTCCGAAGGCGGGTTCGATAGGTACGAAGAGCAAGAGGTAATCCGGGCTGCTGATTTGATAGAGACGGGTATAATTTTTGCCGGACAGGTCGGTGACGTGCTTTTTCAGACTACGCAGGTGCGCCTGCGCATGGAGGCGACGGTCGGGGTCTTCGGGTGCGAGGGCGCAGTATCGATCGTAGGCAGTCAGGGATACTTTGGAGTCAATGATGAGGTGCTTCCCTTCGGGCAGATTTATGACAAAATCTGGCCGTTTCACCCGGTCGTCGCTATCACGGTAGCTACTTTGAGCATCAAAATGTACGCCTTGCTGAAGGCCGCTGGCTTCCAGCAGGGTCAGCAGTTGCCATTCGCCCCAATCTCCCTGGGTCTTGGTATTGCCGCGTAAGGCGCCGGCAAGGTTATTGGCCTCCGTACTGATCTGCAAGTTCAGTTGTTGGAGGTGTTTAATCTCTTGTCGCAGGGATACCCGATCACGGGTTTCTTCCAAAAAGCGTCGTTCAACTTGTTGCTCAAATCCCTGAAGCTTCTCTTGAAGCGGTTTAAGGATATTGGTTAATTGGCTGGCATTTTGCGCCGTAAACCTTTGGCCTTTTTCCTGTAGCAACCGATCCGCTGTCTGTTCAAATTGTGCCAGGCTGGTGGCTTGCAATCGTTCCATTTCGGCCTGATGGCCAGACAGTTTTTCTTGCAGGTGCCGCAGCTCGGTACGGGCGGTTGCTAACTCGTTGCCCAGGAGGTTTTCTGCCGTGCTTTTTTCTTGCAGGTTCTCATAGTGCAGGTCTGCTTCTCTACGAAGTTGCTCGTGGAGCTCGCGACGGATGAAGCCTTTTTCAACCTCCTCCATGGGAAGGAACGTATTTCGTAATCGCAGTTGGACGACCAACCAGGTGATCAGCCCCCCGGTAAGGAAGGCGAGCAAGAAGAGCAAGGAAAGGCTGGTTGTTGTCATGGGCGCGGTCGCAGGTGCGGGGGATTGGGATTAAGCAACAGGGGGAGCTGTAAAAGTTCTCTTAGTTACAAATATAAACAAAAAGTTTTTTAAGCAATCGACCTTTCATGCACCTAATTAAGCTACGCATTGGGTTGAATACCTGTGGCGCGTTCATAACCTTCAATATTGCACCACAGGCGCTCAACCCAGCGTTCCCGTGCCTGGCTGCATTTTTTATCCAATAATCTTCACACTTTCGTCAACACAAATAGGTGAGGGTTAGAAACACCCTGTCCTGATGAATAGGGGATTTTCCAGTTTTAAGTGTCTTAACGCTGAAAGCCGTAACTTTGCGCCCGTTAAAAAAAAGCCATTGGTATGGCAACTGCCTCATTACCAATTGTTGCACCTGCGGCCCCGCCCACCTCCGAAGTAAGCCGCGAAGCTAAAAATACTTGTGAAAAATTGGCTGCTAAAGGTTTCATAAGACTACGTGAAGAACGCAATACCCTAATGAAAACTGCGTTTCGTTCCATACCCTATGGGATTAGCCCCAAGCCCGTCTCTTATACCCCAGACTAAATGAAATTTTCCCTTTTATCTTTGCTTACTGCACTGCTGTTATTGGTATCTGCTCCCGTTCAGGCGGCGAGTTGGACCGATCAAATAGTTGATTGGTTCGCGAGTTTCTTCGCTCCAGAACCGGAGGCTACCGTAGAGTGGTCCGACGAACAGCTGGACAGCCTGCGCACGAGCCCCACTGGTCTTCTGCTCAATGAGATCGCTGATGCGGATACACTGGCCATAAAATCAGCCTGGCCGTATGAGTCGTTCGATCCGGCAAGTGACCTGGAGCGGCATAACCGCCTGCTCCGTGAAACGGTATTGCTAACCCGCCCTGGAAACAAACTGCCCTTTCGTTTCGTTCCCGCCATCCGCATCGTTTACCGGCATGATCAACGTCCGGAAAAGATGATTGCCATGGCCCGCCGATTTGCGAACGTGCAGGAAGTCCCCTTCGATAAAATAATCGAAAATGCTTTCCCTATCGGACTCGATTTACCCACCGTAATCGTTACCGACGATCCGGTAGGTCAGTCGTCCTTTAATGCTGACTGGTACCACGCCCTTTTTGGCATTGATGGTGCTGATGTAACGCTGATTCACTTCGGCGATCCGGCATTGGTCGTTGGGGTCCCGCAGTCGTGGTCAGTAATTAACACGCCCCTGCGCAGCAAGGAGAGTGAAGCTTTCCTTGCTCAGGCAATATTTGGTGCAGAACTGATCGATGGCAGGTTGAAAACGACCACGCTGTCTTTCGCCGCTGGCGAAGGCTACCGCCTGGAACCTTACCGGGCTGGCTTCCGATTGCCCGAATTGCTGGGCGTAGACCGCTACAAACTGGAAAATGCAGATTACCACATTAACCGTGGCATCCGCTACCGCGCCATGCCGGGAGCGCAACTGCTGGTAATGAAAGATGGACAGGTCATTTATGAAAAAGCCTACGGACATCAGATGTACCGTAAGCAGCAAGTAACGCCGGCTGACCTCTACGACTTAGCGTCGATCACCAAAGCCGCCGCTACTACGCTCGCGGTGATGAAGCTTTATGAGGAAGGAAAGATCAAGCTGGATGCTCAGGTCAGGGATTACCTGCCTGAGCTTAAAGGAAAAATGATTGGCCGGTACAAAATAGAAAGGCTATTAGCACATCATACCGGTTTGCAATCTGAGATTCCTTTGACTGGTCTTATCGGTAAGCAGTTTGTTGCGGATGAGGTCAGAGATGACTTCACGGTGCCCGTGGGCCCCGATCGTTGGCTGGACAGTAAGGTGCCGGCAACGGTGCGCAAAAACCTGACGGGCAAGATCGGCCGAACTAAACGGCAGGTGTACAAGTACAGCGATTTGAATTTTTATCTGCTCCAGTTGATCGTTGAAGAAGTAGCCGGTGAAAGTATGGAAGATTTGCTTGTGCGGGAATTTTACGAACCACTTGGCTTAGGGAAGCTGGGCTTTCGCCCAGCCGGCAAATTCCCGATGGAACGCCTGGTACCTACGGTGGTTGACAAGTGGATGCGGGGTGGTTTACTACGGGG
Organism: Neolewinella persica DSM 23188; assembly: GCF_000373105.1. Taxonomy (GTDB): domain Bacteria; phylum Bacteroidota; class Bacteroidia; order Chitinophagales; family Saprospiraceae; genus Neolewinella; species Neolewinella persica. Next base: position 5,254 of record NZ_KB890448.1, on the reverse strand, counting down.
ATACGTCCATGACGAAGGAGCTGCTCTCCTTGGCGGCGTAGCGGGCCACGCAGGCCTGTTCTCCAACGCTTACGACCTAGGCCGGCTGTTCCAATTATTTAATGATGAAGGTGAGTATGCAGGTAAGCAGCTGCTTCAGCCGGAAACAGTGGCCCTGTTTACCGGTAAAAACCGCTTCAACTACCGGGCGCTTGGGTTTGACCGGCTAGCCGGAGGTTGGCAGAATGTGGTTAATGCCGGTGCCTCAGCGCAAACCTTTGGTCACCTCGGCTTTTCCGGAACCTCGGTTTGGGCCGATCCGGAAAACGATTTGGTGTTCGTTTTGCTTACCAATCGTGTCCACCCCGATCCGGGAAACGAACGCTTTGGCAAGATGCAGATCAGGGGTAAAGTACACCGTTCAGTGTACCGTGCCTTGAATTCATGGGAGGTGACGTTATAGTTTTTTGTGCGTTTTCTTACCCTCTGAATATACCAGTTAATAAGTGAAGTCCGCCAATTAATCATCGGTTTCGTGGGGCTAAGGTTTTAGGTTGCATTTTGCAGGCCTAAGCTTAAGTATATGTGCTATAGACTAGTATTGGTTATCTTCTTCCTTCTTCCTTTTGATGATGTACAGGGGCAGCCTCAGGATTTTATGGACAGGTTGGACAGCATTCGGGCTAAGGTGGTAGCTACTACGGAAGATAGCCGGGTGAAGGCGTTGGATTTGATGGAACTTTCGTACCAGATGTCTTCTCTTGGGCGTTTTGATACTTCGGCCGTACTGAGTGCAGAAGCTTTACGGATTGCAAAAATATTGGAGAGTGATACCCTAATCTCTAAGGCTTACTCTCGCATCATGTTTGATAAACTGATAACGGGGTTTGATGAAAACCATAAGCTACTTTATGATACGGCGATGTTCTACGCCGAACGGGCCCAGGCCCGTCTTGGCATGATCAATCTGCATGTCGATTTTGGTTACTACCTGGGGAGGTACGGCAGCTGTCCTGATGCGATTGGACATTTTGCCGCAGCGGATTCACTGACTCGATTAGGGGAAACGCCCTCCAGCCTCCTTCTGAAAACCCGTATTAGGTACTGTGGATCTTTGCGCCAATGTGATGTTTTTGCCCTGATACCGGACATCGTCCGGGAAACAATTCCAGTGGCAGTCAAAGAGAAAGAATGGCGATTATTAGCTTCGCTTTATGATCTGAGCATGACTGCTTATAGTGCGATGGCACAACAGGACAGCGCACGCGTTTATCTGGAAAAATTCAAGGACATATTACCCGTAGTGAATCGACCTGCGACTTACGGAATGTTCTATAATAATGCGGCGGAATTTCATTACAACAATAAGGAATATCAGGAAGCCTACGATCTGTTACAGCTGGGGCTGGCGTTGGGAAAAAAACGAAACAGCCCGCCTACAAAATTGATGGCAGAATATTACGGTCTGGCTAAGTCTTCTTTAGGATTAGGTAAACTTGCTGAGGGGGAAAATAACCTGAAGGAGAGCAATAGCAAATTAGAGGAAAGTAAGCGCTACTTTGAAATAGTACTGCCCTTTTTCAGTGAAACGGAACAGGTGGAAGTGGTGGAAGAAATTTATACCGGTCTTGCCGAAATAAACGCCTCACTGGGAAATTATGAGCAATCCTATAAATATTGGAGGTCCGGCCAACTCATCAGGGATAGCCTCAAGGCCTCGCAGCATCACGAGCGGATAGAGGAACTGAGCGTAAAATTTGATACGGAGCGGATTAAACGGGAATTAGCGGAGTCCGAATTATCCCTCTACGAAGCCGAGCGCCGCGCCGACCGTAACCGGCTTGTTGCACTTGGTTTAGTAAGCCTGCTGGCGCTTAGTAGCTTGCTCTTATTGTACTTGCGCTCCCGCCGGCAAAGGAAGGAGTTAGAGTTTCGGCAACAGCAAGCAGAACTTCGTTACAGCCTCCTGCGTGCCCAGATGAATCCTCACTTCATCTTCAATTCTCTGAACGCCATCCAGAGCTTTTTCTCCGGGAAACGCTTCGAGTTGGGTAACGAGTACCTGGGCATGTTCAGCCAGTTGGTCCGCCGTATCCTGGAGCAAACCGGACAGGCTTCCATCAGCCTGCACGAAGAGTTGGAGACCCTACGGATCTATCTCGACCTGGAACAACTCCGGATGGGAGAAATGCTGAGCTACGCCATTCATGTTTCTCCGGAGGTTGAAATGGAACTTTTGGACGTTCCTCCTTTAGTTCTGCAGCCTTTCGTGGAGAATGCCATTTGGCATGGTATTGCACCAAAAAACGGGGCTGGAAGAATTGATATTTACCTTAATTACGATGAGCGCCTCGAGTCGCTGCACTGCATTATCGAGGATGATGGAATGGGCATGCATGCGGGTAATAAGCCAGACAACGGCCACCGATCCCAGGGGGTCGACATTACGCGCCGGCGCCTGGGGAAAGGCGGTCGTATCGATATCCGAAACCGTGCTGACCAGGAGGCCGGAGTGTCCGGTGTCCGTACAGAGTTGGTTATTCCCCTAAAAGGCTGACCCGGACCTTCCGTTTCTTGACCTTGGAATTGTTCAGCAAGGCAATTAAGGATTCCACTTTGACTTTAGGAACGCCGATAAAGGCACAATCGTCCAATAGCTCAATTACGCCCAGCTCCCCTTTTTCCAATCCGCCCTGTTTGAAAAACATGCCGGCCAGGTCACCTTTTGAGATTTTATCCTTTCTGCCGCCAGAAACGAATAGCGTAGCCCATTTACTGTTCTGTACGGGCCGTGGTTCTAACGGCATGACCATTTCTTCGGCGTCAGTTACGTAGTCGGGTAGGGGATACCCCGTCCACCGAAGGAGGTAGGAAGTACCATTGGCGTGCATTCGTGCAGTACGCCCGTTTCGGTGGGTAAATTCGGCTTCCTTATTGGGGAGTTGATAATGAATGATGAAATCCAGTTCCGGAACGTCGATACCCCGGGCGGCCAGGTCAGTGGATAAAAGGATCCGGTGCGTACCGTTGCGGAACTTGATCAACGCGCGCTCACGTTCAGTTTGTTCCAGCCCACCCATGAAAACGCCGTAATCAATCCCCCGGCTGTCCAGGAAGTCCCCTACAAAACGCAAGGTTCCCTTTACGTTGCAAAAGATGATGCCCCGCCCAATACCGGTTTCACCCAATACTTTTTCCAGCGCCTGGAGTTTATCTTTTTCTTCCGCGATCACTTCGACAAGCGTCAATTGGCTGCTCCGGGTACCGAGGTAGTTAATGGTTAGCGGATCCTGCAGGCCGACAAAATCGGGGACGGCAACTTCGTTGGTCGCCGAAGTCAGTACCTTCTTTCTGAGGAAAGGCAGTGAACGGATGATTTCCTTCATCTCCTTTTCAAAGCCGGTTTCCAACGATTTATCAAACTCGTCAAGAATCAGGGTTCTGATCTTTTTGACGCTGAAGGCCTCCCGCCGCAAATGATCCGCTACCCGGCCGGGCGTACCGATGAGTACCGCCGGAGGGTTTTTCAGACTGTCCCGTTCCTTGGAGCCAGGACGCCCGCCATAAACAGACGCAACCCGGTAACCGCTACCCATTTCCCGCATCACCTGTTCGATCTGCATCGCGAGTTCGCGGCTGGGCACCAAAATCATTACCTGTACCTCAGTTTCCTTCGGGCTCAACTCGTGAATGATCGGTAGTAGGAATGCCAGCGTCTTGCCGGTTCCGGTCGGAGAGAGGAGAACTACCTCCGGACCGTGAAGTATGGCTTTGCGGGCCTCCTGCTGCATTTGATTCAGCGCGGCTATTCCCAGCTTCGCCAGGATGTCGGATTGCGATTTCATGGCGCGAAGATACACCTTGAATTTTGCTGGCTATGGGCTATAGTGCTCGTCGCCTGTTGGAATCGTAAGAAACCACTCTCAACCCTCTTCACCGGGGAGCGTTGTTTAAAACGCTGCGCGTTTTTTTGGTAACGTCGGTGGCAGAATCAGTACTTATCCTTACCAAGGCAGAGTTGGCGTGACTGCAGTACTGACAATAACTATTGTGAAAAGAGGAGTAGACTTAGGCATTATTTACCGTGCCAGCAATCACTGGTTGCAGCGTGTCTGGAGCCAGCAGTTGGTCAAAAGCACCAAAAGAATAAGCTGCTGCCGCAATGAGCATCAGGGTAATGAGCGCGGTGATGAAGCGGGCTTTTTGACGACGGCGACGGTCATTTTTTGCGGTCTGGTAGTTGTACATCGTTTCAGGTTGTTTCAGCGAATGGGATAAAAAGTCTATATAAGGCATTGACTTAACGAAACAACAATGGGGTATCATACATTAGTTGCCAAAGAAATCTCAACAACCCGTTATTAAAATCATAAACATGTCCGTCAACGTTTCCGCCTATCACAGCCTTATGCAAAAGGTCGATGCCTGCAACGCCCGATTAGTCGCGGTGTCCAAGACTAAACCCAAGGAGGACATTATGACTTTGTATGAGCTGGGCCATCGCGATTTTGGAGAGAACCGGGTAGCAGAATTAGTGGAGAAACACAACGCTTTACCCAAGGATATCCGCTGGCACTTTATCGGGCATTTGCAACGCAATAAGGTTAGAGAGATTGCGCCGTTCATCCACCTGATCCACGCGGTGGATAGCCTGAGATTACTGCGCGAGATTAATAAGAGGGCGGCAGAAAATGATCGGATCATTCCCGCATTACTGCAGTTTCATATTGCGGAGGAGGAGAGTAAATACGGTTTCGATCCGCAGCAAGCCACAGCTTTTTTCAACGAGTTGGCCAATACGCCAGCGCCCTCCGTTGCGCTGGTGGGCGTAATGGGCATGGCTACTTATACCGATAATGAGGAGCAGGTAGTCGGTGAGTTCAAGCTGCTTTCGGATACTTTTTCAAGCTTAAAGTCGGCGCACTTTTCTCAGGAGGATAGCTTCCGGGAAATCAGCATGGGGATGTCTGGTGACTACCCGCTTGCGTTGGCGCAGGGCAGTACGCTGGTTCGGGTGGGAAGCTTACTCTTTGGGGACAGGTGATGGCTTTGGGGCGGGGCCGCAGGTGCAATGATCCTTGTCGCGCCGCAGGCGCGGTCCCCAACAGGGAAGGATAAAAACGCAAGAAAAAAGCACTGTATTTCGCCAGGTAGCTACGTTTCAATTCCGCAGGACCCAGCCCCGACCTGCCGACTGCCTTAATGGTCCCACCCGTTTTAGCCTGGTACTTAGTGTAGAACTTAATGCCTCTTAGTGCCTTAATGGTTATACTTT
>NZ_KB890447.1:220510-291695 GCF_000373105.1 Neolewinella persica DSM 23188 | reverse complement strand
CCCTGCAACACTTGCAACCAGAGCGAAGCGACCCTGCAACGCCTGCAACCAGAGCAGAGCGACCTCACCCCAACCAGGAAGGCAACCACAAACAAACCCCCGGTACCAGCGTCACCACCGTTAGTATCGCCAGATTGACCAATAAAAAAGGGATGCTCGCCCGACTTACCGCCCCGATCGGTGTTTTACCGATGCTGGAAGCTACGAAAAGGCAGATACCAAGCGGTGGTGTGGTTAGTCCAATCACCAGGTTGAGGACCGCGATGAGGGCGAAATGGATCGGCTCCACCCCTACCCCGGTGGCTACGCCCAGCAGAATGGGAAAGAGTATCAACAAAGCTGCGACCGTTTCCATGAAGGTGCCGACAAGGATCAACAGCAGGTTGATCAGTAACAAGACCATATATTTATTGGTGGTGAATGCAAGTATTTCCCCGGATATCCATTGCGGAAACCGTTCGGTGATCAGGATCCAGCCGAAGAGATTCGCAAAGCCGATGATTACCATAAGGGAGGCCGACACCTTCATGCTGTCGATCACGACCACCAGGATGCGTTTGAAGGTCAGTTTCCGGTACACGAACAGGCCTACAATCAGCGCATAGATTACCGCTACAATAGAGGCTTCGGTCGGCGTAAACAAGCCCCCGATGATGCCGTACAGGATGATGATGGTCATCAACAATGCCCAGAAAGTATTGATGAAGCCCTTACCGATTTGCCGCAGCGAGCTGCGCTCGCGTTTGGGGTACCCTCGCCGCCGGGAGATGATGTAGGCCGTCACCATCATCCCCAGGCCCAGCAGCAGTCCGGGAATGACGCCGGCCAGAAAGAGCTTACCGACCGAAATCCCACTCAGGGTTGCGGCGATGATCATCGGTACGCTTGGCGGAATGATGGGACCAACGGTACTGGACACGGCGGTGATCGCACTGGCGAAAGGGCCATCGTAGCCCTCTTTCTTCATCGCCGGAATCATAACGGCACCGATGCTGGCCGTATCGGAGATGGCCGTGCCCGAGATGCCGGCGAAGAGCATGGAGGTGCCCACATTAGCCAGGGCCAGGCCACCACGAATGTGGCCAAACAGGTGGTTACAAAAGTTGATGATCTTTGCCGTTAGTCCGCCTTGGTTCATCAGGTTCCCTGCCAGGATAAAGCCAGGAACAGACAGTAGGACAAAGACGTCGATTCCTGAATACATCTTCATGGGTACTACCACCAAAGGGATCCCTTTTGCGAGCAAGTAAGCCAGACAGGCCAGGCCCAGCGCAAAGGCGATCGGAAAACGGAGCAGCAGACAGGCTACGAAAACAAGGGCGAGAATGGCGATCATGCTTTAGTATTTCGGAAGCGCTTTAATTCGGAGAGGAGGGGCAGGACAGCCAGGGAGGCAAACAGCAAAAACATGCTGAAGAAAGAAAAAGCCATCCGGATATGCATTCCCGGAGACCTTTCGGCGTAGCCCATGACCACGAACTTCAGGGAATATACCGCCATGGCCCCACACAGGAGAATAATGCTCAGATTGACAATAACCCCAAGTCTTTTAGCCCAGGCAGCCGACAACCGATCGCGCAGCAGATCGAGGAAAACGAAGTAACCATCTTCCAGGGCGGGGGCTGCGCCAAAGGCGACCGTGTAAATGAAGAAAAGGCGGGAAGCTTCTTCCGTCCAGGGCGGCGAAGCCGCCAGGAAAAAGCGACCGTATATCTGGATGAGCACACTCAGGATCAAGCCCAGAGTACTCAGGACAATCCCGGCCCGTAGTATTCTACGAATGGTTTTTCTTACGTTCATTTTCCTTCATTTGCCGCTTTACGCTCCGCCATAAAAGACCGGTACACTACCTGCATTTCCGGGCTAAGGCTTTCGTAAATCGCATTTTCGCACCGTTCCTGGAAGGCAGCCTTATCGACTTCCACAAAAGTCATTCCCTTCTCTCTTAGCTCCTCCATCACCTTAGTCTCGTTGTCTGTAAACAGTTGATGCTCGAAGGCCTGCATGTTCTTTGCCGCCGTCAGGAAGATCATCTGCAAGTCGTCGGGCAGCGCCTGAAACTGTCGTTCCCCCACCACGGGGTAGCTCCAGCTCATGACGTGCTCCGTCAGGTTGACGTATTGCTGTACTTCGGCGAAACCGGCATTGAGGATCAGGGCGAAGGGGTTTTCCTGGCCGTCGACCGTTCCCTGTTGCAAGCCGGTGAATACTTCGGAAAAGGCCATTGGCGTTGGCTTAGCGCCCATGGCCTTCCAGGCCGTGACGAATGACGGCACGTTGGGGACCCGCAGGATCATGCCTTCCAATTCATCCGGATGGCGAATGGGTCGATTGGAGGTCAGCTGGCGTGGTCCTCGGATAAAATGCCCCAGGGGCCGCAGGCCCATTTCTTCCAACATCTCCCGTTCGATGCGTTGGCCGATTTCTCCTTCCAGCAAAGCGACACGGTCTTCCTCGCTCTTCAATAAAAATGGTAATTCGCAGAAGGCGGCGATCTCAATCCAGTTACTCAGCAAAGACCCCGTCACCGTCATGTCGATCACCTCCGCCTGGATCAGGCGGATGGCTTCGATTTCCTTGGCCAGTTGCTCAGAGGGATAGACTTCCACCTCCATTCTTCCGTTTGATTGTTCCTCAATTTCTGCGGCAAAGGCGTTCATGGCCTCGTACCAGGTGTGTCGCTCGTTGGCCCAAAGGGCTACGCGGAAGCGAAACTCTGGCGCTGTTTCCTGACGGCAGCCGGATAGGGAACCACAGAGTAGCAGGAAAATCAGGCTGCGCAGGAGTAAAGGGGAAAGGGGGAAAGAGAAAAGAGGGAGCATCTTCCGGAGGTTGAAGGGATGCTCAAGATAAGTGTACCTGACAAGTATATTTTGGAGGCTTGTGGTCTGTGGGGGTATTTATGTGCCACTTATCACTCAGGGTGGGGGTCGCTGCGCTCCATTGCAGGGTGCAGGTAGGGTCGCTGCGCTCCCGTTGCAGGGGTTGCAGGGTCGCTGCGCTCCCGTTGCAGGGGTTGCAGGGTCGCTGCGCTCCCGTTGCAGGGGGTGCAGGTCGCTTACGCTCCGTTGCAGGGTTGCAGGGTCGCTGCGCTCCCGTTGCAGGGGGTGCAGGTCGCTTACGCTCCGTTGCAGGGGTTGCAGGTCGCCTCCGCTCCGTTGCAAGGGTGCGCGGGCTGTAACACTTGCAACCACTGCAACACTTACAACTAGAGCGCTAGCGACCAAAAAAGGCCCGGCTCCCCACGAAGGAAAGCCGGGCCATTCAAATAAACTACGAATCAAACTACTCATTAACTCTTGTTGCCGTCTCCCTTCTGGGGAGCGGACTTCGTTTCGTCGACCGTTTCGGCGTCTTCCGGCTTTTGCTGCACCAGCCCGTTGGGCAGGCTCATGCCACTCTGGCTGAGGAAGTCGTTGAGTTGGGGGACCATGCCATAGAGGCCCTGGACGAAGTTGCCTACGCCCTTGCCATTACCATTGTCGTAAACGATGACCTTGTCGATCTCGACGTCCTTGATGGCTTCGATCTGGATCTTGGTCAGTGCCTCCAGTTTATCGAGCATAAGGTAGTTGATGGCGCTTTGGGCATCTCCGCCGGCGGCGGCGACAAGTTGCTGGAAACCTTCGGCCTGTTTCTTGAGCAATTCCTCCATACCCTGAGCTTCGGCCTTATACTTTGCGAGCGCAGCATCGGCTTCGCCTTTTGCAATCTCTCGCTTACTTTCGGCCTGAGCCTGGGCAGCAATCACCGCCTTTTGGCGCTCGATATCGGCCTGGACAACCTGCTCGGCTTCCTTCTCTGCCTTCTCCTTCAGGGCGCGGGCTTTCTCGGCAGCTTCCTGGGCTTTATAGGATTCCTCCTGGGCCTTGGCGACGGCGACTTTGCGGGCAGCTTCGGCACGGCGATTGGCTTCAGCGAGGGCTACGTCGCGGGCGGCGTTGGACTCGGCGATCTTGATGGCCGCTTCGTTCTTACCCTCCTGGGCTTCGGCGTTGAATTTGGATTCTCCGATCTCGGCACGTGAGTTGGCGTCGGCGACTTTGATCCGCTGTGCCTGGGTCGCCTCGGCTTCACCGACCATGGCACGGGCGTTGGCATCGGCAATCTTGATGCGTTGTTCCTGGGCAGCTTCCGCTTCACCGATCTCCGCCTGGGCGGTAAGGGCAGCTACTTTAGTCCGCTGTTCCTGCTGCGCTTCGGCACGGCCAATGCTACCGGTACGTTTCTCCTGAGCAACTTTAACCTCCGCCTCATTGATGGCACGGGCGGCAGCTTCCTGACCGAGGGCCATGATGTAGCCAGACTCATCCTGGATATCAGTAACGTTTACGTTGATAAGGCGAAGACCTACTTTGTGAAGTTCTTCCCCTACGTTGGAGTAAACACTGGAGACGAATTTGTCGCGGTCGGTATTCAGTTCCTCGATGTCCATGTTGGCAATCACGAGACGCATCTGGCCCATGATGATGTCCTGGCTCAGGCGGGCAACCTGCTCGCGAGTCAGAGACAAGAGGCGGTTGGCCGCTGCGAGCATCAGGTTTTCGTCTTCACCGATACCTACGGTGAACTGCGAAGGGACGTTGACCCGGATATTCTGCTTGGAAAGCGCATCCTTGAGGTTCACGTCGATGGACAGCGGCGTCAGGTCGAGGTAGCGATAATCCTGGATGACGGGCCAGACAAAGGCAGCGCCACCGGCGTAACATTTAGCGGACTGGCCACCACCAGTTTTACCGTAGACGACGAGGATCTTATCTGAAGGGCAACGTTTGTACCGGCTGACCAGGAAGAAGACGAACAATACTACTAGGAGCACAGCTCCTCCAATTAATTCGAACATAGTGATAAGGGTTTAGCTCCCCGGTGTGGGGGGGATTAATGAGTGATTTTTTTCGAGTTATCGAGGTTGTCAAGTTTTCTGGTTATCGGGTTGTCAGCTAGTTGGGCTGACAACCACCACCCCATCTTCCCCGATCTGATCGACAACGATGGGGGCTCCGGTCGGGATGTCCTCGCTTAATAAGGAGCGGGCTTTGAGTTCACGCTTACGGCCCCGGACCGTGACCTGCACTAACCCCTCGCCATCGGCGGGGATGCGGAGGTATACTGTACCCTGCTCCATAATGGCGTCTTCGATGGACCAATTGACGAACTCTTGTTGAGAAAGCAAAAATTTCAGGAGTAAGCTCAGCAAATAAACGCCTACTGCACCTGCGGCCGCGCCCACCAGAAAAGCCATAATAGGATTAGCTTCCGTAAGCAACACCAGGCGAACCACCCAGGCACCTACGGCCAGGAACGTCAGTACGCCTTTAAGCGCACCGAGTCCTCCACCGGCGTCAGTATCGACATCCAGATCAAGATCCAAACCACTTACCAGTGACAAGAGCAGCAGCAGGATCAGAATGCCCCCCGCGGTCAGGGCGACGTAGGAAAGTATGGTAATCATGAGCGGCGGGTTTTACGGCGAACAGACTGAAAAGGACGAAATACTATCTTGCTTTTGGCAAAATTAGATCGGTTGGCGCTCCACCAAAAAAGGAGGATCATCAAACCAAAACTTAGGGGAATCGCTGCAGTAAGTATAGTGGCCATGGGTGTCTGATTAGTAACCACAATAACGCCAAAACATTCTATTACCGTTGTGTCGTTTGTCGAAGGTTTCGGGATGTACGTCGGAATAGCGGTCAACCTCACGTCTGAGGAGAGAATGGACGGAGTGTTTTATAAGTGGTGAGCTTCCCCTCCGGAGAAGATTGGACGAGGCGCTCTATGAGCGCAAGGGGCTCCAAAACTCTTCTCTGGCGCTCATAGAGCGCTGCGTCCAATCGCGATTACAAATCGCGGGGACCGGGGCGAAATCGCGAAAACTGGTCATTCCTCCTCCACCAAAGTAAGGTCCCTGCGCACCGCAATGGCGGCGTTCAGCTCAAACCCAATGATGAGGATAAGTGCGTTGAGTTGGAGCCACAGCATCACAATAATAATGGTGGCGATGGAGCCGTAAAATTTGATGTAAGTATCGTACCGGTCAAAACCGTCGATGTAGAAACTGAAGGCAACCGAAGTGGCGAGGGAAAGGAAGGTGGCCAGCGTGACGCCGGGACTGAAGTAGCTAAATTTTTTGATCGTCGCCGCACCGTAGCGGTATAGAGTACCGATGGTAACGTAGTACAGGCTGATCATGATGATCCACCGGAGAACATTGCCCATAAAGGAAGCAAAACTACCGGCGGAAGCACCGGTAAGCCAGTTCACGATGGAATCTCCCATGATGACAAAGAGCGTACTGGCCGCGAGGAAAAGGCCGATCAGCAACGTCAATCCAGCGGCAATCAGGCGTTTTTTAAAGACATTGCGTTGCTTGAAGGTCTTAACGTAGCTTTTTTCGAAGGCTGCCATGAGCGCGATAACGCCGTTGCTGGAGAAATAAATGGCCAGCAAAAAGCCGAAACTGAGCAAGCCGATCCTGGGTGAATTCGTGATTTCCTGAACAAAAACAAGCACAAATTCTCCAGCCTGGCCGGGCATCACCTGGCTGATCTCTTCGTCGAGCGTCTCGTTGAAGTTGCCGATGGCAGGGTACCAGATCACCAGGACATCAAGCACAAAAGGCAGCAGGGTGAAGATGGTCAGCAGGGCAGGAAAGAGGGACAGAAAAATGCTAAAGGCAACACTGTTGGCGCGGGTAAAAAGATCATCGCGTTGCACCTCATGAATTACAAAAACGACCACGTCGTAGATGGGCACACCATGAAAGCCAATGAAGGAATTTTCTTTGGTGTACTTGAGTATTCCAAGCCAGACGGGGTGCTGGAGGAAAAAGTTTTTAAGGCTAACTAAGATTCGCAGCTTACGCTTCAAAATGAGGCCGAAGTTTTTCAAGTAGATAGTCCGGTGCAGGCACGGCTTTACCGGTTTTCATATCGACGAAACACAATTTAACGGATCCGCCATTCACCAACTTACCCTTCGGATTACGAATTTCGACATGGAAGGTGATCGTATCAATTGGCAACTTACGCAAAGTCGTGGTAATGGTCAACAATTCATCATAACGCCCCGGGCGCACAAATCGTTGGTTCAGGCTCATGACCGGCAGCATGATGCCGTGCTCGACCTCCATATTAGCGTAAGTCAGCCCGAGGTCACGCAGCATTTCGACCCGGCCGATCTCGTACAACAGAGCATAGTTTCCGTAGTAGAGGTAGGCCATCTGGTCGGTTTCGCCATATCGTACGCGGTGAGTGGTGGTGGATTCGAACATGGTTGGTCTATTCGCTTGTTGGTCTGTTGGAACAGGGCAAAGTTACGAGAGTTTTTGGCGCGGCCGCAGGTGCAAAGTAAAAGGATAAAGGAGCAAGGGGATAAAAGGAAGGAATCGTCTTAATTCCCCTTACTTCTTTTTCCTTTTCCACTTTACCGCTTTTTTCCCTTACTCTCCGTATTATGGCACTCCAAGAAAACAACAACTAAGATGTCCAGAAAAATAAGAATGGGAATGGTCGGTGGCGGCCGCGGAGCATTTATTGGCGGCGTCCACCGCATTGCTGCAGCAATTGACCAACAGATCGAGTTGGTTTGTGGTGCCTTCAGCTCTAACCCTGAGAAGAGTCGTTTGAGCGGTGAGGACTTTTACCTTCCGCAGGACCGTGTTTACGGTAGTTACGAAGAGATGATCCTGAAAGAAAAGGAGCTTCCACTTGGTGAGCGAATGGACTTTGTGTCGATCGTCACCCCCAACCACGTCCATTTCGGCCCGGCAAAACTGGCTCTGGAGAATGGCTTTCACGTAGTCTGTGACAAACCGGTCACCTTCAGCGTTTCCGAAGCCAGGATCCTGGTTGACCTGGTAAAGGAAACTGGTTTGATATTCGCCCTAACCCACAATTACACCGGCTATCCGATGGTTAAACAGGCCCGCGATATGGTCGCTACGGGCAAGATCGGGAAAGTTCGCAAGGTGGTGGTGGAGTACCCGCAGGGTTGGCTGGCCACGAAGAAGGAGGAAACGGACCACAAGCAGGCTGGCTGGCGGGTAGACCCCGCGAAGTCGGGCATGGGTGGTGCCATGGGGGACATCGGCACCCACGCCGAGAACCTGGCAGAATACATCACCGGGCTCAAGATTACCGAAGTCTGCGCTGACCTGACCTCCTTCGTGGAAGGTCGTTTGCTGGATGATGACGCCAATATCCTCCTCCGCCTGGAGGGTGGCGCCAAGGGAGTACTGCACTGTTCCCAAATCGCCGTTGGCGAAGAGAACGCCCTCAACATCAGGATATGGGGAGAGACTGGCGGCCTGGAGTGGCACCAGATGACCCCCAATACGCTAATCGTGAAGCAGCACGAAGGCCCCGCCACTCACCTGCGGACCGGCGTCGGCGAGCTCTCCGACGCGGCCAACGCCCACTTCCGGGTGCCCGCAGGGCACCCCGAAGGTTACCTCGAAGGCTTTGCCAACATTTACCGCAACTTTGCCTCCTGCGTCCGCGCCCGCTTAGAAGGCACTACACCTAATCCGCTGCACACTGATTTCCCTTCCGTCGAAGACGGTTTGCGCGGCATGATCTTCGTGGAGAAGGTGGTGGAGAATAGCCGTGGGAGCGAAAAATGGACTCAGTTGTAGGCTTAAACTCAGTGGGGTCCGTTTATCGGGTTTAAAGCACAATGTTTTCAACTTTACTCAATTTCTCTCCCTTCGGATAAGCTTATGCCGCCCCTAACGATACTCCTCATTGTAGTCCTCTCGATCGGCGCGGTCCAGGGTATTGTATACGGAGCATTATTTCTGCGGGGAGAGCGATCTAATGCTACTGCATCTCGCCTTCTGGCCGCCTTATTGTTCTTCTTCGCTTACCAGCTGGTCATCGAAATTCTCCGGCTTTTTGGCCTGGGGTACTACGATGTCTGGTACCACCTCACGCAGGAGTTCAATTGGATTTACGGCCCGCTAATTTATCTCTTCGTCAAAGCCTGGTTAGAACCGGACTTCCGGTTGTCCCGCCAGGATTGGATTCATTTCCTCCCCGTCGGACTTGAGTTGCTGTGCAACAACTTCGTTCGTTCCCAAAATTTCTATTGGGACGGGACACGCGACAGCCTCTCCTGGCTAGGTTACTGGGGCTACGTGGTATGGATGAACTACCCCTTTAAGTACATTGTCGCCAGCTTGCTGCTGGTGTTTTACACTCGCCGGGCAGCGTTACTCGTCCGGGCATTTCCCGCTACTAAAAAAGTCGCCTGGCTGGCCCGTGTTTTACGCGCCTTCTCCTGGTATTTCGCCATAATCATTGGCATTGTGCTCATCGATTTCGCCCTTTTCTTCGACGCCTCCTTCAGGACTTTTTACTATTTCTTTACCCGATTCTATTACTATCCTTTGTTCATTGGCATTGCGGCGCTAACGTACTGGCTCGGTATGGAAAGCTACCTCAAAAAAGCGCACCAACCCCAACCGGACAAAACGGCCAGTAGTCCGGAACAGTTAGCCGGCCTTGAAACCCTCGCCAGCCGGATCAGGCAATTGATGACCGAAGCAAAAGTGTACCAGGACCCAAATCTTTCGTTGCATTCGCTGGCGGCTCAGCTCAACGTGAAACCTTACCTCATCAGTCAATGCCTGAAGGAAATAATGAAAACACGCTTCAATGACTACGTTAATCGGTTCCGCATCGAAGCACTGAAACGACGGCTCCGGGACCCCGGGAAGGCGCACTACACTTTACTAAGTCTGGCCTTCGAATCCGGTTTCAACTCTAAAGCCTCCTTCCAGCGTGCAGTAAAAAAGTTTGAAGGCATCTCTCCGAGTGCATTACGCGAAAAACTGGCCTGACTACTGGGCTCAATTAGCTAATTGAGCCACCAGCAGGGGGGTTCTGGTCCTACGTTTGTGGCAGAACCAATCTCCTCCTTAGTATGCGCTTCGTAATTGCCGCTCTATTAATACTTGTACTTTTTAGCTGCCAGAACCAACCCGCCAGTTCGGTATTCACCCCACGCTTTACAGCTTCGAACGAACCGCCCGTCAAGGTGGATGGGAAGAAAACACCTTACACTTTCGGCTACTTGGAAGTACTAGAAAACCGGCAACGACCAAATGGCCCAACGATCCAGCTGCCCGTCTATATTTTCAAAAGCAGGAAGGCTAACCCGGCACCCGATCCAGTATTGTATACTGTTGGAGGCCCTGGCTACACTTCAATGGGTGCAGCACCCTACATGCGGGCTTTTCAATACCTTGACGACCGTGACCTGATTTTGTTCGAACAGCGAGGAACCACCCACGCTAAGCCCAACCTTGCCTGCCCTGAATGGACGGAGGTTGCCCCCCGCGTAGCGGGCCTTAACCTGAGCCCGGAAGCACTTAATGCCGAATACGTAAAAGCCGCCGAAAAATGCCGCGATCGACTGAAGGCCCAAAATATCGACCTGGACGCTTACAACACCCGGGAAATTGCTGCTGATATTGAAGACCTCCGCCGGGCACTGAACATCGATCAGCTCAACCTGCTCACCATCTCCTACAGCACCAAGATTGCCCAAACTATGATGCGCGACTTCCCCGCCAGCCTCCGCAGCGTAGTGATAGATTCCCCGCTGCCATTAGCCGTGAACTACGATGAAAGCTCGATCACCAACCTGATGGAGACCTACGACAGGGTCTTTTCTGATTGCGCCAATTCCCCGAATTGTGCCGCCAAATATCCGAATCTAGCCCAACGCTTCCGTGACTTTCTGACGAAAGTCAGCGACCAACCATTAGCGCTGCAAGTGGGCCGCGCCGATGGCAAAGGAGACACGACAGTACAATTGAGGAGCGCTGACGTTGTCGATTATCTTCCAGAATTATATACAAGCTCGGCAGCCAGTTTTCCCGCTATGTTGGACGCAATAATAAATGGTAATACCCAAATCCTGAAGGACAATTTCTCCTGGCCAACCGCCGGCTCCGGCAACGGAAAAGGAATGCGTCTCTCCGTCTGGTGCAGCGAAGAGCTGAGCTTTACCTCCCCGGAGAAGGTGGCTGAAGAAAGCACACGATTCCCCTTTTTACGAAACAGGAGTCCACTAGTTTTCAGCTTTGAGGTTTGCCAAACCTGGAGCGTCCGCGCTGCGCCGGCAGAGGAGAATGAACCCATTAACAGCGACATCCCGACTTTACTCATCAGCGGCACCTACGATGTGGTGACGCCGGTTAAATGGGCCACGCAGCTCAACCGGGAACTCAGTAACAGCCATCACCTCATCTTTCCGGGTTGGAGCCACGGTCCTACGACTTACTGGGACAACTCATGTGCGATGGAAGCGGCGAATGCTTTCTTTAATTCACCAGGACGGGCACCAGAACTTACTTGCTTTCAGGATTTAACCTTACCGGTCTTTAACTGACTTTTCTCCAGTCTAATAGAAAGCTTCAAATCCCCATCCGCCTCAAGAACCCCTCAATCTGCCGCCGGTGCCTGAGGATGTGTACAATGGCATGTTCGAAAAGTTGCTCCACATCATAGCGCTGTCCCCACGTTACGTTGATTTTGGCATTGGGGTTGTGTTCTTCCAGGTGCAGGTCTGGATAATCGAGAAAAAGTAATTCGTTGTAGGCCATTACGGCGTCGAGTGCTGCTGCGTAGTCTGCGGCGGTAGGCAGCGGTTGCCGGTCGTGATAATCCAACGCCTCCCCTTTCCACTTCCGGACGGCGATCGCGTAGCCGTAGCCCGCACGAACAACGTGGCTCAGGATGGTTTGAATGGATCGACAGTCTTCGTCCTTAGTTTCATGGTCAACGATTTGACAAAGTGCTTCATCGCTCAGGCCGTTAATAACCGTTTTCAGATCGGAGATGGCGCGGGCATATTCGTCGGTGAGGGCGGACTTGGCGCCGGCGTCGGTGTGGGAGGAGGGGTATCGCATTTAGGGAAGATACAGTAGTGCAGCTTTACAGCGCATTCTTCCCGGGGCGCGGCCGCAGGTGCAGGGGAAGGAATATTGGAGCAAGCAACCCTGCCCGGAATACGGCTACCACTTCACCACCCGGCGGGTGGTAAACCGTCCGGTGGCTACCTCCATCACCCGGAGGTAATATGCTGCTGCGGGTAGGTTGGAAAGTTCTAACCGGCCACTGCTTTTAAGTTCCGTGGTTTGCATCCTGCGGCCGCGCCCATCAAAAACGGTGATCAGTAACTGGTCGGGCAAAGAATAAGCGAGGGTAATGCTCCCCGGAGTTGGATTTGGGAATACGCGCAGTGTTCCGGGTAAAGGGTTACGGACCGAGGTTGTGCCATCTTCGCCGTCGCAATCTTCATCGACGCCGTTGTCACTAATCTCCAAGGCATTAGGATTAATGTCCGGGTTTTCGTCATCACATTCGTCCCAGAAGAAGAAACCATCTGCATCCTCATCCAGGAATTCTACCACGGTGCTGATTACGGTGTTAGTGACTACCGGTGCGTTGAAGTCAAAGTAAATACCGGCAGTATTAGCAACTTCGCGGTCCAGCGCGGTGTCGGCCAGTTCGACGGTAAAGGCGAAGAAACCATTGCTAGCCTGGTAATTGACACTGCTGTCGGGCAACAGAATATCATCAAAAAACACTTCCAAGAGGCCGTTGTCTTTAAGTTCTACGCGGTACGGATGGCTAGCATCCAGAGGACGAAAGGTTTTGAGGTCCAGGTCCGAACTCAGTTGGTCCTCCAGGCGAACGTTGAAGGCGGTGTCGTTGCCCGTATTCTGGAAACGAATGGTATACGTCAGGGTCTCGTCGATTTGAGTATAGTTACTATTGCTCGGTTCAGCCCTGGCGGGCTGCACCAGTTTATCGTTGGGATCGATGGCGCAACGAAGGACGGGTTCGTAGACGAAAGTGGTGGTGGTCAGGGAATCAGCGGGTGTTCGGCCCCGGGCATTCAGCAGGAAGGGGATGACCTCGCCGGCTCGGTTTTCGTCGGGAAGGGTGAGATAGATTACGTTTCGCCACCTGGCTCCGATGGCTAGTTCAGGTATGGCCCAAGACAGCACGTTGTCAATGTTTTGGTCCGGGGGAATTAGGGTGCTGTCCATACTGACTTCCGAATCCAGGCTGAGAAAGACTTCCAGGTCGGTCAACGGCTGGCAACCGTCGTTGGTGAGGTTGATCCAAAAAGGGACGGTAAAACCGCAGCGGACGGGTGCGGAAAACAATTCGGCACGCAAAGACCCTCTTCCCTCATTAATGATCAGACCGAAATCCGGAAGCGTATCTCCCGGCGCCACGCGGAGGGAATCCGGAGTGGTGAATTGCCAGCAATCATCGGGAATCAACTGGACGACATAGCCCTCGCCCGGTTGGCCGAGACGGGGATAACGCCCCTCCTGATTGGTGAAGGTGGTGAGGCTTTCGTCGACGAAGTCGAAGCGGACGGGCTGACCCGGAACGCCTGCTTCGTTTACATCATATTGGCCGTTTTCATTTTCGTCCACGAAGACGATTGCCGTTTCGGTATCCTGGGGATAGATGATTTTGAGGTAAAAAACGGTTTTGGTGAAGAGTTCCGTGATATTAAAATAAAACTGCCCGCCGAAACCGGTTATGTTCCCGAGGAAAGCCGTTTCCGGAAGATCGAGGTCGATGGTTAATAATTCACCCGTAGCTGGTTGGTAGACATACCGGAGTTGAGAACGCCCCGATTGGGGACTCAGCAAGAGCCAGCCGCTCTCCGTATTCAGACCATCATCATACAGGCGAAGATCTCCGGGCAGCGTAAGGACAATATTGGTACCGGTGCCGGTACCGTCAGAATGCCACACCTCCGTGGAGTTTCCATTTAGGCGTACGAAAGCGTACGTTCCATTACCGATATCCGTAAGGTCATTCAACGGTTGATTAACGTCTGCTGCCTGCGCCAGGGCTCCCAGGGAGTCTTCGGTCAGGTCGGTAGTGGATACCGTGCGGGAAAGCTGGTCAGGGGTCAGCACCAATACGCCATCCGGCAGGGCACCGAGGTGGGAGGGTTTCCGGCCGGAGATTTCACTGCGAAACAACTGAAAGGCACCTCCCTGATAAAGGTAGATATTCACCTCCCCGGTTTGGGGATCTTCTGTAGTAAGGCTGGCCGGGGTTCCACCTCCACCCCGGAAGCTGGAAACCCGCCTTCCGGTGAACGGACCGGTCCCCGTGACTTCCTGTACCTCCACCCCGGAAGCGTAGCGAAAAAAGCGGTTATTTCCGTCGGTGCCGGGGAGCGCCAGAAATACCGTATCCGCCAACCTGAAAATGAGGTCTCTGGCATTACTTGGGTTATTAAAACCGGGTATGGGAAGATCAAATGTCCGTAAGTCGTAATTTTCTGCGTCAAAGCAAACCAACTGCCAATCTCCCTGAGAAGCATCCTGGTTGATAAAAATCACCTCATTCCCTACCGTGAGTACTTGGGTAAACCTGTCCAGGTCGGGGAAAAAGTTGATTAAATTCAGGGTCAGGGTATCATTAATCAGCTTAATGGAAGGTGCTGAGCGGGTGGTATACACATAGTAGCCATTATCAGTTCTTTCTTCCAGTTTGTTTACGCCTGCCGCCAGGATGCGCAAACTATCGCCGGCGGGGTCCAGTCGGTAAGCCTCACCATGAACGGTAACGGCAACCATCTCTTGTCCAATCTTATCGAGGGTAGTGAAATTATTCTCCCCCACCAAGTCGTGGACGTCAAGGATCAGGCGAGTACCGGATCGGGTACCATCTGTACGAAATAAGGACATACCGTTGATGAGGTCATTGGCCAGAAAGTACATTTCATCGTTCAGGACGAAGAAGTGAATATCGCCGTCAGACACATTCGGAGGAGCATCGTAAAGCATGGTGACGGTATCCTGTCCGAGAACCAGACTAACCGGACTCCGACCGATACCACGGCGAAACAAAGGGAAGTAAGCCATGCCGTTCAGAGCGCTTAAATTGATCCCAAATTGTGGGTCGGAACCATCAGTAAATCGCTGCAGACTGCCATCGGCCAGGTGGTGGGAGACCCAGTTGTCATTGCCGGACAAACGGTTGTTGTAAAGGAACCAGTCTCCGGCGAAAGCACTGCGGTCTTCGCTACGGATCAGCATGCTATCGACGATCCGAAAACGGGGTTCTGCATCCATACGGCGTATTCCATAAAGATGGGCCTCGTTCTCATTTGGGAAGTTATTAGCGGAGGTATTGAGGTATACGTCGCCGGTGGATTTATTCTCGTAATAAGTGAAACTTACCGATGCGGGAAGGCCGGCCTGGGTCCCGATGCGTACCGTTCCTGCCTCCGAGCCGTCGGTCTGCCAGATCTCCGGGAGCCAGATGTCATCAGTTAGCACAACAAAATTGAACCATCCATCCGGGAGGGATTCCCTGGCAAAGAAATTAGGCGTAATACCCTGCACGCCATCGGCAGTAAAAGCCCCGAATTCCCGAAAAAGACGAGCACTGGCAGCAGTCCCCTCGTGGATAAAGAGTTCTGTACCGTTCCCGAGTACGTCGGCGATGTAGACGATACCGCCGGGTGTTGGCGCGAAATCGAATAGTGTAATCGGTGTGGTTCCTGAGGGGTATTCAATAGTACGCAGGGTACGTGTCGAGTCAGTATCAGGGTCAAAGGCGTGGAAGCGATTTTCAGCAATGAAGTAATATTCTCCCTCGTACAGGCGCACCCGATT
Organism: Neolewinella persica DSM 23188; assembly: GCF_000373105.1. Lineage (GTDB taxonomy): Bacteria > Bacteroidota > Bacteroidia > Chitinophagales > Saprospiraceae > Neolewinella > Neolewinella persica. The sequence goes on along the minus strand of NZ_KB890447.1, from coordinate 276,028 downwards.
GGCGGGTGGAGGGACGAAGTCGAAAATACGGTGCGTTCGGGCGGGGGTTCCGTCGGTGAGGTACAGCCCACCCGACAGCAAGGAAAAGACCCAAAAGTCTCCTTCCTGATCCACCCTGTAAGTTCCGGATTCAGCCCTGAAAAGCTCCCTGTTTTCGGCGGGATCACCCGTAACGTGAAGCGCTATTACACCTTCGTCACCCTTTATGTCCCGATAAAGAATCAGGCCGGTATTGGTAGTTACCGCTTCGGGAACTAAACGCCCAAAAACGTTGGTCAGCGGCGTGATCAACATATCTGTTTCGGACAGTAGGTAAACCCCTGCATCGAAGCTTCCCCCTTCCAGAAAAAAGATCCGACCTCCGGGTACCGCCCCCAAATCATTCACGACGATGTCATCTTCTACGAGAACGTCGCGAATCGTTTGGCCGTCAAAATGATAAAGGCGGGAAAAGGCATTTGCAATGGAGACGATCATTTGCCCACCGGCAAACGGAAAAGAAGCTATCCTTTCGTCCGGCAACCGACCATTTTGAGTGGAGGGAACTTCGCCGGTTATCGCAACCGGCGATTGGCCAAAGAGAGAAACAAAACCGGGAGATAAAAAAAGGAATATCGGAATAACGTAGCGCACAAATAGTTTCATAGGGAAGATTAGGAGTAAATGAAACGAAAACCAATAGGTTAGCATGTATTACTGCTGCAAGTTACGGCGTGATGTATAGTTACTATTGTTTCCCCCTCTTATCCAGTTGTAGTTGAATTATTTAATAGTAATAACGCGAATCAAGCGCTAAAGTGAGTCTCGCTGCTCTACAACTAGCTTGGGATTCAGCGAATAATTAAAGGAGAGAATAGGCTACCGCAATAACCACTCTCTTCGCTACGCTTTGTTCGCCATGGTGAGCAAGCGGAGTAAAGGGAACCACCCTAACGGTGAAACTGTCGAAATATTCGATATTCAGCGTTTCGTCCGATTAAAGTAATAGCGGTTTATTTCGTCCGAATTAGCTTCGATGATTTCGAGCAGTCCGTCACCATTTAGATCCGCGGCAATGATGTCGTAGGTATCGAAGGCGTCGTCAGTGAGCTGGTACTTTGTCCACTTCGCCCCTATTCCCATATTCAGGTAGACAACATTTGGACTTTCGGAATTCCCGACGATGATGTCTTGATCACCGTCACCATCCACGTCAGCCACGGCCACGGCGTAGCTGTCATTTTCGTCCGGGCCAAGTGTTTCAGACGTGGAGAAGGTACCCTGGTTGCTCCCGAAGTAGATCACATTAGGTTCGCCAATATTGGCCGTAACGATGTCTGGGAACCCGTCTTCGTTCAGGTCAGCTACCGCCACGGACCTGGTATTGTCCTTGCCGGTGCCGAAGGGTGTTTTCCTGAAAAACCCCAGCTTCCCGTCGTTGAAGTAAACATAGTTTGGTTGTTCATCTCTGTTCGCCAGCACCAGGTCCAGATTACCGTCGCCGTTCATGTCTTCGATTTCTACGTCGATGGTAGCATCTTCTTTATTACCGAAGTTCATCGTTTGCTGAAAATTGCCGGTACCATCGTTGAGGCAGATTTCGTTGGGTCGGCCCCGGTTCGTGATCAGAATGTCGACATCCCCATCTTGGTCCAGGTCTCCCAGGGTCAGGTTTCTTGTGGAGGAGTATGGTTCTCCGAAGGAACCGCTCCGGGTAAAATTTCCCTTACCGTCGTTCAGAAATATGTTGTTGGGCGCCATATCGTTACCGACGGCAATATCGAGATCGCCGTCGTTATCCAGGTCAGCCAGCTCGGTCGCATAGGTAGTAGCCCTATCGTTTCCGAGATCTTTTTCGACGGTGAATATTCCTCGACCGTTATTGATAAAAATTCGGTTCTGCCCCGGCCAGTGCCTGCCGTTGGCGACCAGGACATCGTTGTCGCCGTCGCCGTCGATGTCTCCGCAGGAGACGGAGGCGGTTAGTTCTTCGTAGGTTCCCAGAATCAGTCGAACATTGGCTTGCATAGAGAACTCCTGAGCGGTTAGCCCCTGGCCGAACAGACAGAGCAGGCCGATGGTGAAACAGGTAGTCTTCATTCGGCTGGTGGTTTAAAATACTTTTTCATGGTAGTTTTTCGCATCGGCGTTTGCCGCTTACTGATGATAAGCAGGGTTATGCGCCAAGGCACCACTACAAGTGCTACATGTGCCAGCAACTCCGGCACCCCCTGCGCATCCATTTCCACAGGTATAATGCCATACACCCGCTGCATTTTGAGCAGCTTCTACTACGGGAGGTGTGGCTGAAGGCGCTATTGGGTTGGCAGGAGGCGCAATATTATCATTGGCATGATAAGCCGTGTTGTGTGCTAAAGCACCTCCACACGTGGCACAAGTATCATCCTTTCCCCCACCTCCAGCGCAACCTTGGTTGCAGGTATAGTGCCAGACACCTGCTGCATTTTGAGTAGGCTCAGGAATGGCCGGATTTTGAACCGCAGCACTTGGTGGCGTAGGCGAATCTGAAACTCTCAGCGATTCCCTGGCTTTTTGCCTGACGTCATTAGAATTGTCATTACAGGCATAGAAAGAGATGGCTGAACTGAGTAGTAGTATGGTGATGATTTTAATGTATTTCATGGTGGTATTTTTAAATTTCATGCTATTTAGTGGGCTCCGCTACTCCAGGTAACATTTGCTAAAGGTAGTAAATAACGGAGCAGAACCACTTCGCACTTGAGCTGGGATGACCGAGCCGTTTGCAAACGGCTCAACCCCAGTGCCGGGCTTCACTCACACGCCCGACCTTCAGCTAGTTATTCCGCACGGTGGCGGCGTTAGCAATATCCTCACTTAGCTATGGAGCCCGGCACTAGCGGCACCCACGTTACCCCCAAGAATTGATCGTCTATGCTTATTACGGTCCCTCTGCACCACCTCTAGTCGACCAACCAAAAGCATTAGTCGACCCAAACCCCACATCAACCGAAAGGCATGGTTTAACATGCAGCCCGAAGTGCTCATGGACGTCCTTCTAGCATAACGCCTCCCCAAGGCACCAAATAGCTAGTTACATGAGAAACTTTACACCATCAACGAATTTGCTTTGCTCTTTTATCCTTCCCGCTGGCACCTGCGGCCCCGCCCTGAAAAGTCGGGGAGTCAGGGAGTCAGAGAGTCAGCGCATCAAACAGTCATTTAGTCAAGGCGTCAAGGCGCTACTCTTATTGGTCGCGTTGCTCCTACCGCTTAGCGCGTATGCTCAGCGTGCTGCCGGCCCGAATGCCACAGAAGAAGTAAGGCCGGACGACTACGAGATCAAAGGCCAGGTGCAGGATGCCGACGGCCAGGCCGTTGCCTTCGCCAACGTTGCGCTTTACACCGTCCCGGACAATAAACTGGTCAAGGTAGAGACCACCGACGATGCCGGTATTTTCCGTATGGAAGGCATTGATGACGGTACTTACAACCTGGTCGTGACTTACCTCGGTGCGCCCGACCTCCGCAAAGAAGGCATCAAGGCCGTGAACGGCGTCCTGGACCTGGGGGTACTAAAAATGGCCCCCGCCGCCGTTGAACTCGCCGAAGCCACCGTAACCGCCACCCGGGCCCTGGTGGAGATCAAGCCCGACCGAACGGTCTTCAACGTCCAGGGCACCATAAATGCGGTGGGCGACAACGGCCTGGATTTACTCCGCAAAGCTCCGGGAGTAACCATTGACAACAACGACAACATCAACGTCCTCGGCCGCGCCGGCGTGTTGGTCTACGTAGACGGCAAGCGCCTGCCACTGTCTGGCGATGACCTGTCGAACTACCTCCGCAGCCTGACCGCCGAGCAAATCGACCGGATCGACATCATCACCAACCCCGGTGCCAAGTACGAGGCCGAGGGGAATGCCGGCATCCTCGATATCCGTCTGAAAAAGAACGAAAACGAAGGCTTCAACGGTACGGTGTCCACTACCGTGAGCCAGGGGCGTTACGGCCAGTACAACGGTAACTTTACCGGCAACTACCGCAACCGGTTACTAAATGCTTTCGGCACCTTAGGGTATGGAGCTGGCCAGTCTTACAATACGGTCAATTTCGACAGCTACCAGAACGGGTTGTACCTGGATAACGAGATCTTCTTTAAAAGCACCAATAGCAACCCTAATTATCGGTTTGGCACCGATTTTTTCCTGGGAGACAAACACACCATCGGCTTCCTCCTCAGTGGTCGGCAGAGCAATAGTGAAGATTTCTCGTACAACAATATTGACATCTACACCGTCGCCAATTCATCAGAAACCCCGGACAGCCTCCTACGGGCAGAAACCTTCGGCAACGGTGATCGCAACCAGCAAACTTATAATCTAAATTACCGTTTTGACGCTGGCGAGGGCAAGAGCCTCAACATTGATTTGGATTACGGCAGCTTCCGTAACGAGAGCCTACGCGACCAACCCAACCGGTACCTGAGCCCCGATGGTTCAGAAGTGCTCAGTGTATTCAACAACTATTTCGACACCCCAACCAATATTGATATTACCACGGCTAAGCTCGATTACGAGCAACCACTTGCTGGCGGCAACTTTAGCACCGGCCTGAAATTCAGTAAGGTCAGCACCGAGAACACCTTCCTGTTCTACGACGTTGACGCGGCCAATATCCGCACCCTAAACAACAGCAGTTCCAACCAATTCGATTACGATGAGAACGTGTACGCCGCTTACGTGAACTACGCAGGTAAGATCAGCGAGAAGCTCAACTTCTCGGCCGGCCTGCGTACCGAAGTGACCGACGCGATGGGCGTATTGACGCCTTTCCGTGCGGACCTTGCCGCACCGCCGGTTGAGCTTGACTACGTCAGTTTATTCCCCAGTGCCGGTCTTACCTATGCCCTTGACCAGCAGAAGGGGAATACGCTCTCGTTGAATTACGGCCGTCGCATCAACCGGCCCAACTACAACGTATTGAATCCATTCCGTAACCAGATCAGTCAGCTGAGTTACGAAAGTGGCAACCCATTTCTGAATCCGGAGATTGTGGACAATGTAGAGTTAGGCTATACCCATGCTTACCGCTATAATTTCAAGCTGGGCTACAGTCGGACGAGCAATCAGATCACCCGCCTTATTGGTCCGGACGAAGTCTTTCCCGCCGCCCTTTCCGTTAGCTGGGACAACCTGGCCACGCAAACCAATTACAGTTTCAGTGCCGCCCTGCCCTTTACCATTACACCAAAGTGGAATGCCTTTTTCAATGTCTCGGGCGGTTACATCGACAACCAGGCCGATTATGAGGGCGGGGCTTCGATCGACGTGCAGGCCTTTACCTACACCGTCTTCTCCCAGCAAACCTTCAACCTGCCCAAAGGCTTTACGGCCGAGGTGAGCGGGTACTTCTCCGGGCCCGGCATTTGGGGCGGGGTGTTCGAGTACCAGACGAGCGGCGCGCTTAATTTAGGGCTGCAAAAGAAATTCCTGAACAACCAGCTGAACGTGAAGATCAGCGGCAACGATTTGTTCTTTACCTCCGGATGGCGGGGGAGATCCGAATTTAACGGCTTGGTGTCTGAAGGTCGGGGCAACTGGGACAGCCGTCGGGCGACCCTTAGCCTGAGCTACAATTTTGGCAATCAGAAGGTGAAGAGCCGGAGGCGGAGTACTGGGCTTAGTGAGGAGGCGGGACGGGTTAACTAGTCTTGTAGTCTTGTAGTCTTGTAGTCTTGTAGTCTTGTAGTCTTGTAGTCTTGTAGTCTTGTAGTCTTGTAGTCTTGTAGTCTTGTAGTCTTGTAGTGCAAGAAAAAAATGAAAGCCTACACCACCAAATTTCGATGCCTCGATCTGGGTTACTTTCAACATTAATTCAGAGCGAGCGCAGCGAACATCCTCTTGCGGTGGGCCTACAAGACAACCAGACTACAGACTAATGAGGGCGCGGCCGCAGGTGCAAGGAGGGCTTGTTCCCCGGCACTTGTGCCGGTTGCTTATGGTACCGGCACAAAGGTTGGTCTTGTCCCCCGGCACTTGTGCCGGGTGCTTATGGTACCGGCACAAAGATTAGCCTTGTTCCCCGGCACTTGTGCCGAATGCTTTATGGTACCGGCACAAAGATTAGCCTTGTTCCCCGGCACTTGTGCCGAATGCTTTATGGTACCGGCACAAGTACCGGGGAACAAGACAAAATATAAACTTTTTGTTTTTATTAAAAAAATAAATGTATATTTGTAACACACTAGTCTCTGATGCAGCATTCCCCTCCTCCAGTAAAACAATTATAACCTCAGTCCATCAGATTATTCATTTCCTTTCCGGCACAAGTGCCGGGGAACAAAATCGTATAATCAGATGGCTCACATTGATGATCATAGAACGGTCTTCCATAGGCTTCTTCAGCCCCACTACCAGCTTATTGGCGGAGTATTCTCAGTAACAATCAAGACGCATGATGCAATTCCGGCAATATTACTTACTCAGTTACAAAGCAGAAGAATTGAGGTATTGCAAGAGATTGCTCATGATAGATTCCCGAATAAAAGGGGCCGGCACGAACGAATCAACGAACTCTATTATCAACATCTGGAAAAATTAACACATGCCAGACGTACCCAAGAACATCCTTTTAATAACTCCCGTGCCGCAGAGGCCGTTATTGAACGTCTAAAGCGTTACGACGGTCAATACTACAAGATCGTAGCTTACGCATTGCTTTCAAACCATCTTCACTTATTGCTTGATTTTTCTATCCAATGCCCTAAAGACTGGGATTTCATTAGCCCAATTCCTTCCTACCGGAACCTGGCTTCTGTCATAGGAAAAATAAAGGGTGGTTCGGCCAATGACGTTAATAAGTCGCTTGGTAGAAAAGGAAAACTCTGGGCACCTGGTTATTACGATCGATACATTCGTAACAGGAAGCATTTCATGCAGGAATTTTGGTACATCATGCGTAATGCGGAGCAAGCAGGAGTAGTGAACTGTTTTCAAGAACATCCTTATACATTTGGAGATCCGATTTTCCTCGGTTAGTAATTGCTCCCGGCACTTTTGTCAAAATAATAACTCTCCGGCACAAGTGCCGGGGAACAAATAAACCACGACCTTTGCCCGCTCAAATAAGCTGCCCGATGAAACCAGTCCATTCCTTAGCCCTCACCCTGCTTTTATCCTTACTCTGCACCAGCGTCCGCGCCCAGGCCAGTATCAAAGGCCAACTACAAGATGCCGACAAAACCCCCGTCGCCTTTGCCAACATCGCGCTCTACCTCGACTCCAACCTGGTGAAGGTGGAAACGACCGGAGACGCAGGACTATTTCAGCTGACGGATATCGCTCCCAACGATTACGTGCTGATGGCAACCTACCTCGGCGCACCGGACCTGGTCCGCGAAATAACCGTCGGGCCGGGCAATCTTGACCTTGGTATTTTGCAAATGAGCCCGGCAGCCGTTGAACTAGCCGAAGCCACCGTTACCGCCACCCGCGCCCTGGTGGAGATTAAGCCCGACCGGACGATCTTCAACGTTCAGGGGACCATCAATGCCGTGGGCCAGAACGGTCTGGACCTACTGCGAAAAGCGCCGGGCGTCACCATCGACAACAACGACAACATCAACGTGCTGAGCCGTTCCGGCGTACTTGTTTACGTCAACGGCAAACGACTTCCCCTGGCCGGCGAAGAACTGGCCAATTACCTGCGCAGCCTCACTGCCGAACAGATTGACCGGATCGACATCATCACCAACCCCGGCGCGAAGTACGAGGCGGAAGGCAACGCTGGCATCATCGATATCCGGCTGTCCAAGGCCGAAAACGAGGGCGCCAACGGTACCGCGAACCTGACCTCTACCCAGGGCCGTTATAACCGCTCTAACGCATCGGTGGCGGGCAACTACAGAAACAATAAGCTCAACGTCTTCAGCCGCGTGGGTAATGTGCGTTCTGAGAACTACCACCTCACTAACTTCGACATGTTTCAGAATGGCCTGAAGCTGGAGGAAGAATTGTACACCAAGCGAAATACCACGGATTACTTCGGCCAGTTCGGCACCGATTTTTTCCTGAGTAAAAACAGTACCATTGGCTTTCTGGCCAGCGGAAGCCTGCAACAAGGGGATAATGAAGGACGCGACGATTTTCTAATTTCTACCATTGGCGGTCCAGTGGACAGTGTACTGTTGGCGGGCTCCACCGGTAATACGAACCGTAACCGGGGAGAATTCAACCTCAATTATCGTTACGCCCCCGACAAAGGGAAGAGCCTAAATGTAGACCTCGATTACGGTATTTTCCGGAATACTGATTTGCGCCGACAGCCGAATACCTACGTGACGCCAGACCGGGAAACGGTGCTCACCGAAGTCGTGAACACCTTCAATACGCCACGAGACATCGACATTTACACCTTTAAGGTGGATTACGAGCAACCAATTGGAAAGGGGCAATTCGGTACTGGCATCAAACTGAGCCAAATTGGTACAAAGAACACTTTCCTTTTCTTCGACGAACAGGGAAACCAGCAAGTACAAAGCGATACCCGCTCTAACCTGTTCGACTACGACGAAAACGTCTACGCCGCCTACCTCAGCTACTCCGGTAACTTCAGTGAAAAGATCAGTTATAACGCCGGTCTGCGGTCGGAGCTGACCGATGCTACCGGTAGGCTGACCGCCTTCCGTACAGAACTCCAGGAAGACCCCGTGGAGATAGACTACCTGAGTTTCTTCCCCTCTGCCGGACTGACCTACGCGCTGAACCAGCAAAAGGGGAATACTGTCTCCCTGAATTATGGTCGCCGGATCAACCGGCCAGACTACAACGTGCTCAATCCCTTCCGCAACCAGATCAGCCAACTGAGCTACGAAACGGGGAACCCGTTCCTCCGCCCGGAGATCGTGGACAACCTGGAATTGGGGTACACGTTGGCTTACCGTTACAACTTCAAACTGGCCTACAGTAAGACCTCGGATCAGATCACCCGCCTTATTGGTCCGGACGACATTGACCCCCGCGCCGGGTTCATTGGCTGGGACAACCTGGCTAAAAAGACGGTCCTCAGCTTCAACGCCAGCCTGCCCTTCACCGTGACCAAAAATTGGGATGCGTTCGTGAACATCAGTGGGAGCCACATCAACAACCAGGCGGACTACGGTGAAAACGGGACCATTGACCTGCAGGCGTTCAGTTACAGTTTCTTCCAGCAGCAAACGTTCAAGCTCCCCGGACAACTCACCTTTGAGGTTTCGGGGTATTTCTCCGGTCCCGGTATATGGGGTGGTGTATTCGAGTACGATGAAAACTGGGCCCTTAACCTGGGGCTGCAGAAGAAATTCCTAAACGACCAGTTGAACGTTAAGCTGAGTGCTAACGACATTTTTTACAAAAGTGGATGGATCGGCCGCTCTGAATTCAACGGTCAGGTCAGTGAAGGAAGCGGGAACTGGGACAGCCGGAACGCTGCCCTTTCACTGAGCTACGCCTTCGGTAACCAGCAGGTGAAAAGCCGGAAGCGGAAGACGGGGCTTGAAGATGAGGCGGGCCGGGTCAATTAGTCAGGGAGTCAAGCAGTCAGGAAGTCAGAAAGTACAGAACGTATTAGCTGATTCTCTGACTGGTTAGGCGGCGGGGACGCGGGTGCAGGGGAAGGTTAAAAGCAAGGAAAAGGCAGTAAGCCAGGAGGCTGACCCATCCCCCGAAGTACCAACCAGGCAGCTGGCTCTACGTTATCGCTGCTCAAGGCACCAGTATCATCAACGTTCCCGGCACCAAGTTCAGAAGGTCCTCTGGTCCGCCAGTCCGCTGGCAACATTTTCTATAAATAAAAGAATGAACACATACTACTGGACAATTTTCTAAAACCGTTGATTGAAGGCTGCTTTTCGGAGACAAAGTTGCAGGAGCTGCAAGGGTTGCAGGTGTTGCCCCCCCTGCAACTACTGCAATCCTTGCAACAATTTCTTAAACGTAGTCATCGGAATAAAGAGGGCTAAACAAAAATGTCCAGTATTGTGGGATAAACATTAATAAGCGCCAGCATTTACGATGTCGTTTTTTTCCTGTAAACGCTAGGTAGTAAGCCGTACCTTTTTTTGAATGTTTTGGAAAAATTACTTTGACTGGACAGCCCAACCCGGTGACAAACTTCTGAGACGTTAAGCCCCGTAGTATCGAACAGAAATTTAGCCTGCCCCATGCGTAAGTTTAAAATATAATGCGCTACCGTTTCTCCGTATAAATGCTTGACACCGATCTGTAATTTCTTTTGGCTTAGTTGAAACAGTTTGCTTAATTCTTTTATCGTCACTTTTTCCTCTAAATTCTCAATAATGTAATCTCCCAGAGAAGTTATCCTCGACAGTTCGGATCTACTTAACTCAAAACCATGGTTGACTACCCTATCTTCCCTAAACGACCTGAGTTGTGTTGCCAGCATGTTCAAGACAGCGCCCTCCGTGAGGAGACCACCAATCAGATCAATATCATTGTTCTTACACACGATAGCAGCATACTTTCCAGTCTCTGCATCAATCTCCCCCAGGTGCCTGAAAGGATAATCGTGAGGAATGTTTTGAAATATTTTTTGTATTTTAAAATTTATCCTTTTTGCATTTCTTATATTTAACTCTTCCAACAACTTTACGTCAACAATTATTACCGCTATTTCAAGCTTAACCTCTTTAGGGAATACAATTTGAACGGAATTCTCGGGGCTGCTTACAACAATCATGTTTTGATTCTGTAACACCTTGACGAATTCTTCGTGGTCACCGAATCGATGAAAAAAATGCCCCTTTACGTTGTAGCTAAAGTAATATGGCCGGTCTTCCGAAAGACCAAGGTTAACTATGAAGTCTTCGCAAAAAGTGATGTTGTAAACCCATACTGACAAGCCAGCGAATAATCGATAAGAACTGATGAATCCTTTTGCTTGATCGTTGTTAACGGTAATTGTAGAAGCATCGTTGCCATTATCAAATTTTGCGTTGAAGTGTGCTGCCATTTCTCTTACGTGCTCTGAGGCAGGATCTTCTTTTAAGTTTAGCATTACGGGTTCGGGCTGTTTTGCACGCGTGAACAGACAAGATACGTTTAAAAAACAAGCAAGCCCGTAAACAACCGATCCAGGATATTCCTGACGCCTTAAAGGTGCGGGGGAGGCCCGGCAAAAAAACATAGCTTATGGCAGAGTCTTATTCCTTTTGAGCTAGTATTTTATCCAAAAACGGCATTTCGGAAGGGGAAAGCGCCATTACATTGCGGCAACCAATTACGCAATAAGAAATGATCGGGTGTTTTCACCTCGTTTGTATTCCTTGTTGTAGGTAAGGAGGTTTCATATAGTTATGAAACCTCCTTTTTATTTTGGCTTGCGGGGTCTTAGCCTGCGCGCGCACCTAACCCCCCCACTGCATCACAACCTACTGCATCCAAGCCTCGCGCTCTGCACTGACCTTCAACCAGTAAGTGCCCCGGGGCAAGCGAGCGGTAGCCATCGCAAAGTTGGCGCCGCTGTAAAATTGCCGGCGCATGGCGCGGCCAAGCATGTCGATCGCTTGAGCCCCCAGCACAGTTTCCACCGGATTTAAAATGGAAACCCACAGGGTACCACCAGCAATGAGGAGACCGTTGCAGAAAGTGGGTCACGCAGTAAAGCCATTATCTCTAAACACAATAACTCATTATGTAGTACTCCCGTTCCCGGTTCCGCTGTATTACGCCCGGATTTGAGTCGAAAAAATTATTTTCTATACCTTTTCAATAATTTCTCCCTTACGGAATTGAGCTCTTCAAAAGAATCAATATTTGTGGATTTTAACTGAGGCTTCTTCACTGCTCCAGCTCTCTGCCAATAATTCGTAAAGTTATTTACCAAGGTGTGCAAGTTGTCTATGTCCTTTAAAATAATCGGACTAACATTTCGGTCAAGCAACCTTCCGCTGTGATAGAACCCTACGATGGGGAGAAGATTATTCTCTAAGCAGCCTGGGCAAAATTTGTCGACCTTTTTAAGAAAGACAATCATATGTTGATTGTGCATCCACCAGGGAATCTCGAATAATTTCCCCGAAAGCAACAATTTTTTGTCTATTTTACTAAAGATGTTTTTCTCACGATTGATTCCGTAGTTAGCGAGTACTACTTCAACTTTTTTGCCTTCTAAAAACTTAGCATTTGCATCTGAAAGCAGAAACCGCCCCATCTCTGATACCGTAAGTGCTAAATCCCAATCATCCGCTTTTAAGATTTTCTGATACTCATAAGACCAGTGTAAATCCGTTCGGATAAGAGAATGGTTTTCAAGATTATTAAACCGTAAATCATATTTAACCTCTTCAGAGTACTCAACGACTAATCTATTATTCTCCTTTAGTTTTCTAAAGTGATCGTTGATGATATCGTTTTTCCTTTTCTTTAACCTATCTAAAATTACTACATTTTTAATATTCTTAGACAAGGCAGTGTACATACCTTTAGCAATAGCATTTGCATTGCCAAATTTCTTAAATTTGGAATGAACGTATGTATCCGTCAGGTAACCCTTATACACCTGAAACCCTAATTTCACCAGAATCTGACTTAAAGAATACTGACCTGATGCTTTTTTATAAAGTCGGTAATATTTTCTAACTCTGCTCTTATTAATAATTGTTTCGTTAATTATTCCATCACTCTTCAAGTATAGAATTATTATTTCAACATAGGTCCTCTCTTCAAAGTAATGTACTTCACTCGTATATGAGTTAAGCAAATCGGACTTATTCTGAAACAATGTACTTATCAATATATGCCTGGTAATATCCTTGGGTTTGTAAGGCGCATCATACAAATTCATTATTTCCTTCCACATCTTGGTTATGAACTTGTCAATTGAATTGTCGTCAGATGTCCGATAGTAGGAATGGTAAAATAATGGTCCCTTATAGATTGGTTTATCAATTGCCTTATATTCTTCAAGGGACATGTAATCCTCCATACAACTAAAAGGATGCTTTACGGTATCATATAATTGGAACTCATTGTGCAGCTCCGAGATATATTTATCCGGAGGAGCGTGGTCAAAAATATGCGTATTGATAACGCATCCTGAATTCGTCTCTTTTATCAATTGATTGAGTTCGAACGACTTCATCCCAAACCCCGCAACCAACAAGTTTATTTCGTACTTATGATCTTCATCGTTATGCTCCCCCTTCAATAAGTCTTTTATCAAATTGTCAATATCATCCGAAATCGTGTAGTAATCATCGCGGGTAAACCTCATGGTACTCGGATGGGAGATAGTTCCATGGGGTTTAATATAAATAGGATACTTTAAACCCCTGTTTTTTTCATTCAATAAGTCTTTTCGGTAATCTTGCGGGCAGTGCCCATCACTATAAACCACCGTAAAGTCTTCATTTTTAATTTCTTCATCAATAGCGTTATCAAGTAATTCATCAAAATTATAGTTAATGATCACGTCAATAAACCTATGCTTGAACATATGGGCGACGACTTCATAAAACCGTCCGACTTCATATCTAACGTTATATATTTTTCTTAACTCCTCTACTACTTCTTCTGGGAAATACTTGCTGAAAGCAAATAATTGGGTCTCGAAGTCATCTTCATTTAATTTATAAACCGTAGTTAACTTTTTCAATTCGTCGTCAATTAGCTTACCTACCTTAGTACTTTTATCGACTTTTAAATTTTTCCTTATCTTTTTTGCAGCTTGGCTGGCAAGTAATATCTTATTGGTGATACTGTAACTGGCACCTGCACCTATAATCAATATATATCTTTGTTGCTTCTTAAAATTTTTAAGATCATCACTGGTAATAGATGGTGCAATTTCTGATATGACACTATTATCGTACGTCTCTATAGAGTTTGAAATTTGATTTACAACAAGTCTGGCCGGTAGGCTTCCCAGGTCTTTTATGGTTCGGTTTGATACTTCGAACGGGCGTCTATCATTTGATAGTTTCATATTTACTTATTTAAGTAATCAACTGAAGCCATAATATATGAAAAATAAACAGACTCCCGGTAACAACTACGCCCTTTCAATACGAAACCATCCATATTTTCTTATTTACTAAAGAACAATGTACTGCTGGTTTGTCCTTCAGTAGTACTTATGCACATTGGGGAAGTCCTGTTGCAGCAGGTAGGTGTAGCCCAGATCGTATAATGGGCAGGCCCATTTTCGGGCTATCTCGTTAGCACGTAGTAGTTTTTGGCCCGCTAAATCGTATTCGCCTTTCCTCCATGCTGGCGGGCTTCCTCATGTAAGGTTTGCGCTTCGACGGGGATGTTCGTATCGTTCATGATTTGCCAGTTTTATGTTCCGGTTGCTACTTTTAAGCCTTATTTTGAGATTTTGTTTCCATTAATGTCCTGGAAGATTATGGGGCGGGGGCGCAGGTGCGGGGGAAGTTGAAAGGCAGAGGAAGAATACTGGATGCTTTGTTTCTTAGGGAGGCACGGTACAACGAAAACATTGGGGCAAACCCTAACGCTACGAGAGACGGACCTACGGTCTTACCACACCAGGGCTGGGGGTTCGTCTGTTGCAGCAAGGCCGTTTACGGACTTGTTTTCGTTAGCCTGCATCTATTTTTGGATGATCGAAGCGTATTTGCCTATCCCGTCAGGCTGGCGGACCACAACACCCCTTAGTCCCGTTCCCATTCAAATTCCTCCAAAATATAATCAACCGCAGCATTCGCATGAATCTCGGTTGTATTAAACAACGGAATCTCTAAATCATCTTCCTTTATCATCAAAGGAAATTCTGTACAACCTAAAATTATGCCTTTGACGCCTTGGTCCACAAATGATTGAATTACCTCCAGGACATACTTTTTTGATGCAGGAACAATTTCCCCATAAGTCAATTCTTCAATGATGATGCGGTGCAATTCGTCGATAACCTTAGCGTCGTCAGGTACTAATACTTCGATGCCGTTGTCCGCAATTCGTTTGGTAATAAAGTCTTCGGTCATGGAATATTTTGTCCCTAAGAAGCAAACTTTTTCAATACCTCTTTCTTTGATGTTTTCTGCCGTCGCATCCGCGATGTGTATGATGGGAACGCTTAGTTGGTGCTCTACCTGGCCGTAGACTTTATGGGGGGTATTCGCACAGAACAGGAGCTTTTCTGCGCCTGCATTTTGCAGGCGCCTGCCGCCTTCTACCAGCATATCAGCAATACCCGACCAGTTATCTTCCACCTGGTATTTATGCACCTTAGCCTGATCCATGGTAAACACCATCAGGGGCGGATTGGTATTGTCCCCAAAATGCTCATTGACGGCTTCGTTAATGTAACGGTAGTAGTCTATGGTAGAATGCCAGGAGGTACCGCCAATTAGGCCAAGTACTTTCATGCTGCGGTCCTCGGTGGGCGGGGTGGCCTTGCTTCCTGTTTCTGCTGGGTTATGACAAGCAAATAAGCATAGCAGACTGATGAATAATAGGTTTCGCATTGGGCATTTTTTTTCTGGGGCCAATTGGCTGAGCTACACGAACCTCCTCAGCTGCCAACAAAATATGCTAATATTAGCTAACATCATTGCGCCGTTCAGGCGAGTCACGATGACCAACGGTCGTTTACCCCAAATGCTGTTCTGATGGAGCTACTTTGCCTCATTCAACGAGACGTAACGGCCAAATGACATAAGCCCATGCATAAATGTAATCGGGGTCCGTCTATAAATGCATTTTAAATTTTTCCAGCAATACTGTGCAAGTAACCACTTTTCATTTTAACAACTATCAACTTAAAAATCCGTAAGTGGGTTAAACTTTAGCATGGACTCTTTTTCAAAGAGCTGTAATGAATCATAAACACCATAAGCATTTTCATTTTCCATATATTCATGAAACGCCAGCTCTACTTGTATTTCTTTACCCTCTTCTGGAAGCATAATATATACTGGTGGATGAGTCCATACACGTTCGTCAAACAGTGATTCATATTCTTGCCCAATAAAATCGCCCAGGTCCCAAGAGAATCCATCCCAATGAACTTTCTTAACACCTTCTCTATCATGAACGTAAAAAGCAGTTGAGTCTGTCTCTTCTGAAACCCATGTTACTACATTGGTGACCAGAGCAATAAACCTTCTGCTATCTTTTAAATTCCAATAAGTCATCTCATAACTCCATTCCGTTTCAGCGTCTCCATCCCAATCCAGAGGAGTATTGCTTGTATGAAATCTTAAAAATCCTTTGTTATGGTTGAGCGTACCGAGTACAAAACTCTTTTGTTTGTGCGCTTGCGCTCTAGTCAGGTTTTTGAAATAATTTAAATCTACTCCTATTCCAAATAAATGATAATAATCTGTGATTCTTTCTGTGATCCTGAAAGAATCTGCATCAATATCTTTTCTACTTTCCACTTCGCTTACAGCTGATTTTTCAGCACCTACTACACTTACCACTTCACTCTGGGGAATATCTTTATTGTTAGCAGACTCATTACTACAGCTTATTAATAAAAAAAACGACAACAAAATCGTACAATTGCTTACTAACGACATAACTCTAAGGTAATGTATCGTCTCAATATTAAAAATATCGTCTATTCGTATTTGACTATTATTTTTCATTTATTCTTAGCTTTAATTGACTTTTAAGCTTTGTAAGCTATTTAGTTTAAGTGTTGTCAGCACTAAACCATCCACTTTGGTGATGAAGCCAATGCTACGACTAGTTATGGCGCAAACCAAACGTAGCAAAGGCGGTAGCCGCTACGAGCGGTAGCGAGCATCGGTTCAGCTCGTTAGAGCTTTGTAGCACAGGCCTGATTGCGCTACGCGGCTGCCTGCGGCGGTTAATGCAGGTAAGGCCGTCACCCTAAAGCATCGCGCTATGCGACAATTTGGTTTGCCCCCATTAGTCATACCCCGCCAGCATGAGCTTAACGATCGGATGCAATATCTCCTGCCTGAAATCTTCCTCATAGTCACAATTTGCCAATAAGACTAAGCCAATGTTTTCTTCCGGAATCATGATCAAACAGCTTCTAAAGCCTCTATCACCCCCATAATGGCCAATTGTTTTTTTCCCGTTAAGCGCACTTAACTGAAACCCCAAACCGGTGTATGGATATGGCTCAAATGTGGGCATTATCATCGCCAAATGATCAATATTTAAGTCTGGGCCAGCCAGGCTATGAAGAAAAGAAACCATCCATTTACTCAACTCTTTAGCTGAAGCATTCAACGTGCTACTAGGCGCATGTTCTCTTGTGTAGGGATAGGTCCCCCTTTCATATATTTTCTTCGTCATCCATCTTTTAGCATGTGGAGAGGTGATTGGAAGTAGGTGAACGAAAGGATTGTTAGTAGGGGTAGGAGTTTGTTCAATTTTTTTGTGTTTGGGTTTGATAAAGGTAATTGTGCTAATATTTACTGACTACTAAAGGTTTGGGTTCTCCCCGGAAGTAGAGTGTGCAGAATTTGAAGATTGGCGACGGTTTTAGCTCGTCCGCCGAGGCGGCCGTTAGGCCTGACTCGTCGGCCGAGCAGTCGTTAAAGACCCAAAATCACTCGGCGGACGAGTCAGGGCTAGCGCCCGCCTCGGCCGACGAGCGATTTCTAGCGATGGCCGCAAAGCCCAAAATTCTGTACATTCTACCTCCAAGGAGAACCCAATGTACGCTTCCCATTAGACGCAACCACGATGAAGGAGCGACAGGAGGTATTCTTTGTGATCTCTTAGTCTCAGACCTGTGCGCGCAACACCGTAGTGCTGCCGCACGGTACTACTCGGGCCGGAGACCACTCGACCATAGACAGCTACAAAAACCCGACCTTCGTCCCTCCAAACCAACATCCTCTAGATGAAAAGACTTACCCGCCTGTCTCTAGCCCTGCTATTAACCCTCCTCTGCACCAGCGCCCGCGCCCAAAACACCCTAACCGCCCAACTACAAAACGCCAATTCCGCCCCCGTCCCCTACGCCAACATAGCCCTGTACGCAGATTCCAACCTCGTCAAAGTTGAAACCACCAACGACGCCGGCATTGTCCGCATGACCAACGTAGCCTCTGGCGACTACACCCTCATCGCCACCTACCTAGGCGCACCAGACCTGGTGAAAGAACTCTCCGTCACCAGCAATCTGGACCTGGGCATCCTCCGCCTCGCCCCCGCCGCCGTAGAACTGGAAGGTGCCACCATCACCGCCAAACGCGCGCTGGTGGAGATCAAACCCGACCGCACCGTCTTCAACGTCCAGGGCACCATCAACGCCGTAGGCGAAAACGGGCTGGACCTGCTGCGCAAAGCCCCGGGCGTCACCATCGACAATAACGACAACATCAACGTACTGAGCCGCAGCGGCGTGCTCGTTTACGTAGACGGGAAACGCCTGCCCCTGGCAGGCGCCGACCTCGCCGACTACCTCCGCAACCTAACCGCCGAACAGATCGACCGCATCGACATCATCACCAACCCCGGCGCGAAGTACGAGGCGGAAGGCAACGCTGGTATCCTCGACATCCGCCTGCGGAAAAGCGATCAGGAAGGCGCCAACGGCACGGCCAACTACACCATCAGCCAGGGCCGCTACCAGAAGATGAACGGCTCGGTGGCGGGCAATTACCGCAACCGAAATCTCAACGTCTTCGGGCAAGTGGGTAGCAACGACGGGCGGCAGTTCTCCCAGGTCGATTTCCTGACCTTCCAGAACGGCCTGCAAACACTGGAAGACAGCCGCAATTTCTTTACCTGGAACAACGTCAACGGCCGCGTGGGGGCCGACTTCTTCCTGTCCGACAAACAAACCCTCGGCATCCTCTTCGACGGGCAGACGCAGCACGGCATCCAGACGAACCGGTCCGACATCGAGATCGCGCTGATCGACCAACCAGTAGACAGCATCCTGCTGGCCCGCTCCCGCTCGGACGACGACCAGGACCGCGCCACCTTCAACCTCAACTACCGCTTCGATGCGGGTAAGGGCACGAGCCTGAACGTCGACCTCGACTACGGTACCTTCCGGAACCGCGCCTTCCGCCGCCAGCCCAACGTCTACTTCGCGCCCGACCGGACAACGGAGCTGAGCGAGATCACCAACAGTTTCGATACGCCCACCGACATCAGTATCGCCACCTTCAAGGTCGACTACGAACGGCCGCTCGGCAAAGGCCAGTTCGGCACCGGCATCAAACTGAGCCAGGTGGGGACGGACAACAGCTTCCAGCTCTTCGACGAAATTGGTGGTGTGGAGACCTTCAACGTCGACCAGTCCAATATTTTCGCCTACGATGAGCACGTCTACGCGGGTTACCTCAGCTACAACGGTAGTTTCTCCGACCGCGTCAGCTACGCCGCCGGTCTGCGGGCCGAGATCACCGATGCCACGGGCATCCTCACCGCCTTCAACGGGCAGGCGGAGCCGCCGGTGGAACTCAACTACGTCAGCTTCTTCCCCTCCGCGGGTCTGACTTACCAGCTCGACGCGGAGAAGGGCAACAGCCTGGCGCTGAACTACGGCCGGCGCATCAACCGGCCCGACTACAACGTGCTCAACCCCTTCCGCATCCAGGTCAGCCAGTTGAGTTTCGAACTCGGTAATCCGCGCCTGAACCCGGAGATCGTCGACAACGTAGAACTGGGCTACACCCTCGCCTACCGCTACAATTTCAAGCTAGCTTACTCGAAGACCAGTGACCAGATCACCCGCCTGATCGGTCCCGACCCGGTAGACCCCCGCGCCGGCTTCATTAGCTGGGACAACCTGGCCGAGAACACCGTCATCAGTTTCAACGCCGCCCTACCCTTCACCGTTACACCGAAATGGGACGCCTTTTTCAACCTCAGCGCCAGCCACATCGACAACCAGGCTGACTATGGCGACGGCGCGGTGATCGACCTGCAGGCCTTCAGCTACAACATTTTTACGCAGCATACCTTCAAGCTTCCGTGGAATTTTACGGGGGAGATCGGTGGCTTCTTCGCCGGGCCCGGCATCTGGGGCGGGGTGTTTGAGTACGACGAGAGCTGGTCGTTTAACCTGGGCCTGCAGCGCAAGTTTTTCAACGATCAACTGAACGTTAAACTCGCTGGTAATGACCTGTTTTACCAGGTGGGTTGGTCGGGCGAAACTAACTTTAATGGCCAGCAAGGCTTCGGTGGCGGCAATTACGATAGTCGGCGGGTGGCGCTGTCACTTAGCTATACCTTCGGCAACCAGAAAATTCAGCGCCGGAAGCGGGATACTGGGATTGGGGAGGAAGCTGGACGAGTCAATTAGTCAAACAGTCAGGGAGTCAAACAATGCGGCCGGCACCATCTTACTCCCTGACTCCTTAACTATACAACTAATTCTGCCCTCCAAGAAGATTACTCTGGCCGTTAAAACTACCAGACTCATCCAACCTCTCTGGCACCAGTACTTTTTAGGGTAAAATATAGTTGAAGTCCACTACAATTTTTTCCTGTACGCGCTCAAACTTCCCATTCTCAGAATTAATAACTTCGACGGTCATTTCTTTTTTCACGTAATCGAACTTGACCAGTGGGTACTTCATGTACTCAGCTGCTCCACCAAAAAAGATGGGCACTGTTCTTGTTTCATCTCCCGGGAGGGTTACTTTCCAATTCTTCTTTACGGGTGAGGAGTAACTTTGTCCGTAATCGTACTGACCGACTCTTTCGTGCAAATGGCCGGCGAAAATGGCAATAACGTTGGGGTTCTCACTTAAAATTTCGGTAAACCGGCGGTAATCTTCGGAGGTGTTTGAAGACCGTTCCAACTCGGATAAAGTATCCCGTACCGACAAACTTTTAGCGGTTGCAGCATCTGGATTACCACGAGAATGAAAGGCATTGGCATCAATGGCGTGCATATTAAGTACAACGGGCTCATCTTTGGGAATCCGTTTTAGTTGTGCTTCTAACCAATCCAATGATTTCGTTACTTCAAAATGAGTGGTGGCCATTCTACCCGAACGGTAAACGTGGAGATCAATCTCATAGGATGGATAGTTCTGTAACTGTAAGAAATGAAACTTTCCAATGTTGAATCCATAAGCGTAGCTGCCTTTATTTTTGAACCGTGATTCCATTAAGTCGGGCCGGGCTCCGTTATTAGTAGCACCTGGAATAGTTTTTATGTGTTCAGCCATCTGATCGAGTGGCCTGGCACCTCTCCCGTTCGCTGCATGGGCATTTCCTCCGTAAGCTGCCCAACTTAGTGCGTAATTGTCATAATCATGGTTGCCTAAACCTAAGTAGAGATTTAGTCCCCGGTTGAGGTATTCTTCCTCGAAAAAGGCTAGCTGGGCGTCGTCCGCAACGTTGGTTAAGTCTCCGTTAATAATTGTCCCGGCAAAATTAGGCGTCTCCGTTGCTGCGGTGACCAGGCTCTGAATGTGCCAGCGATTTGCCGTTTCACTCGTCCCGGCAATATCTTTACAGGGGGTACTTACACAAAACCCTATTTGTGTATCTGACATAATAGCCATACTGAACAGGTTTTTATCAAAAGCAAACTTGGTTTGGTTTGGGTACACCAATGGTCCGTCTTCAAATAGGATCCTACTCTGCCCTTTGCCTTCCGTAAAGTCAGTTCTGCCGGTGCGGGTCTGTTCGCTAAGTCGAACGGCATAGCCGTTTGGTAAGGTGACCTCGGCCTTACAATCGGAAGCTTCAAGATCAACTTCTCCCCACATTCCCGCAATTCCTTTGTCGACACAACGGTCCGGTCGGGGGAAATAAATGCCATTAACCGTTAGTGGGGTGTTGCTGCATTCAGTACTCCAATCCTCGGTTTGGGTGTTCTCAAGGCGAGCAAAGTAGGTTCGCTTACCACTTCCGGTACAATCTTGTTTGGTCCAGGTTCCCCACTTGGCGATCTTCGATTCGGGTAAGCAGGTATCGTCTTTAATGTCCCACTCGCCCCACATACCAGCGGCGCCCTGGTCGCTGGTCCGTGTCGGCGTACCCCGGTTGACGCCATTGATGACGATGGAAGTACTTTTGGCGGCAGCTTCCCAGCCCAGCCCGGCGTCGGAAGCCAGGCGGGCAGAGTATTGTACAATGCCAGTGCCTTTGCAGCCATCGCTTTTAGCTGCGCCCCATCTGGCCACGCAGGTATCGTCTTCAATGTCCCATTCGCCCCACATACCACCGGCGGCACCCTGGTCGCTCGTGCGTTTGGGTGGCCCCTGGTCGATACCGTTGATGGTAATGGAAGTGCTTTTGGCGGCAGCTTCCCAGCCCAGCCCGGCATCAGAAGCCAGGCGGGCGGAGTACTGCACGATGCCGGTGCCTTTACAATCATCCTTTTTTGGTGTGCCCCATTTGGCCACACAGGTATTGTCTTCAATATCCCATTCGCCCCACATACCACCGGCGGCACCCTGGTCTCTCGTGCGTTTGGGTGGGCCCTGGTCGATACCGTTGATGGTAATGGAAGTGCTTTTGGCGGCAGCTTCCCAGCCCAGCCCGGCATCAGAAGCCAGGCGGGCGGAGTACTGCACGATGCCAGTGCCTTTGCAGCCATCGCTTTTAGCTGCGCCCCATCTGGCCACGCAGGTATCGTCTTTAATTTCCCATTCGCCCCACATACCACCGGCGGCACCCTGGTCGCTCGTGCGTTTGGGTGGGCCCTGGTCGATACCGTTGATGGTAATGGAAGTGCTTTTGGCGGCAGCTTCCCAGCCCATTCCGGCATCAGAAGCCAGGCGGGCGGAGTACTGTACGATGCCATTGCCTTTACAATCGTCACGTTTGGCTGCTCCCCACTTAGGGGTACAGGTATTGTCCGGGATGTCCCATTCGCCCCACATACCGCCGACACCTTGATTACTGGTGCGGACCGGGCGTCCCCGATCAACGCCCTGGATAAGAATGGAGGTACTTTTGGCGGCGGCTTCCCAGCTCATGCCGGCCGTTGAGGCTAAGCGGGCGGAGTAAGTAGCCCTGCCATTTCCGATGCAGCGGTCCTTTTTTGGAGCACCCCATTTGGGCAGGCAGGAAGCATCTTTGATGTCCCATTCACCCCACATGCCGCCCCATCCCTGGTTGCTGGTCCGGTCGGGGGTACCTTGGTTGATCCCAAGAATGCGGATGGAGGTGCTTTTGGCCGCAGCTTCCCAGCCCTTGCCGCCGTCGTTCGCCAGTTTGGCAGAGTAGGTGGCTATACCACTACCGATGCAACGGTCTTTTTTAGGAGCGCCCCAGGACTGAGCAGAAAGGGGGATACTGAAGAGTAGCGCGCATAAGAAGCATAAGGTTTCCAGGGAAGAAAAAATGGGCAAGAAGCGCGCTTTTTTACTTACTGCTTTTTGGATATTTCTATTGAAGGATGACATGGTGATCTGTTATTTACAGGTGATGTTCTTCTTAGGGATCTTAGCTACAGGCACGAGGCAAGTAGTTATTTAATTGGCATGTTTTTTGGGCGGGGCCGCAGGTGCATAGTAAGGTTTTGAGCAGCGGAGGGGGGTGATTGTCCACCTTGCTCTTTTACCTTTTATGGCCCCTGCGTTCGCGCCTACAGATTCGCTATTGCGGTATCATGACAGGAGGCATCGGTTCCACCCGCACAGAGGGTATCTTCGAGTTACCAACCAATTATGTAGCTGACTTTTTTGCATGCTTCCTGGATATGTTTCCAGGCGGCCTGGCAGTCCTGGCAGGCTTCTCCCATACCGGGCTTCCCCTTCAACCTTCATGTATTCCAGGATGGCGTATTGGGTATCCGCCTCTTGGGCAGATAGGTGAATAGGGAGTAAAAAGCTCACAACAGCCAGCAAAAGAATAAAGGATCTCATAGTTGTTCGATTAGGTGGATAGTAGCAGGAGGCGCGCCTCCTTAAGAACAATCGCAAAGTGCAACTTAGCCGCTCCAAGTACTCTTCACCTATTCCACATCAGCGAAATAAGAGTAGCACATATTCACCATTTACCTTGAAAAACACCCCCTTAATAACTGCATATCAACTACTTACGAATTCCCCCCGGTGGAAAGCCAAACTCATCAGAAAACACCCGGGTGAAGTAGTTGGGGTCATTAAAACCCACCGAGTAGGCGACTTCAGAGATGTTGTTTTCCGTCGTTTTCAATAATTCTGCCGCTCGCTCCAGGCGAATAAACCGAATAAACTGGCTGGGGGTTCTTCCCGTCAAGGCCTTAAGCTTCCGGTTCACCTGCGTATTGCTGAGCCGGGCTGCATGGCAAAGGTGGACAACACCCAGGTCCGGATCATCTATTCGATCCGTAACGACGGTGATTAACTTTTTCAAGAACTGATCTTCAAGCGTAGGGTCCTGCTTGGTCCGTAAGGTTTCAGTCAAGGAGGAGGTGCCGGAATAAGTGCCTTGCAAGGTTTTGCGAAGCACGACCAAATTATCCAACCATACGAAGAGCTCCTCTTTGTGAAAAGGTTTCACCAGGTAGGCATCTGCGCCAACTTTGAGCCCTTTAAGCCGGTCCTCATGGGTTGCTTTAGCCGTGAGCAAGACAATGGGAATGTGACTGCTACGTTCGTCTTGTTTCAGTATCAGGCAAACTTCATAACCGTCCTTTCCTGGCATCATCACATCGCTGATGATAATGTCCGGAACAACCTCCAGGGCTTTTTCAATGCCACTTTGGCCATTGGCAGCAGTGACGACCTCATAGGTGGGAGCTAATAAGTCGACAATGTAAAAAACGACATCTGCATTGTCTTCAATAAGTAGGAGTAAAGGCTTCTCGCCTTCAGGGTCAAGGCCAGCAAATGATTTTAGTTTCGACGATGGCGCAGGAGGTGAAACAGAAGTACTGACGGCCTGAAACGCCTTATGCTGTACGGCTGCTTCGTTTTGTATTGGCAAAAACAAGGTGAAGAGCGTTCCTTTACCAACCGAGCTTTCCACTTCAATGGTGCCCCCCATCAATTCGACCAGTTTTTTAGTAAGGGCCAACCCAATTCCAGTTCCTCCGCGCGTACGGGTGGAAGAACTGTCCGTTTGATAAAATCGATCAAAAATACGGGACAGGTCTTCTGGAGGAATCCCGATGCCCGTGTCGGTGACCTTGAGCTTTAAAAAAGATTGTTCTCCCCGCTTCTCCTCCGTGGCGTGCAGCAATATTTTGCCACCCTTATCCGTAAACTTCAGCGCATTAGACAGCAGATTGTAAATGACTTGCTGTACAACCTGCTCATCAAAATCCATATTCACCGATGGCGTCTCCGGGTAAAAAAGCAGGCGGATTTCTTTTTCCTGGGCCATCGAATAAAACGATTCGGTCAGGTATTGCAGGTAGAGGATAATATCTCCCTGCGCCAAAGTTATTGACATGGCATCCGCATCCAATTTGGACAAGTCTAACAGCTGATTTATGAGGCGTAACAGGTTTTGGCTGTTTCGCTCGATCAGGTTTCGTTCCTGCTGATGACCACGAATGTTGTCCACCATGCCAAGAATGACGGTGAGCGGCGTTCGAAATTCGTGGGTGATGTTGGCATAAAGCCGGGCCTTCGATTCATCAAGTTCCCGGAGTTGTTGCATCTTGTCTTCGGCAACTTCTGCCCGCAATCGGGCTTCCGTTACACTCGCTTTGGCACGTTCAGACTTAAGGAGCTTTTCCCTTTCCTTTATCCGGATGAAAAGTATGGCCCCGACCAATAATCCAATGAAGAGGGCTAAGGCAATAGGGGTCTTCCACCATGGCGGCCGAATGATGATATTCATCGTGGCAGACTGCTGGCTCCAGGTCCCTTCAGGGTTGGCGGACTGTACCCGGAATACATATTCTCCCGGTGGAAGATTGGGATAAATGGCCGTACGCTGATCCCCGACGTAGCGCCAGTCCTCCTCGTAGTTTTCCAGTAAGTAGCGAAATTCATTTGCTTCCGGTCGGACGAAATGCAGACCTGCGTATTTGAAGGTCAGGTCATTTTGTCGAAACGATAAATGAATAGAGGCCTCCAGTTCACCGGAATCATTCACCTGCCGACTGATCAACGTATCGGCATCATTGTTGAAAATCATCAGGCCGGTGATGACGGGCACGGGTGCGAAACTGTCTACATAAACCGTGGTTGGGTCAAACCGTAAGATGCCTCCATCTCCGCCAAAAAGTAAGTCTCCATCATTTGCAGTAGTTACTGCGTGTGGGTAAAAGGTCTGAATTGGCGGCAACTGGTACTCGGGGAAAGTTTGGAGCTCCTTTGCCCCCTCCGTTAACCAGGCCAGGCCATGGTCCGTACTAACCCACAACCGGTTCTTTTCGTCTTTGATGAGGGCACATATGGTATTGCCTGGCAGTCCATTTTCTTTCGAAAAGCTTGTCACCTCACGGGTACCCGGATCAAAGGCTAATAACTGCCCACCATTTGTACCTAGCCATACGATCGAGCCGTCATCCAGGACAGTAGAGATGTTGTACCCCTCCAGCACCGCAGTAACTTTCGTCCCGGCCGGCGATATTTTATACAAACCCTGGTCTGCACCAAGCCAGATATTTCCATCCTTCGATTGGCTAAGTACGTTCCCAGACACCTGCTGCGGGAAGTCCCCCGACAGGTCGTGCAGTGCCTCAAAACCGTCCCTTCCAGCCACTACCTTATTGACCCCCTCAGTTCCCGTCACCCATATTTCTCCTGATGGCCCCTCGGTAATGGAGGCAAGGTAAAATCGCATTTTTCGGGCATCCACTTTTCGATGAGGCCTAAGCTGACCGGTTGATGGGTGAAAATGTAGCAATCCGTAGTGGTGGCTCCCTACCCAAAAATTATCTGCCTGGTCCAGGTGCAAAGACAGGATCATCTCTGAGGGGGTTCCGGTAGTAGAGTGGTTGTTTATCCGGAATAATTTGTAGGTGCCGCTTACCGCATCGATACGTTCAAGACCCGCCCACGTTCCTGCCCAAATATTTCCTTGCTTGTCC
This sequence comes from Neolewinella persica DSM 23188, assembly GCF_000373105.1. Classification (GTDB taxonomy): domain Bacteria; phylum Bacteroidota; class Bacteroidia; order Chitinophagales; family Saprospiraceae; genus Neolewinella; species Neolewinella persica. The sequence continues at coordinate 249,178 of NZ_KB890447.1, read as the reverse complement.
AACAAAACTTCTTCCACGTGGGTATCTACGAGGCCGGCGGCCTGTGATGTTTTTTGCCCGATTACCTGAAAGGAAGTGGTCCTGGGCAGTACCTTATTAAGCCCATTCCAGGTACTTACCCATAAAATATTTTGCTGATCTTCAAAGAGCGACCAAACAATATTGCCACTCAGGCTGGTTGGCTTTGCAGCATCATATTCATAATGATCAAACGTACCCGCTTCGGGATCAAAGCGATCAAGCCCTCCCTGGAAAGCCCCGGTCCAAAGAACACCCAAGTGATCCTCCCGAAAACAGGTAATGGTCGCTTCCTTACCTAACGCCAATCGTAGGGTGGGCCACTCAGGCGCGGTAGCAGGCCAGTCAGCCTTGGTTGGATCGGTAAAAGTTCCCAATTCCCTATCCATTAATTGCAAACCTCCTCCCCAGGTGGCTACCCAGAAATTTCCTTCCTCATCTTCAAAAAGTGTACTGATTTCATTGTTGCCAAGACTGGAAGGGTTTGTCGGATCATGTTCGTAGCGAACAAAGGCATCCGTTTTCGGATTGTAGCGGTTCAACCCACCCCAGTTGGTGTAGTCGTCCCAGGGATCTCCGGTACCTACCCATAAAGTCCCTTTTCGATCAAGATATATTTTAAAGCCAACGGCGCTGCTCAGGCTTTGCTTATTTTCCGAATCATGGTCATACCTGATAAACCTGTCGGCAATTGGGTCATAACGATTTAAGCCGTTCTTGCTGGTTCCAATCCACAGCCGGCCCTCCTGATCTTCGCTGATGGCATGTATTATATTTTCGCTCCCCCCTTCCGGAACATTTAGGTAGCGCGTGAATTTGTTTTCCAGGGGATCGTAGCGATTCAGCCCATTCCACGTGCCCACCCAAATCGCCCCCGATCGGTCCACATAAATGACTTCCGCGGTACTGTTCGACAGGGAAGTTTCGTCATCAGGATCGTGGGTAAAACTAAGCAACTCATAGCCATCGTAACGGTGTAAGGCTTCCTGGGTACCGATCCAAATAAAACCTTGTTGGTCCTGGGTAACACAGATAACTTTATTTGCGGCTAAACCGTCTCTGGTCGTCAGTTGCTCAAAGGATATTGGTGCAGTTAGGCCTTGAAATCCTGCTTGGGCAGTTAGGCAACTGTTTCCCACAAAAAGGCCAAATACCACCAGGCACATATACCGCTTAAGCCAGCAAATTGAATTAAGCAATGATGCGCCACCTACCACCCCCGGAACATGAGGTGAAAGGAAGTATTCGCTAAGGTCAAGTATCTTTTTTCTATACAAATAATCTAAAGATTGGTAAAGTAAGAAAGCTAAATGGCTAGTGGCTGATTCCTGAGTTCATGACCGCCCACCAGGTATTTTGCACGTGGATCCTAAAGTTATGCATAATACGCAAGTTGTAGCGTATAGCAGAATTCTGTCCGCCTGCATTACATAGTTAAGGACACTAGCAGGCTGTCGGAGAGCTTCTAATAAGGGCGCGGTCGCAGGATGCAAAGCAGGTTTTTAAGGAGCAATGCCTTCACCTCCAGGTAAACTATGTTATCTTGACGCAAAAACAACTCCGCCATGCCAAAATTACTGCCATTGATCCTCTTTCTCCTACTTACCGTAAGCTGCAAACCTGGACAAGACCCGGCCGTAACGGAAACGGCCCAAAGCCACCCAGCGGATGTTTGGCTTGCCGAACAACCAATACCCATTACGGCAGCAGTAAGCCCCCGCAGCGCGGGTGGCCCGCGCGACTTCTACTCCGAAGGTGACTACTGGTGGCCCGACCCCGAAAATCCGGATGGCCCTTACATCCGCCGGGATGGGAAATCTAATCCCGATAATTTTGTCGCCCATCGGCATGCGATGGTTAATCTTTCGAAGGCCGTATCCGCTTTGGTTGCTGCTTACCAGGAAACCGGTGATCAGAAGTACGCCGACCATGCCATGAAGTACCTACGTACCTGGTTCGTCGACCCGACCACCAGCATGACCCCACACCTGCTCTACGCGCAGGCCATCAGTGGAAAAGTAACCGGCCGCGGCATCGGCATCATCGACACGATTCACCTGATCGAAGTAGCTAAAGCCATCCAGGTACTGCGGGACCTTGGTTACCTGAAGGGAGGAGAACTTGCTACCATCACCGGTTGGTTCGATCAGTACCTGACCTGGATGACCACTCACCCATACGGCCAGGACGAGCAAATGCACGGCAACAACCACAGTACCTGGTACGCGGCCCAGGTGGCCGCCTTCGCCACCCTGACCGGCCGGGAGGCCGAGATGCAACTGGCGCGCCAGCGCTTCAAAGCCCTCCTACCCGAGCAGATGAACGAAGAGGGCGGATTCATCGATGAACTCAAACGCACCAAACCCTACATCTACGAGCTCTTCCACCTGGAGGGTTATTCCATTCTGGCGGAGTTGGCCTCCACTCCGGAAGATGACCTGTGGGAATTCACCGAAAACAACCGCAGCTTAAAAAAGGGCTGGGCATTTATGCTGCCCTATATCGAAGACAAAGCTTCCTGGCCCTACCCTCCCGACGTACAGAACTTCGACGAAGTACCGTTGCAGACCGTCGGTCTTTTACTGGCGGCCAAAGCCTACGAAGATGAGCGGATGATGCAGGTATGGAAAGGCCTGAAGCCCGACCAGAACTCGCCGGAAATTGAGCGAAACTTTCCGGTACGCAGACCGGGGCTGTGGGTCGATTAATTCGAGAATTGTGCTATTCATCAACAATTGGATCGCTCCGATAATTACCTGACTCATTCCATACGGACGGAGAAAAGTCCCAACCCTACTCAAGCTACCTTTTGATTAGCGAACACCCAACCACACTGTCAGGTTAGGATAGTAGACATATTTGTCTAATTACCTTTTTACGCCCATAATGAATAGTCCACCAAGCGCCACTTCCCACGAAGTTCAGTTACAGATTAATGGTAAACCAGCAAAGCTTCAACTAGAGCCCTGGGTCACCTTATTGGATGCCTTACGGGACCACCTCGACCTGACTGGCAGCAAGAAAGGCTGCGATCACGGACAGTGTGGCGCATGTACGGTCATCTGTGACGGAGAGCGCATTCTGAGTTGTCTGACCCTGGGCGTGATGAAAAACGGATCGGAGATTACTACCATCGAAGGCATTGCGGTGGAAGGAGAAATGCATCCGCTGCAAAAGGCTTTCATCGATCACGATGCTTTTCAGTGTGGTTATTGCACCCCTGGCCAGATATGCAGCGGCGTAGCCCTCATCGCGGAAGGACACGCACAGACCCGTGAGGAAGTAAAAGAATTGATGAGTGGCAACCTGTGTCGCTGCGGGGCCAACACAAACATTATTGATGCCATCATGGAAGTAAAAGCTGGTCGTTATGAATAACTTTAAATACTTGAAGGCTGATACTCCCGCAGCAGCAATTGCTGCAGTTGCGGACAATGCTGCAAGCAATTTTGTCGCGGGTGGCACCAACTTGATCGACCTGTGGAAATATGACCTTACGCACCCGGATCGCCTGGTGGATATAAACGGTTTGTCTGAGTTAAAAACCATTACGGAATTGCCGGACGGAGGATTAAGGCTTGGTGCGCTGGTTTCGAATGCTGCTACGGCGCATCATGCAATCGTCCGGGAGCGGTATCCATTGCTATCCCGAGCTATCCTTGCCGGAGCAACGGCTCAAATTCGCAACAGTGCGACTAACGGGGGGAACCTGCTGCAACGCACGCGGTGCTACTACTTCTACGATGCGGCCTCCCCCTGCAACAAAAGAAATCCAGGATCGGGCTGCCCCGCGATAGAGGGGCACAACCGATTACACGCCATCCTGGGATACAGCCAAAAGTGTATCGCAGTTTTTCCTTCCGATATGTGCGTGGCACTGGCGGCATTAGAAGCGGTAGTCCAGGTGGCTGGCCCTGACGGTTCGCGGGAGATTTCATTTTCTGACTTCCACCGTTTACCCGGCGACCACCCAGAACGGGACAATACGCTGCAACCCAATGAACTGATCACGTCTATCGATCTGCCACCGACTGGTTTCGCCCCTCATCATAGTTACCTTAAACTACGGGATCGCAATTCCTATGCTTTTGCCCTGGTAAGCGTTGCTACCGGGTTCGAACTCGAAAATAAAACGATCAAGCGGGCGAGGATCGCACTGGGTGGCGTTGCCCATCAGCCCTGGCGTGTATCCGCCGCTGAAGACTTGTTGGTTGGTAAGGCACCAACCGCACAATCCTTTGGTCAGGCTGCCGGTATTATTCTGGCGAATGCAAAAGGGTTCGGTCACAACGATTTTAAGATCGAACTGGCCCGGCGCGCCATTATCCGCAATGGCCTGATGGCCCTAAACCCTTCTTCTCAGCGCCCCGGCGCTCAGCCTTCGCTTTAAACGCTTATCCACCATGATCCAATCAAAAGAAATAGGCCGTGCCCGTCGCCGTATCGAGGGAGAACTCAAAGTAACCGGCCAGGCAAAATATGCCGGCGAGTACCAGGTTCCTGATCTTCTGCATGGCTACGTTGTCAACGCTACCATCACCAAGGGCAGGATAACCTCTATTGACGAAACAGCTGCGCGCGCAGTTCCTGGGGTGATGGAGATTCTTCATCACGAACGGCGTTTAGCGTTACCCCGTTTCGATATAATGTATTCGGATATGGATGCCCCTCCCGGATCTCCTTTTCGACCGCTGTATGACGCGAAAATCACCTTTTCCGGTCAACCGGTTGCTCTTGTAGTGGCGGATACTTTTGAGGCAGCGCGATACGCCGCCGCCCTATTGAACTTTACTTATGAGGAAGTGGACTTCGACGTTGACCTAAGGGCCAACCTCGAAAAAGCGCACAAACCAGCCAAAGGTTTAGCGACCTTTATTAAACCGTTGCCTCCTAACCCTCGTGGCGATTTTTCCGCTGCTTATGCGGACGCGGAAGTACGGTTCGAGGGGGAATTCCACCACGCCTCCCAACACCATAACCCCCTGGAGCTCTTTGCCTCCACAACGGTGTACGAAGGTCCGGGAAAATTGACGATTTACGATAAAACTCAGGGAACCAACAATTCTCAAATTTACATAGCCAACCTGTTCGGCTTACGCTTTAAGGACGTCCGGGTAATTGCTCCTTTTGTGGGCGGCAGTTTCGGATCGGGCCTCCGCCCTCAGTATCAACTGGTGATGAGCGTAATGGCAGCATTGACACTGAAACGCAATGTACGGGTGACGATGGACCGCTCGCAGATGTTCACCTTCGGCCATCGCCCGGAGACTGTTCAACAAACGCGCTTTGGTGCCACCTCGGACGGAGAGTTGACGGCCATCAACCACACAGCGATCTCGGAGACTTCCAGTTTTGAAGAATATAACGAAGTGGTGGTCAACTGGGGGAATATGCTTTATCCGGCAAAAAATGCACTGCTGGATTATAAGATTGTCCCATTAGACCTCTACACCCCCATGGACATGCGTGCGCCCGGCGGCAGTACCGGAATGATGGCCATTGAAACCACCATAGACCAACTCGCCGACCAGCTAAAAATGGACCCCCTGGAGTTCCGGCTCCGGAATTACGCGGAACGGGACGTCAGCGCGGACAAGCCATTTTCCAGTAAAGAACTTCGGGAGTGCTACCGCCAGGGAGCGGAACGTTTCGGCTGGTCTGACCGACACCAGGAACCACGCACCAACCGACGGGGTAACCGCCTGGTCGGACACGGCATGAGTACCGGCATCTGGGACGTGATTGCCCTGCCAGGTAATGCCAGTGCAAAATTCACGAAGAAAGGAAGGTTGATCGTTAAGAGCGCAGTGACCGATAATGGTCAGGGCACCAATACCGTGATGACCCAAATTGCGGCCGATCAGCTTGGCCTTCCTCTGGAAGCCGTTACCTTCAAATACGGCAAAAGCAAGCACCCCCTATCTCCAGTTCAGGGAGGGTCCTACACCACCGGAGTAATAGGGTCAGCCGTAAAACTAGCCTGCTTAGCGGTAAAGAATAAACTCTTTAAGCTGGCACAGATCATGGATGGGTTCCCGCTCGGTGACGCACTCCCTGAAGATGTAGATTTTATTGGGGGTGAAATTGTCCTGAAGCAAGACCCCTCAGTTCGCATTCCTCTGAAAGACGTAATTGCCTTCAATCGTGGCAAAGCGGTCAAGGCATCAAAGTCCAATATTCCCAATGTCTTCAAATTAAAACAATACACCCGGGCGGCGCATTCAGCCGCCTTCGTTGAAGTGGAAGTAGACGAACAGCTTGGAGTAGTGAACGTTACCCGGGCCGTCACTGCGGTGGCGGCAGGTGCCATCATGAACCCACAGACGGCCCGCAGTCAGATTTTGGGCGGCATGATCTGGGGCATAAGCATGGCGCTGCGCGAGGAGACCCTGCTGGACACCAAGCTGGGTAAGTACGTTAATACCGACCTTGGGGAGTACCACATACCAGTCCACGCCGACATCCACGAGTTAGACGTGATCTTTGTCGAAGAAAAGGATGAGATTATCAATGAAATCGGCGCGAAAGGTATCGGAGAGATTGGATTAGTATCGATGGCCCCCGCAATTGTGAATGCGGTATACAACGCTACGGGTAAGTTGGTGAAGGTATTTCCGATTAAGCTGGGAGATTTGATATAGACCGTTCAATGTATTTCAGCATAAATGCTGAAGAACGGTGCATTACCGGTTAAATAGGCGGTACATCCCCCGCAAAATTTTAGGTAAAGGTCCACTTGTCAGCAGGTCTGAAGCGCCTTTTCGCGCCCCCTTCTGGATGATACGGCTGCCTACCGGGTAGGCGTAAATTTTATTTGTCAGCGCAGAATACTTCATGCCCTTAAATTGCAGGAAGTGCAGTTCCTGGATCATCTCCCCGGCAGCGGGGGCGGCCAGGCAGCCGCCCAATACTTTTCCACTCCCCCACCCCTTACTGAGATAAACGATGAGGTGACCATCGCGGTAATCTGCAGCAATGGCCCGGTCGTCATCCCGAAGCGGAAGGTTAACCGTTTCGAAGTCGATGCCTTTTTCTTTCAGCCGTTCTTCAGTCATCCCGAAGCTGGCGATTTCCGGATCGGTGAAGGTGACCCAGGTAAATTTGTCGAGGTTGTGTTTTTTATTCAGCGGACTGAGCAGGTTATTCCACAGCTGGGTGTTGTGGAATTCGGCACCGTGGCTGAACTGTTCCTGCCCGAAGGCATCGCCGATGGCAAAGATGTATTTATTGGTCGTCCGGTAATAATCATCGGTGACGATCTTACCTTTTTCCACCTTAACCCCGGCCTGCTCTAAGCCCAGCCCTTCGGTTCGGACATCCCGCCCGATGGCCACCAAAAGATGGGAGAATTCAACGGACGCAGCATCGGCTCCCCCCTTTGCACCTGCGGCCCCGCCCTCTCCTTTCAACACCGCTGTCTTATCATCGGTAAATTCAGCAACCTCCGTATTAAAGCGAATAGTCACGCCTTCCTCCCGTAGTTTTCCGGCTAGTATTTCTCCCATGACCGGCGGGTCCTTGGCCAATAATTTCCCATCCCGAACCAGCAAGGTCACCTTACTGCCCAGCCGGACAAACGCCTGGGCCAACTCACAGCTGATGGGGCCACCACCAACGATGAGCAAGTGCTCCGGCAGCTTTTCCAACTCCCAGAAAACCGATTCATTATCCCACTGTTTTACCTGCTCAATGCCCGGAAGGTCCAAATGACGCGGAACCGATCCGGTAGCCAATACGATCTTGGGAGCCGTGAGTTTTTTGCCATTCACCGTTACCTCTTGTTTCCCCGTCAGTTTCGCCGTCCCAACGATGGCATCCGTGCCGAATTCCTCCCGAAAATGCTCCGGCGTCTCTTTAGGGCGAATTACTTCCTGCCGGCCGTGTACGTACGCCATTACGCGTTTAAAGTCGGCCCTGCCTTCCGTCTTCAGGCCGAACGCCTCTGCTTGCTTTCCCCCGGCAAACAAACTTGCCACGTGCAACAAAGCCTTGCTCGGCACGCAACCGTAGTTGAGGCAGTCGCCGCCAAAATTCTTTGCGGTTTTATCAATCAGGGCGACCTTCAGGCCGATGGAAGAGCCGAAGCCAGCGCAGCCGAGGCCACCGGATCCGGCTCCGATTACGATTAAGTCGTGGGTGTATTGCATGCTTAGAGAAGGTAGAATGGGGGATGGTTGTTCGGCTTGGCTCGCTGGCGCTCGCGTTGCGGGCGTTGCAGGGACTCGCTCGCGCTCGCGTTGCAGGGGTTGCAGGGACTCGCTGGCGCTCGCGTTGCAGGGGTTGCAGGGACTCGCTGGCGCTCGCGTTGCGGGGGTTGCAGGGACTCGCTGGCGCTCGCATTGCGGGGGTTGCAGGGACTCGCTCGCGCTCGCGTTGCGGGGGGTGCAGGGACTCGCTGGCGCTCGTGTTGCAGGGGTTGCAGGGACTCGCTGGCGCTCACGTTGCGGGGGTTGCAGAGACTCGCTCGCGCTCACGTTGCGGGGGTTGCAGGGACTCGCTCGCGTACAGGGGTGGCTATCCCACTGCAACTACTGCAACCCTTGCAACCAGGCGCGAAGCGCCTCCTAAAACCGCCAAATAGCCTGCAGCCCCGCATCCGTACGCCGTGGTCCACCGGTAGCCTCCAGGCTGTTGTCGAAAGTAGTACCGTCCGTAAAGAAGGTTTGGGCGATACGCCCTTCCAGCGTTAACCCCCGAATACCTTTGTAGCGGACCAGCAGGTAGGCACGGGTTCCCTGATGATAATACGGGAGTACCTGGGCATTGTACAACAAACCGTTTTCATATTCGTAGAACCGGACGTTGAAGCCATCGGTGTCAAAAAAGGCCATCCGCGCGCTGAAGCTGAGGGGGCCTCGTGGCCGGAAGTGCAGGTCCTGATACACCATAAAACCGTTTTCCCGTCCATTGAGCGGGTCTTCGGTGAAGCCGGCATCGAAGCGACTACGCCACTCCCAGACGTTGTCGATTTTGTAGGCGAAGTGCAAACGGGCCTGGAACCGGGTGCGGGGTACTACGGGATCGAGGTTGGTAAATATCGATTCATCGCCATCGGTGCCGAAGCCCTTTGTTTCGGAACGTAGCTCCAGGTAGGTTTCCATTTTTCGCTTCTGCCAGTAAGTCAGCCGGAAGCGGTACTCGTGCCCCTGGCTGGGGGCGTCAATGTTGAAGCGCAGGTAGGGGAAGCGAAAGAGATCGTAGTAGGCATTTACCCGCCAATGTTGACCTGGCCGGACCTCCAGGCCGAAGTAAAGGCCTTCCTCGTTCCTGGCGCCGGTCGTTTCGCCAAAAGGACGGGCATTGAGTGCCTGGTAATCCACGCCGTAATTGCGGTAGACCATGGAAAGGTCCACAAAGCGATCCAGCCCAACCATCACGCCGTGGATCTGGGCGACACCGATATCAGCGGTAGCATTTTCGGAGGTGTTTTCTGAGCCGGCAATTTCGCCAAAGAAGGTAAAATTCCGGAGCCGGTAGCGGTAGTCTATTCCGGCGTTGACCAGGTCCGTTCCCCGGAAGAAAAATCGGTTATAAGGCTGATCCCGAAGTTGAAGTGGTCGGCTGAGGTTGGTGCCCAGCACGTTGAAGCCCAGGTGTAGTCGTTGAGTGGGGCGGAAGCGAAGGCTGCCACCGTAATTAACCTGCGTGATGGAATTACGGTTTTCCACTTCACTGGGCGTACGGTTCAAGCCGGTAAGATCAAGGCTGGTAATGCCAAGATCCTCGAGGTCTATATCGATGGAATCAGTGATGGAGACGATGTTGGCCGTACGGCCCCGGCGGCTGGCAAAAAGGCTGAGTTCCGTATTCTTTCCCAGCGCAAGGGTCGTGGCTGCCCCACGCATAAAACTCAGTTCGTTGACGCTGGTGTAGGGCCGGATCACCTGGCCGCCGCGGGCTACGTTCGTCGCCTGACTGCTTTTACCGAAACCGAAACCGGTGTACAGGATCAATCCCTGACCGAAGCTGACGGAAAAATCCCCCAGTGCCACGGCCTTCACGGTACGGTTCACGTCGGCGAGGTAGAAATGACCGCTGTAGTAGTCAAAGCCGCGCTTATTATTGTTGGCCGTAAAAAAGGCTTCCCCCGGGTCTTTTTCGGCGGTGATCCCAAAGCTCATTTTATTACTGTACCGTTGGCGGAAGCGAACGTACAGCCGATCGGGGCTACCGAGGTAGTAATTCGTGACGCCGTCTTCCGGACCGAGTTCATAGCCCCTGGTGGTTTCCAGGCGGCGTTGCCAGCGCAGGTAGAGTTCCCGGTCTCCTTCGGCAAACATCCTGCTTAGCGGGATCTTGGCGTCGTCCAGGTCGTTACCTACCCGAACAAATGGCGTTAGCCGACGGATGGCCTCCAGGTCCATACTCGGAATCACTTGCAGTTCGTAAGGGCTTAGAAAACTTCCCATCCGGTCCCGGTATCCCATAATCTGGCCAACCTGGATGGGGCTGAGTAAGAGCAACTCCGTCAATTCTTCATAAGTCGCCTTATTCAGGTTGAGCGGGCGGCGGCGATAATCTTCCAGTATTTCGAAAGCCCCGTTAAAAGAGAACTCATCGGTGTCATCTTCGCTGTTGGCCAGGACGTCTTCAATCAGCTGCTCCTGCACGTCAGTCGCATCCCCCGGTGGCAGGGTGTCTTTCTGAGTCTGGGCAGTAAGCGTAGAGCACGCCATCAAGAGTAGCAGAATCAGGCGCGGCCGCAGGTGCAGGGGGAGTTGAAGGAGCATGGTGGCAAAGATAGCAATGTTGGAAGTTAGCAGGTTGCAGGTTCCAAGTTGCAGGTTACAGGTTACAGGTTGCAGGTTGCAAGTTGCAAGTTGCAGGTTGCAATCGTTCAACGACAAATCATTGCTCCCATCTCCTGACGTAGACTATTAGGATTTTGCCCAGCTATCCGGTGCTCCGGCCGTCCGACAAATCCTTTTGGCCCGGCGAAGCCGGACAAAAGTTTGTCTGTCGGCTTAGGTCAAGACTATCCCGCGATCCGTCAGACGGACTTTCCTGTTTTAGCTCCTCCGTCGCAAACGGGAAAGAATTCGTCGGACGGGCGCACCGGTCGCCAAACAAAACCTTCAATTGAATACTAAATGTCACCTACCGCCCGGAAATGGTCCGTAAATAAGTCAGCCCAAACCCGCCCGCACAACGCTCCCGGTCGCCAAAGCGATTATAATTCATTCTGGTATATCCGAGCGCAAGGTTACGCCAGCCGACCTCAAATTTAAGGCCGAAAGAAGGATCATATTCTGCATTTTCCCCCAGCCCGTCACCATTAAAACGAATGTTCCGGTCGGTCAGCACGCCCGCCCCAACCCGGATGTTATCCGTCACGAAATAGTGCGCAGTAAGGTGCAGCGGAATCCTGGTCATGCGAACGTTAGCACCGTCCGTGAACGTACGCCAGTATTTATAGCCTACCGTTGCGTGCAGCATAAAGCGGTCAAGCGAAGGTAAGCGCAGCTGAACACCGGTAACCAGTGAAACACCCTGAGCGCCCCGGATGAGCTGCGTACCGCCGTCCTCTGTAGTCACCCAGCCTGCGCGGTCACCACCGAGTTCCAGCGCACCACCTACCAGTAATTTTACCGGAGAAGGTTTGCTCACTTCCTGTGCACCAAGGTGTAAGGCGAAACAGCAGATAAGGAAAGTGAAGAAGGCAGGTAAGTAGTTTTTCATTTTTCAACGGGTTGGCGAAAGTCAGAACAGGGTAAACCAAATTGTCGCGCTGACCCGGCGTAAGCACTCCAGTGCTACCGGTTAGTGCGACAATTTGGTTTATACCCAGTCAGATTAGCATGAAAGTAATACTATTAAAATAATGCTTTACGTTGGATTTTGTTGACCCTTTTCTTTCTATTCAGGCACACTTTTAGACATTTTCAAGAATTGGGGCTGGACGCTCGCCACTTCTCAAGCACGAAGTACCACGCAGCCGAATCAGAGCGGAAGACCTTTCAATCCTGCGAGCGTCCGTTTCAGAAATTATCCAGATAGCAGGCTATTCATGTCAAAAACCAACTACCTGCCTTTATTACCCGTTTTACACCTAAACATTCCATAATTTTTATGTCCGCCACGCCAACTCCAGATCCTTCCGAGCACAAAGTCCCCTCCAAAGGCGAAGAACTCGCCGAAAAGGCACAGGCCGCCTATCAATGGTGGGACAACCTCGCTACCTTTCACGCCGAAGACCCCCTCTGGTTAGGAGCCGCCAAGATCGGTTTTCGCGTGATCGGAATCCTCGTACTGCTGGCCATGTCGCCGCTGATTCTACTGGGATTACTTCTGGCACTGATGGCCGTTTCCTGATGGAGGTTTTACGACAGCCAGCCTGGTGGGTTCCTTTCTTACTTTTCCTATTACATCAATTTGTGCAATATATTCTTGGTTGGTCGACGCCGTGGGTGGATGCTTATCTTGATCCGTTGTTAGCGTTACCGATACTGCTTGGCCTTTTGCTTTTCGAACGGCGGCTGATTTTTCGAATCCAGCGATTGAGTCTGCTGGAAGTCTGCCTGGTATCCATCGTGTTGATGCTGATATTTGAAGAAGGTTTCCCCAGGTGGGAACCAGCCTTTGTCCGGGATTACTACGACTACATAGCCTACCTTTTTGGCAGCGTCTATTTTTGGTACGCTGTTAATCTTGGGCCCAATAAAAACTGACCAAACCTCACACCGTCCACTTTCGTTGCAGTGACATGGAAACCCAGGTAAAAGACATCAGCACGGTCCTTAATGAATTTTGGAATGATCTCATTGAAGCTATTCCCGGCGTGATCTTTGCGCTGGTAATTTTCATTATTGGCTTATTCATAGCCCGATGGTTAGCGAAGCTGGCCGGACGAAAAATCCTCTCCAGAATGGATGACCCCCTGATGGGGCGCTTCCTGACCAATGCCCTGCGAATCCTCCTGGTATTGGGGGTATTAATGCTGGCCCTCAACGCGGCGGGCCTTGGTGGCATCGCAGCGGGTATTTTTGGCGCTGCCGGGGTTGGGGCGGTAGTCCTGGGCTTTGCTTTTCAGGACATTGGTGAAAACTTCATCGCGGGTATTGTCCTCGCTTTCAACCGCCCGTTTGACGTCAACGACACCATTCGGGTAGACAATTTTTTTGGTAAAGTAAAAGCCCTCAGTCTGCGGTACACCCACATTAAGACATTTGACGGCAAGGACATTTATATCCCTAACGCCGACGTGCTGAAAAATCCGGTACAGAATTATACTGCCGATGGTTTTATTCGCTATGACTTCGTCGTCGGCATCGCCTACGAGGATGACATTGAAGGAGCGAAAGGCGTTATTCAGCAGGTACTCGACCAGCACCCGAATTTGGTACATGATGACGAACACGAAAATTTTGTCGTGGCAGATCAGCTTGCGGCCAGTACGGTCAACCTGAAGATATTCCTGTGGGTAGACACTAAGGACTTTCGGGCCAACGCTACCCAGATCAGGGGCCTGGTGATGCGGGACATCAAGAACGCCATCGACGCAAATTCCTACAATATGCCAGCCGATATTACTGAGGTGAAATTGTACGGCGGGGAAAGGGACATTCCGATTCGTATAGAATTCGATAATACACCTAATTCTGAAGCCGAGAATTTACCCTGATTTTTTTATAAGGCCAGGTTCCTGGCCCGACAAGCGAGGGCACACCTTCGGCAGGCGGCACCACACCGCTGACAATTTTCGTCATCACAAGCTTCGCAAAGCTTGGCGCACCGCTCACACACATCCGCACAATCTACCAGATAACGAACCGTAAATTCGTGCTCGTTTCGCATCATCTTGATGCTTTGTCGTAGAAAATGCAGACACTCGTTAGCCGCTGCATAGCAGGGACTCTCTGGCCGCGTTAGGGAAAGCAATTTCCTACAAGCTACCAGGGTGTTAAGGCATTGGTCTATGCATACGGTATAATTGGGATTGATAGAAGCACTCATAATAATAGTTATTGGGATAGACAGGTATCTAACATAACCCGCTCCGTAGTGCCATATGTTCGAGAGTTAAATCAAAATTATTATTTGCAATACACCAATAAGGATATATTTAATATCAATAAAAAGCTAAAAACAATATTTTAAATGCAAAAATGCGCGTAGCGCCGCATTTACCAGGGCGTCTCACTGACCATCTTTGGCACCGATCATCTTTACCTTAGCCAACTGCTTTTCCCGCCACTCCGGCGTAGACAATCGTAAGGGGCCGATGGTCGTCGCCTTCACTTTCCGGACGCCCGTAAACTCCATGGTCAGTTGCTTCATGGCATGATAGCTTGGCCGGGCGTACACCAGGCGGTAGTACCAACCGGGCTGATCCAAGGTCTGGATGATACGAGCCGTTTTTCCGTTCAACAGTTTATCCCACTTAATTTTGGAGCCTTCGTGTTTCCTGAAGACAAAACCCGGCAGAAAAACCCGATCAATAAACCCCTTCATGATGGCCGGTACCGAGCCCCACCAAACCGGGTAGATCCAGACGAGGTGATCGGCCCACTGGATGTCTTCCCATGCTGCCAGCAGATCGGGTTCAAGTTCAGTCCGCTTGCGATAGCCGAATTGGAGGTTGGGATTAAAGTTCAGGTCCCTGATATTTAATCTTCTTATTGCACCTGCGTCCGCGCCTGCTGCTAAACCTTTCTCGTAAGCATCAGCTAACGCAAAATTGTAGGACTCTGCGTCTGGGTGGCCGACGATGAGCAGGATATTTTTCATGCCTTCAAAACGAGTCGAAACCTACATAGGTTGGTTTATTTATTTCCCGTACCAATCGACCTCTTCCTCCAGCAACCGGCGGCTCAATTCTGGTGCGGGGTGCAAAGCTTTAAATAGCTCTACCTCCCGGCGACTCTGTGGACCCCCACCAATACGGATCATCCCATCGATGTAGGCCACAAAGGCTTCAGATTCATCGCCGAAACGTTCCCCGACGATGATTTTCTTGTCGCAAGCGAACACCCCGGCCCGCACACGCAAGGCCTGGGATGTCAAGCTCTGCGGTCTGTAGCTATGCTCGCTAGCGCCCGTGGCGGCTTCCTCCCCGGACAACAAACGGTAGAACCGATACCACCATAAGAGGCGGTAGCCTAACGAACGAAGTGAGCTTCGAACAAAGCACTACCAGACTACCAGACGACCAGACTAAACTACGCCCCTTCCAACCGGTACTTAATCCCCATTCGCTCAATCTCCTTCACGAAGTCGGTATCGGCCTGCACCGTCCGCTTCAGCGAGAACATTTTGAGCTTAGAGTCTTCTTCCCGGTCATAAAAGACCATCCGGAGTTTGGCATCTCCCTGGAAGCGTTGGCAGAGATCGTCGAGGGCAACGACCTTGGCCGTAGTCAGCTCGTCGAGCGTCATTTTGAGAATGATCGCATTTGTCAGTTCTTCCCCAACGCCTTCTAACAGCTTGATCTCGGAGATCTTCAATTCCAGCTCGTCACTCTGCCATTTCTTCTGGAAGGTCGCCGTCAGGAACAGCGCAACGCCATCGATTAGGACATGCTTGAATTTCAGGTAGTCGTCGCCAAAGAGTTTGAACTCGATGGTTTCGTCGTAGTCGCCAAGTTCAAAGATACCCCAGCCGTTACCGTTCTTACTCACCAGGTGGCGGGCACCGACAATCATGCCAGCCAGCTTGACCGTGCTACGGCCATATTTACGCGGATCGAGTTCCGCCAGACCACAGGTAACGTAATTATCAATCTCCAGCTTGTAGCCATCCAGCGGATGACCGGAAACGTAGATACCAGTCACCTCTTTCTCCCGCGCCAATTTCACGGGCAGCAGGAAAGGTTTAGCGTCCGGTGGCTTCGGTGGATCAACCGAAATTTCGTCCTGCGCCTCGGCAAAGAGGCTGCTGGCCGCTTCGGCCTTACGGGCGAGGGTGCCGTTGGCGGTTTTCACCGCGTCTTCGAGGTAAGAATCAAATTTATCCGTTGGCGCGTAGTATTGCGCCCGGTGCATGTCTTCGAAGCAATCAAAGCCACCGGCATCGGTCAAAGCCTCCAGCACCCGCTTGTTCACTGAGCCGGGCTCGATGCGCAAAAGCATGTCGAACAGTGATTCGAAATCGCCTTCTTTTCTTGCATCAAGAATGGCCTCCACCGGGCCTTCCCCTACCCCTTTCAGGGCAGTCATCCCGATGCGGATTGCACCTTTCTTGTTCACCGAAAATTCTGCCTGGCTTTCGTTGATGTCGGGCTGCAATACCGGAACATCCATCCGCTTACACTCCCTAAGGAAAAAACTCATTTTCCCCTGGTCACTCTTGTTGTGCGTCAGTACCGAAGCCATATATTCGGCCGGGTAATGTGCCTTGAGGTAAGCCGTGTGGTAGGCCACCAGCGCGTAGCAGGTAGAGTGGGACTTATTGAAGGCATAGGAGGCGAAGGCTTCCCAATCTTTCCAGATTTTGTCTAATTTATCATCAGGGTGACCATTGTCGTTACCGCCCTTCACGAACTTCGGATACATTTTATCCAGGACGTGTTTCTGCTTTTTACCCATCGCCTTACGCAGCACGTCAGCCTCGCCCTTGGAGAAGTTGGCGATGGACTGCGACAGGAGCATAATTTGCTCCTGGTAGACGTAGATACCGAAGGTTTCCTTGAGATATTTTTCCTCCGCATCAAGCGTATAGACGATCGGCTTGCGCCCATGCTTCCGCTCGATAAATTCGGGGATATACTCCAGCGGACCAGGGCGGTACAAAGCGTTCATGGCGATCAAGTCGTCGAAAGTCGTCGGCTTAAGGTTCTTCATGTGCTTCTGCATCCCGCCGGATTCATACTGGAAGATGCCGTTCGTTTCTCCGCGCTGGAAGAGCTCGTAGGTCTTAAGGTCGTCGAGTGGCAGATCGTCCACGTCGATGACGACATCGTGGTTTTCCTTGATCATCCGCAGAGCGTCCTTGATGATGGTCAGGGTCTTGAGGCCCAGGAAGTCCATCTTAAGCAATCCGGCATCCTCGGCTACGGAGTTATCGAACTGGGAAACGTACATCCCCGTGTCCTTATCCGCCGTCACCGGCACGTGCTCGGTGATGTTGGAGGGGGTAATCACGACGCCACAGGCGTGGATACCGGTATTGCGGATCGATCCTTCCAGCTTCTTGGCCATGCGGATCATCTCGCCGATCTGATCGGTTCCTTCGGCGAGGTCCCGGAAGGCGTAGGCCTTGTCGACGTCTTCGCCGTTCATTTTGCCCTTCAGCTTGGGGTTGATGTCGCCGTCGGCCAGGACGTCGCGCAGCGACGCGCCCAACTGGACGGGGAAAGACTTCGCCACCCGGTCCACTTCACTCAGCGGAACATCCATTACGCGGCCTACGTCGCGGAGCGACGACTTGGCCGCCATCGTACCGTAGGTAATGATCTGGGCCACCTGTTCCTGGCCGTATTTATCGATGACGTAATCGATGACCTTCTGCCGGCCCACGTCGTCAAAGTCAATATCGATATCGGGCATCGATACCCGCTCCGGGTTGAGGAATCTCTCGAACAGGAGGTCGTACTTGATCGGATCCACGTTGGTGATGCCGACGCAGTAGGCGACGGCCGAGCCGGCGGCCGAGCCACGGCCAGGCCCCACGCTCACACCCATCTCGCGAGCGGCAGTGGTAAAATCCTGAACGATGAGAAAGTAGCCCGGGTAGCCCGAGGCTTTAATGACGTCGAGCTCGAAGTCAAGCCGTTCGCGGGTAACTTCGTTGATCTCCCCATACCGTTTTTCAGCGCCCACATAAGTAAGGTGGCGGAGGTAAGCATCCTGCGTCTCGAATTCGGCGGGCATCGGGAAGTTGGGCAGCAGTACGTCGCTGGCCAGCTTCAGCGTTTCGATTTTATCGTAGACCTCCATCGTATTGGCCACCGAATCCGGGTGGTCGTGAAAGAGGTTCGACATCTCCATTTGCTTCTTGAAGTAGAAGTCGGAGCTGGGGAATTTGAAGCGATTGGGGTCTTCTTTTAACGAGCCGGTATTGACGCACAGCAGCAAGTCGTGCGGCAGGTAATCTTCTTCCTCAACGTAGTGGCTGTCGTTCGTACAGATCACCTTCACGTTGTGCTTCATGGCCAGGGCCAGCAGCTTCACGTTGATGTCTTCCTGGCTTTTACCGGAGTAGATGGTCCGGCCTTCGCGGTCCCGCCCCAGATCAATGTCATCGATGCCGCGGTGACGCTGAATTTCGATGTAATAATCTTCGCCGAAGATGTTCAGCCACCACTTGAGGGCTTCTTCCGCTTCGTCGTCCTTACCGGCAATCAGCAGCTGCGGAATCTCCGCACCAATGCAGCAGCTGGTCACGATCAGCCCTTCGTGGTACTTTTCGATCAGCTCCTTATCGATGCGCGGGAACTTACCGTAGAGTCCTTCGATGTAGCCAATGGAGCAGAGCTTACTCAGGTTAATGTAGCCGGTCTTATTCTTGGCCAGCATCAGCTGGTGGTAGCGCTTGTCTTTCTCTCCGGCAGCGCGGCTAAAGGCCTTCTTGTGCCGATCCTCCACCATGTAGAACTCACAGCCGATCATCGGTTTGATGTTCCGCTTCGCGGCTTCGTTCACGAACTTAAAGGCACCGAACATGTTGCCGTGGTCGGTCAGGGCTACGCCTTTCATACCGTCCGCAACTGCCTTATCCATCATGGTTCCGATCTCCGACGCGCCGTCGAGGAGGGAGTACTGGGTGTGGCAGTGTAGGTGGCAGAATTCGGGCATGGATAGGGACTTTTACGCTTGTTGCACAAGGTACGAAGGAGACGGGTTTTTCCAACAAATAGTTTTCCACAATGGATAGTCTTGTAGTCTGGTGGTCCAGTCGTCTTGTAGGGCTTCCGCAAGGGATAGGGCGAGTATTGCGATGGACTGAACGCGTGGGGCCCTACTAGACTACAAGCACTACTGGACTACCAGACTAAGGTGGGCGCGGTCGCGGGTGCAAAGGAAGGTTTTTAAAGAGCAGGGTACCCCGGCCTGGCCGAAGTTGCCTCCGGCAACGAGCGGAAGCGTTGGCCTCCGGCCGCGCGGCGGTGCTTCGGGCGAGGAGCTCCTGCTTCGAAGATATTGGGTAGTCACTCGCCATGGCACCAACCCTACGTCTTATCTGGGTTAATTAATTTCTCAAAAAAGGCCGGTGTGTCCGGCCGCTCATCCGATGCATCTTTTGACCTGGCGCAGCCGGGCAAAAGTTCATCGGATGTGTCGGACCAGCTTGGGTTAAGTGCTTATTTCACTCCGGCCTCAACTGCACTCAATGCTGGATATACTGTCGTTTCTCTTTCACGCATTTTACACATCCGATGAACTTCCTGCGGCTACGCCAGCAGAAAGATGCATCGGATGAGAAAATGCTACGGACGCTTTGATTTGAAAAATCAATCAACCCGGACCTGTGCTACAAAGTCCCCTTCCCACGCCCCCCACTACACCCCTTGCCGCCCGCTTGCTCCGCCGCAGGCTGCCAGGGCTTGCGCCGGGAACGTGCTGGCCGGCTGTGCTCACACTGAATCTGAAACTGGGGCGGCGAGGCGGAAGCCGTAGTAACGGCCACGGTTGCCCGGCCTGAACCAGTAGCGGTTGGCGCAGCGACAGTTCCTGGCGACGTAGTCCCAGGAGCCGCCGCGCAGCACGCGGAGGGAGGCGCGCGCCTCTTCCGTTTCACCATCTTTCCATGCAGCACTGTTGCCTGGATGGTTCTTGTAATCGTCGTGCCAATCGTCTTCACACCATTCCCATACGTTGCCACTCAGATCGTACAATCCGAATGCATTAGGCAGGAGAAGGCCAACGGGCATGGTTTCTTTTTCATTATTGCCATCATGC
Organism: Neolewinella persica DSM 23188; assembly: GCF_000373105.1. Lineage (GTDB taxonomy): Bacteria > Bacteroidota > Bacteroidia > Chitinophagales > Saprospiraceae > Neolewinella > Neolewinella persica. Next base: position 229,325 of record NZ_KB890447.1, on the reverse strand, counting down.
CACGCCACTTCCCCCAGTTGGTTACTCCCCGCGTAAACAGTTTCTCTGGCTCCCGTACGGGCGGCATATTCCCATTCAGCTTCGCTAGGCAGCCGAAAGAAATCAGGTTTCCCGACCGTCAGCATGCTAAGTACTGCGCAAAATCTTCGTGCCTCGTGCCAATTCACATATTCAACTGGTCGGTTTTTCCCTCGGAAATAAGCGGGGTTGAGTGGCAAAGTTTGCTCCTCTGCATGACCTTGCACCAGCGTCCGCGCCTGAGGGTGCTGAAGGCCCTTTGCTACCACCGCTTCCCACAGCTGCTGGGTCACCAGAAATTCTGCCAGTGCAAAAGGAGCAATATCCCGCTGGTGTCTGGGCTTCTCCGAATCTCTAGCCGATTCATCCTCCCCCATCCAGAAGCCCTCTTTTCCGGGCAGTGTGATCATCCGGAAGGAGGTGGAGCCGATGGTAAATACCTTTTGCTGGGAGTTTGCCGGAGCGAAAAGTGCGGTAAGGGACATAAGTTGTTATTCTGTAAAGGGGCGGTGGGCGTTTCGGCATTGCTACTAGGCCCACCGACCCGCCTTAAGGTAAGGCATCTTTGTCCTGCTGATGCAGGAACAGGAGCACCTCCTGTTCAGATCCGGCCATCCGGCCGGGTGTGAGCTGGGGCGGCGAGGCGGAAGCCGTTGTTTCGGTTACGGTTGTCCGGCCTGTTCCTGTTGCGGTTGGCGCAGCGACAGTTCCTGGCGTTGTTGTTCCAGGAGCCGCCGCGCTGCACGCGGTTGGAGGCGCGCTTATAGAGGTGCCCCGGAAGCAAGGTCGGCTTTTTTCAGCAAATCTTTGCGTAATGCGGCAGTATTTGCGTGGTCTACAAAAGCGATGAGGCTTTGGGCACGGCGTTGTGCTTCTTTTTCCGAAATGAGGCCTTGATGGTATTCGGAATTGAGGCGGACAAGTTTACGCCCTAAACGCTTGCGACTTGCGTGCGTAAGTTTTAGTTGATAGGGCAGTATGCGGTAGCCTAAAAAAGAAAGCCCTTTAGTTGTTCGATTTAGTATTACCGGCTTGAGTTCAACCTTCAGTATTAAGTGGACGATTTCCGTTATTTGCTGAAAGGCGTAAAGCAGTTGGGCTTTGTCATCATGCCATAGCACCATATCATCCATGTAGCGCACGTAAGCCGGGCAGCACATCGTTTGTTTCACCCATCGATCTACGGGGGTGAGGTAATGGTTGGCGAAATACTGACTGGTTAGGTTGCCGAGTGGTAAGCCTCTGCCAGGAATGGCCGAGTAAGTAGACAGTGTTTGGTCGAAAATATTCAGCAAGCGTTCATCTTTGAATAATCGCTGAAGCTGTCCGCTTAGCGTTTCATGATGAACGGAAGCGAAAAAATTGCGCACATCCAGCTTAAGGTACCAAGCGTAACGCCGCGAAAAACCCTGGGCACGCGCCACGGCAGCATGGGTTCCTTTACCCCGCCGACAGGCATAGGAATCAAAAAGCTGATGCCGCTCAAAATCTTCGTGGCAATGGTTCAGGATAGCGTGGTGCAAAACGTTTTGAGAAAAGCTACCCGCGCAAATCTCCCTGCGTTTTGGCTCGTGGATGATGAATTTCCGGTACCCGCCGTGTCTTATCACTCCGCTCAGTAAATCAGTTCTGAGTTGAAGCAGTTGGTCGTCCAAATCGTCTGTAAAAGCCAATACTTCCTTACTGGCCGTTTTCCCGCGTCTTGCCTTTACGAAGGCGCGCCGCAGGTTTTCCGGCTCGGCGATCAGTGGGATAAGGTTACTTCTTCGTTTCATCTGTATTGACCACTATAAAATGAGTGGCATACTTGGCTATTTTCTTCTCACCAATACCCTTAATGGAGCGTATACTAGATACTGTAAGCTCCTTTACTTCCGCCATGGCAGCGATCTCCTTATCCGTAAAGATGACGTAGGGCGGAATCCCCTCACTCACCGCTAAGGCCTTTCTGATTTCCCGGTAGCGGGCAAACCGGGCAAAAGCCTCCAGGGATAAAACTTCCCTGTAGTCTACTTTGGCTTGCTTCCTACTTGATCGCTTTATTGGCTCACCTCCCTCCAGGTATTCCACGCAAAAACACCATTGGCTGTTGCTGCCATCTGCAATGAATTGTTTTTCTACTTGTAGAATTCGGTGGCTCCGGAGGAATTTGTTGAGTTTTTCCTCCTGAGCTTCATCACCCCAGACCGGCATCGAAAATATTTTTATCTGCATCTCTTTCTTTGCTTTAGCTCGGCCCCACTCCACCCCTTGCGTCCCGCTTGCTCCGCCGCGGACCGCGAGGGCTTACGCCGAGCCTCGCTCGCTGGCTGGCCGGGCTCACTGAACTGGGGCGGCGAGGCGGAAGCCGTAGACTCGGTCACGGAGGTCCGGCCCGTTCCCGATGCGGAGGGCGCAGCGACAGTACCTGGCGAGGTTGTACCAGGAGCCGCCGCGCCGCACGCGGATGGAGGCGCGCTTTTCGGGATCATCAATCCAGGCCTGCCCGTCCGATGGGTGATTTTCATAATTTCCGTGCCAATCGTCTTCGCACCACTCAAATACGTTACCGCTAAGGTCGTACAAACCGAAGACGTTTGGCGTTAGTAGTCCGACAGGCATGGTTTCTTTTTTATTGTTTTCACCGTACCAACCAACTTCATTCAGCTGGTTACTTCCTGCATAGAGCGTTTCCCGTTTCCCCGCCCGGGCAGCGTATTCCCATTCTGCTTCGGAGGGGAGGCGGAAGTATTTTTCGGGCTTTCCACAAAGTAGGTTCAGAATGCGGCAAAATTCGTGGGCGTCGTTCCAGCTTACTTTTTCTACTGGCCGGTTGGGGCCTAGGAAATTCGAAGGATTGGGGCGTAGTAGATCATCATCGAACTTCAAGTTTCTTTCCTCAGCCAGATTGTACACTGCCGTCCAAAGGGTTTGGGTGACGGGGTATTCGGCCAGGGCGAAGGGGGCGATGCTGCGGGAGTGGCGTGGTTGCTCGTCTTCGTAACTGTCTTCTTCTCCTTTGTTGTTGCCTATGGGGAAGTTTTCGGCGCCGGGGAGAATACGCATATTAAAATCTACTTCACCAACGGTGTTAGATATTAAAGATGGTAAAATGATTTTTTGAAAAAGAGGAGTAAGCATCACAATTTATTCGGGTTTCTCTTCAGATTCGTCCTCTTTATCTTCCTCCTCTTCGAGAATAGTTCCGAAAATTGCTTTCCAGTTTTTGCTTTTCTCTTTCAACTTATCAAAAGCCTTCCTGCGGTCCAGCACTTCAACAAAAAAGGCAATTTCCCCCCAATGGTCGTGTAAGAACTGGTAAGCCTGTCCAATTATTTCTATGGTCTCTCCGGAACGAACGGTCCTTTGTTTTTCTTGAATCCGCGCTCGCTCATATAGCGCTCCGAACGCCTCGTCTTCAACCGCCGTAACGGTGGCAATGGCGATCATCAATTCAGCTCCCTCTTCCTTTGTCATCCCGGCCGGAAAAGAATATGTCCTTTCTTTGATGGGTTCCCCTTGCAGGAGGCGTTTCGACAGAAGATCGGGTCGTTGTAGCGTAGTGATTGCTGCTTTCAGCTTGCTGTTTTCTAACTCTTTCATATTGATTCGGTTACTTGTTTTCCATTTATGTATAGTTGATAACGTACGGCAAAACCGTGGACATCGTTCGCATAATTTCGGGCTTGGAAGAAAGATTGAATTAACTGTTGTAGCCCCTCATCAGAAAGGTACTCGTAAAAGGCTTCCGTGAAAGCCAGAGCAACATTATCGTCCATTTCCCCATCAACACCAATAGCGGGAGGTCCTTCGATGCTTAATTCCTCGGCTAAACCGGCCGTATGACAGGCATTGAATACCACCAGTTTTAAGTTAGCGTTTTGCAACCAGTTCAAGATTGTTGTCTTCGGTAAAAGCTTAGCGTTTCCACCAGTTTCACACAGCATAATGCCACTTTGGTCAAAAGCTTCCAGCCCCATCTTCCTTGCATCCTCGGCGAGGGCATCTACGGTACCATGCCCGACAAAGTGCAAGTAATCCGGCTTGGGTTTTCTCAGGGCGGAATGAAAGGATTTTTTATCCACCTGTGCTACTTTGAAAACCGGAGCACCTAGGTAAAAGCCTTTTCGGACACTCTCGTCCATGGCCGCTAATTCTTTTTTGAATTTCAGGTGTGGAAGGTTCGTAGGATTGGCGCAAAGGGCCAATACTTTGCCCGCTAAATCATCGTCTCCGTATTCCCTCGGCGGTAGGCTTAAGATAGGAGGATGCTCTTGTTTATTGGTCCTTTGACCAGTTTTCTGAAGGTTAGCCATTTCGGAGGCTCCGTCAAAGTCGTCCACGTTTAGCGGCTTATCGAATCGCCAGAAAAAAGCACCGAAATCGTCAATAGGTAGCTGCTGACCGTTTTCGCTGATCACATAGGGAGTCTTTGTTTTGTAGGCTTGCTCCAATTGATCGGCCAGAATTTCCTGCTCACCATCCACACTAAGGTAGGTTACCCCCGGCTCGTCGTTTTGCTGTATCCGCTCAAGCAAACCAAGAACTTTGTCTAGCAGGACTTTACCTTTATTCTTGGTTACCCGGACGGAGATGCTCCCTTGAGCACGATCGGAATCAATTAATGCAAAAGCACCTTTGTCGTCTTTGAGGAGAATACCCGACTCCCACATCCAATCATTTTCCGCCAGTTGGTGCGTTTCAATGATAAAACGATTCATCAGATGGCCGTGCAACCAACGGTGCTGATAACGTACGTGCCACCAGTTTTCCTGACTTCCAAGTAGCTCGGTAATGTTATGTACTGCTGGGGGCTTTTCTTTTGGCAGCAACTGGGGAGCTATGAAAACTCGTTCCTCAAAAGACCTGTGGCGGTAAGGTTTTTCGCTTTCTGCAACGGACTGCTGTTCGAAACACATCCAACAGGACAACATGAAATCTACGAACAGATTACGTTCGCTCTGGTTGTAACCCGACCAAAAACGAATTAAGTCCGCACCGGTAAACCGGCCGTTTCTGGCTAGGATGTATCTGTAGGCATCACTAGCGCCCTCCCGATCAAGCAGGGTATAAACTGCTTCGGTCGCCCATTCCTGGTCAAGAATAATTTGGTCTTTAAATAAGCCCGGCTGATAAAAGACAACGCCTGTTTTATGCAGCCAGCTTTCCAATAAAACTTCAGGAGCAAGTTCCATTTTAATGCCGTCACATACTTCTTCGCGGTATTTTGTCAGGTTTATGCTTTTATCTCCTTGCTTACGTAGGGCTTGCAGCCGACTACGAATTTTCAGATAATCAGCAGGTAATTTGGGGCCAGGTGAGGTATCTGTACCCTTTTTAGCTAGTTTTAAAACTTTTCCAAGATGGTACTTAAGATCATCATAGCCAGCGTCCGTCTCCGAATCTATAGCGATACCATCCTCGTAATAACCAAACCGCTGATCAAAACGCTTTCGATAGCCAGGGTGCTCATGGCGCTTGCTACGATCATCCACTTTTGTTTGCACGACCAGCACGGGTACGTCCGCTTTCGCTTCACCACTCCTGGCCGCACTTCTATAAACGTAATCAAGCCAGTACGGCAAGCGGAAGTTTTCATAATCATGATTTACTCCTTTTTCCTCGCGTCGGCTTGTTTCTTGTCTTTCCGTTACATTATCCCATACGACCAGGTAAACAACGTTTGCCCCAAGAAAAAGCCGGTGGGTAGCGTGATAAATATCCTGTCCGCCAAAGTCCCAGAATTGGACGTCGTACTCCCCAATGCGATGTTCCACAATATTTACACCATGGGTACTTACGGACTTGCCGTCAAAATCCTTCCCCGTCAGCCGATTGAGAATATTAGTTTTACCAACTCCTCCGTTACCAACAATGATCACCTTACAGGCGCGGTCATAATCAGTTTTCCCCACTTGATCATCAAGGTAATCGAACAGTTTGTTGACGGTGGTAGCCGGCGTAGAGTCCTCTAAAAGGCCACGAATGATATCATCTTGCCACGGGTTATTCTCTAGAAAAAGGTTTTTAACCGAAGCCGCGTTTTTCTGAAAATTGGCTGGTAGTATGGTCAATTGATTCCCACTCAACCGCAAACTCTCCAACCCCGGCATCACCCCATCAAAAGTCACCTCCGTCAACGCATTATCCTCCAAACAAAGAATGCCCAAATTGGTAAAGCCAGCGCCCAGCTGAAAACCAGTTAGCCCATTATGGCTCAAATCACAGAAGTAAAGCCTGGGGCAGGCACTGGCGAAGGACCAGTTCGTCAGGCTTTTTTCCTGCTGTCGGCTAACGTTGAGGAATTCCAGTACGGGGCTGTCGGGCCAAATAACTTGTGTCAGGGCGCAGTGGTCGAGGACCGCGCGGAGGAGGGCGGGGAAGGCGGTAGGAAACGTTAGTTCTTTGAGGGCTTTGTTTTCCTGGGCGAAGAGGACGACCAGTTCCGTTTGCCCGGTTAAGTCAAGCGCCGTCAATCCGCACTGGGCCAGGTTGAGGTACTTCAGATGGGGCAACTTGTGGAGCCAATTGGCTGGCGATGGAAGGGCCGGGCGATCCTTCTCACCGTTATAGCCGAAGAGATTAAGTCCGACGATCCGTTGCTGGTCATCAAGGACGTATTGCCCGTGCTGGTCGGAGAGGGCACAGCGGGCGGGGTTTTCTTCCTGGCAGGGCTGAAGGTCTACACCAAGTTTTTTACTTAAAAGGGTGGGTGACATGGGCGTGAGGGCAATGAGGTTCTCTTAAAGGGGGAAGATAGGGAATTGGCAAGAGACGGGGCTATCACCCGCTTGGCAGAAGTCAAGGCTACACCAATAGATTCAAAAAACCTCGTCGAAAACCCCCAAGCATTCATCCGCAAAATACTAAAAAACGCACGTCAACGCCTTATTTTATTGGAAAGCAATTTATCATGTCTCTACCTCATGCGCCTCCTCCTCCACCCTCCATTGATCCAATCGGTGCGCTCTTGGCGCCAAGGAAAGAAACCGTTGGCGAAGCCAATTTTCTGGCCGGAATCAGTATCCTGATCGTGACCATAATTGCCTTGGTCAATAATGCCAATGACACCCTTCCCATTTCCCTGCTGGTTGTTGCCAGTTTTTTGATGTTCGCGGTGCTACGCCTGGTCAATAAGGGACGGCAAGACAAGTTCGTCACGACCAAATCGCGCCACCGAAATTACCTTCTCAGGTTTGCTTACCGGGTCATCGTAAGCCTCGGCCTGCTAATTGCTGCGCTGTTGACCTTCTTCCTCTATCCACTGGGTTGGGTCTCCGTGCTGACCGGTATATGCTTACTCAGGATGGCCGCCTGGAACGTTAAAGCCCCTGACCTCCGACAGTCGTTCATCGGCACCAACAGCCTCAACAACTACTGGAAGCGCATCACTGGCAAAGCCGCCTTCAACCAGCTCGATTACGGCCAGGGAGATACCGTCCGTTTTTCCTACGAGGATGGGCTGAGCAGGAACAGCAGCAAGCAATACGACGTCTTCCTGAACCGCATCCTGGAGTGCCGCTTCGATTTAGCCAATGACGGACACATTACCTGGGAACGCGAGGTCCTGTGGTCCGCCCATCAGCGGGTTAGCCCGGACCAGTTGAGTCAAGGGCTGGCATTTCCCATCAGGGTGGATTCGGAAGAAACCATCACGCCTACTTTCTACCGCCTGCTTTACTGGGAGGTCATCCTCCAGGAGGTGGATGGCACTTTTCTGGAGCGGTTTTTGGTGGGAGTGGATCAGTTTAGGAAGGTTGGTATGGAACGAGCGGAGGCATTACGGGCCTAACAAAAGCCTCAAGGCTTAAAACCCTCACGGCCTGAAGGCCGGGCAACTTTCCCGGCATCCCGCGTCCGCGCCGTATTTTCGTCAGTACAAGTATCGTTCTACCCCTCATCCAAACCGTCACCCTTTGTTCCGCATCAACTTCGATCACCACAGCCCCGAGGCCATCGTACGCCGTTCCCGCGTAACGCGGGAATCGACCTTTATGGGAGTAACGAAGGGCGTGGCCGTCAAATACGTCGGTCGGGGGCAAGAGCAATATACTGTGGGCAAAGAACGTGTCTTGCTCGATGCCGGCGAATTTCTATTGCTTCCCGCCGGTACCGCCTACGGCGCCAAACCAGGTGCGGTCGGCCAGGCCACCACCGGCGTTTGCATCGACTTCCTGGCGGACCTGCCGGAAGAATCCGGGTTTGGTTTTCTCTACGGCGGTACCTTTCGCGTTGCAGAGCTGGGGCTGACCGACCTGGCGGACTGGGACACACTTCCCGACCCCCTGGCCACCGCACAAATCCCTGGTCTCCAGCAAGAAATCAAGGCATTCTTGGAAAGTGCCATCGCGTTAGGTGATGCCCTACACCCCGTCGCTAATCAGCCAACAACCCGCCGGGAGCTGAGCAAAAGCCTGTTAACCGCCCGCCAATATCTACGTTGCCACTATGCAGAAAACTTCGCACTGGCGGACCTCGCGCGGGTTTCTTGCTTATCTAAATATCACTTTGCCCGCCTTTTCAAACGAGCCTTCGGCATTACGCCCCTCCGGATGCAGACGAACTTACGCATGAAGGCCGCAGCAAACCAGATCAGGCTGGATCGGGTCAGCCTTACCACGATCGCCCACACTGTTGGCTATATGGATCTGGCGACTTTCTCCCGGCACTTTAGGGCGCATTTTGGGGTGCCGCCTTCTAAGTGGTTGTTGTAGGTCGCTGCGCTCCGGTTGCAGGAGTTGCAGGGTTGCTGCGCTCCGGTTGCAGGAGTTGCAGGGTCGCTGCGCTCCGGTTGCAGGGGGTGCAGGGTCGCTGCGCT
>NZ_KB890447.1:18969-220500 GCF_000373105.1 Neolewinella persica DSM 23188 | reverse complement strand
CTGCGCTCCGGTTGCAGGAGTTGCAGGGTCGCTGCGCTCCGGTTGCAGGAGTTGCAGGGTTGCTGCGCTCCGGTTGCAGGAGTTGCAGGGTTGCTGCGCTCCGGTTGCGAGAGTTGCAGGGTCACTGCGCTCCGGTTGCAGGAGTTGCAGGGTCGCTGCGCTCCGGTTGCAGGNCTGCGCTCCGGTTGCAGGAGTTGCAGGGTCGCTGCGCTCCGGTTGCAGGGGGTGCAGGGTCGCTGCGCTCCGGTTGCGGGAGTTGCAGCAGTGGAACTACTGCAACACCTGCAACGCGAACGCAGTGAGCCTTTGCAACAGGAGCGAAGCGACCCTGCAACCAGCGCGCAGAACACGCAATTAGCAATATTCGTCAAGTCCATCTCCGCGCCTTAGCCCCACCTTGCGGCCCTATGCATAATTCTTTTTATACCAGCGTCGCCTGTATTTTACTCCTCAGTATCGGCTGCCAGGCACAACCCGCCATGGCGACGACGGACTTCGAGACACTAAAACAGGCCTTCCGGTTTGGCTATGAAAGCCTCGAAGTGCCAGGTTTCCGTATTGCCTACGTTGACAACCTGTCAGCTATTGCCTCTCCGAAAGGGATAGAACAGCAGGCTGTGTTCTTTACCCAGGTCAAAAAAGACCTAGCCGGCGTTAAGGCCAAAGATCTCTCCCCAGATCAATACCTGGATTATCGGGTTATGGCCTACGAAACGGAGTTGAACCTAGCCCGACTGGAGCTGGAAGCGGACTGGAACAATAACCGGCCAGACACCATCGCTACTGGCGGACTGAGTACCGTACCCAATGGAAAAGCCTGGTACCGTTACTTTTTAAAACGATGGGTGGACCTGTCGGTAGAGCCAGACTCCCTCTACGCCTTCGGGTTGCGGGAAGTAAAGCAGGTGAAAGCAGCCATGGCAGAAATTGCCCGCCGTGAAGAACGGGATCCCGCAGTTTTTCATGCACAACTAACTGTTCCGGCGCGCTATTTTCACAGTGCGGCGGAAGTACAGGCAGCTTGCGAAAAGTTGCATCGGCACTTGCTGTCCACCTTGCCGGATTATTTCCCAAAGATTGAAATGATCCCGGCGCTGGACATTGCGCAGAACCAGAATGAGCGGATGGCGCAAGTCCCCGGATTCTACCGCGACGATACTTTTTATTACACCTACTTTGATCGCCCCTTCGAAAAGCGGCAAATTGGCTGGCTGTATACCCACGAAGGGTTGCCCGGTCACCATTATGAGAGAAGTTATACTGGTCAACTTAGCGAGCGATCGGAAATAGCGCAGTTATTCAATTATTCAGCCTACGTAGAAGGCTGGGCGGCCTACATCGAAGAGATCGGCCAAGAGTTTGGTGCTTATCCTACTGACTTCGATGAATACGGCAAATGGGAATGGGACCTCATCCGGTCCCTGCGGGTACCGATGGACATTGGCCTGAATTACTACGGGTGGTCAGACGAAAAGGCCCTCAGCTTCTGGCAAGAATATTCCAGTGGACTGGACGACATAGCCCGGCGGGAGATTGCCCGGATGCGCCGGTGGCCGGCGCAGGTCATTACCTACAAATATGGTGCGGAGACCTTCCTGCGCTGGCAGCAAGCTGCGGCACAAAAGAAGGACTTCGACTGGATAGACTTCCACACCCAAGTGCTGCAGTACGGTCCTTTACCCCTGTCCTTACTGAACGATATAATCGTAAAAAAGTAATCATGAAGCATTATCTCTTATTCCTCATCAGTTTTTTCATTGGTGGCCAACTGACGGTCAATTGCCAGCAAGCCGATACTGTGGCCTATCAGGAAATTTCGAACCTGGCATATTTACCCACCGGTGACAGTTTACAAATGCTTAACCTGGTGGTCCCGGAAACTAAAAAAAAGCCCCCCTTACTGCTCTGGCTCGGTGGTGGTGCCTGGGCGTTCGTGGACCGGAACCAGGAAATGCCGTTGGCGCGGAAACTGGCAAGATCGGGTATTGCTGTGGCGAGTGTCGGGCATCGATTGAGTACAGCGGAATGGGTGGAGCCGGAGCGAACCGAAGGCGTACAGCATCCGGCACATGCCGAGGATGCAGCTGCCGCCTTTGCGTGGTTAAGAAAACAAGCGGAGAAATATGGCTATGATCCCGAGCGAATATTTATCGGAGGCTACTCCTGTGGTGCATACCTTGCGGCGATACTAGGCTCTGACCCGCGCTACCTTAAGAAGCATGGCTTCGAATTAGATGATATAAAGGGGCTACTTCCCATTGCTGGTGCTTACGACATCCCGGCCTACCACAAAGTATTCGCTGAACATGAGGACCCCGACAACCGACCGCTGGCCAAACAGCACGTCGAAGCTGTATTTGGGCCCTCCCCTGCAGGCTGGCTGGAGGCCTCCCCCACTGAATACCTCGACCAGGTAAAGGCACCGATGTTGCTGGTTTCTGAAATAGGACTGTACAATTACACCAAAACTTACGAGGAGGCTATCCGGGCTTCAGGTTACCGTGGCGCGACGATTTACCACGTCCTCGACCTCGACCATGGTGGGCTGTGGCGGGACATGGCACTGAACGAAAAAAGTCGGCACCGGGAGGTGATGGCTGATTTTATTTTGCGGAATTAAGTTGAGTGCAGGTGCCGGACCTCCCGGTGCCTAGCAACCAATAGGCCACTCGACGCACAGCGTCTCGACCAGGGTCCTTCCGGTGCTTTCAATAACCTTTTACTGCACCTGCGGCCCCGCCCCAAAAAACAACAGCCGGTACCATCACAATGACGGTACCGGCTGCGGTATTTCAGCCCGAAGACCGTAAAATCAGAAGTTAAAATTAAGTCCCGTACGGAACTCGAACGGGCTGTCGCCGATCCGGTCTGCCTGCGAAAGGCGAAACAAAATCAGGATCTCGTAGCCAACGCCACCACCCTGTCCACCGCCCTGGCTAACGCCACCGCCGAGGAAGGGAATGGCTCGGGTACTGCGAATGGCATCGCCGTTGGCATCGAAGTTTTGGACCTCATTGAGCAGGCTGTACTCCAGGTGCGCGAAAAACGGAAAAACGATCTTAGCCCGGGTAAAAACACCGGCTGACCAGGTAACGAATTTAGCTTTGAACTCACCGTTACCAAAGTCTTCCTTATAACTGTTATAAGCGAAACTGCCCCGTGGGCCAACGCTCAAAAAGTTATTGATTTTGTAACCGACGATGGGAGACAGGCCGACCTGAAAGAAACTGGTGTTGTTGCCCCCCTGGAAGCCCAGCTGTGCGCCGGTACCAAACCATAGGTTCTCACCAAAGGTATCGCCGCGTCGCTCCTGAATACGATCGTCGTCGGTGTTATAATAATCGAGGTCTTCGCGTGCTTCCTCTTCCGTCGTGGTTTGAGCCGTAAGCGTCAGAGAAAAAGTGAAGAGGAAAAATAGGGGAAGGAAAAATTGCTTGAACATAACGTAGGTTGATGACTGGCGTTATAACGGCTGTGCCGCAGGCATGTTTTATTTTGGGAACAGTAAATGGTGGGTTGTAGATAGCGGGTAGTAGGTAGTGCTGTCGCACGGCTCAGCTTGCGGTGACAATAGCCTTCCTTTGAGAGTATGCTGCACGAGCGAAGCGAGCATTCCCCTGCGGCAGCATTATCAACTATCTACTACCAACTATTTACTAGATAAGATCGTCGTCTTCCTCCACCACTTTACGTGGCTTACGGCCTGGCTTTTTGCGCTTTTTCTCCACCTTGCGGGGCGGGGGTGGCGGCTTCTTGATCTTGGAGATGATTTTGTTTGGTCCTTCACGGCGTTCCACGGCCCTTCGGGCAATGTCTTGCGCGGTGATATCGAGCTGTCCACTTGCCTCCAGACGCATACCTTCCACACTTTTAGTCGTAGTGGGAATGGCCTCCAGGCGTTGGCGGTCGATCAACTTACCGGTAACGCTACAAGTACCGTACACCTTATTCTTGATCCGCAGCATGGCGTTTTGCAGGTCCTGAATCAGGTCCCGTTTACGCAATACCTGTTCACTCAGGAGCTCCAGTTGACTAACCGAACTGCTGTCTTCTCCCATGTCGGCGCCGAAGCCCTCAGACATGGTTTCACTCAGTTCACTAACCTGGTCCCGGAGCATTTTGAGCTCAAGTTTCGCTTGCTGGTAATCTTTTTTTATCCGCTCGCCAAACTTGACGAGGTCTTTTTCGCTATATCGTTCCATGGGAAATGGTGTATCTGTAGGTCTATTTAGAACGACTGTCACACAGTGTTCTTACCTCCAATAATACATAATTTTTTCAGTTATTAAAATTCAGGATGCCCTGTTTACTAGTTTAGACGTACATCTGCCCATATTGTAACGTATGAATGTACACTGCGGGTCACTAACGTACCTAAGTAACCTATGTGTTGTCAGCTTTGTTTACCAACTTACCGGCCGATGATCAGGCGCGGCCGCAGGTGCAAGGGACGGGACAACGCAAAATGCGACACCCTAAGGGCGCGCGAAGGTAATCAAAGCAGGGAGAAAACCTTGGTTGGCAATGCTGGAATTTTGATTCTCCCCAAATTAGCCACTTTACCTGTCCGGGTACGGTTTCTCTAACTATTGGGCCGACCGTTCCAGATAAGTTCCCGGACAATAAAATACTTTAGCGAAGTAAATGATGAGTTTTTTATCAAAAAACTGGTGAACCAATTTGGTTTACCAGTTTCAGTCTACTACCTTTAGCCCATCATCGGTTCAGCCACCGACCGTATTCATTGGTGGGGTCTGTAGCTAAAACTTCCTGAACCAATGGTACTTCCCGCGACGGCAGGGCGGTTGGCACCACCCTAAAAGATTAATTCAAGATGAAATTAGTACTTCACATCGCAGTTTTAATGCTCCTGTCAGGCGTTGGCTGTTCTCAGGATTTTGCGGCTACCCAATCAAACTATCCGGAGGATTTCACTAAACAACTGGAAGCCACTCAGGCCAGGGTTGATGCGGTTATCGGGGCTGGAATCGAAGTCCCCGTGCCAGAAGACATGGCGGGTGGTCCCACCCACGAAATTCACAAGCGTAACTGGTCAACCCTGCAAGATGCCGGTGCGCTGTTTCGGCTCACCGGAGAAGAGAAATATGCGGTGTTTCTTAAGGATGCGCTCTTGCAGTATGCAGCGGTTTACCGAGGCTGGCCCAGGCACCCAACGAATCGTTCCTACGCTACCGGAAAGATTTTTTGGCAATGCCTAAATGATGCTAACTGGCTGGTGTACGTCAGCGAAGGTTATGCGGACATTTACGATTGGCTGGAACCTGCAGACCGGGAACGGATCAATAATGAGCTGTTCCGTCCGATGGCGGATTTCCTTTCCGTAGAAAACCCTCAATTTTTTAACCGTATCCATAATCATTCAACCTGGGGCAATGCTGCCGTGGGGATGATCGGTTTAGTGATGGGCGACGATGCACTGGTGCAAAGAGCCTTATACGGCATTCCTTCTGCCGATCTGCCTGATGATCTGCGTGATGACGACTCCGGACGCATTAAAGACAAAGACGGCCGGGCCGGCTTTTTAGCCCAGCTGGACCTCAGCTTTTCGCCCGACGGATACTTTACTGAAGGTCCTTACTATCTGCGGTACGCCCTCTCTCCCTTTCTGTTATTCGGAAAGGCGCTTGCGGAGAAACGGCCGGAGCTCAACATACTGACCTACCGGGACGAGATCCTGAAAAAGGCAGCCTTCTCCTTATTAAACCAGGCCGACCCTACGGGTGATTTCTTCCCACTGAACGACTCTCAAAAAGGGATGTCACTTTTTTCTCCGGATGTGATCAAAACGGTAGATTACGCCTACTACTATTTCGGTAAAGACCCAACGCTTCTATCCCTTGCAAAACAGCAGGGTGTCTACACACTCGATGAGGCTGGTGTAGCAGTTGCGAAGGCCATAGCAACGGGGGCTGCCCTCCCCTACTCGCCCTCATCCATGATCTTCACCGATGGTGCGGAAGGTACCGAAGGCGGTGTTGGGGTACTGCGGGCGTATGGAAAAGGAGGTGCTCAAACCGCTCTGGTGATGAAATACTCTGCTCAGGGTATGGGGCATGGCCACTACGACAAGTTAGCCTACTCTTTCTATAACGAAACCGGAGAAGTGATCCAGGATTACGGCGCGGCCCGCTGGGTGAACATCGATCAAAAGGGTGGCGGTCGTTACCTGAAAGAAAACAACAGCTGGGCAAAACAGTCCATTGCACACAACACGTTGGTGATTGATGAGACTTCCCATTACGGCGGAGAGATCAGCGTTGCGGAAGACCTGCACCCCGACCTGTACGCCTTCTCGTCGGAAGAAGACGCAAATGTGCAGCTGATCAGTGCCGTGACGGATAATGCCTACCCCGGCCGCGTCCTGCATCGCTCTCAGATCCTTTTCACTGCACCTGCGTTCGCGCAACCTCTACTTATTGATGTGTTCCGCTCTGTTGGTACGCAAAAAGCGGTACACGAACTTCCTACCTGGTATAAAGGTCAATTGCTTTCCACCGACTTCGACTACACCATAAACAGTGTGTTACGTCCGATGGGTACTAAGCATGGCTACCAGCATTTATGGCTGGAGGCCAGTGCCCGAATAGCTGGCAACTCCGCTCAGATTGGATGGCTAAACGAAGGAACTTTCTATACGCAAACCATGGCCACCCTGCCAGGTGACGAGGTTAGAATGCTTCGCCTTGGTGCCAACGACCCAGAGTTCAACCTGCGGCGCGACCCTGCCTTCCTGCTCCGGAGAACGGACGTTGCCACCACCACCTTTGCCTCGGTGCTAGAAACCCACGGCAGCTACACCCCCCGCAACGAAACCCCGTACGAACCTTACGGCCAAATTAGCCAGGTCGCTATCGTAATTGACACGCCCGATTACACGGCATTGCGGTTTGCCCATAAAAATGGACAAGCATGGATGCTCATTCTGGCAAACAACGACAACAAATCTGCTTCGGCTCATCAACTGACCATTAATGAACGCCTCTACGAATGGACCGGTGTTCATCATTTAATAGATATAACCGATTAATATGAAAGCAAGTAAAGAGTACCTCTACGGCAACGATATTCCCTGGGAGCAGGTCGGCCCTGGCCTGAAACGCCAGATTCACGGCTTTGACGATAAGATAATGCTAGTTAAAGTTCACTTTGAGCCCGGCGCAGTCGGTCAGTTACACGAGCACCACCACAGCCAGGTAACCTACGTGGAAAGTGGCGAGTTTGAGATGACGATCGGCGATGAGGTAAAAACCATTCGCGGGGGTGACTCCTACTACATTCCACCACACGTAATGCACGGTTGTGTTTGCGTTAAGACCGGTGTATTGATCGACGTATTCAGCCCGCATCGGGAAGATTTCTTACCCTCAGTACAACACTCATGAAATTATCAGGACTAAGGTGGTGGGTAGTTGCGCTAATCGCGCTGGCTACCGTCATCAACTACATTGACCGGCAATCGCTAAACGTACTGTGGCCGGAGATTTCCGTGGATTTGTTTCCCGATAAAACAGAGGATCAACGCAAGGAGATATACGCCTTCATCTCGGTGGTGTTTGTCTTTTCCTACGCATTTGGGCAGGCGATATTTGGTAAAATATTTGACTGGATTGGAACGAGACTGGGCTTTGTTCTTTCTATTGGCGTGTGGTCGATAGCGACGGCATTTCATGCGATAGCTAGCGGCATGGCCAGTTTTGCTGTTTTTCGCTCAATCCTTGGCATTGCTGAGGCCGGTAACTGGCCGGGGGCGACAAAGGGAAACGCGGAGTGGTTTCCGACCAAAGAGCGTGCCCTGGCTCAGGGCATATTCAATTCCGGTGCCGCCATCGGAGGCATTATTTCGATTCCCCTGATTGCCTACTTATCTGTTCATTTCAGTTGGCAAGTCATCTTCATTTTGGTGGGTCTCACCGGACTATTATGGTTGATTCCATGGGTGGTATTGGTAAAATCTCCGCCAAAATCTCATCCCTGGATCACGGAAGAGGAAAGAGAATACATCCTCACCGGGCAAAAGAACCAGGACCTGGACGAGGATGGCAACTTTGATGAAGGCTACAATCCTGATCTTCCTACCATGCTATCCCACCGGGAAAGCTGGGGTGTCATCATCGCTTCCGCCGTGATTGACCCCATCTGGTGGCTGTTTGTATTCTGGATTCCGATCTACCTGTCAGAGGTTTATGGAATGGACGTAAAAACGATCGGTATTTACGGATGGGTGCCCTACGTTGGTGCCATGTTCGGTGCCTGGTTCGGCGGCTTATTGGCGCAGAATCGCCTCAAGGCCGGTTGGAACGTTGATCGTACGCGCAAACTGGTCATCACCTTAGGCTGTGTTATCATGCTACCCGCCTTGTTGGCGATGTCTAACCCGGGGGCTCCGGTAACGGCAGTATTACTGATGGCTACTATTCTCTTCGGCTTTCAGACCGCGATCGGAAATGTGCAGACACTGCCCAGCGACTTATTTGGCGGTAAAACGGTAGGTACCCTGGCGGGTATTTCAGGAATGGCCGCAAAGCTTGCGGTTGCAGGACTGACGTCTTTGGTCCCCTGGTTAACTTCCGGAGGGAATTACACACCTGCCTTCGTGATTGGTGCAGCCCTGGCTTCCATTGCAATTGCGAGTGTCTGGATACTGTGTCCAAAGATCGAACCACTGAAACCAATTTATAAAAAGTATAGCTAACTGTTATGCCAAGAATAGTAATCTTCGGCGAAATCATGCTTCGCCTCAGCCCTTCCGTATAGGATGAAGGACGGGTTCGATGATTGTTAAACGCTCTGCTCTTCTCTGACTAACCTTGCACCTGCGGCCCCGCCCAATCAGCCAGGCGACTTGTCGATCAAATATTGATCATCTCCCATACTCCCCGAATGCCTACTGCGGAAGTAAAGATGGAGAACAGCAGAATGAAAAACAGGATGATATTGGTCACTGTACTATTCCGGTAAGCCCCCATCAGGTCTTTGCGGTTACCGAGGTAAAAAATACACGCGACGGTAACGGGTAAAATAACGGCATTGAACGCCTGGGAGACGATCATAACAAAAACGGGTCGCGCAGCAAAAACGGGAACAACAAGGCCAAGCAGCGAAATCAGCAATACCATTACCCGGTACTTTGGAAGCGTCATTTCCCGCTCCGACTGGTTGTAATCACAAAGTAACCATGGCAACATCAGGACGTTCGGAATTTGCGAGGATACCCCGGCGGCAACAATTCCAAACGCAAAGATTGCCGTAGCCAGCGGGCCGGCCATTGGCTCTAAGAGCCCGATCATCTGCGATGCTTTGGTAAGGCCGATCCCCGCTACGTGGAGGGTACCGGCAGCAGCAGCCATAATTGACATACTGATGATGAACATCAGCGTCACGGCTACGATGGCGTCCTTTCGTTGCACCTTACTATCCTTAAGTGTCCATCCCGCCTCCTTGACGAGCGTGGTTCTGATGATGAACAGGCCAGAAAAAACCGTAGTGCCCACCAGCGAGGCGATCACGAGAAAAGGTCCCCGACCTTCATCAATTGGGAGTTCAGGTATATTAGGGATCAACCCTTGCAGAATGTCTGCCGGTGGTGGCATCAGGATGAAAAAATTGGCCACAAAGCAAACCGACATAATGGCCACGATGACTGCTAACGCCCGTTCAAAAAAACGGGTTTTCCCGTTCCAGAAGATTATGTAGACCAGCGTGATGAAAAACGCCGCAAAGATAACGGGAGAGATTCCCCCGGTAACATAGCTTTTAGACCATTCGAAGCATATTTCGGCCACGATCCCCATTACGCCCATCACGCTACCCATAACACCTGCGGTAAGCGCTATAATGAAGAAAATGCCAACCCCCGGATGAATGTGTTTTCGGAATGCCTGGAGGGCTGTCTCTCCGGTTACCAGGGTATAGCGACTGTAGAGATTGATCATAAAATAAGTGGTCAGGCAGGAAGCGACGATCGTCCAGAGCAGGGACATGCCGTAGGAAGCCCCCGCTTTGGCCATCGCCGTTACACTCCCCGTCCCGATGTTAAAACCAAGTAAGAATATGCCGGGAAGGAAAACTGCCAGCCCTTTGAGTACTTTGTCTTTAGAGAATGCCATGATTAGTGTCTTTGTCTTCAACGATGTGGGTTTTCAGCCATTCTTCGCCCTTACTGTCCAGGAAGAAATCCATCCAGACATAGTGAAGGTTTTCGCCTTCATTTACGGAAACCGAGTGCCGGGAGCCTAGTGGAATATGCAGCAAAGCGTGTTCCGGGAAATTAACTTTTGCATTATCCGCATAAACGACACAGCTGTTTTTCGAAAGGCCCAGGAACAGTTGCTCCAACATTGGATGTTGGTGG
Organism: Neolewinella persica DSM 23188; assembly: GCF_000373105.1. GTDB lineage: Bacteria > Bacteroidota > Bacteroidia > Chitinophagales > Saprospiraceae > Neolewinella > Neolewinella persica. The sequence continues at coordinate 210,128 of NZ_KB890447.1, read as the reverse complement.
GCGCCGACTTCATCGGGCCCTTTGGTCTGAACCGTTCCCATCGCTACCCGAGGAATTATTTTGTTAGGCAGGATCGTTCGGCTAACGGTGTTGGGGCTTTTTATCGGCTCGACGTAGGATTGACAGTCCGAGAATTTGGCGTAATACACCGACTGCGTATTTTCTGATGGGAATTTTTCTAACTCCATTTTATCCTGATCAGTAAGTTTACTTGATATTTTCAGGTAATGTAGTTTACTCTCCCCTTCAGCCTCAATCTTAATGGATTTGATCTCATTGGGGAGAAAGATTGTCTCAGGCACAATCTCATAATCTAAATTATTTGCCACTATAGTCCCTTGCCCCCGGAAGAAAAGGTATATTGTTTTGCAATCCTCTGATTGCAAATCAGCAATACCATTATTGTCAATCGTTACGTGCTCAATATAAGCCCCTTCAATTTCGCCATCCATTACAGATCTGACGTAAGGGAATTTGGTTTCGTGCGGCTTTAATTTCAGACTTACGGTTGGAATTTCCCGGGTACGCATCCTGGATAAATTTTGATGAAATGTTTTTAAACGATCCTCGGGCAACAGAAATGAAATCACTTTTTGCCAGCAGGGCAACCCTGGGGATCGACAGCTGGCTTATCTTCATAGAAGTCACATTCGCTCTACAGGTGCAAAATCAACGCTGGTTGTGACCGAGGCTATAATAAATACATGTGACCCAACCGGCCTAAAGCCAGTTGGGTCACTTAGGATGAGATTTCTTGCGAAGGTCTCGTATACAAAGATTAGATTCCCAGGGCCTGGCCACCGCCAACCTGAATGGTTTCTGCGGTTAAGAAAGCAGCGTCTTTTCCTGCAAGGAAAGCCACAACACCGGCAACGTCCTCTGGCTGGCCGAGCCTGCCGAGCATAATGTTGTTAGCCCAAGAGGCAAATACTTCAGGCTTTGTGGATTTAATTTGTTGGTGAAAGGGCGTATCTATGGTACCAGGAGAAACGGCGTTTACCCGTATTCCATATTCCGCCAGGTCTTTAGCTAATGCTCTTGTGATCGTCTGAACACCTGCCTTGGAGGTGCCGTAGATCCCGGCACCGGGGCCACCTGCATTCCAGGCGGCATTAGAAGTATAATTAATAATTGTGGGGTTTTCTCCCTTTTTAAGGAAAGGAATTGCCGCTCTTGATGCGAAAAATACCGAGTCCAGGTTTAGTGCCATCACAAACCTGTAGAATTCCGTTGTCATTTCTTCAAACCGGGACCTTCCACCTAACCCTCCTGCGTTATTTACGAGCACATCGATTTTGCCGTACTTTTCGCCAATCTTAGTAATATTGGCAGTAACCGCTTCTTCTTTGGTAACATCAAAACCGCAGTACTCGGCCTTAATCCCTTCTGCCAGGAGTTCTTCAACTCTTTTGGCACCTTCGTCATCGTTGATTCCGTTTAACACTACGGAGTATCCTTCCGAACCTAATTTTTTCGCTACTGCAAAGCCGATACCTCCGGTGGCACCAGTGACGATAGCTACTTTACCATTTGAATTACTCATAAATTATTTTTGTTGTTTAGTTAATGGTACTTCGGTAGTAGCGAATCCAGAGGATTCTCCGACTACGTGCGATACATAGTTTTATCAAAAAAGTGACCTAATGATTAAATCCCCCCTTATTTACTTTCTTCAAAGTTGTCACAAAACTGGACTAGTGTGGCAAAATGCTCCTCCATACTTTTGACGGCCATTTCTACATTTTGATTTTTAATCGCTTCGAAGATAAGTTCATGTTTACGAAGGTTCGTAACATCTTCTTTATCATCACAAACGCGATTGTTTTCAAAAACTGAAATGATTTTGGGGGTGATCTGCAGCATTAATGCATTCATCGTACTATTTCCACTTGCCCTCGCAATAGCTAAATGAAACAGCAGATCTTCCTGTAAGGCATCTTCACGATTAACTACCTTCTTCCTATAGCTATCAAGTGCGACGCCAATCAACTCCAGGTCTTCTTCCGTTCTTCTTTTGGCCGCCAATTCCACTGCCTTGGACTCCAGTAGTAGCCTGGTTTCCACCAATGACTTAAAGTCATGCCCCCTTAGCCTCAGAATATCATCGACCATTCCGTTCAAGGCAACTTGTCCGATATTGGCGATGAATGTCCCAGACTGTGGAATTGATTTAAGCAGCTTGTAAAACTCAAGAGTTTCAATAGCCTCCCGGATATTCCTTCGGCTGACGCCAAACTTTTCCGCCAGGACTCTTTCTGAAGGCAGCTTATCGCCCGGTTCCAAGTTTTTGTAATTGATCAAATCCCGGATGTTGGAAATAATCCGGGTCAGGACTTCATTACTGTCGTTTTTTACAAGTGAATCAAGTTTCATTGGGGCAAATTAGTTTAAAAAAATGGGGCCGCAAAATTGGTTCACCAGTTTTTCATAGTTTTTTTTGCAGAATACTGCTAATTTCAAAACCTTCCCCATCCAATAAAACTAAAGGTTTGTCAACGGCTACCGGGCTAATAACCAGCTCATTAGCCGTTGACAAACCTTTGCATCATTTCATCTAGGCACCGATCGATGCCCAAGTAGTTTTAATAACCGGGGTTCTGAGTTAGGTTAGTGTTTCTCTCTATCTCATCTCCAGGTAATGGCAATAAATAGTCATCCGCACTAAATTCAGGTTTTGCTCCTTCTAAGCCATTAGCACTAAATACCTCACCACCAATTCGTCTACGGGCGATATCGTACCAACGCTTACATTCAAAAGCAAACTCGAATCTGCGCTCTTCCAGAACGTCAGCAACTGTTACAGTGCCGGTGATGTCTGCGGGAACAGCACTTGGTGCCGTGTCCAACCATGATCCACCAGCTCGTGCTCTTGCTCTTACCTCATTCATATAGGTAGTTGCCGACGCGTTGTTTCCCAGTTCAACAGCTGCTTCTGCAGCGATCAACAGCACTTCTGCATAACGCAACATAGAATAGTTATGGCTTGTTGCTCTGGCATTTCCGCGTGCAAATGGTCCGGGAAAGCGGGTATATTTTGCTATATATGGTTGATTTTTAGCAAATTGATGTCCACTTACAATAAAATTGGTGTACTCAACTACATTACCATCAATTGATGCTTGCTCATCCAAACTAACCGCTCTTCTGTAATCCCCTGCAGGCCATGTGTCATACACTGCAAGCGCAGGAACTGCAACGGACCAACCACCTCCTGAATTTCTGTCGTCTCCTCGGATACCAGTCATTGGAGCGATTTGATCATAGGCATTATCAGGAGCTTCAACGTTGTTATAATCTAATGCAAAAATTGGTTCTTTAGAACCATCAATCAGATTGGCATTAAATAGTGTCTGAAAATCTGCTTCTAAAGCTAAGTCATAAGTTGCCTTATTGTCAATCACTTCTTTAGCCTCGTCAAACGCATTTTGGTAGTCACCCATCGTCAAATGCACCAAAGCTAAGTAAGCACTCGCTGCTGATTTAGCAGGAATAGCCCGGGAAGGTTGTGTATTGGGCAACCATTGTTTAGCATATTCCAAGTCTGCAATAATGTTAGCATAAACGTCAGCAGCTGAGGTTTTACTAATTGCGGCTGCAGCGTCAGCATCTGTTATTGGTGCATCGATATAGGGAACTGCTCCAAATTGTCTTACCAAATGAAAGTAATAAAATGCCCTGATAAAGTATGCTTGTGCAGTAACCGGGTTTTTAATTGCTTCGGATGCATCTACATTTTCAGCTCCTGCAATTGCTTGATTAGCGGCAGCAATTCCTTGGTAAGTTTTTGGCCAAAATTCGCTAAGCATTCCATTACTAGCCAGAGTAGTGAATTCATTCATCTCCACCCTTCTTGTTTCGTTTGAAGCAAGATCTACCATATCAGAACGGAGCATTAGTGCTATGGAAAGTTTCCTTCCCCAGAATTTTTCATTGATTGCGTGTGTATACGCGCCATCGACAGCTGTTTGGATATCGGTTGTGGTTTTAAAGAAACCATCCGGTGCCAGTAAGCCAACGGGTTCTTCTATAAGGTCGGAACATCCGACAATTGACATTCCTAATGCAAGGAACAAATACTTTAAATATTTCATGCTTTTTTTTATTAAAACTGAAGAATGAATTAAAAAGTAGTTTACACTCTACAACTTTGTAATAAATTAAAAAGTGTAAACTACTTATTGTCAAGTGTACATACGGATTTGATGTACAATTTGGATTCTATACTAGAACTTCAAGTTGAGGCTAAAGTTAACCGATTTTACGGTTGGGTAGTTTCCAAAGTCAAATCCTTGAACAACATTGCTTGACGCACTATTATTGCCGCTGGCACCAAAGTAGTTTACTTCAGGATCTAAGCCGGAATAGTTAGTGAAAGTAAGCAGATTCTGAGCACTAACAGACAACCTCAGGCTACCTATATTCAACTTATCAGTAACACTTGAAGGCATGTTGAACCCTAAAGCTACATTCTTTAATCTGATGTAGCTACCATCCTCTACAAAGCGAGATGAGATCTCTCGGTTACTGTTGTTTCCAACACGAGGAGTATTGGTATCGGTATTTGAGCTTGTCCAGGCACTGTTAACGTAGTCCCGGGTAGTATTTGCATCGCCATTATTCAACTGTACATTGGTCATATTGAAAATGTCTCCACCCTGAGAGCCCTGGAAAAAGATGTTCAAGTCAAAGTTCTTATAAGTGAAACTGTTGGTAAATCCAAAAGAGAAGTCTGGATTAGGGTTCCCAATAGTTGTTCTATCTGCTTCAGTGATTTCACCATTACCGTCGGTATCTACAAACAATGGATCACCTGCTACACCACCTGCCAGGGTTTGCGTGCCTGAAGGCAGATCACCTCCTTGGTAAACACCAGCATAATCATAGCCCCAGAAAAGACCAACTTCTTCACCTACTCTCAGGATGTAACTCCGGTCATGGCTGAAATAACTTGGAGCAGCGTTGCCAAATATATCGGCATCGTTGATCAAAGCTGCTACTTCGTTTTTATTTGCAGACAGGTTAAAGTCTGTGCTCCATCTGAAATCACCTCTAACGATGTTCTTCGTATTCAAGGAAATTTCGAATCCCCTGTTGTTGATCTCACCAAGATTAGTAAGGATTTGATCATTCTGGTTACCGAAGTATTCAGGGATACCATTGTTTCCTAAGATCAAGTCTTTAGTGTCAATGTTATAGTAATCGAAGGACAGATTAATTCTATTATCGATCAAGCCTAAATCTATACCAAAGTTTGATTGGTAAGATGTTTCCCACTTAAGATTTGGGTTTGCCGGCTGGTCTGGCGTAATGGCAAATACAGTTTGTCCCTCTCTTGAAGCATAAAGACTCGCAAACCTTGCTAACGATTGGTAAGGGCTGATTGCCGGGTTACCTGTAGCACCATAGCTCAGTCTCAATTTCAAGCTGGAAATAGTTGGATTGTCAATTAAAAAATCCTCATTGGAGATTTTCCAACCAAAGGCAGCTGATGGGAAAATCGCATATTTTTCATTCGCGGCAAAATTTGACGCTCCATCTCGTCTAACGGTAGCAGTAAACAAGTATTTATTATTGTAGTCGTAGTTTACTCTTCCGAATTGAGATAGAATCTCTACTTTGGACAATCCAGAACCAGGTTGTAACAGACCCGTAGCAGTACCTAAAGCATAGTAAGAAAAAGCATCCGACAGGAAACCTGTACCTGCTGCAGCAAATACCTCAGAGTCATTCTTTTGGTAAGAGTATCCACCCAATAAAGTCAGACTACCATTTCCCAGGTCAGTATTGTAGGTCAGGTAATTTTCACTCAAGATAGTTTTCCTGTTTTCATTTATAACCCTTGCTCTTCCGTTTACAGCAGATGCCGTAATTTCTAAAGATGACGGCTGATAAACACCTTGAGTCTCATTTCTGCTACTTAAACCAAATGTCGTTTTGAACGTCAGGTTTTTCATGAGGTCATAACTCGCATAAAAGTTAGCCCGGAAATTATTTGTGGTAGTCTCATCCACCCTTGCGGTTGCAACTGCAAACGGGTTATCAACTTCATCGCCAACGGCATCATTCGTAGTGAAGCTGCCATCTTCATTAAATACTGGCTTGTCTGGTGCAAATCTCATAGCTAAAGAAATCACATCATCTCCACCAACAGTAACCGAACCGTCTGATTGAGTAGTAACGCCGTTTTTAGCACCTCTGCTGCCAAAAAGGTTAATGCCCATTTTGAACTTGTCTGTTACCTGTGCATCTACGTTCGTTAAGAATGTTGATCTTTCGAATCCAGAATTAACGACAATACCAGTTTGGTCAAAATAATTACCGGAAGCGTAAAAGTTTACTTTGTCTGACCCCCCTGAGAAAGAAAGCTGGTGATTCTGTGTATTACCAGATTGGTAAATCAAGTCTTGCCAATCCGTATCAGCAGCACCTTGAGGGTAAGGAGTAGAATTACCCTGGTTAGCCCGAATTTGATTTTGATAAGCCGCAAATTCATTAGCATTCAACAAGTCAAGTTTATTGGCCGTGTTTTGAACGGCATAAGTAGAATTGAGCTCAACTGTCAACTTACCACTTTTACCTTTCTTGGTAGTTACCAGAACAACACCGTTCGAGCCTCTTGAACCGTAAATAGCTGTTGCAGACGCGTCCTTCAACACCTCCATCGAAGCGATATCATTAGCTTGTGGCATAGTTGCACCTACAAATCCATCGACAACAATCAGTGGAGAACTGTTCGCACTAATAGAAGTGTTACCTCTAATTTTAATGTTGATCGGGGCTCCTGGCTCACCACCGTTATTAGACTGAACAACTACACCAGCTGCGCGTCCTTGAAGTGCCTGGGCCGCATCCAATACGGGAAATGCAGTCAGTTCTTCAGTACTTACCCTAGCTGTAGCTCCGGTAATGTCACTCTTCTTACGAGAGCCATAACCGACTACAACAACTTCTTCCAAAATCTCGGCATCTGCTGACAAGGTAATGTCCACTACTGTCTGATTTGAAATTGTGACATCCTGGGACAGGTAACCTGTGTAGGAAAATTGTATTACATCACCAGTATTGACGGTCAACTCGTAGTTCCCGTCATAGTCAGTAGTAGTTCCCTTGGAGGTGCCGGTTATAATTATATTGACACCGATAAGCTCAAAGCCGTCTGTGTCCGTCACCGTACCAGTTAAGGTACGGGTTGCGTCTTGGGCGTAGATTGAAATATTCAGTAAGAATATTCCTACTAAGATTAGTTGATTTCTTAAATTCATACGTTTTGCATTTTCGATAAGCTGTGAGTAGAAAGACTGAGTTCCGTATGCTTTTTTGCCAAAAAAGGCATTTTCGCCTACTACTTTTCTTTTATTTATCCTGTCACGAAATCCAGAAAAGTTCTCAATTCAAGGTATCTAATATTGGTTCACCAGGTTGGTTCTTCAAAGTGGTGCACCAGTTTGGTGAGCCAAATATAAGCCATTTTTCGAGAACCCAGCCATTTTTTAATTTTAAAAGCCTTCTCTAAAGCGAATTTCATGCTTCAGTTATAAGAGTTGGCCATTTTTTCACCAGTCGCTTCTTATTTTGAACACTTTGCACCTAAGACTACTTTAACCATCATGGCAACAATACTAATTGGCGGCGGTACCGGATTTATCGGCAAACATCTCAGTGAACGGTTGAAAGAAAAAGGGCACGAAGTACGGCACCTGAGCCGGAGTAAGCGACCGGACAGTCCCTTCGAGACCTTCCAGTGGGATGTAGAGAAGCAGACCATTGATGATGCGGCCTTTAGAAGTGTGGCGTACATCATCAACCTTACCGGGGCTGGCATCGCAGACCAGCGCTGGACGGACAAGCGTAAGCAACTCATCATCTCCAGCCGAACGGACAGCACCAAATTACTGGCCGATACACTGAAGCGACTGCACATCAGGCCGAAACTTTACCTCAACTCCAGCGCCGTAGGCTACTACGGCAACCAGGGCGAAAAACTGATGACCGAAGCGCACGGCCCCGGAAGTGGGTTCCTCAGCGAAAGCTGCCTCCAGTGGGAAGCATCCGTAGACGCCGTGCGCGATCAGGGCATTCCGGTCTGCATCAACCGGACCGGCATTGTTTTGCACCCCGATAATGGTGCGTTGGAGAAAATGCTGATCCCGCTAAACTTCTTTATCTCCACCTACTTCGGAAACGGCGCACAATTCTACTCCTGGATTCATATTGATGATATGGTGGAGACCTTTGTGTACGCCATTGAGCACCAGCTTACCGGCACCTACAACGCCGTGGCCCCCCACCCTGCCCGTAACAAAACGATGGCTGCCGCCCTCGGCCCGGCAAAGGGAAAACCCGCGCTGGTCATCCCCGCGCCAGCCTTCGCCCTCAAAATTGCCCTCGGCGAAATGAGCCATACCGTCCTAGACAGCACGCGCTGTTCTTCAGCCAAATTAGAGGCAGAAGGTTTTAAATTTAAGTTTCCTGAGCTGGAAGGAGCGCTGGCTGATCTGCTTGGATAGACGACCGCTGCATGGCTTTAGTGGATTGATAACGCGAATCAAGGGCTAAAACGAGCACTTATCTGTTGAAACAGTCGCGCTGGCAATCAAACGGTGAATAATGGAATGGCTACCGCAAGCACCATTCACTGGGCTACGCTTGCTCACCATCGCGAACGACTACCAAAGGTAGCCACGAAGTGCACCGTAGCGAAGCGATTGGTTAGTGCGGCAGCCTATTCTTTCATTCTCTCCTTCAATTATTCGCTGAATCCCAAGTTCATTGTAAAGTAGAAAGATTCACTTTAGCTCTTGATTCGCGTTGATAGGCTACCCTCTACCGATGCCGAAGGCAGTCTACCAAGCAAAGAGCGTAGCGAATTTGCGTCTACTAGACGGCGCGTCTAAGCGTAAGCACCGTAACCTCCGGCAGAATCCCCACCCGACCCGGGTAACCCAGGAAGCCAAGTCCCCGGTTCACATACAAAGATTGATTGCCTTCCGTGTAAAGACCAGCCCATTGCTTGTAGAGGTACTGGGCGGGGCTCCACTTAAATCCGGGAATTTCCACTCCGAACTGGAAACCGTGGGTATGCCCGCTAAGGGTCAGGTCGATGTCAGGATAGCCAGGGCGGATTTTAGCGTCCCAGTGCGTGGGGTCATGACTTAGCAGAATCTTACAGTCGCAATTCTCCGTCCCGGCAGTGGCCTTCGCCAGGTCGGCTTTGCGGGGGAAGCGAAAAGCTGAGCCCCAGTTCTCGACGCCCAGGATGCCGAGTTTGTGCCCATTGATATCGAGCAGGCGGTTTTCGTCCCGGAGCAGATCCCAGCCGAGGTCGGCGTGGATTTGGTACAGTTGCTGCATGTTGGCCTCCTGCGCGGCTTCCCGCTCCGCGCTCCCGCGCGGATGCCCCCAGTCGTAGTAGTCCCCATAATCGTGGTTACCCAGAATACTGTACACACCGTACTTTCCCTTGACCTGCTTAAAAATGTCGACGTAAGGCAGCATCTCCGTAGCAATATTATTGACCAGATCACCGGTAAAGCAGACGATGTCGGGGTTCTCAGCATTGATCATCTCCACCGCCGCCTTCAGCGGTTCGGATTGCGTCCAGCTACCAGAATGCATGTCGCTGATCTGCACAACTTTCAATCCCTCCAGGCCGGCGGGCAAATCCCTGATCTCGATATCCTCAGCGAAGCGACGATAACGATAGGCGTTGCGGACCACCCCGTAAGTCAGCATAGTCAGGGGTACGCCACCGGCCACCAGACCGGCCATTGACAGGAATCGGGAGCGACTGGTATCCCGCTCCGAAACCGGGCTGACTTTATTGATGACCCAGGTTACTCCGCGTCTCAGATCGTCAACGCCAAGGAGGATAATGATGGGCAATTTGCAGATCCAGAAAAGGAAAAGCCCCACCCGGACGAATAGTTTGGCCGTTTTCCCCCAGTCGTCCACCACCTCGAAGACGTTAAGCAACAGTAGCGTAAAAGCCACCAGGGAGATGCCCCAGTAAATGGTAAAGCCGAGCTTACGCACGGCTGGTTTGTAGGGAGACAGCCAGCTCCTGATGGCCTGAAAGGCGTAAATATCGAGGGCCAGGAGGATAGCAAGGAAAATTAGAAGACGTATGTTCATTGGTCGGGGAAATGGACTGGGATAACGTTTGGGGGGCGGAAGGGTTGTCGGGGGGGGGGACTGCGCCCCTTGTTGCAGGGTCGCTGCGCTCCGGTTGCAGAAGTTCGCTTCGCTCACGTTGCAGGTTGCACGAGTTGCTCCGCTCCGTTGCAGGTGTTGCAGGGTCGCTTCACTCCAGTTGCAGGTTGCAACCCTTGCAACCTGCAACCCTTGCAACCTGAAACCTGAAACCTGAAACCTGAAACCTACCTCAAGCTGTCCACCGCCAAAAACCGACGCGGATAATCTTCCCCAACCAACACATAGGGCTTGGGCCACAAAGAATCCAGGTACACTTCGATTCGGTGAGGTTCTCCATTGGCGAACAGGCTCAGGGTAGCAAAATGCTTATCGCGGTCCATTATTTCATCAAAATATTCGGCATAGGGCGCGGTCGCAGGTGCAATGAAAGTTTTAGCGAGCAATACGGCTTCTGGCAGCTTACTCTTCCAGTGAATGGAATCATTGCTGACCGCCGTTATGCTATCAATCCGCTCGGGTAAGATGCGGAGCAGGCGACGCTCCCGGTAATTTTCAAACCTTAACAATGGTTGTATGCCCCCGAGCGTCGTGGCATTAAGGGCAAAAACATCCCCCGTCACGCCTCTTCTGGCCAGGTGCCTGCCCTCTTCTGAAAAGAACAGATCGACGAGTTCTGACCGCCCTTCACTTTCCAGCACCAGAGAAATGAATCCATCCTCCGGGAAACTCCGCATGATGGAATCGGTCCGTATTCCGGCCAATCCATTTAGTAATTTCCGGACCTTCTCTGACTGGTCGTAAAGCTCCGTAATTTCCCGTTTTACCGCCCAGTCCTCCGTACCCTCCATTCTGACCAGGGCAAAATCTTCGGTTACGCCATCAGTAATGAATACTTGTTTCAAGTCTGCGATGGACGTAGCGACCAGGTTCGCCCTAAGGGGCTTATCCGTATACTGTTCCCAGTAGTACCAACCTGTATAACCGAGGACGGCCAGTAAAAGGATTGGAATCAGTGTCCGCATCAGCTGGCGGCATTTTCCCGTAAAAAGTCACTCAGCTTAGCCATTGCCCGGGCACGATGACTGTATTTGCGTTTTTCAGCTCCGTTCATCTCGGCAAACGTCCGCCCATCTCCTTCTGCGGGGATAAAAATGGGGTCATAACCAAACCCTTCTCCCCCCCTGACTTCTTCACTGATCCGGCCTTCACAGCGGCCTTCAAAGAGGTGTTCCTCGCCGTTCATGACCAGGCAGATGAACGTACGGAACCGGGCCGTACGATCTGTTTTCCCGGACAATTCGGCAAATATTTTGGCCGTATTGGCTTCCGCGCTGCGCGCGGGTCCGGCGTATCGGGCGGTGATCACCCCCGGTGCGCCGTTGAGGGCATCGACCTCCAGGCCGGTGTCTTCGCTGAAGCAATCGTAGCCGTATTTTTCCTTGACGTAACGGGCCTTTTGTTCGGCATTGCCCGCCAGCGTGGGCGAGGTTTCGGGGACGTCCTCGTGGCAGCCGATGGACGCCAGGCTCTGAAAGTCATACGCCTCACCAAGCTGGGCTTTGATCTCGGCTATTTTGTGGGCATTGTTGGTCGCAAAAACCAGTTTCGTGATTGGGCTCATAGGTAGCTTAAGTCGGTGGACTATTGCGGGTTCATAAATTGGGCTTTCACTGCCCGCCACAGCGCACCGGCGGGGCCGTTGTCTCCATTAGCTTTTGCCGTAGCAATCGTTTCTGCGGATGGACAGACCAGGTAGGTACAACCAGACACTTCCACCGGGAAGTAGTCGGCCACGTTGAAGTGAAGCCCCAGGCCCTTAAGTTCCTGACCGAACAACATCACTTTCCTGATTTTCAAGTGACGGACCAGGCCGGCCATGTCGATATCCCCCTGATCCGGAGACCAGCCCAGCAGGTGTAATTGCAGCGCCGGATCATCATACCCCGCAGCGTTGAGCACACGGGAGAGAAACGCCAGGTCGGTGTCATAAACAACCAAGGTGTCTACGCCCGCTACGGCGTTGGGCGACAGCTTCCGCAGGGCTTCGGCGTACTCTGGCTGGCCAATCAGGTCAATGTTGGGGAATATGGACATGGGGCTAAGGTAGGTGGGATTTTACACATCGGATGTGGGGTGATAAGAATTCAAGTAGCCTCGGTAAGACCGCTCGTCCGCCGAGGCGGCCTGAAAGGCCTGACTCGTCGGCCGAGAGGTCGTTATAGATACGGAATCTCTCGGCGGACGAGTCAGCTCCTGCGTCGCGCCTCGGCCGACGAGCGATTACTTTCACCTGCCTTGCTCCTATACCCCCCCCTACTTTTGCACCTGCGCCCCCGCCCCAAAACGCAACTTTTGCCAAGGTCCTTTACATTTACCAAAAGATGTACTTTATTCCTGCCTCACCATGTCATTCCCACTCCCCAAACTAGCCTACAGCTCACCAGCGGAGAAAGTAGAATTCCATCAGGAAATCAGCCAGCTCGACCCTACCAGATACCTGGTGGGCGACCGGCCGGGCCACCTGTTGGTCATTTACCGTCGGTTGGTGGCAGAGATGACGCCATTTGCTCATTTACTACGGGAAAGCACTCCGGCAAGCAAACGGATACCGCTGATAAAGAACCACCTCGACACATGGATTGACCGGAAAACAGCCGAAGAACCGCTCTTCGACGTCCTACTCTATCTCGATGCCCGGACGCTCGATGCCGATACCCTGAGGCTACTGACAAATCTGCCCCCTTTCCTCTGCGCTCCCAACGAATTAGGAACATTGCGGGCGGCTCCGCTGAGGGCGCTCAATCAGCTGGCCAGATTTATGGACCAATTTTTCCCGGCCAACGACCAGGTTGCCTGCGGCCTGGCCTACGTCTTCTTGCTCGAAACCTTCTTTCACGAAGCCGGCGAGCTCTGCTCCAATGAAGAACTCCAAGACTTTCTGGAGGAAGCCTATCCCGCCCTACTTGATAAATTTCCAGATTGCCGCCAGCCGGGCCACGAGGAGCACCTGGCCGACTGGTTCAAACTCTGGCTGCACCATCGCCGCAGGGAAGTCCCCAACATCCCACAGGAGCATAGCTACTACAATGTTTCCTTTGACAACATCGTGAAATACCTGCCGCCGGTTATTCTCTGGAACAACGGGGTGCCGTACTTCAATGGCGCCAAGGAATTCCAGTATTACAGCGAGACGTTCTTCTGGCTGGCTACGGGGGGAAGCCTGCGCAAACTACCCGACCACCCGCCTTATTCCAGGCGCATGGCCAAGGAGTTTCTTGCATTACCTAATGAACTGGGAAACAGGGAGGCCGACACTTACGTGCATTGTTTCTTTCTATCGCTGGGAGCATCCACTGAGATGGCTCTTGCCCTGCAACGCTTTTTTCGTCGGCCAGCGGAGCCCGCAGCCCTGACCGGTTGGAAAGAAACGATGGACCCTATCGTTCAAAAGCTTCAGGCCGCACGATTTGACTGGTCCGCCGGCGAGGGGGATCATTTGCTCGGTTACCTGCACCATGCCGTACGTGACCAGTTCGGCTTTGCCGTCAATGCCATCAGCATCGAGCAGCTGGAACGGGAAGCAGCGGCCTATTATGCACGCATCGACGCCCGACAGGAAGAAGCGCAGCGCCGCCAGGCGGAAAGAAATGCTGCCAGAGCGCAAGAACGCGACCCCGATCGCTGGCCTCCACTTTCCGGCGTCGCCGGTTGGGTGGAAACGCTGAACAAATACGGACCTCTCCGGAAGTGGAAGATAGTAGAACTGACCAACCGCAACCAGCTGGCGGAAGAAGGACGCGATATGCGGCATTGTGTAGGTACTTATGCCGAGGCCTGTCTGCGGCGGCATTCGTCCATCTGGTCAATCCGGGAGCTTCGGTTGAGCGGCGAGTGGCACAGTGTGGCCACCATTGAGGTCCGTGTAAAAAGCAGAAGCATCGTACAATTCTATGGGCGTCATAATGCTACTCCAGCGCAGGAATTACGCCAACGGCTGGAGAACTGGGCGGAGCGGGAGGGGTTGGAGATCGGGCAGTAGGCGGTTACCGGCTCAACCCGTCAGACGGGCGGACCGGCCGTCCGACAAATCCTTTTGGCCTGGCGAAGCCGGACAAAAGTTTGTCTGCCGGCTAAGATTAAGCGACTCATCCAACCAAATACTACTTGTATGATCATTTCTCCCTCGCCGCTTCCACCATCGGAATAACGCTTTTTAGCAGCCGTTGATAAGCTTGTAGGTGGAAGGAACGAATTTCGGAATGCCGGAGGAGCACGGCCAGGTCTCTGGCTCCGTTTTGCTCTGCCAACTGGCGATCGGTTAGGCACGTAAGAAAAGCTGCGGGTTCTACCCGTCGCAGACAGTCCAGGTCCAGGTATTCGGAGAAATCACCAATTGCTTCCAGCGTCAATTCATCATGCCTGAGCAGATCAGCTTTGATGTAGTTCTCCCGAAAGGCCATGACGCCCGACAGGCTTTGACGAAGCTCCAGGTCCTTCATTAACAGGCCGTGACCTGAATTGATCATCACGTCGAATGAAGTAGGCGAAAAAGACCGGAAAACACCCCGGACGAAGACCTGAGCCGTGCTACCAATTGCACGTATAAGCTGTTCGTCCCCGCCGGAGGAGAAGCCCTGGGCGGCCCCTAACAATCCATCGATGTCCTTCTCACAGTCACCCAGGTTGTTGTTGGTGGCCTCCTCTTCTTCCACCAGTTCCTTGTGGATGGCCTCAAGGTATGCGTCGAGCGTACGCTCATTTTTAACGCTTTGATTACAGCGGTCCACCCCAACGGCTATCAGCAGTGATATGATGATCAGCGAAACTTGCACCAGGTAGTCTCGCAGGCTGTTAAGAGAGATACTCGATTTGTTCTTTTTTGCCATGCCCGAAAAATACGGGAATTAATGCAGGTAGTAATTATAAGGTAGTGGCGCGGCCGCAGGATGCAGTAATTGGTTTCAGAGAGCCAGGAATCTACGGCCGTTAGCTTAAGAATCAATTACCTTTCCCGCATGAAAATTTACCAAAAGGTTCTACTGGTCCTTGTCGTCATTCTACTGGGCGCCGGGCTTTATTACTACCCCAAACTTAAACGTGTCAACCAGGTGATGCACTTTTTTGACCGGGACATCATCGTCGACAATTTCCGGACGACAAACCAGATGATTACATTCAAGGAAATTGAGGCTGCGGAAAACCCCGTTTCTTTTCCGACAAATACATCGGTTGATCCGCTGCCCGCCAGCTTCACCTACGCCGGGCTGACGATGGACGTTCCTACCTTTCTGGACTCCTCCTACACCACGGGGTTGCTGGTGCTGCAAAATGATACCATTGTACACGAGGAATACCTGCGCGGGCATACCGCCGACACTCCGCAGATTATCTGGTCAGTCTCCAAGTCGTTTCTCTCGGCGCTTTTCGGCATTGCCGTAGGCGAAGGGCACATCAAAAGCATTGAACAGAAAGTGGACGAATACTGCCCGGAATTAAAAGGTTCGGGCTACGAAGGGGTCAGCATCAAGGATGTACTGCAGATGTCATCCGGCGTAGCGTTCAATGAAGATTATGGCGACTTTTGGTCCGACATCAACCGTTGGGGGCGGGGTTTTGCCTGGGGTGCCAGTCAGGACGGTTTTGCTGCAGACCTCGTTAGGGAGCATGAACCTGGAACTTACAACCATTACGTCAGCATCAACACCCACGTATTGGGAATGGTATTGGTGAAGGCGACCGGTCGTGGCATTACGGATTATGCGCAGGAGAAACTATGGAACCCCTTAGGTATGGAACACGACTCTTACTGGCTGACGGACGACTACGGTATGGAAATGGCGCTTGGCGGGCTGAATACCACCGTCCGTAATTGTGCCAAACTCGGCAGCATGTATGAACACCGGGGAAACTGGCGCGGCAAGCAGGTCGTTCCCGCTGAGTGGGTAGATGCTTCGGTTACGCCCGACGCCCCCCACCTGCTACCCGGCGAACGGACCAGTTCTGCCCACAGCCTGGGTTATGGTTATCAGTGGTGGATCCCGGAGGGAGACCAGGGAGAATTCCTGGCCGTGGGTGTCTATAACCAGTTCATCTACATCAACCCAACAACGCATACGGTTATCGTGAAGCATTCGGCTAATCCCGGCTTTACCACGGGTAGTGATTTAGGGACTACTGAGATGTTTTTGGCTTTAGCACGGGCGGTGGTGGACTAGGTTGCAGGGGTTGCAGGGGTTGCAGGGGTTGCAGGGGTTGCAGGGGTTGCAGGGGTTGCAGGGGTTGCAGGGGTTGCAGGGGTTGCAGAAAAAAAATTGCCGTAGGCAATTCAACAAAATTTTCCAGGTTTTTTTAGATTTTTCCTGAAATTTACGAGCGCAGCGAACTGCCTGGTGCGGTAGCTGCAACCCCTGCAACCGGAGCGTAGCGCCCCTGCAACCTGCAACTTGAAACTTCTTCCGTATCTTCCAGTTCTAACCTCAAAAAAACAACATACCATGCGTTATTACCTCCCCTTGCTTTTACTATTCCTGCTTTGCACCAGCGTCCGCGCCCAGAACGTTGGCTACCAAACGCCCGACAAAGCAATTATGGACCTGGTCGATGTGCCCCTGGCCCCGACGGTGCTGATGGATGAAGATAAATCGCAGATGATACTATTGTACCGCGATGCCTACAAATCCATCGAAGAGCTGAGCCAACAGGAAATGCGGCTAGGCGGGCTGCGAATAGACCCAAAGACAAACATCGGCAGCCGGACTACTTACTACAATAACGTTGCGGTGCGCAGCGTGACGGGAAACACCAAACTACAAAAGGTAATGGGCCTCCCGGAAAAGCCAAAATTGTCTAACCTGACCTGGAGCCCGGACCAGACTAAGGTCGCCATGACTCACACTTCTCCCGACGGAGTTGAAATATGGTTTCTCGATGTAGCGGCCGCTTCGGCAAAGCAAATTACCGACGCAAAGGAAACACCGATCAACGCCAACCTTGGCGACGTCATCAACTGGTTCGACGACGGACAGTCGATGCTGATCAAAGTACTACCGAAGGATCGTAAACCACTGATTGACGGCGCTACTGCCGTACCGACCGGCCCAACCATCTCCACGGCCGATGGCAAAAAGGCCCAGAACCGGACCTATCAGGATCTGCTTAAAAACCCTAACGACGAGCACAACTTTGAACAGCTCGCGCGCTCCACCATCATGAAAGTATGGCTCGACGGCCGGTCCGAAGCTTTCCTACCCACCGACATGTACGGTTCCATTTCGTTTAGTCCGGACGGAAAGTACGTGATGGTAACCCACGTTGAGCGACCGTTCAGCTACCTGGTACCTTACCGTCGTTTTCCCTCCGTCACTACTGTGTATAAACAGGACGGCGAGCGGGTCAACATCGTAAACACCGTACCACTGATCGAGGACCTGCCCAAAGGTTTCATGGCTACCCAGCCCGGTCGGCGCAACGTCAGCTGGCGGGACGACCGGCCCGCGAGCCTCATCTACGTCGAAGCACTGGACGACGGTGACCCCGCTAAGGAAGTCGAGTTCCGCGATCAGGTCTTCCGCCTGCCCGCCCCGTTCTCCGGCAAGGGCATCCCGATGCTCAAAACCATCAACCGCTTTCGCGGGATTCAGTGGGGAGACAACAATACCGCCGTCGCCTACGACCGTTGGTGGGACACCCGAAACACCAAGACCTACGTCTTCGACCCGTCGGACGCCAACAAGAAAGCCAAAGTGATCTCCGACCGGAACTATCAGGATCAGTATTCCGATCCCGGTAACTTTGTTACGATGCGTAATACCCTCGGGCGTTCCGTGCTGGCCCTCAAAGGTGATGAAGCCTTCCTGCTTGGCGACGGCTACTCCGATGAAGGGCAGTTTCCTTTCCTTGACAAGCTGGACCTGGAGAGTGGAAAGACGGAGCGCCTCTACCAATCTAAGTACACCGACAAAGTTGAAAACCTGCAGGATTACGATCCGAAAACGGATCAGCTCATGGTACGAATCGAGTCGCCGACGGAGTACCCCAACTACTTCTTCCGGAACGCAAAAAGTGGTAAACTGACCCAGTTAACGGACTTCGAAAATCCATTCGAAGCCCTCGGGAAAGTGCATAAGGAGGTCATCAGCTACGAGCGGGAAGATGGTCTGGAGCTGTCTGGCACGCTGTACCTGCCCGTCGGCTATGACATGGCAAAAAAAGAGAAGATGCCGATGATCCTGTGGGCGTATCCCCGGGAGTATAAGGACAAGGCCAGCGCGAGCCAGTCGACTGCCAACCCCAACGAATTCATCTACCCCTACTATGGTAGCCCGATTTACTGGGTGACCCGCGGGTACGTCGTGCTCGACGGTGCGGCTTTCCCCATTGTTGGAGAGGGAGATACGGAGCCCAATGACTCCTTCCGCAAGCAGTTAGTCAGCAACGCCCAAGCTGCCATTGACGCGGTAGATAAGCTTGGGTATGTTGATCGGGAGCGTGTAGCTGTCGGCGGCCATAGCTATGGTGCCTTCATGGTGGCGAACCTACTGAGTCACTCCAACCTATTTGCAGCGGGTATTGCCCGCTCCGGTGCCTATAACCGGACACTGACGCCCTTCGGCTTCCAGTCCGAACAACGCTCTTACTGGGAAGCGCCGGAGGTATACAACACCATGTCTCCCTTCATGCACGCTGAAAAAATGAAAACGCCGCTACTATTGGTACACGGCGAAGCAGACAATAACTCGGGTACTTACCCGCTGCAATCGGAGCGCTACTTCAACGCGCTCAAAGGCCTTGGTGCTACGGTTCGGCTCGTGATGCTGCCCAAGGAATCACACGGCTATCGCGCTAAGGAATCAATTCTGCACCTGTTGTGGGAACAGGACCAGTGGATGGAACGGTGGGTTAAGAATAAGGGGACGGTTAAGCCGTAGGTTTTAGTCTTGTAGGGCTACCGCATGGGTGTGCTCACTTCGTTCGTTCGGGGTGAGCACATTTCTGTTTGGGGAATATCTGCTGTTCAATTTGGGCGCGGCCGCAGGTGCAGATGGGAGGATTAAGAAGCAGGGGTTACCCGGCCCAAAGCCCTGCTTCCCGGAGGTATTTGATGAGGTTTCGTTTGCGCTTATTTTCGACAACGATTTTTTGCACCCGGGCTTCTAGCTCTTCCGGAGGAGTTACCAATTGCAACATTAGTAGTGCTGACACGACGTTTTCGTAGTAATTATTACCGGTCTCTCCCAGGTTTTCCTCCAGGACTTTCTGTGCTGTTATATTTACCTGCTTCGGATACCGCTACGGGTACCGTTGATGAAACTGAAAAACGGACCGTGTCAGATCAAACTGCTCCGGGTATGCTTCATGTATGGCGACAACTTCGTCGAGCCGATCCTCGTCTTCGAGGTAAGTTGCCAGTGCCCACGGGGAGGCCTTTCGTAAAACGTTTTCGAATTTGCTTGTCCGTTGGGGGCGTTGTTCAAGGGCAAACCGTAACGTTTTGACGCTTGGATCTGCTTCTAAGTAGCGCTTAAGCTATTTATCAGCCAGCTCTTCTTCGTAGGACAAGGCTATTTCACAGCGCAGGTGGTACACTTCGCCCAGCTTCCAGCTTTTTGGATTTTCGGCGATAAATTTTTCAAGTATACCAGCAGCTAGTAGGTCATTTCTTTCTTCCAGAAAGAATTTGGCGTTGAGGACAGCAAAGGAGGTAGTACATGCCGTTCGAGGTAGGGAGAGCAAAATACATAATTAGCCTGGACTTCAATCAGTGCGCAGTTCCAATCTGGATCAAATTGTAACGACTTCACAGCTGGGCTTAATTCCGATATTAAACTACCGACTGGAGTTTTAAGTACCTGCTGTACAACTGTCAACTGCCGCGTTACCAATCTACCTTCTACCCTGGTTGGCTAATGTGGGATTAAATGATCGACGTTTCATTTAGTTGACGTTACCCAGCTCTACAGGCGGGTAAAATTGCTATTTGGCAACTTCTGGTTGTCGTTCAGAACATTTCACCCAAAAACAGCAAATATTTCGTCCTTCGACTTTAAATTAAGGCAGATTATATTTGTTTTTTGCCCTCCTGGGAATTCACCTTGAAATTAAATCCATTCATTTCATAAAATCTTTTACGAAGAATGCCTTCATGATCGATGATGCATAAGGCGGCGGTATGATGCACCAGTTCGTGGTAACCAATGACCTGGCCTGCTTTCAGGTAGGAGCCAGGCAGACAGATTACCCCTAGCGCCCCTACCGATGGGAGTACAAATCAGATGACCGAACAATACTCCCCTACGCCATCTTCACCCCCATTCTGGCGGTAGCCCAAAGCCCCTCAGCTTCTTCCTTCCGGTTCATCTTCAGCAAAACACCGGCACCGTCCCCTCCTTCGGTCAGCACACCGTCGTGCTCGAAACGAAATTCGGACTTGCCGTACTTATCGTAAGGTGGAACCGTGGTATACAACTCGTCACAGAATTCGTTGGGGAAGTAAAACTGGGTACTGACCTGCTCACCGTTTGGCAGGAAGGCCTTGACGTGGACGTGCGGCACACGCCCGGCATACCAGCCGGGGAAAACGGACAGGAAGTTCACCCACCCGTCGGCGTCTGTCACCTGTCGGCCGCGCAGGTATTTAGACTCGGTGACCGGTTCGGTGTGGAGATCCGGGCGATCCCAATCCGCATTATTCTTCAGGAACATGGCTGATTTCCACAGGTCGTGCGACATTTCTTCCGGGTAGCCACTGTAACGTCCTTCTGCGTCACAGTGCCAAATTTCTATGTTGGCACCTTCAATCGGCGTGCAATCGTCATGGCGGACCAGTTGCATTTTGAAATCAAAATCAACGCCCTCCCGGTCTTCCCGAACGTCTTGCCGGAGGGGGGACGGGAAAAAGAATGGGCCATCCGTAGCTGTGGTGGTCAGGACGCAGGCCGTCTCCCCATCTGGCGCGTAAGTCAGCAGGGTGGCATCAAAGTCGCCCTGGCTCATAGCGATACGTTTAAGAATGGGCTGGCGGAATAACCACCCACCAAGTGCCGTAGTACCAAGCACGCCAAGGGTGCCAAGGAGGAATTTTCTTCTCGTTTTCATAGTGCTTAATTTAGGCTGGACGCACAGCGGTGCCTGGCGCAAGCGGGAAGGCACTCCACATTATGTCCGAATACAGGGATAAGGGAATAAGATTACTTGCGGGTCATCACCATCTTGTCTGCTCGACGTGCGTCGCAAGGATCGCTGACGAGAACGGCGGTGAAGGTGTCTCCGGAAACGGTCACGCTGTAGACGCCGAGCTTACCGTAGCAATCGCTTTCTTTACTTGTATCGCTGACGGAAATCTGGTTGCCTTTGTGGGTGTAAGTGGCGTTTACGTCCACCTTACCGTCGTTGCCAAAATCGACCGTCATAGTTCCGTCGGCATTGAAGGCAATGGTATTGGTTATGGTCTGGCCTTCAGGGGTGGTACCGGACATCGTCCATGAACCGAGAAAGTCCTGGGCTTGCAGGAAAAAAGGCGCGAAAAGAAGAAAGATAATGGGTAAAAATCCAGCGTTTTTCATAGTATGATAAATAAGGGATGGGAAAAATTAGTGGAGTAGCCTCCGTGACGAAGCAAAGTTGTTGTCTTCACCCCGCCCGGACTAACACATATCTTGTAATTTACTGGACTTATCTTACATGCTGCAAGATTATTGCCCCTAAACATCTAAAATACAGGTAGATACACCTATTCTCCAGCCAGTATTCGTCGTAAACCTGCTCATGAATATGATCGAAATTGGAGTTTAAGCGCTTGTTTGGATTTTTCGAGTCTGGCCAGCAATAACCATCCGTCGCCAAAAACGAACCTTCAGTGGCAAGTGAACCTTGAGGGGTAACCTACTTTAGCCGCATGATCAGTTCGCATAGTTTATCAGGCGCACAACGCGGCTCCCTACTCTTATTTTTCATAGGTTTTTCCTCACTGGTTCTGGCGCAGGATTGGGCGGATCTTCCCGTTCCCGTCGATGCCGGCCCCGGCCAGACCTGGATCCTTCAAAAGGAGCTCTCAGACGACTTCAACTACAATGGTAAAAAGAAGCGATTCCACAAACGGTGGAACGACCACTACTTCAATAAGTGGACCGGCCCGGGGCTTACCCAGTGGCAAAACGATCACTCATCGGTAGAAAACGGAAACCTGGTGATCCGAGCCTCCCGCCTGGAGGGGACGGAGCAGGTGAACTGTGGCATCATCACCGGTAAGGCAGACCTGATGTACCCGGTGTACACTGAGGCCCGGATTAAGGTCAGCAACCTGGAACTCAGCTCCAATTTCTGGTTCCTCAGTCGGGACAGCCGGCGGGAAATAGACGTACTTGAAGTATACGGCGGAGCTGCCAAAGATTTTTTCGCAAAGCATATGTCAACCAATTTTCACGTCTTCCTTCGCGGCAGGGCCACCGGCATCACCAGCAACTTCAACGACCAGAACCACGTGATGCTGCCCGACGCTGCTTACTGGCGGGAGAACTACCACACTTTCGGCATGTTTTGGAAGAGCCCAACGGAAATCTACTTTTACATTGACGGGGAGCAACTTCCCACCGGCTCCTGGGACCAGTCCGAGATGTTCGATAAAGACTACACCAAAACGCCAATGGATAAGGAAAAATACGTGATGGACCAACCTTTAGTCATGATCCTGGATACGGAAGACCATCATTGGCGGTCAAATCAGGGCATCGTTGCTAAAGACGAAGATCTGGCCAATCCGGCAAAAAACAGGATGCTGGTGGATTGGGTGCGGACTTATCGGCTGGTGGAGGAGCGATGAGTAAGGCGGTAAAGCACCGCTTCTTCGCTTGGAGGCGGGGCGATTAATTACTCTAGTCCACGGCAGTTTCTCGATTTACGCCTCCGAGGAGCTTGTACCATCCGCTTCGCGTCTGGCTCGACACCTCGGAGGAGAAATCACTTAGTCCTTGAGTGAAACGATTTCTCATCAGAGGCGTCGGGTCATGGGCGAAGCCCATCGTTTTGAGCTGCTCCGATGCGTAAATCGTGAGGCAGGCCTACCGCTGCACGACCACCTTACGAGTCAGCACCGGCACGCCGGTTCCGGTGACGCTAAGCAGCAGCATTCCACTTGCCTGGACACTTGACAAATCAAGCCCCTCTCCCGTTAACCGCCCGGTCAGTATGGTGCGCCCCGTCAGGTCACGAAGCACGTAGTTGGTGTATTCCCGGGGTACGTCCTCAACGTAAAGAACGTTGGTGGCAGGCACCGGCCGGAGTAGAATGGCCGCGGCAGCAGCTGCAGTAACCGGGTTACGGGTGCTCACTGCGGTACCGGAACAGCCGACTTTCAGTTCTCCGATGGAGACCCATGGCCCATCGTAAGTTGCAGCGCCGGTTACGGTCAATTTCACGTAACGGTAGGTCTGTTCTGCAAAACTGCGATCAATGGAGCTTCCGCCCGATGCGTTATCGGTGGCGTCAACCAGCGTCACAAAATTATCGTCCGCATCATTACTGCCTTCGAGCAGAAACTGGTAGTCCCGCTCCTGATGAGGAATGAGGCTAACCGTGTTGATGGAAAAGGCTGCCCCCAGGTCGATGACCAGGAATTGTGGATATCCCTCGGCGGACCAACGGTTGCTATTACTTTCATCAATTACGTTCGTGGCGGCATTGTCCTCGTTCTGTTGGGTACTGAAAGCAATGACCGCTCCTTCGATGGCAATATTCGTGCCCTGGGGACAATTAGCCGGGGTAAGCGCAACCTCCTGCACTACTTCAATTTCCCGCGAGAGACCCATCCCAGCTACGGTTACTGTGCCAGCGCGTTCTCCACCACTCGAATTAGCCGAAACCGTGACCTCGACCACTCCGCTGTTTGAGCCGGTGGATGGTGACAAACTGATCCAATCCTCATCGGCCGTTGCCTCCCAGTCAACGTTGCCCGAAACGTTGATTGTCTGGCTACCGCCACTCGCAGCGAATAAGTTCGTAGGGGTAACACTCAGGCTCTGGGCCACGCCACTGTGCCCATCGGCGCTCAGGTAGGATGCACCAACGCCGTTTCCGACGTCATTATTGACGATGGGCTGGTTCACTGCGGTGCCAGTAGCACCAGACACTTCATGAGCGCCGACATCCCGGCCAACGGCAGGGCGGGTAAGGCCGCGCACGTCTAATTCAACCAGGTCTGTGTAGACTGCCCCGGCCGCACCATCGACCAGTCCACCGGTTACGGGAACAAAAAGTTCCCCATCGGCAGCGAAGGTTTCATCGCCAACGGTAATGCCAGCGTTAGTGATGCCGACGGGCGAGCCGCCAAAGATGTTCCCTTCGTAGGTCATGCCGGCACCGGTATTGGCGAAGTCTCCCGCTACTAATTGACCATCGGTGCTGTACACCAGGTTATAGGCGATGGTTCCGGAAGAAACGTTGTTGTCCCGGTCGTTGAAGAAAATCGGGTCGTCGGCGTTGTAGATGGTGTTGAAGGCGATCAGGATGTCGTCTACCTGTTGGTAGCCGTTGCTATTGCCACCGGAGGTGGCGTTGCCCGCGACGATGGTGATGGCATTGTTCCACTGGTCGCCAAGGTTATTCAGCCCGGTAAAGAAGTTATTGACCACCACGTGGTCCCGGTCCGTGATGCGGATACCACCAGACTTCGATTTTCCTTCACCGAGGAAGAAATTCCCTTCTACGCGGGCACGGGCACCGTGCCGGAGTACGAGCGAACCACGACTGGCACGGAACGTATTACGGAGATAGCGGTTCCCGGCAGATTTATTGGAGATAATCTCGTTCTCACCGTCAGTCGCCTGAAAGTAGTTGTGCTCCACCGTCACCCGGGCATTGACGGCTTGCTCGCTGCTGGAGCCGATCCGAATAGTTTCGCTGTCTCCCTGGTTAGAGGCAAAATCGTCTTTTGGGGTGATGTTGTAGAAATAGTTATTGCGGATGACGTGGTCCGCAGTCGTTTCCCCCTGATACGAAAGCTCTACTAAAATAGCGACACCGGTGCTGTTCTTATTCTGGAAGGTACAGTTCTCTACTACGTTGCGCTGGCCGTAGAGGACGACCCACCGGCTTTTGTCGGGGGCCTCGGTAAACAGGTTGTCGAAGGCACAATCGCGGATAATACAATCAGTACACAGGTCTTCGTTAGAGCCACTGCGGCGAAACTGGACGTGGTTGTTCTCCCCTATTCCTTCCCGCCAGTAAAATCCTTCGACGACCAGGTGAGTTCCGTAGAGGTTCATGGTAGATTCCCCAGTGAAGATCACCCCACCCGGGGTCTCTGCTTTCAGTACGATGGGCGCTACTGCGGTACCAAAGGATCGGATGAAATTGATCTCCTGGTTGGCGTAGGTGCCGTTGGCCCATAGTACGGTGTCTCCGGGGGCCAGGGTTAGGTCGTCTAGGTCGTCGGCGCTGTTGATGGGGTAGGTGGTGGCGGAGAGGGTAAAGGAGAAAAGGAGAAGGGCTAGCGCAAACACGCTGCTAATTCTTGTTTTGATGGCAATTTGCATGATACGACGGTTATTAGACAAGTTTACGTTTGGAACGTAAATATAAGAATTGGTTAACCAATTATCTTTTTACCTATTTTAGCCGCCCCTTGTCCCAATTTCTATTCAACCGATTTAAGCTTTCTGGCGGGCTTGCCCAGCAACGGATTTTGACCTGCGGACGCCCCTTCTCCTCCTTGCTCCTTTACTCCGCGTATGACCCGGTAATCTCCCGCCGTGCAAAGGTTCGCCAGGGATTAATGCTGCCGTCCTCCCAGCAGTGGGTTCGGGCACCGTCACTCTCCGGACGAAAGCGTACGCTGTCTCCGGGGCACAGTTCGAAGAGGTAACTTTCATTCGTCAACGGTGGATCCTGATTAGCTACTACCATAAAAAAGGCGGAGTCGGCACCGCAAAAATTACTGACGGTGACGGCGTAGTCCCCTGGCTCCGTCACCGTGATGATGCGGGAGGTATCTCCGTTGTTCCAGGCGAAGTTTGTTCCCAGGGGGCTGGCAACGTTCAGGGAGAGGGTGTCAGGAAAACAAACGATGGTATCCGCCCCCGCATTAACCCCCGGAAAAATGGATGGGCTGGTGACCAGGAAAATTTGGTCGAAGTCGTTCAGCTCGCCGCAGGCCCATTCATAGCTTACGTGAACGGCGTGTTCGCCGTCCATAGTTGGCCAATCCGGGGCCTGGTATTGTACGGCACGGACAATGGACTTGAACTCGGCTTCCGTTACCAGGTAGTCAGTGATGATGGTGAGTTCCTGCGTACCGTTGCCCAGGGTGTTCAGGTAATTGGTAGTTTGCCGCAAATAGTAAGACGATACCCACAAAGGAGCATTAGGGTTAAAAGGCTTTTCATTTGTTAATAGGTCTGGCACTAAAGTTAAGCCCGCAAATGAAAAGCAAATAGCGCGCTACTGACAATAATAAGAGCTTTCTTTCATTAATTCACTTCTCGTATCCCCATGGTGCTGCCATTCATCAATTCCAATTGGAGGTTACCTTGTTTCATTTTTCCATCTGGCCCGATGTAGCGAACTTGCATGATCATACCGCTGATTGCACCAGTGCGACTGCCCTGAAATGTGGTGGGTATTAGATAGAGGCCATCCTTATCTTCGGCCACCTTCCCAAGTGTATAACTTGGTAAACAGGTTCCTATGGTCAATGTCTTCTGGTCGAGGTCAATAAAGTACTTGGGGTCCATTATGCCTCCCGGGCGCCCTTCTGATATTCCGCGCAATTTGTTTTGCGCAATGAGGTTATCAACCAAGACCTCATGCACCGACTTGTTGGACAGTTCGATACCCATATCTTTCCCCATGACGTAATGTGCCAACGTGGGATCAGACCCGCCGTAGTTGTATTGGATTTCCAGCCGGTTTTCAATGATCTTTTCAAGACCCGCAGGAAGTTTAGTCCGACCTCCAGTATCGACAAACCAATCGTACTGGGGTTTTATTAAGACCGTACTATTTCCAAGAAACTGGGCGAAGTAAACCTGCCTGAAGGTGTGGTATTTTTTTTCAGAATCGTACCACGTCAGGATACGAGTAGTCTTGCCTTCGGCATCAATGGTAATTTCTTCGAGTACCTTGCCCTCCTCTATGACATGTGAATTGTACCAATACCCGGTAAGGGTCTCCCCTACCTTTTTCTGTATTTTTTCTTGCTGTGGGGTGAGTCCGGTGTAGGGTTTCATCTCAACTTTCTTTCCTGCTTTTGCCGATAATTCGTCAAGAAATTTTTGATCCGGATCTACGAAAACGCCGAGTTTTTCCCGCTCCCGCCCATACTGATCCAATGCATACCAACGTCCGTCTCTGGCTGCTCGTGTACGGTAATGATCGAGCGTTGGTTCTCCAGCCTCGGCGCTCCCGAGAATCATTCGCTGATAGATGAAGTCGGTCAGGGGTTTTCCGTCACTGGTAAACATTGCGTAGCGGCTGGGAGTGTCTTTCTCTAGCCTTAGGAAAGGTAAAAAGGCCCGAATTTCGCGGTATACTTCCTCACTGATTTTGTTACCCGCTTTATCATACATCTGAGAACCGGAGACCATGCGTGATCCGGGACGGTTAACACTTAGTGCAATCACCTCTCCAGCTCCCGCAATAAAACTCTGCGTAAGATCTTTCAGGATGACATTTCCCGAGGTGTCAATAATTTTTGACAAGGCAGATTCCTTATCGAATACCCTAAAGTGAAGTGTATTAATGCTCCGAATACGATGAAGCCCGACGGGGATTAGTACTTCTCCCGTAGGCGTGTAAACTCCAAAGTCATCCCCAGACTGTACGATGGTAAAGCCGTTAGGCTTTACCTCAACTTTCTCGTACTGCGGAGGAACGATTTCTTTTAGGTTAGTACTCAATACCCCGTAGCCGTTCTCTCCCCTGATCTCCAGGTTCTTTCCTAAATAGCCGTAGCCCAATGGAAAACGTTTTAGTTGCCTGTAAGCAGGCTTTATCAGCGTTTTCCCTTTCTCTGAAGCTATACCGTATAAGTTGTCTTGTTTAATGATAAAGTGCCCGTCATGCCAATATTCGGGACGCGATGAAAAAGCATTTTTAGCGACCATATTACCGAGGGAATCGAGCACACTATACTTTCCTTCTTTTTTTTCTGCCGATACAATTCTATTCGGCGCTACCCAGTAAAACATTTCAAATTCGGCGGGCACCAGGACTTCCTCGTTCTTTGTCATCAGGCCCATCTTGCCATCTTTTTTAAAGATCACTTTATTCGACGTAACGTCGAAATAAGGCAGGGAGAGGTCTTCGTAATCAAAAGCGATCAGCGGGCCACCGGCTAAGTCAATTGCGCCATGCTTACCGTCTTTCACGGCAATCACTATCCCTGATCGGTGATAGCGAATCCTGTCGTACTCAAAGGGGACTATTGTCTCGTTTTCATCATTGATCATTCCGAATTTCCCGTTGAGCTTTGCGATCATGATTGGGCTTAAACGGTAAGGGAGCTCTTCATAGATGAATGGGATGACAATACTGTCACCATACTTCATGCCCTGTAGCTTGTCTTTAGAAAATTTATATGTTAGCCCCATTTGCGCTTTCGTAAATCGGGAGGAGACGGTATTTAGGGTTATCCCTTCTACCTGAGGAGGGCGCTCCGGGCTAGTGCTGGGTGAGGTAGTTGGCTCTTCTGTTTCCGGGGTTTGCGCACAAGCAGAATAAAATAGCGTAAAGAGCAATAGAAACTGTAGGAAATATTTCATTAATGAGGGTAAATAGCTGGTTAATAGTTATGCTAAGGTATACCCTTTGTTAAGTAATTACCAACTACTCCTCCAACAACCCCAACATCTCATTCAACTTCATCATACACTCAATCGGCGTCATGTTGTTGATGTTCACCTGTTCGAGGGCGGCTTTGATGGCCCCGGCGGTGGGGTCCACCGTTTCGAAGATAGAGAGCTGGGGGGCGGGTTGGCTGAAATTTGCAGCAGCTATGGGCTTTACGGCGGGAGCACCGGAACGCTCGGCGGACGAGCCAGGCCTGCCGGCCGTCTCGGCCGACGAGCTCTCCCCTGCACCTGCGGCCCCGCCCTCCTGCTGCGTATTGATGTGCTGGCTCTCCAGCTGCGCCAGAATATCCGTAGCCCGCCGCACGATCTCCCGGGGCATGCCGGCCATCTGCGCGACGTGGATACCGAAGCTGTGGTTGGAACCGCCCGGCACGAGTTTACGCAGGAAGATGATCTTGTTGCCGTGCTCCTTGATGGCCACGTTGTAGTTCTTGATGCGCTCCAGCCGGTCGCCCAGCTCGTTGAGCTCGTGGTAGTGCGTGGCAAACAGGGTCTTGGGCCGCGTGTTGCCGTTGCTGTGCAGGTACTCGGCGATGGCCCAGGCGATGCTGATGCCGTCGAAGGTGGAGGTACCCCGACCGATCTCGTCGAGCAGGATCAGCGAACGGTCCGTGATGTTGTTCATAATCGACGCCGTCTCGTTCATTTCCACCATGAAGGTCGACTCGCCAGAGCTGATGTTGTCGCTGGCACCGACGCGAGTAAATACCCGGTCGATGAGGCCTAAGCGAACCCGCTCCGCCGGCACGAAACTGCCCATCTGCGCCATGAGGCAGATCAGGGCAGTCTGCCGAAGCAGGGCCGATTTACCGCTCATGTTCGGACCGGTGATCATGATGATTTGCTGGCCGTCGGGGTCGAGTTGCACGTCGTTCGGGACGTACTGCTCCCCCACCGCAAGTTGCTTTTCGATCACGGGGTGGCGGCCCTGTACGATCTCGATGTCTTTGCTGTCGTCCAATACCGGTTCCACGTAGCGGTTGCGGTTGGCGAGCTTGGCGAAGCTGAGCAGGCAATCGAGTTGGCCGATCAAAGCGGCGTTGCGTTGTACCGGCGCGATGTACTGTTGGAGCCAGACGACGAGCTCTTCGTAGAGTTCCTCTTCCCGCTGCAGAATCTTGTCTTCGGCGTTAAGGATCTTGTCTTCCAGGATCTTTAGTTCCTCGGTGATGTAGCGTTCGGCGTTGGTGAGCGTCTGCTTACGCGTCCAATCCTCCGGTGCCTGGTCCTTGTACTTATTGGTGACTTCGAGGTAGTAGCCGAAAACGTTGTTGAAGCCGATCTTGAGGCTGCTGATGCCCGTCCGCTCGGCTTCGCGTTGCTGGATGCCGGCAAGGCGGCTTTTACCGTTGCGGGTGATGTCGCGCAGTTCATCCAGTTCCGGATCGAAGCCGTCAGCGATGACACCGCCTTTATGCAGGTTCACGGCAGGTGATTCCTTCAGCTGGCGGTCAATTTCGGTGCAGACGTCGGGCAGCGGATCAAGGCGATTGGCAATGTCGGACAGTACGGGGTTTCCCGTATCTGCCAACAGACCTATGATCGGATCGAGGGCGCAAAGCGCGTTACTCAACGATCGGATTTCGCGCGGGTTTACTTTGCCCAGTGGCACCTTGGAGATGAGACGTTCGAGGTCGCCGATTTTGCGGAGGTGCTCGTCGAGGTCCTGCAGCAAAACGGCGTTTTCGACGAAGGCACGGACAACGGTGTGCCGACTTTTGATCGCCTTGGCTTCGAGGAGCGGCAGTACCACCCACTTACGCAACAGGCGTCCGCCCATTGGGGTGACGGTCTGGTCCATGACCTGCACCAGCGGCACGCCGTTGTCGTGCGGAGAGTGTAGCAATTCGAGGTTGCGGATGGTGAACCGATCGAGCCAAACGTAACGGTCGTTGGCCAGCCGGTTGATGCGCGTGATGTGCTGGAGGTTCTTGTTCTCGGTGGTTTCGAGATAGTGGAGAATGGCACCGGCAGCGATTTGGGCCAGTTCCATTTTTTCAATACCGAAGCCTTTGAGGCTAACGGCGTTGAACTGCCGCAGGAGTTTTTCCTGGGTGTAGTCGGTGGTGAAAATCCACTCGTCGCGGGTGGTCATATAGAACCGGTCGCCGAAAGTTTTGAGAAAGTCTTTGCTCCGGCCCTTATTGATGAGGACTTCTTTGGGTTGGAAGCTTTGCAGCAGCTTATCGACGTAGTCGGCGGCGCCCTCGGCGGCGAGGAACTCGCCGGTGCTGATGTCGAGCAAGCTCAGGCCGTAGAGGTCCTGTTTTCCGCCGGCGTAGGAGACACAGGCAAGGAAATTATTGGTCTTGTGCTCCAGTAATTTATCATCGACGGCCAGGCCGGGCGTCACGATTTCGGTGACACCTCTGCGGACGATCTTCTTCTCCTTCGAGGGCTTTTCCAATTGCTCACAAATGGCGACGCGGTAGCCGGCTTTTACGAGCCGGGGCAGGTAGGTATCGAGGCTGTGGTAGGGGAAGCCAGCCAGCTCTACGTCGGACCCACCGTTGTTCCGGCTGGTCTGGACGATGCCCAGGGTCTGGGCGGCTTTGACGGCATCTTCACCGAAGGTTTCGTAGAAGTCCCCCACGCGAAAGAGGAGCAGCGAGTCCGGGTGCTTGGCCTTCACCTGGTTGTACTGCTGCATTAGGGGGGTGACCTTTTTGGAGCCTTTTTTCTTTGCCTTTGCCATAGGTGGGCGAAGATAGTCAAGGAGTCAGAGAGTCGCAAAGTCAGGGAGCCGGAGAGTCGCTGTCGTTCGGACTCTTCGCTTTCCCTGTACGGCGTCTGGTGCGCTGTCAGGTGCGTGTTTGACCGGCTGACTTCTTTTGGGCGGGGGCGCGGGTGCCGGGGAGGTTGTTGGAGCAAAGGTTCAATGCATTGGTTTCGCAATGGGGTCTTCACGGTCCCGAATTAAAACGTTTTCCTACCTTAGCGGCTCTTTTGAGAGAATATACACCTACCTGAAAAGGACTCACTTTGGGTCTGCGATTGATCATTTCTTGATAAATACCTGGATGTCGTGTGGTAAACCAGCCATGCTTGTTTTAGCACACATCCACTTTGAAAGATCGTCTTATTCACCTAATAAAACCTCTATGACAATTTCACGCATTTCAATTTTCGTCTCCTTATTATTAACGACTGGCCTGTTAAGCGGGCAAGCGATAGACAATCTGGAACAAAAATTAGCGGCTTTCAATGCCGCCATGCCGCTCGAAGGCCAGCTCCCAGAAAACCTTTTACCCCTGGACCCTACCTCTCTGAAAGAGATGGAGGAAAATCGTTGGTCAGTTGACTACGACAAAACTTTAATGGGCCCAAAATCTAATTTACTGAAGGCCGAACCGGCAGTAGTCCTGTCCCTTCACCAGGTAACTCCCGAAAGGCTTGATCTTTACCATGGGAAATTTAAAATGGCCTCCGTTTTTACCGACAAGGATGGAAAGATCACCAAGATAGACCGGGGATCAACGTTCATCCCCGAGTTTGAAAACGGAAGAGTTACTAAGCTAACCAAGGTTGGTTTTTACCGAGGCAGTAAAGCAAAGAAAAAGGATTACATCTTCTACCGACCGATACATAATTTTTCCTACAATGAGCAGGGCCTCATCAGTAAAATTGAAACCCAAAAGGAATCGTACATCAGCCCAAAGTCGATCCGACCTACGCCTCCCACGAGCATATCGACGTCGAAAGTAGTTTACCGCGTACAGAAGTCACCAGCGACGATGGAGATCACGCAAGAGATAACAGCTTCCAAGAAAGGAAAAAAAGGAAAAGAGAAAAGAAGCTTTACGGACTCCTACACCATTGAAGGAAATACGCTTACCACCCACCTCAACGGGGACCGCATCACCGCCAAGACCTTCGACGACCGGGGAAATATGTTGCTAGAAGCATTCGACGATCCGAAAATTAAAAGGACAACGAAGAACACCTTCAATCAAAACAACCATATTATCTCGATCGACAAAGAGTCTGTTTGGAAGGTCGGCAAACAAACGGGCGTACTCAAGGAGTCGCACACTAGCTTTACCTACGACGCCTGGCAAAATCAGATAAAGAAAGAAGTCATTGAGAAAGCTGATGGTAAGCAGGTTACGCGCAGCGTAACAACGGCGGTATATGATGGTACTGAAACCCACGCTCCTCAAACAGTCCTATCGAACACTGGAAAAAACGATTATACCGTTCGTACCTACGATCAAAACGATACGCTCATCTATGAGCATAAAGATGGTAACTTCCGAAAGCGTGACGACACCGGAGAATGGTCTGCCTGGAAAAAATTTCGGGTGGTATATTAGACCGGGTAGCTCATCGAAGATAACTGAATGGCGAAAGTGGTGCTTCCAATGTATTTCAAACCAGTAAGTTATTTATACGGCGTCCCTTAGCACCTACTTACGCAGGTACCCGTCATACTTCGATAGCTTGTCATATGGGGTCAGTCCGCTGTCATCCCGCAAAATGGCGTAAGCCTGCCAGAGCACGAGTACCGACGAAGCGGTGGCCGTGAGGGCGATCATGGTTGGCGAGGGAAAAAAGCCGGTCAGTACTAACAACAGGACGGCTAGAAAGAGGATGGAACGGGAGATAATTTGCAATTTCATGGCGGTAAAAGTTGGTTAAAAACCTAACGGCTGAATTCGGAGAATGGTTCTGAATTTAACGAATGGCCTACCTACTCCCCTGTACTCCCAACCATTTCCAATACATAATCCAGTACGGTGTCCTTAGCGTCCAACAAATCACCTATACCCTGTACGACGTGGTGGTCGGGTAAGATACCTCGTCGCTTATCGAAGTTGGTCGCTGAGGAGATGTAAGTGTTCCGGCCCACGCAGTACTTAATTTTTGTATTGGGCAGTTCCAGCCATTTTTGCCCTCCGAAGGTAAGATGGTTCCCGTTGGCTTCCTGACCGATCAGCACTCCTAATCTGTTCTGTTTAAATATCGATAAGAAGTGGGGGGTGGTAGAACTACAATTCCCGTCCATAAGGACGAAGAGCTTACCGTCAAACGCATTCGCGTGAGGCTGGTAGACTTCGACGGCCTCGTCGTCAAATGCAGTTTTGGACCAGTACCTGAACGGTGAATCGAATAGGTATTTAAGTAAATGCATGGCCGCATAAGAGGGCCCTCCGTCATTCATCCTGACGTCAATGATGAGGTTTTCGATCCCCTTGCTTTCTATTTCGGCGAAGGACCGATCAATGAAGGCCTCATATTCGGGGAATTTATTCCCATAGTAAGCAAAGGAACGGATGGTCAGCAGAGCCGTTTGCTGGTCTTTCAGTATCTCCAGGCACAAGTTGTCCTGGCAAGCCGCCTGCGGGCTAATCCTGGGTTTGGGCCGGTATTCGCTGAGCGCTGCCAGATTTACGGGATCCAACTCCCCGGAAACAACCACACTGAACGTTTCCGGAAAATCCAACGCATAACTGACGTAATAAGGCAAATAGCTGCTCATCAGCAATCCTTTATACGTAGTGTTATCTCCCTGCGAGTTGATGTGCGCATAGATCCGATCCACCAAAGTGGTCACCTCTACCCCATTGATCGAAAAGATCTCCGCCCCTGGCCTGATTACCTCACGATTGACCAATGGATCCGTTACGTACAACCGGCCATCGATCACCTTCCCCTCCAGCGGAAACATCAGTTTCTTTGGCAGGATTTTGGCCTCCTGATTAAACCATCCCAACGACGTATGCCCACAATTAAGGCTGGCCACCAGCTCGCTGCACATCCAAATAAACTCCCTGAATGCTGTATCCTCATCGACGCTGTCCCTCAATTTCTGGTAACGTTCGTTAAAGTCCGCCTCCCCGGTAAACTCAAAGGGCGAGGGGTGGATGGAGACCAGTTTGGCCGCCAGGGAGTCCAGGTCCTCCAGGTACTGCATTTTGGGAAAGACGGCATAAAACCTCTCCTCCGGCTGTCCATTACAGTTGGAGATCAGTAGAAAGGTGGCGGCTAGTAGGAATGGCAATTTCATGCGGGATATCTTGGGTAAAAGGATTACTTAATGTTGGGGCAGTGCTCTTTCGACTACAATCTTACCGTCGATTTTGCCAGCCCGCAAGCAAAGCTGGTCCCTTCTTGTTCCGATTTATAGATCAGAACATTTCAGGCCTGGAGCTACAGTAAAATAAACTTACCCCCTCTACGGGTTACTCCAGGTGGTAGCCGCCCGCCCGTCGTTTTAGACCTCCCAGGTGCTCGCGGCTGCGCCAGCTCGACGCCTCGGAGGAGAAAACGCCGCTGGCGGAGCTATAATGATGGCCTGAGAGGTACTAGGTAAAGAGGCGTGTAGACGCTAGCCGTAAAGGGCGCCTACTAATAATTTTCATCTCATATGGCCAACAGTAGTATAAAGCCCGAACTCACCCGCCATCCGATTTTGCCCCTCTTGCCTGGTACCTTGCCGGGGTAGTTCCCGTACATTTCCTGAAGGCCCGGTAGAACGCCGACTTTGACCTGAACCCGGCATGGTTACCAAGCGCCTCAACGGTAAAAACCGAATCAGTTTCCAGCAACCGTTTGGCCTCTTCGACCCGGAAAGAATTTATGAAATCAGGATAATTAACCTTCAAGTCATCGTTGAGAAAACGAGACAAATCGTGGAGCGATAGGTCCATCTGTTCAGCGAGGTCGGGCAACTTCAGGTCCGGGTCCGCAAAAAGGCGGTGCTGGGTAATGCGGGTGATCAGAGCCTCCTCCAACTCCCCTCCCCTGGTGAATGTCGACGTTAGGTCTTGGGGAACAGCTCGTTGAAACAGGTCGAACCGCAGTTTCCTGTTGTTCAGGAGAAGGAAAAAACAACCATAAAACAGGGTTGAGTAGATGATTGACCCAACAACAAAGAACCGGAATGTGGTGAACGCAAATACCGCCCACAAAAGCAAAAGGTTTGTACTCAGCAACACCAGCCATTTATTAAGCACCGTAGTTCGCCGAAAATCAAAGATCACGGACCGGATGCGCCACAAGGAAGCCATTATGTAGACCAGGAGTTGGAGGTTGATCAGTGGCAGGATGATTTCCTTATTCGTCGCCACGTAGTGGCTAAAAGGGAAAACGACCAGTAGGAAGGCGATCACGCACATCCACACCAGACCGTGTAACCTGATGGCCCTGATGGCCCCGTCCCGTGCTTCCTGAACGGAGATGACGTAAGCGTAGAACAGCGGTCCGATCAGCAGGAAAAATGCCGGCCCGGACTGCAGGATGAAGATCGGCTCGACCGTGGAAAAGGAATACAACAGGGACTTTGCTACCCGCAGGCTAAAAACCAGCAGGAATAAGCTGAAAATAATCTTCGGTAAATTCTCCCGCTTCGCCGTCAGCAGATAATAGCCCCCAATGATAAAACTGTTAAAGACACCGATGGCTCCGAAGAAGAAGAGAAGTTGGTCAATGTAGTGCACGCTGGGAGTGGTTGGGGTTAAACGGTAAAATCGAAACGTTGGCAAATTGCCATAAAGTGCCAAACCATGCTGCCGGGCCTGGGAAAGCTTTACGGCTCAGGTGACCTGGCATAAAGCGGTAAAATTATCGTGGTTTGTATCCGCCACCGAAAACCATGACATTTTCTCCGTAAAACGTTCTGCTGACGGCACCAAATGGTCGGTACTGCCACCAGATCCCCAAGCAGCTTCCGAAGCATTTTCAGGCGAGGCCGCAGGTGCAGGGGAAAGTTATTGGAGCAATGAGGCGGCATGTACTTCCTCGTAGCGGGAGCGGAACGAGTGCGGGTGGTGGGGCGTTAAGGAATAACCTTCTAATAGGAGCATGAGATCCCCGCAGGATCAACGAATACGATGGGCTAAAGCTTACCGCTAAGCCGGTCGACCCTCCGGGTCCAGGTCAACTTTTTTAAAAAAATATTTACGCTTATGTATCGAACACTAATCTCTTGATTACGCTATACTAAGGCTAGTGTTTGTCTACACTCCCAAACCGCTCCGGCTGCGAGAATTACGCTCCTCTACCGCCCGGATACTGACTTTAATTTCTTTACCAATCACTTGCCAGTTCCCAGGAACCGGTCAAACCCTATATGTCAATGAAGAAGATTTTCCTCCTCGTGCTGGTAATAATGTCCAGCTTTTTCATGCTTGCTCAGACTAGCGGTTACCCTTATGGAAATGGCGGAACTTGCGGAACAAGTGCTGGCTCAGATCCTTGGCTTTTTTACAAAAAGCAGTGTACTTCCTTCGTCGCTTTCAAACTTAATCAAGCCTTTGACAATTCGCCCGGCGATGCCAACGATCCGTTCAGAAACGACATTACCGGAACAGGCGGCTCCGAAGACTGCAACTCCAACTCAGGTGCTTTACGCCATGCCTGCAGGTGGGCAATGAGAATGCAAAGCACGGGATATTTCGTGTCAAACGTCCCCACGCCGGGAGCTATCGCCCACTGGACCGCAGGCGACCCTGGCGCAAGTGCAACCTACGGGCACGTAGCGTTCGTAGAATCCGTTAATGCTGATGGTTCCGCATCAATCTCTGAGTATAACCGAACGGGTAATTGCACCTTCGGCACCAGGAACGTAAGTGCGCCCAGGTACATTCGCTACAATCGCTTCAGATTGGAAAGCTCCACGTTGAACCCTAACCCCATTGTTCAGGGCCAGGGGTTGACCGTCCAGGTGACGGTAAAAAACAATCATAACTCCTCCATTACTTCAAATTTCAGATGTGCCCTCTATTCCAGCGCAAACCAATTCCTTGGAGAAATCCAATTGAGAAACGGTGAAGTCTTTAGTGCGAACCAGACGAAGGTACTGACCTTCTCAAAGTCAACTATTAGTTCTGTGCCAGGAGCTTACAAAATCTGGATAGAGTCAAGAGCCTCCTCCAGCTCACCTTGGATTTTGTTACATAAGACCAGTAGCAGTAGTACCATCAGCGTCAATATCTCCGCTCCTGTAGCCACCTGCACCGTCCCAACCACCAGCCAGATCAGCCTATCGAACCTCACTAAAAACAGCGCGCGTGTTTCCCTCGCAGGTACGAACTACCGCATTGACCTGCAGTACCGCTTGCAAAATGGTACCTGGGTCGACGTAACGGATACGGCAGCCGCCTACTTCAACCTCACGGGCCTTCTGACTGGCCGG
Source organism: Neolewinella persica DSM 23188 (assembly GCF_000373105.1). Classification (GTDB taxonomy): domain Bacteria; phylum Bacteroidota; class Bacteroidia; order Chitinophagales; family Saprospiraceae; genus Neolewinella; species Neolewinella persica. The sequence goes on along the minus strand of NZ_KB890447.1, from coordinate 171,998 downwards.
ACTTACGAAGTAAGAATGCGCCGTCGCTGCGTCTCTACCAGTGCCTGGACGGCCTACTCTGCTTCCAAAACCTTTACCACCCCGGTGTCCTTCACTGGAGATAATGCCCCAGTGGGCAAAGCTGCGAACACCCAGGCCACTGCCTTCCCTAATCCTTCTCAGGGAGTCTTCACCGTGATGCTGCCAGGTGATTCGAACGCTCCGGTTACGGTTCGGCTGCTGGATGCCATAGGAAAAGAAGTACACCGGCAGCAGGCAGCGCCAAACACCACGCAACTCACCTTCGTGAAAAGCGGCCTGCCTGTGGGCACCTACACCCTGCAAATAACCAATGCGGCAGGTAAAACGAGCACTTCCCTGAAGCATATTATTAGTGACTAAATCAACACCCTGCAGGCCATTCTGTGATTTAATGGGTTAATTGCAGCAATCGCCCTTCTACAGCCGCTACCCGGCCAACCAAATGGCGGACATCAGTTTTGGTGTCCGCCATCTTTATTTGGGCTGAAACGAATATGATGGGCTAAAGCCCACCGCTACGCGGGGCGCCCCTCCGGATCTGGGTCAGTCGTTGAATCCTCCAGCAAGTAATCGTCCAACAGGACCATGATCCCCGCCCGTTCGGTGCGGGTGGCGTCTTTTAATAAGACCTCGAACAAGCGGCGGATGTCTAATTTATCGGTGCCGGCGGCGGCGCGGGCGTCGGCCAGGCATTCGTCGGCGCTGTCTAAATTGCCGGCGGTGTAGTCGGCGTATTTGGCGAAGTCGTAGGCTTCGGCCAGGGCGGTTAAGAATTCGGTCTTGGTCATGGGAGGAGGATTTGGGTGAATGTAGTGTAATGATCGGAGGTATAGTAAAAGTTGCGGCGGGTGGCGTCGACGACGATGCGTTCGGCGCCTCGGGGGACGCCCGCCAGGTTGGGCAAGACGTCGTATTCGCGGTACACCGCTCTTTTTGGAAGCACTCCTTCGAGGTTGCGAAAGGTACGGCCGCCCCGGAAACCAGCGAGGGGATTCCAGCTTTTGATGGTCCGCAGGTGCTGCACCACGCGCTGTACGTGGGGCGGGCTTTGCGCGAGGGCCAGGACGGGGAGGGCCGGGTCGATGTTTCCCCGTGGAGGCTTCGGGATGGGGACCGTTGTTTTCACCGCCGGGAGTTGGGTGATTTGGGCGGGGGCGCAGGTGCGGAGGGAGGTGAATAGGAGCAGGGTTAGTAGGCATAGGATTAGTGCTCCGGGCAGCTGGTGGCTGCTGGGTTTTGGTAGGGTTAGCATGTGGGCGTGTGGGTGATGGTCCGCACTGGCCATGGGTATGACCGGCCGCTTTGGGGCAGCTGATTTGGTGGAACCGGGTGGAAAGAAATGATTACGTTACGATAGCAAATATAGCGTTTGAACGTTTAACGTACAAATAATTGAACGTTTAAAGTTCATTTTAATTCCATTTATCGTTTTACTTGGATATGCGCCGCCAGTGGCTTTCATTGGAAACATGCAACGTTACAACCGTATCAAGGAGGTCTTGGATGAGAAAGGCATCAAATACAAATGGCTAGCTGAAAAGCTGGACACATCACCACAGACGGTCTCGCGCTGGTGCCTGAACCGTATGCAACCTCGGGTGGAGATGTTGTATCGGATTGCGGGGGTTTTGGGGGTTGGGGTTTGTGCGTTGTTGGTGGAGGAGGGGGAAGACCATTCCGGCTGACCGCCGAAGGTAGACGCGAAGCGCACCCGGAGGTACACGTGTACCCTTGGCTTTAGCCGAGTGGGTCTTAGGGTTGGGCCGAGCTGCTGGGCCAGGTAAAACTTAGCGGGAAAATCAAACGACTTGAGAATTCGTGGCTTTCGGAGAATTCAATCATTGCGATTAAATTAACTGTCGTTAATTTAACCTAAAACAATTTAACTGATCCTCCTTCAATGCTGGTTGACGTAATGGGTGTTGACTAAAATTTGATGCTTGTCGGCTTTGGGTAACTATGGTATTCCTTCTAAGGATTTACATCTACTAACAGCGACATATACCTGCCCGTGAGCAAAAGCCCCCGTGCCAACATCAACGGTTATTTTATTAAATGTTTCCCCCATACTTTTGTCATCAATTTACTCTTCCTCCGCAAAAGCAATTCCTATGTCTTCCGTCACCGTTTGAGTAAGGTCAACGGTAGGCAAAACCAGCTGACTGTAATCTGGATCACCCTCTAGTTTAGCGCTGAGAAACCCGCGCGCAGTTCCTACCCCAATTACCCCAAGATGGCGAGCAAAACCAACGGGAAGAATTAAATCACCATCCTCATTAATCATCCTTTCCCACGCATTAGGAGCAATGGCGAAAGTCAGTGCCAGTTCAAGCGTAATAAATGCCTCGCCTTCAACTTCAAAAATTATCCGTGGAACAGCTTTTACCCTTTGCAGCCCAGGAGCGGCTCCAAATCCAAGTTGGACGGACAGTTTATACTCAGATTCAGCGATGTCAACGCCAGCATCTAGGTTAAACGTAAGCCGTTTAATGTCTAGCAAGTGAAAGCCTATCCGTAAATCTTCACTCATAATAATTAGGCGTTTGCAATAACTTCGGGAATCTTGTTTACATCGTCAGCAGTAACGTACCGGGGGTTCCCAGGAACAAGCTTTTGGTAACTGAGTTGCCTCATCTCTGGCAACTGAAACTTTGATGATGAAAAGAATTGAGGATTGACAGCATCAGAATACCCTTTAGGAAACTTATTGAGAAGGGCAGCCTGCGTGAAAACCACCTCTTTCCCGAAGGCCACCTTAGTTTCAACAACAGGCTGTTTCGTTTCAACAAAGCTTTCCTCTGCTACCCGAATCAGGTCAGTATCCATAGCACGCTGGATCTTTAACATGGTGCTCAAACGCAAATCCTGCTTACCCTTCAGTACCCGACCGAGGTACTGAGGTTTACAGCCAATCTGCTCAGCAAAAGCCTTTTGCGTCAGGTCGTTATCCGCAATGTATTCCAGAATCTTCGCCGCAATCCGAAAACGGTAGCGTTGCTCCTCACGGTCAGCGTTAAGCATTCCGTTCTTGAATTCTTCCCAACCAGCCATAGGTTTGGCTTCTTGCTGAAGGAATTGGCGCAGTTTATCGTTCTTCATAAGATTGCATTAAATAATCATCTCGTAGACTTCGTAGAACTTATCCTTGTCTACGACTTCTCTAAAATATTTTGCCACTGCTCTAGCTTTCTTTAATTCCTTGTCTGTCTGGGGAGGATCGTGGGGGTTGTCACCTTGTAATGAAGCAGTAAGTTTAATGGCCCCTCCGGTGATAAAGAACAGACCGTCATCCGTGCGTACCGCAAAAAGACGCAGCCAAGAGCGTTTTATTTTTTGTTCGACGTAGTCACTAAAGCGGGGGGAATCATCTACGTTGGTGAAAAGCTGACTCAGGGGTGAAAAGTTGCCTGCCTCGGCATCCGATAGGGCAGCGATCAACTTCTTAAAGAGCTTGTGGCTCTCGTCAAGCGTTCGCTCCATAGCTCGTAGCGAAGTCATCCCTTTTCCATAATAAGCCTCTAAGTTGGTTTTGTTGGCTCGGAAGAAGCGGGAGAGATATTCTCCATCCTGCCACTGACGGAAAACTTTGTACAACTCGTTATCATTGCTGTTCGCATAACTTTCTTCTTTGAACCTAAGGGTATACACCGATTGGCCTGACCCTGGAACAGCAAATATAGTCTCGATGTTGTACATTCTAAACTTTTAGGTTTACTTTTTGACATTTGCCTGAAAGATAGTTGCTTTAAAAACAATCCATGTTTCATCCAATATTTTCTAACTTTTCACCCTACCTCCCCATTAACCCGCCGAACCACCGCCACCAGCCGCTGCGCCTGCGCATCATCAAACACCCCCAGGATACCATTATCATGTAAATCCGTGAATGGAGCCTCAAACAACATTCCGGGGTCGATGATGCCGTTTTTCGTCAGGTAGCTGATGATGTTCTCCAGAAAAGTCATCTGATCAGCAGAGAAGGTACCGGAGTGGAGAAATTCAGCAAAAGCAGCGCGGGCGGCCGACTCTTCCATCCCCAACAGGCGGCGGACAAAAACCGTCAATGGCTTATCCGGAAACGCGGTGGAAAATTCTTCCCGGCTGTTCAGTGGGCCCTGCTGAAACAAGAGGTCGTTGAGCGCATCCATCTCCGCCGGGGTGATGGGTTCGTTATTTCGGAGCTTACGGATGGTGACGTGTTGGCGGTGTTCCCGCAAATAAGCCTCTACCCTACGGCGATAGATATCACTTCCGCCGCCAGGCAGTGGTTCTCCGATTGTCCCCGCCAACTCCCCGTCCGTAAAATTCGTATAGATTGGTTTCTGGCCGTCTGAAGAAAGGTAAATCAGCAGGTTCCTGATCTCCGTACGGATGTGATCCAGATCGTCCGAGGTTTTGTCCGGATAAAATTCCGGGTTTTGCATTTCATGAATCAAATCAGCTTTGGCCAATACTTCCGGCACGCCGAATTTCTTGCTCAGGCCGGTCGCGATCTGGATCAATTTACTCTGTAGTTGTTCCTGTTTTGACCCGCCGCCCTGCAAGCCCAAAATTTGTAGTTGCAGCATCAATAAATCGAACCGGCGGGCAGACTCTTCGTCCGCCGAAGGAAGTACCAATGGGGCAATCTCCCGGTTCAATTCTCCAATGTGGTCGTTGTTCAGCTGGTCCCACTTTTTACGGTCGGCGTAGGCATCCAGGTAACGACGGGCATTACGGACCCGGAAACGACGTTGTTGCTCCTCCGTACGTAGTTCCGACAATTGCCCGTGCAGAAAATCCAGCAGGCGGCGACCGTAGCCGGCATTTTCAACATCGCCGGTTTGAAACAGCAGCTGGCTTAGTTGTAAGCGGGCAACGAAAATCTTAGCGGAGAGCGGCAACTGGCTACCTGCGTCCCTGCCATTTTGGTTCACCGCAAAAAACTCGAAATTCTGACAAACGTCGAAGATCAGAAATTGCTCTTTCGGTTGCTCTGGCCCGAATACATCCGGACAGGTACGGGTGCCCCGGCCGATCATCTGCCAGAATTTGGCGAAGGACCGGACCACCTTAAAGAATACCAGGTTCAGTACCCGTGGGGCATCAATCCCGGTGTCCATCATGTCCACAGAAATAGCGATCTGGGGTAATTTCTCCTCGAACTTATTGCAAAAGCTCTTGATCAGCGTATCAGCGTGGGATATATCGTTGTAGATCTTGGCAATAGCGCCCGAGGGCAGTTCCGGGTAGCGAGCAATGAAGCATTCTGTAATGAAATCAGCGTGCTTTTTATTCACGGCAAAAATGATGGTTCGCCCGATTTTATCGCCGCCTTCGATCTTCAGGCCCTGTGCCATCAGGGTGTCAAGCACCTTGTTGACCGTGTCTTTGTTAAACAGCCATTTATTCATCGAGGAGGCCGCAATTTCCTCGGGCAGTTCGCCGCTGACGTTGTCCCGAAACTCTTCTTCGTAAGCCGCTTTCTCCCGTTCGTTTAGTTCGGCGTACTTGATGCCTTCACGGATGAATTTGGTGGAGACGTCAATGTTTTGGTAGCTGACCAGGTGACCGACCGCAACGGCCTCATCAAGTGGATACTCGAAGGTAGGGTCGTCATCAGCGCAGCCGAAATGTTCGTAGGTATTGCGGTCGATGGCGCTGCGAGGGGTAGCGGTAAGACCTAGTACCATGGCATCAAAGTAATCGAAGATAGCCTGGTATCGATTATAGACACTCCGGTGGGCCTCGTCAACTATGATGAGATCGAAGTGACCAATGCCGAAGTAGGGCCCGGTGCCTTTACCCTCCCCTGCACCTGCGGCCGCGCCCCGATAAGAAGCCTCGATCCGGTTCAACATCGTGGGGTAGGTACTAAAGACCAGCCTCGTCTTATCGTTCTCCTTTTCGGTCGTCAGGTTGATGGCCGAAACCTCTGGAAGGTGTTCGTTGAAACTGTCCTTTGCCTGGGTGACCAGCGCATTGCGATCTGCCAGGAAAAGAATACGGCGTGCCCAGCCATGGTTCAGCAATATGTCGGTCAGGGCCGCCGCTGTCCGGGTTTTGCCCGAACCAGTCGCCATCACTAGCAGCGCGGTACGGCGACTGCCCCGTAGTTTCGCATAGGTATTTATGGTCGGCCCGTCATTGAGCACGGGAGCTTCAGCAGTAGGCGCGGCCGCAGGTGCAGGGGAAGGTTTCGCGAGCAGGGCTTCCGTCACCCGTTGAATCGCTAACTGCTGGTAACTCCTGCCGGCAATGTCCGCTTTAGGGCTAACCTTCCGGATGTCTTGCCGCAATCCTCGTTGCTGGATACGCCAGACCAGCGTGTCCTTGGTCAGGAAGCCCGACACCTGACGCGGAGCGCTGTAAAACGCATCGTCGAGCAGATAAATATCGTAGCCGTTCGTGTAGAAAATAACGGGCCGCCGGCCGTAAGTTTGCTCCAGGGCATTAGCGTAAAGCCAAGCCTGGTGGCGTCCTTTTTCCGGGTCGGCACTGGTGCGTTTTGCCTCTACCAGCGCGAGCGGTTGGCCGTCGTCTCCCCACAAAACGTAATCCACAAAGCCCCGCCCGTTCTTGCTTTGCCGGGACACCGGCATCCCCGTCACTTCAAATTCAAGCTCCCGTCCATTGCGCAGCAAGTGCCAGCCAGCCTCCGCCAAACTGGCGTCGATGAGGTGCTTGCGGGTTTCGGCTTCGCTGAATTCGGAGGCGACTTCCACCGTGCGGCTTGCCTTGCGCTCCGCCACCTCTGCTTGCTGGGCCAGTATCTGTGCCTGCAGCCGGGCACGGGCTTCCTTACTGTGTTGGGCTTCCGCCGCCAGTGCATCCCGCTCTTCCTGCAATTTCTTAAAATCCGCCTCTAGTTTCAGTCCCGCCGCAATGGCTTCCTCTAATTGGGCGCGCGCTGTTGCCTGGGCGACCTTTGCCGATGCATCTCCCTCTTCCAGGGGAATGAACCCGCCGTCAAATCCTCCCGGCAACTCCGGCTCCGCCTCACTGTATTTGCCCGCAAACCATTTCAGGAAAGAAAACAGGTAGTGCAAACTCGTAATCGCCTCCTGATCACTCACTCTATTGCCATAGTGCGCAGCCTGGTTGCCGTTTTTCCGGACGATGTGCAGGCCCTTCAGCAGAGTAGTTGGCACCAGCCGGACAAATTCCGGCTCCGTCATCAGGTTATTAAGCGCGGTATTATATGGCGTGTCCAGGTACTCCAAGTCGTATAGCTGGTAAACCGCTTCCTCCATGGCCAGCCGGGCGTAGGTCAATGACGAAACCGGCTCGGTACGAGCGCGGGTTTCGGAGCGGCGAGCTTTATTATAAAGGGTGGGCCACTCGGGGGTTAGGAAGGTGAAGTTGGACAAGGCTGAGGTAGCTAAAGTTACATATGATAAGATAGGAAAAAGAGTAAAATAACCAAGGTTTCTTCACTCTGAAAGATTCTGGTAATTAACCCGACAAAGTCAAATTCACCCCACTACCTGCACAGGTAAAGGTTAGCAGGCAATTATTCAACCTATGAACCACTATTAAATATTTCACGTGCTTCTTCTTCTGATATCGGCCGATTGTACAAGCGAATATTATCAATACTACCTGTAAATGAAGTACCGGAACCATCTCCTCCAATTATAAGCTTATGATCTGACAGGAAATTTATTTCGCTATTAGGCGATTGGCCCTCAAAGGCTCCATCTACATATAGTGTCATTGGGATGTTGGGCGCAGAGGTATTTATACTGAAACAAGTAATAGTGAAGTGATGCCATTCACCATCATTATACACCTCCGCGTTAGGTGGGCAAGTAAAACAATATTCCGTATTCCCAGCAAAAACTTCTCCATTGTTAAAACTGACTAAGTGCGTTCCTGCAAATAGATTCGGTCCTTGAATAATCATCGGGCTATAAACTGCTGCAGTACTCTTTGCCCAAAAAGAGAGCGAAAAACCATTAACATTATCGAATAAGGAGCAGGAAATTTCTAAAACAGACCTATTGCCAGAAGTATTGTCAAAGGACAATGAACGACCAGAGGCTATACTTACGTCTTCTCCGAAAGTAGGAGTTCCTGAAAAAGTTCCGTTCAGTCTGCTGACTGCATCAAGCGAGCCATCTCCATCGTCAAACCTGTAATAAGACGCCAGTCCATCTGGCACTATGGCTTCTTCTTGTTTTTCAGGATAACGCGAACGGCTCTGAAGGTAAAGGTCTCTAATTTCAGCCTCGTTAAGTTTAGTATCAAATATTTTCAGTCCGTCGAAATCTCCGGTAAAGCGGTCCATCAGTTTAAGTACCGGTCCCTGTTCGAATTTCAATAGACCGGCACTGGAAGAAGTTATTAAATCTCCATTGATGTAGATTAAGGAGCCCGAACTAGGTACCTCAACATTCACAGAAGCGGAAGTAACTGTCAGCATGGCCCATTCTCCATTAAACAATAATCCCATTAATGGAGCACTATCATTCAAGGAATTTACGCCCACTGAGATCCGGTCGTTAGTTATAATGATTCGCGCAGAATCCGCACCATTAACTGTTTGAGACAAAATACGTTCAAAATTATTTGAATACGTTCGCATCCAACAAGTAAACGTAAATGAATCAATAGAGGAAAGCTCTACCTCTGGCACTATTATACTCCCCTCTCCCTTTCCTGTCAGGAAACTATTCCCTGTAACAGGGTCTTCACTAACTGTATAATCAGTTACCACCCCTAAAGGAGTAATTGAATTATTATCTCCGGCAGAAATACCTTCAAAATCTTCAAAAGACAAAATTTGGCGATCAATCCGGACAGGTTCTGAAATAGACTCAATTTCCTCAAATGAACTAAATGGGTCTGTAAGGCAACCAGAAAGCAGGATAAGGGAGATCAGGATTATAAAGTTACGCATAATTGAGGGATTAAATGTCTAAAAAGTATAGGTAAGGGAAACTCCAGAGCTTTCGACTTTAAACTCAAAGTCGTTATCCACAGGCTTGTCAATCTTGCTTGGCTTGGTTACTAGTTGATATAAAGCAGAACCAACTGCTAAACCACCACCAACCATATAAAGCCGTAATGATTTCTTACGCAGCCGCTCCGACTCTTTATAAGCGGCACCCCTGCTGGAAAAACCAGTGTTCAACGCTGCATATGTGCTTTCCTGTAAGTTATTCGCGTAATCTTCGTAAACCTTTTCTGCGTTCTGATAAGTAGAAAGGTAGCCTGTACCTACAGCAACCACCGCTCCCAAGTAGCCAATAGCAGGAATTAATTTGCGCACAGAGCTAGATTTAATCTCCTTCATCCGCCGTTTTATCAGGTCATCCATAACATCTGCAGGATAAACGTAGCCGGTGGCACCGTCTCCGGATTTCTCGTACAGCAGCCCCATGTAGATGTCCTTTCCACTCTTGGGGCGAAGGATAAGTGCGCCCCCACTTTCTCCTTCCTCAAAGGTAAAGTCCCTTACAAAATGAATATCTAATTTGTCGTCTTCTGCCCCGACCACTCTGACTTCCCGCCTGGATTCACGACCATCTTTATCCCTCGTAACAAGACGAAAATCCTTACCCGTCCGAAGTAGCTTACGATAGTTTCCTCCCACCTTCCAAGGGCGTAATTCCTCTAAATAAGCCTGTCCTGGCCAAGTAACGGTACCGAGATCGAGCCCGCTAAAAAGATGTACACCCGACGCCTCGCTTTTAGCGCCATTTAACTCAGAGACCACCTCGACAACCGCGCCATTTTTAACCACATGGCCCGCCGTAACAACAAGCCTTTCACCGTTCCGACGAAAGACCGTCCCTTGTCCTTCTTCATCATAATCCACTTTCAGATTGACCACCCGAACTCCATTAGTGAGCGCCTGCCCCTGTATTCCTTGTGATAGGAACCAAAGCGTCGAAGCCAATAAACATAGTATGTATTTCTTCATTTGTCAATGCTTTTTTTAAGCTCGTGGTAGGAGCGGGTATCGTAGTAGAAGGTCCAAAGCGTAGTCAATACCAAAAGGCTGGCGAAAAAGAAAGAAATAACCTGCAAAAAGCCATCCGAAGAGAACCGGTTTAATAAGGTTGGCCGGATGAGAAGGTGTTTATCAGACTTATCCATCCCGGCTTTACCAATTCGGGCGTTTTCAGCATTGATATTATAGGCCATTTTCAAACCAGCCCCCCCATCTAAAACCGCGAAGCCAATCCCTCCTGAAGCCTGCCCGTCCTTCAACTTGGTTTCAAAGGTCAACGTTTCACCGTAGCCAAGGTCGTAACGAACGCTCTCATAGCGATCTTCACCTAACAGCTCGCGGTCACTCGCCGTTACCGTCCCCTCCTTTAATACGGCACTACTTGCGGAAGATGGTGGCTTGGCAATATACTTTCCTACCTGCAAATCCTTCCCCTCAAAATAAACAAGATGACCTTTGCCAGCATTGAACGCTTCATCGGGGTTTGCCAAAACTATGCGCGCGCGGTCTATAAGGGTATCGGGGGACATCCCGGTACGCGTAAAAATACCCAGTTGGCCCGGAGCGTCACCGGGAAAACTTAATTCAATGCTAAAAGCACCATGCCCAATTCGCAACAGTCGGATTTTCACCCCCGGTGCTGTAGCGATACTTCCGGACACAGAATCTATTACCGGAGATCTCTGGTTGATGTATTTTACGTTAGTGAGGTTTAAACGCCCTTCCACCTCTGTGCTCGTAAACTCCAGGTATTCTGTGCGAGCCTCCACGGTGTACAGCGCATTGGCTGGCCGGTATATGGCAATGAGGAAGGCAGTGAAGGCTACCAGTGAAAAGAAAACCAAGCCCCGCCGAAGAAAACGGGCACGACGGTCAGGTGCAAAATAATAGAAGAAAAACACAGTCAGTGCCCAAAAGGCCACTGCCAGCACAATGACTATAAAATTACTCATCAGAGCCGGATTTTCAATTCGTAAGTATTATTGGTCCCCAACTCTTCTCCTTCAGGAAACTCCTGAATAAAATATCGCCGGCCATTTGAAAAATGCCTGAGCGGCACTTCACAACGGCAATTAACCCCCTTGGATGCCGCAAGCCCCTCCAGCCGACTACAAGTAAAAGATTTTTTGCTGCCCGTCTCAGGGTCTAAAATAGAGAATTCGGTGAGCCCGCTGGTTTTAACAAAAAAGGTAAGATGCTCTACAACCTCTTCCGGTACGAAACTACAGGCCGTCACCTGCCCCCCGACGTCGCAATTATCACCAATAGCCCCAATCATACTTATTTCATCACGCTTGTAGCCCCGTAATTCTTTTTTGTAGGCCGTTGGCCAGGCAAGCTCGACGAAGCCCCGAGCTTCCCCCGCAACATTAAACCGCATATTGGCATTGTACAGCCCATCATTGGTGCGCACCAAAACACATATCTCTTCTATCTCCCGGTCCGGCTTCCACACGAAAAAGGTATTCAGGTTCACCGGTGCAGAACTCACGCTGCTCATGAAGCCCTTACGAACACCCAGCGAAATTTTTACCGTTTCCGACCAGTGCTCCCAGTCTTCGTCTAAGTTCGAGGGGGACAGCTGCGCAGCAAGACCGCCACTTAGAAAAATACACGCTAACAACAAGTGGAAGGATAGTCTCATAAGATCATTCGGTAAAGGTGCACGTAAAACATCCGGGTTTAAACCACGAGAAACATTTCAAAAATACTTGAAGGAATTTCACCAAAGTTAATCAAGTCTATATGCTTTCACAAAAAACAATAGACATTTATCACCAAGCAACACCTTCTCATCCCCCAAACACCCCCTGCAAAGTAGCCCCAAACAACCCATCAGCCTCCAATAACGCCAACTCCGCCTTCCCCCGCAACGCCTCAATGGCGCGAATGCGGGCGGCGAATTTGTGCTGGAGGTTGATTGGGGGTAAACTTATTTTCATCTTCTTAAGCTTTGCTCCAGTTAGATGAGCAATCGTTGCTGAAGAACTATAATCGTCAAAGCCTCCATTCTTAGACTGAAAGTATAACCAGTGAACTAGGAAATCAGGCGACATTAGAGATTCCTTTACCCGAACACGATGCAGCGCTTTCTGATAGTAGCAAGACTGAAGCTCATCGTCCCAGATAGCTGCACGCCCAATATCTCCACCTTCACAAATCAAAACATCCCCTTTTTTTAAACCATACTTTTCCTCTTCGGATTCTTCTATATCCATTGTATGCAAATCCTCTAATTCAAATCTGAACCACTGCACATTTGCATTCCGAAGATATTTTCGCTGCCTTTTTCCGTGTTGTTTCTTCTTATCAAGCATTTTCCCTAATCTAGAGTCAGCTAATTCTCCGAATAAACGAACTGGCCAATTGACTGCTTTATCCCTAGCAAACATCTCCAAAAAAACAGCCTCCCCCAAACGCCCATATTCCGCCACCTCCGCCCGCAGGGACTGGCGGAGACGGTCGATTTGGTCCAGGCGGTGGGCGATTTTTTGTTGGTTAGCAAATTCAGGTACCGGAACTAGGATATTGTTCAGTGCACCTTGCGTAAGTTTGCCACGTGTTGCACCTGTAATACTCATTGAGAGGTCAGCAAAATTCAGAAAATAACATAGGTAATCTAGACTTATTCCTTCGCACTCTGTAAGTACATGTGCATGGTTATTTACCCAAACCTTTCCTTCATATATTTTAGCACACCTCTCATTCCTTCCCCAACTCCCTCCATCTTCTGCAATACACAATATTCGGTCATCGAAAATGTATTCGTCAATATATCCCATTATATTATTCGCTCCGATATATGGGTATTGAGGGGAAGATTCTTTTTCTGCTCTTTGTTTTGAATTTAAAGGTATCCTTTTCCTATCAAGGTTAATCGTGATCTCTCCCAGTTTCTTTATACTTAAATCGCTCATTCCCCCATAATTTTCTCCAACTCCTCCAACAACTCAAACCGTTCCTGCTCCATATCCTTCAGCCGCTGGATGATGGCGGCGGGCGGGTCGTATTCCACGGCTTCGTAGATGATTTCTTTGTAGCGGTTGATGCTCAGGTCGTAGTCGTTTTCGACGATTTCAGCTTTGGGGACCAGGAAACTTTGCTCCGTTCGAGCCCTCCCCTGCTCCTGCGTCCGCGCCCAAAAACGGGTGACGATATCGGGCAGGTCATTGGCTTCGGTGGCTTGGCGCTTGTCGTCGAGGCTGAAGCCGTCGGCCTGCATGTCGTAGAACCAGACGTCGTCGGTGCCGCCGGTGCCGGTTTTGGTAAAGAACAGGACGGCGGTGCTCACCCCGGCGTAGGGTTTGAACACGCCGCCGGGCATGGAAATGACGGCGGTGAGTTTGTGCTTCTCGATGATCTCAGAGCGGATGGCTTTGTGGGCCTTCGAGCTACCGAACAGGACGCCGTCGGGCACGATCACGGCCGCGCGGCCACCGGTCTGCAGCATCCGCAGCATCAGGGAGAGGAAGAGGAGTTCGGTTTTCTTGGTCTTGGCCGTTTGCAGTAGGCTGGCCTCCACGCTGTCGTAATCGAGGCTGCCTTTGAAGGGCGGGTTGGCGAGCAGCAGGGTGTATTTATCGCGCTGGTCGGCATTTTGCTCGCTCAGGGCGTCGCGTTCCAGCAGCTGGGGGTCTTCGATGCCGTGGAGCTGGAGGTTCATCGCGCCGATGCGCAGCATGCTGGGGTCGATCTCCACGCCGTGGAACATCTCCGAGTTGTAGCGTTGGCGGAAGTTCTTGTCCAGGAATAGGTCCGGGTGGTTCTCGTGGAAGTACTCTCCGACGCTGACCAGGAAGCCGGCGGTGCCACAGCTGGGGTCGCAGATGACGTCGTCTTTGGTGGGCCGCGTCAGGTCCACCATCAGGCGGATGATGTGGCGGGGGGTGCGGAACTGTCCGTTGCGGCCGGCGCTGGCGATCTTGCTCAGCATGTATTCGTAGAGGTCGCCCTTGGTGTCGCGGTCGCTCATCGTGATGTCGTTGATGTTCATCACCAGCGAATCGAGCAGCCGGGCTTTGTTGACCATGAAGGTGGCCCCCTTCATGTGTTCGGTGAACACGCCGCCGGCTTTGCCCACCGTCTTCATTTTATCGAAGGCGTTGAGGAATTCGGGCGGGTCGTTGCTGACCTGGATGCCGCGGGTGAAGATCTCAAGTTTCTGCTCGGGGCCGAAGTTGAGGAAGTTGTGCCAGCGCAGGTCTGCTTCGCCGGGGCCGTAGATGGGGTTCTTCAGCGGCTGACCGAGCAGGTTGGCTTTCTTTTCTTCGTTGATCTGCCGCTCGTCCAGCCGCCGCAAAAACAGCAGGTAGGTGAACTGCTCGATGACGGTGAGGGCGTTGGTGAGCCCGCCGTTGGCGAAGAGGTTCCAGATGGCGTCTACCTGGGATTTTATTTGGCCGGTGATCATGGGTTGGGGCGTTTGTAGGTTAGGAGGCGCAATGTAGAGAAAATTTGGGGGGCGGGGGCGCGGGTGCGGGGGGAGTAGCTACGGGCTTTGGTTTTTAATGGCTTGGCATAGTTTCACACCGATGGTTATCTGGTCTATGACGGAGTCCAGGCTAGCTTCATCGCTCAGTTGTAAGCTCCCTTTCCGTAGGCCTAATACCAAGGAGGCCAAGGTCTTTGTCGCCCCGGGTTTCGCCGTGTCACAGATGGACTTAACCTTCAGTTCCGGTACTTGATCTTTCAGCGCATCAGCTAATGCTCGGTACGCCCTAATCTTGGTGTTTGCGTCTTTCATGCTTTCCGGGAAAGCAATCTTAAAATTCAGCCGGCCGTTGCTATTGATTTCACAAAAGAGTGGGCCGTTGCCTGTCATTCGGAAATGCAGGATGGTATCCCTAGGTCCCCGGGCGTAAAGGCTCGGGGTCACCTCGCTTAGTTCGTCGCGTTGCTGCCAGCGTGCTCGCAGTAGTTTCCGCAGGTTCGCCAGGCGGTAGAGCGCCGCACGGCGCTCGTCGGTGTTGGGTTCACCCCAGGGATTTCGGTAATCCTCTAGCGTAGCCGCCATGGCACCGGCCCATTGGGTAAGTAACTGGTCGTCGGAAAGAGACTTAGCGGCAGATGCTGCGGCAGCGGCAAAATGTTCGAGTTTTAGCCATTGCCAAACGGGCTTATTGCTCTCTTCCGGGCAAACAAAGTCCTCATAGTGCTCCCCTAGTCCAAGGGTTACGAACAGGTAACTACAGTTTTCGTGCCGGTTCCGCAGGAGGTAAGCCTCCGTCTGGCGAATCTTACCCTTCCATTCTTTTTTTCTTGATGATTTCCGGCCTTCGTGGTCGTCCACTTTCATTTCGAGTAAGAGTAGTGGCTTATCTCCCTTATCATACGGATATTTCCATATAGCCAGGTCAATGTTATTGTATTCCAGCTGCGCGATGTACCTCTCGTGTGGAGGAAAATCCTTCACTCCGAGTCCCGCCAGAAATTGGCGAAGTGGTTCTCTGGTTTCCTTTCCGGCATTCCATAATTCGACCAAATAAGCGATCATCCCGCTGTGGGTGCGGCCGTGGTTGTAGTTTAGGCGGAAGAAGTTGGGTGGGTGTTTCATGGGGTTTTGTTAAATTTATACTTGCGAATAAAACCTTAAGCCTCCACCAACCGAACCCGCACAAAATCCTCCAGATCATACGCCGTAAGTACCGTCTCCAACCGCTTAAATTTCACCCACGAGGAATTGGCGGCATCCACGCTGTAGCCTCTTCCGATGTGCTCGTTATCAGCGGCATTCGGATCATTTCTTTCTAAAAGAATTGTCTTCGACACCTCGGGTTGCATCATTGGGTTCGGGTTATCGGCGAATAGCTTAGAAAGTACCGTAACATAGAACTCTTTTACGGAGCGTGGCTCGATCGTTTCGTTACCAATTTTGGCATATTTCACCTTGAAACCGGTAGGGTCGTCTATTTCGAAGATGGTCATTTCATCCCGGGTGCCTAAGTCTTCCACGATTTCAACTTCGGGGTAAGGCCATATTTCCAGGGTTCGCTTGATTAGGCGATTGTGCCGGGCTTTGAAGTCTGCAACGGTCCATGCGTCAAGCTTCATCAGGTCCCGGTTAAGCCATAGTCTGCTAAATTCATAGCCTTGTTCTTTCCCTCCGGTATTGAGGGTTTTCTTTTCTTTGAAGGCGCGGTTGGAAAGGCTGCCG
Source organism: Neolewinella persica DSM 23188 (assembly GCF_000373105.1). Taxonomy (GTDB): domain Bacteria; phylum Bacteroidota; class Bacteroidia; order Chitinophagales; family Saprospiraceae; genus Neolewinella; species Neolewinella persica. The sequence goes on along the minus strand of NZ_KB890447.1, from coordinate 155,886 downwards.
TTGTTACCGGAGAGGGTGAGATTACCGAGTTGGTGGAGGTGCTTGTCTTGGAAAGCCTCGTAGTCTTCCACCGTCAACGTTTTTTTCCAAGCAGGGGTCGGCTTTTGCGGGAAGATGTGCTCAATGGTGAGGTGATCGATGGCTACGCGTTCCCGATTATTATAATTCTCAAGGCGGTCGAGGAAATAGCTCCTGTTCTTAGACCTTATATTGTAGAAGTCTCTTTCCCGCAGGCTGGACTTTACTTCGGTATCCGTAGGAATCCGTTGTGTTCCTTTCTTACGCACAATGGCCCTTTCAAGAGAATTGATGTAATCGTCTTGCCGAATTTCTTCATACAAGCGCATGAAAATTTTATTGAGCGCGTTGGTTGGCAGGTTAACCAAAAAGCGTCGCCAGGCAAAGCGCTGTACAAATTGCAGGACGCTGATTAATCCGTCCTTATCAATCACCTCTGCTTGGTAATCATCGTACACCTGTAGTAGAAATGGATAGCTGACGTTAATTTCCAGTTGCCGGATGTACTCTAGCTCTAAGCGGATTTGTGCATCTGGTTCCCTGGCCGGATTAGTGAGTTTGCCAAAATGCTCAGAGTAGCGACGCATTTCTTTAAGCAAAGTTTCTACTTCAGATTTCTCCCGCTCGGGGAAACGGATTTTGAAGGTATCATAAACTAGGTTCTTACGTGGGATGCGCTTGTTCTTGAAGGTGAGCAGGTCACGGGCGAAATCGGACACCATATTGGTTCTGCTTTCATCATCCCGTGCGTTTTTTTCTATTTCTTTCCAATACTCAATGTAGAGCCGCTCTTGTTCTTCGCGGATGTGGCCCATCAAGATGTAGTTGCGAATCAGGTCAGCCTGAGAAAGCGCCAAACCAGTGCTATTAAGCGATTCAAAAATGCGCTGGGGATCGTCTTTCCCCCTTTCCAGAGAGATATCTACGAAGGACAACTTCCCCATACCTTCTTTGACCATTCGGTAGGTTGCCTCATCGCGGATCAATTCCTTGAAGTAGGCAAAGTTTTCCCGAATCCGGCTGAATGGTTCGCCTTCTTCTGACTGGTTCCGGATGAGGCGTTGGTAGATACGATCATTCTCTTCGGTTTGCCACAGCTTCTCCTGTCGGTCTTTGACGAAGCGATTGATCAGGTAGGTTTCTTTTAATTCCGCAGCTTCTTCCTCCAATCCATGTGCTTCGGCAAACTGATATAATGTGATATAAACCAATGATAATGTGGTAAGTCGCTGTTGACCATCAATTACGACCAGTTCTTTTACGTCTGAAGCGGAATACACGCCATCCTGCAAATAGACGATACTACCAACGAAATGGGAAGCTCTGTTTTCATCTTCGGCGACGCTACAAATGTCGCTGTACAACTGGCTGCACTGATGGTCTTGCCAGTCGTAGTTACGCTGGTAAATAGGGATTACAAAACGGGTTTTGGGGGTGGCTAGAAACTCATTGAGTTTGGATTCGGTGGCTTTCAAGGAGTGGGTATTTAGGTTTTCGGCAATAGCCGTATAAATGAGACTTACTTCCACATTAACTCAGTTCGTGAAAATATGTGCGGAACGTATTGGTAAATTATTCAATTAATTTTTCAAGCTGTTACTTTTAAGCGTTCGACAAAGGGATAAATCAACTGATCATCATCTAATCAAAGCCCATATTTTTTCTAGAGTATAGTTCTGATTGAAAAGACTATATCTAACTGGTGAAATTAATAGCCTAATCCTATCGCTACAACATAAATTTGAACCCTAGCCCAGACCCGGAGGGTCGCCCAACTTAGCCAGGGGTAAGTACAGGACCGGAGGTCCAAACGCCGCCCCTGGTTTTCGTTGGTACGCGGTCCTTGGTGTTCAATGCTGCTCGCCGCCGCCGAACCCTCGTTGTCCTACGGTTTTAGTTGTTGCGCATTCTTTCTGAATCGCCTCCATGCAATAACGAATACGAGGAGATAAATCCCCTCGCTAAGCCGCGCGCCCTTCCTTATCCTTGCCCGACAACACCTTCTCGGTGAGCGAAAGCCCACCACCACACCCCCTCACTCCCCATAAATAACCGTCCCCATCCCCGCGATTTTCCATTCCCCCTCAATCAGTTCCATCAGCCGGGTCTCCCGCTTTCGGCCGCGGGCGGGGTCGTCCTGCTCGTAGCTTACCCAGGCGCCGGTACCGTACAGGCGCACGTCGATGGTGGTGAGGGGAGCGGGCAGCGGGTCGGGCTCCGGATGTTCCGCGAAATAGTCGACGACAAACTGGTTAACCTCGGCCCAGCCCAGGGTTTCCGTCAGGCTGCTGTCGGCAAAGTTCATGTAGGTTTTGGTTACGTAGGGTGTCTGGACCCACTTGTCCTGCCAACCGGTATAGTCGCGGCTAAAAGCCGCGATGGTCTCCTCGTTCAGTACGCGGAGGATAGCGGCCTTCTCGGCGGCTGGGTCATCATTGGAGCTGGTCACCTCCGAAGTCGTCGGTTCGGAGGGGCCGGCGCAGGCAGCGATCAAGAACAGGGAGGCAGCAAGGAAATAGTAGGTGCGTTTCATTAGCAACAAAGATAGTGGCCGGCAAGTGATGGCAGAAGTACGCTGTTTTGCCCGCTGGGCATTCTGAGACCCGGAGGGTAACCCTACGTAGCCAGGGGTAAGTGCAGGACCGCAGGTCCAAACGCCGCCCCTGGTATTCGTTGGTGCGCGCCCCTTCGCCTTCAAGGCTACGCCACGCCGCCTTGTTTTCGATCTTGCCCACACCCCGCATTCAAGGCTACTAGCCGCCGCCGAATCCTCGTTGGCTTCCGGCTTTAGTTGTTGGGCAATCTTTCCGAATCGCCCCCATGCAATAACGAATACGATGGGCTAAAGCCCACCGCTACGCAGGGCGACCCTCCGGATCTACCCTCTCCTGTTCGTTATCCGGCAACGCCATCCAGGCGGGCTAAAATCGATTACCACGTCCCCCGCCCAACCCACTCCAAGAGCCTGCGGCCCCGTTCGCGCTCGGCCTACAAGCCCTCGACCAGCCCCTAAAACACCAAACCCGCCGCACAGCAACAGCTGCACAACGGGTCAGGAATAGATTTTCTATTTGAGTTAAAGGCGAAGTCTTGTGTAGAGCGCGTTATTTGTCTCCAGCCAAATCTGCGGAGGTATACCCCGCCAAAAACTCCTCTAAGTCCCTGAACTTGAAATTTCGCTGTTCAAATTCTTGCTCGAAATAAGGGACGTGGGGGTAGATCTCCGTTAAATGTCGGCGCCATTTATCTGCATTCAACAACACGATAGTGTCGTAAGGGTCTTTGAGGGCATAACGGGCCATTACACTACCGTCATATCCATGCTGAGTATATTTCTTGAATAGCGGGATGGGGCCTGTGCTGACGACTTCCAGCAGGTACCGCTTTTTCTTAACCTGATGACTTTCGAAAACCCGCATTCCCGATGGCGTAGTGTGCAGGGTCAACCGCTGCACTTCGTCGGGGCGAAACTTAACTTTTGAACCGTCGGACAAAATGGCCCGAATCGGTTTGATGACAAAAAGTGGGTTGACTTCATCTCGGAACAACATCATATTGGCCTTGATCTGGCACTTGATTGTCTTTCCTTCAACGTCGACGATGGTCGCGTCAAAAAGCTTCGCGTCCAATTGGCTGGAAAACAGGATCGCGAAGAAAGTGAATAAAATGGTGTAGGACTTCATGGCAGTTTGTTTCGGTTAACTAATTTGCCACCTGATTGCGGGTAAGCGGAAAACCTTACCTCCTTTGGGATTTTTTTTTGGTGGAGTTGGTTAACCCCCTCCGGAAGCCTGCGGCCCCGTTTGTGATCGAACTTCAGGGCTACGGGACTATTCTTGTGCCACCCAGACCCGGAGTTTACGTTATTCCACAACAACATTTCGGCAGACTAAAAGCTCACCACGCTCCCTCACTCCCCATACACCCGCACCCAGTCCACCTCATAAGTAATAAGCTCAGTACCCGGCCGGGGCTCGCCGCCGTTATCGCCGCCGATGGCTAGGTTCAGCAGCAGGTAGTGAGGCTGTTGGAAGGGGTTAAAGCCGTCGGGATTGACGGTGTCTTTCAGCAGGGTTTCGTTGAGCAGTTCGCCGTCAAGGTAGAGGCGGATGGCTTCTGCCGTCCAGTCCATGCGCCAGAGGTGGAATTTTTCGGGCCAGGCGGGGTCTTTGTCCAGGAAGTCCTGCAGCGGGCGGTGGAAGCCATCCCATTTGGCCTTCCTGCCCGGGCCGTCCGACAAATAGGCGGTGTTGGCTAAGATGCTGGAGACGCCCTGCTTTTGGTAGAATTCCATCACGTCGATCTCCCCGTTGGCGGGCCAGCGGCGGTCTACGCCGAGGGTCCAGATAGCGGGCCAGGCGCCCAGCGCGGTATCCAGGCGGGCGCGGACGAGCAGGGTGCCGTACTTAAAGTCGAACGTCCCTTTGGTTTTGAAGCAGGCGGAGGTCCAGGTGGCGGCGGGGCGGCTTTTGCGCCAGTCCTTACTGTCGGGGTCATAGCGGGGGTTGACGGTCTCCTCCCGCCGGGCTTCGAAGCGGAGCAATCCGTCTTCCGTCTGCACGGCGTTTTGGGGCTGGTACCACTGGTATTCGCGGTTGCGTACCAGGCCGTGCTCCGGTATCCACAGGGTAGTGTCGACCGGGCCGGGCTCGTTGAACTCGGCGGCAAAGAGTAGTTCGCGGCCAACGAATTCCTTGTCCGTACCAGATTCCGGGGGCGGGGCGCAAGCGCCCAGGCTGACCAGTAGTGGTCCGATAAAGAAGAACAGGTGCAGGTTGGAGGACATATGGGATGGGGATGGGTATGGGTATGGGTAATGGCTAAAGATAGCGACTCCTTCAAAAGACCTCCCTAACCCCCACCGGATAATCCGTAATCAACACCCCCAGCCCGTACTTCCGTATAAAAGACCGGTAAAACCGTCGGGTCAGGGCCGCCGGGTGCCCATTCCGCCGTTCACTAACGTCCGTCGTCAGTAAAATACCGTCTCGCTTCAGCTGCTTTATCAGGCGCTTCGGGGTACTGCCGTTGATGTAGGCGAACAGGCGGCTGGTAGGCAGGTTCAGGGTGCGCAGTTGGTCATAATCGGCGGCATCTTTTACCAGGGTTGAGATCCAGGCATTTGGCAAAAGGTCATAAGCTTGCTTTGTATCGGCCAGGGAGAAAGTGAGCAGCAGGCACCTGTTCGTCAGCCCGTTATCCCGAATCATTTCGGTTACTTCACGCCAACAGTCTCCCTTTACGTCGACCATCAGGAACACGTTTTCCTGCGCAACAAGCCAGGTCAGAACTTCCTGAAAAGTGGGAATTCTTTCTTCGGTCACTTCGCCAGCGTCGGTTTTGAGGTGGAGTTGTTGCAGGTAGGCCGATTCGACGATGTGGATACTGTCCGTTCCGGTGGAGGTCCGATCCAGCGTAGCGTCGTGGAGCACGAAGAGCTCCCCGTCCGCACTTTTTCGAACGTCGAGTTCAATCATCACCGCTTGCTGACCAAACGCCCCGGCCAGCGCGGTAAAAAGGGAGAGGCTGTTTTCGGGTAAGGCCGAATCGCTGCCTCCCCGGTGGCCGCAGATTAAGGTGCGTTGCTTTTTGCCGCCGTGAAAATAATCACCGAGGCTGGTCTGTGCGGTCACCCTTCCCTGGCACGAAAGGACCGTTAGAAGGACAAAGCTGCACATTAGGAAGGTCTTCATATTCTGAATTTAGTCGATCTTGGGAAGCTATACCGAATGAAGGCTCAGGCAACGCACTTAGTTGGAAAACGATACCGCCTACAACCGGAAATTTCAGGCTCGAAAGTAGTAACTACGGCGGTTACACGCTTCGGGAGCCTGCGGTCCCGTTTCACCCCCGGGTTGAAAGGTCCCTGCTCCCTTAGCCTTTCCTTGCACCTGCGTCCGCGCCTCTATTATAAGATGGGCGCGGACGCAGGTGCAGCGAAAAGGATTAAAGCAATGAAAGCCCAAACTCCGCTACATCCTCAAATCACCCCCAGCCCGCGCAACCCAAAATAACACCGAACGGTAGCCTCCACATCCACCAGCGCGTCGTGTGCATCGGGCACCCCGGTCCTGAACAGCTTGCGGTGCAACTGCTCCAGCGTCGGCCATTTGAAGGAACCGTAGCGGTGCGGCGGGATGGCCGCCCATTCGATGATGTCGTCGTTTTTCATGGTGCAAGCCTTCGGCTTGCTCCGCAGCGGGTCCCGACCGGCAATGCGGTGATATTCACACCCGAGGATCATTTCGTCGAAAGCCATATTGTGGGCCACCAGTTGTTGGGCTTTGGTCATGGTGGTAGTGAAAGCCTCCAGCACTTCGCTTAGGGGCAGCCCCTCGGCCAGGGCCCGCTCCTGAGTAACCCGGTGGATATCGGATGCTTCCCTGGGGATGGTAAATCCCTCCGGCCTGATGATGGCGGAGTAGGTTTCCAGGCTATTACCAGCGTCGTCCGTCAGTACCCAGGCGATCTGGACCATCCGGGGCCAATTGTTGGTGGCGGAGCTGGGGGCCTTCCAGTCTTTGGGTAGGCCGGTGGTTTCGGTATCGAAGAAGAGGTGCATGGGTGGGTGACTTTTGGCCAAAATCATTTATTTATGGCGGGTTTCCAATTTTGCTTAGTGGTGGGCAGGGGCCGGAGGTCCGTCTCTCGTAGCGGCGGGGCCTGCCCCGTCGTTTTCGTTGTTTCGCCAACCCATCGCATTTGTTGTTGCGCGGGCTTAGCTTTCGCTAGGACCGCGCAACAATAACGAATACGAGGGGATGAATCCCCTCGCTACAAGAGACGGACCTCCGGCCCTACAGCATAAATGCTGTTGAACCCGGCCGGGGCTTTAATTCCCCTTAACCGCAGGCGTAGGATACCGAGGATTCTTAACCTCCTGTTGCTTCATCTGCCCAAGTTGCTTCAGCAACTCCGCCACCCCCCGCTCCAACTGCGGGTCCTTACCCGCAGCTAAAGACTTAGCGTCCTGCCGGACGGCAATGTCCGGCGCAACGCCTTCATTCTCGGCAACAAAAACATTGTTTATGGGGTCGAAGACGGCGTTGTCGGGGGCGGTGAGGGAACCGCCGTCAATGAGGCGGTAGTGGGTAGAGGATTTGACCAGTCCGCCCCAGGTGGTGGCTCCAATCAGCTTACCGGCCTTTTGCTGGCGGAAGGCCCAGGGGAAGAAGTCGCCACCGGAACCGGCGCGTTCGTTGATCAGGAGCACCTTTGGGCCAAGGATACCGCCGGGCAGGCGCAGCGGCCTGGCATTTGGGACCTCGTTGGTGAGGGCGGCGCGGAGCGACCGCGTCATCAGGTCGACCATGTAATCGTCGAGGCTACCACCGCCGTTGAAGCGCTCGTCGATGACGGCACCAAGCTTATCCTGCTGGGCGAAGAAGTAGCGGTTGAAATTGACAAAGCCGGAACCGCCGGTATTCGGCACCCAGATGTAGGCGAGTTTGCCGCCGGAGAGTTCATCTACCTTACGGCGGTTGTCTTCCACCCACGCGCGCTGGCGCAGCGCGCCCTCGTTAGAGATGGGGACCACCGTTTCTTCGCGCTGTCCTTCGAAGCTCGGACTGTCGTTGAGGTGGAGCGTAGTCTGCCGGCCTCGGGTGCCGTCCAGGAATTCGTAGGGGTTGTCGGCGGCGGTCAGTTCGCGGCCGTTGACACCGACCAGGTAGGTACCGTCTTTAACATTCAGACCGGGGCGGTCCAGCGGACTACTCAAGCGGGGGTTCCAGCTCTCCGTCGTGTAGATGCGGCTGATGCGCCAACGACCGTTTTCGGCCACCAGGTCTGCGCCAAGGAGGCCGACGCGGGAGCTTTCGACATCCGGGTAATCCCCGCCGCGAACGAAGCTGTGGCCCACGGAAAGTTCGCCGTTCATCTGATCCAAAATGTAGTTCAACTCTGCGCGGTGGCGGACGTGTGGCACCAGTGGTGCATAGCGTTCGTACACCACGTTCCAGTCGCGACCGTGCATGCCCGGGTCGTAGAAGTAATCGCGTTCGTAGCGCCAGGCTTCTTCAAACATCTGTTTCCACTCGGCCGGCCGGTCGAGTTTCATGCGGAGGCTGGGTTTTAATGACTCTCCACCTTTGGCGGAGGGACCGCCGGTTTTGGCGACGGACCAGCCGCCCATCGTTTGCACCAGAATCATCTTCCCGTCGGCAGAGACGGAGAACTGCCGGAGGCCGCCGGCGAATTCCTTGGCCTCACGGTCTTTTAGCGTGAATTTCATGAGTTGGCCACCCGGGCTATCACTCCGTTGGCGGGCCAGGAAGAGGGTGCCGGCCGGGCCGGCAGCGGTGGCGTAGTAGTTACCGTTGTCGACGGGGAGCGCAATTGTCCGTCGCTCAATCCGGTCAAAGTCGATGCGTACCCCCTCATCTTTATCCTTGTCTTTAGCGTCGTCCTTGCCTGCTCCCTCGTCCTTATCCATGGCACCTGCGGCCGCGCCCTCTTCTTCTTTATCTTCCTTGTCCCCTTCTTCTTTGTCGCCTTCCGCTTTATCTTCCTTTTCTTCCTTCACTTCCTCCTCATCGCTTTCGGGCAGGAAGGGCGAATCCTCGTCGTTGCGCAGCACGATCACGTAGGCGGCGTAGCTCGGGTCGGCCTGCATGGCGCTGGTGTTTGCCCAACTGGAGCCGAGGGCCAGGTCGGTACTAGCGAGGAAGTAGAGGTGCTTTTTGTCCCGGTCCCAGGCGGGGCTGAAGGCGTCGGCGAAGCGATTCGTCAGCGCTTCAATGTCCCCCGTTTCGCTGTTCCAGGTCAGGATCTGACGGAAGTTATTCTCCGCCGATTTTACGTAGGCCAGGTATTTGCTGTCCGGACTCCATTCGGGATCCGTCCGGCTACGATCCAGGTTAGTCCCGCCCGAATCCACGGTTTTTATCGTTCCATCCGCCAGGGTGATCACGCGGATGCGCACGTCGTCGTCCACAAAAGCGATGTGTTTTCCGTCCGGGCTCCAGGCCGGGTCCCAGGCCATTTTGGAGACGCCGATGCTGTGGGTTTTTGTTTCACCCCGGCCGTCCTGGTTGGACAGGTGCAGGCGGTAGCCCTTACCGTCGGCGTCGGAGAACCAGGCCAGTTGATCGCCCTTCGGCGACCAGAGCGGTGCGCGGTCGGCGGTGCCCGAACTCCGGGTGATGTTGCGGGAATCGCCCTTGTCGACGGGTACGGTGAAGATGTCTCCGCGCGCTTCCATCACGGCACGTTTACCCGTCGGGGAAAGGGAGATGGAGCCCGCATTATTACTCACGTCTTCCCACTGCGTAGCGGCCCAGGGGAAATCGGCCACGATGTTAATGTTCAGCTTATTTGCTTTGCCCGTTTCGGGGTCTACCGTGTGCAGGTAACCGTCTTGCTCCACGATCAGTTGGCTGCCATTTGCGTCGAGCCATTTCACGTCAGTCTTCTTGAATTTGGTAACCTGGCGGAGGGCCCTGGTCTTCACATTATAGGCCCAGACGTTCATCGTCCAGTCCCGATCGGAGAGGAAAAACACTTCCCCTTTCAGCCAGTTAGGCTGTATGTCCGTCGTTTTTTCGTTGGGGATCAGCACCTCGTCGTTGGTGGCCAGATCAAGCACGATCAGGGGCGTGTTCTGGCCGCCGCGGTAGGCGCGCCATTCGGTGTCCCAGCGGCTCATTTTGTCGAGGGCAATGCTTTTACCGTCGGGGCTGTAGCTGCCGTCAAAACCCCACTGGTGGGTGAGTTGCACGGCTGGCCCGCCGGTGGCGGGGATCGTCCACAGGCGATTAAAGCCCACCGGCGCACTGTTGCGGGAGCTGGCGAAAAGGACCGATTTTCCGTCGGGCGTCCAGCCGCGTACGGCACCACCGCTGGGGTGCCAGGTCAGGCGGGTGGGCATGCCGCCCATGGCGTCTACGATGTAGACCGAGGTGCCGCCGTCGCGATTAGAGCTGAAGGCCAGCCATTTGCCATCGGGCGAGAAGTGCGGGTCACTTTCTACGGCCGCTGTACTGGTGATACGACGGACGTCTTTTCCGTCCATCTCTGCGGTCCATACGTCGGAGCCGTAGGTGAAGGCGATACGGTCCGTGCCGAGGTTGGGCTGGCGGAGCAGCCGGGCTTCCTGGGCGGAGAGGTGGGTGATAAAAAGCGTACATAGCAGTACGAGTATTAGGTTCTGGGGGCGCGGACGCTGGTGCATAGTGGGGGTGATTAAGGAGCAGGGAAGATAGGGCATTGGGATGACCCTTCACAAAGGACTATGGATTCTGGTCGAGGGTTGCGTCTGTTTGCGGGGCAGGGCCGGAGGTCCGTCTCTCGTAGCGAGGGGGCTTGCTCCCATCGGTTTCGTTGGCCTACCTGCACAACAACGAATACGAGGGGATGAATCCCCTCGCTACGAGAGACGGACCTCCGGCCCTGCAAAAAATGTTTGAAAGAAAAATTAAACATTATTTGTGTTTTATTTTACACTCCCTTAACATTGTCAAACAAAACGCCCCCCTATGCCACAATCCTATGACCGCATCATAATCCACACCACCTTTAGTACCAAATACCGCCAGCCCTGGATCGACGAGACCATCGAGCCGGAGTTACACAAAGTGATGACTAGTTGTTTTGCCAACTACGGAGCCATTGTCCTTGAAATCAACGGCACGCCAGATCATGTACACATCGTCCATACCTTACCCAGAACAAAGGCATTAGCGACAATTCTCAACGACGTAAAGTCTGTCTCCAGCAGTTGGATAAAAACGAAAGGCGAGCAGTACGCATGGTTTGGTTGGCAAGATGGGTATGGTGCCTTTTCGGCCGATTACCGTAAGTTGGATGGACTATTAACCTACGTACGGAAACAGAAAATTCATCATGGCCTGAACAACCAGCTGATGGACTTCGAACAGGAATACACCAGGATGTTGATTGCTTTCGGTTATCCGGATTTCAATCCCAAATATCAATTTCCTGACGTTCCAGGGCCGGAGGTCCGTCTCTTGTAGCGATGGGGCTTGCCCCATCGTTTTCGTTGACGATACCCCATCATTAACATCGCCCACAACCCATCGTTTTCGTCAACACAACCCCATCATTTACATCACGCCCAACCCATCGTTTTCGTCAACACAACCCCATCATTAACATCGCCCCCAACCCATCGTTTTCGTCGACATAACCCCATCATTAACATCGCCCCCAACCCATCGTTTTCGTCAACACAACCCCATCATTAACATCACGCCCAACCCATCGTTTTCGTCGACATAACCCCATCATTAACATCGCCCCCAACCCATCGTTTTCGTCAACACAACCCCATCATTAACATCGCCCCCAACCCATCGTTTTCGTCAACACAACCCCATCATTAACATCGCCCCCAACCCATCGTTTTCGTCGACATAACCCCAACAACACGTAGAAACACCTGTTTTTCGCCTGCTCGACCGCTGTTTTTCACGGCCTGTGGAATGCTAGAAGCTTTTTATTTAGATTTGGGGGGCTAACATTTTTGTAGCAACAAATAGAACCTCACACCTCTAAATACAATGATTCACAAGGTACTGCCCATAATAGTTGATGAGTTAAATGCTTACCTGAAACAGGCAACCTCCAGAACTCCTGAGGACTGGATCGTGCTATCAGACATAGTAGATCAGACCGGCTCCGTGGCCTTTTCGGGAAAAAATAAGGTAGTCTGCATGCTCACGGGTATTGAGCAGGAGCGGAGCAATTTCAATAAGCTTCCTACCGGCCCGGCACTTCGGAATTTACCCATCTACCTCAACATCTACCTGTTGTTTGCCGCCTACTTCCCCGGCAGTTACGAAGAGTCGTTGAAATTCATCTCTCTGGTCATCTCCTTTTTCCAGGGCAAGCAGGTTTTTACGCCACAAAACACCCCCGGCCTGCCGCCCGGGGCTGACAAGATCACCGTTGAAATAACCAACCTGGACCAGCAGGCTCAACATCGGTTATGGAGCGCCATCGGCGCTAAGATGATGCCATCCATCAGCATGAAACTTCGAATGATCCCGATTACCACAGATCAGATCCTGACGGAAATCCCAGAAATCACGGGTATTAATACCATCATCACTCCTGATAAGAATTAACCTCAGTTTCAACCATGCAAATACAGTACGAACCACTCGCTAGCATACGGCTCAGGCACGACTACTTCCAGGATGGCAACTGCCCGGTGATCAGCCTAGTCCCTGCCGTGGAAACAGAACGGGCAATGCAAAAACTGGGCATCAGAATGGTAGCAAGGGACTTCGGGACTGAACTCTTCTATAATGTAGGGTCAATGCCCGGGGGCCAATTACTACAAACAGAGGACCTGGTCCAACTTTCCTTCATCCTGCGCTCCACTGATCCACTCTTCCACAACTACACCTTACCGGAAGATGAAAAATCAGCAACCGATCCGCGGTTCTTCAACAACCTGGAAACCAATGGCCCGGCAATAGACCTTCCCGGCAACTGGCGCGACGGTGATCTTGGATTGCTGACCATTTACATCGGAGAAACGGAATCCGGGGAAACGAAAATCCTGGACAACGGGGTGGTTACTCCGGGAGAATACACCATCGCCTTCGCCGTACGATCAACCAGGTGGCGCTACCACCTGATTGACAGCGGCAATACCGGCTATACCAATTTTCAACTCCTGGATATTGAAACCCGACAGCCAATTCCTCCGCCAGCCAATTCACCGTCCACCAAGCAAATGCCTGACGGTAGTACAGCCGTCCTGCTTACCACCGAAATCATTCCCCTGCGGCAACGCCCTGGCGCTCGTTTTTTGCTAAGTATGGAAATGGGAGGGACAGAGAGAACAACACCAACAACTATCAACCTACCTTCTGCTGATGCTTCCCACATCAGTAGAGATGATTCACCGACTCCGGACACATCAGGAGACCCCGTATTCTATTCCGATATGTACGTCTACCTCTAATTCCGGCCACCACCATTAAACCCAGTCTTATCCATGGCAAAAACATACCAGACTCCCGGCGTCTACATTGAAGAAAAAAGTGCCTTTCCTAATTCAGCCGTGCCGGTAGCTACCGCCGTACCCGCCTTCATCGGCTACACGGAAAAAGCCGTTCGTGATAAGAAACCACTCACCCTCCAACCAACGAAAATCAGCTCCTACGGAGAATACCTGATGTTCTTCGGAGGTGCGCCCACTACAAAGCTAACTGTAGCTGCCTCGACGGAAAAGGGCGTGCCCTATAAAATGGCGATCACTGAAAGTTACTTCACGCTGCACAGCCAGATGAAGATATTCTTTTCCAACGGAGGTAATGATTGTTACATCGTCTCCGTGGGTGGGTACACCAAAACGGCCGACGATGGTACTGAATCTCCAAACACGGTGGACATCGCGGTGCTAAAGACGGGCATAGACCCACTACAGAAGGAATTGGAACCCACCATGCTCGTTATTCCCGAAGCCGTTAATGCCACGGTAGATCAAGGGAACCTGGAAGACAGTGTTAAAGCCATCTACGGCCTCCACCAAGAGATGTTAAAGCATTGTGGTATGGACATGCGCAGCCGGTTCGCCATCATGGACGTCTGGATGAATCGGGAGAACCTTAGCGCTCAGGATTACGATTTGACGTCGGATATTGATTGGTTCCGGGAGGGTATCGGAACCAATAACTTACAGTGGGGTGCGGCCTACTACCCGTGGTTAGAAACGACGATACTCACCCCTTCCGAGGTCAGTGTTCTCAACGTTGCCAACCTTGGTGAGGCGACCGAAGTGATGGACTACAGCCCGGCAAAACAATTCAATGAACGAGGAGAGATCCTCAACCGGTCAGCATTCAAATCTACCTTCCTTGCCACCAAGGTGACCTCCCTGACCTCCTTGCTCGAAAAGTCGCTAAATCAGGATGTATTCGATGGCAACGAGACGGTGAATCGAGCCATAAAGATCAAGGCTGAACTGAAAAAAATTGCGGAAGTAACTGAGGCTGACGCTACCAGCCTTACGCAGACGCTGCTGACCGTCTCTCCAATGTTCAAATCATTGATGTCGGACCTTCGTAAACAACTCAACCTACTGCCACCCAGTGGGGCCATGGCTGGCATCTACTCCATGGTGGACAATAGCGTTGGCGTATTCCAATCTCCCGCAAACGTCTCCGTAGGGGCGGTCATCAAGCCGGCGCTCAGCATCAGTAACGACCAGCAAGAAGACCTCAATATGCCCCTTAACGGTAAGGCGGTCAACGCTATCCGGTTCTTCCCCGGCAAAGGGGTGCTGGTATGGGGTGCGCGGACGCTCGACGGCAACAGCCAGGACTGGCGCTACATCAGCGTTCGCCGTACGGTCATCTTCATCGAGCAATCGGTCAAGTACGCGGCGGAGCCGTACGTTTTTGAGCCGAATACAGCTTCCACCTGGTCCAATATGAAGGCCATGCTGACTAACTTCCTTACCAACGTCTGGCAATCCGGCGCCCTTGCCGGTGCTACGGCAGAAGATGCCTTCAGCGTCGACGTAGGCCTCGGAACTACGATGACGCCGGCAGATATTCTGGACGGCTACATGCGCATCAGCATAAAAATTGCGGTTACCCGCCCGGCGGAGTTCATCGTAATCACTTTCGAGCAGAAGATGCAGCAGTCTTAGCGCTTTTGGGCGCGGACGCAGGTGAAAAGTGAAGGACCAAAGAGCAGAGAACCAAACCGAGTTTTTCAACTAACCCTTAATTATTACCATCATGGCAGATGACAACAACACGCCCTGGCCCGTACCAAAGTTCCACTTTAAAGCCACCATTGGCGATAAGGGGGTGATTGCCTTTCAGGAGGTCTCTGGACTCGACACGGAGTACGACATCATTGAGTATCGCTCCGGAAACAGCGTGGATTTCTCCACCGTCAAAATGCCCGGTTTACGCAAAGGATCCGACGTAACGCTGAAGAAAGGTATGTTTAAGGACGACACGGCCTTATACGATTACTTCAACGAGGTTAAGATGAATACGGTGGCCCGGCAAACGGTCACCATTCAGCTGCTCGACGAGGAGAACAACCCGATGTTCACCTGGACCCTGAAAAACGCCTTCCCGATGAAGGTCTCCGGTACCGACCTCAATGCACAAAACAGTGAAATTGCGGTAGAAGAAATCGTGCTGGCGCACGAAGGCTTATCTTTCGAAAAAGCATAATGCCATGCCCATAGAAATACGTGAGTTAATCATCAAAGGAAGCCTCGCTCGTGACGAAGACCGAGCGGAGGAAGGTACGCAGGTACTTACCGAAGCAGACATCAGTCCCTTGAAGGAGGACATCATTAAAACCCTCAATGCCGAAGGCGTCAGGCTCGCGCCTGAGGACCGGCGACAATTAATGGACGACCTCCTGCGGGAGGTCAGGAAAATGATGGATGATCGTTGGCGGCGGTAGTAATAAGTAAGCTTACTAATGCAACTTAAATACATCGACCTAAGTACTGGTGGATTTCAGCATTCAATGGCGGCCCACTCGCCCTGAACGAAAAAGCGTGGTACAGATAAGGCCATGAAACTTAGATTGTATTTGCCGCAACGCAAGTACATTCCCCATTCTTTAAAAAATTAATCATCAATGGCCACTTCTCCCCTCGTAGAAAACATGGAATACCTCTCGGTTGAGATTCGAATAGAAGGTAAACCGATAAAGGATGTCTACGACCTGCTGTCGATTGAGGTAAACAACCGCGTCAACGGAATTCCCGCTGCTGTTTTTAGTATTTTATTACCCTTTGGGAGTGAGGAAAACAAAGCATTCGAGATTAGCGAGGCGGACGAGTTTGAACCAGGCAAAAAGGTAGAGATCAAAGCTGGTTACAACTCCAAAACGGAGACAATCTTCAAGGGCATAATCATCCGGCATGGCCTGAAAAGCCAGCCGCAGCAAAGAGCCAACCTAATACTGCATTGCCAGGACGAGGCAGTGAAAATGACCATCGGCCGAAAAGTAAAAGCTTTCACAAAGCAGACCGACAGTGCCATTTGCAGTAGCATCATCGGGGATCATAGCCTTGGTAAGGGAGTAGCCGCTACCGCTTATGAACATCCTCAGCTACTGCAGACTGGAACCACAGACTGGGACTTTGTAGTAACCCGGGCGGAAGCCAGCGGGATGATTGTATACGCTGATGAAGGAAAGGTTTTCGTACAAAAACCATTGGCCAGCGGCAGCCCGGAGCTGGAACTCATCTACGATCGGGATGTTTTCGACTTTGATGCGGAGATCGACGCAGGGTACCAGTTGCCGTCGGTCACAGCATCGGGTTGGGATTTCGCCACGGCCAAATTTGTGGAGGCAAAATCCACTGAGCCAACCATCAACAAAATGGGCAATCTGGACAGCAAAACACTGGGTAAAGTTATTGCCGCAAAAGACGTCACCCTGCCCTTTACCGGCCCAATGAAAGTCGATGAGCTAAAAGGAATTTCCGATGGGATTCTCTTACGCTCCCGCCTGGCAGCCATCCGGGGGCACGTCAGCTTTTTCGGCAACGCCAAACCAAAGCTGAACACCCTCATTGAATTAAAGGGTTTTGGTGCCCGGTTCAACGGGGAGGCATTGATCTCCAGCATTCGCCATACTATTCGAGAAGGAGCCTGGCGAACAGAAACGGGCTTCGGTTTATCTCCGGAGTTGTTTCATGAAAAACACCCCCAGCCGACCGGCAGCCAAAACTTTCTCCCTTCGGTGAGTGGCTTAAAGAACGGTGTAGTGAAACAGATCGAAGAGGACCCCGAGGGCGAGTACCGGATCCTGACCTCAATACCCGTACTGGAAACCGACATCTGGGCCAGGCAGGCGGGGCTTTATGCCACCAAAGGAAAAGGTAGTTTCTTCCTCCCGGAGGTAGGCGATGAAGTTATCGTCGGCTTTTTTAACGACGACCCTCGCTACGCCGTGATCCTGGGTAGCGTGTACAGTTCGAGGAATGCGCCACCATATACCGCCAACAAAGAGAATTCGATTAAAGCATTTGTGACCAAGAACGACCTCAAGGTCGAGCTGAATGATAAGGACAAAGTGCTCACCATCTCTACCCCCGGGAAGAACAGTTTCACCCTGTCCGACAAGGACAAATCAATTACCGTAAAGGACCAGAACGGCAACACCCTGACCATGGATGGTGGAGGCATCACGATAAAAAGTGCTAAGGACATTACCATTGACGCCGGCGGAAAACTGATCCTGAAAGCAAAGCAAAACATCGACGCTGCTTCGGCTGGCGGCGATGTATCCCTGAAAGGGCTAAACGTAGCCGGTAATGGACAAGTAAGTGCAACGCTCAAAGGCGGCGCCACTGCGGAACTCAGTGCCGGTGGACAAACGACCGTCAAGGGCGCTATGGTCATGATCAACTAATGCACGAAGACAAAACGCCTCCCTCCCCCCCCGCTCTTTTAACCTTTTTTGCACCAGCGTCCGCGCCAAAAATCATTCCCTTCAAAATTCACTACCCATGCCTCCAGCCGCCAGACTTACCGATATGCACACTTGCCCGATGGTCACCCCTGGGGTACCACCGATGCCACACGTCGGCGGTCCCATCGTCGGCCCCGGAATCCCCACCGTATTGATCGGAAAAATGCCCGCCGCAGTGATGGGCGATCTGTGCGTGTGCGTAGGACCACCAGACTCCATCGTGAAGGGGTCCGCCACCGTAATGATCGGCGGAAAACCAGCCGCCCGAATGGGAGACACCACCGCCCACGGCGGCGCCATCGTGCTGGGCTTACCTACCGTAATGATTGGCGGGTAAACATAAGATCTACAGGCGTAAATCACCACAATTATGACACATAACCGGGAGTTACCATGAAGGGAATAAAAGCAAGCGTAGAAACGAATGCCTACTACGGGCAGGTACCCGGTGACGGGGAATGGCATTCCATCCTTAGTAACCTAAATGGGGTGAATGCCTTTGAAGTCGTTGCCAGGATTGATGGCCCCAAAGGCCGTGGCAAATACGCCATGACCCACGCCATTGCCCTAAGCACCTTCGGAGGCAAAGGCTCCCGGAGCCGGATTACCAAAACCCGTGCTTACTATGGTTGGTTCTGGAACCGAATTGAGCTAAAATGGGCAGGCAATACTGAGGACTACTCCCTAAAAGTCCGGACCCGCCGACACTACGGCTTAGCCGACGAAGGAAAAATAAGCCAAATTAAATTTCACATCACCAACCTTTGGGACGATGGCCTCTTCGCCGAAGGTCCGGCGGCTGAACAATCGGGAACAAACTCATAAGCGATGGAAGATTCCATGTACATCCACAATTCCGGGCTGGTCATTCTGGCCGCTTTTCTACCTCGCTATTTCGGCCTGCTGGACATGCTGGACGGTGCGACCTTCCGCAGCGAAGAAGACGCCATTCGGGGGGCCTTACTCCTCGAATACCTGGCTTCGGGGAGAACCGAAGTTGAGGAGCACGAGCTGGCCTTCAACAAAGTGCTTTGCGGTCTTGAGGTGGCCACCCCGGTCCCGACAACGTTGGAACCAACGGAGCAAGAAGTTGAAATCTCTGAACAGGTGCTCAACGCCATATTGCAGAATTGGGACAAAATGAGTAACTCCACGGTGGAAAACCTGCGGGGCTCCTTCATCTTGCGGGAAGGGCTGCTGCGGGAACATGACGCACACTGGTCGCTGCAAGTGACCAGCGCCGGTTACGATATTATTCTTAGTTTTCTTCCGTGGACCATTTCCGTCATCAGCCTACCGTGGGTCGATAAGTGGTTGGAGGTGGAATGGAATACCCAAACAAGTTAATTCCATGCTACTATGACAAGAATTACTTTTATTAGCTTATCCCTCTTGCTTTTCGGGCTATACGCCTGCAAAACCGTAAAACCTAAGGTTATCGGCAGTGACGACAACCGCGTTGAGGTCAAAGTGGATACTTCCATTACGCTTCAGGATACCATGGAGAATGTAATTTTGCCCACCGACCCACCCGTACCCAGCGTAACAACTGTGCCCATCAAACGGCAGGTAGACACCCTGCTTTTTCAAGCTGCCGATCTCTCCACAACGGTGGTCGGCCAGCGCAACCCACTGGGAGTACGTCAGGGAAGTATGAAAGTAAACATCCCCGTCAACCTGAAAACCACTGGTCCTGACACTAAGGATTCACTCATTGCTTTTGCTTACTGGATCGGTGTCGGGGAACAACCCATTGTGGCCTATGATGCACTGGTGGAAGAAGTACCCCAGGAATGGAGTCAGCCGGGTGTTAGCGCTCCGCTGGCTGCTTATGTCCTGAAGCACCCTATAGTATTACCTGGCCTTGGCTTCAGTGAAGAACGGTTCCAGCGGGAGCAGGTGCGTTTTGATTTCGTCGACCTCCTGAGAAGAGGTGCTTTTACCCAAAAAGAAGACTACACGCCCCTGTTTCCCCGCGACCCTAATTGGCCAAATTTCGGTATCGTCAGTGGGGAGCAGCTCCAAAGTTTGAACGGCACCATTTCCCAAGATCAGGATACAGGCCGAAACATCTTCCATTTTTACTTCGCTTACGCCAACCAGCACGCAATCAACTCCTATTTGTTGCAACTTAAGGTGGTTGCGTTTTATGAGGTTTATAAGGAGTAGGGATAACAGGTAATTTCTTTTCCGGATACGGGCGGGGCCGCAGGTGCAGGGGAAGTTCACGAAGCAAGGGTCGTCTGGCTTAGCGTGAATATTCATCCCCTCGTTTTCTTTATTCCAGCACAGCACATCCCCCGCACTCCCGTACCTTCGTGTTCAAATGCACAAAGCCATGCCCAACATCAGCCAGGAAGACCTGCAATTACTCGTCGATACCCCCTTCAACTTCATGAACGCCTACTACGACCGGGCAGAGGAGAAGGTCGTCAGGTCGTGGGATTTGGACGAATACGACTGGGGAGCCCTTGACGAGGAGAGCGAAGACCAAATCCGCGCCGAGGCGGAGCGTTACGCCGCTGATGAGGCCCGCTACGAGCCGATCTACGACGTCAGCAGCAGTGATGGCTTCCGTACCATGGCGGCCTTCGTGGAGCAACTCCCGGCGGGAGAAGAACGGACGGCACTGGAGCAAGCGCTTAATGGCCATAAACCATTCCGGAATTTCAAGAATGTTGTCGACGATACCAGCGTCCGGATCGATTGGTTTCAGTATCGTGACGCCCAGCGGGCGGAACAATTTCGTCGGGAGATCCTGATGAGCCTGGAGGAAGAAGAAGATTGGGACGAGGACGAGAACGACCTGGACGACTTTGATACGGACGATGTTGACATCGACGCCGACAACGCCGATTTACCTTTCCAATTCGCCTGGCTCGAACAAGAACACGGTATTAAAGTCCGGGAGGACGACGTCCGGAACACCCCCTTGGAAGTAGCGGCTTTCCGCGCCACCGTCACGGAAGATGACCTGGAAAACCCACGCAACTACCTCCGCAGGATCGAGCCAATTCAAAAGAAATATCCGAACGACCCGATGCTGGCCATTGAACTGGCCGGAGCCTACGCCCTGACCGGCAAGGCCCCAAAGGCCCGCAGGCTCATGGAACGGGTAACGCGAGACTTCCCGGACCACCTGGAGCTGAACATCACCAGCACTATGTCTTCCGAGGACGAGGGGGAGTTCCTGCAGGAGCTTAAAAGGTTTCCCCGACCACTTGATATTCGGAACCATCCCGCAGGGAACGACGGCTACTACCACACCCTGGAATTTCTCGCCTTCGAGGAAATGGCCATCCGTGCCGCCTTGTTGGAAGACAAGTTGGAGGAGGCGCGGCAGCGCCTCGACCGGCTCGTCTCCTTCGGCTTCCTGCATGGCGACGTGGAAAACTCCGCAATGGCTGTAGCTGCGGCCCAGCTGGAGGTGATCATGGATCGGGTCCATAAAGGAGAGTACCATCTTACCAAAGCCGCTCCGGAACCATTTGCCCCGGTCTCTGAGCGTACGAAATCCATCCTTGAAGCGAGTATGAAGGAAGTCGCAGTAATGATGCGGGAGTACGAGGAAGAACAGGAACGGGCGGCTACGCCCGTGCGCAACCTGGAGCCGAAAGTCGGGCGTAATGCTCCTTGTCCCTGCGGGAGCGGGAAGAAGTATAAGCAGTGTTGCTTGCGGAAGTAGGGGGCAAGCACTAGTTTTATCCCCATGCTCAGACTACTCCCCCTGCTCCTTACACTTCTCCTTTGCACCTGCGGCCCCGCCCCCCAAAACATCCAAACGGGAAAGGCACTACTCCTTCCCCAACCACAGGAACAAACGGATAAGGAAGGCTACTTTGTCCTCGACAAAGACCTGATCATTAGCCTGGAAAGCACGGAACAAGGCGGGCAATTATTACCCTTTCTGAATGCTTTTGAAGACGCTGGAGGTCAACCACTGACTTTGATGGTAAACGGCACCTCTAATTTCCGTTTGATCACCGACAGCAGCCTGTCCGCAGAAGGCTATGTCCTTGACGTAAGCCCGGAAGAGATCGAAATAAAGGCCGCCGACAAAGCCGGTTTCTTCTACGCCAGCCAAACCTTGCGGCAGCTGTTGCCCAGCAACCCAGCACCCGGTACTACGCACCTTGCCATTCCCGCCGTCCACATCAAAGATGCCCCCGCCTTCGGCTGGCGGGGTTTTATGCTCGATGTCTCCCGCCACTTCTTTACCGTCGACCAGGTGAAAGACGTACTGGACATCATGGCCAGCCAAAAACTCAACCGTTTCCACTGGCACCTGACCGACGACCAGGGCTGGCGTATAGAGATAAAAGCCTACCCCAAACTAACCGAAATCGGCGCCTGGCGCGCCGACCGCATTAACACCGACGAACAAATCTCCGACTGGTGGGGCCGGGCGCCCCTTCAGCCCGGTGAAGAACCTACCTACGGCGGCTTCTACACCCAGGAGCAGATCCGCGAAGTGGTAGACTACGCCAAGCAACGAAACATTGAGGTCATCCCCGAAATCGACATGCCGGGCCACGCCCAGGCCGCTGTCGCCGCCTACCCGGAGATCGGCGGTGTAAAGGCACTTCCTGCGGTAGCTACCGGCGGCGTATTCCGATACAACACCATCAATCCCGGCAAGGACGAGACCTACCAATTTGCCGAAACGATGCTCAATGAAGTGATGGACCTCTTTCCCTTCGACTACGTCCACATCGGCGGAGATGAGTGTAATAAAGAACAATGGCAAATCGACCCAGACGCCCAGCGAAAAATGCGTGCAGAAGGGTTGAAAAACGAGGGGGAATTACAGAGTTATTTCATCCACCGAATGGAAGAAATCATCAACGCCCGGGATAAGAAAATGATTGGCTGGGACGAGATCCTGGAGGGTGGCCTGGCGCCCAACGCCGTGGTCATGTCGTGGCGCGGGGAAGAAGGGGGGCTGGCTTCAGCCCGGGCCGGGCATGAAGTCATTATGACGCCCAGCAAGTATTGTTACCTCGACCTTAAACAGGGCCATGACGACTTTGAGCCCAACCTCGGCTACTCCCGCTCCCTGCTCTCCGATGCCTACAATTACCAGATCGTTCCGGATGACCTGACGCCACAAGAAGGTTCCCTGATCAAAGGTATTCAGGCTAACCTGTGGACCGAGTCGATCAGTGATTGGAGTAAGTTCACCTACATGGTTTATCCCCGCCTGTTCGCCATCGCTGAGAATGCCTGGACGCAGCCGGAGCGGAAGGACTGGGACGGCTTTACTAAGCGGCTTTTGCACGCTTACCAGCGGTTGGATGCCCAGGGCGTGCGCTATGCGGTGAGTGCGTTTAGCCCCTGGCCGCATCACGTTCGCAAGGACGGCGGTATTGAGGTCAGTTTTACTACAGAGGCCAATGGGCTCGACGTCCGGTATACGCTTGACGGTAATGTACCAAGTATGAAATCTACTAAATACACCGGTCCTTTCTCCATAGGCCCTCTTGGAAAAGTTGTCGCCAGATCCTTTATTAACGGAGTAGCTGTCGGGTATGAAGTATTCATGGATTTACCAGTCCATTTGGCAGCGAACAGGCCAGTGAAGGACACCAACGGCCAATCAGTTCCCAAGCTTACCGACCTCCAGTATAGCCGGCTCACGCCGGTGGATACAAATTGGTATAAAACTGACAACGACCTCACCCTCACCGTTACTTTTGACGAACCAACCACCATTAGTTCCCTTAGCTTCTCCACCTTGCGCTACACCATTTCAGCGATCTATCCGCCGGAGGTCGTACAGGTTTTCGGAGCACCATCCGGGGGGAAAAGGATATTTCTCCCCTTAGCCAAATTGGACCAAGCGGAAGAAGCCGCTGTTCAGGGCCGAAACAAAGTCCGCAGCACCATCAACTTTTCCCCTACTGAAGTAACGGCCATACAAGTACGGCTGAAAGCCTTCGACAGCATCCCGGAGGGACATCATCGGGCGGGGGATAAGGCGCGGATATATTTAGATGAGTTAGTGGTGGAGTAGGCTTAGACCCGGAGGGCTACGGTATACACACATCTTTACATGGTCCCTCGCAGTTCGATTTTACGCCTCCGAGGAACTTTTGGCCGACTACGTCAGGCCAAAAGATGCCTAGGAGGAGAAAATCACTACGTTTTTGTCTTGACCAGAGGCGTTTTCTCCTCCGAGGCGTCGAGCTGGCGCAGCCGCGAGCTCCTCGGAGGTGTAAAACGACGGTCGGGATTACTAATGTAAACTTGTGTATATCCCGTAGCCCGGAGGGTCGCCCGGCTTAGCGGAGGGATTCATCCCCTCATTTTCGTTGCCATGGTTTTCGTTGGATTTCAGTTGGCCATCATTCGGAGCAGGAGCTCACCCCTACCCAACCTCCCGGTACCCCTCCGGCGTAAACCGCGGCGTACAAACACAAAGGAAGACCAGATCTTGCGGCCCGGTATTGGTGATCCGCTGCCGCACCTGCGGTGGAATGCTTACGGCATCTCCCGGGCCAACGTCCCAGGTAGCCTCGCCGACCTCCGCCCGACCTTTGCCCGAAAGGATGTAATATATCTCCCGCGCCTCTACCGTATGCCATCGAGTGGTCACCCCGGGCTCCACGCGGGCCTGAGCCAGGGAAACATCCGGATGATCGGGTTGATTGATTACCTCGATGATGTGGCATTGTTCGGAGGTGTGGAATTCTTTGGCGGGATTGGTAGGGTATTTCATGGGGCTAATTTACTTACCGGTCTGATTTAACCCCCGAAAGTGGAGATCAGCCGCCTTACAACTTTGGCGTTACTTGTCTTCCAATACCAATTCCACATATATCGGGAAGTGATCTGATCCGATTTTCGATAATCTTTCCAGGCGGGACAACGCGAATTGTCTGGTAACGAAGACATGGTCAATGGGCCAGCGCATGAACCACGAATTGGCGTCAAAACTATTATAAAAGCCGCGCCCGACGCGGACATCGAAAAGGAGATCCGTGGTACCGGTCAGTAGATCGGTGTAGCCCCAGACTACGTCGTTGAGGTCACCGGCGACAATGTTTGGCAGTGAACTGCTCGCCACGTCCTGTCCCACTTTACGAAGCGCTACTTCTTTTTGGCCCTTGTTGTCGGGGAAGTCCTCGAAGCTTTTCGGGGGTACGGGGTGGACGGTATTAAGTACAATATCGCGGCCATTGGGAAGCTGGACAGTCGCCCGGTAAGAAGGGACTTTTTTGTTATTCAGCCGATTGACTTCGACGTTCTTGAAGGGGTACTTACTATACAGGGCCATACCGTAGGCAACCTCGTTGGTATTTTCCTGAGTATAGGGGTATTGCTGTTCGATTCCGCGGAGTTGTTCATCCCACCAGCTGTCCACTTCTAATGCGATCAGGAAGTCCGGGTCCTTCTCCCGGATAAGGTCGATCAGTGGTTGAGCGGTACGGTTCTTCATCAGCACGTTGGTCAGCAACAGGCTTACCCTATCTTCCGGAGCATGGTCCGCAGCTGCTTCAGGTACACGGTCGGGAAATAAAGGGGTATAGTGAATGAGGTAAGTTCCGTTCACGACCAGCCCACCCAACAGGCCGACCACCAGGGCATAATCA
The DNA here is from genome assembly GCF_000373105.1 of Neolewinella persica DSM 23188. GTDB lineage: Bacteria > Bacteroidota > Bacteroidia > Chitinophagales > Saprospiraceae > Neolewinella > Neolewinella persica. The sequence continues at coordinate 130,846 of NZ_KB890447.1, read as the reverse complement.
TACCAGCGCCATTTTTGGGTCATGATCACAAACAATACGAGGGTAACGAGTGAACCAAGAAAAAACTGAATCCGGGGAAAATCGAGCATTTTCAGGTAGTTACTCGAGGTGTTTCGGAACACGGAAAGGACAGAGAACAGCATCATCAGAACGGTAATAACGCACAGAATGAGATAGACGATTTTGCGTAATTTCTCCATGGTTGGCTGGGGCATTTTATTGTTGTAACCGGGGAGAAGGGGCAAATGTTAGTTGTGTTGGGCGCGGTCGCAGGTGCAGGGCTGTGGACTTTGAAAAACCTGGTTTGTACATAAAGGGCGAGTGGGCTCTGCCCCGAGAAATCTCGTAACAGTAATGAAAATTCGCACCAGTTAACAGCAAAACTCGGGGCATAGCCCGCTCGCCCTTAGGTATGAATAAAGGGCGAGCGGGCTGTGCCCCGAGAAATCTCCTGACAGTATAAGGGTCAAAATTCGCGGAGAGGAAGCATAAACCTCGGTTCATAAACCGTTCGCCCTTAGCGTGTGAATAGCAATTCATAGTCGGGGTTTATCCAGCAGTTGGGCCATTCTCGCCAGTTATCCACCAAACCTGCATTTACGGGATTATTCAACACATACCACATAACGGTAATAAACTTTCCATCCCTAACCGTTCGATCAAAGTAATCGTCCTCCCAAAAAGGTAATCCCGTTAAGCCAAGGAGTTCGTTGCATTTTCGGGCCGTATGGCTTTTATGACGGGACATGATTAGCCCAGAAGCTACTTCTTCTAATTCTTCGGGCGCCTTTACAATGGCATGCACATGGTTAGACATTACACAGACAGCGTAGACATACAATTGACCTTTATCGTGAAGAAACTGATAAGACTTGAGGACTTCAGCCGCTAATTCAGATTTTGACAAATGATACGGTCCGTTAGAGTTTTCGTGAAGAAAGCTGTCCAACGCTAATTCATAGCGGGCATTAATGTCAAAAATACTCTTAGCCAAAAAATGTCCGCCTATCTCGGAAGGGTATTTCAAGGACTTCGCTCTAGCGACTGCAAACGCCCTATCTCTTTTGTCTTTAAGGTGTTCATCAAAGCTTTTTGGTATGCTGCCGTACAATCGGTAGGTTAGATGCACGGGTTTTTGGCCAATGGGGTAATGCTTCCGATTTTGATGATTCATCTTGCTAAGATAAGGGCGAGCGGGCTGTGCCCCGAGAAATCTCCTAACCGCAAAGGGTAAAAACTCGAGCCACAACCCACTCGCCCTTTGTGTAAGTCTCCAAAGTTAAGCATCTACCTACCCACAACATCACCCTATGCGGCACCTATTACTCCTTGCCCTCCTGCTTTCGTCAGCCTCGTTCCTTAGCGGCCAGTCCTTCGCCTTCCCCAAAGCTATCGAACGAATCTACGCCATCCCGGCAGCCACCGTGGAGCAGCTCAGCAATTGGGAAATCAGCCTTGATGATCAAACGGGGCTGGGCGCGCCCTACCCTGCCGGCACGGAGAAAGCCAAACTACCGCCAGGCCATTACCTCGAAGCCTTGCTGGTGGGCGAACAGCTGACCTACAGTTATTTTCACACCTATCAATACGACATAGAGATCAACGCGGCGGACGGAAAATTCCAGCTCCGCATTCACGACCCCGCTGGTCAGCCACGGGCGGATGCCAACGTTATGGCGGACGGCAAAAAGGTCTGCTATGTCAAAAAACACCAGGCCTACCGGCGGCGCGACTGGCGGATCGACGACTTAAAAATCATAGTTGGTGGTGATACCCTGTTCTACCGCGTTGGGGAGGACATCGAACGAAGCAGGTTCTCCAACGACGTTCGGCACCTGCGCGGCATCGAGCCGTTCAGGACCTTGCAAACGCCCTATTATTACGGTCAAAGCATCTACCACGTTTTTAAAGACGGCATCGGCCGGCAGTACTGGCACTGGCCAAGGAACTACCCCCTGAAAAATACCATTCACCGGATCACTCGCCCTAATCCGATCACCGGTTACGTCTCCACCAGCCAACCGAAGTACCGTCCGGAGGATACGCTGCGGATAAGCGCTTATCTGGCCTTTCCGAAGGGCCGCCCGGTGGGTCCCGACTCGGTGAATATGCTGATCCAAACCTACGGCGGTGGCGCAAGCAAACGCTACCGGGCTCGGGTGGGCGGCAACGAGAAGGGGCGGTACCTCCACGTTATGGCCATCCCGGCCGATTGGCCGCTGGACCAGGAGTATACGGTCAGCTTCGACCTGCCGGGCGTACGGTGGCGCGATATTTCCCCCACCATACGCTTCAAACTCCAGGATTACGAGTTGGCAGAGTACGCCCTCACTACCGCCGCCACTGACGACGCCCGCCTGCCAGGCTCCGCCTGGCTCGACGTGAAGACCGAAGACATCAATGGCCTGCCCCTCCCCAACGGTGAGGTAAAAATCACCGTCCTGCTGGAACGTTTCGTGGCCAGCCAGGATACGAACACCCTCGTTTTACCCGATACCCTCTACACGTACACCGAACCCACCGACAACCGCAAGGACCGGCGGATCATCCTGCCCGACAGTCTTTTCCCAAGGGGGCATTCGGTAAAAATCCGGGTTCAGACGCAGCTGACCGGTCCCTCAGGAGAATACAAAGAAGCTTTAAATGCTTTTATAGTAGACCGGCGTTACCCCCTGATCCCCAAGCTGGAGGTTCGGGGAGACAGCCTGCAAGCGTTCCTTGCACCTGCGGCCGCGCCCAAAAAAGCTATCTTGCAAACCATCACCCCCCAAAAGGACACCTCGGCGCAGGAAATAACGCTGCCCCTCACCCTGCCCATCGACCATAGCCTAACCACTTATCGCCTACTCTACGGCGGGCAAAGCACCTCCGAATCTTTGGCAGCCCTGACACCAGTCACCGGAAACCCCGCCTACTGGTCGCGCGACACCCTGCTCCTGCGATTCCCCAACCCGCACGCCCAGCCCCTCCGCTGGACGCTCCACGCCGAACAACGCACCCTGGCGACCGGAAACCAGGACAGCACCGTATTTATCCGTTCCGGCTTCGCCCCCGGCACCACCCTGGAACTCCACTACACCTACCTCGCCGGTGGCGAGTGGCGGCACGAACGCAGCCACCTCACCACCCCACGCTATGACCTGCTGACCGAGCACAAAAACGTACTTGACCTTCAGCTCACCCAGCCGGCCAAGGTGACGCCCGGCGAGACCGTCCGCATTGCCCTGACGGCAACCGATCAACGGGGCCGCCCCGCGTCCGGCGTGCGCCTCACCGCCGGCACCTTCAACGCCCGTTTCGATAAGACGCCGGTGACCACACCGACCTACAATAGGCGCGCCAAACGCCGTCGCCAACGGCAAGACTACCAACGAGAAGCCTTCCAGTTGAAGCGCAACGACACCCCACCCCGCTGGCTGGTGGAAGACTATGGCCTCGATACCGCCCTGGCCTACCGCCTGCGATATCCCAATGCGGAATTCACCTTCCAGCGGGACCTCGACACCCTGCTACCCGCGGGCGTACAACACGCGCATTTCTCGCCCTTCATCATCCGACACCATAAGCCAGTCACCATCCGGACCGTTTACGTCGACGATCGATTGGTGTACTGGTGGCACCCCAACATCGCCACACCCTACAGCATTCCGGTCGACAGCGGCTACCACAGTATAAGCCTCAGAATTGATGGATACGTTTACAAAAAGCGCCTTTACTTTGAGAGTTGTCGCCAGCTGGTGCTCAGCTTCGATGCCGTACGATGGGTTTCGGCGGGCTGGACGCGACGGGAAATAAAGGAACCCACCAAAGAAGAAATCGACCGGATTTATGAGCGGGTGTTTGCGCTGTCGCACATGCGTACGAGCGGTGCCCTTCATTTTCAAGCAAGTTGGAGGGATATCATCCAATCCACTAATCTGGTAAGTAATTCCGGTTGGGCACCCCTGGGACTAGCCTCTGACAATAACCTTTTACGTTTTTGGTTTCCCGAAGGGGACAGTGTTGATTTCCGGTTCGAGCCGAGGGTAACTTACCGGGTCAGCAAGGAGCGGGACCGGTTGTACCCGTTGAAGAAAGAAACAGTAGAGAATTTTCAAAATCGTTCCGCGGGCGGTGGACCGCGGGCTCCAGGACTTCCGCAATATGCTTATCAATTCCCGAAGCAAAAACTGCAACCGCGCTACATTTCCCAAGCAAGTCAGCTCCCCAGAATCCTACCGATGGAGCCGGTTTCGCGGCTGCAATTCAATAATTTGCCCGTTGGGTTAGGCAAAGTCATCCTTGCGCCGGCCAAAACCTACGAATTCTATTATGCCGACCGCAGCGCACCCAACCGTGTTTATCCCGGAGCCTACGACGTACTCTATCATTTCCGTAACGACTCCGTTTTCCACCAATTGGTAGAACTCGGTGAGGACAGCCTCACTTTACTGGCCTTCCACCGGGCAGACGTGAAGCATTTCAATAATTTCGACCGTTTTGAAGGCTACTCATTGAATAAGCCGCCCAAAGCACCGAAGCCCGAAGTAGTGTATGTAGAACGGGTATTTGCGGGGGACCGGATGAGCGGAATGGTGACGGATGAAGACGAAATGCCCCTAATTGGTGTGTCTATCCTGATTGAAGGAACAACCGTTGGCACGGTCTCCGATTTCGACGGTAGGTTTAGCCTGGAGGTGCCAGTTGGAGACTTTAAGCTGGTTTTCAGTTATACGGGTTATGCTACGCAAAAACTTGCCGTCACCGATACACAGTTCCCGGTTTCCCCCTTTAAAATAACGATGGAATCATCTGTTGAAATGTTACAGGAGGTGGTGGTTGTAGGCTACGGCTCAGTGCTAAAAAGAAGCCTGAGTGGTTCTGTGAGTACCATTTCCTCTGAGGAAATTAGCAACCTGCCAAGAAGAGACATCGGTTTCCTTGCTGGAAGAGTAGCCGGAGTGACCATTTCAGATGAAGGAGCGGCCATCAACGTGCGCGGCTCCCGGAGCGATGGGGTAGATTATTACATCGATGGTGTGCGGGTGGGCACACCCGGTGCGGCCACAAATATTCGTATTCGTGGCATAAGCAGTTTAGGCTTAAGTAATCCGCTGTACATCGTAGATGGGGTTCCCGTCGAAAATATTGACGACCTGACCGAAGCACAAATAGCCACGGTTAATGTGCTTAAAGACGCCTCGGCCACGGCCATTTACGGGGCGCGGGGCGCCAACGGGGTGGTTTTGATTGCTACCAAAGGTGCCGCTTCCGGTACCGTTGGTGGAAACCTGCCCCCGGCCGCCATTCGCGAAAGTTTCTCCGACTACGCGGCATTTGTCCCCGAATTGCAAACCGACCGGCAGGGCAAAGCCGTTTTCGACATTACCTTCCCCGACGACATCACGGCCTGGAACACCTTTGCGGTGGGGCAGGATCGGAAGCGGAGGATCGGTTTCACGCTGGCGCAAACCAATGCCTTTTTACCGCTCCAGGCCCAGCTTTACCTGCCGCGTTTCCTGGTGGAAGGCGACCGGGCCGAAGCGGCAACGCTGGCCATCAACCGCGAGGCGGAACCGCAGAATGTACGCCTTACTTTCTCAGGAGGTAAGGAGGCGGCGCGGACGCAGGATGCAGCGTTGGTCAGTTCCATCGAGGAGCGGCACCCCATAGAAACAGCCGTTGGTGCGGACAGTATGACGTACCAGTTCACCGTACAAGCAATGGACGGTAAAGGGATCTCCGATGGCGAACGCCGTTCCGTGCCCGTCTACCCCAAAGGCACGGAGACCGTCAGCGGAGAGCTGCTGATGCTGACCGACAAGACCACCCGGTTACCGGATGCGTTCATCCGCCCGGAGCGTGGTCCGGTGACCCTGCGGTTGCCCGGCAACCGCCTGCAACAACTCCTCAACGACCTCAACCACATCGTTGATTATCCCTATGCTTGCACCGAACAGACGGCTAGTCGGCTGATTGGTTTGCTGCAATTGAAGGCTGTCCGTGAGGCGGAAGGCAAGGTGTTTGGCCAGGCGGGAGACGTACCAAAGATGATCCTCCGCCTCGAAAAGCTGCGCCGTCCGGACGGTGGGTTTGGCTGGTGGGGTTCGTCGCCAAGTTCCACGCCCTGGATCAGTCTGCACGTTTACCGCGCCCTGGTGATGGCGGAAAAGGCAGGCCAAACGGTTACCGACCTGACGTCCATTCGTCGCTACTTGCTTGGTCGGGTACCGGAGTTGCCCGCCCGCGACCAGCTCCAGATCCTGCTGGCCCTGGCCGAGGAGGGTAATCCGCCTACCGACGAAGAGATGATTCGGATCGACACCTTCTCTGCGCCCAACGATTATGAACTGCTGGCCGTGACCCGGCTTCACCAACTGCGGGGCGATACGGTTGACGTACAGCGCCTGCTCGACAGTTCCACCACCCATGCCGCCCTGGGCCGCTACTGGGGCGAGCGCGGTTTCTTCTTCTACCGCCAGCCGCTGGACGGCCGCCTGGCGTGTAATTTACTGGCGCAGCGAATCCTTTCCGATGCCGGCCATAAGCAGGAAGCGGCCGAAACAATTAACTACCTGCTGGGGCAATCTGCCGCGCGGAACCGACCGGGCAACGTGCCACTGCTGGGCACCAATACGCTGGAGTCTGCCCGCTTGTTGGCGGAATTACTCCCGGCCCTGCTAGCCGAAGATGATGCGCTGGCACCGCCGGTGGTGACTCTACAATCTGACGGCGTAGCTACAAAGGTGACAACCTTCCCTTACGAAACGGAGGTCGCCTCTGAGGCGGTACCGGGGCTTCGTTTGCAACGGGCGGGCAGTGGCCCGCTGCCGGTGGCCCTCTACCAGCGGTGGTTCGAGACCGAGCCGACGGTAAAGGACGACGGTTTCCAAATCACCAGTCAGTTGATCGATGCGCGGGACCGGCCGCTCGACCAACTCCAGCGAGGCACCACCTCCTACCTGGAAGTAACCGTCACCAGTACCTCCGACGCCGACTACGTGCTGATCGAAATCCCCATCCCTGCGGGCTGTAGTTATGCCGACCGTAACGAACGCCAAGGTCCCTTTGCCGTCCACCGGGAGTACCGGCGGGACCGCGTGGCTATCTTCTGTGATCGGTTACCGGCGGGGAGTTATACCTACAAGGTTGCTTTAGCTCCTCGCTTTTCTGGGGTTTATACGTTGAATCCTGCGAGAGCGGAGATGCAGTATTTGGCGGTGGTTAATGGAAATGGGGGCCTAACACAGGTGAAGATTGGAGAATAGCTTTTTGTGGCGCCCCGATAGCTATCGGGGCAGGTGCAAGGAAAAGGTCAATGGGAGAAAAGTGGCCTAGTCCCGGAGGGCTATGGTGTGCACACATCTTTACGGTGCTCTAAATGATCGCGATTTTACACATCCGATGAACTTTCAGCCGACTACGTCAGGCTGAAAGATGCATCGGATGAGAAAACCGCNTGACTGTCGAGCCGTTTTCTCATCGTAGGCATCTTTTTTGAGCACGGAGGCGAAGCCGAAGCGCTCAAAAAAGTTCCTCCGATGTGTAAAACGGCGGGTCTGTAAACTTGTGTGCACACCNTAGCCCGGAAGGACGCCCTGCTTAGCGAGAGATCAGAGAAGGGCCTCCGGCTCGAGGGCAGCCCCTCGTTTTCGTTGATTTTTTGGATAGCGCCAAGCGGGGGAGGACGATTGCGCTGATCGCGATCAAAAGAATAGGACCAATGAAAGGAACACAAGCAAGGAGTTAAAACCTCCTCTGGCTCTTAGGACTTCATGTAAAAAAACAGCCCCCTACCCCGGAAACATCTTATTCCCCTTCTCATATTCCCGCCGGATCGCGGCAAGCAACAATGGTAAAGTGAGCGTTTTTTGTCCTGCGGCTAAGGCTTCCAGGGAAGCGTGCCGCAGCAAATTTGCGATAGCAGCGCCGGTAAGCTCGTAGCGAGTTACCAGCTCTTCAAGATTCACCTCCGGTCCTGGTGGCAGGTTTGCCGGAAGCATCTTTTCCCAAAGCAGCGCCCGCTCTGCCGGGCCCGGCACCTGAAAGGATACGATGGCCTCAAACCGGCGGGTAAAGGCCTGGTCGAGGTTATTGCGGAAGTTGGTGGCCAAAATAACCAGTCCGTCGTATTGCTCAACCCGTTGCAGCAGGTAGCTGATTTCCTGGTTGGCATATCGATCTTTGCCTTCTTTCACTTCCGTACGCTTGCCGAACAGCGCATCGGCTTCATCAAAGAAAAGAATCCACCCTTTATTTTCAGCTTTGGCAAACAGGGCGGCCAGGTTTTTCTCGGTTTCACCGATGTACTTGGACACCACCATGGAAAGATCGACCCGAAAGACCGACCGGCCAGCTGTTTTCCCCAACAGCCCTGCCGTCAGGGTTTTCCCCGTCCCCGGAGGGCCGTAGAAAAGGGCCCGGTAACCCCGGCGGGCGTAACGCCCGAATCCTGGCTGCCCGTCCATAGTGGTATGGTGCGCCAGGTAGTGCTGTACGTGCGTCAGGGCAAGAGACGTTTTCTTATCGAGTATTACATCGTCCCAGCTAAGGTTTGTCTCCACCCGTTGTGCCGGAAACTCCTTAGAAAAGGCAGGCTCAGCCAGCTGCCCCGTAATCATTTGGTCTAACCAGCTGGCATCGATTTGGAGTTGGCCGGCCATCACCGGTTCACCGGGCGGCGGCGGTAGCAGCCGCAGGATATTGGCCTTGATCAGGGGAGAATGCGGCGACAGCAGTTCCCGGCTGGCCAGGCGACTGGACAGGCTACCTCCACCAAGTAGAAACTGCAATGTCTCACCGGTTGGCAATATCCCCCGGTGTTGCTTTCCGCGCAGACCACCAAAAGTAAGTAAGTCCTTCCCGGCAGGCACTTTGGTCGCCAGGATGCGGGCCAGAAAGCCGGGGTCCAGCTCCGGCAACATCGCCAACACCACCGCCACCTGATGCCCGGGGTGCCCCGCCAGACTGGTGAGGAAGATGGCCAGCGGGAGCTGACTATCATTAGCCTGCAGGCCAGCCAATGGCGCTAACTCAGCTTTCTCCAGCGCATGCTCGATCCGGTTACTGAACAATTGTTCAGCATAACTCAATAGCGCTTCGTAAATGTTGAGGCCAACGATGGCGGTCCTGTTTTGCATAGTACGTTTACTTATTTTCCAAATTGGGTGTCCGGGCCAAGCGGGCCGAGTGCAGGGAAGGAGATACCACTGCCACTGGCAGCGTAGGTAACCTGGAGACTCTGGCGGGGATCTCGCCGGCTGGTTAATAACTTCATGGTTTCTTCAAGGATATTTTTCAACTCATTTTCTTCCAGTTTCTTTTGTTGGCCTTGCAGCGCTGCACGCAGTTCCACCACAACTGCCTCATCTCCGAAAGTACGCAGACTAGCCACCACCGTCATATTGAAGGTAAGGGGTGGGAGGGGGTTTTGTACGGGGTCTGCTGGTTGAGGACGGGCCCGGGAAGCGGTGGAAACGGCCTCATAGACCTTTTTCTCCACGTCTCCCATGGCCTTCAGGTTATAATCCGGAGAGGTCAGTACCAGGTTACCTGCTGCCCCAAATCCTGATCCGGAGAACCAATCTGCAATCAAGTGCGCACTGTGAAGCGGGAAGCCTCCGTCATCTGATCGTAGTCCGCCGCTACTAACTGTCCTTCCCCGCGTTCCACTGTCTTTTACCTTCAGGCTGTTGCCCTGGCTCGATTGGTTCAAGGTCTGGGCACTTCCCACCTTGCCAAAAGCTATCGAAGTAATAAAGTCGTCTGCCCCACCCTGCTCAGCCTGGTCGCTATAGTCGTAAGTGAACTGAAAGGCGTTATTAATAATTTCGTACCGCTGAATATTTGGCCGGTAGTTGGCGTGTTCCCGATGGCCCACTATGCTTTTTTCAAAGTAGGCCTTCATTTTGATCGCTATTCCTGATTTTTTGCCCGCATCAAACAGGTAGGCCTGCAGCTCGGTCAGTATGGCAACGCCCGGCCCGGCACTGCTTTCTTCGCCGGGTGGCGGCGCCTGGCGATGGACGACGGGGCGGCGATTCTCAGCGTAAGGGTTCCAGTTCTCGCTCGGCAGGTAATCATTATTAGATTGTCCTTTGCTGGTAGCGACGGCAGTTAGTGCGTCAAGGAAGGCACCTTTAAAGGCCGTGAAGTTTTCAATCTGGAAACTGCCCGACTGGCTCCCGCGCCCAAGGGGGCGCTGATGGTAATCGGCGATGTCTCCCAGTTCAATAAGTTTACTCACCACATCCGCCCAGCTCGTCAAGCCCTCAAATTGGTCTTCATTAGCAGTAACCGTATCAACCATGACTTGCTGGGCCGACGGGGCCACCTTGCCAAATTCCTGCTGAAAAGTTACCAAGACCGATTTTTCGCCAAACAGTTCGAAGAGGCGAATCAAATCACCCATCATACCACGTTGGGCAGCTTCGGTGCGGTCATCGGCTTCATTGGCTTCATTGGCAGCTTCAGCATTATCGGTGTCTTGCCGGGCCTCCGCCATTTCCACTACGGTTTGCTCGGCGAGGTCTTCGGTAGTGTTGCGTTCCGCCTCTACCTGGTCCAGTAAGCCACGCGCTTCGGTTTGTTTATTGGTATCCTTAATTTTTTCTGTCAATTGCCCACGCCACCTGGCCAGCTTTGCCTCAATCGTTTCCGGCTGACTGGCCACCATCACTTCCACCCCACCCTGGGTATCAATCCACATGCGGTGGCTTTCACCATCAGCGGAAAAGCTTAAGTCATCGCCTACCTCCCCATCGCCACCGGAACCTTCCGCTGCACCTGCGTCCGCGCCCCCGCCTATCCCTACCATGGCGAGCAAGTTGCGCGCCTGGCCCACAAGAAATCCAACCGCCTGGTCAACATATCCCAGAATCATTTCCTGAAATCCACCAATGATCTCCGCCACCTTTTCCGGCAAATCCCCAAGGCCCAGGAACCCGGCAATGAAGTCAATTACTGGCACCAACATCCCCGCCAGAGCTTCTTCCACCTTCAGGGCAAAGCCTTCAATATTTCCGGCAATGATCTCGACCAGGCCGTTGACCACAGATTCCACCAAGGCAAAAATGCGCGCTGCATTCTCGAAAATCCATTTGAAAACCTTGTAAATCGCCTCCACTACCTGGATGATGGCCCCAACCGGGTTGAACAGACCAATAATCCGGATAGTGGCAATTTCGATAATCGCCCCCACCATGTACTCCACCGCTTTCTCAATGACCATCGTAACGATGGCTTGCGGGTCGAGTTGCTCCTTGATCAGCTCAAAAATACCTGCCGGGCCCTCGGCCATGAGGAGGTCCAGCAGCTCATAGGCTTTTTCCAGTAGGCCAACGTTTTTCTCCCCAATGTGCTTCACCAGAATTTCCCTGATTTTCGGCCAGGTAAGCCCCAATATTTGCAGAAAAAAAGTGATGATACTTTTCAGCGAAGTATCAGGTGGCAAGGCCACACCCACGGTACCCATGGCGGAGAAAATCCAGTTGAGAAACCCCGACAGGAGGTGGCTGCCAAAGTTGTCAAAAAATTTCTGGAACCCGTTGCCAATACCCGTCATCACGTTATTGCCGAAGGCAACGGGGTCGTCGGCCAGGTCCTCCATCACGTGTTCAATCCGGGCCAGCAGTCCCCAAAACGCCGCCGGGGCGATACCCACTAATGAAAGCAACCCATTGATGATGGCCCGGACGGGATCATCGATGAAGGCCGCTACGGCCTCCACCACTTTTTGCACGATACCTTTAGCAGCTTCCCGCAGGTCAGCAATACGGGCACGGGCGGCGTCCACCGCAGTGGCCGCTTCGGTAACGAGTTGCTTATTAAAATTCTTCTGGGTATCGGTTACTTCCTCGCGCAGGCCATCCAGCCGCCCCTGGAAACCCTCCTGTTGCTGTTGGGCCCAGTCCTGAAGGTCAGCGGGTAGTTTATCGAATACGGCCTTGATGCGTTCGTCGGCACTGTTGATAAGTTGTTCACAACTCAGAATAATACCGTTAACGTAGGTCGAAATACCTAGGATAAGGGTACAAACATCGTCCCCGAATTTTTTCTCCGCCCTATCGTAAATACGGGTAATGTACCTGGGCAATCCGCCAAAATAATCGCCCACCGCATTAAAAGCGCCACCGATGCCCGAGTGCCTTTCTTCCACCTCATCTTTGGCCACCTGCAGGGCGTCATCGAATTCCTGAATGATGCTGGTCTTCCCCGTGTTCCAGCGCTCCAGTGCGGTAGCTGACAGTGGCTGGAGTAAGCCCCGAACGGTGCTCTGGGTCGTATTAAAAATACCCTCGGCTTCGGCAGAGGCAAGTGCGCGCTGGTCCACTTCCGAGCCCACCATTTCGCCCTGCTGCTGGTCAGCCCCGGTCAGGGAAGCTTCCCGGCTTTCCTGAAGAGCGGCCAGGGCACGGGCTTCCAGCGCTGCCATTCCCGCTTCGCTGTTGGCGATGGCTTCAGCTTGTTCCAGGGCTACCTGGGCGGGGTCTACCGCCGCAGTTTCTTCCAGTTCACCCAGGCTGGTACGGGCTTCTGCGACCGGTCCGGTGGTGATGATTTCAGCGGCCGGGCTGGTCATCCCCGCATCCGCCACCCGCTGCTGGTTGGCGGCAAGATCCTCTTCCAGGCTCAGGTCTTCATCGGGGACTGCATCCGGAGCTGCATTGCGGGCATTAGCGGCAGGGGTTGCCTGCTGCGCAGGCGCTGCGGGGATGGGCGCACTAACCTGGTCCGGGACGCCCTCGCCGGGGGTATCAAGTGCCGCATATTCGCTGTTGACGGACTCCGTCTCAGCGTTGACGTCTTGTTGTAAGTCCTCACCGACCTTATTGGCGTCGTCCTCTGGATCAGCTTCCAGCAAGGCGTCCTCATCCGGCGGACGTTTGTTCCGGATCTTCTCCTGAATATCATCGCATAACTTGACAATTTCGGGGCTGGGCTCGGGCTGTTCTTCCAATACGGCCGTCAGGGCAGCCTGGGTCCGGGCGCGCGTTTCCACCTCCGGTTCCGTCACATTGGCGCGTGCGGCTTCGGTGTTGGAGTTGGCAGGTGGGACTTCCCTGGCGGCACCTCCGGTGGTGCTCATGCGGCCACCGGAGGAACGGGCGGCGGAGCGGGAGTTGCTCTCCAGTGTTTCAGGAGCCGGGGGGATAATCAGCGACACCTCCAGCAGGGCTGCTCGTTCCGCTGCCGCTTCTTCTTCGGTGGCCGGAGCAATTTCTCCCACTTCGGGCAGGGCTGCAGCAGCCTCTGGCGGGGCACCTTCGGCATTGGCCTGTGGCGCGGCACCTTCCGTTTCAAGAGATTCAGGGGGGGCAACCGTCAGTTCATTTGGCGCGGCCGCAGGTGCAAGGAGGGGGTCAGGAGGCAAGGTGGTGGTACCGCCCGTCAGTGCTCCTGGCCCATCCGAAGTCGGGCCTTTGAAGCGACGGGGCGAGGGGCGACGTCGGCTGGGGGCTGTCCTTACCCGTTCACTCATGACCAATCCACTTGCAGCAGTTCTGCCATCCAGGGGGTTTTCACCAATCCGATGCTCCACGGCAGGTGGGCCAGGAGCAGATCCTGTGCTTTATATTCGACCAATAACCGCCAGCCACCGCCTTCTCGATAAAGCTTGCCCGGCCGTTGGAGAAAGCCCTGGCGCAAACCGTCGGGGCTTGTCCGTTTCAGCACCGACCAATGACCAATCACTCCCCGCAAAAGCTCGTCTACGGCCAGGCGGTCTTCGTCATTCAGGAGGTGGGGCGACAGCTCCTCATCGGGCTGGAGCCCTAGCAAAATCTTGGTTAACGGATGCTCCCATTCCGCAAAGTCCTGCCCTGGGCTTACGGCGTAATGAAGTAGAGCAGCCAAGTAGTGTGGGTTAAGGTCTCCCGTTTCGGTGAAGGTCTCCCGCTGTTTTGCGAGGTAGTTAATGTAGGGGTGGAGGATGACCAGTCCGGCGTTCTCCAGGTAAAAATCTGCTTGTATTGGTATTCTTACGTCCGGTTGGGCAGTAACCAGTGTGGGCGCTTCTTCCTTCGACAGCACCTCCCTGCCCACTGTGGTGGGTGAGGACATTTCCCCGAGCACCGCTTGCCAAACGCTGGTGGCTTTAGCGGACCTGGCGTAGGCCTTCCGGAGGCGGGGTTGTAGGCTGGCTGGCCGGCAGGCCAGCAACGCAAAAAAACAATGCTCCGCCACCTTCCCCGGCACCTGCGTTAAGCGCCCAACCCGCTGCGGTAAATTTGCGGACAACAAGTCGGCCAGTACAGACCATGCCGAAGCTGGCCATTTGGCCATTTCCTCCAACAGCTGCTCGCTCACTAACTCAATCGGGGGGCTCCCCGCCGGAAAGTTCCCCGTCTCCAGAAAATGGCGAAGCAGGTACAGCCCGTCGGGCGCTGGTGCCGGCTGCCGCTGCGCATGGTTCAGCGCCTTTGCCAGCGCAAGACTAAAAGTATGCCCCAAGTCTTCTTCGAGATCAGCAATATCCGCCACCGTAAGGCTCACCTCCACCCGATCTAAAACGATGGTTTCCCCCCTCGGTGCCAACACATCCAGCTGCCGGTTCAGGGCAGGGACCAGACTGCGTTTATGCAGCTGCTCCAACCGTCGGTGCCAAACGGAGGCCGCCTGGGGAGAAACGGCTCCCGCTTCAAGCACTAACTGCTGACGGTGGATATGGTGGACGGAACTCATACCTTAATCGTCTTTTTCTTAATGTTGAAGGCACCCGTCTCAGGGTCGACGATTACCAGGCTTACGATGGCAGATTTCACGCCTTCAGGGAAGGTAGCCACCGGGCCATCAGGGGTCTCTTTGACTACTGCATCGGGCGGGAATGACCAACTTATCGCTTTACCTTCCGTAGCAGCATTCAGTCTGAATAGACGTCCTTCCGCAGTCCTGCGTGTGGTGAATCCCCCCTGGGGTTTCGTCCCCGTCACCAGCGAAGTAAGTGGTAAACCAGTGGCGCAACGGTCCCGCTCTGCCGGGGAAACGGCTTCGATTCTGACACCATCAATTGTGGTTGCGTCTATAGTGTAAATTAAGTTCGACTTTATTTCTCTCAGCTCCTCGCCGCTAATAAAGACCAAGTAACTTAAATTGAGCACCAGGTTGAATTTGTGACAAGCGAAATACTCGATCCGGACAAAAGGAACACCGTCCTGCTCTTCCAGGCTAAAATCCAACGGACGTTCATTTGGCGGTAAGCCAAGACCACCATTCAGGGCAGTAACAGCTTTCTCCGTCAACTCAATGATGATTTCAATCACCGTGTCATAATTGTCAGGCGTAATGATCTGGATACCTTCTGCAATTAGCGTCGCACGGATTTCCTCGTTCAATTTGTTGAGTTGTTCTTCTGTAAGTCTTTCGCCGAATACCTCTATTTCCTCCCAGGTAAATTTGAACTCACGGTAAGTCATTTTACGACTCACCAATGGCGGAGACATCCACATCCGGTGAAGCCGGGATTCGGCTTTACCTTCACACGGCAAGTCGCACTCATTTCCCGGATCCTCACAACTTTGGGCGGCAAAGGGGTGGGTAAGGGTACAATTTTCACCAAATTCATCCGAAACGCTGATGGTAAAGTCTTCACCTGCCGGCACGAGGATTTCGCCTTGCCTACCTGCAGGCAGGTCCACCAATTCTCCTTGAGGATTGAGGAAAGCGTAAGGCGGCTTGCCGCCCTGGAGGGTAAATAAATGGCGGACCAATGTATTCTCCTTTACACATTCAGAAGAATCTGGCCGGAGAGAGAGCGGGGCCACCAGTTCAAGCGTAAGTGGAAGCGTCTGGCTGCCAGAATCTTTTATTTGGAAGCTGCCACCATTGGTGATGTTGAGGACCTGCCCGTCGGCAAGAGAAGCCTCGTTACCTGCTTCATCGACCAGGAAGTAGGGTTCAGTTCCCCCAACAACGGTGAATTTAAAATCAGCATTACTGGTACCTCCCTCACGCTGCGTACAGGTAGCCTGCTCCGCACTGGCACGGAGCTGCGCCGGTATCGGTTCCTCCGGTACCGGCGGGAAGATGTGGATCGGGGCGCTCTTGCCGCAACAACGATACGGGAGGTAAAAATCCCCAATGACCGTACCTGCAGATATGCCCGGAATGGACCGGGCGTTGTCTGCCGGCGCAGCCTGATTGAGGTCAATCTCGTGCGTTTGGTTGGCATTACTCACCCAATAATAATAGGGCTCCCGGTTACCACTTTCAATAATTAGCCGGGTAGGCAATTGATTGACAATCATGCGGAAAAACCCGTTATTCATCGTGGTAGCCCCAAAGGAAGTACCCTCAGCTCTGATCTTCGCACCACTAGCGGGTACGCTTCCCGCTCGCACGAAACCGATCAGGGTGAAATTGCCCGTGGTTGGTGCTGAATCCTCTGCCCCTTCACCGTGGTACAAGACAATGAAGGTGCCGCCCAATTCTGTCCCCGCCTTAAATTGCAGGCCAGGATGTTCCTTTTGGAATCCGCTCAGCAGCTGTCTTTTCAGTACCTCATCGCGTCGCTCGTTGTACTGCGCATAGATTTTGCGGAGCTCCGCCAGATCACCAGAACTAACGAATAGGTCCAGCTGGTCCTGAAATTCTCTCACATCAAGGAACCGATTGTCTGGCGGGTTGCCAGGCAAGGCCTCGTTCATGGCGTTATTGAGGCTACTGGCCCAAGCCCGTGCCGCTGCCTGTAAGCCCGTTAGTCCTCCCTGTGCAAAATCATAATTTAGTTGGCGGAGGGAGGTTGCAAATGCGTCTTCGGTTTGTAAGACGAGGTTGAGCAGCAACATTGGAAGGATGTAATAACCGTTCAGGCCCTGCAGATAGGGTGCATTCCCGGTATGCTGATCGAAATGTAGTTCGTAAAACTCGCCAAGGGTGTCTCTGGCGTAGCGGTAAGCATCCAGGCGTTGGAGCAACTTTGCCTGGGGTATAGCAACCCGGGGCAGCCCACTATCATTAGCATTATTATCGAGCCGTTCAATATCATATAGCCTGGCACCAAGTTCGGCCATCCGCCCCAGGAAGCGCTCCCGCCACTGGCAGTAATCCGCTTCCAGATCAGCAAACTGTACTTGATAGTCGTTGATCGCAAAGTCATCCGTCAGGCTTCCCGTCCGTAAGGCTATTACATCAATCGGCAAGCGATAGGTGGTGATCTGACGCTGTATTTCCCGGACTACGGCCAGGTACGGCTGTCCTACCCCGCCCTCGATGCGCAGGAACTTACGCGGCTCCAGATCATAACGGAGCGGGCGGTGAACGAAATCAGTATTATCATGCCAATCCACCGCATCAAAACCCAGGTTTTCGTTTTCACGTCCTCTGCGGGTCAGCTGGTAATTCCAGGTGCTCAACAGTAAGGTGGGGTCGTAGTAGTAAGGCAATGCTTTTGCCGACAGCTTGCGCCCCAGGAAGGAAGGCGTAATGCGGATCGGGTGGTGTAGTTTTAGCCTTTGGAAAGCATCGATCAAAAAGTCCTGGGCAGCCTTTAACACAAAGGATTTTTGGAAATTATCGATGGGTCTTGCGCTGACCGAAGCATAATAAGCGTTGGTTGCCCGCGGATTCACTTTCGCCGCTACACTTTCTGAGCGTACTGCATAGGTGCCTGAAACCCGATCACGGGCCAGCAGTGCACTGCTCAGAGCAGCAGCTCCTGCTACCGTGGCATCAGCGACCGCCGTAAAATCATCCGAGAAAGAAAAGCCAGGGCGGGCAGCAGGTACCGGTAATTCCGTACCAGCCACCAACAACACGAGGCGGTCGAAATACAGCAGCAAGGCTTCTCGGGTGCCGGATTGTTGATTCTGTACCGGGCTACTCACCCAGGTATGCCGTAGGTTATTCCTGATGCCGCCCTCATCAAAATGGTGCAGTACCAGGTGACGGGGGAAGATGCGGCCATCCGGGCAGCAGAGGCTGAACAGCTCCTCTGCTGTATCTCTCAGTTCGGCATAGGCCTGCAGGATGGTCATCAGGTGGTCGTAGTAATATTGGTAACCTAGGGCCACCTCACTCTCCAGCATCCGGCCATCATTCAAATACTGCATCCCGCTTACCCGGTTAAGGAACGGATTGCTAGCGTAGCCTGGCAGCAACGGGCTCAAAGCAGCGTAGGCCTCATCCAGTGCCGACTGTACTTCCTCCAGCCAATCCTGGGAAAGCATATTTCGATAGGCTTCGAAAAAATCCCGGGTAGACACCGGGCTGGTGTTGAGCACATCCCAACGTGGGCCCCACAAGCTGGGGAGGCTCAAACGTGTAGCCCTCCCTGCATGAAGCGCGTAATACGCTGCCACCTCCGGCACCTCGCCCATAAGTTCTTCCCGGATGTGCTCCAGGTCCTGGCGGCGAATAAGCAATGGGCGGACATTTGTTTCTACCGTCTTACCCTTATCGTCACAATTGTTTGGGGTACAATTCCGGTTATCCAGAAGTTTACACTCAAATAACAGCAACAGCACTTTCTCATCTCCCTCTCCTTCCAATTGATCTACCCCGATGAGAAAATCCTCACTAAGAGGCATTGTGGCAGGATCATCATCATCCGCAACTTTAAGCTCCCACATGGGGTAAGTGTCCGTTCCGTCCGGCAAGTCGAAAAAAGTATAATCGATCGCAACGGGCATCGCATATGGGGAAAAGTATTCGAGCACCTCGTCCTCATCCCAACGAATCAAGTAGCCTTCGCTGGTTACGCCACAGCCTTTGGAAATAGAAATACCAAAGTTATTCT
The DNA here is from genome assembly GCF_000373105.1 of Neolewinella persica DSM 23188. Taxonomy (GTDB): domain Bacteria; phylum Bacteroidota; class Bacteroidia; order Chitinophagales; family Saprospiraceae; genus Neolewinella; species Neolewinella persica. Next base: position 112,134 of record NZ_KB890447.1, on the reverse strand, counting down.
CTCCCTGGCCGTACGAGGCTTCGAGGCCGCAGACAATACCGATACCGATCAGGTGGGTTCGTGTCAGCCGATCCTGTTCGTCGAGGTATTCGAATAAATCATTCAAATGCTGATTACTCAGTACTTGATTGGGTGCGAATTGTGGGTAAGTGGTTTGTTCGGGAAACATGGTTAAGAACTTGATTGGGTTCCGAGGGAGGTTTGATTGAGGCGGACGGGGTTCTCGTCATCTCCGTCCTCGCAGTCGTGGAGGGTAGCGGTTGGGTACACATTGTGCATTTCCTGGAAGAGGGTCAACAGGCGATGGAGCCGAAAACTGACGGTTAACCAGGGCGTGTAGAACTGTTGAAGCATGGCCCGGAGGGCAAGCAAACTGGCATCGTCTGGTGCTCGCCAGGCCGCCCACAAGGCGGGGTCATTAGCCGCTATTTGTTGCAGGTCTGCTCCAAAATGATCATAGTCATTCGGGGCGGGATTAAGCGGCCAGGCAGCCGCCATTATTTGGTTCGCCAGGTCGGCAGGCGGATCCGTGTTTGCGGTAGCGACCAACGCCATTTGTTCCCGCAATCGATCACCGAAGTAACCCAGCAGCAACTGGGCATCGGACCTGCTTGCGGGGGCCGTATCGGGGCCGTCATTGGCCTCCATCCAGTACAAGACTGCGCTTTCCATTTCGTCGTTCAGCACTGGCCAGTTAAACGCTGCGTTGGCCTCCAGCCAGGCACACCAACGGGCGTCAAACTCATCGAGTGATTCGCCGATCCAACACACTTTAGGCAGCAGGTGAACGGGGGTTTCCTGTCGGACGAGCCGGTCGGCATACCGCCGCAGGTCCATGTCTTCACTAAAGGGCTCAGCACTTGCAGGCAGCAGGTAAGTCAGCCGGAAGCTGTACGGATCTTCCAACCCGTAGTGCTGGCAGTCTTCGCCCAGGCATACATTCATTAGCGCATCGCCGGGGAATTTTGGCCGCAGCAGCAGGTGCTCTACCACGTAAAGCTTTTCCTGCTCCAACTGCCCGGTCACCAGGGTTTGTAGACTCAGGGCGTCAGCGCCTCCGTCCAGCAGGGCAATGTCTGTTGTCTGTGGCCCGTTGCCGTCGTCAGTGGTCAGCGTAACGAATACATCAACGCCCTGAACACGGTAGTTCGTCAGGTCCGTCGCTTGCTCAATCACTAGTTCAATGGTGGCCCAGGCGGCGGCTTCAGCTGTTTCTGCGGTTAGGAATAAGGTGGGCGCGGCCGCAGGTGCGGGGAGAAGGACGAGTGCATTCAGGGTTGGGTCGCGTAGCGCCCAGGTAGTCTCCCAGCCTTCTGGCGTTCGTTGCGTACTTAACTCAAAGAGCGAGCGGATATCTCCCATCCCCAGCAGCCTGCGGATACGATCTCCGATGCCGGACCGGTTCCGGTAGCCACACACCTTTTCCCCGAGGCGATAGTTGAGGCCCACACCCCGCCGGGCACTGATTTCGGGGTAAAAGCGCAGGAAGCGGATCTTGTCCTGAATCAACTTTTCAGGGCCATAAGCCAGGCGGGTGCTCTGGTCATGGATCAATAAGCTGTAGTTATCAATCCGTTCTCCAAACCGAGCCAGCAGGTGATCAAGAAAGCGGTTCCGTCGCTCCGCGAAGGTCCCTTCACTTTCAGTAAGTTCGGCAATCTGGTCCTGCGCAGTCAGCGGATCAGCCAATAAGCCATCCAGGTGGGCCAGCGGCCCGCCCGCCGCGAAGAGATCAGGGTGCTGATAGGTGTCGGCCATCTGCTCGTCGGTGCTGAACAGGTCCCCAAAATGGGTCAGCTGATCAGCGGTAGCCGCCGTCATCATCTCGAAAGGAAGGAGGAAGGCAGCCAGCTGCTGGGCCTGGGCCTGCCGCAGGGGTGAAGCATCAGCCGGCAGGCCTTCCACACTTAGTCCGTAGGTCGTTGGTAAGGTACGTTGAACGGGCAGGTACGATGGTGCGGCCCGGTGAATACCGGTAGGGATAGGAAAGTCAAGTTCGTCTACCGGCAAAGCCAGCGCCCGGTCTGCCGACCGTAGTTGCAGCAAAATATCCCGCAGCTCCGATTTTCGGGGAAGCAGCGGCAGACCATCTTTATAGGGCATCACCTGGCTGGCGGCCAGGTACAGGGCAGGGTAATGTGCCGGGCTTACCGGAATACACCAGGTATGAGCTGGCATAACGGGCTTACCGTCTTCATCGTACACCGTGAACTGCAGGTTCTCGATCCGTGCCACCCCCTCAATGTCCATCAATTCGTTGATCAGATCACTTACGTAGACCTGCTCCCTTAGCTGAGAAGACACCAGGTCTTCCTCGAGGATGAAGCCATGGTCAAGGGCAGGCCCGTTAAATATCTCTTCTGTCGTTAGTCCCCGATCGGTCAACTCCGTCAATGTCCGGAAGGGAACTCCCGGATTGAGCAACCGCTCCAGGGTCCGGTAAAAGGTGGCCAGGGTAAGTTCCACATCGGCCGTCGGCGTCAGGTGAAGGTCTGCACAAACAGCGACGTCTTCCGCTTTAATGTGGTCGTAGCGGCAATAGTCCTCCCCAAGCCGACGATTTTCATGGAGTAACGTCACGCTTTGCGCCAAAGCTTCAGCCCTTATTTTGGCCTTTTGCTGGTATTGGTCCATTAGGCCGCTTTCGATGATGGCCGCCAGGACACTGTCCCCCGAAACATTGCCGTCCAGGCTACCGCCTGGCCAGATACGAATGGTCACCTCAGGAATCTCGATAGTGGTTGTATCTCCATCAAGGGTAAAGGCCAGGAGAAGGTCGCAGTAAAAGATATTCCGCCACCCACGGACCAACTCATCGCGGTCAATTTCCTCGGGGTTATCGGGAGTTTCTCGGTTCCGCCGGAAGCTGGTAAGGGCTGTGGTCCCCGCTAGTACTGCTTCTTCTGCGCTAAAATCAGCAAAAGGGCTGGGGAAACTGGTCTGCCAATTTGGGATCCGTATTTCTACGGTGTGGGCGCGGCTGACGTTGGCTTCATCAAGGAAGAACAACTGGCCTTCCACCCGCTCGTTATTCAGGTTACCCAGGGCATCATCCGGGGCGAATTGAAGATAAAAGTCCGTAAAGCCCTTTAGCCTGACGGGATGCTCGTGCTCGTCCGGCACCCCCTCGGGCAGTAAGCGCCAGCGAGGGGCAAAACGTAAGCTTTCCAGCTCGCATTCCGGATAGAGCAAGGGTGCGCAGGCACAGGCTTTACATACGGCCCAGGCGTTGCTTAATTCCAGGTGGTCAATGAGCAGGCGGCGAAAATCCGCATTGGTTACCGGAGCATTTGTCATGATCCGGCGAGCCGTAAAGAAGGGTTGCCGGTGGTCGATTCCGCCACCAGGGCCCGTTAGTAGATCCGCGATGTCGAAGCTGCCCCGGTAGCCGATCTCCGCCAGCGCATCAGCCAGGTGCTCGGCCAAGGTGATACCGGGGTCATGGGCGTTGAAATCCGTCCACTTTTCGTTCGCCATCCGCTCAATGGCGGCATAGGCCGTTGCCCGCAGAGAGGTATAGTCAGCGGCAGGAGTTGGAGACAGGCTGGGATCAATTACGGTGTTCATCCTTCGGGGTTGTTTTCGGTGATCAGTTGCGCACGGCGGCGGGGTCGCCCGGGGCTACATACTTCGGGGATAACCACGACCTCCTCTTGAGGTAAGGGAGAGAAATTATGGCTTAGAGCCGAGGCCAGTACACTGACCAATTTGGTGGGCCGTAGCAACTCTTCGTTGTTCTGGGCAGGGTCCGCCAGATGCAGTAACACGAGGTCTTTGATGACGTCTACGTATTCCAGTTCTTCCAGAAAATTCACTACTGACGACTGCTGCACCCCTGCCCTGAAGTCCAAACTACCAAGGCCCAATGCCTGCCAGGGAGAAAGGTAGCCGATCAGGTCTTTCTGAATTTGGCCAAAAGCCCAGGCGTCATCGTAAGCTTTATGGAATCTCACTTTGGCGACTACCCGTACCTCCTCCACCAATGGGTTACGAACGTGTAGCGTCGCGTGGCAACTGATGCGCTTCCGCAAAAAGTCCGTGATGGCCTCCCGGGTAGAGAGGCTGACGTAGGGTCGCAGCGTATCAATGCTCGCCCGGCCCAGGGGGATTACGGTGAAGTGCCCGGCCCGTAATTCATGGTAGATGTGCTGGCCAGGAGCCGCTCCCGGCGCGAACTCAAGGTGGTTAAGGCAAATCACCCGCTCTACTTCCGGGAAAGCCTGCAATACCAGGTGTTCCACGTCCCATTCCATCAGCGCGCGTTCATTGTGGCGGAGGCGTTCGCTTAATCTGGTGTAGAATTCATCCCGCTCCTCCGGGGCTGCCCCGTTGAAGCTCGGATAGGGCTGCGTAGTTTTCTTAACGCCGGGCAGGGGGACCAGCATTTTGGTAATCGTCTCTGCAGGCAACGGTTCGTTGCCAGCAATTTGTCCCTCCGCAAATACCTGAACTACCCGTACACCATTCAGGTGTATGCCCTGTAGTTGGTTTATCGCTTTAGTCTTCGTCAGAGCGCTGATCCTGATCCACTGAATGTCGGTAGTGCCCATTCTGGAGCAATCCAGGCTCAGGTTCTGCGGCAGCTCCAGGTTTACTAACCCAGACCGGAGTAGCTGGTCCGTACCGTCAACCAAATCTTGCTTGCCGAAACTCTTCCACTCGTTCCCGTCAAGGTAGTGCCACAGCAGGTGGTTGGTCGGTTTCTCCAGGAGAGGATCCGCCGTACCCTCTTCGATCTGGAACAGAAGACTCAGGACCGGCCCTGGCTCCCATTGCTCTATTCCAACTAATAATGCACCTGCGTCCGCGCCCCAATCCCCATTCGGGAAAACGGACGGAAGCAGGTCAATTTCATCAGCATTTGTCGTCGTAGGCTGGCTGCCAAAAGGCGTAAGGTGGAAATATTCGGTGGTAATTGCCTGGCCGTTCATCACATTACTATCCGTTTCGATTACCGTATAAGACAGCGATACCTCGGTCATCTTTGGGTCAAAGGGAACCGATGGTTCGTTAAACCCTGATTTTCCTGCCGTCCACCCCGCCAGTGCCTTGGGGTAACCCGCATGGCCGTAATGCCCATTCAGTCTGAGCCGGACAAAGCCACGGACACTATCGCTTTGGTAAGCAAGTGTATCAGCGAAGGTCGGCTCCATCATGCTCTCCTGATCAATGCTAAAAGTCTTACTGCCCGAACTGCCGGTATGGTTGAAGCTTGCTCCAATAAGTCCAAAAACACCCTGGTTCAGCCTTTCAAGTTGGGTACTGACGCCATTCGGATGACTGTTTTGCCATCCCCAGTACAGCGTAGCATTAGCACCGCGCTTCTGGAATAATTCATTGGCCCCGATATTAAATACTGAATTTTGGCGGGGGGCCGGACCAAAAGGATAAAAAGCTTGCGCGCTATCAAGCGGACCGGTAGGGCCGGAAAGGACCAACTTGCGGAGGCCGGTCACGTTTAAGCCAATCTGAATCTGAGTTACCCGGGAATTCCGAAGTTTATAATAAGCATAGCCCATTTCGTCGTGCGGCAATTCAAACCTCGCAACTGGAAATGCCGTCGTAATGCCCAGGCCATGGACATCCTCGCTGTAAGGCAAGATGGCCGGATCATCGGGCTCCAGGGATATCGACAGGCGCAGATCGTTCTCCACACTGGCCTTTCGTTGCAACCAGCCTTTTGCCGTACTCAGGAAGATCTTAAATGATTGCCCCTTCAGTGCATTAAGCCCCGAGCCCGTAAACCTGAAAGTGATGGTCCGGTCTCCCTCCTGCAAAAAGAGGTAATGAGACGCAAGAACAAAGCCCAACCTGGCGGCAGGCATACCCGCTTTCAAGGTGTTTCCCTGCTTGCTTTTATGGCCAAAGGCATCCCAACTTACGGTCCCTTCCGGCATGTCCTCCTCCCCGGCTCCGTCGGGGCTGTTCACCACCGTGGCGGCGTAGAGGCGGCCGGCATCCTTAGGGGGAAAAACCACGCGGTTCTCACCCGGAAAATCGTAGACCTCCGGACTATTGTGTACCTTAAAAAGTGCACGTTGGTGAACGATCCTGGCGGGCAATACATTTACGCCCTCCTGACTGATAAAACTGCGCTGCCGGCCTTGCTCATCCTTACCGCCCCTAAAGGTGGTACCGGGCAGCAAATAAGCCGCTGGCATGTTTTTGCGGGCTTCCAATACCAGATGTACCTGAGGGGGCTGGCTGGCGGCGGGGGTGGTTCTTAGCACCCTGCGGTAGTAAAAGTCGAGGTGTTTATCCGTCAGCTCATTCAACATCGCCCGCTGGGCCTCCCGCATTTCCAGGAAGGTGAGCAGTAAAGCCAGGTGAGGTTGGTGAGTAGGTTGTTGCAGCAGGGCATCCCAGTAGGTTTGGGCGCCGGCGCGCAGGTGCAGGGCGGAGGATACAAAAGCCTCGTATATGCCGTGAAAGAAGGTATGGCCCAAGGCATGGATAATCTCCGCTTCCGGCTCAGTATTGAGTGGGCCGGGGCCGAAAACAATCGGATCGGAAGTGAGGTTGCCCAGGTAGTCGGTCCATGTTTCCTCCTCCGTCCAGCGGCCGTTCAGGGAAAGATTGTCCGTCAAAAGATCGGCAGTATTGATGAGGGGTCCGCCAGCGGCGTAAGTATCCCGCAAATAACCGGGAACCTCGTCAGCTCCTAATGCGCCGAAGTAAACGGGGTTGGCCGCCAGGTAATATTGTAGCCAGCGGCGATAAGCCGGGGCAAGTTGTTTTTTTATCAGCGCTTCCGCTTTTTGCCGTAAGGGCGAAGCAACCGGGAGGCGCTCCGTCAACTCGTCCAATGCCACAACGGCACTGCTCAATAAGTCAAAAATGCCCAGTAGTAGCTGCTCTTTAGGCAAGGGGCTTTGGTGGTCCTCGATTAGTTCCCGGTAGGCAGCGAAATGCTGACCGAGTTGCTCGAGCGGCCAGCTGATCAGCCTCGCAGTCACAACGGCAGGATGACGTTCATAAAAGGCCGTCCAATTCCCCGATGCCACTCCGTTCTTGTTGACAAAATGGAACAACGCCGCTAAGCGGCGCGTAAATTCAACGCCTTCTACCACAGATTTCTCGTCTACCCCCACGTAGTCCGTAGCAAGGGCTGCAGGTAGCCGTCCACCCTGGAAGCTACCGTCTGGGGGCAGCGGGTGAGGATTTTTCAGCGGATTATCGGCAGGAGTTGACATGGCGCGTTGGGCTTAAAGTTGTTCCAGAAGGCTGCCTTCTTCCAGGTAAAAGGGATAGACGAAATTGTAGCGGGTGTTGGTCGCCCGGATGCGGTAATCCACCACCAGCTCCACCCGTCCTTCGGTGAGAAAACTGGTATCAAGGGCAAGCTTATCCACCAGGATGCGTGGCTCGTATTGCAGCAGGGCAATACGGATACGGTCAAAAAACTCTGTCTGGGTCGTAGTGTCCATACTTTCGAAGAGCAAGTCCTGAAAGGCGGCCCCGTAGTCGGGCCGCATGGCCCGCTCGCCGGGAAGGGTACTGATGAGGATGCGTAAGCTTTCGGCCACGTCTTGTGGTCCCGAGCTCATTTCCACGCCGCCGGCCGCCTGGGAAAAATCAGGGGGAAAACTCCAGCCAATACCTAGATAGTCCTGTTCCATGGTTTGTTATTGATTAGTTGATGATGACGGTTGGAAGTCCCACCACGATGCTACCGCCGTGGCTCGTGGAATCGCCCATCCGGGCAGCGGGCACACCGCCGATAAGTACCGTTGGGGAGCCCACCAGAATCGCATCGGGCGGACCGGCACAAGTGCAGGTATCCCCCACAACGGCGGCAGGCATGCCGCCAATCAGCACCGTTGGTTGGCCCGGCCCCGCTATGGGGCCGCCTACGTGGGGTGATGGTCCGTTGCTGAGCGGACAAACATGCATGTCACCTATTCTTGCTGCTGCCGGCATCGTTAATTGATTTGTACCATGCCGCCCTTCAAAGTCAGCATTGCGCTGCCTTCCAATTTGGCCGTGGTGGATGATTTCATTTCAAGACCGGCACCTTCAATGGCGACTTTGCCCGTCGCCTTCAGGTTCAGATCAGTAGCCGATTCTATTGAGATGCCCGAACTGCTCATGGTAATCGTATTTCCATGCTGGTCTTCCAGTTTGATCTCCCCATCGTTACCATTTAGCCGGAGCAGATCACCCGACATGGTGGTTAATTCGATGGTTTTTTCATTGTCGTCGAAAACGAAGCGATGCCCGCCGCGGCTCACGTAGCCGGTCTGCTCATTATCTTCTGTAGGCGCTAATGGTGACGGGTGACTGGAGGAGTGCAGGCCGCCAAGAATTACGGGATAGCGTGGATCAGCGTGAAGAAACCCCACCACCACTTCATCGTTTACTGCCGGCCGGAACGTAAGGCCCGCCTCCGTGCCGCCAACACCGGCCGCCAGCCTTGCCCAATTCCCCGCGCCCTCCGGCGCGGTAGCCGGCAACGTTATCTGTATGCGCTCCTCCCCCATCGGGTCTTCATGAACATTGAGCACCGTGGCAATGTGTAAGCCACTAACTGCAGGCAGTAACCCAGCCGCAGGTGGCGCACTCACCGCATACTTCTCCGTATGCCGCTCCGGGGAGAGACCCAGCTGGGCGGTGGTCGTCCATTGCCCCGCCCGCAACTCATGGCGGATACCCGAGATGTAGGCCTGCCCGTTATACACCGCGCCCATCTTGTCCAGCTCCACAGTATCCCCTACGGTCACGCTGCTCGTTCCCTGGAAGACCATCGTGCCGCGAACACGGCTTAAAGCAGAAAACCGGCTTGTTGCCGTAGACCAACCCGACAATTCAGCGGCTTCTACGCCACCGCCCTGCACTTGTTTTAACGGGGATAAATCATGACTGTCGGCCAGCGCAGCAGTACTGTACGCGTCGCCTAAGCTGAGGTTAACACCTGCATCTTCTTTCATTACTTCGTCGTCAGCAGCACTCCAGCCATAGCTTTCTACTTCGACGAACTGGTGGCGATTGTCCACCTCTGCGTCAAAGCTCATCAGGTTGGCTCCGTAAGCCAGCTGCAAAGCAGCCGTCGCGGCTAATTCGGGTTTAAGTATCTGAACCTCGCCGTTTTTAGCGATCACGACCAGGCCATTAGCCTCAGCTCTGCTCACCATAAAATCCCAGTCGGTGCAGAGGTGCTGGGTTAGTTCGGGTACAATCCGATCACCTCCGGAGAAATCCCCCGTAAGACCTGCAGCGTCCAAAAGCACCTGCCAGGCATCGGCGTCTGACTGGTCTTCGAAATAACGCGTCTGCCGTTTGATGGCCATCCGGTAGGAAGCACCTTTGCAGGTGACGACTAGTAGGGTCTTGTCGGCCCGTAACTTGATGGACTGTCCCACCACAATGCCCTTAAAGACCGTTTCATTAGTGCCGGTATATCCTAGTTGAATGTTTATTTCGCTGCCGGGATCAAAGTGACCACTCTCACTCAGGGCGAAAGTCTGCGCAGCCAGGCTGCCATCTTCCAGGATCAGCGTAGCGGAAGGGATCCGGTTTACCTCCTGGTCAACGACAATAGACAGCACGGGCAGGGAGGGCCCCAGATCAAGGCCATTACTTGCCACCGCAAAGCTAACCGACGAAGCGGGCGCCACCGTGGGGATCAGGGAAGGGGAGTTGATCATCGGGCGGGGCTTTTAATGGGAGGAAAAGAAAGGGTTCTTCCTACCGGTAAACTCCGGTAACTGTTCAGCTCATTATGGCGGGCCACCGCTTGCAGGTGTACTAAATTGCCGTACACCTCCTGGCAGAGGTTGGCCAGGGTATCCCCCGCCCGAACCACCCGACGGTGCGTCAGATCGGGAGACAACAGGTGGTTGATCAACTCCCCGATTTTGTCGGAAAAGCTGCCCTTAAAAGAAACTTCAGCTACGGCACGAATCGGCCGGCCATCATTGGAGAAAAGCTTAAAATTGTAGTTCAATGCCGTCACCCTTCCCTTGAAGATCATGGCTCCCCAAATAATGGTAAAGTGGCGCATATCGTGGGTCTCCGGCTCTACGGAAAGGAGGAATTTCTTGAACAACTCCGTTTCCGCAATCACGTCAGGCCGTGCAATGCCGTCCAGAATACCGCTTGCATCAAAATGAAGCTCGCAGGTAAAGACCCCCGGGGGTGTTTTCTTGTATTTCAGCGTCGAGGTGCTCTCCGTTCCGTCCTTTGCTTTGACGGTTTCGTCCACATCGTATTCCACGGCGTGTTCCATGCCGTAACTCTCCGGGTTAACGAGCACCGGAAAAGAGGGCGGCAGCGCGGGCTGCTTCCGATCGGCGTCTTTAAACGCCAGTATCTTCATTTTTTCTAAAGGCCCAAGCATTTAGCGTTCGTTTTTACGGTTAAGAATTTGCAAGGCTTGTTCTACGGCTTCCCGTACCAAAGCATCCTGGCCTTGCTTCGCCTGCTGCGCACGCGCCTCTGGCCGTTGTTGGCTTACGGGTGCCTGACGCGCTTCGTTTGCCTTGACGGTAATGACCAGTTCTTTGATGATGACGGGCATATCGAATGAGTTTTATAGCAAATGAAAAGTGCGGTAGCCCAACTCCAGGGTTTCGATCACCAGGGCGTTTTCCTCGGCATTGAAATCTGAAACTGACCACTTTTTTGGCCAGGCCCGGTCTACCTGCCAGCTGCGTAAGGGTTCGCCTTCCGGGTTGAGCAGGTGGACGGTTATGTCCGTTGGGCTGAGTTCAAAATTGGTAAAGGCGTTTTTGCACCAGTTGACCAACTGAGAGCTCTCCACGAGTGCACGTGTCAGCACCAGGTCCGCGTATTGTGTCCGCACCGGCAGCACGTGTTCAAATCGGTTCTCACCGCCTTCCACCACGTTCTCCGTGGTGAACTCTACATTCAGGCCACTTACGGACTGAAAACGGATGTCTTCGCCCCCTCCGGAAAATCCGAAGTGAACGCTGAAATGAAAACCTAGTGCGGGGGTAAAGTCCATGGATTAAAGTGCTTTTAAGTGGTCATCTGATGCAGCGACTCCATCGCAATTTCCACACCCTCCACCGCCACTTCATTAGCGTCCGATTTGAGTTCTGAAGGCATGTACTTCACCACGAAGCAATTGAGTGCCCGCCAGGTGATCACGGGTTCCAGCTCTTCGTTGAGCAGTTTGATGGTGAGGTCCCGCCGTTCCGTATTGTTGAACTGGTGGGTGCTGAACCAACGGTGAAAATCAGAGTCCAGCGCCAGCGTTCCCCGCTTCAGGGTAATGTTGCCGAAAGCCAGCATACCTGGCATCTTTTGCTTGTAAGCCACGGGGCTGGCCCCTTCACGATATTCGATGATCTCGGTGGAGGATTCCATGCCGGTTAATTCCGTGAAGCCGACGCGTTCGCCGCCCCATTCCACGAGAAATCCGAATTTTAATAAGGGTAAGTCTGCCATGATTCTGGAGAGTTAATTGTTAGAAATTAATTGTTTTTGGGCGCGGACGCAGGTGCAATACCGGAGACCAGGAAGCAAGGTGCCACCTCCCTTAATTGGAGTTGTAAGACGCCGTCGATAGTCGGCCAGGACTGGCCTGACAGCGCACTAGCTTTGGGCCTGCTGCTGGCTGAAGCGGAGGATGATGAATTCCGCTGGCCGGACCGGAGCCAGGCTGATATCGACGATCATGCGGCCGTTTATCACATCGTCTGCCGTCATCGTCCGGCCTAAACCAACGGCTACGCGGTAGGCGTCTTCCGGCCTGGCGCCCTGCAGGGCGCCTGCGCGCCATTGCAGGTTGAGGAAATTTTCGATCATGCCCTGTACCCGCCGCCAGGTGTTCGCATCATTGGGCTCAAAGACGAAGGCTTCAACGGCCTTCTCGATGGATTCTTCCAGGAAGATGAGCAGTCGGCGGACATTGACGTAGCGGTCGTCGCCACTATTGCCCGCCAATGTGCGGGCGCCGAAGATGAGTGTCCCCTTGCCGGTAAAGGCCCGGATGGCGTTGATGGACTTACCGTTGGTAGACACGTTTAGGTTAGCCAACTCCGATTGGGTAAAACGGGCCGTAGGCCCTAGTACGGAGTTCAGGCTCTCGTTGGCCGGTGCTTTCCAGACACCCCGGGCAGCATCCACCCGTGCATATACACCTACCACTGCTCCGCTTGGCGGGTGGTGGGTAACGGCGTTCTCGACTCCGTTGGCTACTGTGCCGTAAAGCGGGAAAAGACTACGGAGGTTATTCTCCAGATCGTAGGCTGAAAATATCGCCGCCTGGTAGTCGGCAAAAGCTGTCGCCAGCTCATCGGTTAGGGTGTCGTCCGCATCATAGTTAGTGATCGCCGCATCGAGGGCGACCCGCAAAGGGGGAATCTCAACAGGTAGTGGTACTACGGGGGGATCGGCTTCCGAGGCATCGAGGGCTGCGGTAAAAGCGGTGGTGTCAACAGGTTGAGGGCCCGCTTGAATTTCATTATGGGCAGTGATTACCGTATTGACCAGCATCAAAGGCAGAATGTCCGGATTGTCGTCATGCAACGTAGTGTGGTCAAACCCTACAAGGGTAGATCCATCGGCAAAGTTGAGCGTAATGCTTTGTAGCAGCGAAAAGTCAATTGGGTGTTGCAAGGAGCATTGCAACCACGGCGTGTACGTGGCACCATACTTGAGGTTATTAACACCAATGGCATCCCGGAAATCTTGCCCGGGTGCAAACCCGACGCGCTGAATGGTATCTCCCTCCGTTAGATCACAGACGGTAAACCTATCCTTCAGATCCCCACACTGGGCGAGGGCGGCTTGTTGTACCGCAATGAGACCGGCATTGTCCATTGCCGCCGCGTCGGGAAAGAGTAAGAGTGTAGGTTCGTCTACCCGGCTGATGACATCAAGGCCGGTTCCTGCATCCGTGAAGTTCGCTGGTACGATTTCGGGACCTCCCCCGGGATCGTAACTGTATCCACCGACGGAAACGATGTAGCATTCCCCTCCGCCATTGGCATAAAAGAGGCGAATGGCATCGTAGAGGTAAAAGTCAAGTTGCACATCGGAGCGGAGGAAGCGCAGCTGGGCATCCAGGAACACTTCGGTCAGCCGTAGCTCAGGGCCGAAACCGAAGAGCGCTTCAAATTCTTTTTGGCTCTGAATTTTAACGGCGACGTTGATGAGGCTCTGTCCGTCGGCATCCTGCGTAAGCTGGGTATACCCCAGGAAGGCCGGCACGGCGGTAGGTACTGCGGCTACCGAAGGAGGCAGTACGGATATTTCTTGGGTGTATACGCCCGGGACTTTTAGATTGGCTAGCATGGGGAGGTGATTTTTAGCTGTTGGGTAAGTGCTGCATGAAGCGGAGAACGATGAATTCGGCGGGGCGAACGGGCGCCACGGCGATCTCTACGATCATCCGGCCGTCGATAACATCCTGTGGCGTCATCGTCCGGCCCAGGCCAACGGCCACCCGAAAGGCATGTTCTTGTTTGGCACCCTGCAGGCCGCCATCGCGCCAAAGCAGGGTGAGGAAGTTTTCGATCATCGATTGTACCCGTGTCCAGGTATTGGCCGTATTGGGTTCGAAAACGAATTGTTCGGTGGCTTTTTTGATGGACTCTTCCAACATATTCATCAGCCGGCGGACGGAGATGTATTTGTAGTCTCCATCATTTCCTGCCAGGGTGCGCGCGCCGAATACCAGGATGCCTTTGCCCGTAAAATGCCGGATAGCGTTGATAGATTTTCCGCTGATGGCGTCTACGTTAAGGTTGCCAAGTTCGGTGTGGGTAAAGACGTCGGTGACGGACTGTATCCCGCTCACACTTACGTTGGCGGGGGCCTTCCACACTCCTCGGGTACGATCGACAAAAGCGTAGAGTCCGGCCACCGCCCCGCTGGGCGGCATCGGCAAAGCGGTAGCATTGAGCCCGCGTAGAATGCTGCGATAGGTGGGGGATTCCTGAAAAAGTGTGGTTGCTTCCAATGAGTCCGGTCCGTTGGCAACGGCAGCTTGAACCAATACTTGCTCGTCGGGCGGCACTGCGTCCTCCAAACTCACCCCTGCACCTGCGGCCGCGCCCACGAAAATATTAGCATTGGCATCAAGAATGTCAGCGTTATAGGGTTTTGCAAGGGCAGCATTTAACCAAGGCGTATAGGCAGCTCCGTAGGCCAGGCCCGCTGTCCCGGTGTTCGTCCGGAAGTCGGCTCCGTCTACGGCATCTTCCGGCAAATCGATGACAGCCACGCGGTCCATCAGGGTTTGGCAGTGGGTCAACATAAGGTTGGCTAATCCGTACATGGGGTGAGGGTCTCCAACTGCGGGAATTAAAGAAACCGCATCGGGCATCAGTAAAATGGTCGGCTCATCCCAGGTTTCCAACACAGCAATCCCATCCTGGAGCTCGGTGGCGTCGGGCGCATCACCAGCGGCAAGCGCATCACCGACCGAAACGATGTAGCAATCACCACCGCCATTGGCATAGAAAAGTTGCAGCGCTGGATATAGATAAAAGGTCTGGTCCAGGCTCGCCCGCACGAACTGGTGGTTATCATCCAGATCGATCCGGGTAATTGCGGGGGCAAGGCCCCGGCCAAAAAGCTCCTCAAACTCAAGTAACGAACCGATTCGAACGGGATCAGCCGCGTTTACCCCTGCGGCTAAAGGGGGCCCCGGCCGTCGGGCCGTGTAACCAATAAAGGCGGGGATGGCCGTTTCCACGGCCACCACTGAAGGCGGGAATGATGATATTTCCTCGACATAAACGCCGGGGGCGCGGTAGTTAGCCATGGTTTATGGTTGTTTTTCTTTGAAGTGAAGATCAATGGGGCTTGCCGCTGGCACGCCCAGTTCAATGAAGCCCAGCACGCCAGGCGTCCCCGCCAGGCCAATGAGGCAATAATGGTCAGTAATACGTGTTCCGCTAAGCCGGTAAAGACCGGTAGGGAGCTGCGGGAGTTCAAGAAAATAGCTTGGTTGGTCAGGCTCAGTTTGGGAAAAATCGAGCGTTTTCAGCAGTAGATCTGCCCGCATAGGATCCCGTACCTCGATAGGTTCGTTACCGTCGCTGTCTTTATCCAAAGAGAAGGAGCGCGAGTAGCTGGGTAAAAAGCGTGTTTCATCAAGGCCGACCCCAGCTGCGGGAATACTGAAGTCCCCACCACCGGCGACGGCCTGGTCGGTAAGAAAGAATACCAGTCCTCGAATCTGCTCGGTTTCCTGGTCAGGATCAGCAGGTGCGGGGTTGGCATCAGGGCCATCGAAATCGGTTTTTTCCCGAAAGCGAAAATCGCGGATGGAAACGGCTAGCTGCAGTCGGCTGTCTGCCGGAGGCGGTAAGGCGGTGGAGGCCACCAGGCTGCCGCCCTGGGTGCCGGGTAACCAGCGCCAACCGTAGCGTTTCAGGGTGGCCTCGCCCCTTTCGGTGGGGCGAATGTCCAGGAACTGCCGAATGTCGTAGTTCAGGTAGTCATTGAGCTCGCGGGGAGTCAGGTTGTACCGCGTAAGAAAGTCGGTCTCCGGAGCGGTGGCGTCAGCAACAGTAAGCGGTACGGTGGTCACTCCGCCCAGGAAGGCCGGCTGCCAGCAGCGCAGGGTTACTAAAGCGTCGTATATGATTTGGAAGCCCATGTTCAGCGGAGGGTTTCGTTGAGGTGAATTTCTCGTATTGGGCTGCCCGGAAGATCTGCGGAGGGGATGTATTCGATGTCTGCAGACTGGACCAAATAGAGTAAGGCGGGCAAATGCTTGCCCCCCAGCATACTCCAGAGATGGTTCCATTCTTCAAATGATGGAGAAAGGAGGCTGAATTTGAGCTGGCGGGTGGCGAAGAAGCCATCCTCTGGTAATAGCGGAAGGTCTGCCGCCACCAAGACGTTACGGTGTTGGAAGGTCGCCACGACCTCACTCAACACGTTTAGGGCAATGTTATAGTCGTCGTGGTTGGCCGTGATGAGTAAATAGAGGTTGAGGCTAACCGGTGGCTGTCGTTTAATGATACTTGGAGCAGCTCCCCCCGGAGAGGGAAACGTTCGATAGTTTCGCTGACTTTTACGACTTGCGTCTACCTCCGTTCGCACCAGGGTAATGTAGGTGGCACCACCCTGATCAATAGCAAGGCCCTCTTGTGGCCGGCCGATATTGTCCAGTACCACCTGATCCATCTGCTCGTCCAGAAGGATCTGTAGTTGCCCCGCCAGGTAACCACGTACGGCCTCTAATAGGGGAGCAACATTATCCTGAACATTGGCCATAAAACAGGGCTTTAATATGGGTTATTTAGCTAGTGGTCGAGGAATGAAGTTCGCAATAGCTTGACGCAGTTAGCGTGGAGTTGAACGATTGGATGACAGTTCAGCATAGCCATAGCTACGGTGGATTTTCAGTTAGTCGTCCAGCACCATGCTGCCTGCGTTAAATGTTCGAAGACTTAAGAACTCGACCACTAGATCAAAGAACGGTGCATATAATCTGGCTTTAATCCTTGTTTACCCTGAATTCTTAAACTAGTGGTATACCACTACTGGAGGGTGCAAAGCTCCTGGAGGATGGCTTCTCTTACGATTCCGGCCACGTTACGAACGCCGAGTTTACCGAGGATACTGGCTCGATGAGATTCGACCGTGCTCAGGCTGATAAAGAGCTTGCTGGCGATTTCGGCGGTGGTGAACTCTTCCGTAATCAGTTGAAGGACCTCTCGTTCGCGCTTGGAAATAGAGGAGGTGCGTCTGCTGCCTAACCGGAATTGCTGGTGAATCCACTCCGCTTCCAGTTTTGGGTCCACGTAGGTTTCTCCAGCGCCGGTATCTGCCAATACCTTTACCAGCTTTTGGGGGGAAACGTAGCTTAACAAGTATCCTGCTATACCGGCTCGAATCAGCGTGCGCACGTAGTGTGGCGTACGTTGGGGACCAAGGACAAAAAAACGGGCAAGGGAGTATTTACGCAGTTGTTGCTTTAAGTACTGATCCGTACTTTTTTGCGTATCCGCGGCAACGAAGATGACGGTGGAAACAAGGTGTGGCAGCTCCGTTGCCTGGCAGCTGATTTGACTATTGGGAAAAGAACGAATGAGGCTGTCAGTCAGCCCTGCCAGATAAATAGGCGAGCCTCCTAACAAGAGTATGTTAGATGGTGACATGATGAATGGGTTTAATCTGTGTCAGGCGTCTTTAAAATCAACTTACTAAAAAGGGTCGTCCGCCAAGCGAACGACCTTAATTCACTAAACAAGCATGTTCAAAAAGATTACGATCCGGGGCGGGCTAAAGGTTTGTTTCCGGACGGTTGCACATAGGACAGGGTTGGTGTCTCAACGATGTAAAGATCGGGGCTGTGCGGCCTTTCGGGATATAACCTTAGTTAGTGGTCCTTCTGTAATCATGCTTATTAAACCCAAACCCGGAAGGTTTGGGATGCAGTTGAACTGAGATCAATAGCATTTGCGGGCGCTCAGCGCCACATAATTTTTCAAACTACTTTATTAATGAGCTTTCTCTTTGTATTTCTCACTACGGTATCATTGGTGGTCACAAAAGGGCGTCGGTTTCGCAGTACTAAGGGAGTAAAGCCACCGGACGGTCCAACTTAGTGGTTTTGTCCCATATACTTGGCTACTCGGCCGAGGAATCAGGCCCTGCTGGTGGCCCTGAAATGATCACCAAACTTAATATCAACCGGGGAAGGGAGTCCAACTAAAAGTAAAGGCTATAATTGGCATTCGCAATAGCAAAAACCAATAATATGTATGTCGTTGACCTACTCGGAAAAAAGTAATCAGGCAACTGATATTGGTGCTGCAATATTGAACCTCTTTGTTTTTTAAGGATGCCCTATGTGGTGGTTTAGAAAGGCGATCCTGGTACCTCCTCTTGCATTTACGCCGGTTATCGCCTACTTTCAGGGAAGAACAACCTTACGAGCCGCCCTTTCTATAACTTAAGTTAGCCTCTTTTCGTCGATCCGTTCCCCGAACTTTGTCCGGTGGTGTGGTCCGTTGGTCGGGCTTAACAACATGTTTAGAATTGCTCTCCCTTATTTTTACGAATACACTAAACTCCCGTACACTATGCCTACTACGACTTCATCATACCCTACTGAAGACCCTGGAAACAACCCTGAAGAAGGCTTACGAAATAAGATGCAGGGCTCGCGTGACCGTCATTATACTGCAGGCTTCACAATTCCCGGCATCTATAACCTACTGCCCTCATCAAGCAGTACAGATACAGATCTTATAGGATGGATGTTTCTCTTTCCAACAGGAGGGACGACAGTTCCAATGAAGCAAATAGAGATAAAGAAGCTATGGAAAAGCACTCAAAATGGCTTTTCAGTATTATTTACTGAGGACTTCATTTCCGCTGACTTTATTATTCCACATATTTGTACACAAGCGCCCAGAACCTACTCGAGTCAACATAGCATTGATTACATCCCTGCCTTAGCCCTGACACAAACAGTCTTTACACCTAGACCTGAAGGACTAGACATAAGCGATCTTTCCCATCACCGGACTTGGGCAGAGGCTTCATTCGTCCGACGTACCGACCTTGACATTCTACGTCTTTACCTTGACCCTGCAAATGGAAACGGCTACAATGATGTTTTTTTTAGCGGTGCTGAAGTCCGGTACAGTACAATGCACAACCCTCGCCTGCGGGTACAACAACATAATTACCCTTCTCCACCTCCCATTTACGACTCAGGCCATGCCTTTACGCTTAAGGCAGAACCATTTGATGTTACAGCGGTAGCCCCTCCTCCCCCTGTTCAAGAAGGTGACCTCATTGATCAATTTGACCCTATTGAAGGTACTGTTGAAGGAGTTAAACCCCCTCAAGTCAGTACTCAAGTACCGGCAGCAAAGGCTCCCGGTGCATTTATGATGATTCCTTGTCCGGACTTTTGGGAAGTAAGTCAGGGAATTGCGGCAGCAATGGCTGAAGGTGATTTTTGGTTTGGCTTTAGTCTCATCCCGAAAGTGCAGGAACAATTATCCCCTGCTGCATTAAGAACCCTTATTACTACTAGACAAAAAGTCAATACCGTTGAGTCGTCAATTGTGCTTGAAGTCGCCAATTTCATTCGAACTACTTTTGGTAATACACCTAATTAAATGACTCTTCGTCAGATTTCACCATCAAAATTTTGGTTTATCACCTTTCTAGTTTGCCTTCCCTTTAGAGGTAGTGGACAAACTATGATCAACTCATTGGGCGAAAACGATTTGCCCGCACCTGAAAGCATTGCCTTCGTATCAAAGTCAACCGATGGTTTCTACTACCTGGGAAACACTACAGGGTTAAGTGTTTTCGATGGAAAAGTTGCGGAACAACTTACGATCAGAGACCACAAGTCTCCGTATGTACATGACCAGACGGTACAAAGCAAAATGTACGAAGATGGTAATGAGTTACTATGGTTCTCAACCTATACTGCTCTCCACGCCTATGACCCCAGTCGCAAGTCTTTTCAAACTTACCGAATTGTGCGAGATGGAAACATGGTTCAACAAAATTACCACGTCTTCCATCTTGATCGGCGATCAGGTGAATTGTGGCTAAAGGCGGGTAATCAAATTTGGTCATTTGACACACAAACAATGCTTTACCGGCGCATTGCGGGGCCGACTTTGGGCAACCGATTTCTCGTAACAAGTAAGGACGGGAAGAGGAATCAAATCCTTGCCTGTCCTTTTTCCTACGGTAAGGGGTTAGAGGTGTTCACACCTAGGCCAGGAGCGATTGTCAAGCCCCGCCTGATAAATATCGACGAAAATGTTATTTCAGCAATAGATATTGGTGATAGTACTTTCCTTTTAGGTTTGAATACTGGCTTAGCTGAGTTAAAGTTAAGTGACACCACTTTTCAATTCAGTCGAATCACCCGTTCCGATAAAAATCATTCAGTTTGGGACTTTTGTCATACTACCGGTAGCGGTTTGATATGGATGAGTTTTACCGGTTATGGTTTGCATGCGTATGACCCACAGCAAAGAGTCTTTGTAGATTCGATCAATATAGGAGATGGAATTTCTTCAAATGACCCCAAGGAACTTTATGCTGATGGTCCTAGTCGAATACTCGTTAGTCAATACAATACAGGAATTGACATCATCGAAACTACCCCAGCATTAATCAAGACCAACTCCCTATTGTCCGGGAAAGGGATATCCTCCGTCATAGTTTCTGAAGAAAAAAGTCTTCTGGCTGCGGGCTTACTGGCGTTATACAAGTCACGCTCTGCATCTTTAAGTGGGAAATGGGAACCTTTAAAGTTGCCCGAAAGCTCCTCTCGCCCACCTTATCGTGGCAAGTTTTATGAGGCAAAAGGTCAATTGTTTTTGCAAGGCCTGCGGAAAATATGGTCCTATGACCGGGACAAGTCTCGTTGGCGATCCTACCCAAAACAAGAATACCCGGTCAGAGGAATGTTTTTATCTCCATCCACCTCGTTCTTGATGCTCTCTGAAAGAGGAGTAGAAATTTGTAAAATACAAGACGAAAAGATATTGACGGAGCCGTCTTTACAATTTTCTCCAACTGGCACTAATGACTTTCTCGGACTTTTTCAACTTACCGATAGTACTTTCCTGTTGCCATGGCGTAGTTCAGAGGTTTGGATCGGTGCCTACAATGAGCAAGGTTATCATCTCCGACAACGTATTCCTTTACCCGGGGAAATACAAGCAACATTGAATAATAGCAAAGAAGGAAATGTATATGTTGGGGGTACATCCGGTCTTTATCTTATTCAAAACGAACAAGCTAAAAAAATTCATCTGACCAAAGCAAATGACAAAAATCCAATTGTAGAAGCTTTAGTAAAAGATCGGGATGGATTACTTTGGATAGGAACTAGAAACGGTCTGTTCAGCTATAATGAAGCCGATAGTTCTAGCATATGGTATAGTGCTGCTGATGGTTTACCAGCTAACCGGTTTAATGACTCCCCTGCACTATTATTACCCTCTGACAGCATATTGATGGGTACCAGAAATGGACTTTTCACCTTTGCCCCCCGTCAGCTTGTGCCGGACACTTTAAAACTGTCGCCTTATATCTCTGGTCTTCGTATCAATGATTTAGATGTATTCCAGGATAGTACATTCCAATTTGTAAATAATCGGCTACCACTTCCTCATCGCAAGAATAAACTTGATTTTCAAGTCGCTAATATTGGCCTTCATCAAGGTGGCATTTCATCCATAGAATACCAGTTGATTGGCTTTGAAGAGTTCCCAACAACGATTGATGCACATCAAACCATCCGCTACCCCAACCTCCCCCCCGGCAACTACACCCTCCAGCTAACCGCCATTAACCGCAACGGCCTGCCCTCCGGTAAAAAGAGCCTGGACATTACGATCA
Source organism: Neolewinella persica DSM 23188 (assembly GCF_000373105.1). GTDB lineage: Bacteria > Bacteroidota > Bacteroidia > Chitinophagales > Saprospiraceae > Neolewinella > Neolewinella persica. The sequence continues at coordinate 90,819 of NZ_KB890447.1, read as the reverse complement.
ATCCGCCCTTCACCCAAACCCTGCTTTTCTACGCCCTTTGCACCTGCGCCCTCGCCCTCATTGCCGCCAGCCTCTACATCCTGGGTCTCCGCCGCGAACGCCTCAAACAACAACGCCTGCAGGAACAGCGAGCCCGCCTTGCCGCCGAGCGCGACCGCATCGCCGGAGAAGTACACGATGACCTCGGCGGCCAGATCTCCAGCATCCTTTACCTCAGTGAGGAGATGTTACTGACCGGTGAAACCCCGGAATACGAGTACGAGCTCAACCGCATCAACGAACTCTCCCGCAACAGCCTGCAGAACGTACGCGACATCATCTTTGCCCTCGACAACCGCAGGGCGACCCTATCGGCACTCGGCGACCAACTCCGCGGAGCCGGCGAGACATTTTTCGGTGACCGCAAAATCAGTTTCCGCCTCACGGATGAATACCAACAGCCGGAATTCATGCTCACCAGCCGGCAAAAGCGCAACATCACCCTCATCGTAAAGGAAGCCTGGCACAATACGGCCAAATACGCTCAGGCTACAGTTGTCACCCTCGACATCAAGGAAGTGAACCGCCAGTTGGTCATCTCCATAATCGACAATGGTGTCGGCTTCACAACGACAATCTCCCAAAATAGCATGAGCGGCTACGGACTGGATAATATGAAGGAAAAAGCCGCCGCAATTGGTGGCCAGCTTACCATTGAGTCCTCCCCCGGCCAGGGCACTTCCATTTATCTTACCTGGCCATTACCCACAAACGATAATTAAATCCCGGAACCATGATTAAAGTAGCCGTAGTTGAAGACATGAAAGACATCGCCCACGCCATCGGACGAAACATCGAGCGGGATAAGGACCTGAAACTAACCGGCGTTTATTATTCCGCGGAGGAGGCACTATCCGTCATCGCAGCTGACCGCCCCGATGTGATCGTAATGGACATCGGCCTGCCTAAAATGGACGGCATCGAATGTATGGTCAAAGCTAAAGACATCCTGCCCGCTTGCTCCGTATTGATGCACACCGTTTTCGATACCGACGACAAGCTGTTCAACGCCCTGCGTTTCGGTGCCGACGGCTACATCCTCAAAAATGACGGCATCATTGGCGTGATGCGCGCCATCAAGGAGGTGAATAAAGGCGGCGCGCCGATGAGCCGGGAAATGGCCCGCAAGGTGATCAGTAGCCTGCACACTACTGTTCCCAGCCATGCACACCGGCCTATTGACCAGTTAACCCCACGGCAAAACGACATACTGAGCAACCTCGCGGAAGGAAAATCCAATCAGGAAATCGCCGACGCCCTGGACCTGAAAGTTGGTACCGTAAAACAGCACGTTCACGCCATTTACCGGGTGATGCAGGTAGCGAACCGGGTGGAGGCGGTGAATCTCTACCTTCGGGGTTAATAAAAGTCGCCCGATCCTCCAATTATGGACGATCGGGCGGTGCTTACTTTTCAATGAGAGACATCTGTTGACAAATTAATAGGGATGGAGCTGTTGCTCCGAAAACAAGGTGAACAATACTTTATTTCTGGACAAAAATATACTTAGACTGAAAGACCACCTAAAGGTAGGGGCCTCAGCTTCCCAAGCTGGTCTAAAAAGAGAACAGGAAAATTTTAAGAAGCGAGACCTCAAAAAAAATAAGGCCTAACAAATTGGCTATCAATACGATAGTCCGGGAGAATTTTTTTCAGGGCAAAGCGGATAACTCACGCTCTATCCATTTTTTTGTGGAGTGTGCGGATTTGAATTTCCCAGGATCAACCAGCGATTTCTCGTACAGATACTTTTTCTTTACGCTGGCCGACATCACCCCCTTTTCGACCGTACGGCGCAGGGCATATATTTTTTTCAACTCACCAAACTCCTCAAATGTAGCCGACAATCTTTTACTTACCGCTGGTCGCCCTTCCCGCAGGTACTCCAGGTGCTTACGCATGCGATCTACTTGCAAGTCCAGGTTCAGGTTTCGCCGCCTCATCATCCTGCGTTCAGCCGCCGTCCCGTGATAAAGTATGGAATAGGAAGCGCAAAAAAGACAGCGCTTGATGATAATATTGGCAACATCATGATTTGGAATAGAGAGATTAGCATATACTTTTACTAGCTCGACGTATTCTTCGTTGTGAAAATAAATGACCCCTCGTAAATAATGCTGTTGCTTTTTTCGGTGAAGCGGGTCGAGGAACCTCGCATAATAATTTATGAAGGCTTCAAACCACTCCCTGATCGTCCTGATGCTTTCCCGACGACCAAAATCATTAACCTCCAGTAGCTTATTGACATCATCATGATGCAGTTGACTCACGCCTATAATTACTACATTGAAATACACTGCATCGGACAAATACTCCTCCGGATTCGCTTTCTTCTTTCCACGAAACTTTAGCTCGATCGCCCGCAACCCCATGATAAAACTAAGTTGGGAGAATTCCTTGCGCCCGTTATTAACCAGGTGATTAGCAAATCCGGCCATGCCTTCGAAAAAATCCCTGGCTTCGCCTAATGAGAATAATGATTCATAGGTATTTTGGTAAGCCAATAAATGTTGCGCCGAGCTCAATTCAATCTGATGTGGGTCGTCCTGAATCAGCTTTACTTGTCGCCAAAAGGTGTTTACTACCGGAGACACACCCAGTATGCCCGGCCGACGGTCAATTAGTGCTTCACACTCTGAAAAATCTGCCTCAGACAAGTCAGTTCCGGAGGCACCTACGTATCCTTCATACAAAAGCATTCGGACCTGGAGGCGAAGTTTATAGCGCAGAAACTGCAACTCAACACTTTCGTTCAATTGACTCATCTTCGGCAACCCCGCACTTAGTGCGTGTTCTTCCTCCCTGATCAGATCAAGAAAGGCTAGGGACAAATCCGAGGTATCCTTTTTCATGGTCGATTATCGAAATGGGGGACGATGCAATAACGTGCTCATCCCCCAATATTGGTGCCCACAAGTACTTAGAACAATAATTCAAGGCAACAAAATAGTAGAAGAGCAACAAATCGTTACGTTTTTTAGCGCGGACGCAGGTGCTGCACCAGGGTTTAAAGAGCAAGAAATGGTAAGCCCTGTTCCTTAGTCTGCGCCCCTACTCAATCACCAACACGCCGCCACTTCGATAAGCCGCCGACCGGACCAGGTAACTGTAAACTCCAGTCGGCAACTCAGGTAATCTGATCGCCGCATCTCCAGTTACCGGGTAAGTCCCTACCTGCTCTCCATCCGCGGTGTAAAGATCCAGGGCATAAGCTCCTCTGTCCTTAGTACGGACGTTCAGTAATTCACCGGCCCGTAAAGGATTAGGAAACACACTTACCCGATCGGCAAGGCCCTGAAACAAGACACTACGCACCTCCGAGAAGGTCTCCATACCATCAACGTCCACCAGCCGCAGCCGGTAAAAGGCCCTTCCCCGAAGAGGAGCCTCATCAACGTAGGCGTAGCTTTGGTTGACCGTACTATTGCCCACCGCTGGAAGTTCAGCCAGCGGAATATAGCTTCCGCCTTCCGCACTCCGTTGTAATTCATAGAAGGCCAGATTCTCTTCGTTTGCACTAACCCAGGTCAGGTCAACAACTTTCTGGTCACGAATCGATGCAGCAAACTGAATCAGCTCTGCGCCCAGAGCAGGTGACTGAAAGCCAAGGATGAATTGACTGAAACTCGTCTGCCCGTTGCCGGTTCCGAAGGTAGCGGAACCGTCTGCGCCTGCAGTTGCACTGGTGGCCGTAGCCGATACCTCCCCCCATGTCGTACCGTGAGCTGTACTTGCTCGTTTGTATAACTGTATGGATGACGGATCGGCAGCCTGGGCCCCATTCACCGTTCCAATACTATTGAAGGTCATGGCATTGAGTTCGCTGAAAGTACCGTTACTTCCGTAGTTGTGCACCACCCAGTATTTGTCGGTCACTTCTCCGATGGCCGGAACCTGATCGGGGCGGACATCAATCCGGGAAACGCAGAGTTCGCCGTTGGGGACAGTCCCGGTGGGGAAATCCAGCTCAAGTCCCGTACCTCCAAAAGCGTAATTTCCCGAAGCATTGACGTCGAGGCGGGCACTCTCCCCCGGCCCAACCGGAGCGGTGGAGGTGGTGCGGCTCGCTGAGCCGCTCAATGCGGCGTGGATTCCCGTGGCCCGGTTCGACACCAGACCTTCCTCCCGGTTAAACTGGTAGTAGGCCAAAACCCCGGTCTCCTCAGCTGGTTTCCGGGTCAGGTGCATCAATTCCCGGATCTCGTCCTGGCTCAGGGTCCGGTCATAAATAACGACCTCATCCATTTCCCCTTTAAACTGACGGGAGCTCCGCCCCGGATCCCGGCCCAGACTGATCGGCCCGTCAAAATTTACGGCATCCACCGTAAAGTTCCTAACGGAAGGTACGCCGTTCAGATAGAGGATCACCTGGTCAGGCGCTACCGTCATGGCTACGTGTGCCCATTCTCCGTCGGGGACGGTCAGGCCGCTGTCCCACCACCACTGGGTATCATTCCAGTGGATGGATAGGTTCTCACTGTCGTAAAAATTCAGGGCGACGGCGGAGCTGGAGCGCATAAAAAAGATACCTGCCGTGCTTACCTGTGGTCCGTCCCGTTTGATCCAGGCACTCATGGTCAGGGTATTGGTGGTGATGTTGAGCGGGTCCTTCATCGTCACGTAGTCTCCGGCATTGCCGGCCAATACCACACTGTTTCCTGGAAACTTATCGGGGACACAATTATCCCCGACGACTATTTCCACCGCTTTGGTATCGGTTTGCCCACTCTGACTCACGGTCAGCGTCGCTGTATAGGTACCAGGGGTGGCGTAGGTAGCGTTCACTTCCCTTTGGTTCAACGCGGTGGTGGTAGTTGAGCCGGGCAACGACCAGGAGTAAGTCGCCGAAGCTTTGGCCACGGAATAACTACCAAAACTTACCGGATCGTTGGGGCATAATACGTCGCTGCCGTTCACGAAGGGCTGGGCGATTGGGGACCAGTTCTGTTCTACCAGCGGCATTTCCCAAACGCCGCGGTTACCTGCCCAACGCAAGACGTTGTCCCGGTAAAACGGCAGCATCTTTTGTGGGTTGGCCGAAGCCGGAAACCCTGCGGAGCAGTCCATCCACTCCGTCATTGATTTATCGCGGTACATGACCTTTGCGGGCATGGTGCCGGCGATACCCCCGCGATCTGAGGCGATGTATATTCCGCCGTTGCTCCCAACGTGGTGCGCCAGGGCCGTCCACTGCCGGCCGGCCAAAGTGGAAGTATGCCAGCTGGTCCAGCTGCTACCGCCGTTGCTACTGTACCAAACCCGGTTACGGCTGCTACTTGCTCCAGCGCGGTAATCCATCAACCATACTTCCAGCGGATTAGTGCCGCTGGCAGCAATCCGGCCGTAGCTGGCATTGTTGGCGGAAAGTCCCGGTGGTAAAGCTATCGAAGTGAAGCTCTCGCCGCGATCCGTCGACTTGTAAATACCGTTTCGGGCCAATAGGTACACGTAGTCCGAGTTAGCCCGGGAAATGTCGAAGTGGAATACCTCACTGCCGAAGTTGTGCAGGCTTTCCCAGCTATTGCCGCCATCTTCACTCCGCCAGAAGTCGTTGCCTTCACCTACGTAGAAGGTCTCGTAATCCTCGTGGTCGATCAGTAAGGAACTGTAGCCACTGCCATAATACCAGATGTTTGGAAACTTTGAGAAAGAGAAAGACCCTTCTGCCACAGACGTAAAATTGGCGGGGAGGATGGTATTACTGATGTCGTCAAACATAGCATGTCGCGGTTTACCGTGCCAGGCGTGCCCGGTCGGACTTTCAGCACCACCCATCCGCAGGGCATACTGTGCCGGGTAGTTTTCGTGCATGGCCGTATTACCATTATGGTAGCGGCCACCGATCATATAATCTTCGTTCCAACCCTGGTCATACCCCCAAAAATTGGTTCCATCAAGGCCGTCGATGCGGGCTTCCCAGTTGGCAACATCACTGAAAAAGTCAGTGGAATAATTCATCCCACCGTCCGTGGCCAGCCAGGTATCCCCACCAATACTGATGATCTCCTGGATATCCGGATGGATATCAAAATCACCGCTGTAGCCGCCAATGGCAGTATAGGATACCCCGCCGTCGGAGGATTTCCATGCGGTGGTGGTGGCGAAGATCACTTCTTCGGCATTGAGGTCATTGGCTTCAATGTCGAGATCATAGTAGCCCTGGCCGTTGTTGCCATCGAAATTCGCCGTGCCGCCGATCGCGGTTTGGGTCCAGCTGCCGGCGGCATTGGTACTTTTCAGGATGACCGGCACTTGATTTACGGGGTCCTGCAGCAGCCCCACGTACAGGTAATCCGGGTCAGCGGGGGTGACGGTAATGCGGCCACCGCTGTGATCGGGGTACGGCGTCCAGCCGGTCATGCTCAGGCTGAAAGACACACCGCCATTCATTGACTTGTAAAGCATACATTGGCTGGGACTCGATTGCCGCAGCAGCGCATACACCGTGTTATTATCTCCGGGGCGGAAAGCCACGTCCAGTATTTCGCCACTCAGTTGGGTGCTCCAGGTCGAACCACCGTCGGTACTTCTTCTTACTCCTTGTCCGGTGCCAGCGATGATGGTTCCGCCGTTGGGGCTGAACTCAAGGCTGTTCCCGCTCAGGCCAGAGGCGGTCAGTACGCTGGCCCAGGTCATCCCGCCGTCGGTGGAGCGGACAATGTCGGTATTCGTGGAAACGAACACTACGGAAGGGTTGGTGGGATGGATGGCGATGGCCCGGCCAGCGCCACCCCAGTTGTAAGTCATTATTGGTATCCAGTTCAGGCCCTTATCAGTGGTTTTATACACCTCTCCCGTTTCGCTGGTGGCGAACAGGATATCAGGATTACTCTGAGATGCGGCGAAAGCATAAACATTGACCTGCCAGGGGGCTACCTGCTGGTTGGGCCGGTGCTCAGCGCGCCAGACGGTGCGCCTGGGGCCAACGAAGCTCCAGGTAGCGGCTGATTTTTCCAGGAGAAGGGCAGGCGTCCTGCGCTCGGCAGCGATGATCGCGGCCCGGCGATCCAGGAGTTCGGTGGTTGACAATTGCCGGACTTTACCGTCAGCGTTCACTTCAGCGGCGGCTCCCTGCATCCAGTGGTGGAAAAATTTGGCATATGGATCACGCTCCAGGTCTTCGCGCCACTCCCGCATCCCCCGGTCGGCGTAGTATTCCTGGTGAATTTCCATTATTTCATTATAGTCCACTTCGGTGGTATAAAGTGGTTTCACGTAGTCCGGCATGTTCTCAGAGGGCAAGGGCATGGAGGCCTTGTCCATGAAGTGCCAGGCGGGGCGCATGTCTTGCCCCAGTAAGGGGGAAAAGGCAGTAAGGAGTAAAGGAATGGCCGCAAGAATCAACCTCCTTTTTTTTCGTTCTCTCCTTCTTCCTCTCTTCAGGGCGCGGGCGCCGGTGCAAAGAAAAGTAAGGGAGCAAAGCCGGAAAAGTGGCAGGCGCGCGCTGAGCGCACGCGTAAGGGTGTGAAGTAGGTTCATCTTTTTTGAGTAGATCAGGAAGTAAAGCCCTAAGGTACGCAATGGTGAAGGAGGTTAATTGCCCGAACTTCAGGCCGTCCCGTTGCGAGGCCTTTAGGCCCGAAAACAGCCTGAAGGCTTTTCACTTTCACAGCCCGAAGGCCGGAGAATCAACCAATATCCGCATACCGTCCCAGCCACATTCCACGCCTTCCGGCAGCTCGGCGTTCAGTGGTGCCGTCCGCCCCATCCGGTGGCTGAAGTGCGTCAGTATACCCTGGTCAACACCCAGTTGCTTAAGGTAAGCAATGGCTTCGTCCAGAGATAAGTGAGAATGTGTCCCAGCGTGGTGCAATGCTGAAATCACTGCTTTTTTTATCCCTTTACATTGCACCAGCGTCCGCGCCGGAAGCTCTTTAGCATCGGTCAGGTAAGCCAGATCCCCCCACCGAATGCCCAGAATGGGTAATTCCCCGTGCAGTACTTCCAGCAGTTCGATGTTTCCCCCGGAAAAAGGGATCTTATCACCGAAGTTCACCTCCCGAATGTCCAACCTCGGGACGCCGGGATATCCCGAAAAAGCATAGGCGTACCTGTTCCGTAAATCCGCCGCTACCCGCGGCAGGCAGTAGACCGGCATATCGATTTTTTGCTTGAAGCAAAACGGCCGCAAATCGTCCAATCCAGCCGTATGGTCATAGTGCTCATGCGTGATGATTACCCCTTCAATCTCCTGTATCTGGTTACGCAGCATTTGCTCCCGGAAATCAGGCCCGGTATCAATCACAAAATGTTTTCCCTTGCCGGAGAGTAATGCACTGGCTCGTAATCGATTGTCTCGTGGATCAGTACTCTGACAGACGTTGCAGCCGCAGGCAATAACGGGAATACCTTGGGAGGTAGCGGTACCTAGGAGCGTTAGCAGCATAAGTTATTTTCGATATTTTCTAAGTAAATCTACCTGATTCCTTAACGAGACATGCATCAATCTCTAAAATAGACGACAAAACACTATATTTACAAGTATTGAACTATGACCCAGAACGGTAAAATACAAAACCTGATTATCGAGGGTAAGACCGAAGAGGCCTTGGACCTGCTGGATGCGTATGTTCTGGAACAATCTCCTAATTATTGTGAAGAGGTTGTCCTCCTGAAAAGCCAGATGGGTTATTTTGTCCGTGATCAATTACGAGGACTCAAGGTAGAGCCTACGGAACTGAACCGCATCAATGCCGCCATTTTGGAGATCAGTGGCCGAATTGACACCAGAAACGATCACAGCAAAACAGACAGCGAGAAGCAAGATCTTGAAAATTCGAACCTTAGGGTTCTGGTATGGAACCTTGACAGTATCATACAAGTCAATACGGATAATATTAGTCGTTCAATCATTTTCTCCGTAGTCCTTCTTTTGCTAAGTGTCGCGTTATTTACCGTGATTTTCTTTGTGCTTAACAACTCCGATATTCTAATCCGTATGATCGTATCGATCATTTCACTGATGCCAGCCATATTGGGTGCCATCCCGGTTAAAGATGTCAATCAAAAACTTGACATCGTTAAGCTATGTAAGAGGTACCGACAGCGAATTGAGATGATGTTAACTGACAGCACGCTTCAATCCGGCGCCTATTTTGAGGATATTAAGCGAATCAAAACTTTAGTCAACAAAATGCAGGAAAGCAGAATCGCGGGCATATGAATGATAATAAAGGCGACGAAGACGAATTACTTTATAAGACCATTAACTCCCTTGAAAGGCGAGGAAAGAAGCAATTCGTTCAGAATGTACTGATCATTAGCATAATTATTCTTGCCCTTGCGTTAGTCCTTGTTTTTGTTTTCATGTTTAAAAAGCAGCAAACCTTAGAGCAGGAATTACTTATTGAGAAGAACAAGCAGATTCAAAAAGACCAAGCCAAGACAGAAAAACTTCTTGAAGAGACAAGTGATGTCCTTTCTAATATAATTATAGATACCAGCATGATTTCCCCTGAAATTTCTGCTGAAGCAAAGGTTGACTTATTACAAAGAGTACAGGCTATTGAGCGAAAGGTAGACACCATTACCTCTAGCCGTAAATTAAGCTATAAGGACACCATTTTTGTCTGGTCAGCTACCGGCCTAAATGTTAGGGATGGTGCAAACCTTCGCACGGCAAGTCCTATTTCGTACCTATCACTAGGCACCATCGTTAAGAAGGTTCCTCAAATAGACACTTTCTACTCTAGCTTTGGTATACTCAATGACAATATTGAACTGGAAGGATACATGACACGAATAGAACGGGACACAATTGACGGCTATGTCTTCTCCGGGCTTACCAGCCCTTTGCCCGTATACCGGTCGGCCAAAAACCTAACACAATACTGGGATTTATTAAAAGGCAACGCCGCTTTTGTCAAGCAATATGACCTTAAGTTTGAGCGCATCGGACAAGTGATAAGCATTTCCGGAAAAAACCTCTCCATCAATGACTTGTTCCTATTGTTACGGGTAATTTACGATTTAGATGGCTACATTAAGCGGAGTCGGCCATTTTCGGCTGAACAATATGACTCTAATTGGCTTATTCAGGCTGACAACACGCTCAAAATAGAGATTAAAAAGGAAGGGCCTAGAGTTTTTGCATCCATCAGTTCGGCTACAATTCAATAGGACGAAAAACAGGAGATTAACAGATTACTCTCCTTAATTTATTGTTCCGCAGCTTTAAGCCAAAGTCTGCTGCCATTTCCAGGCCGAGTCCATAATCTCTTCCACTCCCCGGGTGGGTTCCCATCCCAATTCCCTGGTTGCTTTGGATCGATCAGCATAAACAGCGATCACGTCGCCCGCTCTGGGTGGGCCAAGTTCGTAGTTCAGCTTTACCCCGCTAACCTTTTCGAAAGCATTGATGGCTTCCAGTACGGTAAGTCCTTCTCCGATCCCGAGGTTAAACAGCGCGGGATTATCTGAGGCTTTTCCATCCAACAAGTACCGGATTGCCAAGGTATGGGCGTGGGCCAGGTCTTCGACGTGGATGTAATCCCGGACACAACTTCCGTCCCGGGTGTCATAGTCCGTTCCGAATACCTTCATCATGGGGCGCTTACCTGCGGCCGTTTGCGTAATCACTGGCACCAGGCTGGTAGCCGGATTACTTGGGTCTTCACCAATTTTTCCACTGTGGTGTGCGCCAGCCGGGTTAAAGTACCGAAGTAATACGGCCTTAAATTCCGGTGTTGTTTTGCAGAAATCGACGATCATGTCCTCGCCCACCTGTTTGGTCAATGCGTAGGGGCTTTCGGCCTGCTTACGGGGTGTTGCCTCGGTCACCGGCAATTCGTCGGCGTTGCCGTAGACGGAGCAGGAACTCGAAAAGACCAGGTTGCTGCTCCCCTGTTGGTGCAGGCCTTCCATCACGTTCACCAGGCTGTTGACGTTGTTGCGGTAGTAGGCCAGGGGCATGTCCACGCTCTCGCCAACCAGTTTGTAGGCGGCAAAGTGGATCGCGCCATCAAATTTCTCCTTCTCGAACATCGCCAGCGTCGCCGTGCGGTCCGCCAGGTCAACGTTGTAGTTCTTCACCCGAACGCCGGTGATTACCTCAATGCCATCGAACACCGTTGGACGTGCGTTGTGAAAATTGTCTGCGCTAACAACCTCGTAGCCGTTTTCAAGTAAGTCGACAATTGTATGGGAACCGATATAACCGGCGCCGCCGGTGACCAGAATTTTCATGGGCAGGAGTTGCGGGAGTTCCCAAAGTGGCAACTCCGGATCAAGGAGAAATGCGAAAATACAGTTAGCTATTCACTTAAGTCTGCCTTTACGATCACAATAAGCCGTAATTCTGGTGTCTTCTCTGCAGGTTGCAGGTTGCAGGTTGCAGGTTGCAGGTTGCAGGTTGCAGGTTGCAGGTTGCAGGTTGCAGGTTGCAGAAAAAAAATGCCACAGGCAATTCATCCAAGTTTTTCCAGCTTTTTTTAAAAAAAGCATTAAAAACGAGCGGAGCGAGCTGCCTCGTGCGGTAGCTGCAACCTGCAACGCGCCGAAGGCGCTCTGCAACAAGGAGCGAAGCGACTGGCTTAATCGTGCCGCAGCCGAATCTCTTCCGGCGGAATATCAATCCCCATCCGGGCCATCAATGCTGTAGCGTTGAACGATTGGCAAACGCCGGGGTGGAGTTTGTAATCGAAGGTCAGCTTGTCGCCGTCGGTCTGTACTTCCATGGCGTAGTTTTCGACGTGGGAGCCGGGTTCTGACTCCAGGGCCGCGAGTTCAAGGTCGTGGGTAGCGATGATGCCAGCACCCCGCTCACGGATGAGCTGACGAATGAGCGCCCGGGAGCCCGTGTGCCGATCCCTGGAGTTGGTTCCTTTCAGGATCTCATCGAGGAGAAAGAACACCTGCTGGTCCGCATCGCTAACGGCTTCAATGATGGCTTTAAGGCGCTTCAGTTCCGCATAGAAAGAGGAGGTGCTTTCACTGAGGTCGTCCTGCGTACGCATACTGGTCCATACTTCCAGATTTGGGCGCAGACGCAGGTGCTGTGCACAGACGGAGGAGCCGGCATTGGCCAGGACCAGGTTGACGCCTACGGTCCGGAGCCAGGTGGATTTACCGGCCATATTAGAGCCGGTGATGAGGTGGATATGGCCGTTGGTTCCCAGGCTGAAACCGTTGGTTACCCGGCCGGTGGCCGGCAGCAGCGGATGCCCGAGGCCGGTGGCCTCTACGATGGGCTGGTCGGTAAACTCCGGGTCTGTCCAGTCCGGGTTATTGTAGCGGAGAGTAGCCCAGCTGACCAGCGTGTCGGTTTCGGCAAGTACGGCCAACCATGCCGGTAACTCAGCGCGGTGTTCCTCCCGCCACTGATCGAGTTTACGAAGCCAGTGGAGGCTCCATAACCCTCCGATTTCCAGGATGATCACGAACGGATTGTAGCGGACGTCAAGCTGGCTGATGAGGTAGCTTAGTCTGCGGAGTGCGACGATGGAATCATCGCCTAAGCGAGCGGCTTCAGCAAATACTTTTTCCGCGTCGGAGGAAGCCTCCGGCAAAGTCCGGATGTGCTCCAACAGGGCTGCGTAGGTAGACAGCATGTCGCCCATTTCGGCCGTCTGGGTGTGCTCCTGTTCGATGGTGGCGCGGTATTTTCGCAGCATCCAGGCGGCAGGCAACAGACCGAGTACGCCCAGTTGCCAGGGGCTGACCAGGAACATGAAGGCCAGCGAGGCGATGGTTAGCAGTGGGGTGACGAAGAGAAGCAGGGTGTGGATACCCCCGCCAACTACGTTGGGCCGGTCTAACCAACCCAGCAAGCGATCAAAGTACCGGATGTCATCGTCCAGATCATCACCAATGGTACGAAAATGCAGGCACCAGTCGGGCATAGCTGCTAAAACCTTTCCCTGTACCCGCGTCCGCGCCGCCGTTGCTTCCTCATGCCGCCCCCGTAAGGCTTCGGCCAGCCGCAAGCTGCCCGGTGCGGTCACTGTCCGGTTAATCAGTTGAAAAATGCTCTTCGGACCAAAGATGTCGAGGTCCAGCGCGTACTGATGTGCCTGGTCCAGGTAGTTTTGCCCGTCGTCAAATTGGCTGAAATTATGTTCCAGGGCCAATAGTTCGCCCTGCGCCAGGGCGCCCATTACCCGGGCTTTAGCGGCTGCTCGTTTAATCCTCAAGTGTTTGCGCACGCCCCAGGCCAGCAGGGGAACGGAGATGATAAAAAAAACCAGGGCCCACAAACCATTGGTGCCGATCAGGACGATCATGGCCGCGATCCAGGCCAGAAAAATGACCAGACGAGCCATGGCCAGACGGTCGTACCTACTTTGCAATGTCGTGGCCAGCAAAGTGTTTTCGGCGGCAATATTTTCGTAGTATTCACTTGGGGTATACATACAGGTAGCAGTTGTTGCAGGGTCGCTTCGCTCCGGTTGCTGGGCTTGTAGGAATGCCACTAAGGGCACCACCAAAAAGCAGCTCCATAATTGGATCGCAAAAGTAGGCATTTTGAAGGCGAAGACGAGAGAGAACTGGCCAAAGTGTGTTTAACAAATCGTGCAAAAAGGTTGGCATCTCCGCCCCCTCTCGGCTTGGTGGGCCTTGTTCCCCGGCACTTCTGCCGGTTGGCAATAGCGGACCGGCAGAAGTGCCGGGGAACAAAGCCCGAAGTGCAATTTGACACAAACCGGACCGAGACGTTGGTTCCGCGGAATTTATTCCGCCTGCTAATCTGCCTAAAGCGGAGGGATGTCCGCAGAACCCATCTGCATTCCCAACAATTTTCCGATCTTGCACTTCCTGCAATATCTGCACCCCCTTGCAAGCTGCAACAACTGCAACCCTTAACCCATGCTTTCCTCCTACGTTTTCCAGGTTGCCACTCCCTTTAGCACTGGTACTGGTGTGTACCTGCCGGCGGTCGATTTGCTGATTACAAACGAGCATGTGGTCCGCGACAATGCCACCGTAGTGGTCGGAAGCGAAAAAGAGCCGGAGCAACTCGCCCACGTTGTCTACCTGGACGCTTACTACGATTTGGCTTTCCTGAAGCCGGAAACACCTTTTGATTTGCCACCGCTCAAAATATGTACGGAAGCCCCGGCCATTGGTGCCGACATAATTGCCGTCGGTCAGCATTTCGGCCATCCGTTGCGGATCAGTAAAGGCCAAGTACTCGAATTAGGTTACCAACATCATGGGATCGATTTCATCATGCACGATGCCTTGCAGGAGGCGGCACACAGTGGTGGCCCCTTGTTTACCCCGGCAGGGGAGCTGGCGGGCATCAATATGTACGACATTCAGGAAGGCAAAGGGCGGGCGCTCAGCCTGCCCGGCTCCCGGCTACAGGAATGCCTCGACCGGTTCCACGAAGGTAAAGGACGCGCTGCGGCCCGTTGCTTCAACTGCCAGAAAGTAATCTTCGAGATCATCCTCAACCCCAAAGGGCATTGCCCCAATTGCGGCGCTGAAATTGTGTTGCCCAACATGATGGAGGATTACGCCCCCACCGGTGTCTCCGCCACCGTCGAAGACATTATCCGAACGGCCGGCCATGATCCCCGGCTGGCGCGCCGGGGCCCCAACCTTTGGAGCATCCGCCAGGGCAGCGCCCTGATCCAACTCGCTTACCACGAAGACAGCGGGCTGGTCACCGGAGACGCCTACCTCTGTTCCCTCCCCGAACTTCCCGATGCAGAACTCTTTGCCTTCCTCCTTCGGGAAAACTGTAAACTTCGCCAACTTACCTTCAGCACCTTTGGTCGAGACATCGTCCTCTCCCTGCTGATCTATGACCGGTACCTTACGGTCGAGACCGCCCTACCCCGCTTCGAGCACCTCTTCGCTAAAGCCGACCATTATGATGATGAGCTGGTGCAGAAATTTGGGGCGCGGTGGTTGTAGTCGGGTTGCAAGTTGCAGGTTGCAAGTTGCAGGTTGCAGGTTGCAGGTTGCAGGTTGCAGGTGACCTCCGCTTGATTTTCGAAACTATACTAAGACATACTCATTGTTACTGTTAACTTCGGCGCAAAACCTGCAACATGTAACTAGTAACCTGTAACTTGAAAATCATGCAAAAACTCCTACTCTTTCTCCTAGCCACCTTCACCACTTTCTCTGCATCTGCCCAGGAAGTTATCACCTCCGAACAACAGGGCACCACTCTGGCTTCCGTTCTCAATATCGTATTACCCGTACGGGTAGAATATGACGTGGCCAATTATAAGATCACCTATTCCACCATTGATGCGCTGGGCCAGCCTGATACCGCCAGCGGCTTACTTTGTATACCGCTGATTGGTGACGTTGAGGTCCCGATGGCCGTTTACAACCACGGTACGGTAGGGGAACGAAATGCCGTCCCCAGTAATCCAACTACCGGAGAACGATTGTTGTCGCACGCCATCGCTGCCACTGGCTACATTACCGTAGCTCCGGATTACATCGGCCTGGGAGACAGCGACGGCATCCACCCCTACGTGCATGCGGCCAGCGAGGCCAGTGCGGGCCGGGACCTGGTCATTGCCGTCAGAAAATGGCTGGAGGAAGAAAATGTCTTATTTAACGACCAACTCTTCCTTACCGGCTATAGTCAGGGTGGGCACGCTACTCAGGCGCTGCACCGGGACATCCAGACGAATCCCGGAGACGACGGATTGGAGGTAACCGCCGCCAGCCACCTTTCCGGCCCGTACAGTATTTCTGAGGTGATGGCTGGCACGCTGTTTTCAGAAGGATTGGCGACCCTGCCTGGCTACATTGCCTATACCTACGTGAGCTACAACAGCGTCTATGGTTTGTTTGATAGTCTTGCCCAGGCCTTCGTTCCACCGTACCTCCCGCTGGTGGAGGCTTTTGCCAGCGAAGAACTTTCTCTGGATGATTTCAACACGCAGTTGACCCAGATGCTGATGGATAATAATGCGCTGCTCGCCGATATTTTGCAGGATTCCGTTCGTCAGACCCTGGCCAGCGGAGATCCTACTGCTCCAATCAACATTGCCCTGGCTGACAACGACACCTACGATTGGGCACCGACGGCCCCTACCCTGATCTACTATTGCACCCAGGATGAGCAAGTGCCCTTCCGCAACGCCATCATCGCCGACTCCGTCATGCGGGCCAACGGTTCCACCAGTGTGGTGCTCGAAACCGGCGGTGCCCGGACGCACGGTGGCTGCGTTGTCCCTGCCCTCGTCCGGACCCTGGAATTCTGGGAGCAGTACGCCGAAAGAATACCGCTTAGCCTGGGTGTTCCTGTTGCCCGGCCAGACGTTACGCTTGCGCCAAATCCGGTGCTTAAGGGAAGTGAACTCCGGCTCAGCGGACTCGGCAATGCCGCTTTACCTTACCACCTTTATGACCCCACGGGCCGGCAGGTTATTGGCGGAACAACGACCACCAACGGTACCCTACGGCTGCCCAACCACGTATCCAGCGGGCTTCATGTGCTGCGTATCGGCCTTGAAAACGGGACCTCTCTGGTTCGCAGAGTAATTGTAAAATAAAGGATTCAAACGTACATCACTTTTCAGGCGCGGACGCAGGTGCCGGGGAAGGGTTTAAAGGAGCAAGGAAAGAAAGAGGGGTACACCCGGCCTTTCGACCCCTGCTCCTTTTTTCTTTGCTTCGCACCTGCGTCCCCGCCCTGATTAAGCAAATCCTTTGGATAGTCAAACCGCAGACCATTACCTTGTGATTGTCGCTAAAGGACGCCACTGTCTGACTACTTGACTATTTGACTAACTGACTACTTGACTCCCTCCCATGTCCATCCAAATCCGTCAGGCCACCAAAGCCGATGTTCCCGCCCTTCACGGCCTGGTCGCCCAGCTGTCCGAATACGTCGGCGAACGCCATAACTTCACGGCCACCATTCCCACTTACGAGGAGGACTTCGACGCTGGCTTTTACCACGCCATTGTGGCCGAAGATGCCGAAAAAGTCGTTGGCATGGCCCTCTACTACTTCGTTTACTCCACCTGGAAGGGCCGGATGATCTACCTCGAGGATTTTGTCCTCGACCCCGCCTATCGCCGGCAGGGCATCGGGCAACGCCTCTGGGACGTCCTGCTGGAACGCGGCCGCGAGCGCGGCTGCCAGCTCCTGAAATGGCAGATCGTAGACACCAACACCGAGGCCATGAAGTTTTACCACGCCCAGGACGCCATTATTGAAGACAATTGGTTGAACGGAAAATTATACCTCTGATTAGTTCTCTATCGGCACCCTGACCTTTGCGGTGCCGATAGCTGCCCCGCCTACAAGACTACAGGACTATTTCCTAGCTCACGCGCTGTAACAGCCCTTCGGCCAAATCCCGCAGTACCACTTTCACCTCCGCGTCTCCGCCAGCCGCTTCGAGGTGCGCGTAGGCTTCTGCCTGGAATTGGTCGCGAAGCGTAGCAACGGCCCCGGGGATGCCCACGGAGGTCATCAGCTCCGTTACCCGGAGCACTTTCCCGGCCGGGTCGGCCGGGCTTTCGGCAAACCAACGGTTTAGTTCCTTCTGGTCTTCCGGGCCGAGCAGTTCCATGGCCTTGAGGAAAAGAAAGGTCTTTTTATTGCGAATGATGTCGTTGCCTTTGAGCTTGCCCGTGCTGGCGCTCTCGCCGTAGGTATCCAACAGATCGTCCTGAAGCTGGAAAGCAAGGCCCGTAAGGCGGCCGAAGGCATAAAGGTGGTCGGCATCCTCCTGGCTTGCCCCGGCGGCGAGAGCACCCATTTCCAGCGAACCACCCAGCAAGACGGCCGTCTTGAGTTCGATCATCTTCAGGTATTCGGCGATGGTGACGTCGTTGCGGCTTTCAAAGTCGACATCGTACTGCTGGCCTTCACATACCCCGGTCGCTACCCGGTTAAAGGTTTGCATCAGTTGGGGCAAGGCTGCCGTATTGGGGCAGTTGCACAAATGCTGGTAGGCCTGGATCAGCATCAGGTCTCCGCTGAGGATTCCGGTATTGATGTCCCATTTTTCGTGAACGGTTTGTTTTCCCCGGCGCAGCGGGCTGTCGTCCATGATGTCATCGTGCAACAGCGTAAAGTTGTGGAACACCTCCACCGCGAGCGCCGCGGGCATCCCGAGCCTCATATCTTCGCCGTCGCCAAATATCCTGGCCGCCAACAGGGCCACTACCGGTCGGATTCGTTTGCCGCCTAAGTCAAGAATGTAGTCGATGGGTTCGTACAGACCACGGGGTTCCTTACCGGAGAAGGTCGCCTGCAGTTCGGTGATGAACCGTTCGCGTAAGTTGGAGATGATCTTGGGGCTGGTAGACATGGGGCAAAAGTACAAAGCCTCCCCGTCTTGCAACTATGACAACGGCCAATCTTGTTACCAATCCGTGCAGTTAAAAAAAAGAATACTTTTTTGACTTACAGCTTGCACATGTTCAACTTATGAACGTACCTTTGCGTCGCTTTTGAAGAAAAGTATGTCGATCCTTTAGCTCAGTTGGTTAGAGCAT
Source organism: Neolewinella persica DSM 23188 (assembly GCF_000373105.1). Lineage (GTDB taxonomy): Bacteria > Bacteroidota > Bacteroidia > Chitinophagales > Saprospiraceae > Neolewinella > Neolewinella persica. The sequence continues at coordinate 72,358 of NZ_KB890447.1, read as the reverse complement.
CTCACTTTTAATGAGAGGGTCCTGGGTTCGAGCCCCAGAGGGATCACCGACAATAAAGTCCTTTCCGCAATGCGGAAAGGGCTTTTTTCGTTGGAGACACCTCTCAAATCATTTTCTTATTACCTAAACGGCTTAGGCTTCATACGTCGTGATGCGGCCTCAACTGTTTCAGCAATACGTTTTTGACGCGTTTCGGACCGCTTGGCAGATACGATCCAATACAGGATTATCTTTTTTGAGGATTTACTCAGGCTGAGATAATAATCTTTCGACCCCGGGTTGGGCGCAAAAGCTTCCTCCAGGTCTGCTGGAATTGTCAATGCTTCCACCTGATCTAAAAATACCCACGACCCATTTTGCTTGGCAATATCGATGCATTGCAGTCCGGCTGACGTCATAAGTCCTTCGGAAATCAACTGTTCAACTTTATCCTTATTGATTTTCGACCAGGTGCTTTTGGGTTTACGCTTACTGAAAAACTGAATATAGCGTTCCTCATCAAGCGTCTTTTTCAGACTATCTATCCAGCCGAAGCAGAGGGCTTCATCAACGGCTTCGCCCCAGCCTAAAGTAGCCTTTCCTGAAGACACTTTGTAGAAAACGAGCCAAATCGATTGGGCTGACCGGTGGTTCTTTTGCAGCCATTCCCGCCAATGTTTTTTACTATCCGGACAGAAAGTCTCGACTTCTTTCCCACCTAGCATTATTCTCTCTATCGACATTTAGCAAAAATACTTACAGCGCCACAAACAAAAAGCCCCTTCCACATCACAGTGAAAGGGGCTTTTATGTCCGGCGATCGAGTTGTCCGGTTGTCGAGTTATCCGATTACTTACGGATACCAAGCTTAGCGATCAGTGCGCGGTAACCGTCGAGATCCTTCTTCTGAAGGTACGCGAGGTGACGACGACGCTGACCTACGAGGCTCAGCAGGGCCTTACGGCTGCTGTGGTCTTTACGGTGACGCTGAAGGTGGTCGCTCAATTCCTGGATACGGAAAGTGAACAGAGCGATTTGGCCCTCGGTGGAACCGGTGTTGGTGGCAGAGCCACCGTATTCGGCGAAGATTTCTTCCTTCTTCTCCTTTGGCATGTATACTGGCATAATGAAAAAGCCTTTAATGGATCACATGGATCGGGTAAAGCAAAATTTGCGGCTGCAAAGGTACGAGGAAATCATTTGCTGCGCAAATCAAGTTGTCAAGTTGTCGGGTTGTCTGAGGTTTTCTCGATAAACCGAAAACTGGACAACCAGATACCTCGACACCCCGACAACTCGACAACGCTCGCGCTTCGCGCGAGCTCCTACTCCCGAAAAAACATATACCCCCCCTTAGTAGCCCCCCAAACCTGCTTCCCTTCCTCGTCGAAGCCCTGGTCCCAGCTCTGGACGAAAGACCCGGCAATCGATACCCGGCTGGTAGCGTAACTCGCTCCCCGCAGAGTGCTCTTGCACTTATCTTTTTTAGTACTTCCACGGTACATCCCCGGTTCGGTTTGCTTCAGGTACACCGCGCAGCCTTCGCGGGCGATCAGGTCGGAGGGCTTTAGCAGGTCCAGCTTCTCCGGATTTTTGTGAGCACCGATGAAACGATCGGGCTCAGGCAACTCATAGACGCTGCTGATGAACTTCTTTTTCCCCTTTTGCTCCAGCACATACACCCGTTGACGGTAGGGCTTTGTGGGGTCGGAAGCAACGGCCTGTTCAACGTATAGGTAGCTGCCCGGCTGGTCCGTCCAGATGGGCTCCATGTGCAAGACAATGTTCAGGTAGCTATCGTTGGCAGAAGCTTGTGCGGAACTGTTGAAGGTCCCCGTCATGGCTTTTTCCAACGCGGCCAGTTCTGCAGTTGGGGGCGAGGCCGCGGGTGCAGTGGATTTGGTGGTGGAGCAGGCAAGGGTTAGCATAAAGAGGAGTAGGAGTCCGGGAATACGAAGCATGGTAATAACATTTGTTGATGCGAAGGTACAAAGTGGATTTAGGGGATTTTCAGGTGGATTAAGTGATCCTTTTCAATACAGTTTCCTCCCCGGATTAAGCTAACTTTGTTTTTTCACCGCATAAACGAATTATCATGCGCTTAAAAGTATACCAAACTGTTCTTGATCAGGCCATGGTGCCGCTTGCTTACGTTGCCAACGTTGACAAAGCCAAGAAAGTAGTTGACGCCTGCTACGCCGGCGGCCTTCGTAGTTTTGAATTCACCAATCGTGGAATCGGGGCGCATAAAGTATTCGATGCCCTGGCCGAGCATTGCCGGGCCAACTATCCAGACCTTTATCTGGGTATCGGTTCCGTGGTAGATCCCGGAACCGCCAGTCTCTACATTCAGCTTGGCGCGGCCTTCATCGTTGGCCCCACCATCGACGAGGACGTCGTCAAGGTATGCCACCGGCGTAAAGTAGCCTGGATGCCGGGGTGTTTCACCCCTTCCGAAATTGCCCGGGCCGAAGGCCTGGGTGCCGAGATCGTCAAACTGTTCCCCGGCAACGCCGTAGCTCCCGGCTTCATCAGTGCCTACCGCGGCCCCTCTCCCCAAACCACCATCATGGTCACCGGCGGTGTCACCGCCGAGCGGAGCAACCTCGAACGCTGGTTCGGTGAAGGTGCCGCAGCCGTAGGCATGGGGTCCCAACTCATCAAAAACGACTGGATAAAAGCAGGAGAGTTTGGAAAGATGGAGGCATTGGCACGGGAGACCCTGGCGATGATCAGGGAGATCAGGGGTAGAGAATAAGTAAAGGAGAGGATAATGGAATAAGTGAATAAACTACCACTGTTTCCGTTCGCGGCGCTGCGCTTGCTCACCTCGGAAGTGAATGTGAGAACAGTAAATTAGGGTACCCGAATAAAGCGTAAACGAGCAAAGCGAGCACCTCCTTGCGGCAGCTATTCCATTATTCTCTCCTTCAATTATTCAATTAATCCCTTATTAAAACTCCTTCCGAACGCCCAGCTGTAACCCCGCCAACCAGTACGTCTCTTTCAAAGGAGCATCCTTGACGGAGAAAGCTCCCGGATAAGTTTTGAAGAAGGGCTCGACGACAAGCAGGAAGGGATCCTTATTCCCTACCCTATAAGTAGAGGAAAGTGAGGTCATGAAACCAACGCCAATGTTCTGGCGATAGTTACCGTCGGTAGCCAGATCCAATGGTTGCGGCGAATCAGGACGAAGAAAACGCCCACGGACCGAGGTAGACAGGTTGAATACCGGCCCTGCGTTAATGGCTACGTGTAAACGACGGCCAGGTAAGCGGTAGCCAAGCAACAATGGTGCCTCCAGCAACCGGATGCTGTTATTGATGGTCAGATCGGTAGATGCTCCGTTAATAATCTGATCGTATTCCAATTGATTACGGATTTCAGAATAGGTCAGCCCCCCCGTTACCATCAGGTGATCGCCCAACCGGTAGTTGGTCCGTAAGGTAACCTGATAGCTAACTTCCGCAAATTCACTGACCTCACGGGCACTGAGCAGCAGGCGGTTTGCCTCGTCATCTACGGAGAAACTCTGGTTGGCATAGGCCACGCCAAAGAGGAATTCCGTCTGAAACCGATGCCGGGGGGCGGCACGGAAACCAGAGTTCTCGGGAGATTTAATGCGGTACTTACGCTTAACTCCAGGATCGGTTTCTTTTAGTGGCAGCAGCGCCAGAGAACGAGCGGAAAGTTCCCGGATTCCTATGGCAGTACGTTCCCGATCCGTGACAGCCGTGGCTTTGGCGCCATCGATCAACACAACCGCTTCCGTTTCGGCAGACAAGCCTTCGTCAACCTTTGATGTAGGGGTCGAAGGCGCTATCGCCGCCGACAACCCAGTCCCGGCAAGGTCACCAACTGGCACCTCACCTGATACCTGAGGAGCAAACGTGGTAGCATCCTGTGCCTTAATACCTGTTGTTGCACCTGCGCCCGCGCCTGATCCAGCTACTGCTGCTGATTGGTCAGCATTCCCGCCTGGTTTCAAATTTCCTTTCTGGTCTGCCGCCGCAATGGATGGCTCATTATCGGTTATCTCTACCGCAGCACCGTTGCTGGCTACCACTTCAATTTCCGTAGGCACCGTCAGTTCTTCAACCGGAGGTACATCTCCCGCCAATTGCCACCAGGCAATTCCACTCAGCAGCAATAAGGCCGCGAGACCAGCCACCAACCAACGCCGGGAGGGGTAGGTCGCCGGAGTTGGCGCTGTAACGCCCTGCCAAATGCGTTGCCACATGCCTTCGGAAATCGCTCCTTCAGCCTTCTTTAGTTTATCTGCAAATACCTGGTCGATCTCCGCACCTTCCGGCAACGAAGCAACACCGATTGCGGCAATGCGCGACCACATGTCCGCAGGCACATCACCCGCCCGATCGGCAAGTTTGCCGGCAAACAGCTGATCAATGCCTTCCCCTGCGGGTGCCACAGGCGTTTTGCCCGCGCTGACGCGCGACCACATATCCGCAGGTACTTCACCCGCGTGGCCACTAAGGCCTTCCCGAAAAAGATCGTCGATCGGATTCATATGGCGATGCGTTGACGGATTTCTATTTGGCGTTGCAGCACTTTTCGCGCCTTGAGCAGCTGAGACCGGGAACTTGCTTCCTGAATGCCGAGTTGTTCGGCGATCTCTTTGTGGCTGTAGCCTTCGATGGCGTAGAGGTTAAAGACCAACCGGTAGCCATCGGGCAGTGCCTTCACCATTTCCAATAATTCTTTTTCGCCAAGTTCGGCGTAGGCTGTGGGAGCACCTCCTTTTTCGGGGATGTTCTCCAGGCCGGATTGCTCCAGCGCAAACCGTTTTCTCTGGTAGGTTTTCAGAGCAACATTGACGGTAAGGCGGCGGGCCCAGCCCGCAAACGATCCCTGAAAACCGTATTTCGGTAATTTTTCGAATAAGCGAATGAAACTGTCTTGCAGCACATCTTCCGCCTCTGTCTGGGTACGGCAGTAGCGTTGGCAAACCCCCATTAACATTGGGGCATACCGCTCGAACAGCGCGCGTGATGCGGCTTCCTCGCCCCTCAGGGCGCCTTCGATCAGTTCCTTTTCTTTCATGCTTAGCATCGGCGGTCTTACCAGGATTTCAAAGGTAAGACACCTGGAACTAAGCGAATGTGGCCTCAGGGTCAAAAAAGGTTGCAGGTTGCAGGTTGCAGGTTGCAGGTTGCAGGTTGCAGGTTGCAGGTTGCAGGTTGCAGGTTGCACAAAAAAAATGCCACAGGCAATTCAGCCAAATTTTAGCTAGCCTATTTTTGACAAACCTCCTGAACGAGCGGAGCGAAGAACCTTATGCGGTAGCTGCAACCTGCAATAAGTCGCAAAGCGACTAATCTTCCATCAACGCCGAACTTCCTTTCCTTTCGTCTGCGTGTGGCTGTCCCCAATAGCTTCCCGATATTCCTGGGCGACGGCAGTCCGATAGGCCACCGTATCCGGCCATTTCTCCAGCACATTTTCCTGCTCTTTCGGATCACTTCCCAAATCGAATAAACTCAGTTCTATACTATTGAACGCGCCGAGGGCGCCCAGCAACGGGAGCGTATGCGACCTCTGTAACCAGAAGCAAAGCTCCCCTGCAACGCGAACGCCGTGAGGAAGTCGCTCTAATCGTTAATAAACGCCATCTCCAGCAATGGTGTAGGCTCCAACTGGTATGTAAAATCTATTGCCGCAAGCGGGTTATCCGTAGTGGGATACTGACCGATGATCTGCGGGTTGGTAAGACCGCTTTCGTAGTGGGTGAGGTTCTGGCCGCCAAAAACCTGGATGGTGGTCAGAAGGGCCAGCGGCCCCTCAGGTGTTTTTCCAGGCAGAGGAACGGGCAGGCGGAAAGTTGGAAAATCAAGGCTTCCGGTAATGGGTAAATAAGCTTTGAGCGTAGCCTTGTCCAGGGTAAAAACAGGCCCGAAATCACTGCGAACGAACCGATTCGTTTCGTCTTCCAAGACGCCCAGGCTAACGATGATGCGTTCCGGAACCATGATAACATCCTCCGCAAGTTGCCTCATCAGGTTTAGGGCGATGGGCACTTGCATCTCATCAATCAGGCAATACTGCATGGTTTCGGTCAGCATGATGTCAATCGGAGTACCTCCTGAAATGACGTGGGTAGCGGCATCCGTTTGGATGAAGGCTTCGACGTAATCGCTCAGCCCAAGCTGATCGAATGTTCGCTGGACACTGGCGTAGCTTCCCCCGTTAATTTCAATACAGGTTACGCGCAGTTCCTGTGCACTGAACCGGGAGGTAAGCGGCAGAAAGAGCGTAGCCCATGGGCCGGTGCCTGCATAGAGAATATGTACGGGGCCGTCACGGCGTGCCTTCGTCGATACAACAGCCTGGTAGAGGCCGCTGACGAAACGCTTCGTCCGCAGGAGGTCATCGATACACAGCGCTGCCCAGGTAGTACCGATGGCAACACCCGCGCCGGTATGCACGCAATCCATCTCTTCCTCTCCACCAAGGTCAATGCCCGAGGCAGTGAGTAAAATATCGCGGTATTGGTCGAGCGTTTCGGAGAGGAGGTCGCCCCGGGTTTGTTCATCCAGCAAGACATTGGTGATGTCAGCCAGGTTTTGATGATGGGGCATTTATTAGCTTATAGTAGTAGTAAGTAGTAGGTCGTCGGACTTACGAATGGGTTGTTAACGGAACCATCGTTGTCGTTAGTACGAGCCAAGGTAGCTTAAATACCTGCACCAGAAGCAGCAGGCGCGAACGCAGGTGCAGGGAAAGGGTAAAAGGCAGCGAAAGTTAACCGGCAGCACCTACAGACAATCAACCATCTTCTTACCCGTTTATATTGCAAGCGTCAGTCGAAATCACTACTTTTGCGCAAGCAATTATTGCCTTAACAACTAAATAAATAGCAATGTCCGCTGTAGCCACAGAAAAAGCCCCCTTCACCACCACCGACAGCTTCCCTTTATTGGGTACGGATTATGTGGAATTGTACGTAGGAAATGCCCGCCAGGCCGCCCACTTTTACCAGTCGTGCATGGGTTTTCAACCGCTGGCTTACGCTGGGCTCAGCACCGGTCTTAAGGACCGGGAGAGCTACGTCGTGGTCCAGGATAAGATTCGCCTGGTGCTGACCAGCCCGCTGACCAAAGGGACGGAAATTGGCCGTTTGCACGACTTGCACGGGGACACCGTGCGTTGTGTTGCGCTTTGGGTCGATGACGCTGCAAAGGCTTACGAAACGGCCGTTAGCCGTGGCGCGGAGTCCGTATCCGAACCCTGGTCTTCAAAAGACGAATTTGGCACCTGCGTCCGCGCCCAAATCCAGAGCTTTGGTAACACCATCCACGAATTCGTGGAACGCAAGGACTACACCGGACCCTTCATGCCAGGCTACGCTGCCTGGAGCCCGGAATACCGCCCCGAGCCCATCGGCCTGAAATTTATTGACCACATGGTCAGCAACGTTGCCCTTGGGGAGATGAACAAATGGGTCAACTGGTACGCCGAAGTGATGGACTTCAAGCAACTCATCAGCTTCGACGACAAAGACATTTCCACCAAGTACACTGCGCTGATGAGTAAGGTAATGAGCAACGGAAACGGCCGCGTCAAATTCCCCATCAACGAACCTGCCCCCGGCCTGAAAAAGAGCCAGATTGAGGAGTACCTCGAGTTCCATTGCGGTCCTGGCATCCAACACATTGCGGTAGCTACGGATGATGTGATCTCCACCGTGAGGGCCCTGAAGGCCCGTGGTATGGAGTTCCTCCGGGTCCCCGACAGCTACTACGATACCCTACTCGACCGCGTTGGCGACATCGACGAAGACCTCAGCCCGCTCCGCGAACTCGGCATCCTCGTTGACCGCGACGACGAAGGTTACCTCCTGCAGATCTTCACGAAGCCCGTACAGCCCCGGCCCACGGTTTTCTTCGAAATCATCCAACGTAAAGGCGCTACCAGTTTTGGTAAAGGCAACTTTAAGGCGTTGTTTGAGGCTATTGAGCGGGAACAGGAAGTACGCGGCACGCTGTAAAGCGCTGCGCGCTTTCGCGTCCGCGTAGACGAAAATTCGCTCATTCAATTATTCAATCATTTCCCCAACCTAAAAGACGGTCAAAGAAGATGCCATGGCTAACGAGAATGCGTCTTTACTTACCCCCGTGGCTTCAAAGCCAAAGTAGTCGAACAGACGTTCCGTCGGCATATTCCCCGTCAAGTCATCCTTGGCCATGGGGCAACCACCAAATCCGCGGATGGCCCCATCATACCGTTGGCAACCGGCAGCGGCGGCGGCGGCGATCTTCTCTTCCCAGGTGTTTGGTGTGGTGTGCAGGTGAGCGCCAATTTCCAGGTTGGGGTACCTGGGGATAAGACTGCTGAACAGGTAGCTGATGCTGGCGGGAGCGCTGACGCCAATGGTGTCGGACAGTTGAAAAATTTTGATGTCCAGCTCCGCAAGGCGGCTGACCCACTGCTCCACCACTTCCACATTCCATGGGTCGCCATAGGGGTTCCCGAAGCCCATGCTGAGGTACACGACCATTTCCTTTCCGGCGGCCACGGTGAGTTCCTGGATTTGTTTGACCCGGTCTACACTCTCCGCCAGCGTGGCATTGGTATTGCGTAGTTGAAACGTCTCACTTACGCTGAAGGGGTAGCCGAGGTACTGTATCTCGGGGTGCGACAGGGCGGCTTCCGCCCCACGACGATTTGCCACAATCGCCAGCAGCTTAGTAGCCGTGGCGCTCAGGTCCAACCTACTGAGTACTTCCGCAGTATCCCGCATTTGCGGAATAGCCTTCGGAGAAACGAAGCTGCCAAAGTCAAGGCTATCAAAGCCACAAGCCAACAACTGCTGAATGTAGGCGGCCTTGGTCTCGGTGGGGATAAAGTCGTGACGCCCTTGCATGGCATCGCGCGGGCATTCGATGATCTTAATCGAATTAGTGGTGGTGGTGGGCAAAATCAACTTGGTTACGGGCTAAGAATATCGAGTTGTCGGGTTGTCGAGTTGTCAGGTTGTCGAAAAATAGGGTTGGGGTCAGTACTTGGTAAAAATAATGGCTATCTGCTCAACACCACGTCCTGCTCCGTAGTTTTACACCAAACTACTATCTCCGACATGCTAAAAAACGCCACCACCCTCACCGTCATCGGTTTTCTGCTGATGTTCGTGGGCATTGTCACCTTCTTCCTTAACGTGGTCGGGGTTGATTTCATTCTGCTAGAATGGCTCTATCGCTGGAACGTAGCCGTATCCTTTGTTGTCCGCATCCTGATGATCATCGTGGGGATGGTCCTCATTTATGTGGGACAAACAGACTGGGACAGGGAGGAGGCGTAGCCGCAGGCTTTTAGGCGAGCATTCGCTTGGTTAATTTTTGCACACGGCCTTTGTCCAAATAGACCTCCTACGCGCTTATAGGGCACGCTACCCAGACTTGCAAAAGGTTAAACACAGCAAGGCTCCGACATCATGATATGAGGTGCCGGAGCCTAACTAAAAGACCATACAGAAGACCTACAGCGTTTTGAGGTACTCCACCAGCGCCCACTTCTCTTCGTCGGTCCTGCCAGTACCGTAAACGTGTCCGCCATTAGAGTTGCCAGGCATTACTTCACCCTGGTGCTTAACCTTAAAAAGGTTTTTTCCTTCGTTGGTTATAAAGCCTACATTTTTGGGGTCAAAGTCCTGGCTACCTACCCAAAACTCCGTGACCCGATCTTCCGGTTTTTTGAGCAGTTCCCACAGGTTAGGTACGGAACCGTTGTGTAAATAAGGCGCAGTTGCCCAGATACCGTTGAGGGGGCGGGCCTTATAGCTCGGGTTAGGTGCCGCTGTAGGTTCGTCTTGAGCGTGGCCTACTCCACGGGAATGGCCTTGCATATTTATCTCCCCGTGAGACTTTTCCTGCATCATCTCTATGAGCATTGGCGCCAGCAGCCCCGCTACTCCGTTAACCGGAATGGTGATGGCCGGCATGGTGTCTGCCATAACCGGTCCGTCTAGGATCTCGACCTTCATTCCCTCCAATATTCCCGTAGCAGCTACGTTTGTCAGTGCAATCATCGCGGTAGTAGGGTCAGTCCCTATTTTACCGATGGGGACCATCTTCGATTTGTAGTTGAGTAGCTGATCTTCCATGGCTACTACCTGGTGACAACCGGCACAGGTCTTCCCAAAAAGAACCGCTCCCTGAGCTACGAGTTCCGGATTGACCGCGGGCAGGTTGCCATTAGTATCGTTCCATTGCGGTGACTTAAGGGTTTTTACCAAATTCTCCAGGGCGATCAAGCCGGGGAAGTTAGCCGTCGAAGCGTAATCGAAGGGCAATAATGGCACTTTCGGTTTCCCTTCTGGCTTAGTGATTTTCAACCCGCCAAATACGCCAACAACTTCACCAGTATTGCGTACCAACGGGCCAATGGAGCGCGGGATGTTGGAAGCACTACCGTTCCACTGAACGACATCAGATTGATGCGTCCCCCACAGGAATGGGTAGGATACCGGACCGATGGCCGGGTTACCGTTGCCCGGCATATCGAGCGCTAAAACGGAACCCGCGTTTTCGATGTTGGTAAAAGCATCCAGGCGGCCGTAGCTGGTGAAATCACTGGGGTAGTGGTCCGGTAATGCTGCCGTACTTTGCCTCAGTTCCGAATCAGCGGCAAGCGAGGCCAGTGCCGCTTTCAGTTGGTTGACCGAAGCGTCGTCATACTTATCCGCCAACACTTTGTGGGCAAATCGATCGAATTTATCCGCGTCATCCCGGGTGGACACCAGGGTCGTAACGATGTCATCGTAAAGGCCGACAAAGTCGGCGAGGGCCGGAGCCCCATCGACCAAAAAAGCTTTACCATCATATTTGACCACATTAGTATGGCAGGCAGCGCAGGTAAAGCCTACGAAGGTCTCTCCGGTGGACTTGTCCGTATCCAGGGCGAAGCCAACCGGCAGGCCCTTCGGGTTCAGCGTGGATACCGGTGCCGGCAAATAGCCCAGATCGTCCATACGCCGGGGCGTAAACATCGGGTTTTCTCCGGTAGGCTCCTCCAGGGCGGCGAACCAAGTGTAGGGCATGACCCGTGACCCCTGGGTAACGAACCAGAAGCTGTCCCGTTTGGCAGCGTTCCAGCCCTGGTCAAAGAAGGTCCAATCCTCCGGAGTATAGGCTTCCGGTTCAGGTTCCTTTTTTTCGGGTTTGTTTGTATCGCCCGGATCTTGTTTGCACGCAACGGCAATTGTGCCCAGTACGAGGGCAAAAAAGAAAAATCTTTTCATTATGGGTGTGGTTGGTGATTCTCTTAAATAGTGAACAACCGCTAAGCGGTTACCCAGCGTTAAAATAGGCACGCCTTAGGCGTAGGAAAAAACCTTTGCCCAACATCACGTAGAAACACCTACAACTTCGGAGATTTTTTTCGCACAATAACGGTTGCTTCTGTCAAAGGCACCTGAAAGCATAACACAGAACTGCCTGCTCCGCAGGAGGCAGAGCAGGCAGTTTAATCAGGATCATGGTGTGGGTAATCAGACCTTTACCAACCAATTGAATTTATCTTCTACGGTGCCTGTCCGCAGCCCGTCAATGTATTTTTTGAGCATTGGTCCAATCTTGCGATCTTCCACTGCGGGCAGCGTCATGAGTTTATCACCATACTGGAGTTCAGCTACGTGACTGACCACGGCGGCGGTGCCGGCGCCGAACATCTCCTGGAGCGTACCGGCTTCATGGGCTTCAACGATTTCGTCGATTTCCACCACTCGCTCAGTGACTTTATAACCCTGGTCACGGAGGATGGTAATGAAGTTTTTGCGGGTTATACCTTTAAGGATGGCACCGTCGGTTGCGGGGGTGACTACTTCGCCATCGATCACGAAGAAGATGTTCATGGTGCCGACTTCCTGAATCTGCGTTTTGTTCGGGCCGCCCATCCAAACCACCTGATCGAAGCCTTTTTGCTGGGCTTCGTAGGCTGGCCGGAGGCTACCTGCGTAATTGCCGGCAGCTTTAGCCTCGCCGGTACCGCCGGGCACCGCCCGGACATAATGTTGCTCGACTACAAGGCGAACGGGCTTAGCGTAGTAAGGTCCTACGGGCGCCGTAAAGATGCAGAAACGGTAAGTTTCGCTGGGGCGAACGCCAATGAACTCATCGGTGGAGAACATATAAGGACGGAGGTAGAGCGCGCTGCCCGCTACTGGTGGAATCCAATCTTTATCAAGGGCAACCAACTGGCTTATGGCTTCAACAAAACGTTCTTCCGGGAACTCCGCCATCATCATCCTCCGGGCACTTGCATTGAGGCGTTTGGCGTGGTCGATGGGGCTCAGTAAGACGGGAGTACCGTCTTCCAGTTTACTCGCCTTCATTCCTTCAAAGATCGCCTGGCCGTAATGTAGCACCATGCTGGCCGGGTGAATGGTAAAATGGCCGAAGGGCACAATGCGGTCATTGATCCATTCGCCGTCTACATAGTCGGCAAGGAACATGTGGTCACTGAAAATCTTACCGAACGGGAGGTTGTTCCAATCGACGGTGGAGATACGACTTTGCTGTACTTTTTCTACTGGGATCTGTGTGGCAATCATGAGTTTTCGATTTGGATTTGGTTCGGGGGTGAAGAAAAGGCAACACACCTCAGCTTTTCGTCGCCTGCCTTGTGGTGAATAAGCAGGCGCCCCAATAGCTATCGGGGCAGGTGCAGTAAGTGGTTAACCTACGGCAAAGTTGAGGATAAAAAAGACGGGTTCCAAATTTAATTTCGCACGTCCTTTCTCTTAAAAACAGCAGAAAGCATTTCAAGATTTTTTTGACTATTCCTGCTGCGTCAAAGTTGAGATTCTAATGAGCCGATCCCTCCAGGTGGGCGCGAAAGCTACCGTAACATTGTCTTGATCCTCACAAAATACAACTTGTCATCCAATGGCGGGAAGGAGCCCTAATGAATATTATGAACGGAAGGACTAATTTCCCGACCCTGCACGCTCCACCTAAAGGTCTTATCCCTGCACATTTAGCCCCGTTTTGCACCTGCGGCCGCGCCTTATTAGTCTTTTTGGTCTTGTAGACTTGTGGTCTTGTAGTGCTGCCGCAAAGGGAAGCTCGCTTCGCTTGTATAGGCTCCCTCCTAAAACTCATACCGCTGCCGCGCCACATTCCAACGAATGCCCAGGTTGACCACCGTCGTCTCCAAATCCCGTGCCGCTAAATCGGAATCCTTGTTTCTCGACAGGAACATCCCCTCCAGCCACAGGTTTGGCTTGAGTTCATAGCTGGCCGTAACCGACAGCAGGCTATTGGTATAGTTGATGCCCTGGCCAATCTCGTTTCCAAAATTCATTTCCCGGTCGTTGGAGGAACGGTTCAGGTTTTCTCCCACCACCAGTTCATCGGTCCCCTCTCCCTGGTCGATCACATACAGGCGTGTTCTCAGCTGCAAACGAGGCAACGGGCGATAATCGAAGCCCACCAGTACCTCCTTGAAATTTGCCCCCAGCGGGTGGGCGAGCGGCATGGCAAAATGGGTGTAGTTGCTCAGCCCCCGGTGGCTGTAAGTGAAGGGACGGACCAGGTTTCTCTCAACGATCAGGTCGAGTTGATCAACGCCAAACGCATCTGCGTACCGCGCACCAAGCTGGTAGCCGAACTTATTGGCCCACCAGCCGCGTCGCTCCACAAACAACTCGTCGAATTTAAATTCATCCAGGACAAACTGCCCATAAACTTCTACCCTAAAAGGCGTCCGATACCGGCCGGTAAGGCCCACAATTGCGTTATCCGGGCTGCCGACGCTCTGCTCGATGGTACGGTACAAAATAATCGGATTCAGGTAGGCCAGGTCAAAACCGTTCTCCCGATTCATAACCACTGCTTCAAAGAGTCCGAAAGTCAACCGGTCTCCCAGGTTAATGGACAGGTGGTGCGCAGCCAGGTATTTTTTGGTAAGCGGCAGCCCCGTTGGCACCGTCATTTGCGGGCCGGCGGTAAGCTCCGCAAAGAGGTTCCGGTAATGGAATTTCCAGATTCGCCAGTTGAGCTCCAGGTAGGGGTAGTTGTTGCTAAAATCAGACAGCAGCAGCGACCGCTCCCCGTCACCAATAAAGTGGCGGCCGTAGCCCAGGCGGGCACCTACGTGTTTGGTGAGATCGGCAGATACGTAGCCCTGCCCGTTGAGGTAGTCTGTCCCTCGCTGAACGTTCACCAGATCAAGGGTATAGTTTTTCAGGAAGCCCGCCCCCGGTAGGGCATCGAACCGATTGCGAAACTGACGAACGTAATCGGGCAGACCAGCCTGGGTTTCCAGTATCTCGAAGTTGAAGAAGATCCGGTCATCAATGCCGGCCCGCAGCTTCAACCCACGACGGTTAAAAAACGAATCCTCGCTGTCATTCTGCTGCTTACCGTAGCGCAGATCAATCAGTGGATTCAGGCGGAGGTAAAAGTCTGGCCGGTTAACCTCAAGAAAATGGGCCGGAGTGGCATAAAAAAGGTTCGCGATCGGCTGCCGCTTTTCGTGTAGCGCGTTGGCGGCAGATTTCAGCGCAAAATCGTCTCCTATCCAAAAGGCTGCCTGGTCGCTGTCTTCTTCCTCCGCAAAGGGTTCCAGGGCCAGCCATTCGTTATTGTCGTCGAAGAACCGTTGCAAACGGTACTTATCCGTTTTACTCATTGACTCTCCGTACCGGGCCCTAAAAGTCTTCGCCAGCCGGACCAATCCGGCACGGTTCGTTGGCCGCAGGCTCAGGTCCGTAGCCGGCCGTTCAAAGCCGTCGTATCCGTAGCGGAGGGTGAGGCGACGCAGGAGGTCGTAGCCGTCGGTTTCGTCCGTCGGTAAAGGGCTGCCTTGCCCAAGTAAGGGAAAAAAAGGCAAAAGAAAAAAGGGCAGGAGCAGGGCGAAGTACTTCATGGGGGGCAAGGTACGACGGCTGGTGATTGTTGGGGCTGTTGTAAATATGTAGAAGTACGACAGAGGTCAGTATCTTGAATATTGCCCTCCTCCTAAAGGAGGCTCGATAGTAAATATGTAGAAGTACGACAACAAAGAAAAGCAAGCCCCCCTACCCAAACAAAATATTCCCCCCCACCAGATAGTTTAAATACCCCCAACCTACCAGAATAGATGCCAAGACGCTTTGCTTCCCCAGTCTTCCTACTTACGCTTTTCTACTTCGCTCTTTCTCCACTACTCGAAGCCCAAACCTACGAGCGGGCCTTCGGCCTGGAAATTGCCCCGCACGCCGGTGGCCGCCGCATTTCAGCGGGTGCCGGTGTCCCATTTCAACAACTTGAAGCGCAGGACAGTCTGGAAAACGGCGTAGGTGGCTACGGCATCGGACTGATCTTCGAGAGCAGAGCTGACAAACTGGGCTTCACCACCGGCGTTCGCTACCTCAAGACCGGTTATGAAGCAATGCTCGAAAGCCCGGAAGGGCCGGGCCTCGGCCGAGGAGTGCTTGATGAAGTCACCGCACATTATATCTCCATACCACTTGAGTTGAATTTCCATCAAAACATCACGGAGAAAGACCGCGTCCATTTCATGCTCGGCATGTCAGCTAACCTCCACCTCAATACCACGACCAAGCAAACCATCTTCTTTGATGGTGAGGTCCAAAGTTCCGGAAACTTACCCGAGAGCGCCACCGAGGAATTCCGCCCCGTAGTCCTTTCCCTGAATACCGGCCTGGGGTTTGATCGGAAACTTGGCGAAGACTGGGCCGTACGCGTCCAACCTTACTTTCGGTTCTTCCTCCAGGGTAACCTGAAGACGAATTTTGATCAACTCAACCGGAATTACTATCAGACGGGGGTACGGGTTACTTTTAAGCGGGTGTTTCTTTAAGGTTAAAGCACTCACTCTCCCAGTTTACAATACTAGAACAAACACCACTACAACTTACACAAGCAAGCCGGACAGAGCAGTGATAAAACCTAACAACTAATGGGAAACGTATTCCTATAATTCAGTTGTCAGGGGAAGTACTTTCATCTGGAAAAACATAGAGGTGAAGAAACAGGATGATGTTCCTGAAATAGTTCCTCCAGAACAGTTTTCAGAGGTTTTTATAGAAGTGAATGAGTTAAGTGCAGGGCTTAGAATTCTCTCGTCTCCTTTTAGCTCAAAACCTTCAATAATCTCCTGCGATTGACCTCTCACTAGATTATTGGTATTCCCAGCAATTTTTTGCTTGAACTTTACAGGATGGAATTATCACCCAATTTTAACGGCTTTAGGGCTTCGTTAACCGGTCACCGCCACCACCGCAGGTAGCAGCGTAGTTCACGCCGTCTCCGGAAGTCGAAACCGGGAATTTCATCCAACACTACTTGGCTTTTCGTTGAAGTTGAAATTTTGTGGAAGTGCGGCAATTTTGTCTTCCAGGCCTGAAAAACAGCCTGTTGACTCCTTCCACTAGGTTGTTCTTGGCCCGCCAGCTTGGTAGCTTTGCCTGAAACGCAAATCTATCCCTGCAACCACCAGCTACGGCCTTGGCCCCGGCCGCAAATGCTGCCCCTGACGGCCGTTAAAAAATGCAAATTGTATGAGCCACCACCAGATTGCTATTTTTCCGAAAAGCTGCTGTTACCAAAAAATTGAAGAGCGAAGGGACAGGCTTAGCTGCGAGTTTTTGCATTTTAGGCCGGCAGGGGTAGCATTTGTGATCAGCCGGGAGACACAGCCAAAGGGTTTTGCTACTTTTCCCCATGAAAAGTAGGCCGCCGGCAGGCAGGTGTAACGAGAGGCCACGTAGACGTACCGTTTCCACAACTGGCTGAAAACATTCTGAGTCCCAAAACCGTAATTTGGAATTCCTGCTATACTGGACACACTCCCTCTAAATACAAACGGGCGAACACCAGAAATTTCCGATGCCCGCCCGTTTGGGGTAATTATAGCTAAAGCCTGCTTAAGCCGAGGTTAAGTATCTACCCCCGAATCGCCGCAATCCCAGGCAATACCTTGCCCTCCAGCAGCTCCAGCATAGCACCACCACCAGTAGAAACAAAACTCACCTTGTCGGCCAGTCCAGCCTGGTTAATAGCCGAGACGGAGTCTCCGCCGCCAATGAGGCTATACGCCCCATTTTCCTGCGTGGCCTTAGCCACTGCATTCGCAATGGCGTTGGTACCAATGGCGAAGTTCTTCATTTCGAAGACCCCCATCGGTCCATTCCATAAAATGGATTTACTCTCCGCAATAACGGCGGAGAAGATTTTAACGGATTCCGGGCCAATGTCCAGCCCTTCCCACTCGTCACCGATTTCACCGGCAGGCACAATTTCCCGTGGTGTTTCGTTGCTGAAGTCCTTACCTACCGTGGTATCCACCGGCAGGTATATTTTTGTTCCGTTTGCCTCCGCTTTTTTCAACAAATCGAGGGCCTTGTCTGTCTTGTCCCGTTCCACCAAAGACTTACCAACCTTACCACCCTGAGCGAGGCTGAAGGTGTAAGCCATGGCACCACCAATAATGATGTTGTCGGCAAAATCAAGTAATTTCTCCAACAAAAGGATCTTGTCGCTCACTTTTGCTCCGCCTACGATGGCGGTGACCGGGTGGGCGGGGTTATTCAGGAGCTGCTCTGCCCCTGCCAACTCCGCTTCAATCAACAGGCCAAAGGCCCGTTGGGTCGGATCAAAGAACCGGGCGACGGTGGCCGTAGAAGCATGCTCGCGGTGCGCAGCACCAAAGGCATCATTTACGTACAGGTCTCCCAGCGCAGCCATAGCCTTGGCCAGGTCCTCATCCCCCTTCTCTTCTCCGGAGTAAAAACGGGTGTTCTCCAGCAGCAGGATTTGCCCGGGCTCCAGCGCAGCAACGGCAGCCTGGGCTTCTTCTCCGATCGTATCTTCAACAAACTGGACCTGGCAACCAACGTAGTCCTGTAGAACCGGGATTACGGGGGCAAGGGTGTTAGCAGCTTTGTCCACACTTCCGTCCTCCAGTTTCTTCTTTTGGGGCCGACCAAGGTGAGACATCAGAATAACCGCCGCACCCTGCTCCAGCAAATAGATGATGGTGGGGGCAGCTTTGGAGATCCGGGTGTCGTCAGTAACTTTCTTGTCTGCATCAAGCGGAACATTGAAATCTACGCGCACGAGAACTTTCTTACCGGATACGTTGAGGTCTTTTAAACTCATGGTGAAAGGGGGAATAAAAGGAGGAAAGGAGGAAAGAAGAAAAGGAGCAGGAATAAAGGAAAAAAGGGAGTAACGAAAGGTACTGGCCCTTCCTTTACTCCCTTCCTCCTTTTACCCTTTATTTACATGGCGGCAATCCGCTCACAAAGGTCCGCAAGGCGGGCAGAGTAACCAGCTTCGTTGTCGTACCAGCTTACTACTTTCACGAGTGTACCCATTACTTTGGTCTGGTCCACATCGTAGAGGCTGCTGTACTTGCTTCCTACGATGTCGGAGCTTACGTATGGGTCAGTAATGTAGGCAAGGATGCCCTTCAGGCTACCTTCGGAGGCCTTTTTGAAGGCTTCGTTCACTTCTTCCAGGGTTACCTCGCGCTTCAGCACGGCCGTCAGGTCAGTCAGTGAGCCGGTAGGAACTGGAACGCGCATGGCGCCACCGTCAAGCTTACCGTTGAGGTGAGGAAGTACGAGGCCAACGGCTTTTGCGGCACCGGTGCTGGTTGGCACGATGTTGATGGCAGCGGCGCGGGCGCGGCGCAGGTCCTTGTGCGGGCCGTCCTGAAGGTTCTGGTCGGCAGTGTAGGCGTGTACGGTAGTGATGATACCCTTTTCGAGGCCGAAGGCATCGTCGAGAACTTTCACCATCGGAGCCAGACAGTTGGTCGTACAGCTGGCGTTGGAGTAAATTTTAGTCTCAGCGTTGATGACTTCATTGTTTACACCGAGTACAACGGTAGCTACTCCGCCTGATCCAGGTGCAGAGATGAGTACCTTCTTGGCACCAGCATCAATGTGCAACTGGGCTTTGTCTTTGGCGGTGAAGCGGCCGGTACATTCAAGTACTACGTCCACGTTGAGATCACCCCATGGCAATTTGCTGGGATCAGGCTGGCTAAGGGCATCGATTTTCTTACCGTCGATGTAGATGAAGTCGTCGTCACTGCTTACTTCGCCCGCGAAGTTGCCCTGTACGCTGTCGTACTTGAACAGGTGCGCCAGGGTTGCGTTGTCGGTAAGGTCGTTGATCGCCACTACGTCGAGGCCTTTCTCAAGCAGGTTACGCAGGGTGATGCGGCCGATGCGGCCGAAGCCATTAATTGCAATTCTTGCCATGGTTGATGATATTTTTTTCGTTCAGTTCTTTTGGAGGTGAATACGCCTTTCCGATGGGTTACTTACGGATACTTTTAAGGGCGGGGCCGCAGGTGCAGGGAAAGGTGAAAACGCAATGCGCGTCCGCCCGACATCGCTAGCAAGCCGCAAAGATAAGGAGTTTAAAATGATGAACGAACACCACTTTTATCCCAGCAGGTCGGGGCTTACGATCTGCGAATTTACGGTACTTAGTGTAATTTTCACAATAATTAATAAATGTAGTTGGATTCATCACTAAAAGATGACGCTGCTATCGCAATGAAATGAGGTCTTCTGATCCAGTTTCCAACCAATCATTCTCGACCGGAGTCGCTCCTCCCAACACAAGATCCAGCTTCTATACCAACCTCGGTTTTTAGCCTACCCCTAATGATCAGGCGCCTTCCATCCACTACTCTTTCCGCCTATCTTGAGGGAGAAAAACAAAACCTGCCGCTATGTCTATTCTAAGGCCGTTGATCTGCTTTTTATTCCTTTGTTCTTTGTTTACCTGCCAGTCGACCGAGCAGGTAGCGAAGCCGGAAGATTACACCGGCCCTGCTTTCCCGTTCCTTTTGCCAGAAGAGAAACCAGACCGGCCACTAAGTGCCGCATTGGAAAGAAATTACGACGGTTACCCAGCTCCACAGCCGCAGGCCAATGAACTCTACTCTCAATTCAAATACACCGAATTAAAAGGCTTCGATTACAACGACCATGATGGGACGATCTCCCGGCGGGATCCATCCAAGGTCATCTTCGATAACAATAAATACTACGTCTGGTATACCTATCGTAATACCCCCACCTCTCCTCAGGGAGCCGATAAATCGAACGATACGATCCCTTCTGCCGACTGGGACTTGTCCGATATCTGGTATGCAACTAGTTCCGACGGTTTCACCTGGGAAGAACAGGGCGTAGCCATCCCCCGCCCCCCGAAGCCAGCCGTAGGCTGGCGCTCCGTCACCACCACCGATATTCTGGAATGGGGAGGAAAATACTACCTCTACTACCAGGGCTTTATGGAAACCAGTGGCAAGCGCGGAGATGATTGCCCCGTTGCCGTTTCCTGGGCAGAGTCTCCTGACGGACCCTGGACACCCCATAGTAAAGTTGTCATCCCCAATGGAAAGGAAGGGGAATGGGACCAGTACTCTATCCATGACCCGTACCCCTTAGTATATAAGGGCAAGATCTACCTCTACTATAAATCTGACTTCAATAAGAAACCGAACCTGGTCCGCATGCAGGGACTAGCCATTGCCGATAACCCACTCGGCCCTTTCACCAAACATCCCCTGAATCCGGTTATCAGCTCCGGACACGAAACTACCCTTTTTCCTTTCAAAACCGGTATTGCCGCCCTTGTTATTCGCGATGGCAACGAACACAACACCATCCAGTACGCACCCGACGGGGTTAACTTCGACATAGCCGCCATTAGTTCGCTATTGCCTAACGCTGGCGGGCCATTCATCCCCGATGCGTTCACCAATACAAAAAATGGCAGGGGTATCACCTGGGGAATCTCCCATTTCACCAACGTTACGACCTGGGCCCAGAACCATGCCGCCCTTGTCCGCTTCGACTGCGACCTCAGCCAGGACATCCATGATCCGCAAATGAAAGCGGCCCACGTCTATTTTAAGCCTGAGACCTACTACCAACAAGGGCTAAGCCAAAAACAACGCGAGCGCATCGCAGCCGAGAACAAAAGCCTCCTGAAGGAATAATTCAACACCTCCAGACATCCCAGAAATGACAACAGCCCCTCGATCCATATGGAACGAGGGGCTGTTAATAGTTGATAGGCGATTGGCTGCCGCTGCTATCTGCTCGCTATGCTAGGACGAACGAAGTGAGCAAAGCGGTGCGGTAGCTAAATCCAATATCTCTTATCAAGAATCGAATATCAAATTCGTAAAGCGAATTTGTAGCCCGTAGGGGAATCGAACCCCTCTTACCAGGATGAAAACCTGGCGTCCTAACCGATAGACGAACGGGCCAAGGAGATTGGCGATATGCGATTGGTGATTCTTGATGGGTAATTGGCTACCGCTGGTATCTGCTCGCTACGCTCGGACGAACGAAGTGAGCAAAGCAGTGCGGTAGCTAAATCCAATATCTCTTATCAAGAATCGAATATCGCATATCAAATTCGCAAAGCGAATTTGTAGCCCGTAGGGGAATCGAACCCCTCTTACCAGGATGAAAACCTGGCGTCCTAACCGATAGACGAACGGGCCAAAAAAAGGAAGTCAAACAGTCAGGTAGTCAAAGAGTCTGAAGAGTTGCGGCCTCTTAGGAGGTTCGCCGACTATTTGACTACTTGACTGCTTGACTAAAACGTAGCCCGTAGGGGAATCGAACCCCTCTTACCAGGATGAAAACCTGGCGTCCTAACCGATAGACGAACGGGCCAAAGGAATTGAAGATCGTTGATACCTGATTGATAATTTACCAGCAAAGAACCTGTGGTGAACTATTAAGCAAGAATTTCAGAATCAACAATAAAGAATCACTAGACCAGCATTCTGGCCTTAAGCGACCGCAAAGATAACATCATTGCAGAGACTCTGACAAGTGGTAAGCTAACTTTTTATTTTAGTGGGAAGTTGCAGTTACAAGCGACTGCGAAGTTTTTCAAGGCGAACCCGTAACTCCTCCGCCTGTTCCGCTTTAAAACTGACAAAGGCCTCTTTGCTCAATTCAGCAATAGTGTCCAGCTCAATAGTATCACGTTCAAGGTGATAGCGGGTTTCTTCGAGGGTGGCCTCGTCGTCAAAATTAGTACTACGCAGCGCTTCAAGCTCTTGCTTTCGGGCGGAGATACTTTCTTGTAGCTGATACCGATCCATCAGGATTTTCAGCTTGGTGCCGCAGTCGGCAAAGAACGACGCCTTGGCATGGCGGAGATTAAACTCCGCTTCAAGTTCCTTAATAACGTTTTCAGCCCGTGTGCGCTCATCTTCGCCAGCAGCAGAACTACGTTCAAGATCGTCCCGCAACGTACTGATACTTAATCGAATCTGCTCGGCCTCTGACCGAAATTTTTCTTCTTTATCCTGGCAATCCTGAAGCCGTAGCTTTATCCGACCGGCAAAATCATCCTTCGACTTTTTGGTAACTTTTCCAAGCATCCCCTTACTTACCAGCCAACCAGAATACGCCAACATGGTAATCAGGCCCAGTACAAGCAACATCACCGCTAGCCCAGGCATAAACCGCATGACAAGAATCGTAAATGTGAGGTAAATACCCAATCCGATCAACAATGTCTGAGAATCAGGCTTGGGTTTATTTCCGGGAGCGCTCATGTTCTATAAACTGATTAGCCGACAGGATAGTTGTGTGGTTCGTTGGAGGAATCCGGCAGTTCGTCGATTTTTCAGGGTAGAAAAATCAGCGATCAGCTCATCACCCTGCTCCTATTAACATATTTTGGCACCTGCGGCCTCGCCCCCTTAAGAGTAATCAGGGTTCAGGCATCAAGATATAGAGGTCAGGATTTGGTATTCAGTGTTCAATGTATTGAGTAAAGCCTGCTGAACGCTGAAGACTAAACCCCGAAAACTGATTGCTGCGTACTGATCACTAATTCCTACGTGCTAATCTTCCTTCTTCTTAAAGTCTCCCCTTTTCCAACCGTCAAAAAACTGTTTCCAGGCGATGGGGCTAAAGATATTCATCGGAGGTCGCTGACCGATATAATAGGTTTGCTTGGCCTGTTGCCGTAAGTAATAACTTCCGTTCTCGGAGCCAGACATTGGTACTGTTTGCCGTAATTTCTCCAATTTGTCGGCACTGAGGTTCTGGCTGGCGATGGTTTGCAGTTCTGTACTCACATCCATGGCTAGAAATTCCAATTTAAAGTGATCCCGGCTGGGCCAGGGGAACACCACCGCAGCTGGCAGGTCAATATTATTCTTGGTCAGGAGCTGAACGATGCTGTACTTTTCATCCTGGAGCGTGTCGGGAACTACATAAACAGCGTTCGAATACCCCAGTGCACTGAAAATGATGCTATCCCCCTTGTGTGTAACGATACTGAAGAAGCCTTCCAGGTTGGCATAGGTACCACGGCCATCATTCTTAATCAATACTGCAGCATAGGGCACTGGAAATAGCTGGCTGTTACTTCCATCAAGCACCATACCCGAGAACTGTACGAGTTCTTCCCCGTTCTGATCCACCAGCTGGGCCTGAAGGCCCGTGAGGGAACAAACGAAAAAACAGAGGAGTAGCAGATACTTCATAAGGCGGGGAGTCTTGTTTCCGGGAATAAGGACACGCGGAGACTATTTGAGGTTGGGACGAAACAAAGGTATTAACGAATAATTTGGGAATTTCTTGGCCAGGAGGTACCAACACCGACAAATAAACACTAGCCAGGCCATCATTATACCAGGGCGAACTCCAGCACCTCGGCCATTGTCTCCACGTAGTGAATCTTGAGCCCCTTGAGGTACCGGTCTTCGATTTCCCGGACGTTTTTCTCGTTCAGCTTACTGAGCATGATGATTTTCATGCCCGCCCGGCGGGCGGCCAGCAGCTTTTCCTTGATCCCGCCAACCGGCAAGACCCGTCCCCGTAGGGTAATTTCACCAGACATGGCCAGGTAAGGTTTGATCGACCGGCCTGTATAGGCACTCGCCATGGCAGAAAGCATCGTAATACCAGCGCTCGGACCGTCTTTAGGTGTAGCACCTTCAGGCACGTGGATGTGCAGGTCCTGATCCTTGATATCCTCTTGCTTAATACCGTAGGTTTTCGCGTTCGCCTTGAGGTAGGAACGCGCCGTGATGGCACTCTCCTTCATCACCTGACCAAGGTTCCCCGTCTGTTCCAGCCCACCTTTACCGGGGCTGAGGCTGGCTTCTACGTAAAGAATCTCTCCCCCAACTTGTGTCCAGGCAAGGCCAACGGCGATACCCGGCAACTTGCCCACGCGGTAAGGTTCCCGTTCGAACTTCACGGGGCCGAGGATTTCTTCCAGAAGTTCAGGCATGATTTCCACTTTCTCTGCGTTTTCCATCGCGATTTGCTTGGCAGCATACCGCATCAGACCGCCAATCTCGCGATTGAGGCTCCGCACCCCACTCTCACGGGTGTAGCCGGAGATAACTTTCTTGAGGGTAGTCACAGGTATTTTTAGCTGTTTAGCCTTCAAACCATGCTCTTCCCGCTGGCGCGGAAGCAGGTGACGTTTAGCGATTTCCAATTTCTCCTCGGCAGAATAGCCGCTGAGGTTGATGATTTCCATCCGGTCGCGCAGCGCCGGTTGGATCGTCTGAAAGTCGTTCGCGGTAGCGATGAACATAACCTTACTGAGGTCTACGTCCAGGTCGAGATAGTTGTCGTGGAAGGCCGAATTTTGCTCCGGATCCAGTACTTCCAGTAAAGCGCTGGAGGGGTCACCACGGTGGCTTTGACCAACCTTATCGATCTCATCCAGGATAAAAACAGGGTTGGAAGATTGTACTTTTTTCAGGGACTGGACGATGCGGCCAGGCATGGCACCGATGTAAGTTTTCCGGTGCCCCCGGACCTCGCTTTCATCATGAAGTCCCCCCAGGCTCATACGAACGTACTTCCTGCCAAGGGCTTCAGCTACGCTTTTACCCAGGCTTGTTTTACCGACGCCGGGAGGGCCGAGTAGTAAAAGGATCGGGGCTTTCATGTCGCCCTTCAACTTAAGAACTGCCAGATGGCTCAGTATGCGATCTTTGACTTTTTCGAGGCCGTAGTGATCATCATCGAGTACTTTAGCGACAGCCTTTAGGTCGAAGTTGTCTTCGGTGTAGTCACTCCAGGGCAGGTCAAGCAGGATCTCCAGGTAAGATAGCTGGACACTGTACTCTGCTACCTGTGGGTTCATCCGTTTCAGGCGGGTGATCTCCCTGGCAAATACTTTACCTACTTCCTCAGGCCATACTTTTTCTATGGCACGTTTCTCCAGTTGTTCGATGGCCTCCCGGTTGGGGTTGTCTCCAAGTTCTTCCTGGATAGCCTTCATTTGTTGATTGAGGAAGTACTGCCGTTGCTGCTCCTCGATGTCGCCACGCGTCTTATTTTCGATCTGATCACGAAGTTCGAGAATGTGGAGCTCCTGTTGCAGTTCGGTCAGGACGCGTTCGGCTTTTACGCCAAGGTCGGCCGTTTCGAGAATTTCCTGTTTGATGTTCATATCTCCGCTGAGGTTGCTGGAGATAAAGTTGAGCAGGTGGCTGGGCACTTCGATGTTGTCGAGCATCATTTGCGCCTCGGTGGGGATATTGGGGCTGAGCTCAACGGCGCGGCGGGCGTTGTCGCGCACACTGTCCATAGTAGCCTTGAAAGTCAATGGGTCAACGGCTGGCTTGTAAGACAGTAGTTCCACCTCCCCTGAGAGGTAAGGCTGAGTTTGGAGCATCCGCTTACGGCGGACGCGCTGGCGACCGCGCAGAACGGCCGTAAGGCTGCCGTCGGGCATCCGCAGCATTTTCAGGATGCGGGCCAGGGTGCCGACTTCGTACAGGTCCTCACCGGTAGGGTCTTCAACCTTCAGGTCACGCTGACTGAATACCGCCACCCATTTATCGGTTTCGGAAGCCTGATTGATGGCTTTGATGGAACGGTCCCGACCAATATTGATCGGGATGACGATGGTGGGGAAAAGAACGGAGTTTTTCAGCGCAAGGATGGGAAGGGTAGCCGGCAGGTCGCCGGCGTCCATTTCTTCATCCCCTTCTTCGGTACCGATGAAGGGGAAAAGTTCCTGCTCGTCGTCAAATCCGCGGTTGTCCATTTTTAGCGTAATCTTTTTTGGTCGGCTCACATTTTTGGTTTCGTGATGGGGCGGGAGTTGGCCCGGATGTAAGTAAAGGTACTTAACGTCGGAGGCATGGTTTGGGTTTCTCGCAATAATCGTGCCAATGGGAGTCAAGCCGTCAGATCGTCAAACAGTCAGGGAGTTTGCACGACTGTTTGGCCGGTGAACTATTGGACTAGGACATACCGCATCGCTCCTTCCCCCCTCCTCTGCACCTGCGGCCGCGCCCTCCTAAAAAAAGGCAGCCCTACATAAGTAGAACTGCCTCTAACTATCTCAATTGCATTCACTATAATAATTAGCAACCAAATTAAATAGTAATCTCAACAGAATAAAGCTTCCTCAATTATCAAATAGATAATACGGAGGTCAGTACTATTTCTTCACGAATCGTTTGACAACCGGCACCTGTGAAGCCGTAGAGATTTCCACAAAATAGGTTCCGTTGGGCAGTCGGCTGACGTTCAGGCCATCGGATGCGGACACCGTTTGTATAATGACCGTACGGCCCAGTGCGTCCATCACCCGAATGTCCGTAGTAACCGTTTCCAGGCCTTTGAAGCGTAGCATATTGGTTGTAGGGTTGGGGAACACACTTACTTCACTTTGAGCATCATCTACGAAGAGGTTAATGACCCGGGAGTACTCAAATGAACCATCGAGGTCCGTAATTTTCAACCGGTAGTAGTTGATGCCCGTTATAGGCAGCTCATCATCAAAACCATATACCCGCTCAGTTTCACTACCGGCAGACAGGGGAAGTACTTTACCCATCGTAGTGAAGTTTGCGCCATTACCACTTCGCTGTACCTCGTAGTAAGCAAGGTCGGTTTCCTCCGTGGTGACCCAGGATAGCTGGTTGGTCTTACCAGTATTTACTCCGGTGAAAGAACGGAGGGTTACGGGTAAAGAAGTAGAGGTGGCAGCATCGGTTTCCCAGGTACCCCGGCCGTAGGTAGCGGCACGCAGTTTCATCGTCGGATAAAAGATTTTCAGGTCTTTGATCTGGGTGCGGGGCAGGGCTGTGAAGAAGGAAGTCCAACTGGCAGCAGCGTTGTCGCGGTGGAACACGCCGACGTCGGCACCTACGTACACCAGATCATTGGAACCGTTCTGGAAGGCAATGGTATTGAACGGGATATTGGGCAGGCCGGTGGAGATGTTCGTCCAGTTGTCTCCACCATCGGTTGATTTATAGACCTTCTCGCTTGCAGTATAGCCGGAGCAGGTGATCCATACTTTGTTTGGGTCGATGTTGGAGATAGCGATTTGGGTGACTGACGCGCTTTGATTAGAGGCACTTTTGTCACTCCAGGTTACACCAGCATCCGTTGACTTGGCGACGTTGAAGCCGTCCGTTGCGTAAATGATCTGGTTGTTGCTGGGGGCAATTTTAAATTCTATGATGTTGGCGTTACCAAAGGGCGCTCCCCGCGAGTTCCAGGCAGAGCCCTGGTTGGAGGAATGGTACAGGTTTTTACGACCACCGGCATAGAAAGTATTCGGAAGCATGGGGTCCTGTTGGATAGGAGACTTGAATTCAACGTCCGTATTATCTATTCCAGACACGATGTCCGTAAAATTAGTGCCACCGTCAAAAGAGATCGAGTGGCTACCGTTCGTACCAGTTTCAACGATGATGTCGTCATTAGTGTAATCAATGAAGCAGTACTCACCGTCACCGCCGCCAATGACTTTCCAGGTATTGACCGCAGTATTAAGAACCGTTCCGATATCCTGAAGGCCAGCAGCAGTTCTATTCGGGTTAGTAGCGGACATACCGATGCTTTCTTGCTGAGAAATATTGAGGTTATTGCTCAGGTCCGTCCAGGGCCCGTCACCGGAGGCATTATCGGTGTACATGGCCAGGCCACCGTCGCAGGCGGAGTAAGCCTTGGTGCCATCGGCGCTAAAGACAATTTCGTGGGTGTCGGCGTGGACGAATTGGTAGTTTTCATCGGGAGCCCAGAAAGAGCTTACGTACCAGTTTTCCCCACCGTTGGTAGAGGCCCACTGGCTTACTCCGCCGGCCAGCAGGAAGTTGGGGTCGGTCGGTGAAGCGGCGAGGGCCAGGGTGTAAAACGATTGGCCTGCGGCGTCCGATCCGTCCTCGTTATTACCCAGAATATTTGGGTTGTCGGTGGCTGTGCCCAGGGTGGCATTATAATCAGGTTCGAACTGGGTGTTGAAGGTCAGTCCACTGTCGGTTGACTTATAGATGCCAAGTAATCCGCCGTTCGATTGCTTACCCGCCATAAGGTAAACGGTACTGGGTGCCGCTGCAGTTACCGCTGCGGTCATTCGTACCACGTCGGTAGAAGGAAGCCCACTGGTGATTTGGGAGAAGGTAACACCATTATCGGTAGACCTCCACAGCGTGGAACTCGTTGCGTAGACCGTGTTGGGGTCATTCGGCTTAAGTACCATGTCCTTGAACTGTTGCGTAGTGGCGGTCGTGGGTGCCGCCCAGGTGACTCCACCATCGGTGGTACGGTAGACCCCCTGACTGGTAGAAGCCAGCAGTGTATTACTGAGAACGGGGTGCATGATAAGCTTGGATATCTTGACGTTCTGCGAGGCGCTGAAGGTGAGGCCGGTAGCATTCCAGGTTGTACCACCATTGGTAGACTTGAGAACGCCGATGCTACTACGATCGCCCTCGGAGTCTCCCGTCGCGAGGTACATGATACTGGTATTGGATGGGTTAATAGCCAGGTCAGTAACCCCGATAATCTCCAGGAAATCGGTGTTCGTCGCCCAGGAACCACCACCGTTGGTTGACTTCCAGAGGCCGCCGTTGGCGGCCCCGACGAAGATGGTCTGACTATTCGTAGGATCAAAACGCACCATATTGATGCGCCCCACCCCGGTATCGTCTCCGGTAGCCTTGGTAAAAGGGCCGAGAGGCGTCCAGTTGCCGGCAAATGCATTTTCCGCGACGAGCACACGCTGCTCCCGCTCCCACTTCATATAATTGAAGTAAGTATTGTTCACAAGGGTCATGTCATTAGAGGGGAATATCCGGGGAGCCATGTAAGCCTCCCAGCGCTTGAACGGCTTGTAGCCGTGTCCTTTTTCGATCGTACGATTTCTCCAGTACGTTTGAAAATTTTCCTGTATCTCCTCGAAGGAAGCGTCGGGTGAGTTGTAGATGCTGGTCCAGATTGGATCAACGGTAGGAATGGCCTCCTGGCTGAAACAAGGGGCGGCCAAAAATGTAAAAAGCAGGAAGAAGAACAGGAAGACGGAAATGTCGCCTGACTTGGTTTGATAGTTCATAAAAGCATGAGATGTTGCCACCCAAAATCTGGGTAAGCCTGATGAACTACAAATAACCGAAATCAGGGGCAAACAATACGTAGAAATGGGGATGACAAATAGGGGGACAAGTATGGGATTAGGCCATTAAAAGCAAACGTTTTACCTCACTTGCCTCGTCTTAATACTATTGTTCCTCCTTAGTAGTGGGGTCTTTTTAAACTCAGGTTGACTTTATGTAGAGGTTGAGTAAAATCGTCCAGTAGTTTTCACGGTCACGGGAGGCTACCGTAGGCTTCGTTGGCAGCAGGAAGCTTCCTAAATTGAATTTAGGAAGCAGTAAGAGCCTTGGAATTGTCCGGTAAAATACTTTTCCGTTCAGTGTCGCCCCTCTTGTCCCCCCGCCGAAAGCCACTATTAGCCAGCACGCGCTACATCTTTGAGTAATGGAATGGCCAAGATTTTTTTGTCCTCCAACTATTCAATTACTCCGCAATAACTAATTATTTAGGTTAGCCGGAATCTATTTCAAAACGATTTATTGAACTCCACAGTATTATGAGAAATTTATTTTTCTTCCTCGCACTTCTCGGTGCGGGCCTTTCCTCCACGGCTACTTATGCCCAGGAAACCAAAAACTGGACACTGATTGTCTACCTCGTAGGTTCCGACCTGGAGAGTGGCTTTGGGGCCGGCAGTACGGACATGACGGAAATGATGAGCATTTCCAATACCAGTAACGTCAACATCGTCGTGCTTACCGGTGCTTCCAAAAAGGACGGTTGGCGGACAACCAAGAGCTACCTGATCAAGGACGGTGTTCGGACGGACCTGAGTTTTGTGGCGCCCAGCCCAACGGCGATGTCAAGTCCCGAAAACCTAACGGCCTTTATTAACTGGTCCGTTACCAACTACCCCGCCACCAACTACTTTTTGACCATGTGGAACCACGGCATGTCGATCCGGGGATACGGGCACGACGAAGTGGCCAACAAACAGTTTTCCGTTACACAAGTCGGTGAGGCGATCGCGGCTACCAATTATGTTCAGACCGGTAATAAGTTTGAGTTGATCGGCTTTGATGCCTGCCTCATGGCCAACCTGGAAGCCCAACTCCCGCTTAAGGACTACGGCAAGTATTTAGTTGCGTCCGAAGAAACGGAGCCGGGCCACGGTTGGGACTACGCTCCCATCGTCCGCGCGATGCAGCAAACCGAGTTTGACTGGAATGGCTTTGACATCGGCTACGAGGTTGTAGACGGTTTCATCGCCCAGGGGATAGCTGAAAACTCAGGCCCGACTACAACCCTGAGCGTAACCGATCTTACCGCGCTTGACGGTCTCCGGGACAAACTGGAACTGCTTATTGCTAAGATAAAGCAGGAAGGGAAGCACCGGTCGCTACAGCAGGCGCGGGCTGTCGCCCAGGAATATTCTCAATCGCTGACGGATCCCCAGCAGTCAGAGGACGTGGTGGACATTGGCGACCTGATGAAAAAGCTCAAAGTGAAAGATCCTTCACTTGCTGCCGAGGCGGACGCCGTTCTGACTGAACTGGGCAAGGTCGTTCTCTACGAGCGCCACTCGTCCGGCCGGCCGAACTCAACTGGCCTGACCATGTTCATCCCGCATAATATTATGGTCGACACTTCACAAGCCGGTTTCTTTGTTCGGGAAACTTACGCACCGCTTCAGTTTTCTAATCCGATCCGGGACTACATCACTACCGATTACTTCACCGCCGTTGCCGCAGAC
The DNA here is from genome assembly GCF_000373105.1 of Neolewinella persica DSM 23188. Classification (GTDB taxonomy): domain Bacteria; phylum Bacteroidota; class Bacteroidia; order Chitinophagales; family Saprospiraceae; genus Neolewinella; species Neolewinella persica. The sequence goes on along the minus strand of NZ_KB890447.1, from coordinate 41,300 downwards.
CAGACGCCCCCTTCCGGCCAGCAAGAGGATAACTTTGGCAACATCTGGGGCGGCCAGAACGGCAGTGTCAACAAAATGGACAACCCCATCAGTGCCATCCGCGTAAATCACGCCAGCGACCTGGAAGAAGTAAGGGTGGTCTTGGTAGAAGAATTCCCCGGCATGCCCGATGAGTTCATCATCCTGGGCAGCACCTTCCCCGATACTTCCGCCTTCGTTGCCGAAGACGAGGAAATTTTCGCCTACGAATTCGACGGTATGTGGTTGGGCATAAACGGTTTCCCCGCCTACATTTCGGACCTTTATGAGTACGAAGTAGAAGACGAAAATGGTAATGTAGAATTCTTTACCCGGATACAAATTCCGGCCCTGCTGAATTATGTCGACGATGACAACCTTGGTGAGGAAATCATGATCTCCTACCGGTACGATGAGAACTTTAATATCACCTTTGAAAACATCATTCCCCAAACGTATGACGTAGACGGCTTTATGATTCCCGGTAAGAGACGGATCAACCTGGTGCCGGGCGACGTCGTCCAACTGACCTACGAAAGCTTCAACGAGGTAACGGACGAGGAATTCTTCGTCATCGACGACGATGCAGTCATCACGATCGAAAACGGGAACGAAGACCTCATGCTCGAGTATGACAACCTCTTTGTAGGCAATTACCGTATCGGCTACCTGCTGACGGACCATTCCCAGAACGATACCCTCATCTTTGATGACAACATTTTTTCGGTTATCTCTGATGCCGTTACTGAAAGCTTTGCGAACGGTAATATCGCCATGTACCCCAACCCCGTCAACGCAGACCTGACCATCGAGAACAACAACTTTACCGGTGGAAACTATTCCTTACGTCTGATTGACATGAACGGCCGTCAGGTATTCTCAGCTACCTTCAACCAGCGTCAGGCAACCATTCCTACCGGAAACCTACCCACGGGTCTTTATGGCGTGGAACTCGTGTCCGGCACCAAAATATTTACGGATAAAGTGTTGATCCAGCACTAGTAAATTGAAAGTATACCCTACTGCTTTACCAGCGGTAAATTGTACTGCCTTGAAGGCCATCCGCTCAGCGGGTGGCCTTCTTTCTTGGCCTCATGCATAGTGTCCCGGGGCGGCGGATCCGGGGCCCTGCTTCATCTCATCGGAATCAAGTATCTTTCTAAGTTCAGGGCGCGGCCGCAGGTGCAAGGGAGGAGAAAGAAAGGAGCAAAGAAAACCTACGCTTATTGGTGAAGTACAGTAGCAGCTTTGCACCTTGCTCCGTTTACCCGACAACCTGGCCATTCAACACCCTGACGCTAAAATGACCCGACTACTTCCCATTTACCACAACCATAATCAACCCCGCTAGTTACCTTTGCGCCAACAACCATTCCTCCGCCCAACCAATCATTCAGGATGCCTGCGCTTACACCACGTTTCGACCAATTCCAGGATCGCCACATCGGCCCCGATGCTGAATCAACAGCCGCAATGCTTAAGACCATCGGTGCTGCTTCGATCGATGAGCTAATGGACCAAACGGTCCCTGCGAATATCCGTGATCACAAGAAGCTCAACGTTTCTTCCGCGATCAGCGAATATTACTATCTCCAACACCTTAAAAGTATCGCGAAGCGAAACCGGGTGATGCGGTCCTTTATCGGCATGGGTTACTACAATACAGTAACCCCCAGCGTCATTTTACGGAACGTCTTTTCTAACCCCGGTTGGTACACCCAGTACACGCCATACCAGGCAGAAATTGCCCAGGGCCGGCTGGAAAGCCTGCTGAATTTTCAGACGATGGTGTCTGACCTAACTGGCCTGCCGGTGGCCAACGCCAGTCTCCTGGACGAGGGTACCGCCGCTGCCGAAGCCATGACCATGTTTCACGCGCAGCGGAACAAGCGGGTAAAGGACGAACCGGTTAATACTTTTCTGGTCTCTGACCAGGTACTTCCTCAGACCGTCGCCATCCTCGAAACCCGCGCAGAGCCGCTTGGTATTAAAGTGGACGTTCGGCCCGTGGATAAATTTGATTTTCCCGCCGACACCGTTTTCGGCATGCTGCTGCAATACCCTGGTGCAGACGGCCAGATTGGGGATTACAGAGACCTCGTTGCCAAAGCAAAAGAGGCGGACGTATTTACCGTTGTAGCTGCTGACCTGCTCGCCCTGACCCTCCTTATACCACCCGGCGAATGGGGAGCCGATGCGGTAGTAGGCAATAGCCAGCGCTTCGGCGTACCGATGGGCTTTGGCGGACCGCACGCTGCCTTTTTCGCTACTGACGACAAATACAAACGACAAATCCCTGGCCGCATCATCGGCGTTAGTCAGGATCGCCACGGCAACTTCGCCCTGCGCATGGCGCTGCAAACCAGAGAGCAGCACATTCGTCGTGAGAAGGCGACCTCCAACATTTGTACAGCCCAGGCCCTACTGGCAAATATGGCCGGTTTCTACGCCGCTTATCACGGTGCCGAAGGCCTCATCGCCATCGCTAAGCGGACGCACCACTTCACCGTCATCCTGGCAGGCGCACTAAAAAAAGCCGGATTCACGCTGGCGGGCGATGCTTTCTTTGATACCTTACACGTGGCCGCCAGCCCGGAAAAAATTGCCAAAATCCGCCTCCGGGCGGAAACCGAAGGCTACAACTTTTTCTATCCCAAAGAAGGCGGTATCCGCCTGAGCTTCGATGAGTCTGTAGCAACCACTGACTTGCGGGCAGTTTGTCGAATCTTCGCCGTAGACCTGGACTACGAGGGTGCAGAACTGCTACCCGACGGTGGCGTCACCGGAATCACCGACCACATTCCTGCTGCGCTGAAACGGACCAGTGATTTCCTGACCCACCCCAACTTCAAAGATCACCGTACCGAGACCAAAATGATGCGCTACCTCAAGCGCCTCGAAAACAAAGACCTGAGCCTCGTGCACAGCATGATCCCACTGGGTAGCTGTACGATGAAGCTGAATGCTGCGACGCAGTTGATTCCCGTCAGCTGGCCGGAGTTTGCCGACATCCATCCTTTTGTTCCCATCGAACAGGCTCAGGGCTACAAGCGAATTTTCACCGAACTGGAAAAAGACCTGGCCGAAATCTGTGGCTTTACGGCCTGCAGCCTGCAGCCTAACAGCGGAGCCAGTGGCGAATACGCCGGCCTGCTCGTTATCCGTGCTTACCACCATGACCGGGGTGATTTCCACCGCAACGTAGCCATTATTCCCGAGTCGGCCCACGGTACCAACCCCGCCAGCGCGGTGATGGCCGGAATGAAGGTTGTGGTCGTAAAATCTGACGACGCCGGTAACATCGACATCGAAGACCTGAAAGAAAAAGTAGCCGCTAACCAGGAGAACCTGTCGAGCCTGATGATCACTTACCCGAGCACCTACGGCGTGTTTGAAACCGGTGTGGTGGAAATCTGTGACCTGATTCACGAAGCCGGCGGCATGGTATATATGGACGGTGCCAACATGAACGCGCAGGTAGGCCTCACCAGCCCGGGTAAGATTGGTGCCGACGTATGCCACCTCAACCTGCACAAGACCTTTGCCATTCCGCATGGCGGAGGCGGACCGGGCATGGGGCCAATCTGCTGTAACGAAAAACTGGCGCCCTACTTGCCCGGCCACCCGCTGCAGGAGACCGGCGGCATCAAAGCAACCCAGGCGGTTGCGGCAGCTCCATGGGGATCGGCCAGCATCCTGCTTATCAGCTATGCGTACATCAAGATGCTGGGTGCAAAAGGCCTGAAAGCCTCCAGCGAATACGCGATCCTGAACGCGAACTACATCAAGGAGCGAATCGGCGATCATTACGACGTACTGTTTTCCGGCAAAAACGGCCGGGCTGCCCACGAACTGATCATTGATCTCCGACCGTTTAAATCGGTGATGAGTGCCGGCGATCTCGCCAAGCGCCTGATCGACTACGGTTTCCACGCGCCGACGCTGAGCTGGCCGGTGGCCGGCACGGTGATGATCGAGCCTACCGAGTCTGAAGGCAAAGAGGAGCTCGATCGTTTTTGCGATGCCCTGATCTCCATTCGGGCCGAGGCCGACGCCATTGCTCGCGGAGATGCTGATGCGGAAGACAACGTCCTGGTTAATGCACCCCATACCATTGCAGAGATCACCGCCAATGAATGGCACCATGTTTACAGTCGCGAGCAAGCTGCTTATCCCCTACCTTACCTACACACTGGTTTGAAATTCTGGCCATCCGTTGGCCGGGTGGATGATGGGTATGGTGACCGGAATTTTGTTTGTACCTGTCCGCCTATTGAGGCTTATACGGAGTAAAAAGTCGATAGTCAGATAGCCGATAGTCAAATAGTAGCTGCCGCTTTTTCCACTTACTTCGCTACGCTCGTTCGCACAAGGTGAGCCAGTGGAGCGGACTTGGGGTAGCCAATATTTGACTATCTGACTATCTGACTTTAAACGCTAATCCATCTCAATCCGATCGACCCCCACCGCATCTTTCACAAAATGCTTGAGCATTTCCACTTGTTCTGCACCAAGGCGTTCTCCAAATTTGCCTGCCTGGTAAGCGGTCAGCATGATCACGGCTGCCAGCGGCAGCCCATATATTGCCAGTGAGCTATCTCCGACCATGTACCTGGAAATACCGTAAGAAGTGAGAAAAAAACCACTAACTCCGATCGAGAAGTAGACAAACATGAAGAGGGTCCAAACAGCTGGCCGGGGACCGATAAGGCCCGCAATGATGGCTCGACCGGGCATGTCTTCATCTTCCTCTATTCGAAAATTTAGCTGGGGCGACCAGTAGTGCACCTCCTCCCCGACGATATCGAGAATGACGTGATGCCCAACGGTCGTTCCCGTAATGTGCGGCGGGGTCCCCGCCAGTAGTTGGTTGATGCGCTCCAGCACATGGTCCGAAGGGCCGGGAACACTAAATTTGAACCGAGGGCGGATGTGGGTAATTGAAGTATCGATGATGATAATATTTACAACCAGTGCTAGGAAGGAATTAAGTTAGTGATTCTTGAGCAAGGTTTGGAGAATTTGATTTATATCATCGGTTAGCCAGAGCGCTTTATCCGATGTTCTTTCTCCCTTTGCTCCTTTATCTCTTTATTTTGCACCTGCGGCCGCGCCCTTAAGAGTCACATAGTCAGCGCGTCAAGTAGTAAGATAGTAGCGACCATAGGTACCGTTCGCAACGCTTCGCTTACTCACCTTGGGCGAACAAGCACAGCGAAGTGAGTAGAAACAGCGGTAGCTACTATTTGACTACCTGACGACTCCGCACAGCGAAAAAAAGCAGTCCGTTTAAAAACCCTACCTACTGCCGAAACCTTTACCCGATATGGAAAGACTTCTTTCATTATTGACCATTTGGCTGTGCCTGACGGCCTGCGCACCGGAAGGTCCCTCCGGCACCATTGATACCGCTCCGTTTTTTGACTTAAACGGTTACATCTCCCAGGAAGCGGAGCGCCTGCAAACAGCAGGAATGAAGGTTGAAAAAACGATCACCCTAAACGGTGTTACGGAAACGAAACAGCTCGACGACGTAAATTTCAGTAATGACCTGCGGTTGTTCCGTGAAGCCGACATCAACCGGCCGGCATGGTTGGAGAAGTACGCCACGGACCAGCAAGCGCTCTCGGGCAGTCACCTCATCACCACTTACACGGCACTGGACAGCAGCCTCATCGTACGAAGGTTGATGATAGAGGAAGACGTGGGGGCCACGACCAAAATCGAAATTGACCGAAAAACCGGCACGGTACTCTCTGACGGAATCCATTACCTGGTCTATGAACCCGTTAGAGGATACAGCGTCACCACCAAGCAACAAAATCGCTTTGGAGACGACGTGAACGCCCTGATCGAAGTTCGTTGGTGACCAACTTGCAACTTTGCCCCCCCCTGCAACTTTGCAACCTGCAACCTGCAACTTTTTTGCCTAAGGCAAAAAAAGAGGCAGTGCCACCACAGCACCACCTCAGCCCTAACCAAATAAAACCAAATTAAAAAGTAAGGAACAACGGGCTGTTGCCCTTACCGTTAATTCAAAGATAAGTCCTTATTGTACATAAGTTCATAACAAATGCCCGTAAAGTTTGGCAGAATTTTATTTACGCCTTTGTTTGCGTTGTAGAATATTTCACTGTCAATCCGTAAAAAATTGGAATATTAAGCGGAAAAGACTAAAAATCGTAAAATCTCCAACACTGCATACTTAGTTAATTGTCAGCCCGAAAGGCGTATAGCAAAATTTTGTTTTGGAACCACTACCCATCATTACAATAAATTTTGAATTCAAGATGAAGAATATTTACCACCGTCCAGCTACACTTTTCCAAACGACTACGCCGGGGGCTTCTAACGTCGTAAAAAAAGTGACATTCTGCCTCTTAGTTTTTCTTAGTGCCAGCTGCATGTTTGCACAACAAAGTGATGCTTTCACCATTAAAAGCATCTACGATAAGGCCCTGACCGAGGGGGAGTGTCACGATTGGCTGCGGCACCTCACGAAAGAAATCGGCCCCCGGCTGGCGGGAAGCCCTGGCGCCGAAGCGGCCGTTCACAGTATGCGCCGACTGATGGACACATTGGGATTTGACACCGTTTACTTACAAGCCTGTACCGTTCCCCGCTGGGATCGTGGCGCTCCGGCCACCGGCCGGATCATTAACAATGGGGTAATTGGTACTGAGGAATTACGGGTTATTTCTTTGGGCAACACCATTGGTACCGGCCCTAACGGCGTTACCGGTGAGTTGGTGGAGGTGTTCAGCCTCAAAGAAGTAGAGGACATGGGCGCTGCCGGGGTTGCCGGCAAAATTGTTTTCTTCAACCGCCCAATGGACCCAACCCAACTACAAACCTTCCGCGCCTACGGCGGCGCGGTGGACCAGCGGGGTATGGGCCTCGTAGTAGCCGCCAGGTTTGGCGCAAAAGCCGTACTTGTACGCAGTATGACCACCGGGCTTGACGATGTACCGCATACCGGGGCCGTAGCCCTGGTCGATGATGTGGAGAAAATCCCGGCCCTTTCCGTTAGTACCAACGACGCCGAAAAAATCAGCCGGTTACTGCGACAGGGAACGGTCGAGGTGCATCTTCGGTCCAACGGCCGCATTTTACCTCCGGTCCCAAGCTATAATGTCATTGGTGAATTACGCGGCACTACCCACCCCGACGAGATCATCCTGGTGGGCGGACACCTTGACAGTTGGGACGTAGGCGAAGGCGCCCACGACGACGGTGCCGGCTGCGTACACGCCCTGCAGGTACTCCCCCTTTGGCAAAAGATCGGCTACCGCCCCAAGCGTACCTTTCGCTGTGTTTTGTTCATGAACGAAGAGAATGGCCTGGCCGGTGGCCGCGCTTACTGGGACGCCAGCAACGCGAACAACGAATACCACCTGGCGGCGCTGGAAAGCGACAGCGGTGGCTTTACACCACGGGGCTTCAGCGCCCAGGCCGAAGATGCGGTCTTCACCGATTACTACCGCACCATCAACGACTGGCTACCGCTGCTCGAACCTTACGGCCTCCATTTCGAGAGTGGTGGTTCAGGAGCCGACATCAGCGGCCTGAAATCTCAGGGCGGGCTCCTCCTCGGCTTCAAGCCGGATTCCCAGCGCTACTTCGACTTTCACCATACGGCGAACGACGTTTTTGAAAATGTCAACAAAAGAGAGCTCGAACTGGGCGCCGCTTCCATAACTTCGCTTCTTTACTTAATCGATAAGCATGGTCTCTAATAGCCCCGACCGCATTCGGCTGCACGAACGTTCTTTTACGCCGTTTCTTACGGAGGAGGACATTAGCCTACGCGTAAAAGAACTCGGCCAGGAACTTGCCTTTCGGCTGGGGAATGGTGAGCCGAGTTTCCTCATCATGCTCCGCGGTGCGTTCATTTTTGCGGCGGACCTGATCCGCGCCTCCCGGCTTAACGGGCAGATCAGTTTTGTGCGGACCAGTAGTTACCACGGTACGGAAACTGAAGGAAAAGTGCGCATGCACCTGGCTCCCGACCCCATTCACGTTACCGGAAAAGATGTGGTACTTATTGAAGACATTGTTGACAGTGGCCTGACGATGCAGGCCTTCTTGCCGGAATTGGAAGTGCTCAACCCTAAGTCCATCACTCTGATAACGCTGCTACACAAGCCCGAATCGCAGCGGGTACCGGTAAAGATTGACCTGATTGGTTTTGTTATTCCACCCAAATTTGTGGTGGGGTATGGGCTGGATTATGATGGATTGGGGCGGCAGTTGCCGGCTATTTATCAGTTGGCGGAGGAGTTTTAGGGGAGCTTATGTACTTACGTAGAAGTACGGGTTGCTCCATTATTAAAAGCACTTTGAAATTTGCAGTACCTCGTACTTCTACGTAAGTACCTTTTGAAAACCAACCTTCATGCTAACCCTCCGCCCCATCGCCCCCGCCGACAACGCCGCCATTGCCCACGTTATCCGCACCGTCATGCCCGAATTCAGCTGCGTAGGTGAAGGTTTTTCCATCAACGACCCGGAAGTGGAGGATATGGCAACGGCCTACGCAGGTGACCGGTCCGGCTTTTTCGTGATCGAGCATTCAGTAGGCGGGCCCGCAGGTGCGGGGGAAGGTTTTAGGGGCACAGTAGTGCTTGGCGGCGCGGGTTTCGCGCCCTTAGCCGGTGGTGACCCCGACACCTGCGAACTCCGCAAAATGTACGTCCTCAAAGAAGGCCGCGGCTTCGGCGGTGGCCGCCTCCTCCTGGACGCCTGCCTGGAAGGTGCCCGCGCAGCGGGCTACACCAAAATGTACCTGGAAACCGTCACCGCGATGACGGATGCAGCGGCCGTGTACAAGAAAAATGGCTTCGTGCCCATCAGCTGGCCAATGGGCAATACCGGGCATGGGGGGTGTGATGTTTATATGGTGCGGGAGTTATAAAATTAGCCCTAACCTTTCGGCAGGAAGAACCTAAAGCCAACCCCTAGTCCGATTCTTGAATTCGACAATTCGCTTGCTATCTGAAACTGGCTTATTTGATCAGACCGATTGTAAGCAAATTCTACATCAAGAGCCAGGTTCGGAGATAGGAAATAGGACGCACCTGCCCCGAGACGCAAAGGGACCGTCTGTGAACTCTCGTTACTCTCTCCAAAATCATTGCTAAAACGGTTATTATTAAAGATAAACCCTCCACCTGCCATCAGGTAAGGGAAAAACGTTCCCTCTTTTTTCAGGTAGTAACGTAGATTAATGTTTGCGCCGGCACTGGCACCGCTAAATGTTGTCCTCCCCTGATTGAATCCACCGATCTCACGACTACTGCTTCCATATGAGATATCCAGTCCACCTTCTAACATCAGACGGTCCGACAGGAAAAAACCAATCCAGGGCATCAGGTTAATAACCGTTGATTGGTCTACCAGGCCATTGGAGCTCATCCGTCCGTACGAGATAGCTCCAAGGCGGCCGCGCGTAGTAATAGTGCCTTCCCTAAGGGAGACTGCACCTCCAGTATTTTCTAATTGGCCCGTTAGCACATTGAAACCAAACGCCAGGGTGGTAAAATTCAGGCCACTTGCATTGGCATCGTAGCGGAGATTTAAGGTACCCAACACACCCGGCAGCAGGCTAATCTCGGCACCGCCCCCCAAGTTGAAATCTGTTTCAAACCCTTCCCGGCCACTGAACAGATTGAAGGTGCCGAAGCCAAATTCCCCGAAGAAATTAACTTTTCGCTGGTCACCCCCAAGGAAGTAGTACCGGGCAAATGGACGCAACTGCAGATTCGTCTCCCCCTGAAAACCACCTTGACCTCCAAGGCTAACGAAACGGACACCGGTACCAATAAGCAGCCGATCGGTAAAGAAATACCCTGCACGGGAAGTCGTAGCGGAGAACCCGGACAGGTTAAAACTACTACGACCCACGCTCCGGCCGTACCCCGCGGAGGTTGAGCCGTCGAGGTACCAGTTACCCTTTTGGTTTTGGGCACTAAGCGCTAGCGTAAACAAAATAAGAAACAAGGTGATGATGGATTTCATAATAGTGAATTGAGGTGTTATAAAACGATGAAAACTTAACAGAGATCGTTAAACAGGTGACGCTTTCCGGGAACATTCCGTTGCCCGGCTCTCCCCCTTTAACGATTGCCCAACAAGGCCATATTTCTAATGATCCGGAGATTACTTCAGGGCCTCCCCCATCCCGCCCGATAATCATTCATCAACAGCCCGGTCGCCTCCGGGTCATCCCTGACAATTTTAGCCTCCGGGTCATAAGATAAAGGTCTCCCCAAAGAACACGACAAATTAGCTAAAATGCACGAAGCGGTGGAAATATGTCCGTCCTCCAGGCTCGCTGCCGGTTCAGCCTTTCCATTGATGCTCCCGACCCAGTTGCGGAGGTGTGCCCGCGTTGCGGGCGCTACGTGTAGTTCGATGCCTTTCTCGGTCACATCTTCCGGGTATTGCTCCCGTTCGTAGGTGACCTCTCTGCGCACGGGGTCGCCGTTTGCCGGCCGCCACTCATACTTTTTCGTATCGGCAATCAGGCTGCCGTTTTCGCCGAAAAGCGTAAAGGACCATGGCCATTCGGGATCCGGAGCCTGCCCCCAGCTGCGGTGGGTCCAGTGGCAATTCAACTTCCGTTCCGGGTGTTCAAATACCGCCGTTTGTGTATCAGTGGTGGTTGCATCCGCAGCTGTCTGAACGAAAACTCCACCCTGGCTGCTCACTTTTGCCGGCCAGCCAAGGTCAAGCAGCCAGCGTACGGCGTCGTAGTAATGAACGCACATATCACCAACAATCCCATTGCCGTATTCCTGGAAGGCCCGCCAGCGGCGGTGCGGGATTCCCTTGAAAGGCAGCATCGGGGCGGGGCCGGTCCACCGGTTATAGTCAAAATGCGCTGGAACGGGGATGGCCTCCCGTACCGACTGGTCCCGCATATGATAGTAACAATTCATCTCGACGTGGTGCACCTCACCGATCAATCCGCTATCGATGTACCGTTTCTTCATCTCTACCAGGTGCGGAGTGCTTCGCCTTTGCAGGGCTACCTGAACCACCTGCCCGGGGTGCTTCCTGGCGGTGGCCAGAATGGCTTCCCCTTCCAGAATGTCTTTGCTGATGGGCTTTTGCAGGTAGAGATGGCAGCCCGCCTTCAGGCAGTCAATCGCCTGCAGCGCATGCCAGTGGTCGGGGCTTTCAATCAGGACGAGTTCGGGCTTTTCCTTTGCCAGCAAAACCTGGTGGTCAACGTAAGTATTTGGTCGCTGATTGGGGTGACGGAGGCGGAGGAGAGCCGAAACTTCGTCGAGCTGCTTGCGGTCGGGATCACACAGCCCGACTACTTCCACGTCGGCGACCTGAAGCAGGCGAAGGAGATCCATCCGGCCATACCAGCCATTCCCGATCAGGGCAACTTTCGGGCGTGCGCTCATTTGGGCGGCGGCGCGCGGGTGCAGGCAGGAGGGACTAAGCAGCAGGGTGGGGGCAGTAGCAAGGAATTGACGACGATCCATAGTTTGCAATATAAATTGAGGAGAAAGATAGTGACCAGTATTCTTTAGCCTACCTTGGGTGCCTCTGAAGCATCCGTCGCACGGTCTGCTCCTTGCTCTTGTTCAGTCTTCCTTTGCACCTGCGACCGCGCCCTTATTGGTCTATTGGGGCTAAAGTACCAACAGACCAATAGCACCAAAGAACCATTCCGCCTCACGTTTTCAATAAACTACCAACGCATGACCTTTAGCCAAGCCTTGTGGACAAGTGTCCTGATTATATTAGTGGCCGGTTGCCAGAACGGAAGCGATTCCGGAAAACAGGAAATGGCCACCTCTTCTCCTGCCTTCCTGACCGGTTTCGAAAAGCCGGCCAACAACCCGATTCTTACCGCGGATGTTTCCTATACCTTCCTGGATCCATTGGCCGATAGTATAGTCAATTGGCAAAAAGCAGATGTCTTCAACCCCGGAGCCATTGTTCAGGGAGACAGCGTCTACCTCTTCTTCCGGGCTGAGGACAACCCAAAGGCCCACCTGGGGGGCCGGACCAGCAGAGTCGGTCTGGCAGCAAGTGGGGATGGGCTGAATTTCATCCGCCGGGCAAAACCCGTCCTGTTTCCGGCCGATGACAACAACCGGGAGTTCGAAGAAGGTGGTGGAATCGAAGATCCCCGGGTCATCCATACCCCCGATGGTGGGTACCTCATGCTCTACACTGGTTGGAATACTAAAGTGGCCCGACTTTGCAGCGCTACCTCAACGGACATGGTCAACTGGACAAAACATGGCCCCGTATTCCAGGATGCCTACCGAGGAAAATTTCATGACGTTTGGTCCAAGTCGGGCTCCGTCGTCGGAGAGCTGCAAGACGACGGCCGCATTGTCGCCACCAAGCTCAACGGTAAATACTGGATGTACTGGGGAGATGCCGTCGTTGGCCTCGCTCATAGCGAAAACCTGGTAGACTGGACGCCGGTATTGAACGACAACGGTACACTCTTCGATCCCATCCCGCCCCGTCGAGGCTTCTTCGACAGCAGCCTGAGTGAACCAGGGCCTCCGGCCCTGCTAACCCCGGAAGGCATCCTACTCATCTACAACGGCCGTAACTCCCCGGAGGATTCTCTGCGGTCTATGGACATGGGGCCAGGCGCCTACTGTGGCGGCCAGGCGCTTTTCAGCCGCGAAGACCCTTCCGTGCTACTTGCACGAACTGACACGCCGTTCATCTGTCCATCCCTCCCCCATGAGATGACCGGCCAGTACGCTTCGGGAACTACCTTTCTCGAAGGCCTGGTCCGGTTCCAAAACAAATGGTTCCTTTATTACGGTACGGCTGATTCTATGGTGGGAGTGGCGGTTAGTGAATAATGGAAGGAGGGAATGAATGACCGCCGCAGGCAGCAGCGAAGTTAATAGCTACCGCCGTTTCCACTCTCTGCACTGCGCCGGCTCGCCTAAGTGAGCGCCCAAAGGGTGGCTGCGGCTGCTATTCTCTCCTTCCCACCTTCTCTGATTCATCATTTTTTGATTCTCGACGGTGCAAAAAAAAAGAATACCCCCAAGTGAACCGTAGCCACCCTACGGTTTATACCCCGCAAAACTCTTCATGCGCCACCTGTTCCTGGTCCTGATCGGCCTGATACTTTCGGTCAATCCGGCCGCTGCCAACCCTGACCCTCAACCAACGGTGTACCCAGCCCCTTTTGTCGACGTGATGCACGCCCGGCACGACGGTGACTTTTACGACCAGCAGGCGCAGGAATGGCAAGCGTTGGCTTTGGGCAACTGTACGGAAGAAGATGCCTGGTTTCATTATTACAAAACGGCGCGTTACAGCAACCGCTTCGGCAGTGGAGACTACGACCTGACGGCAATTCTGGCCCAGGCACAGCCCACGCTGGACCCGGAGGGTTTTGTGTGGAACTACCTCAATTTTGTCGCGGATCAGGACCTCGTCACCCGCTGGCCGAAACTCCTCCGGGCACATGCGGCCGATCCCGATCGCCACGAGGCCTACACCTCCCTAATTGCTCATTACACCATTGAAAATAACTTGGCGCTAAAAGATGAAACGCTCCGTAAACTCCACGTTGCCGAACCTATCCCTAACGGAGTAATGGAGTACAACTATAACCAGTTGATGTCCGTAGCCCCAAATGGCATCCTGATCACCCACGGTGATTCTGACACCTACCCGACCTGGCTCCTACAGTCCACTTATAAAGTTCGCCCCGACATACTGGTCATCAGCCTGCCGTTATTAATGAACTTCAGCGAATACCAGAAGCACATCAAAGCAGCATTGAGAATCGACAAACTATTTGCTCAGGCTCCTTACGATGCCGCCGGCTTGCTGGAACAACTCACGACCCAGCAGCGACCAATTTTCTTTGCCGCCACCGGTCAGCAACATCTGCCCGAGCTACCGGCCGACCGGCTGTACCTGACCGGCTTAGCATTTCAATACAGCACTGGTGAAGTGGATAATATCGGGTTATTGGCCAAAAACTATGTCGAGAACTGGCGGTTGGAATCGCTAAGTTTGCCCCTGACGGATAGTCCGGCACAAGCCGTGGCTGATCAGCTCAATCAGAATTACCTGCCGGCCCTGCTGGAACTCAACAACTTCAATCAAGCGCATCCCGACCAGCACATTCCTGGCGTATTTCCATTGCTCGAAAAACTGGCGCAGCGCGCCGGGATAAGTGAAACGGTATCGTCCTACCTGAGCAGCAGCAGTACACCGCCCCAACTTGCCAGCAACAATCCGGGGCTTCGGGCCAAAGACATTTATAAAGGCACCGCGTACATCCCTGACGGAACGCTGTACCTCCGAAACGGAGAAGCCTTGACTCAGGTCAGCGATCCCATCACCGTCCGCGGCTTCTTCCTTCAGGAAGCCGAAGTGAGTAATGCCGACTACCAGCTGTTCCTCGAAGACTTGTTGCGTCAGCGTAAATTCGACATGCTGGACTCCGTAGCCGTTTCTCCACTTAAGGAAGCGGATATTGAGAATACCTTTCCCGCCGAATCTAACTTCCAGGCCGTTGCCGTCCACCTGACGGGCAGTAACCCGGCCTTCGCAAATTACCCCCTCATCAACGTTAGCCGCAGAGCGGCTGAATTATACGCCATCTGGCTTGCCCAGGTTTACAATCAGGACCCTAAGCGTATCGACGGTAAGAACGTCCGCTTCAGGCTTCCTCAGGAAGCTGAATTTGCCTTCGCCGCCCAGGGCGGAAGGACCAATCACCCCTACCCATGGGGCGGCCCCTACTATCGGAACGCAAAGGGATGCCTGCTGGGGAACTTTAATACGCTGGCACCGGAGTCCCGGGAAAATTTTAAAGCATGGCAGGATAATATTAAAGCGAGTACAAAGTTGACCGCCAAAGAAAAGGCAGACATCCTTGAGCGAAAAGATACGGACGAAGGCTGCGACTGGGAGAATGATGGCGGGTACCTGACGGTTGCCACCAGAAGCTATTTCCCGAACGACTACGGCTTATATAATATGAGTGGTAACGCGGCCGAGATGCTGGCCGAAGAAGGCAAAACCATGGGGGGCAGCTGGATGGATCCGGCATACCTCATGCAGATCGGCGTTGTGAAGGAACGGACCTTGCCACACCCTTCTACGGGTTTTCGTTTAATTATGGAATACTTAGATTAGACTATTGACGTGAATCAAGCGCTAAAGTGAGTTTTTTACTTTACAACTAGCTTGGGATTCAGCTAATAATTGAGTGAGAGAATTATTCAGCATTCGATTGCTGGCGCGACTGTTTCATCAGATAGGTACTTATTTTACCACTTGATTCGCGTTATTGGTCTGTTGGCGCTATTGGGTGGGGGAGCTCGCTCGCGCTCGTGAACAGACCAACACCCAATAGACCAATAGCACCGACATGCCAACAGACCAAATCACCCCCTTTTGACCGACCGTCACCTCCTAATACAATCCGCCGCTGGCGACCAGCGTGCCTTCCAGGCCCTGTACCTTCGGTATGGGAAGCGGCTGTTTGCCTACTTCCTGCCGCGAGTAGGTGCCAACCGGGAACAAGCTGAAGACCTGAAGCAACAAGTCTTTCTGCAGTTGCTGGAGAGCAAGGCCTTTCGGGAGGCTGGGCAGGGGCCTGAGGACTTGTCTTCGCTCCTGTTCACCATCGCGGCCAACCTGCTCAAAAACACTTATCGCAGCGAGGAGCGGAGGCAGCGAAGAGAGCTTGCCTATCGGGAGATACGTTCTGCTGACGGACCTTCAGCAGCGCCCAGGGTCGAAGCACGCCGGGTAGCCCTGGCGATGGAACGATTGCCGGACCACCAGCGCACCTGTGTGGAATTACGCTTTTGCAAAGGGCTGTCCAACGAAGACATTGCGACAGCCCTCGGCTGTGCTCCGGGCACCGTAAAAAGCCGGCTGCATTACGGCTTAAAAAAGCTGGCCGAAATTTTAAAAGCCTCAACGATCGACTGATGGATTACCTCGACTATTTAGCGGACTTCCCTTACGACGACCTCCCCGAGGCCATTCGCACCACTGTTTCCAGGGAGGATTATTCTGAACGGCGACAAATGGTTTTGGCCATGCGTGAACCGGAAGAGACGGCTTTGCCTCCGGCGTTAGCGGCAGCATTTATGGCAGCTACTCCAACAAGTGATTTGGCGCGGACGCAGGTGCAAAAAGAAGGCAGAAGGCGCAAAGTAAGGTGGTTGCCGTGGCTCGCTGCCGCGGGCTGGCTGTTGTTTCTGGGAGTGAGCAGCCTCCTGTTGCTTCAGGAACCAGCCATCCAGCTCGTTGAAAAAACCATTATTGCACCCGCGCCCGCGCCCAAGATCATACATACCACCGACACCCTGTACCAAACCGTTACGGCGTATAAATACCGGACCAAAACCGTCCACGACACGCTGTACGAGAAGATGCCTTTCGAGCAACTGGTCTACGTCAGGGATACCATCTACCTACCACGAGAAAGCCAGGCTTTATTGGCTAAGGGCAGCAGTAACCTGCTGGGGAAGGAGCGGATGCTTTCGTTTTTGATTGGGGCGGAATGATGCCAGGTCGGAGATGCCGCTGATCGGGTTGCAATAAAAAGCCCCTCCATCAGCAGATGAAGGGGCTTTATTTTTAAAAGTCCAGCCCAGTCTGAAGACTGGGGAACAGTATTACAGCGCATACTCATTGGCCGCAATGCAGTGATCGGCCACCACACGGCGGAAGGCCTTCACGTTCTGCGGCGGGTAGCTGGTGAAGCGGCGAATGCCATTCACGAAGGTCGTAAGCAGTTCGCCTTCGGCGAAGCCGGCGACGGCATCAATACCATTCTTAGCGATGCGGGCGTTGGCGTCATGGACATAGACCTTGAGTACAGCATCGAGCACCTCCTGTGGCTGGGTGGCCTTGCCGGTCATCCGCAGTTTTTGCAGGCGGAGCAGGGTTGATTCGGCGTTTAGCAGGTCAGCCAGCATATCGGCTACGTTCATGATGATCTCCTGCTCTTCTTTCAGGTTGAGCTTTCCGTCCATCTGAGCTTTAGCGGCCGCACCGACTACCATCAGGATAGCCTTCTTAAATTCGCCGACGGCCTTGATTTCTGCGCCATAAACCCCTTCAGGGACGCTATTGTCTACCGGCGTAGCCAGTTCCTTCTGGACGTTCCAGGCGGGGCCGACGATGTCGAGCGCACCCTTCATCGCCCGGCGCAACAGCATATCGACGCTGAGCAGGCGGTTGATTTCGTTGGTGCCTTCGTAGATGCGGTTGATGCGGGCATCGCGGTACATCCGCGGGGCCATGGTTTCTTCACTGTACCCCATACCTCCGTGAATCTGGAGGACTTCGTCGACCGTGTAATCCAGCAGCTCGGAGCCGATGAACTTAAGCAGGGCACATTCGATAGCGTATTCCTCAGCGCTGAGGCGCTTGGCTTCGGCGTAGGTTTTACCGTCGGCCTTCAGGGCCGTATTCATATCCTGAATTTGCTGACTGACGCGGTAGAGCGAGCTCTCCCCCGTAAATATCTGGATGGCACTTTCGGCGATCTTGTATTTGATGGCACCGAAATTGGCGATGGCCTGGCCAAATTGAATGCGTTCGTTGGCGTAGTTGATACCGATGGTCAGGGCCCGGCGGCTACCGCCAATGCTGAGCGCGTGTAGCTTAAAACGACCAACGTTAAGAACGTTGAAGGCGATCAGGTGGCCCTTACCGACTTCTCCCAGATAGTTTTCGGCGGGGATACGGACATTCTCAAAAAATACCTGGCGGGTGGAACTGCCCTTGATGCCGAGTTTGTCTTCCTCCGCTCCGAGCGTGAGACCTTTCAGGTTACGGGGAACGATGAAGCCGGTGAATTTGTCTCCGTGGGCCTGAGCGAAGACGATGAATACGTCGGCGAAGCCGGCGTTAGAGATCCACATCTTCTGGCCATTGAGTACCCATTCGTCGCCGTCAGGCATGGCCGTCGTCTTCGCTCCGATAGCGTCGGAGCCAGAGCCTGGCTCGGTAAGACAGTAGGCTGCCTTTAGCTCACCAGTAATCAGGCGGGGCAACCAGTCTTCCTTCTGCTTTTCAGTACCGTAGTAAAGGATCGGCAACATACCGATGCCGGTATGCGCGGCAAAAGAAACGGTAAAGGAACCGGAGCTACCACCCAGCACGTCACAGATCAGGGTGTTTGTATTGGTATCCATTTCCATACCACCGAACGCTTCAGGCATATGGGTGCCGAGCAAACCCAGCTCCGCCATCTGGTCAAGCAGTTTAACGGCGATCATGTCTTCCTGCTTCTCAATCTTATCGAGATTAGGAACGATGTTCTGATCGATGAAGTCCTGCACCATCTGCTTCACCATCTGCTGATCTTCATCGAAGTCTTCGGGGGTAAAGGTGGCCGATGGGTCGGTATTGGCAATGAGAAACTCACCGCCTTTAAGTACTTTTTGTTCTTCCAGAATTGCAGACATGGTCGTGGGATTTGAGCTGTTGTAGCGAAAATTCGCTGCGAAGTTAGGGGTTAAGTTTCAGCTGGTCAAGGGTTGAGGGAGAATAATTAGCGAAAATTCGCTGGAAGTCGTTTTCTCGCCATTCTCTGGTAAATATATTTGGGCTTAGTTGTTCTATGGGTTGGGGCATAAATTTTACGGCTGGAACTGTCATCACCGGGGAATACCCCGTAGATAGCAGGGGATATTTACCCGATTTGTTCGGTATTTGTCGAAAAATCCTTCCTGCAGGCGGAACTTTCACGCCGTTAAAAAGATTAACATTTTTTTTACGCCACCTCACTACTGTTTTTCCTTTTTTTAGTGTCTTAGTCACATTGGGGGGCCACTCAGCTTATAACTTATGCGGGCTCCTATATTATCTCTTATATCACCTTAAAACCTATTATCATGCGTTATTTCACTTTTGCCCTCGTTGGTGTTCTCTCCCTTTTCCTCTCCACCTTAACGGCTCAAACTACGGTTGGCTTCAGCGTTCTAACCGGAAGCTCTTCCTTATCCTCTCCGCATGATGTGTTACCGGACCATCTAGGCACCCATACCACAGTGTCTGGCACCACCTTTGGCCTCGTTTTGGAGCGGGACCTCACCTACAATGTCAGCCTTCGGACTGGTATTCAGCAAACCCAACGAGGAACAACCCTGCAGCAAGGAACGGTTGACAAGGTGCTTGGCGCCTCCGTTCCGCTTGACTACGAGGCGCAGATCCGAATGAACTACGTCGAGGTCCCCCTTGCGCTCAAACTTGGTACACGCATCGTTCAGGACCAGGTGGAAGTTTACGGCTGGGGTGGTGTCACCGCCGGTTATGCCATGACCGGCAGTATTCGCTCCCGCTCCGCGACCAGCCTGAACTTCATGTTAATGACTTCAAAGCTGGACATGGCGAGCTATGCTTTCCCCCGCTTCCATTTGGGCTACAGTGGTGGCGTGGGAATGGGCATTAATTTAGGCGAAACGCTGCAGTTCCGCCTGGAGGCAGACTACAACCAGAGCGTTGAAAAGAAGGCTATGCTTACCCCGGAAAGCGGCAAGCATGGCTACCGATCGCTACATTTTGGTGCAGGGATGGTGTTTCGGCTTTAGGCATACTCTAGAGATTCTACCATCCTTTTTTTCTGGCGCGGACGCAGGTGCAGTGGGAGGTAAAAGGCAGGGTTTGGAGACTGGGTATTACTCCTTTGATAGCCCTTAACGAATCCGAGGGGATGAATCCCTTCACTGCAAGAGACGGACCTCCGGCCCTCTAGCGTGCCATCATCATTACATTATATTCCGGGTAGTACGACAACATTGATGGGTCTTCAGCCACACATAAGGCTGAAGCCAATCCATCCGCGACCATAGCCACCGCCCCGGCAACGGTCACCTGCCTTTCGTTCGTTGTACCCAAGCCGGTCCGCGGGTCGATGAGATGGCTGTAGCGTACGCCTTCATAATCCAGGAATTTATAGGTATCGCCCGAAGTTACGATGGCGATGTTGCGCCGTTTGACGGGAAGGCCTGTCGTTCCTTCAACCTGGACGGTCCACCCCGCTTCGCCGACCGGTGCCTCCCCTAGCAGCAAGTCCCCTCCCCCATCCACCAGGAAGGCGGAGAATCCTGCCTCTCGTAGCAGGGCACCGACCACATCCAGCGCATACCCCTTGGCTACGCCGCCCAGGTCGAGTTGCATATCCGGCCGCCGGAGGCGGACCTTCTGTCTTCGTTTGCTAATTTTTAAATCCTTCCATTGCACCCGCGCCCGCGCCGCCAAAATGTCTTCCCGGTCCGGAAACTGCTGCTGGCGAAACGCCCGGCGCCACAGTTTGGTGAGCGGACCTACCGTAGGGTCAAAAGCGCCGCTACTCTGTTTGGCAAGTTGCCGACTGAAGCGCAAGACCTCATACAAACCGGTCGAGACCGACTGCCACTTGGTGCTGCCACTAAGCTGGTTCAATTCACTGTCGGCACGATAGTCGGACATGCTTTGCTCCAGGGCATCGATGCGCTTGAAGGCCTGCCTGACCGCCGCCGCCAGACCATGGGTATCGACCGCCGAGATGGTGATGCGGAAGTCGGTGCCCATGGCGGGGTGGGTGTACACGTGGCGTGGCTGAGCAGCAAGGAAACCGGGGAGGAATAAGAGGAATAGAATCAGACTGTTCATTGGTTGCTGTGCCAGGGTGCTCAAAGAGCGCTGCGCCAGGACGCTCAAAGGTCGCTGCGCGACGCTTCGAGGTCCGGCTACCACACCTCAGTCTCCCCGGGCACCGGCACCGGATAAAACCCGTCAGCCATCGGCATCACTTTAGGATCAGCCTTGAAATCGTACTTCGCGGGAGAAAGGTCGAGGTTTGAAGCCAGCGCATCGTCCCAGTTCACGTCCTGCCCGCTGTAGGTAGCCATGCGGCCAAGGATGGCAGTCATGGTACTCTTGGCTCCGTTATCGGCATCGGCAAATTTGTACTCCCCTTTGGCGATGGCGGCGAAGAGCACATCGTGTTCCGTTTGGTAGGGATTGGGATCCTTACGGGCATTATGGTCGAGCAGGGCATAGCCGCTCTTCGTCATCAGTTTTCCGGGGGCTGGCGCGGAGCCATTGGTGCCCTGAAAGATCTCCGTCACTTTGCGGGAGGTTCCTTTCCAGTGCTTACACTGGCTGATCATCCGGCTGCCGTCAGCGTAGGTGTATTCTACGGCGTGGTGATCGAAGATCTCCCCGTGTTCTTTACCGTTACGCATGTGCCTGCCGCCGAAGCCGGCGGCTTTGACCGGGTAAGCCTGCTTCACCCAGTTGCCTACGTCGAGGTTGTGGATGTGCTGTTCGTTAATGTGGTCACCGCAGAGCCAGTTGAAGTAGTACCAGTTGCGCATCTGGTATTCCATTTCCGTTTGCCCGGCTTCGCGCGGCCGTACCCAAACGCCGCCGCTGTTCCAGTACACGTAGCTGGTGGTGATGTCTCCGATGGCACCGTTTTGCATCATCTCGACCCACCCGTCAGTGTACAGTTTTTCGTAATGACGCTGCAGGCCGACCACGACGTTGAGTTGCTTTTCTTTCGCTGCCTTGGCCGCTTTCAGCACGCGGCGCACGCCGGGGGCATCAACCGCCAGCGGTTTTTCCATGAAGACGTGCTTGCCGGCATTGACCGCCGCCTCGAAGTGGATGGGGCGGAAGCCGGGAGGTGTGGCGATGACCACCACGTCACAAAGCTCCAGCACTTTCTTGTAGCCGTCGAAGCCGACGAATTTATGGTCTTCGGACACGCTGAGACGGCCGGCGTCCAGGTCATTGTCGGCCAGCTGCCCGGCGATGTTTTTGTGGCTGGCGTCGAGGCGATCGCGGAAGGCATCGCACATGGCGACGAGGCGAACGTTCTGTTCGGTGCTCAGGGCCTGGGTAGCGGCTCCGGTTCCGCGTCCGCCGCAGCCAATTAGGCCGATGCGGATGACGTCATCGACGGAGCTGTGGGCTTTAGCGGCCAGCTGGGTGGAGAAGGCGAGGCCACCGGCGAGTGCGGTGGTTTTTTTCAGGAAGTTACGACGAGAAGTGTGTGGCATGATGGGTGGTATGTTAGGTAAGCCAGGCTTTGCCTGGTGGGTGATGGGCCCGGGCTGCGCCTGGGCTAAATGAATCCTGTGCTGTGTCTGGGTTACACTCCCTGGACTACGCCGAGGGATGAGCCCTGGACTACGCCTCGGGGTACACTCCCTGGACTACGCCTGGGGGATGAGCCCTGGACTACGCCTGAGGGTACACTCCCTGGACTACGCCTGGGGGATGAGCCCTGGACTACGCCTCGGGGTACACTCCCTAGACTACGCCTGGGGGATGAGCCC
>NZ_KB890447.1:0-18794 GCF_000373105.1 Neolewinella persica DSM 23188 | reverse complement strand
GGGGGATGAGCCCTGGACTACGCCTGAGGGTACACTCCCTGGACTACGCCGGGGGATGAGCCCTGGACTACGCCTGGGGGTACACTCCCTAGACTACGCAGGGGGGATGAGCCCTGGACTACGCCTGGGGGTAGACTCCCTAGACTACGCCGGGGGGATGAGCCCTGGACTACGCCTGAGGGTACACTCCCTNGGGGGGATGAGCCCTGGACTACGCCTGGGGGTAGACTCCCTAGACTACGCCGGGGGGATGAGCCCTGGACTACGCCTGAGGGTACACTCCCTAGACTACGCCTGGGATGGGGCCCGGGCTTCGCCTGGGGATGAGCCCCGGACTACGCGGCCGACTTCGTCGACCTGCTCCGGCCGGGGTTAAAACGATTTGATCCCTCCGGGATCACTGGTTCATTAATCGATGATTGCTTTGGTGAAAAATTCGGTGATTTGTGCTTTGGTGGGTTGCTCTTGTGGAGAGACGATGCGGAAGCCCAGAAAGGAGCTGTCTACGTTCCACCACTTAGATTTTGGTATCTGAGGGTCACGCGCCTGCCATTTGGCTTGCGACTTTTCCCGGACGCGACAGCCGGCATCGGCCTGGTCCGTATCGAAGGATCCGCCGCGAACGGTCCGGGAGTGCTTGCGGGTGGGTTCGATCCAGGGGTCGGTTGGTGCGTCGCCGATTTGGTCGGTGTAGTCGGCTACGTAATGGTCCAACGTCCATTCGCTAACGTTGCCGAGCATATCGTAGAGTCCCCAGGCGTTGGGTTTTTTCAGGCCGGTTTTGTGGAATACTTCTTCACTGTTCTCGAACAGCCAGGCGTAGTCTGCAATGTCTTCAGGGGTGGGGTCCTCGAGGGTGGCCAGGCAGGCGTATTCCCATTCCGCTTCGGTGGGCAGGCGGTAAAACCGGCCGGTTTTCTGATAGAGCCATTCGCAGTAGCGCAGGGCTGCCTGCTGGGTGATGTTGACTTGGGGGAAGCCGCCACGGGTTCCCATACCGTAGGTAAAATCCAGGTAAGGCGGGCTGGGCCGGCTGACGGCGTCGACGTCATAATCAGGCGTGGCCGCTGTTGAGTTGTCGTTGTCTCGCCGGGCAAACAGCCGATAGGCATCGAAGGTAACCTCGTGGGTGCCGATGGCGAAGGGGGCTACCGTGACGGCCTTCCCTTCCTCTCCCATGGCAAAAGTGCCGCCGGGGAGTTGGGCAAGGGTGAATGCAATGTCCGTCCCGGGCAGCGTAATGGTGTCAAGTGACTGAGCGGTTAGGCAGCCGGACAGCAGCAGAAGTGCAAAAAGTAATTTTGGCATGCAGATCGAGGATTGGGAAGCAAGATAGGAAATGGGGGGCGGTTTAGGAAGTGAGTCAGCGAGTTATAGAATGAGTGAGTTGCTGAGTGGCTGCCGCAGCGACCACTTAGTGAGTTACAGAAGGTGTGAGTTAGGGAGTGTGGCTGCCGCAGCGACCACTCACTTCGCTACGCTTGTTCGCCCTGGGTGAGCAAGCGCAGCGCCGCGAACGGCACTTGCGGTAACCACTTAGTGACGCACCAACTCAGTAACTCACGCTCTCGCAGGTACGGGGAAAGGTTTTTCAAGAAGCCGGGCCCGCAAAAGCTGCGGATTTCCTCAAAAAAGATGCGCTGATCGAAAATATTTTTTATTCCAGTTACCTGCTTTGCTACCGCCAGAAATTCTGTCCGCTCAAGCATTTAGATACACAACCTGCCTTTCTCCTTTCGTAGACCAAACACTTGCAAAAAAGCCTTAACAACCCTTAACCAGTCTTAACGATTCCATACCGCAACATCCATAGATTTGAGCGTTATAGCTCCCGAATAAACAAAATTTAGCACACCATGCGTACCCTTCTCACCGCCCTAATCGTGGCACTTATCAGCACCTTTGCAATTGCTCAGACTTCCATCGGTTTCCGTGGCGGTTATGGCAGCTCTAATATTCGTACCGACAAGGAACTGGATGCGATTGCCGATCAGTTTGACAATTCTTCTGCCCTTTCCTTTGGCGTTTTTGCGGATATTTCCTTCGGTGAAATCATCAGCTTTCGCCCCGGATTAGAACTGAACCGCCGGGGTACGACCCTTGCCGTTACGGGCGATCAGCGTGTATTTGGCATCAACCTCCCCATAGGTGCTCAGGCTAAAACCCGCTTCACCTACGTCGACGTACCGCTGCTCTTCCAGGCAACTTTGCCAACGGAAGGCATGATCAAGCCCTACGCCTTTGCTGGTGGCAGCCTTGGTTACGCCACCAGTGGCAATATCCGCACCACCGCCACGGCCATCATCGAATTCAACCTGATGACGACCGATATTGATCTGGACGCCATCAACTACGAGCGTTTCCACGCGGCCGCCATCGGCGGCCTGGGGGTTAAGGCTAACCTTGCCCAAGGCTTCAGTGCCTTCATTGAAGGCCGCTTTGAGCAGAGCCTGACCCAGCCTTATAACGTACCCGTTGTTGCTGCGCAGACTGGCTTCAAGGGCGTGAATTTTGGCGCTGGTGTCACCTTCACGCTTTAAAATTTATTGCGATCAACTTTTATAATCCCATTTACGAATATCCCTTTTAGATGCGCTCGCTGCCGGTTCGGTAGCGGGCGTTTTTTATGCCAGAGATTAAGGACTTGTAGCCCGAACGAAAACAATGCAGGCTACAAGGCCTGCACCTCAGAAAGTTCCCTGGCCGCAGGTTTATTCCCTGCTTTTTGCAATGCACCCACTGCATCCTGCGACCCCGCCAAAACTGCCTGGTCATTTTCCGGCGCGAACGCAGGATGCAGTGAAGGGTAAAAGAGCAGGGCACAGTCCCCTACAATGCCTAATTTGGGGCCCTATGAAGTACTTCCTTGCAGCTTTCTTCCTGACCTTGCTCTACGCCTGCGGAAACCCCGCCCCCGACCAAAAACAAATGCCCCTCCTCCCCGAGTTAACCATCGCCGCCATCCACGCCGCCTACGAAGCCGGTGAATACACCGCCGAAGACCTGGCAACCGCGTACCTCGCCCGGATGGACAGCCTCAACGGCCCCCTCAACGCCATCACCTACCGCAATCCCGAGGCGTTGGCCGACGCCCGCAGGCTCGACGAAGAATTCGTCGCTACGGGCAAGCTCCGCCCACTGCACGGCATCCCTTTGCTGGTGAAGGATAACATCAACACCGCCGGCCTGCCCACTACCGCCGGCGCGCTGGCGCTGAAGGATTTCGTGGCAGAGGACGACGCCTTCATCATTAAAAGACTGCGCGAAGCCGGGGCCATCATCATCGCCAAAACCAACATGGCCGAGTGGGCCTTCAGCGCGATGCACACCGAGAGTTCCACCTTCGGTACCACGCGCAACCCCTACAACCTGGCGTACGTACCGGCGGGATCAAGCGGCGGCACCGCCGCCGCCATTGCCAGCAACCTCGCCACCATCGGCCTCGGTACGGATACGGGTAATTCCATCCGCGGCCCGTCGTCGCACAACGCTCTGGTCGGTTTCCGCACCACGCTCGGCCTGATCAGCCGCGAGGGCATCGTACCGCTGTACCTGCGCAACGATGTGGTGGGGCCGATGTGCCGCACCGTAGCGGACGCCACCCGCATGATGCAGGCCATGACCGGCTACGACCCCGCCGACCCGATCACCCAACGCGGCGCTGACCATGCCAACATTGACTACACCGGATCCCTTGACCTGGATGGACTTAAGGGTGCCCGCATTGGCGTACTCCGCGAGCTGAGCGAAGCCGACGTCCACCCCGAAATCTCCGCCCTCTTCAACCAGGCGCTGGCGGATATGGAGCGTCTTGGCGCAACGGTGGTCGATCCCGTCGTGGTCCCCAACTTCGCCGAACTACGCAAAAGCCAGTGGTGCGAAACCTTCCGCGCCGACCTGGAAGATTTCCTGGCCACCTACGTCAAAAACGACAGCATCGCCACCCTCGAAGACATAGTCCGCATCGGCTCCAACAACGACTACGCCCGCCGCAACGTCACGTTTTCCCTCACTAAGGAGGGCCGCTACGGCGACTTGCCCGAGCCCTGCGGTGATACTTACACTGATGCCCGCCGCATCGCCTTCCGCGACGCCATTGAACGCACCATGGACTCGCTAGAGCTCGACGCTATCGTTTACCCGAGTTGGAACCACCCGCCCGCGCTGATCGACTCCTTCGAAGTGCAGTACCTGGGGGATAATAGCCAGATTATTTGTCCGCATACGGGGCAGCCCGGTTTCAGCGTGCCGATGGGGTATACCACCGGGGATTTGCCCGCAGGTATTCAGTTTTTGGGGCGGATGTTTTCGGAGCCTACCCTGGTGAAGCTTTGTTATGGGTTTGAGCAAGGGACTTTGCACCGTAAGGAGCCCAACCCGAAATGACCGTTATTTAAATTCGATGGGGATTATTCCTGTTGCTTTGAAACAAGGAGAGATGACTCGGGTGGTACCTGATTCAATTAAGCATTATTCCTTCACGACTCGTTCCAAATTCAAATCCTGAAAATCAAAACTAAAATCAATGTTGGGAGAAATCCCTTTCATTTTAATGCTTTGTGCCTTTCCTTTTTCATCCAGGGTAAACATCGCAAAGGCATCAGCATTCATATCCTGGTACGCCCATTTGACCACAAAGGTATTGGCATTATAAAAAGACAAGGGGCCGTTAAGCTTGGGAGAGCGATGACATTTTATCCAAAGTTGCTTGTCCTTTAAAAACACTTCTACTTTCCCAAACCATTTATCCTCGTATATCCCGGTGAAGTCATCTGCTTTGAGGTGGTCGTCATTTGCGGACCTGACCGTTTCCCAAACTTTATCGACTACCTCGTCGCCACTTTCAAGATTAGCTTTTAATCGCGCTGCATATTTATCTACCCATCCAAAATCTTCCAACTCCAGGTATTGATCAATAATGGCATTGGAAATCGCAGAAAAAGCAGGACCTCCTCCTGGATCGGTATTGGTTAAGACAATAATGCCTAAGTTTAATTCGGGTATGATGGTCGTTTTAGAAAGCATACCCGGCAAGCCACCAGTATGGTCATAAATAACGTAACCATTTAGATCGCGAATAAACCAACCCAATCCGTAGGCACTAAAATGTGTTTTGTAGGGCGGGTCAGCTTTCGGATTGAACCATAAATTGGTGTGAGGTGTCCACATTTCCCGATAATTTCTTTTAGAGAAAACGGTAGTTTCTCCATGCTGTCCCTCGTTCAAGTGGAGTAACATCCATTTGGTCAAATCATTGACACTGGCATAAATTCCGCCAGCTGCAGCGCCCATTCCCATATCAAAAGTTTCTAATGGATGGAGTTGACCATCCACCGTCGAATGAGGCATCGCCACATTCCTTTTGTCGGTTAATCTCTGGTAAGTTCCGGCGGATCCATCCATTCCAATGGGTTTCATGATGTTGGACTCGACGAACTTGCTCCAACTCATTCCACTTATTCTTGCGACAACTTCACCAGCTACGACGTAGAGCAGGTTATCATAGTCGAACTTAGTTCTGAAATCAGACACCTTTTTCTGGTATTGAAAGCTGCTTAAAAGATCGTCAATCGTAAAATCACTACCGTCTGGAAAAAACATCAAATCGCCAGCGCCTAATCCTAGTCCACTTCGATGCGTAAGCAGGTCGAGGATAGTAAAATTGGCGGTTACGTAGTCGTCATACATTTTGAACTCGGGGACGTGATCAACTACTTTATCTGTCCAGTTCAATTTCCCTTCGTCTATCAAAATGGCCAGGGCCGCGGAGGTAAACGCTTTACTGTTAGACGCGATCGCAAATCGGGTATTTTCATTTACTTTCTCCTTGGTTTTTGAAGAGGTCACGCCATAGCCTTTGTTGTGGATCACTTCTCCATCCTTAACAATGGCCACAGCTATTCCTGCAACATTGAATTTTTCGATGGCTTCGTTGACCAGTTGATCTACTTTATTGGCCGTTCCTTGCGCATAGCTTACGTTAAAAATGAAAAGCTGGCAGAGGAGTAGAGAGAGGAGGCTGAGTTGAATCGATTTCATTATGGATGATCAGGTTAAGAACGGATTTGTAAAAACGGTTGTTGATTCGAAGTTAATCAATTATCCCTCAGTGCGTTATTACGATATTTTTGAGTTTGCATAATAAATTGCACAAATTGAAGCTTTTCGGCCCGGACGCCCGCGGGGCCCTTAGCCCGCTCACTGCTACGCAGCTTCAGTGCACGGGACGCCACGGGGTCCTGAGCGAGTCCCAGGACCCCGCAGCGTCGGCCAAACCCTGAAGTGGAGCGGAGGAGGGGTTGGTTGACCTGCGGGCGTCCGAACTCATCCACTAAGTGACTATTACTAACCGGTTGTGTATTTCGTTAGGCACATGATTTTTGACAGCCTGAATATCCGCAAGATCATACAACGACGAAACAACTGTAAGCCGATCCCGTATATTCACCCCCTCCACCAGCCACCCACTTCATAAT
Source organism: Neolewinella persica DSM 23188 (assembly GCF_000373105.1). Taxonomy (GTDB): domain Bacteria; phylum Bacteroidota; class Bacteroidia; order Chitinophagales; family Saprospiraceae; genus Neolewinella; species Neolewinella persica. The sequence goes on along the minus strand of NZ_KB890447.1, from coordinate 12,318 downwards.
GAATGAACCTGCTTCAAAGGGACAGACCCGCACCCTCAGCCGTCAGTTGGGCCTACTGGGCCTGGCCGCTACCGGCATTTGCTCCATGCTCGGAGCTTCGGTGTACATCGTCCCCTTCATGATTCAGCGCAGCGTGCCGGGCATCGGGCCGTACGTGCTGCCGGCTTTCGTACTGGCCGCCATTCCCGCGCTATTGGCGGCAGCGGCCTACGCCATCCTGGCCTCGGCGATGCCGAGGGCGGGCGGGAGCTACGTGTACGCCAGCCGGGGCCTCCATCCCTACCTCGGGTTTGTGGCGAGCTTCTCGCAGTGGTTTGGTCTGTCAATCGCCATTGGGGTGATTTCCTACGTCATCATCCCCTTTGTTCGGGACGTAGCCGTGGCCCTCGATTGGGCGGCTACGGCGGAGTGGCTGGAGATCGGTACTGTCCGGGTGACCTTGTCGCTGGTCTTGCTGTGGCTGTTTGTGGGCATCAACGTCATCGGCCTGCGTTTCTACGAACGAACGCTGATTCCGCTGATGGTGATGATGTTCGGCATGGGGGTGATCGTCATTTTTGCGGGCTTTTACTTCCCTGTAGAGACCTTCGCCGAGCAACTGCTGGAACGCGAGGGCCGGCAAGTTCCGGAAGCCGTCAGCGAGTTCAGCTTCAGCACCTTGCTAACGGCTGCAGCCCTGTTGTTTTCCAGTTTTATCGGCTTCGACTCGATCGCCCAGGCGGGCGGAGAAGCCAAACGCCCGCAACGCAACCTGCCGCTGGCGATCGCCATTGCGGTTCTGGGAGTAGGCACGTATTATTTCGTATTCACTGCCGCCGTTTATAATGTGGTGCCCTGGTCCTTTGTGGCGCAAGAGGCCCTGCAGAAAGACATTTCTGCGCCGGGCCTGTTGAGTTACGTTTTATCACCGGGCTGGTCGGTGATCATTATCCTCGGGGCTGCCATTGCCCTGATTAATGACTTGCCCGCCATGCTGTTGTCGGTCTCCCGACTGATGTTCGCCTGGGCCGAAGACGGTATTTTCCCGAAGACGGTCGGCCAGATTCACGTGAAGTACAAGACGCCCTACATCGCAGTTTTATTGAGTGGTGTAATGGCCAGTGTCGGCATCCTGGGCAGTCATCTGGCCGGCGATTTTTTCCTGGGCATCGATATCATGGTCACCGCCATGCTGGTCAACTTCCTGCTGATGTGCGTTACGGTCATCGCCCTACCCTACTACAACCCGCCACTGGCTAAGCAGGTCGCGGTCTTTAAAAACCGAACCTTGCAGCTGGTGTTGGCGGTTAGCGGGGCAGGCTTACTCCTCCTGTTTCTGGTTGTCCATACTGCCAAAGACCTGAAGGCTGACGTCTCGGCCTGGTACTTTCATTCTACCTGGGTGTGGCTGTTGGTGCTGGGCGTGGCTTCGTTGATTTTCTTTTGGAAAATGCGGCAGCTGAAACGTAGTGGGGTGGATCTGGAGGAGCGGTTTCGGCTTTTGCCGGATGAGTAGCTTTCAACATGGCAATCACAAGCTCGCGTAGCCAAGTCTTCGCTCGTCGCGTCTCGCTGCACGACTACTCGGTGGGCTTTGTTCCCCGGCACTTGTGCCGACACCTTCCTACTAACCGGCACAAGTGCCGGGGAACCAAGCTCGCCCTTAAAAACGCCAGCCATTCATAACTTGCGAACCAAACGGTTACACCCCCAAACATCATGATAAAAATCCCAACCACCTCGCTAGCCAAAGACCTACACATCAGCAAAGTCCTGACCGGCCTCTGGCAGATCGCCGACATGGAGCGCGACGGCCAGCAGCTCGATCTGGACGCCACCGCCGCGGCCATGCAGCCCTACCTTGACGCCGGCCTAACCACCTTCGACATGGCCGACCACTACGGGTCCTCGGAAATCATTACCGGTCGCTTCCGCAAAAACGGTGCCGGAAACCGCGTCCAGTTACTCACCAAGTGGGTGCCGGAGCTGGGCAAGAGCAGTCGCGAGGAGGTCCGGACAGCCGTACAGCGCGCCCTCGACCGGATGCAAATGGACCGACTCGACCTGCTCCAGTACCACGCCTGGAATTACGCGGACGCCCGTTGGCTGGACGATATGTTCTGGCTACAGGAGCTCCAGGAGGAAGGGCTGATCCGCCACCTGGGCGTCACCAATTTTGACGCCGCGCACCTGAACATGGTGCTGGAAAGCGGGATCAAGGTCGTCTCCAACCAGATTTGCTACTCCCTGATCGATCAACGTGCCAGTAGCGCCATGACCGAGGTCTGCCGCCGGCATGGGGTGAAGATCCTCGCCTTCGGTACCCTTGCCGGCGGGATGCTCAGCGAGCGGTGGCTGGGGCAACCGGATCGGCCGGCTGATCAGATGGACACCTGGTCGCAGATGAAGTACAAGCGCTTCATCGATCAGGCAGGTGGCTGGGAACAGTTTCAGGGGCTTCTGCAAACGCTTGATGTGCTGGCTAAGGACAAAGGCGTTTCCATCGCCAATTTAGCTTGCCGGTATATGCTGGAGCAGGAAGCGGTGGGCGGTATCATCATCGGTGCGCGATTGGGCCAGAGCAATCGCATCACCGACAACCAGCGTTTGTTTTCCTTTGAGCTGTCCGCTGCCGATCAACAAATCATACGCACCGCGCTACAGCATTTGGACCCCATTCCGGGGAATTGCGGCGATGAATACCGCCAGCCACCGTTCCTTACGGCTTCTGGCGACCTGAGTCATCATCTGGAGGAATTCCCCAGCCCTTTCCCGGTAACTTCGACGGGCAAAAACCGAAGCAAAGCCCTCAGCGGAACGATTTGGGAAGACCTGGCTGGTTTCAGCCGGGCCGTTCGTGTTGGAGACCGCATCCTGGTGTCGGGCACCACGGCCACCCACGGCAATCGCTGCATTGGCGGCAACGATCCGGCGGCGCAGGCGCATTTCGTGATTGACAAAATAGCCGGCGCCATCCAGTCGCTGGGCGGCAGCCTGGCGGACGTGGTACGGACCCGCGTATACGTGCAGCGGATGGAGGATTGGGAGGCCATTTCGAGGGTGCACGGTGCGCGCTTCGGGGCTATTCAACCCGCTAATACGCTGATTCGGGCGGATTTGATTGGGGAGGAGTATTTGGTGGAGATGGAGGCGGAGGCGGTTCTAGATAGTGTTCAGTAATCAGCATTCAGGGTTCAGGACTGAATGCTGAACGCTTTTCTGGCGCGGCCGCAGGTGCAATGAACGTTAATTGGCAATGGAGGTCTTCGCCGGTTGTCCTTTGCGCTGCTGTCACTTTAGGGTCCGTCTCTCCACGCCGACTCAATGGGGAGAGTGATGTCTCTCCAGAAATTTACGGGTATTTTATATTTAGGTGGTTGTGCCTAACATTCGGAGCAAATAGCTATAGCGCCGCTTAGGCTCCGTATAGGTTCTGGACTTTATTAGGGGCATTTTATTTTCCTTCAGTTAACTAACTTTGGAAGATATTGACGCCAATCAACCACAGGAAATTTGTCAATAATGCGACCGTTTTCACCTATTACAACACAAGATCTAGAACAATACGCATTTCTATACTTATCGTAAACTCCTTTATTGAATTCATCATCCATGTCAATATGATATCCTGCCAATGTTGTATCAATTTTTGAGTCTAATCTCAAAATATGAATCTTATCGTTAAATTCATTTGAAATTTCAAAATAAGCTTCCGTGGATTCAACATCACCTCCACAAGCGCAAGAGTTAGCTACGACTAGTATTTTATCATGCAGCACTTGACTATACATTGTATCATTTGATGTAGATACACAAGTGAATTCAGGAGCTATCATTCCAACTTGCGCACCAACAATTTCATCAAAATTATGCTCTTTGACAAGTGTTATTAATTCTCCATAATATGAAATCGAATCAAATTTGTAGTAACCATTTTTCAATTTCAAGAATTCCCCCTTCTTTATAATATCCCTTGTGAATAAGGTATCTTTTTCTGATTCATTGTGTGAAAAAATAGCAATCTCAGGCGCAAAATCATATGTGTAATCTACTATATAGGGACTGGCTATCCCTACTTGATATTGATCTTTCCCAATCCAAAATTCTGCAATAAGATGTTCACTTTTTCCACCCCTGAAAGCACCATCAAATGAGCGACCTATTCTAAGCCAAGTTTTATCTTCAACAACTTCTTGTTGCTTTGACACTGAGTACAGGCATTCAATCAAGTCGTCTTCAGTGCTCCAATCAATAGGTTTTACTATACGCACAGAATCATCCATTAAGTTATTATTGTTGTTTTCGTCAACAATGAATATTTGTTTTTCATCTATTTCTCCCGTCACAACATCAATGTAGTACTTAGATTCGGCTCTAATATCAGTTGATATTTGCGCGCGTTTAACGTCCTTAATATTCACTGGTATTTTGATAGGATATGGAAATTCCGAACCGATGTCTTTAAAATTAAGAGAGGAAATCCCTAAGGATAATATGCCACTACCCCTTTCCTTTTTAGTTTCTATTAGCAATGATTCATCTGTATTTGAAAAATGAAATAACGCAGGCTCAGCGTTTTCACATCCCAAAATAACGATGAAAACCATTACCCATAATTTTAAAATCGCTTTCATTTTTTAATGGTTTTCCCTTTAGTGAAGGTAAGCTGCATCAACGCTGACTTGATAGTTACCTCCTAGCGGAGTTGCCGTGCAGCTAAGATTTTCACTCCAATACAATTAACAAGACATTACGCTTTACGTAGCACCCCGCATTACATTTACGCCAACTATCTGGCAATCTAAATATACGCTTTTGTCCGGGAATACCCTAGCAACAGTATAGCGAATACATTCGCCTGACGAGCCGAGTTGCATTGTTGCTGTAGTTACGTTGTTACCCAATAACCAAGATCCCTGAAAGTGTCAACCCCAGTCAGGAGCGCTAATTATTTATAGCCGCTCAGCCTGCGGGCCTGTCAGTTCAGTACACCACCCATCCACTGCTCTTCAAAAACCCTCTTTGCACCTGCGGCCGCGCCTCCTGATTCTCCTTATCGTTAAATGAACATTTCGGGTTGCCAATTACCAGCCTATCTTTTTAAGTCAGACTTGGGAACAAACGCGCCATCGTATAACGAGATGCACCATCTGCTAGTGGATGAGTTCGGACGCCCGCAGGTCAACCAAACCCCTCCGCTTCGCTTCCCGGTTTGGCCGACGCTACGGGGTCCTGAACGAGACGAGGACCCCGTGTCGTCCCGTACCCTGTAAGCAGTGGAAGGGCTAGGGACCCGCGGGCGTCCGGGCCGGAAAGCTTCAATTAGTGCAATTTGTGGTACGCACCAGAAACGCTCCGGTACTGAAAAGTTCGAAAAATATGCGATCTTCCGCGTCAATATTCTCCTAACCAATCTTTTCTTCTTGATTATGACCAGATTATTGTTGTTCATCACCGCTTTGTTCCCGCTTTTTCTTTTTAGTCAAAGTCCGCTGCTCCGCGCTCCGGCCATTAGCCCGGACGGCAGCAACATCGCCTTTAGTTATCAGGGTGACATCTGGACGGTGGCCGCTTCGGGAGGTACGGCGCGGCGGCTCACCATCCACGAGAGCTACGAATCCAATCCTACCTGGAGCCCGGACGGCAAGCAAATTGCCTTCGTCGGTAACCGCTACGGCAATAACGATATTTTTGTCACCGACCTCAATGGCGGTTCTCCCAACCGGTTGACGCACCATAGCGCCTCGGACAACGAGCCAACCTGGTTGAACAACAATACTTTGCTGTTTACCACCCGCCGGATGTTTCAACAAGTAGAGCGCATCCCGGAGATTTATCGGGTTAGCCTGGCCGGAGGCACGCCGGTACGCCACTCCACCAGTTTGGGCGGCGCGCCTTCCGCTGGTTCGGAGCATTACCTGGCCTTTACCCGGGGTGGTTGTCGTATCAGCCGGGAAGTTTACCGCGGGCCGGCTAACCGTGATGTATGGGTATTCGATCAGCGCTCCGGCGCTTTTCGCCAAATCACCAAAGACGAAGGCCAGGACCACGCTCCTACCCTTGTAGGTAACGACCAGCTCTATTTTCTTAGCGCCCGCGACGGCCGTTACAACCTTTACCGGACCTCGCCCACCGGCGAAGACCGCCAGCAAATCACCAAATTCAAAGACTGGGGTATTCGCAGCTATTCTCTCAACCGCGATGCGAGCCGTATCGTCATTGAGCGCGGTGACCGTATTGAGTTAAGCACCGACGGCGGTAAGCGTTTTACCCCCATTACTATTCAGGTAGGGAGCGATTTTAAGTTTTACCCCTCTGAAGAAAAAGCCATCACCGGTGGACTGAACGAATACGCGCTTTCACCCGACGAAAAATACCTGGCCTTTGTGAGTCGTGGGGAAGTATTTGTCAAGCCCAACGATAAGGACAAAAGCCGGGCGAAGAACCTCAGCGACCACCCGTACAAGGACAACAACGCTGCCTGGCTTAACGACTCGGTCGTATTATTTACCTCAGACCGGGTAATGGCTACGAACGGAAGTGGCAAAGCCAGCCCGGCTGCCCCACATACCGCTTTACTACTTTGTCAATCTGAAAAATCAGAAAACAGTAACCCTTACCTGGCTTTTCGCCACGATAAGCGGATGATTCTGAAAAAGGAGGATCCCATTAGCGAAATTTTACTGTCGCCGAATCATGAGAAAATCGCCATCGTATTCGGTCGTGGAAAACTGGCGACTTACCACATCGACTCGGTTGGCGACATCAGCAACGAGAAGGTACTGCTGGACGGCTGGGACTACCCCAGCGGTCTGAGCTGGAGTCCAGACGGGCAGTGGCTGGCTTACGGCCTGAGCGACCTGGACTTTAACGAAGAAATCTACATCCACGCCGCCGACAATAGCCGCTCACCGGTCAACGTCAGCATGCACCCCCGTACCGATAGCTCGCCTACCTGGAGCCGCGATGGTTCCAAGCTGGCTTTTAGAAGTATCCGTAATAATGGCGACAGCGATATCTGGTTCGTCTGGCTGCAGGAAAAGGATTACGAGAAGACCCGTCGGGACTGGGAAGAAGCCGACGAGTGGGAAAACGAAGCGGAAGAAAAGAAGAAAGACAAGAAAGTAACTGTCCGGATCGACTTCGAAGACATCCACGAAAGGCTGGTACAAGTTTCCAGCCTGCCGGGTAACGAAGGAGCGCCGATTTTCGGCCCCGACGGCGACTACCTTTACTTCACCACCAACAACGGTAGCCGGGCCGGAAGTGAGGGAGAAAGCGACCTTATGAAAGTGAAATGGGACGGCAAAGAAATGAGTGCCCTGCTGAGTAACGTACGGGTCAACAACCTGCAACTGGACAAAAAAGGCAAGAAAATGTACATGCTGCTAAACGGTAAGGTGGCCAGTACAACGCTTGATAAAGGGAAACCGGAAAGTCAGAGCGTGAACGCTAAAATGAATCTGGACAACGTAGCCGAGCGTACCCACCTGCTGGAAGATGGCTGGGCGGCCCTGGAAGCCGGTTTTTACGACCCCGAATTCCACGGCCAGGACTGGACGAAGTTGAAAGAAAAGTATCGCCCACTAATGATCAACGCCTCTACGCGCCAGGACTTCTCGGAGATGTATAACGAAATGCTCGGGCAACTGAACGCCAGCCACATGGGCTTCCGCGGCGGAACGGTCGACGAAGAACTGCAGTCCCAACGCACCGGCTACCTGGGCATTGAGCTCGACGAGGACGGACGGATCAGCTACATCCTCAACGACAGCCCGGCGGACCGCCAGGAAAGTTCGCTCCAGATCGGCGATCGGATCGTTGCCGTAAACGGCGAGCGACTTACTCAGAACGATAACCTTTTTGCTTTCCTGAACGGTAAGGCCGACGAGCGTACCCAACTTACGGTACTGCGCAACGGTAACGAAACGGACGTGGTTATTCGTCCCGCAGCTTCGCTGCGCAGCGAAAATTACGAAGCCTGGGTAGATCAGCGCAAGGCACTCACCGAGCGCTACAGCAATGGCCGTCTGGGGTACATCCACATCCAGGGCATGAACTGGACCAGTTTTGAGCGCTTCGAGCGGGAACTTACCGCCGCCGGACTCGGCAAAGAAGGGGTGGTAATCGACGTGCGCTACAACGGCGGTGGCTGGACAACGGATATGCTGATGACGGTCCTCAACGTTCGTCAGCATTCCTATACGGTCCCCCGCGGTGCGGCGAAAAGCCTGAAGCAAAATCCGGAATTCGCCAACAATTATCCCTACGGCGAGCGCCTGCCGCAAGCGGCGCTGACCAAACCCAGTGTGGCACTTTGCAACGAAGCCAGCTACTCGAACGCCGAGATCTTCAGCCACGCCTACAAGCACCTTGGCCACGGCACCCTGGTTGGCCAACCCACCTTCGGAGCGGTCATCAGTACCGGTAGTCAAAGATTACTGGATGGTTCCAGCGTACGGATGCCCTTCCGGGCCTGGTACGTTAAGGCAACCGGCGAAAATATGGAAGGTGGCCCGGCGGTTCCGGACATCATCGTGGCCAACGCGCCGGATGAAAAAGCTTTGAACCGGGATAGTCAGCTGGAGAAGGCGGTTGAGGTTTTGTTGGGGGAATTGTAGGTGGTTTCTAAGGTGGAGGACTTGTAATCCGAATGTGTTTGGGGCGCGGTCGCAGGTGCAAGGGGAGTTGAAAAAGCAGGGCTATCAATGACATAGTTTATGCCATACTCCCGTGTACGCTATACCCAAACCGCGATGGTTTGGAAGGCAGTTGATCTGAGATCAGTAGCGTTTGCTGGCGCTCAGCGCCACGTAATTTTCCAAACCACTTCGTGAGGATTATTATCTATTCTTCAATTCTTCAATCCTGCTTTGGTAATACTCATCATCGCTTAATTCAGCAGCTTTCCGGACAAATCTTATCGCATTAGGGAGGTCATTTTGCGCTTCATAATAATCAGCCATGGCATCATAAGCGTTTGCACTTTCGGGGTAATATTCCATGGCTAATTCGAAATACATTTTTGCTTTTTCCAATTGCTCCATCTCCGTATTCATATGGCCCAACATGTTCAGGATCTCTTCCGGATAGGGCGGCTCAGCGTATCCGAAATGTTGTTTTAGCTTCTTTTCCCGGTATCTGATGATGGTCTTCAACTCACTTGCAGGGGTGTCAAATGAGTTGACCTTATCGGTATTTTCCATCTGGTACCACTCAAACAGGGAGATCAGGCCATCCATGATGGAAGGGAAAGGGATGGTGCCGTGAAGGTCGCGCGGGTAAAACTTCCATCCGAAAGACAGTCCGTTATCAGCATGCTCCCTCAGCAGGTTGGCAAAGGCCACGTTTGACCTCGGGAAGAGCGTGTAATCCGTGGTGTCCTGCATTACGTTGTCAATGGTGATTGCCGAGTTCTGCAGGTGTAACTGACCACTCAACGACATAAACAATGCTTTACCCGCGTAGGGCTGACTTGCCATAATTGCTGCGGCCTCGTGCAGCAGTTTTTGGCCATCCCAATCCAGGCTGGGATCAATGGCCAGGTAATTTGCGAAGAGATCAGGCTGATGCACCAGGGTGGAAATCGCAAACAGACCGCCGTACGAATGACCGATTAAGGTCCGGTAACCAGTAACCGGATACTTCTCCTCGATAAATGGAATAAGCTCTTCCGATATGAATTTTCTGAAATTTTCAGCCTGCCCGTTTTCTTCGTTAAACGGCATGCCGTATTTCTCCCTGATCACAGAAGTAGTCAGGTCTCTCGTTCTGTTTGTGTTATTAGCAATGCCCACCAGGACCATCTCTGGCGCAAAACCCCCACCGTAGTAATTTTGTACGTCATTTACGGTGGGAAGGAAAATCTCCCCATCTAAAATGAAGGCTACCGGATATTTTTGATTTCCTGAAGGATCAAAACCGGACGGCATTTGTACGTAAAGCTTTCTTGACTCGCTTAGGATGTCAGAATAAAGGCTGTCCATAACACCCACTTGTTGCAAAAAGTGGGTAGGCCCCACCTGTGCTTTTACGAATTGTTGGCTGAGTACCAGGAGGACTATCGTCAGTACTACTTTTAATATTTTGTTCATCTTGTTGATTTAAACTGCGCTTGTTTTACTTTTCTAGTATTGAGGCAAACGAATGAGCGTTCGCGGCGTGCCCTGGCTTCGCACAGATGCGGTTGCTGACTTCGATTGGTGTGTAGAACAGCGTCTCCACCAGCATTTTGCTAGGGCCGGCAAGCTGTTATGCATACGTTTGCTTAGTTAAATAGTAACATAGTTAAGTGTAATTTACGATCCTTTATGGACCCATTATAAGTTCAACTGATGAGGATAAATTAAAAGAATGAAAAATATCTTAGGAGAGACCTTCTACAACTTAGCTGAGATTGCGCAGAAGCTAAAAGTGAAGCCTCATGTAATAAGGGGCTACATCAAAAGTAATAGGTTACAAGGTCAGCGTATAGGTCAGAGCTTATACATTTCAGCGCAAAGTCTTCAGAAATTCTTAAAGCCAGATGCTTCAGTGGACCACCATCCTGAACTTACGGAACGCGTAAGGTCATTTCTTAACCGGTATCGAAAGAAGGATGCTGAGTCCTTGGAACCACCTAACAGCCATCCATTTTCTATAGGGGGGATGGGGTTCTGGAGTGGAACGGGACAGCATTGCCGGACGCGCTACAGAAGTGGCAAAAAGAGCCGACTTTGTCGGCGAGAATAGCAGTTTTAGAAACTATGCTAGCTGTTCTTGAAGCGTCCCTCATGGGAGAGAATTTAACGGACGCGAATTTTAGGGAAAAAAATTTAGACGGCGCAAATTTTCGGGGAGCGAATCTTCATAGCGTGGAAATCAAAGCATCAATGGCGAACCTATCCCAAAAAGAAGCCTTCCGCGAAGTAATGACGGACGAGCAATTCAATGCTATGGTCTGGCTGTAGGGTCGTAAAGTTCATCCGAGGTGTAAAATCGCGGAGATTCAGGCTAATGTAAAGATGAGTATCTAAATAATTACTCCTCCAGTTTCAATAGCTCAATGTTTTTGAATTCTACCGGATGACCTTCTCCCTGAAGTGCAATATAGCCCTCACTGATAATCCGTGGGTGCCCCTTTTCCATGAGTTCCCGAGCAAATTCATCCGTGTCATCATATTGGGGTTTGGCGTACTCCATAACTACCTTGCCGTTGATCTTGTGAATTATTTTATCGCTACCGTGTACTTCAATTTCCATCTTTACCCAACTGGTATCGCTAATAGCAGGGCAGCCTGAATTCGTACAATGTTGTGTAATCAAACCATCATTCATTTCAATATGAGTGCCAGCGGTGCATACATTTCCCGTAAATCGCTCTGTTTTACCATCACCCCCTAGTATCTGGGCTTCAACGGCAACCAGCAAAGTTTGGTCAAGGGGCAGTTCAGCAGGATGCGGGGTATGATATTTGATGCCACTGTTTTTAAAGCCCCAGGATGGCGCGCCGGGAACCAACGCTCCAACAAAGCGATATTCTAACCGCAATCTGTACCGCGAAAGCTTTTCCCGATAAAAAATATGCCCGAATTTGTTGTCAAAATTATCGTAGTCATCATAACTAACAATTAACTTCCCTTCTTTTGCCTGGAAGGTATTCAGGTAATTATCCCCATACGCCTGACCCGTAAACTTTGGTGACCATCCTGTTAAGTCATTACCGTTAAAAATACGTATCCATTCACCATCTTTTTCCTGCTTACAGGAAGAAGTTACAGTGAGCACAAGCATTGCAATCGTGAGCAAGTAGGTTTTCATTTTTTTATTTTTCTTGTACCCAAAACTCAAAGCAACCCCACCCCACCAAAACACCCTAAAGTTCCAGTTAAAAGAAGCCCGTCCTAAGAACCTCCCAACCAACTAATAAGAAAGGCAAAAGTCGTTTCCAGCTAGCGAGCCCGGTGATTACCCCAAGGTAAGGCTTCCGGCTCATTTCAGCCAGCTTCGGGGGCAGTATTCCTACCACCGGTTTCCGGTGGCTGATAATTGCGGTAGATGATCCCATGGGGAGACCCGCCGGCTGGCAAGTCAGCCTCCCGATCAGACGTAACCGTCCGAGCAACCCCATCTTGCCCACCCCCAATCCGCACCAGAGCTTTGCCCCGAACCAAAGCAGTAAGCTATGCGCCACCCCCCCGCAGCCATCCGTCAATTCCTCCTCGAGCAATCGCTTAGCGGTCAGACCGTCGCCGACTTCTGCGATGACCACGAACTAAAGGTGCCGACCTTCTACTCTTGGAAGAAGAAATACGGGCAAGCGCAGGTGCCCGTCGGGGAAGGATTTTGCAAGATAACGCC
>NZ_KB890446.1 GCF_000373105.1 Neolewinella persica DSM 23188 | reverse complement strand
GCCTTCCAGGGTACCCTGGAGCTGGGCGCTGGCCTGGAGCTGATCGGTGCGACGTACACCGGAGAAGGTGGCATGAACCTGAACCGTGCCGGTGAGGGNATGATCGCCATCGCNCTNCGNGACAACGCCACGGTGAGNCTGGAAGTACGCGCTACGACNAGNGTAACGCTGAGCGANNAGCTGCTCCTGACCGACGCCATTACGGTACGGGAAGGTGTTGGCGCCAACGGTGTGGGTAACGGTCTTGGCCTTGCCTTCAACGGTGAGCTTGCCCCTGCGTCCGCGCAAAACGTGCTGCACCAGAACACGCCCAACCCGGTTCGNACCGAAACGGTNATCCGCTTCGAGCTGGCNGCTGCCGCTCCTGCGACGCTGACGCTGCGNGACGCTGCCGGCCGTCTGATTTCCGTTCGGGAAATCGACGCTGCTGCTGGTTTGAACGTGGTGGAACTGACCAACATCAAGGCTTCCGGCGTACTGACTTACACGCTGACGGCGGGTGAGTTCACCGCTTCTAAGAAGATGGTGGTGGTTAAGTAAACTGCACATACCGGAAGCTCGAAGGTCCCCTCGGGCCGCTTTGAGCGTCCTTGTACCGAAGCCCCGCTGCTCCTTGATGGAGTGGCGGGGCTTTTGTTTTTAATCCGAAATTCCCAAGGCCTGATCGAAAAAAGTGGTTGAAGCGACTGTTACCGGGCAATTTAGAGGTCTGAAATATAATTAAGAGATTTCCTAACAAGCTCTAACGAGTCCACTTCCTTAAAAAACCAATTCATGACATCCCTGAAAGACTTTTTTCTTTTTTGCTCCGGCGCTGACCGTTCTATTCTTGACCGGGTGCCTTCTGACGAAAATAAGTACGTAGGCATTGGCGGTACCATCTTCTTCACCGGGGTACTTGCGACACTGTCGGCTGGCTATGCCTTATACACCATCTTTGATGGCTATTTCGCCGCTATTGTTTTTGGTCTCGTGTGGGGACTAATGATCTTTAACCTGGATCGCTACATTGTGTCCAGTATGAAAAACAAAGGCGGCTTCTTTGGCAATTTTGCCATCGCGCTCCCGCGCCTGGCTATGGCAGTTCTTCTGGCATTGGTTATCTCAAAGCCGCTGGAGCTTAAGATTTTCGAAAAGGAAATTAACGCGGAGCTTATCGTGATGGAGCAGGAAACTTATAAGGAGCAGGAAGACAGGGTGCAGGCTCGCTTTGCTGATAACATCGAGGCTAGTGAGCGGGAGGTTAACAGTATGCAGGTGGAGGTTGATGCTAAGACTTCCGTCCGAAATGAGGCTGCTGCCGCAGCTCTTGCTGAAGCCGATGGTAGCGGAGGTTCTGGTATCCGGAATATGGGTCCGATCTACCGGGCTAAAAAAGCCGCGGCCGAACAGGCTCAGGCAGAACTTGAGGCAACCTTGGCTGACCTGCAACCACAAATCGATGCGAAACGCGCCGATATAACGCAATATCGTGCGGATGCGGCGAGTGCAACGGCTGGCCTGGAGCGAGGAGCCTACGGTGGTATGGCAGCCCGGATTGACGCGCTGGAGCGTTTAGCAAGCCGAAGCGATGCTATCTGGTTCGCCAGTATATTCATTACGCTACTCTTTATAGCCATCGAAACGGCGCCGATCTTTACCAAGCTTATCTCACCAAGTAGCCCTTATGATAATTTGCTCAACGAGCACGAGCATGTATACGCAATGGCGGCAAAGGAAACAATGACCGAACGTGGAAACAACGTAAAAAACAGGCTACGCCTGCACACTGAGGTAGGCATCTATCAAACTACGGCTGATATTGCTGCGAAAAAGGCTGAGATCGACGCAACCTTACGACGCCACCGGGAGTCACTTGGGGAGCGTGGGTTCGGCCTAGGATAATGGTTCACCTGATTACTGCAAGAAATGCTTCCCGCTGCTGGAATTCGGGATGTCCCGGGGCCCAGCCAGCGGTGAAGTTGTAAGATATTGGGGTTGAGTTCTTCAACGGCATCCGGACGTAGTACGTTGAGGAAACGGGTTGGGCATCCGGAGCAAGTTCACCGTGACCGAGGTGATCTTTCGCATCCAGCGAAAGGCCCAAACCTAAGTAATGGTCTAACTCGGCTTGTGGGCCGTGTGTATAGGCAATGAAGCGTCCATCTCTCTCTGTAGTGTACAACGTATCGCTGTGCAGGTTAACGATGCCAGCTAGTAATTCTTCACCTCCGGTAAGACCGGTTGCCGTGACCGTAGCGGTATAGTGATGCGTACCAGCTTCAATGGCGAAGTGCCAGGTTAGGTTAATGTTCCGGCCGGCAACTTGCCAGTCTTTGTACATTACCTGAAAGGCAGATCGGGTAGGGGTATCTTCCACGATGGTGACGGTTTCTTCTCCAGTATCTCCAAGCCGGTAAATGCTGTCGCCAATCATCATTGCAATGGCTCCGGCCCCCAGGGAATTACCAACTTTGAGCACATCCATACCCCAGTCCGACATTTCATGGTAGGTATTTCTGTCTAATCCCACGGTGTCTAGTACGAGGTCCCGAACCTTTTTGCCGTGTACGTCGATGCCGTTGCGCTTGTCGAAGTACATCCGAAAACCAACGTTTTCATTTTCCCAGGCTGGGCCTTCATTTTGGTAAAGTGCGGGAAGGATCTGCTCGATGTGATCCGCTGCCCGGGTAAAACTTTTGCCGGGGATGAACTCGTTGTCGGCGTTTCGCTTTGCCAGTCGAATGTTCGTTTTGTCCAATACTTCAATGGTTGTCTCTTGCTCAGTAGGAGCTGGTTCACAACTGGGTAGCAGTAGGGCGAGGCCGCAGGTGCAGAGAAAGGAACAAAGCGCAAGGTTTCTCATCAGAGATGGTTTTCAAGTTTGGTATCGTCTACCCGATAGAGTTCAGGACCGCCCTTTACCCCGGCCTTCTTCTCCTCAGTATTGATCAGGAAATCGTAGGCTAGGATTTTTCTCCGGAAATTCCGGCGGTCGAGGTCTTCTCCGATGATGGCCTCGTATACTTCCTGAGCTTCCTTGAGGGTAAAGGTGTTGGGCAATAGCTGAAAAGCAAGGGGTGATTGTTGTAATTCCTGCTGTAGTGCCTGGTAGGCGTCTGCCAGCAGCTGACTATGATCATAGCCCAGTTGGGGAACCTCATCCAGTTTACACCAGCGGGCGTCGTCAAGGTATTTTTGTGCGTTAGGAGTGTGGTCTTCCGGACGGACAAGCGCATAGAAACAGGTGGTAACTACACGTCGGACGGGGTGCCGCTTGGGCGAACTGTACGTACCTACCTGTCTGATTGGAATACCTTCGACGTTCACCAGTTCCCGGAGCAGCCGGCTGGCGGTTTGCTCCAGGGTCTCATCATCAGACATTGCTCCACCGGGCAAACACCAATGTCCCGCAAAGGGGGCCACTGCCCGACGGACAATCAATACGCGAAGGGCATCGTCTGAGAAGCCGAAAATAGCACAGTCTGCCGTGATGGCGTAAGAATGGCTTTCGGTAGTTACTCTGGTGGTGTTGTACAGATTCATGGCTAAAAATCGTTTATCGTCCCATCCAACCACCATCTACCAGCAGCACAGCGCCACTTACGTAATTAGCAGCCTCACTGGCAAGAAAAACGGTTGGACCTTTAAAATCCTCCGGTTCACCCCACCGGCCGGCGGGAATTCTGCCCAGAATGGAAGCACTCCGCTCTGCGTTCTCCCGCAAAGCCTCGGTATTATCGGTCGCAATATACCCCGGAGCGATGGCATTTACCTGAACACCTTTACCCGCCCATTCGTTGGATAGGGCCATAGTAAGCTGACCAATGGCGCCCTTAGAGGCTGCATAGCCTGGTACCGTGATACCACCCTGGAAAGTGAGCAAGGATGCCGTAAAGATTATTTTGCCCTTTCCGCGAGCTACCATGTCTCGGCCAAACTCCCGGGCAAGAATAAACTGTGCGGATTGGTTGACCTCGATTACTTGGTCCCAGTACTCATCAGAATGCGTAGCCGCTGGTTCCCTCAGGATGGTCCCGGCATTGTTAACCAGGATGTCCGGAATGCCGTGCTCCGTTTTAACCTTTTCAATAAAGGCTTTTAGTGCAGGGCGATCACTGAAATCACACTGGTAGGCAGCGAAGGAACGGCCAAGAGCCGTTACCGCTTTTTCAATAGCAGAGCCGCTTAGCTCCAAACTGGCGGATACGCCAATGATGTCAGCTCCGGCTTCGGCCAGACCCACGGCCATAGCAAAACCAATACCACGTTTGCATCCGGTAACCAGTGCTGTTTTACCCTTAAGGCTGAAATTGTCGAGAATCATTTGATAAGGTTATTAACGTACAGAATCGAGCGAAGCAGCATCCATGTCGGTAAAGGCTTGGTTCTCTCCCGCCATTCCCCAAACAAAGCGATAAGCACTGGTGCCGGCACCACTGTGAATACTCCAGGGAGGAGAGATGACTGCTTCGAAATTACGGACGGCAATATGGCGGGTTTCATCCGGTTTACCCATGAAGTGCATGACTAATTCATCATCTGTTATATCAAAATACAGGTATACTTCCATTCTTCGCTCGTGGGTGTGCGGAGGGAACGTGTTCCAGATGTTTCCCGGCAGTAACTCAGTGAAGCCCATAACCAGTTGACAGCTTTGAATACCGTCTTCATGGATGTATTGAAACAGTACCCGTTTGTTGGCATGTTCCTGATCTCCCAGGTCTACGCGATTAGCTTCTGCCTGAGTTGCTTTTGTGGTAGGGTAGGCACGGTGTGCAGGAGCAGAATTCAGGTAGAACTTTGCTGGCTCCGTTGGGGAATCACTTGTGAACGTTACGGACTCAGTACCCCTGGATACGTACAAACAATCAAAGTGGGCCAGGGCATACACCTCACCGTCAACGTGGACTTTTCCAGCGGCACCAAGATTAAGAATGCCCAACTCACGTCGCTGTAGGAAAAAATCTGCTCTCAGGTCCTCATCATTAGGTAAAGAAATACCTTCGGATGTTGGGATGACACCACCAAATATGAAACGATCGTAATGGCTGTAAACAAACTTTATTGCTCCAGCTTTAAACAAACCTTTCGCCAGGAACTCGTCTCTGGTCTGATCAGTAGTAAACGTTTTAAAGTGGTCAAAATGGACTCCATATCGGGTATGCATGACAAATATTTTGTATTGTGTCAAATGTACACAGAAAAAACTGGACACCTCCTTTTGTGGCTTAAAACTTTGCCAATTAGTCAAACGATTGTTGACGGCATTAGTCACGGCTTGATTAACCGAATTTTGCACCTGCGTTCGCGCCTGATAATTATGCGCTTGTTGGGGTCTTTACTTTAGACCTGCAGGAATTTCGCAAGGTACTAAATTTTCAGGTTCAAACATACTTTAGGGCTTGTCGATGAAGGAGATTTGACAAATGACCTGATCCATAAAACCGGGAGGGATTTCAATTGAAAACGGAACCGCCTCCACCCCCGGTACCATATTAAATACCCTGTTGTGTTTACTGTTCCTGGTGGATATGGGCAGATTAGCCTCAAACGTCAACTCACCGTTTGGCTTCGAAATACTATAGCGCTGCTCCGTACGGCGGGTCAACAGCTCGTCTGAAGCGGAGAGGAGAGGAATAACGAGAAAAATGGGCGCGTCCGGTCCTGGATTATTACTCTTCAGCAGCCGGATGCTAACCCGATCTTTCGTTATCCGGTAATCGAGTGTAAATGGAAGTACTCCCGCTACCGGCGATTGCTCATTATTGTCTTTGAGGAGTCCCTGTGCCGTTACTGTGATCTCTTCACCGTCATCTGCTGTACTGACTTTTGCCTGGAGGTCAAACAAGTTCGTATACCATCCACCATGCATGTATTCTAACCTCGGAGTAAGCGCAAAGTCTTCGCCATCAGGATCCTCTTGCTGATTGAACCGCTCTACCATTTGGTAATTGGCCATGCTAGCGGCCAGTAACGGGCCGGCCTTTTTGTGGTAAAGCATGGTCATGCTTCCACCGGACCCCTGGAGCGCATGTTTTTTGTACACGAAGTCGTAGGTAGAGACCGTCGCTCGCCACGGTCCTCTGGCCAGTAGCCAGACATCGATTTCGGGAAAATGCTTAATACCACTGTCCATGCTGCGGGGTAGGGGAGCAATGGTGTTCTCCAATTGCTCCGGTAATTTCATGTCCAGCAAATACGCCAACGGCTTCGCGTGGCAAAAAGTATGATGAATACAGGGAGGCAGATCGTGTGTTTCAAAGTGCAACCCGCCATAAATAAGGCCGTTTTTGGCAGTGCATTTAGCCAGTAATTCTGTGGTTCGGACGGCTGCGGTTGCGAAGGCCGGGTTCCGGTCCACCATCATCGCAAAGGCTGGCTGGCTGCCGTCTGTCGTCCGGCTGCCCCAGTACGACCATTTATACTGCCGGGTTCCCCAGCTGTTGTCCCAACCACCGTCCGGCAGCATAAATTCGAGGTGACTCTCCAGCGATTTTTCCAGTAATCCCAACAACGCTTCGTCCTGCTCCCGCAGGGCGTACAGCACAATGCCGTTCAAAGATTCTTCCACATTGTAACCTAGGTCAACGGCGGACAAGCCTTTATTGCTGACGGCATCGCTCGGTTTCCCCTCGCCAAAGAGCAGGGCATTGGGTTTGGTAAAAAAGGCGCTGGCACCGGTGGCTAGTTTTCGGCTACGTTGGGTAAACTCAGGCCGATCCAATACTTCGCCCAGCAGGTGTAGACAATAAATTCCGGTAAATCCGTAGTTGATGTTGGTAAAGGTGAGGTCGAAGGCCCGGTAAACGTACTCTCCGGCTTTGCTCAATCTTTCCATCCATTGCTGGCGGAGTTCCGCAGGAAGGACATGACCGTGAAAGTGTAAAGCTTCTCCCAGGGCAATGGCGCCAAAAACGGAAATACCCCGCCATGTTTTTGGGTCTGGGACGACGGTCCAGCTGCCGTCTTCCTGAGATACGTTATGCTCCGCCCATTCCATTACACGGATGGCCCCAGTCAGAAACTTATCCTGTCCGGTCGTTGCCGCCAGGTGGAGGAAAGGGTAAACGGCATCCATACACCTGCCATGGATGTGGGTACAGGCAGGACAGCTCAACGCGCCGTGCCTGGTCAGGTCATCCGGGGAATCAATTTGCCTGGCTAGCATGCCTTCTCCCCAGGTCATCAATAGATCCTGACACAGATCGGTAAATCCTTGTGCACTTGCGGAGGAGTTGTTGTCACCGGGGCTGGTACAAGCGCCAAGGCCCCAACTCAGGCCGGCAGAGGCGAGGAGTGATTGCTGAAGAAATTGGCGTCTAAACATGTCTTATGAACTTGGACAGTGGTAAAGCAGAAGGGAGCGGTCCGTCGTGTTGAGGTCTTCCCCGGTTACTAATTCACAAAATTCGGAGATGTCCATGATGGCCCCGGTTTCGTAAAACAGGTGGCGGGCTTTCGCTTTGGCATTGTCCATGGAGCCGAGTTGCTCGTAGGCCCATTCTTTGTCGGTAAATGCGTACGGCTTCAGGTAAGCGTAGGCCTCAGTTAGTCCGGCACCATGCGCAGGTCGATAGTTCCACAAGTCAACGCCAAGTTGCTGGCCGTGGTAGGCCAGTCTGGTCAGGCTGCGGAGGTTCATGATGCTGTAGGTGAGCGATTTTGTTCGCTCGAGTTCGTGAGGTTGGGAACCGTCGGCTGCAAGGTGGGCGGTAATCCTTTTTTCTCGGGCGGTCTCCAGAATTTTCCGGGCTTCCTCCTCCCGCCCTAAATGCCGGAGTAGTACAACGACTTGCACGTCGTACCAGCTGCCATGGTTATTGTGCCACTCCCTTTCTGCGATGCCCATCTCACTGGTCATGAGCCAATCGACGAATGCTGTAAGCCACTCGTTCAATTCGGTGGCTGCTTCATCGGGTAATTGCTTGTTTAGCTCAAGGAGTTCCATACCAGTGACGGCGCTCCCCAAAGCGATAGTTTCGATAATACCGATGCCCCGCCCTGTGTTGATGCCGGGAATCCCTTGTCCGAAATTCAGGTTAGGGTTCATACGGGTTTCCGGATTTAGAAACCAGGTGTTTAACTGGGCCAGCGCACGCGCTGCGTACTTTTCTTCGTCGGAAAAGAAGGCTGCCAGGGCCAGCGTATTGATGTTGTCGAACGCGGCATCCTTAGAGGGCTCGTCCACATTGTTTCCCCGGGTCATGGGGTTCACCTCTCCGTCCCTGCGGATCCAGGGCAGACCATCAGGCTTCGTAGTGTCTGGCCACCAGTAGGGCCCCAGGCTCAGGTAATCGTGCTTATCACCGCTTGCTGGCACCGTAGTCTTGTCGGTTACGGCGTATAGGCGATCAGCGAGGGCCGTGTCTGCATCCCGTAACAATGCCTCGTAGGCTGGCAGGTACTGTTGGTCTCCCGCTTGTATGGCGGCCTTAACCTTAAGTAGGGTAGAGAGGTCCAGATTGGTTAATCCGGCAGCCGTTAGCGGCTCCGCCGCTGAATCATCGACGGAGGAAACTGGTGGCTCCGTACCGCACGCAAACAGGAGGGCCGTCCCAAGTAGCCCGATAAAAAGTAATCGCATGATGTACTGGTTTTTTAGGTAGCCAAACGTTCACTCCGCCAGCCCGCCAGGTTTATTATTTCATTTTCCGCACTTCACTACCTGCCATTAAAAAGGCACCGGTACCAAAGTTCTGCCAGCTTTCAGAAGAGGCGGGCTTGGGGTCGTAGCCGATATTTTGGACCCAGGTCACTTTACCGTCGGCTTGCTGGATTTCCGTCAGGGCTTTCCAGGCTTTCTTGACTACTGGGCCGTATTCACCCTTGTCCAGGATGCCATTATTAATGCCCCATGCCAGGGCGAAGGTGTAAAAACCGGTGCCACTCGTTTCACCGTGGTCCCAGGCTTCTGGTTCCAGCAGGCTCACGCGCCACATGCCGTCTTTTGGCTGGATTTCCTTGAGTTTCGCGGCCATCTCTTTGTAGAGCTTGAGGTAGAAAGGACGGTGTTCGAAGTTCTGAGGGAGTTCTTCCAGCATCATGGCCAATCCGCCGATGACCCAACCGTTTCCACGGCTCCAGAAGATTTTCTTGCCGTTACCGCCTTTTTGGTCTTCGGCTGATCCGGTCCAGACGAAGCGGGTGTCGCGGGCAAAGAGGTGCTCTTCCTGGTCGTAGAGCAGGTCGTAGGTTTCCAGGTAGAACTTGTGCATTTGTTGCAGGTAGCGGCGGTCATTTTTAAGGTTCGACCACTTCACCAGCACTGGTGGAGCCATGAAAAGGGCGTCGCACCACCACCAGAGAATTTCTTCCTTAACGCTCTTGTCTCCCTCTTTCCACTTATGGTTTTTGTAAAGGTGATCTTCGATCCACCTGGCGGTCGGTTCACGATTTACCACACCGGGTTTGTACTCATCCAGCGTTAGATAGGAGTAGGAAATTGCTACGTCGTCGGCGTGGAAAAACCGTTCCCAGGTTTTCCAATCGGTCCGGTTGCCCATATCTTCGATGGCTTGCAGGAAAACGGGGTTTTTCGTGGATTCATAAGCGCGTGCCACCCCGGTGTAGTAGGCGCCATTCGTCCAGTCGGTAGGGTCTTTGGCAAAGATGGGGTTGGCTTCCTGCCACTGCAAAGCCTTTACCATGGCGGTTTCTATATCACCGCTTCCGTTTTTAGGGGCGCTGGCGCAGGATGCAATAAAAAGAACAAGAAGCAAGGGGAGTGTAAACTGATGGATTTTCATTAGTGCATGATTTTTTGAGGTAATGAGAAGCTTTCCTCCGGCGGGCTTCCGGAAGGATAGTGGCTGCGTAATTGCCACCGTGGCGTTTTAGTATTTGAGGTAAAAAGACCTAAGCTGTGCCGCCATTTACGGAATAGATCGCTCGCCGGTCAAATATAAATCTTTTACCGTGTCCAATATACACAGAATATTTGCTTTCATAACTTTTCAAGGTTATTTGCCAGGAAAATTTCATCCTGCCTGTAGTGGCGGGGCCTGATTTACGAAACAGCTGAATTCACCGGTTAGCCCTGGCCTTCTGCTCGACAAAGTAAGGCTGAAAAGTGTAGGAAGATTTCGGATCCCAGGCAGCATTTGCTTCAGGTAACTCAGCTTTTAATTTGGCTTTTTCCTTTTCGTAATCCGGATTGTTGGCCTGGTTGGTAAACTCATCCGGGTCATCTTGATGATCGTAGAATTCTTCACCACCGTCTTCATACCTGATGTACCGGAACCGGTCTGACTTCACCGCATGGTTATTCATCCCGAAGGTGGTAATGGCGAGGTGGGGATCTGCTTCGCGCTTGCCCTGCATTAACGGAACCAGGCTCCTGCCTTCATTTCGTTCATACGCCGGTAGCCCGCATAAGTCCAGTAGCGTTGGGTAAATGGAGAGCATCTCTGCCGCCTGACCAATTACCTTTCCTCCGGGGAGGTTAGGCGCAGCGAAGAGTAGCGGTGCTTTAGTAGCCGCATCCCAAAGCGCATGTTTGGCAAACGTACTTTTTTCCCCCAGCCGGTAGCCGTGGTCAGACCACAGTACGATCACCGTGTTGTTCGCATGTGGACTTTCTTCCAGCGCTTCCAGTAAACGGCCAATTTCGTAATCCACAAAACTGATACAAGCCAGGTACGCCTGCATGATTTTCGGCCACTCTCCGCTTTCAATGGCCCAATCCGTCGCAGGCATCATTGGGAGGTCGTTAATCTGCAGGGCTACCGGTGGGACATCGTTTAAGTCATCTGCCCGGTAAGGCATGGTCTTTATACTGTCCAATGGGTGCAGATCAAACCACTTTTGCGGGACGTAAAGCGGAACATGAACCCGAAGAAAGCCTACACCCAAAAAAATGGTTTATCGTATTCCCGGTACAGACGTTTCATTGCCCAGTCTACCGACTGGTGGTCAGGCATCAGGGAGTCGACCTCGGGGTAAGCGCCCCAGTCTGTGCTGGTTCTGCCGTAGCGCGTCCGGTCCGATGAACCATAGCCGTCCCATACAAACCGTTTCGGAGGTACCGGGCCAAAGCCGTTTACCCTGCCTCCGGACTCATCGAATACGCCATCGGGTGCATGCTTATGGAACAGTTTACCGATGCCCATGGTATGGTATCCGTTGTTTCGGAAATATTCGGGTAGCAGAACGATGTCTTTCGTCGCTGGGTTATCCGAGCGGATTTCATTGTCTGGGATCATGCCGTAAATCCCGGTAGTGGACGGGCGCAGCCCCGTCATGATCGATGCCCGTGATGGGCCGCAAAGCGGCGCCTGGCAATGGGCATTAGAAAAAAGTACCCCCCTTGCCGCCAGACGATCAAGGTTAGGCGTCTTGGCACCGTAAGCGCCGTTGAGGCTGCCGAGCAGGTTGTTCAGGTCGTCAACGGCCAGGAACAGGACGTTGGGAGGTGCCGTTGTGCCAGATGTAGGGCCATCTGCTGTCTCCCCACACGAACTAAGGACCGTCAGGCAGAGTAGCAGTAGGCATTGGGCAAGACCAGCTTTTACTAGTACGCTAATGCGCGAAGTAGAAACAGACACGTCGGCCAAGCGAAAGCTGGCACTTTGTCCACAAGACTTCCCCCCCGCGGACAAATCTCTTCGTACCGGCTTACGTTGGACCGCTTCACCCAACAACGCGTGACGACAAGTTGAGGTCTTGCTCGCCGCTACTTTACAGCCAGAATCTTTCAGGACCTCTTGGTTTAAGTTAGCGTTTAATGTTCCCATGAAGCTTCGATTTTTTTATTCAATGCTTCAACGATCTCCGGGTACTGATCTGCCAGATTTTTTTGCTCAAACGGATCTTTAGTCAGGTCGAACAACTGTACAGATTCGCCTGGTTTGTTTTCTTTGTCAGGCACGATCAGCTTATAAGGATCAGTAATGGCCATTCGGTAAAACAAGCTATTGTCAATGGTGCTGAAGTCATGGGCATAGATCTCACCAAATACGGCTTCTC
Organism: Neolewinella persica DSM 23188; assembly: GCF_000373105.1. Lineage (GTDB taxonomy): Bacteria > Bacteroidota > Bacteroidia > Chitinophagales > Saprospiraceae > Neolewinella > Neolewinella persica. Next base: position 54,845 of record NZ_KB890446.1, on the reverse strand, counting down.
GCTGCTTCAGGGCAGTTTCGTCCATCACGTTGATGCCGTCCAGGCCATCCGGCTGTTCCATTCCCAGTAAACCCAGTATCGTTGGTACTATATCCAAACTGCTGGCGAGGGAATGAGGATTGAATTCAGGCTTTATTTTGCCCTCCCACTTGAACATGATGGGCGTTCGCATGCCGTAATCGTAAGGCGACCGTTTTGAATTTTCGTTGTAGCTGGGATCATCTTCCCGCTGTACCCACCCATTATCACAAACGTAAACGAACAAGGTGTTTTCAGACGCCCCTTTCTTGTCAATATAATCCATCAGTTCGCCGCAGGTCTGGTCGAACCATTCACACATCGCCCAGTACTTGGCTACGTATTCGCTGGGAGCCTTAGGTAAATATTTTTGGAACAGGCTATCTGGCGGATTATGTGGCCGGTGGGGTAGGAAAGGAGCATACCACAAAAAGAACGGTTGCTCTTCTTCCATCGCAAGATCGATGTAGTTAAACAGGGTATCCATCCCGTTTCGTCCAATTTCTAATCCGTAATCACCGTGTCTTCCACCTCTGTCCGGATCACCGTGGGTCATCCCCAGATCAAAGCCACCGTTGGCGTAATTGCCCAACCACCATTTGCCGGTTTGAAAAGAAAGGTAGCCTTTCTCCTTCAACATTTTGGGTAGCGTATTTAACTGTTTAAAATTATCGATAACCGGAGCGTAGTTGTCGGCTCTGAGACGCTTACTGTCCTCTGGGGCATCGGTTGGAAGTACCCGGTCATTCCCCAACACCTGGTGCTGCCGGGGATACGATCCCGTGATAATGGAAGCGAGGGAAGGCGCACAAAGCGAGGTTGGAACATAGCTACGAACAAACGTGAGCCCCCCGTAGGCAAGCTTGTCCAGACGTGGGGTTTCAATATGATCGTGCCCCATAAAGCCATAGTCCGTCCAGGCTTGATCGTCGGAAATTATGAGCACAATGTTGGGCATTTCCTCCGTCACTTCCTTCTCCCCGACACTTTTGTTCTTTTCTCCGCAAGCGGTGAAAGACAACAGGGCCAAGGCTGACAGTAGCATTGAAAAACTTAATCCCAAAACACTTTTAGTAGAGATTGAAGGGAGCTGATAGCGTTTCATTAAGCTGGATTTATTGGTTGATGAATAAGGCTGATTTCGGAGGCACTTCCTTATTTAGAGGCGAGGCCGCAGGATGCAAAGCGCTGGACGTAAAGCAGAGAAAAGAACAGCAGAGATGCTTCGCATAGCAGCTGAATTATTTTGGAATATAAAGTGTTTCCGGCTCGCCGGATTTGCCGAAGTAGAGCGGTTTTGACGTGGAGACTATTGGTTCCTGGTTACTAAGGTCAAGGAATGCGGAGATTGTCTTGCCGCCCGCCGGGCGGACGCTGTCTTCTCCAATGGTTAACCTATGTCCTTCGCCTATGTATACAGATTGGAATCCTCCGGACGGGGTTAGCGTTACCACAGCATAGCGTCCCTGGAAACTCAGGTTGTAGTTAGGAAGATTAACTTCCTTGTCCGGGTCAGTAGGCATTAATACAAGTTGGGTGATTTGGCCAGCCCTTTCATTGCTCCTCACAATCATTCCCTGGCACCCGCGGTCGCGCAAAATAGCCTCTACGGAAATTATGCTGTTCCTGCCATCCGTGACCGGCTCATATACCGCCGCAAAGGGCGAATCCCAGGCAGATCCTTCCTGCCTGATCACCAGCGTCGGTGCACGTTTTTTGCGGTAGCCCTCTGGCCCTTCGGTCAGTGGGGGAGAAGTTGCGGTGGTGAAGGTCCGGGAATCAACGACGGGAAGGTGGGCCCACATCTCCACGGGCTCCGGCCCAAGACTATCCGCCACGAAGATGGCCAGGGCATCATAGGCGTATTTGTAAGAGGTTTCCACGTCTTCAAAGTAGTGCCAGCCCGGCTGTCGGTAAGCCCGGTTTTGTCGCCACGCTGCTTCAGCATTCGCCCGATACCGTTCTGGCGTTGGCGATCGGTTGATGTCTCCGTCCCCGTCCATCAGGTAATACCGATCTCCGACATTGCGGTAAATGTAGTCGTGGTATTGCTCCGGTAAATCAGAATGCGACCGGAACAGGTCGACGTAGTAGCCGGTAGAGTCTGACGTTCGGACGATGCCCAGCGTTCGTTCCTGTTTGGCTTCCGCACCATCGCCCACCGTATCCCGGAACGCTGAAGTGGTAAAGCTGAAGTTTGGGGAAACCGGCTTTGCGCCAGGCGTTGGCTCCGCTGCCAGCCGCCGGACCCGGTCGGTCCCAAGGTTCACCCAGCCATCGTCCGAGGTTGTTTTGCCGTTGACGATGACCGTGTTATTACTGGCGAAGATCCGGTAGTAATTCTCGTGAATATCCGTCCGGTACCTGGTCCGTCCACCCTTGCTCCCAAGTACAAAGCCTTTACCGAACAACTCCATACTCATGCCCGTGGCGTGGCCGTGTACGTAGGCGCCACCACCAACGAAGCCCATTAGCCCGTCCTCCGCTTTACCGGAAGGGGAGAGGTTCCGTTGCAGCGTAATACCGGCGAAGGGTAATGCTGCCGTTACGGGCAAAGGGTACTCACCGGCCTGGCTGGTAACCTCGGCTGCGTACCACAGTAGTTTGGTTGGCTCAACGTACATCGTGGCACCATAATTCCGTTCCTCGCTCAGGGTGAAACGGCGGTAATCTCCGCTGTTGACGGAATGATTGAGGAGCGGGCCGAACACTTTCAGCAGCTCCGGGTCTTCCTCCCGTAGCCCCAGGTGGTAGGCCATTTCGTAGCCGTTCAGGTTGGGGTGGTACTCCCGGTGCCCGTCGCCGTGCAGGATCGTTTCCTTGCCGCCGGGGTAAGTGAAATAATAGGCTTCGGGAAGTGCGGCCACCACCTGCGGGTATTGGTGTACGAGTTTTGACGCCGGATCATGGTGAGACATCAGGGAGAACAGATAGGTCAAAATTCCAGCCACATGTTGTGAGTAGCCAAAGCTCTCGGGCCAGCTACCGCCGTTTGCATCGTAGAAGGCGCCGATCTTGGGCAGCGCGTCCTGGCGGGAGGTGTTTTCCAAGAGGAAGTACCTCAGGTACTTTGTCCGCTCGGCCGGGTTACTCAGGGCCAGGGCATTGCCCACCAGGCTGGAGGCCTCGAGGATCGGCCAGTTACAATCGGTAATGCCCCGGTTAATGGCCAGTTCGGCGTAAGTGCGGAAAACTTCCTCGGCTACGGTGAAGTTGAACGCGACCCGCGACTGCTTTGCTACGTCAAAAACTTTTCCTCCCCGGGCCAGCCAGGGTTGTACGAAGTCGTAGATGATGGGGATTTGAGCACTGATTTCCCGCGCTTCGCGCAGGTGATCGAGGGTGTAAACCCAGCCGGCATTTTGGGAGGTATCATCCAGCGGTAGTTGCCGGATAGCCTGCACGAAGGTGTGTAGCACGTCGGAGGCATAGCGGGCATAACGGTCGTCTTCCGTGAGGAAGAAAAGTACGCCGCAGTCGATAGCGGTTTGGAGTTGATGATACATCCGGTTCTGCTCCCCGCGGTCTGTACCGTCAAAACCCGTATAGGTTTTGAAGGGCGGGATCATCCCCGCTTGTGCGTTCTCCCACCGCAGGGGTAATTGCCGGAAATAGGCTGACGGATCCCGCTCCCAGGCAGCCATATCTTCCGCTACTCTGGTGGTAAAGGCAGCGTAGTAGTTGGCGACCACTTTGTTCCCGGCGATTTTGGCGAGGATGGCCGTCCGCTCCTCCGGGCGGACCCAGATGTGGGGACGTTGCTCGCCCATCACTTTTTTCTGCACCTGCGTTCGCGCCTTATTCGCTCCACTCGTATAGACAAACGTATTACAGCTTGGGAAGAGAATCACTAAGCAATTTAAAACAACCACGATGATCATTTTCTTTCCCATTACTCAACGATTAATCGAAACTCAACGGCCTCACCCTCCACTGAGGAGGTACCCAACAACACCGTGTAGTCACCCGTCTCCAGGCCTTTTTTCATATCAAGGCGGGTAAATTCGAGCATCTCCGGTTTGATCGTAAAGGAAACGGTCCTGGTCTCTTCAGGGGCAAGCAGTATTTTTTGGAAGCCCTTTAACTCTTTCTCCGGTCGGGTTACGCTACCGATCTCGTCGGTGAGGTACAACTGAACGACCTCTTTGCCCGCAATTTTACCGGAGTTGGTTACATCGACGCTGACCGTCAACTCGGCTGAACCGGACATGGTTGGCGCCGATATCTTCGCGTTGGCGTAGTTGAATTGGGTGTAACTCAGCCCGTGACCAAAGGGATACAAAGGTCCGTTTTCCATAAACAGGTAGCCCTTTTTATTATTGATCCGCTTCCCGCTGTAGTGGAAGGGTAATTGGCCGATGCTGCGCGGCACCGTGTTGGGGCATTTACCACTCGGGTTAGTGTCACCAAAAATTATTTTGGCCATCGCCTCGTCGCCGAACTCACTCAGGTCCCAACCGTCCAGAATGGCATCGGCGTGCTCGTCGAAGCCATTGATGGAAAGCGTCCGGCGGTGGGTGAATACCACGATTGTCGGCTTACCAAGGGCTTTGATGCGGCGGAGGAGCTCGTCCTGCGGCCCCACTGGTTCGATGGTCGCCCGGTCGCCCAGCGCGTTGTTGAAAAAACCTTCTTTTGAAGTATGCTCATCTCCGCCAAGGAAAAGGATATTTACGTCGGCCGTTTCGGCGATCTCTATCAGCTGCTGTATGCTTTCGTCGGTTTCCATGTTTACTTTCGGTACCGCCGGCTGCTCGTCGGTCAGCTTGAAGCCTTGTGCTGCCACGAAATCAAGACCAGGAGCAATTTTTTGAAACTGAGTAAGGGTTGACTCGCGAAGTACCGGCCCCAGCAGGGCCACCCGTTTACCGGCCATTTTGGTGATCGGCAGGGTATTGTTCTCGTTCTTCAACAAAACGATTGATTCTTCGTCCGCCTCCCGGGCCAGGGCCAGAGAGGAGGATTTCCTGACCCGTCGCTCCGTCTCCCGAACATCCACGTAGGGATTTTCGAACAGGCCGAGGATCATTTTCGTCCGAAGTACCCGCCCGGCGGAACGGTCGATCAGGGAAACGATTGCTGGTTTTTCTTTGGCGAGACGTGGCAAGAGTGCATAGGCATCGTCGGCATAAAGGTCAACGTCCATCCCCGCCGTGAGGCCGAGTAAGGCGGCTGCGTCGGCAGATTCCGCCACACCCATGAAGTAGAAGAGTCGGCCAATATCATTGGCGTCAGAGACGGTGTAGCCCTGGAAGCCCCACTGATCGCGCAGCACTTCGGTCAGCAGCCAGGGATTGGCGTGACTGGCGACACCGTTGAGGTCACCGTGGCTGGCCATGATGCCGAGGGTGCGTGCTTCTTTCACCGCCGCCTCGAAGGGCGGGAATATTTCGTCGATCAAAGTCCGCTCACTGATCTCAATGGCGGCGAAGTTGGTGCCACCCAGGACCTGTCCGTAACCAGCAAAGTGCTTGGCCACGGCGCCAATATGGGTGCCGTTCCCCAGCCCGTCGTAGTTGCCCTGCACGCCGGTGATGGCGGCCACCACGTTCTCTTTCACCAGGTAAGTGTCTTCACCAAAAGCCTCGCTCATCCGCCCGAAGCGTGGGTCGCGAACTACATCCGCCTCCGGACTGTGGCACATGTGCATGCCGCGCAAACGAGCCTCGTTGCCGACCACCAGCCACTGCCGGTGCGTCAACTCTGTGTTGAAACTGGCTGCCGAAGTGATTGGCCGGCCAAATTTGGTACAGCCCGTTGCATCGACACCATTGTAAGACTCGGTGACAAATAGCGCAGGGATACCGAGACGATTGTTCTCGATGATGTATTTCTGCAGGGCGTTATTACCCTTTGCTGCTGCAATGGGCGAGTTGTGTTCTCCAGGGTTCTTGATGCCGGCAATACCGATTTTCAGGCGGTCTTTGACATCGTCGCTCAGGGATAGTACACCTTTCTCATCGATCTCAATTCCTTTGTTTGCGTGGAATATCCGCATCTGCATCACCTTTTCTTCAACGGTCATTTTGCCGAGGAGGTCCACTACGCGCTCGTCAATGGAATACCTGGTGTCTTGGTAGATCTGGGTAGCTTGTTGGGCGCAAGCAGTGAAACTCAGTAGGAGTAGAAAAAGGGTAGCAAATCTTGTCATATCGTGGTGTCTTTAGGGGCAAAGCCCCTCGTCCTTATTTGAAGCTAAATCCATCAAACCGCAGGTCCCCCTGTCCCAGCCGGTGAAATTCAAAATATAGATCTTCGGTATCGGACAGATTTTTCAGGGGAAGGGCCACGAATTGGTAGCCTTTGTCGAGTGGCTTAAGCTCGAAACCAGTGGTTGCCAGCAGCATACCACCTTTGTCTTTACGACGCACGTCGACCCGGAAGCTTCCTCCGGAAGTTGAACCAAATTTTAAGGTCAGCTGATTCATCTTGCTGATTACCATAATTTTAGGAAAGATGAGTGACCCGGATTGTTGCATCAGGACCATCCGGAAACCAGTCTCGGTATCCTGTTCTTTGCGCATACCTTCCACTGCGAAGTATTCCTCTGCAGGGATGACACCCGTATTTGCCGGGTGCCAGCCCACGCCTACGCCGTCCACCCGGATGTTGGCCATCGTCCCGTCGTTATTGTAGTGCACGTAGCTGATGAAGGCGTCGCGGAACCACCGGTTCCCGGTCTGGCTGATGTCGCAGTAGGTGTAGTACCACTGACCGTGCCACTCAAAGAAGTTGCCATGTCGGCCTTGCTTGTAACCGTTGGGCCAGGTTGGGGAGTCGTAGCCGGGGGCGAAGCTGTCGTCGTCCAATAGGCAACCCTGGTATTCGTAGGGGCCGTAAAGGTCATCGGCCATGGCGTAGAAGCAGCCCCAACTGAGGTAGTATTTGCGGCCGCGTTTGTGCAGGTAGGCTTTGTCGTCAGTTTTGCCGGCGCCGTAGGGGCCGACGTTGCGGTCCAATGCTAGTTTTCTGGGCTCCTCTGCCAGGCTCATCATGTCCTCGCCGAGTCGGGCGATGTAGTAATCCCAGACGCCGAAAATGATCCAGTGTTCGCCGTTTTCTTCGAAGATGGCCATGTCGTATTCGTCGGTCGGGGTCAGCGCCTCGGTCAGCAACGGTTTGCCGAGTTTGTCGGTCCAGGGGCCGGTGGGAGTTGGTCCTTCAACGACACCGGTTTGCTGGTTGCCTTCGGAGAAATACCAGTAGTACTTTCCGTTTTTGTACCCCACATCCGTAGCCCAACAGCGGTCAAAGTTGCCACCGATGTAAGTGTCTTCGGGTTTTAAAACGCTGCGCTTAGTCCAGTTTACCAGGTCGGGTGAAGACCAGATCCACCAGTCTTCCATTGTGAATTTGGTGTTGTCCGCGCTCTTGTCGTGGCTGGCGTAGACGTAGGCGGTATCGTTGAAAATATGGATGTGCGGGTCGTTCAGGCCCTGACTGGGAACTATGGGGTTTTGGGCGGAGAGTGTTGTAGTACTTACCACCAACAGAATAAATATCCTGACTCGCTGGCCTGGGCGGAAGGAACATCCTGACTCGTCCGCCGAGTGGTTAAGCTGTCCACTCGTCCGCCGAGCCAGGCGCTGCAAGGCTCGTCGGACGAGTTCAATTTGGTCTCTCATAATCATTCTTTTTCAGGCGCGGCTGCAGGTGCAAGGCGAAGCAATTGAGCAGGCACCAACCGCACCGGCCCCAATAGGCCGGAAGGCACCAGCGGATCATCCTTACGGAAAAAATCTGCCGTAGAGAACGTCGCCCTTGGTCCGGCTGGCATCGGCTGATTGGCCGTATACCATTCCACCATCGGCTTGGTAACGTTGTTGCCGTTGCGGTAGCGTTCAATTTGGTAACCGTTTGATTGGTCCGGGTAGCGCTCGTCACCAATCAGGCGGTTGTTCCACTGGTTGGTGACGGCGATCTCCAGCTTATTGGTTCCGGGCTGAAGGTAGTCCGTTACGTCAACGGTGAAGGGGGGGCACCACAAAGTGCGTACGCTTTTACCATTAATCCGGACTTCAGCAGCAATGCTGACCGCTCCTAAGTCCAGGGTAAGCCGACGATCCTTACCAAAATATACTTCGGAGACCTCCACCGTCGTCGTGTAAGTCGCCGTGCCGGAGAAGTAACGAACGGAGTCCAGCGGGTGATCTTTCCAGTCGGTAAGCCTGGTCATGGTTTGGTTGCCACCGTAGCCGCCGGCGACGTCGAAGTCTACCGACCATGATGCTAGAACCGGTAACGGAGCGGGCAAGTCCGCCTGTGGGTACTTCCGGGTTGCATCCTGAATCAAATAGTACTTTTCGGGAGAAGTAGCTACGAGGTGCGGCGCCTTATCTTTCCCAATAATAATTGAAGAGTGGGGCACTACGTATTCAATCATGGTGTTGACATCAGTATTTTTTTGGCGAAATACTACGAAGATGGATTCTCCTGCACCTAATTCAATTTGTGTGTAAGTTCCCCACCAAACATTAGAATTGGTATTGAACATCGCCGATTTCACGATCTCTCCGGTAACGGCGTTCCAAAATTCGGGAATTTTATTTGTAACCCGAAATGTGTAGGAGCCGTAAACGGAACTATCCCCAGGGTTATGGATGAAGTAAATATCTGTTTCTCCGTCACGCCGATGGATGTACTCCAAAGCCGTCGTATCCTGACTGATGAAGTCAGCTTCCAGCCCGGCTTCTGTTAAAAGGTCTTCGGGTAACATGCTTTCCTTTACGGTAGGCTTTGACCAGGTTAATTCGACTAACTGCTCAAATTCTGTTAGGTCGACAGCGCTATTCCGGTAGCCCATCAACTCCTCAGGGCGTTTACCTATAATGAGAACTCCCACCTCGGCCAGCTCCTTAATTTTGCGTAAAGTAGCCAACGTCATTGTCCGGCTATTCTCCAGCATCAGGATATGGTACTTGGTTCCCTCAGGAAGTTTCATTGCACCCGCGTCCGCGCCCAATCGATTCTGCAAAACTTCATCGTTCACACAGTCATAATTCACGTACCACGGCAAGCCCAGTTCTTCCCGGGTAATGTACCCATTAGGCGAGCCATCCCCCACAAACACCAGCACGTCTGACACCGGGACGCCCTGCCGCAGCAGGTACTGCCCGCGGGCGATGTACTCGCAAAAAGCCTTACCCGCGTTGTTCCACCAGGTCTGCGTCCGGTCAAAGTGGGTGCCCCATTTATTCATCGTCATGCCGGGCGTGACGTGGGTGTTGGCCTGGTGTGCAAAGCGGTGGAAGACGTATTCGTTGAACCCCCGCGTCCAGTTTAGGTCATTGTCGGCCTTCATCTCCGCCGGGTGAATACCCCAGTTGCCCGCCCAGTCGAAGGCTGAGAATGCTTCGGCCGAGACGATGTTCTTGCCGTACGTCCGCGCCGATGAAACCGCGCTTCCGAACCTTCCCGTCGGCCGCTTGAGCCAAAACTCACCCATTGGGATGTCGGCCCGGCCACCAGCTGCCAGGTTATTCAGCGGGCCACCGCCGTAGGGTTCCACGTAGGTTTTTAGTCCGTCGGCATGCGCGAGCTCGGTGAAGTAGCCGTAGTAGTTATCGTTGAGCAGCCGGGCGTATAGGTTGCGCAGGTCGCGTTGTACCCGCTCGGCGTCTTCGGTTCTCCCGATCAGCCTACCGGCGAACAGCGGTAGATAGGGTTTGACGTCGTAGCCGTACTCCGCTCGAAAGGTGTCTCTAAAACCCTGCGTCCAGTTCTGACCGCCCACTTCGTAGCTGTCTATTTCGACATAGCCAACACTGCCCACTGGGCTGGCCTTCACAACTTTACCAACGTAGGCTTCGTAATGAACTTTAAGTGGCGCGCGACGGAATTTATCGGCCTCCAGCCCAGTACCCGCCGCAGAAGCGGGGATATTGACCGCTCCGGTGGAGGTGTGGCCAAAGCGCATGATCGTCCACATGCCTTTCGGTAGCTTTTTCTTCAGTATCCCGTCCGCATTGACGTGGTCTGTCAGATCAATTACCTCCTCCGGCTTGATGGCTACTCCGGGTGAGGGCTCCGGCAGCGGTTTCAGTTCTCGATCTTCGATACGGGACAGAGAAGTGCGGTCCAGCCAATCCTCCATCAATGGAAAAGAGCCGAGGCTGATCTCCCGCAGGTCAACGCTGCGATCGGTCACGATGCGGAAGTGGCGGCCGGTGATACCTTCAGACGTGAAACCTACGGCGTATTCGTGTTTGCCGGTGGTTCTCAGCCGAAGGTTGTCCGCTATTATCCAGGTTTTTCCATCCCTGGAAAACTCTAACCGCAGGTTAGGTCTGCCGTCAGCGAGAAGATAAACGGAACGCAAGGTGAAGGGTTCTTCGTAGCTGAAACGAACCCAGGCTTCTTCTCCTGTCGGGACTTTGAGTGGAGTCGAGGCTTCATGCAGCCCGTCGGTAATGATCCTGATGTTGGTGCTCGGGTCGGAAGCAGTGATGGCTGCCTGTGATTGTTGACCGGCTATTTCTGCCTGGGTGGCCGGCCAGGCCAGCGTAGCGATGTCTTCGTAGAAACCGGCGGTGACGGGTGGCTGTGGCAACTGCACATTAACTCTCCTTCCCTCCACGATCGTGTCCGCCCAAACCACCATCTTCATCGAGTTCTCCGGCGTATTCCACGGTCCTCCGCTGCTGCTCCAGCCGTCGCAGTTGTGCAGGCCGAAGGTGAGGCCCAGGCGTTGGCATTCGGCGGCGGCGTGAGCCATGATCGCCGTATGCTCATCGGAGTTGAACTTCACCTTGCCCACGGGGATGCCCTGCGTCACGTTGAAGACCAGTACGCCGCCGAGGCCGACTTCAGCAATGGCCTCCAGGTCCTTGGTCATGCCTTCGGCCGACATGTTCTCGCTCATCACGTGGAGCCAGGTTTTGGGGCGGAATTCGGGGGGCGGGTTTTGGAAGCCTTCTTCGATGGATTGGGCGGAGAGCAGGCCGGCCAGCAGTATGATAGTGAATAGTGCTACGAATTTGTTCCACGGCACTTGTGCCGGAACGTTGATTAGCCGGCATAAGTGCCGGGGAGCAAATAGCCACATGTTGTGTCTCATCGTAGTTAGTTTTCAGGCGCGGCCGCAGGTGCAAAAACAAGTTCTTTAAGAGCAAGGATCCGCACCGGCCCCTTCAGCCCCGAAGGAAACAGTTCATCATCCGCATCATAGAAGTCGGCAGTAGTGAAGGTGGTCCGTGGCCCTGGCGGCACCGGCTCATTATTGACGTACCACTGGGGCATCTTTTTCCTAGGTTGGTAGCCGTCCATCTCGTACCCACCATCCTGCTTTGGGAAGCGCTCTTCACCAATCAGGCGGTTGCTCCAGAGGTTGGTGACTTCGATTTCGAGTTGATTTTCTCCGGTTCGCAGGGCGTCCGTGACGTCGATCTTGAAGGGGGGCATCCATAGCACGCCGAGGTTTTTGCCGTTGAGGATTACTTCGGCGACAATGTCTACTTCACCCAGGTCAAGCTGATAGTGGAGTGCTTCGTCGAGCGTGAAGTCAAAACTGGAACGGTACGTCGCCGTGCCGGAATAGTAGTTGATACGTTCGTCGGGGTGTTTAGCCCAGTCGGTCAAGGTATTAAATGTCAATGTTCCGGCAAAGCCATTCTCTTTCCGAAAGGTTACCTGCCAGGGATTGTCGATGGCTAATGGCTCGGCTAGTTCATCAATGGTCCGGGACTGTAAATCCGTGGAACTGAAATATACAACGTAGTCTCCTGGCTGATCGGCCAGTATTGCCGTTGCACTATTTGAGGTACGGTAAAAGCGTTGTTTGCTGTCGGCAGGTTTACTATCCCTTACTAAGGGAGGTGAAGGAGAAACGGGCTGGCGAAAGACGATAAAGGTGGATTCTTCCGGTTCTAGTTCGAGTTTAAAGGCAGTCCCTGAGGTATGTGCTGAGAAACGAACGATATCGGTTATTTCTCCGGTCAGCGGGTTCCACCGTTCGGGTTGTCGGCCACGGATTCGGGTATCTAAGTGCAGCGTGACGGGGGTGCTGTCTTCATTTACCAGGAAATAAATGTCCGTTTCTCCAACGCGGCGGTGTTCGTAGATGGGGGTGTCGTGTTGGCGGGCCTTCAAATCTGGTGAAATCTGGTAAGATTTATAGAGCTCCGACCAATTATGAAACCGCTCCAGTTTAGGTTTGAGGTAGTTCGAGAGTTTTACAAATTCAGCATAATCCTCGGCGCTATGCCCATATCCTGCTAATTGTAAAGGTGCTTCGCCCAATACGATCACGCCGCTTTCAACAATTTTGACTAACCTGCGCAACGTAGGTAGACTCAGTTGATCGCAGTTCTTTAGCGCCAGCATCCGGTAGCGGCCGCCTTCGGGGAGGACAATGTGTTTGTCTTCGAGTGAAGCCCTGTTGATCAATACATCGGTATTGACGTTGTCGTAATTAATCCATTTCGGAATGGCGGGATCGAAATCTTGCCACTTAAAGCGGGAGTTCGGCTTCCCGTCGCCGACGAAGATCATCAGGTCGGCTACGGGATAACCTTGCCGAAGTAGGTAGGATCCCCGGGTGATGTACCGGAACCAAGCTTTCCCAGCGTTGCTCCACCAGGTCTGGGTCCGGTCGAAGTGGAAACCCCAGCGATTCATCGTCATGCCCGGCGTCACGTTGGGGTTGGCCTGGTGCGCGAAGCGGTGGAACATGAACTCGTTGATGCCCATCGCCCAGGCGCGGTCGCCGGAGACCTTGGCCATGGCGGGGTTTCCCCGCCAGTTCAAGCCGGGAGCCGTCGTGAAAGATTCTGCCGAGATCACCGGCTTACCGTAGATGTGGGCGGCGGAGACGGCGGACTCCACCATATTGATCTCCCGGTCCATCCAGAATTCTCCCATCGGGATGTCTGCCGTGCCACCCACGTCCAGGTCATTTAGCGGGCCAAAGCCGTAGGGCTCAACGTAACTCCTGATGCCATCTGCGTGGCACAGCTCGGTGAAGTACTCAAAGTAGTTTTCGGTAAACAGGTCGGAGATCACTTCGCGGTAGTCGTACAGCACCGCTTCTGCCAAACGTTGCTTTTCAACGTCCTTTGCACCGGCGGCCGCGCCCATAAAACGTCCCGCCACCAAGGGGAGAAAAGGAATAAAATCGTAGCCTTTGCGTTCCGCGAAAATTTCGTTGAAACCATCCGTCCAGTTCTGCCCGCCCATCTCGTAGCTATCGATTTCTACGTACTGCATGGCGTTGGGCGCTACCGGTTTGGCGTTATCAAGCACCCGCTTCACAAAGGCATCGTAGTGTTTTTTGAAGGCCGGGCGGCTCAGTTTGTCCACTTCAAGTCCCCGACCTTCGTTGCTTGCCGGGTTGTTGAAGGCTCCGGTGGAAGTTTGGCCGAAACGGAGAATGGTCCATTTGCCGGGTGGCAGGTCATGGGTAAGTACTCCGTTAGGATTAAAATCACCCGTCAGGTTCAGAACGGATGTCGGATCAATGGTCATCCCTGGGGGTGGTGCGCCTATCTCTCCAAGGTCTACATCCTCCGTTCGCGCAATCGCGGTGCGCCCGAGTGGATTCTCAATGAAGTAGGTGCCCGTCAGCCGTGCTTCACGCAGTTCCATCTCCTGATTAAACTGCAGGCGAAAGTGGGCCGCCGTTACCGGGTCAAAGTGATCGTTAACCGCCCATTCTCCTTTCCCTGTTCGAACTTTGAACAGTTCGCGAACATCTTCAAATTTACTGCCGTCATCAGATTTTTGTAGCGTTACCGTTCCGTGGCGATCCGTAAAAATTACGGAAGCGGAACGAATCGTTTTAGGCCGTTGATAAGAAAACTGGAGCCAGGGTTTCGGCTCTCCTTTGCTGCCCAGTTGTGCCTCTCCATCCGTTTTACCGTCGGTAACCAAGCCCGTGTCGTAGCGCTGATCCGAGGCCATTACGGAAGGAATGTTCTCGGCGTCTTCCACCTCAGCCTCCAGGGAGGGATAAGCCAATATGGCAATATCACGATAGTACCCTTCCCTGGTTGTGGGTTGTGCCAGGATTCGCTCCGTTTTCCCGCCACCACCATCAACAATCGTCTCGCTCCACACGACCATTTTCATCGACTCCTCCGGCCTTACCCAAGGCCCGCCGCTGCTGCTCCAGCCATCGCAATTATGCACGCCAAAGCTAAGCCCCAGTCGTTCAGATTCTGCCGCAGCGTGGGTGATCATCTCATGGTGCCGATCAGAATTGTAGGGTACATCACCGACGGGAATCCCCTGACTTACGTTGAACAAAAGTAAACCTCCAATACCCACGTCGGCCATTGATTCGAGGTCTTTCGTCAATCCCACCTTACTCATGTTGCCACTCATGGCGTGGAACCAGGTGCGGGGTTTGGCCTCGTTGGGCGGGTGGAGGAAGCCTGCCGCCAATTCTTCCCCCGTAGGCGCAGCCGACGGATTTGCGGTCGCGCTTTTGGCGGTAGATCTATCGGCATCTCCCGGTTCGCAAGCCAGGAAAACGAGGAGGGTGGCTACAACAGTGAGTAATCTTAGCATCGGTGTAGGATAATTTTACGGACAACGGCCCCATCGCGGTTCATCACCCGGTAATTAAAGAAGTTGTTCGGGACACCACTCTGGCTGTAGGCGTGCATATCGTAGAGCAGGTGTACGGTGCTGTCGATGGTACTGACCCCTACGGCGATCGTGTTGGGAGAATCTCCCATGGTGGGGTCTCCCCGGTAGCCAATGTGCTGATCGGGAAATTCCAGTGTGACCCACGGCGCGGCGGGGTCACCGAGCCGTCGACGGGACAGCCGCAGGAGCCGATTATCCATTCCCCCCTGGTACCAGGTTACAAACACAAATCCGCCGATGACCTCAATACAGTCGCCGTGGGCCGAAATCTGACGACCGAACTGGTAGTCGACACCGCGCTCGCCGTCGAAGTACAAGCCATCGGGAGTGACCAGGCTTTCATCGGCCAGTGCCACAACGTTGCTGCTTTGGGCGCGGGCGCAGGTGCAGAGGAGGGGTAAAACAAGCAGGGTTAGTAGCTTAGTCTTCATTACCGGGTTGTTAACGGGGATGAGGGGCTGTTCTCCGTTAGTTTCGCAATAGAGCAAAGAACAGTTTTTCGCTTTGCGACTGCTTTACCCAGAGCTCAGGCCCTCGCCAATTTTAGAAGGAATTAACGTTGACCTCCAGCACGTTTTTACCGGGAAGTAGCCGAACTGATCCGAAGGCAAGATTTACCTTCTCACCGTTCAGGCTTAGCGCCTGGTTGTCTTTGAGCTGGAGGCTGAACTCTCCAACCATGTTGGCTGGTATGTCTAGGGTGTAAACCTGTTTGCGGCCATTCACCCACTTATATTCCCCGGTGATCGGTCCGCGCAGCGTTGGCACTTTGATGGTGCTTCGCTTCAGGTTACTCATGGCCGGGCGGATGGTGGCCACGCCGTAGCCCGGTGTCTTTGGCTGTATTCCCCACAATTGACGGGGAATTATATTGGCGGGTACCGCGCCCCAGGCGTGGTTCCAGTCCAGGTTGGGTTTGTACCTGAAGCCCCAGGCTTCCATCGAAACCGTGGAGCCTTCACGTATCATATTGTACCAGTTGCGGTCACCAATGGTATCGGCCATCATTTCCAGTGCGTAGTCCTGCATGTCTGCTTCGTAGAGAGCTTCCATCAGGTACTGGGCACCGTAGACCGAGCAGGCCATGCCCCGACTTTTAATGAATGCGCCTACGGATTTCTTGTACTCCTCCGGTACCAGACCAAAGGCAAGGGGGAACATATTGGCGTGGACCGAACTGTGGTCTGTGCCCTCACCGTCTACATAGTAACCCTTTTCCCGATCGAGCATGGTGTTGTTGACGGCCTGCTTGACGCGCAGCGCCAGGATATTGAATTCGAGCTCATCGTCAGTTTTGCCAAGTATCCGGGCAAATTCAGCCATGATGAGCATGTTCTTGTAGAAGAGGGCGTTGATGACGGTATTGTTTGGCATGAAGACGAAACCGTCGCGTTCGCCGGTTACTTCGGGGTTTCCCTGCCAGTTGGCAGATGGCCAGTCGACGATGTCTTTGAGGATGTCCTTCCGTTCTCCAAAGCCGAGCTTCTTCATAAACTCCGGTGTGACGCGGGTAGAGCTGACCATATTATCTTCCCCGACGAGTTCCAGCAGCGTCTTATGCTTCAGCTCGTCGTAGTATTCAGCGATGAGCTCTGTATTGCCGGTATACATGTAGTCGGCGTGGAACATGAGGGCGACGTGTTGTTGCCACTCCGTTGGCCAGGTCGGATACTCCATGAAGTACTCGATGGTACGGCGGCCGATGGCGTATTCGCGGTCGGTAGTGTAATGGCTCAGCTGCTGCAGGTAGGCGTCGGCTTCGTAGGGGATGCGTTCGCGGTCGCCATCAACGTAGAGCCCGGCGAAGGAGGTGGCCTTCATGCTGTAGCGGCACATCTCCCAAACCTGGTTCAGAATGTCGTTGTCGGAGGTAAAATAGCTGGCGTCGTCGTCCCAGTAGGTGTAGTACCGGAGTTGGGTAAAATCACTGCTTTTCAGTTCTCCCTTTGCACCTGCGACCTCGCCATATTTGAACGGCATCAGCACCGGAATACTGTCTGGTAAATGCACTGCAAGCGGCTTCGTATTACGCTCGTCGGGGACGATGGGAAGGGTGTAGGTATGCGTACCTTTCATCACCGGCAGTTGCATTTCCTGGTAACGGATGTGGCCGCCGGGCTTGCGGTCGATCTTACCGTCTTTCAATTTTTCGCCGATGCGGATGGTCAGCACATCGTTACGTTTTGCCGTGTAGGTCAGTTCCATATTGGCATAGCCGTGCTTACCAAAATCGACGAACCAGACGTCACCACGCTTCTCCAGTTTTACCGGCTTCACCCGGTCCATCTGGAAGATGTTCCCGGTGCTCAGGTAACGGCCGCCTTTGTCGCCTTTCTGCCCGGCCCCGTCGCTGGAAAGGGCGATGTAGTTATCCGTCTCGGTATCCACGCCCCGGAACTGCTGTGGTTCGGAGTAGCGCGACAATCTGTTGACGTCGTCCCAAATACGAACCTTCCAGAAATAGGTCTTTTTCGGGTCGAGAGCGGGCCCTTCGTATTCCAGGCCAAAGTTGCGGCTATCGGTTACTTTTTTACTGTCCCATACGTCGCCATTATTTGCGTCGATGTCGCCCCGGGTGGAGGCCACCAGCACCTGGTAAGCCGCCTGGAATTCGGATCCCTCCGGCACGATCCAGCCAAACTCTGGTTTGGGGTCACGCAGAACAATGGTGGCAGGCTCGCGGATGTATTCGAGGGAAAGGCCGGTTGGCGCTGCGGAGTAATTGTCGCTGTATTGAGCGATCAGTTGATCGCATTTTTGCCGTAGGCTACGCAGGATGGGGTAGAAGTCCGGGTCCTCCGCAAGGTTGTTGGTTTCTTGTGGGTCGTCGTTGAGGTTATAGAGTTCTTCGGCGCGCTGATCGTCTACGTAGCGGAAATATTTCCAATCTTTAGTACGTACGCCTTCACTGGGGGGAATCATTTCAAAATCCCAGATGTGCTCGATCAGGACCGTATCCCGATCTGACAGGACTTTCGTCGTGCCGTTAACGACGGGCAGCAGGCTTTGCCCCTGGTAAAAGTCGGGTTTTTTAACGTCTGCTAAATCCAGAATAGTTGCGGGGACGTCGATGTTGAGCGCTAACTGATCGCTGTTGACAGGCTGTTTCCCTCGTGGGTCGAAGATGATCAGCGGCACCCGAACGGAGTTGTCGTACATCAGCCATTTACCGGCCAACTGGCGTTCGCCAAGGAAGTAACCGTTATCGCCCATAAGGATGATGACGGTGTTTTTTTCGAGCCCTTTTGCGGCCAGTTGCTTCCGCAGTTTGCCGATCTCCAGGTCAATGCCAGAGAGCATCCGATAGTACCCTTTTACACTGTGCTGGTACTTTTCGGGGGTGTCGTAGCGCCAGGTCCAGCGGAGGCGATTGAAGCCATCGCGCACCGGTTGGGGCAGGATGTCGAAGTATTTTTGGGCGGCTAGCGCAGGTGCAGGGATGGTGGTAGAGGCAAGGAGGGGAGCAGTGGTCTCTTGCCAGAAATACTGGTCTTTTGCCCGGTCATGGGCGTGCGGTGCGCTGAAGTTGAGCGCCAGGCAGAACGGCTTGTCTTCGGTGGCGTTTTTCTCGATGAAATCCAGGCCTTGCTGACCGGTATACCGCGTCAGGTGAACGGTGTCTCCGTCGATTGTTTTATAGAAATAACCGCGACGGTCATCAAAGGCGTTATTACGGTCGTAGGTTTCGTACTCGTCAAACATCTTTGCTTCGCCCTGATAGCGGATGCCGTATTTGCCATAAAAGCCGGTGTGGTAACCGGCCTGCCGCAGAACTTTGGGGTAAGCAGCTGTCATGTATTCTTCCCGAATGTCTCCCGTCTGGAAGTTGAAGCGGTGCGTCCGTTCGTAAACGCCCGAAAGTAAACTCGCCCGGCTGGCCGCACAGATCGGCGTAGTGACCATGGCGTGGCTGAAATAGGTGCCGGCTTCGGCCAGCTTATCCATTTCTGGTGTGTGGATCAATTCGTTTCCGGCATAGCCCAGAGCGTCGAAGCGCTGATCGTCGGTAAGGATGAAAATGATGTTGGGGCGATCAGGCTGAGCGTCAGCAACGCCACAAAACAGAAGACAAAGGATGTAGGATAGGAAGAAGCGTTGGTTCAGTTGCATGATCATGTCTTTTGCCAAAATTTTGAGCAATTTGCCAGTGCGGAAAAGTAAAGGGTGCATCCGAGTAGAGTGTCCTTTACTATCCTGTTATCTGTGTCGAATGTACACACAAATTTATTTCTGCATCGCAAAGCCAATTATCTAAGGCAATAGACTTACTATCGTTAGGGTAAATCCATTCCTTCGATCAACGAGGATGGTTACAATCTGCGCGTAGGGTTTTGAGCTATTCGGTTAAAGCCGAAGCTACACAACGGGTAAATCCCTTGCGGTTTTCGTCTGCCTGATGGTTTTTGCTCTTTTCCCTTCCTTTCCCCTTTCTTCCCTTACTCTCCGTAGGTTTCCCGGCTAAAGCCGAAGCGGACCAAATCCACCAGCATCCCTCCTGGCTTCCGAAACTCGTTACGCAGGTCACCTTCCCGGCTAAAGCCGACCCGGCGAACCAATCGCTGGCAATCATAATTGTCAGACAATGCGCGTAAGTATATCTTTTCCAATGCTAACTGCTTGAACCCAAAGCGGACGACCCTGGCCAGTACCTCGGTCATTAAACCAACCTTTTGATGGTCCCTGTCGATGAAAAAGCTGATCTCAGCACTGGGCACTTCCCAGTTGATCTCAAATAAGTGGATGTAGCCAATTAGCTTAGTGGATTCGTTCGACCAAATACCGAAAGTATAGTCTTGTTGGAGTAGCCAGGCAGCGATGCGTTCCCGTAGGAAAGCCTCTGCGGCATCATCGGTAGCGGATATCTCTCCTACCAGCAGGGGGAAATGGTCCTGGAGGATGTCCCGGTTGGCGTAAATCAACTTTTGAAATGCTACCCCTTCATTCTCGCGAAAACGCCGCACAACACAGCGGTTAGTGAGTAAGGCAGTATCGACGTTGAAAAGTTCTGGACGCATGGCTGGGGTGCTAATAATTAATGTTTTGTGGCAGACTACTTTGTCCAAATCACCTTATCCTCCCACGCTCCGCGTGGGCGCGGCAGGTCGGGCATCTCGTAATGGCCAAGATAGAAAAGGCCCAGGCATCGTTCGTTGTCCTCGGCATCGGGCCATTGACCATAACGACCGCAAAGGAACCCCGGACTAGACCAGTAGCCGCCCAGGTCATAATGATCAAGGCTTACCCACAGGTTTTCGACCGCGCAGGCCACGGCTGCAACTTCTTCCCATTCCGGAAGGCTACCAGTCGGGTCACGGTGCAGGAATACGGCAATGACTACTGGCGATTGGTCGATCTTTTTGGCAAATTTTGGCGCGACCTTAGGGTCCCGAACCTCTGGCGCACGGGCAGCTTCGTAGACCTCTTTGACCGTTTGGCTGAGTTGATCCCGTCCTGCTCCGGTGTATACCCGGAAACGCCATGGTTCCGTTTTTTTATGGCTCGGCGCCATGTTGGCCGCTTCGAGTAAGGCTTCAATGGAAGCCTCCTCAACGGGCTGATCGGTAAAGAATTGTGGAAATACGGACCTGCGGTTTTTTATGGCTGGTAACATGGGCTTATTTTGGCGGGGCAAGGTAGGGAAAATGCGGTGGAAACTGGTTTGCTTGTTGGGGACGTGTGTAAAACAAATTGAAGAGGCTGAAGTCGTCCGACCAGTTCTTTTAGCCTGGCGTAGCCGGCTAAAAGAACTGGTCGGACGACCGCTCCAGGCCATTGTTCGCAAACTGACGGATCGTTTTTACCTGACGCAGTCGGTAAAAATTCCGTCTGACGGCTTCTGAGTCATCATCTGGGTGCGATATGTTGTCCACATATTGGGGGCACTTTAAAATAAGGAATCGCTACAAGATGAAGCTTTAGCGAAGCTACTTCCCCAACACCACCGTTCCTAACTCAGCCGCCAGCGCCTTTCGCATTTCATCCAGCTTCATCTGTAGTTTCATGTGCAGGACAAGTTTCTTATGGTCATCGCCCTTCTCGTATTCTTTGATCTTACGGATGTTGTCTTTGCATTTCCGGTCGATTTTCTCCATCCGGAAAATGCGCAGGAAGTTCTCTGCATAGAGTTTATGGTTCTCGGTCGGGTGTTTTTGGCGGAGGTACACTTTGTACTTCTCTTGCCAATTGGGGCTCATCGTATGCGGACTCAATGTAGCAGAAACGGCCATCTGCCGGATATTTTCCTCCGGATGATTCAGGTACCACTCCGGAGCGGGTCCTTGCTGATGCTGCCGGACGTAATCGGCTACGAGTACCGCGACCTTCCGGTATTGTTCACTGTCGAAATCTCCCAGTATATCGGCAGTATTAGCCGTCAGGAAACCTGCAATTGACGTATTGGTCTCTTCATCGTGCAGCTTACTACCGTGGACGATGAGGATCTTGACAAGATCTTGTTCCTGAAAGGTGTGACCGGTAAAAAGCAGTGCTTCCTTCAACGGGTCTTTACCCGGCATCTCCGGCACCTGGCCATCGATGAAGGGCGGAGGAATCTCTATGCCGCCACTGTCATCAAACCCAGGTTCCTGCATTCCGGCCCAGCCGCCGTCGTCCATACCGCCCCAGTCGGGCGCGTAGTCGTCGTTGCCAGCGGGCGGGGGCTCCGCCCCCGCAAACCCAGGTTCCTGCATCCCTGCCCAACGGTCTTCAGTGGGCGGCGGAGGTATATCTTTCTTATTGGGACGTTGCGGCCGCTGCGGACGAACGGGGGGCAGGCCAGGGGCATTCTCCGCCCGGGCGTTCCGCTCCCTTCGCCGCTGCTCGCGGTCTTGTTCTTTCTTTACTTCCTCCCGGCGATCAGCCACGGCCTGGTTGACCAGGTTCACCAGCAGGCTTTCCTCCAGACCCAATCTGCCGGTAAACTGCTGCAGGTAACCAGCACGTTTCAGGGGGTCTTCCACCAGCGCCAGGGTGGCGATGCTGGAGCGGATCGCGTCGCTACGGGCGGCCACGTCGTCTCCGGCTTCTTCCAGTAGCAGGTCTGCTTTGAAGAAGAGGAAGTCACGGCGTTTCTTGGTCAGGTACTCTTCGAAGGCGGTGGTACCGACCTTCTGCATGTAGCTGTCGGGGTCCTCGCCGTCGGGCAGGATGACGACGCGGACGTTTAGTCCTTCGATCAGGAGGACATCAACACCGCGCAGGGCTGCCTTTATGCCAGCCTTGTCACCATCATATAGCAGGGTAACGTTTTCGGTTTGTCGTTTAACGAGCCGGGCTTGTCCCGAAGTAAGACTGGTGCCCGAGGTAGCAACAACGTTTTCTATGCCGTGCTGGTGCAGGCTGATGACGTCGGTGTAACCCTCCACCATGTACACATTGTCCAGCTTCCGAACCATCCCCCGGGCCTGGTGCAGGCCGTACAGGACGTCGGATTTATGGTAAATCTCCGACTCCGGACTATTGACGTACTTCGGCGCCTTAACGTCCTTTTTCAGGATCCGACCGGCAAACGCGATCGGCTTACCGCTCAGGTTATGGATCGTGAACATGACCCGGTCCCAGAAGAAGTCTTTCTTGTTCCGGATCAGGCCGAGCTTATCGAGTTGTTCTTCTTTGTAGCCGCTGGCCAGGGCAGCTTTGTACAGTCCGTTTCGGCTGTTGGGGGCAAAGCCGAGGCCGAATTTCTCCATGACATCGCGGCGGAAGCCGCGACTTTTGAAGTAGCTCAGTCCAATGCTTTTGCCTTCATCCGTATTGTACAGCTGATCGGCATACCATTGCTGCGCAAACTCATTGACCAGGATCAGGCTCTCCTTTTCCTGCCGTTCTTCCTTGACTTCCTGGCTGACTTCTTTTTCCTCGAGTTGGATGTTGTACTTGGCGGCAATCTTACGGATGGCATCGGGGTAGGTGAGCTGTTCCAGCGTCATCAGGAACTTGATCGGATCCCCGCCTTCCCCACAGCCAAAGCATTTGTAGATGTTACGGCTTGGGTTAACGTTGAAGCTCGGCGTCTTTTCGTTGTGAAAAGGACAGAGTCCCAGCATATTCTGTCCGCGCCGACGCAGGTTTACATAGTCGCCCACGATGTCTTCCACGCGGGCGGTGTCTTTTACGAGTTGTATGCTTTCGTCGGTGATCATTGGATGTGCAAGATAGAATCAAGTTGTCGGGTTATCAAGTTGTCCATACCATCATCTTTCCTAAAATATTGGATTGCTCCTAAAACCTTCCAGTCAAAGACTCCGACTACTCGATAACCTGACAACCTGAAAAACAGATTTTTCACTGTCACCACCGCGTCATTTAACCCAAGTCGCGAATTTTCGCAAACGCTGAAACCCAACGTTTACGTAGGCTTAGCCCTACTTTAACGTTAATTAACAGTTTCCTGTGCATACTTTTTGGGGTTTCGAGCGTCTATACTATCGAAGACGCAAACGGAGTACTTCTACTCAAAGCAACTTCAAGAATTTAATGGGTGTTCTCATAGTGTGTGGACCGTCCCGGCATCGTTTCTGCGATTGACCGGGGCGGTTTTTTTTGGGCTGAGTCACTGAGATGGTGAGTCACCGAGTTGCTTCCGCTTTTACCGTTCGCGGCGCTACGCTTGCTCACCTCGGAGGAAATAACATTGTGATTGGTGATTCTTCTGGCTTTGCCTGACAACTTCCCTTGCACCTGCGGCCGCGCCCACAAATCTATTAATTGCAAACACCACTCAGGGAGTCTCCTAATTCGATACCTGAATAAAAGAATGGGCTACCGCATCTAAAGATACAATAGCCCATCCAACACTTATTGCCAAAGGCGAACAAGCGAAGCGCAGTAAGTGGTACTTGCGGTAGCCACTCGGTGACTCACCAACTTAGTGACTCACCAACTCACTAAAGGTCAAACTTAATCCCCTGCGCCAAAGGCAACTCCGTAGAGTAGTTGATCGTGTTCGTCTGTCGGCGCATGTAGGCCTTCCAGCTGTCGGAGCCAGACTCGCGCCCGCCACCGGTTTCTTTCTCGCCGCCGAAGGCACCGCCGATCTCCGCACCTGAAGTACCGATATTGACGTTGGCAATACCACAATCAGAACCAGCCGTGCTGAGAAACAGCTCGCTTTCGCGCATGCTGTTGGTCATGATGGCAGAGCTGAGGCCTTGTGGAACAGAGTTCTGGATTTCAATTGCTTCCTCCAGGGTGGAGTAGGGCATGATGTACAGGATGGGCGCGAAGGTTTCGTGCTGGGCCATCTTGCTGTCGGCCTTTACTTCGAAGAAACAGGGTTTTACGTAGCAACCACTTTCGTAGCCCGGGCCTTCAAGTACGCCACCGTCAACGACGGTCTTGCCACCTTCTGCCTTAATGCCTTCGATGGCCTTAAGGTAAGTGTTGACCGAGTCTTTGTCGATAAGCGGACCGACGTGCATGTTCTGATCCAGTGGGTCACCGATGCGGAGCTGGCCGTAAGCCTTCTTCATCTTATCGCGAACTTCGTTGTAGCGTGATTCGTGAACGATCAGGCGGCGGGTAGAGGTACAGCGCTGGCCACAGGTGCCAACGGCACCGAAAAGGGCTCCGGTAAGGACGAGGTCCATATCGGCTGACTCAGTGATAATGATGGCGTTGTTGCCTCCGAGTTCAAGTAAAGATCTACCCAGACGTCCGGCAACTGCCTGCGCAACAATCTTACCCATGCGGGTAGATCCGGTCGCAGAAACGAGGGGTACACGCTTGTCGGTGCTCATGTATTCGCCAACGTGGTAATCACCGTTGACCAGGCTGTTGATGCCTTCTGGGAGGTCGTTGTCTTTAGCTACCTGTGCCCAGATATTCTGGCAGGCAACGCCACACATCGGGGCTTTTTCGGATGGCTTCCATACCGTGACGTCGCCACAAACAAGGGCGAGCATGCTGTTCCAGCTCCATACGGCAACCGGGAAGTTGAAAGCAGAAATGATGCCGACGATACCCATCGGGTGCCACTGTTCGTACATGCGGTGCAGGGGGCGCTCAGAGTGCATGGTAAGGCCGTAAAGCTGGCGGCTGAGGCCGACGGCGAAGTCACAGATATCGATCATCTCCTGCACTTCACCCCAACCTTCCTGGAGGCTCTTACCCATTTCGTAGCTGACCAGGCGACCCAGAGCATCCTTATGCTTACGGAGGGCTTCGCCATACTGACGGACAATTTCACCACGCTGGGGAGCGGGAACGGTACGCCAGTGCCTGAAAGCAGCTTGTGCGGTCTCGATAACGGTCTCGTACTGCTCCTTAGTAGTAACGGATACGCGACCGATTTCTTTGCCGTCTACGGGACTAAAAGAAACGATGTGCTTCGCTTCGTTGTGCAGGCCTTTCTGGCCGGTGCTGGTACCGTCGTTGTCTTCTGCGAGGCCCAGTTCTTTGAGGAAATCTCTATTCATGATCTTTGGTGGTTGGTTAGGAGGCGCAAAGGTAGGGATTAGTCGAGTAGTCTGGTAGTCAGATAGTCTAGTAGTCAGGTAGTCAAAAAAATACTCCTTGATTATCTGACTATTATGGGCGCGGTCGCAGGTGCAAAGTAGGTTAGACGAGCAGGCTAAGGCCACGGTCTCCGTCCAGCGAGGTGCTAACCAAGAACTTAAGCTCGCCAGAGCTTTGTATCGTAGCCCCGACTTCAATCGGGGAATTGAGCAATTAAAATCACATCTTACCTTTGCCCCATGACCCTTCCAGTAGCAGACCAATACAATATAGAAATAGGCCCCATCACTGAGGCTAACTTCAACTGGCTGTCCGCCCGCAACTACGCCGGCTGGGTCCTCTTTGCCGATGAAAACACGGTGGAACTCTGCCTTCCGCTGATCGAAGAGTACCTTCCGGAAGACACCCCGGTCATCGTTGCCCCGGAAGGAGAACTAAATAAGAATCTGGAAACCTGCCAATCGCTTTGGGAAGACCTGTTTACCGCAGGCGTAGGGCGGCGCTGGTGCGCCATCTGCCTGGGTGGCGGAGTGCTGGAGGATATGAGCGGCTTTGTCGCCTCCACCTACAAGCGCGGCATCGACTTTCTCCAGATTCCGACAACGTTGCTCTCCATGGTAGATTCTTCCGTAGGTGGCAAGCTCGGTGTTGATTTCAATAACCTGAAGAACAGTATCGGCGTCTTCAACAACCCTATTGCCGTATGGATTGATCCCCGTTTCTTGCAAACCCTGTCGGACCGGGAAGTTCGTTCCGGCTACGGAGAGATCATCAAGCACGGTCTGATTGCCGATGTGGAACAGTGGAACAAGATCAAAGAACTGCAGGACCTTACTTCGGTAGACTGGCAAACTATCATCCCGGCCAGTGTTAACGTCAAACGGGAAATTGTGTTGGAGGACCCCTTCGAAAAAGGACGGCGCAAAGCCCTCAACTTCGGCCATACCATCGGCCACGCTATTGAGTCTTATTGGCTGGAGAGTGACCGGCGATTGTTACATGGAGAAGCCATTGCTGCCGGTATGATCATGGAAGCTTGGTTGAGTACCCAACAGACGGGCCTTACTCCGCAGGCACTCGCAGAAATCACGACCTACTGCCTGGCCGTTTACGGCCACCAGGTGGTCCCGCCTGAAGCCTTCGATCAGCTGATCGCCTTAATGCAGCAAGACAAGAAAAACGAAGACCACCGGATCAATTTCACCCTGCTCGAAGCCCCGGGCTGCGCCCGGGTAAACGAGACGGCGGATGTCGAACTAATCAGGGGAGCGATTGAATATTATAACGGCATGGATAAACTCCCTTGAGGTCAGGAAGACTAAATTATCAATGATGCAATTACGATCGCTGAAAACAGGCTACTTGTAATTAGGGGAGTGAAGAAAGTCGGTGGGCTCAGACTAGCTGCCAACTGGAATCCGGCGTGGAGTATTAGTTTGCTCTAGTGGCTTAATAACTGGGATAAAGACTTCCAGAATACCATTTCTGTATTTGGCGGTGATGTTTTCTTCGTCACAACTTTCCGGCAAACTCCAGGCACGACTGAAAGCATTGAAATTATGTTCCCGGCGCGTAAAGGACGCTTCATCCCGGATGCGGTCGTCAGTCAATTGGCCGCTGATGATCAGGTAATCACCATTGACATTGATGTCAAAGTCACCCTTGTCATAGCCGGGAGCTGCAAGTTCGATCAGGTACCCTGTGCGTTTTTCTTCGTTTTCTTCGGTGATGTTAGCGTTGGGGATATTGAGCTCGTGTTCTTGTTGAATGGTGTGACTTCCAAACAAACGACGACGCTTGTCTTCAAAAATGCTGTCTATGTGCCGACTTCTTACACTGTCGGGGGTGATGCCACGAAGAGAAGGGAAGGTTTTCATAATAAAAGGTCTTTATAATTTAGTAATGCAAATTCAGGGTAAGTGCTTATTTATAAATTATAACGATATTTTACCTGCAAGATGTTCGCTGTTAGGTCCGAACAAAGATAATTTTATCGTATAACATCATTTTTAAGGTCCCAATTACCTGTTTTTTGCTTTTCAATATTTTCCCTTGCACCTGCTCCGATAGCTATCCGGGGGCTTAAACAGAATGAGAGAATAACTAAAGGATAAAAGCAGAGAATGGCTAGGCTATTATCACTCACTGCGGACCTGTTTATTTACTTAGTATAGCCCTTAATGCCCTGGGTATTCTCAACGGTTCTCTTCCACGAGCGAAGCGAGCATCCAAGTGCGGGAGCAATTCTCCCGTTCACTTATTCTCCCATTCTCTTATAACCGGAGGTTAAACAAATGCAAAGCCACCGCCTGATTCAATAGATTCCTGTGTTGGCGCGTTACCTTTGCACCAAGTAAAAGCGAATACTATGATACGTCAGCTACTCCTATTATTTTGTCTGTTTTTTGCCGCCTTTGCGGGAGCCCAGGAAAGCCATGAAATAACCATCGAAATTGAGGGGTACGATCAGGATGTGCTGAGCCTGGCAAATAATGTACTCGACAAACAATACATCGTAGATACTGCCCGGAGGAACGAGCAGGGAAACTTCGTTTTTCGGAGTGACACCAGTGCACTGCCCAAAGGGATTTACCTGGTGGTGCTGGCCCCAAACAACGACTACTTTCAAATGGTCATTGGGAACGATCCTGACCAGAAATTTAAACTGGAAACCCGTAAGGAGAAGCTCTCTGATGTGGAAGTGACCGATAGCCGGGAGAATGAATTATTCTACAATTACCTTGGTTACCTCGATCAGCAACAGGACGTAAGCGCGCCAGCCCGTTCTGCCCTCCAAGACACTACGCTAACGGAAGAAAGCAAGGCTCCCCTGATTGCTCAACTCGATGAGATCAATGCACAGGTAATGGCTTTTCAGGAAACGCAGGTAAAGGAACATCCACAATCCTTCGTTGCCGCCATCATCAATGCGAATAAACCGAATAACCCTCCATCTTTCGATGAAATAGCGGATGAAGATGATCGGCGAGAAGCTCAGCTTAACTGGCTCAGGGAGCATTATTTCGATCACATCAACTTGCAGGATGACCGCTTGCTGCGGACGCCTTTCCTTTTCTCCCGGGTTAATTATTACGTTGATCGCCTGTTCATCCAGCACCCTGACACCATCAGCAAAGCAATTGATTTCGTACTGGGCAAAATGGACCCTAAATCGGAACTGTTTAAATACTACGTAGTCCACTTTACGAATAAGGCCGCTAAAAGCGACATCGTTGGGATGGACGGAGTCTATGTCCACATGATCGATAATTACTACCGCAATGGGTTGGCCTACTGGTCTGATCCCGAGCAAATGGCAACGATGATCGAGAACGCCGACAAAAACCGCCCGCTACTGATCGGCAAACCGGCACCGAACCTGCAGATGAATCGTCGGGACGGCAGCCCGGTAAACCTTTACGACCTCGACGCCAGGTATACGGTGCTCTACTTTTGGCAGTTCGCTTGCCCTTCGTGTAAAAAGTCTACACCGTACATGAAGGAATTTTATGCCAAGTGGAAATCCAAAGGAGTAGAGGTATTTGCCGTCTGTACGAAACAGCGGGAATTGCCAAAGTGCTGGGAGTACATTGACGACAACGAGATTGGTGAATGGCTCCACGCAACGGATAAGTACCAGCGATTTGCCCGTGATTACAACGTCATTTCCACGCCTACAATTTTTGTTCTCGACGAGAACAAGGTGATCGTTTCCAAGCGGATCGGCGCGCAGCAACTCGACGAGTTGCTCACCAACCTGGAATTGCAACGCGAGTTGCGGGAGACCGAGGAGAAATCAACGGGTAAGCGCTAAATAATTATCATGACTGAACCAATGGTCTTTAGCCCCCAAATGGGTGACGTGTACGGAATGATGATGGTTTGCGCCGCATTATTCGTCTTACTGGTCTGGTTAGCTATCCGGCTGAATAAAAACAAGCACCCCGACCCACGCCGCCGTGTATTGATGCCCATGTTGAGCTACTTCATGGCGCTGTTGGCGTTGATGGCGTTCCTTGGCTCCTTTTGGTCCCTGTTCAAATACCCTACACTGGAGATTACTAAAACTCAGATGATTATTGACGGGGTCGCCAACCCTTTGCCCACCCAGGCCAATGTGCGGTTGGAAAATTACGAGTCCTCCGGTTTGGGGCCCTCCACCCGAGTGCTGCTGGTGCAAACCAAAGACCGGAAAACCTGGGCCTTCCCGGATGATCGTTATCCGGTTAATGAGATCATGCAGCATCTGCGGCCAGAGAAGCAATAGGTTACCTATGTGATGACTATCCCTCAAACGCCGACGTCGGTACAGTGGATGGGGGTGGGCGCGGACGCAGGTGCAAGGGAGGGTATAACAGGCAACAGGTTGCTACTAAAGTACCTGAAGTGTCAACAAATATGACGCTTAACCCCTACCTTTCCACCACCATGAAATTTTGCTCTAATTGTGGTTCGGACAGTATTACCCTCAGTATTCCCGCAGGGGATAACCGGCACCGGTTTGTTTGTCCGAGCTGTGAAATAATTCATTACCAGAACCCGAATATCGTAGCGGGGTGCCTGCCCGTTTGGGAAGACAAAGTATTACTTTGCCGCCGGGCCATTGAGCCACGGCATGGCTATTGGAACGTTCCCAGCGGTTACCTCGAGAATGGAGAATCGGTAGAAGATGGCGCCATGCGCGAAGTCTGGGAGGAGGCCGAAGCCAAGGTGGAAATAGATTACCTCATTAGCTTGTATAACCTGGAAAAGATTAATCAGATCTACCTGCAGTTTGTCGGCCACCTTGTCGATGGGAAATTTGGAATAGGTGTGGAAAGTTCAGAGTGTGCCCTGTTTACCGAAAAGACCATCCCCTGGGAGGAGATGGCCTTTACGTCGTCAGTGTTTATGCTGAAGCGGTACTTTGAGAATAGGAAGGCAGGGAAGAAGATCTTGCACCGGGCTTCCTATCCCACGATCTGATGAATAGGATTAGTTGCCAATGGGCACCAGTACGCCGCCGTTAATACCAAGGTAATTCTGGCGAACATCAGTGTTCTCAACGTCAAACAGGTTGGATACGGCTGCGTTGTAGCGGAATTCGGCAAACAGCTTTAGCCCAATGTCGAAAGTAAGACCAGCAACCCCCGTAACGTTAAGTCCGCCCCGGTTGATACGGTCGGCATCGAAGTCAACGTCTCTTTCACCGCCAATTTCGGTGACCGTGCCGTTAAGGGCATAGCTGAAGGTCGGGCCTGCACCGAGGTAAAAACCCAGACCTTCTTCACGGCCGAAATTGAGCTTAGCCAGAACACCCAGATCAAAGTAAGTTAAGGTGCTGGAAATTTCGTTACTGCCAGGCAAGTCAATGGTATAGCTATAGCCCCGGTTCAGGTAGTTGATTTCCGGTTGGAGCACGAACGTATTACCGCCGATTGGAAGTTCGACAAAGAGCCCAAGCATCAGGTTAGTCTCGCCTTCAGTTTCGACGTTGAGGTCTGTGATGTCAATAGAAGCATTGGTTGCATTGACGCCGGCACGAAGACCGAAGTGCTGAGCGGAAAGGGGGGTAGCCACGAAAAGTGCTGCCAAGATAAGGAAAAATAATTTGCGCATGGTGGTTGGTTTGGTTAGTTTAATATCCACCTTCTTAAACGCGCACTGATTTCGGCGTGTTCGGTATATCGTGCCTGGAATTTTTACTTGATTCTTTAGCAGCTATACTGAATTTTAGTGCTTTTGAGCGACGCGACGCTTTCAGCTCACTATAACAAAGCAACTTATTCCTCCCGGCTCAGTTGGGGCAAAGCTCTGCGCAAATCTTCTGGCGTATCGATCCCAACGGAAGGTAAATCCGTCAGCCCGACGTGAATGGAATACCCTGCCGCCAGCCACCTCAGTTGTTCCAGTGATTCCATTTGCTCCAACTCACCCTTTGGCAGGGTGGTCAGCTTCGGTAAAACCCCGGCGCGATAAGCATAAAGCCCAAGGTGCTGCAAATGTTTGCCTTCCAGAATCCATTGACCCACAGGGATGTCTCGTAAAAACGGAATGGCGTGGCGGCTAAAATATAGTGCCCGTCCGCCTTCGTCCCGAACCACTTTGACAACGTTCGGGGAGAGCAATGAACGTTCATCAGATATGCGATGCGCCAGGGTGGCAATCTCAATTGCCGAATCGGAAAACGGCGATACTACTGCTGTGATCTGTGCCGGGTCAATAAAAGGCTCATCTCCCTGTACATTGACGATGATCTTTGCATCCGGGAAACCTGCAGCAACTTCCGCTACCCGGTCGGTTCCACTAGGATGATCCTCCCGCGTCATCACCGCTTTGCCTCCAAAGTCGAGCACGTGGTCCAGTATCCGCTGATCGTCCGTAGCAACAACGACATGGTCAATAACCGTTGCCGAGGCGACTCGCTCATACACGCGCTGAATCATGGTCTTACCAGCCATGTCAGCAAGGGGTTTACCCGGGAAACGGGTACTGGCGTAGCGGGCTGGGATGATGGCTAGGGTCATCAGTGAATAATTGAATAATGGAATGGGTGAATTACGTCGGAATGAAGGTGACAAGATTGACCTGACAGAGTACTAATTCTCCCCTGCCATTATTCTCACTATATATAACCGAGAATCTTCAACATGGATTCGGCAGTCTGCTTAGGAGCCAATAGCCGGTCAGTCAGGTTACCTTCTTCATCAAGGTCGATGATGATGTGCTGTGGGCTGGGGATCATACAATGTTTGATGCCGCCATACCCTGAAATATTATCCTGATAAGCTCCGGTATGGAAAAAACCAAGGTAAAGTGGTTCTTTGTCTTCCGGCTTGTTGATGGGCAGGTAG
Source organism: Neolewinella persica DSM 23188 (assembly GCF_000373105.1). Classification (GTDB taxonomy): domain Bacteria; phylum Bacteroidota; class Bacteroidia; order Chitinophagales; family Saprospiraceae; genus Neolewinella; species Neolewinella persica. Next base: position 22,953 of record NZ_KB890446.1, on the reverse strand, counting down.
ACCTGGCTTTCGTGGATCTCGCTGTTGTAGTAGTCTGAGTTGTCACAGCTAAGACCTCCGATGTTTACCCGCCGGTAATCGTTGTGCCATTTATTGACGGGCAGCAGGATGAAGCGCTCACCGATACCCCAGGCATCGGGTAGGGTGGTCATCAGAGAGTTGTCGATCATGTACCACATCTCACTGTCATTCTGCTGCTTCTGGGCCAGTACGGAGAAGATCGTCGCGCCGGATTCACCCACGGTGTATTTGCCGAACTCGGTAAAGAGGTCTGGTTCTGGTACTTCAAGTTCTTCACAGGCTTCGAGAACGTTGGAAACAATCTCCCGCACCATGTACTTATAGTCAAACTCGAAGCCAAGACTGTTGCGGATCGGCATACCGCCACCAATGTTCAGGGCGTGGAGCTGTTTGCTTTCTTGTTTCAGTTGGCCGTATAAACGTACAGCCTTTTTAAGTTCGCCCCAGTAGTAAAGGCTGTCTTTGATCCCGGTATCGACGAAGAAGTGCAACATGTGCAGTTCTAGTTTTGGGTGATCTTTTATGCGCTCCCGGAAAAGCGGAAGCACATCGGCTTCTCGAAGGCCTAAACGGCTGGTGTAGAATTCGAAATTCGGCTCTTCCTGAGTCGCTACCCGGATGCCGATCTTGGCTACGCCAACCACGTGGTCCTGGTAGTAATCTAACTCGTGGGTATTATCTACTACTGCGATGACGTTTTCGAAGCCATCGTTCATCAGACCAACGATGCCTTCCAGGTAATCCTCCGGCTTAAAGCCATTACAGACGATGAAAATACTTTTTTCGATCTTACCCTGAGCGAAGAGTGTGCGGATCAGGTTAACGTCGTAGGCTGAGCTTATTTCCAACTGCACTTCATGGTCCAATGCTTCTCCCACCACGTGGGCGAAGTGACTGCTTTTAGTACAATAACAATAGTGGTACTTCCCCCCGTAGCCCTGACTGCGCATGGCGCGACGAAATAAATTTCGTGCCTCCTTAATCTTTCTACCAATACTGGGCAGATAGGTAAGCTTGAGAGGTGTTCCGTATTTCCTGATCAGGTGGATCAGGGGAATGTTGTTAAAGGTCAGATATCCATTTTCCAGGTCAAAACCATTCTGGGGAAAATAGAAGGTCTGATCAATGAGATCAAAGTACTTGTTGGCCACCGTTGGGGTTGTTTTTAGCGGGTGCGAAGATAGGCCTCCGTGGTGGAGAAATATGTCTTTTAGAAGGAATGGTGGTCATAATGTATCATTATTTATCCTTAGACCCTTTTTGGGCGCGGTCGCAGGTGCAAGGGAATGTTGCAAGAGCAGGAAGAGACACTTCCACTCACGCCTGAGACCTAACCTCTTTTTTAGCTTTATCGCTCCTGGTTGTGCTCCAGCGCCAATCGTTCCCCCAGCAGGCTGCCGCGCGTCATCTCGCCACCCTCAATGAGCAGAATTTCGCCCATGGAACCGAATTTTATGCTTGAGTCCACGGCGATGACCTTCCCATTAAAGAAGCTCTTCACGGCATCAAAAGAAGTGTGGCCTACCACCATTTGTTCCGCTTTTAACTTTTTCAGGATTCTGTCGATATCCTTCTCTTTAAACTCACTGTCTAGAAAATAGCCCCGGTACCAGAGTGGCCCGCTGGGACCATGGAGGAGGGCCAGTTCTGCGGAATCGTGGACAGCAAGGCTGCTTTTGGTGCCGATCAAGTGCTTGTGGTAAACATCGTTAATGCGTTGCAGGCCACCGACCTCATCAAGTAACTCCTTGCTGAAACCGCCATGTACGAAGACCATGTCATTGATTCTGATGGAAAGCGGGAGCGTCCTCAACCAACGCCCCAGGTAGGATGATTTTCCATAGAGTTGCTGGTAAGGTGTCTGAAATAAGGCTCCGGTGATGAGGTACCGTTTGTGGATGTACCGGATGTCCCCCTCCATGACCATAGTCTCATGGTTGCCGAGCAGGAAGTGGACGCGACCTCCTGCTGCGGCGGCTTCCTTTTGCAGGTTATAAATGAACCACAACGTTTCCGTAACCTGGTCTCCCCGGTCAAAAATGTCACCAACGACCACGAAGTGCCCCTTACCAAAGGACCACCGGTGATCCTCACCAATTATGCCATGGGACTGCAGGAGCTTAAGAATGACGTCATATTGTCCGTGAATGTCACTAACCACGGCTAACTTTTCCACCCCCTGGAAGACGGCCTGCCGCCTACGTACGAACACCGTATCAGGATTTACAGTCTCCGGGCGAAAACCGTTGAAAAATGGTAGTTCGTTAGTATTTAATGCTGACCAGGCAGTCTTTTCACACTTTCGACCTTCGGGCCACGCCCACTTGGCGATTAGCTCACCCGATTCATCATACATCAGATAGGGACCGTCGGCCTCTGGTGGGGTCGTATCCGCCTGACTAAAGGACAAGACGGGGAAGAAAAGGGCGAGTAGTAGGAGTAATTTTTGCACAATCGACGAAGTAGCTGTTCAGAAGTTGATTAGTCAACATTGTTTTAGCGTTAACTGTTTGTTACCACCTTGCTACTTATCCGTAACCTTGCACCTGCGTCCTCGCCATATTGTGCATTTGGTGATCATTTAAGCAGATCCAGAAGTTTTTGAAGTAGTGAAATTGTTAAAATAGAGCGATAAGATTCAATTTTAAATTTGCCTTTTGAGTAATTGTTAAGATTTAATTTTTAAAAATGGCGGTATTGCAGAATTAATATTTTTTGACCTGCTACCTTAATTTAGCTTCTAAGTTTAGGCGTCGGAATTGAGATCAAAGGGGGTAAGGCTGTATATGGGAAATAGTATTTTCTCTCTTTATCTTGGGTTTACCTATAAATCAGACCGGAGTTTCCACCACGTCTATTGACTCCAGCGAGATGATTCTAACCAAATAGAGCTACTTTTTTAACGCCATTCCGGCATTTATTGAGTAGAACTATGCGATACGTAGCTGATACACCAAAACCACAAGGATTATACACGGAGCATCTGGAATCGGATGCCTGTGGAACTGGTTTTATTGCCAATCTGAACGGAGACCCCTCCCACAAGCTGGTCACTGATGCCCTGAAGATGCTCATCAACATGGAGCACCGTGGAGCTTGCGGATGTGAACCAAACAGTGGGGATGGAGCGGGTATTTTAGTGCAGGTACCCCACGATTTTTTCAAGCGAAAGCTTTCAGAAAAAGGGAAGGTGCTTCCAGAAAAAGGAAAATACGGCGTTGGTATGATGTTTTTGCCGGAAGAAAAACAGCTTCTCGAGCGGTGTTTGTACCTTTTTGAAGATTATGCAGACGAGATGGGGTTTGACCTCATCTATTACCGCAAAGTCCCTACGGACCACGAAGAGCTGGGGCCAACCAGTAAAAGCGTCGAGCCACGGTTCCAACAGGTTTTCGTTAAACCCCGGGAAGAAATGGACCCTAAGGCTTTGGAACGCAAACTTTACGTGCTGCGGAAGTATGCCACCCACAAGATCCACACTACTTACCCCGAGACCCGGGATCAGTTCTACCTTGCCAGTTTCAGCTATAAGACCATCGTTTATAAGGGGCAATTGACGACCTGGCAGCTTCCTGGTTATTACAATGATCTGCAGAGCGCTGACTTCAAGTCTGCCATTGCGCTGATCCACAGCCGGTTCTCTACCAATACTGTACCTAAGTGGAAACTGGCGCAGCCATTTAGAATGATCGCCCACAACGGTGAGATCAATACCATCCAGGGTAATGTGAATTGGTGGAAATCGAAAGAGACGTTGATCCGGGAGACGGCCCACTTTTCGGAAGATGAATTGGATAAAATCTATCCGGTTTGTGGAACGGGGTTGTCTGATTCGGCCAACTTTGACAATGTGCTGGAATTTTTGACACTGAACGGAATGAGTATCCCTCATGCTCTGATGATGATGGTGCCCGAAGCCTGGCAGCATGATGATACAATGCCGGATTACAAAAGAGCCTTCTACGAATACACCAAGGGCCTGATGGAACCCTGGGACGGACCTGCTTCAATTTGCTTTACGGACGGAATCCTCGTTGGCGCAACGCTTGATCGCAACGGCCTGCGGCCCAGCCGCTGGTGCCTTACCGAAGACAATGTCCTCATCGTTGCCAGTGAAGCTGGCGCATTACCCGTTGACCAATCTACTATTGTCCAGAAAGGACGCTTACAACCCGGCCGCATCCTCGTCGCCGATCTTGAAGAGCACCGCATTATCGGTGACGAGGAACTAAAGGAGACCATTTGTAAAAGACTGCCGTACCGCGAGTGGCTTGATGAGCACCGCATCGGGCTGGAAGACCTGCCGCTGCGCCGCCGGGCGGGCGTAAGTATGGGCCCCACGACATTGTTCCAACGTTTGCAGCTATTTGGCTACACCAAAGAAGACCTCAACTTCTTGCTGGAACCAATGATCAAGGGAAAGAAAGACCCAATCGGTTCCATGGGGGCAGATACGCCACTGGCGGCACTAAGTCTGCAAAGCCAACACCTGGCCAACTACTTCAAGCAGCTATTTGCTCAGGTAACTAACCCTCCAATCGATCCGATCCGGGAACGCAGCGTGATGTCCCTCTACGCCATGTTGGGTAGTACCGACAACATCACCGACGTTAAGCCGGGCAACGCAAAAAATATTCACCTCGATTCGCCAGTACTTACCAACGATGAGCTGGCGAAGATCAAAGAGGTTCACCACCCTGACTTCCGGGCAGGATTAATTAATTCCGTCTTCAAGGCCGATGGCCAGGAGGGCCGCCTGAAGTCCGCGATTGAGCACATCAAATCACAAGCAGAAAGCCTGGTGCGTAGTGGTTATAACATTTTGATCATTAGCGACCGGATGGCGGACAGTTTCATGGCTCCGGTACCCAGCTTATTGGCTACTGGCGCGGTGCACCACCACTTGGTTGAGCTGGGCCTGCGTGCTAAAACCAGCCTGGTTATTGAAGCAGGAGATGTGCGGGAGACCCACCACTTCGCTACCCTGATCGGTTATGGCGCCAGTGCGGTCAATCCTTACCTTACTTACGCTGCACTGTCGGATCTCCACTCTTCCAACGTATTTGAGGAGGCGAAACTTGAACGTAGCGATGTACTCACCATTTATCGAAAGGCAATTGGTAAGGGCTTGCTCAAGATCATGTCCAAGATTGGTATTTCTACCCTGCAATCTTACCAGGGAGCTCAAATATTTGAGGTGCTTGGCCTGAACCATAAAGTGGTCGATGAGTGCTTCCGTGGATCAATCAGCCGGATTGAGGGAATGGGATATGACGGTATTGCCCGTGAAGTATTGGTACGCCAAAAATTGGCCTATCCTGAAAAAGCAGTCCATAATCCGCAACTGGAAGTAGGGGGCGTATACCAATGGAAACGTCGGGGCGAGGCCCACATGTTTAACCCAAAGAGCATTCATTACCTCCAGATTGCTGCGCGGAAAAACGACGAAGAGGCCTTCAATAAATACAAAGAGGAAATCAACAATCAAACCGAAAAAGCACTTACGCTCCGCGGTCTGCTGGCTTTCCGGAAAGGAGATCCGATTCCGTTAGAAGAAGTAGAACCGGCTGCAGACATCATGAAGCGCTTTGCTACGGGAGCGATGTCTTTCGGCTCCATCAGCTGGGAAGCACATACAACGCTGGCCATTGCGATGAACAAAATTGGTGCCCGTTCTAACTCCGGAGAGGGAGGGGAAGACTCTATTCGTTTTGAGGTAGATGAGCACGGTAACAATATGCGCTCAGCCATCAAACAAGTTGCTTCGGGCCGCTTTGGCGTGACGAGCTATTACCTGACTAACGCAGATGAACTGCAAATAAAAATGGCCCAGGGTGCCAAGCCTGGCGAAGGGGGGCAGCTACCCGGTCATAAAGTGGACGATTGGATCGGTCGGGTTCGGAATTCAACGCCGGGAGTCGACCTTATCTCTCCGCCGCCACACCATGACATCTATTCGATTGAAGATCTGGCACAGCTGATCTTCGACCTTAAGAATGCTAATCGGCGGGCACGGATCAACGTCAAGTTGGTGTCCAAGGCTGGCGTAGGTATCATCGCTTCGGGTGTAGCTAAAGCCAAGGCCGATGCTATCTTAATCTCCGGCCACGACGGTGGTACGGGGGCAAGCCCGCTGTCGAGTATCCGGCACGCAGGTTTGCCGTGGGAGTTGGGCCTGGCGGAAACGCACCAGACCCTCGTAAGGAACAAGCTCCGTGATCGGGTTGTCCTCCAAACCGACGGTCAGATCAGGACCGGCCGGGACCTGGTAATCGCCACCCTTCTGGGGGCTGAAGAATACGGCGTGGCTACTGCCGCGCTGGTCGTCGAAGGATGTATCATGATGCGGAAGTGCCACGTCAATACTTGTCCGGTTGGCATTGCCACCCAGAACCCAGACCTAAGGGCCCGGTTTACCGGAGATCCCGAACACGTCATCAATTTCTTTCGGTTCCTGGCGGAAGACATGCGCAGTATTATGGCCGAACTTGGCTTCCGTACCGTAAATGAGATGGTGGGCAAGGTTGAACATCTGAAGACAAATAAAGACGCTGAACACTGGAAGTATAAAGCATTGGATCTAAGCCCGATTTTGTGGAAAGAATCGGCGGATGAGTCCGTAGGACTTTTCAATACAACGGTTCAGGATCATGGCCTTAAGGACGTACTGGACCGCCGACTACTGGAGGCGGCAAAACCTGCCCTTGAACATATGGAAATGGTTACCACCAACTTCCCGATCAAGAATACGGACCGTGCGGTGGGTACCATGCTTTCCAACGAAATCAGTCGCCGCTTTCACGGAGAGGGGTTACCCGATGGTGCCATTAAATTCCGCTTCCGGGGATCGGCCGGGCAGAGCTTTGGCGCCTTTGGCGCCAAGGGGATTGAATTCTTGCTGGAAGGTGAATCCAATGATTACTTCGGTAAGGGTCTAAGTGGAGGCCGGCTGATCGTGGTACCAGACCGGATATCCAAGTTCGATCCACATGAGAACATCATCATCGGTAACGTGGCCTTCTACGGAGCTACTTCCGGCGAAGCTTACATCAAAGGGACAGCCGGTGAACGTTTCTGTGTTAGAAACTCCGGTGTGAAAACGGTCGTCGAAGGTGTTGGAGATCATGGCTGTGAGTACATGACCGGAGGTCTGGCTGTAATCTTAGGCGAGACCGGCAAAAATTTTGGTGCTGGAATGTCAGGCGGAATGGCCTACATATACGATCCGAAGGGAAGCTTTCCCGTAAAATTGAACGGAGATATGGCCGACATCGAAGCCCTTGAGGATTTCGACAAGGGCCTGCTCAAGCAGATGGTTCGTAACCACTTCTCCTATACCAGTTCGAAAACTGCGCTTGACTTGCTCAATGATTGGGACAATGCACTAGGTCACTTCATCAAGGTGATGCCACGCGATTACAAGCGGGTGCTAAAGGAAAAGGAAATGCTTCCCAATCTTTCGGTTAAAACTGCCGAGCTCGTATAGCTGATCCGGTTCCACAGCATTTATGCTGCAATCAACTTCAATAGTTAACCTCGACCGTAGCCAGAAGGCCACGAAAAATAATACAACCATGGCAGACCCAAAAGGCTTCCTCAATGAAACAAGAGAACTCCCCGGTAAACGCCCCGTAGAGGTACGCGTCAATGACTGGAAGGAGCTGTACGAACCGATGGCAGAAGAGAAAACCATCAAACAGGCCAGTCGGTGTATGGACTGTGGTGTTCCATTTTGCCACAGCGAATGCCCTTTAGGCAACATTATTCCTGAGTTCAACGACGCTGTTTACCAGCAAGACTGGCAAGTGGCGTGGGAGATACTGAGTGAAACCAATAATTTTCCTGAGTTCACGGGCCGTATTTGCCCGGCACCCTGCGAAGCTGCCTGTGTTTTGGGAATTAACCAACCGGCGGTAACCATTGAGCACATAGAAAAAAGTATTGCCGAGGAAGCGTTCGCCCGGGGTTATGCCCGACCGAACCCGCCGAGTAATCGGACCGGAAAAAAGGTAGCAGTAGTTGGCTCCGGCCCGGCTGGGCTTGCCGCTGCAGCGCAGCTCAATAAGGCGGGGCACAACGTCACCGTCTATGAACGCAATACCCGCATTGGGGGATTGTTGAGGTACGGTATCCCGGACTTCAAAATGGAAAAGCACATCATCGACCGCCGTGTCGAGCTGATGGAAGCAGAAGGCATCAGCTTTGAGGTAAATGCGGATGTAGGCGGCAATGTAGACGCTAAGCAGCTGGTACGTAACAACGATGCGGTAGTGCTGGCCGGTGGGTCGACCATCCCCCGTGACCTCAAATTGCCCGGTCGCGAACTGGACGGTGTTCATTTTGCCATGGAGTTCCTCGATCAAAACAATAAACGGGTAGCCGGGGACGACCTCACCAGCTTCAAGCAAATCCATGCCGAAGGACGGGACGTCGTCGTTATCGGTGGCGGAGATACCGGAGCGGATTGCGTGGGGACAAGCAACCGGCACGGTGCTAAATCCGTCACTCAGATTGAATTGATGTGGAAGCCCGGAGCGGTTGCGGGGCCGGATACCTGGCCAAACTGGCCAATGATCCTCCGAACCAGTACCAGCCACGAAGAAGGCTGTGAGCGGGAATGGGCGGTACTGACGGAGAAATTCCTCGGAGATGAAGAAGGTAAGCTGCGGGCGATCCAGACGGTGAACATCCGCTGGGGTAAAGATGCCTCTGGCCGCAACACCTTTGTCAAGATCGAAGGCTCAGAACGCGAAATCCCCTGTCAACTGCTACTTATCGCCGCCGGCTTTCTGCATCCGCAGCAAGAGGGCTTACTGGATAAGCTGAGCGTCGGGCTCGATGCGCGTGGTAACGTAGCTGCCAACCCTGAGCACAACTACCAGACCAGCGTGCCTAAAGTCTTTGCCGCAGGTGATATGCGTCGAGGTCAGAGTCTCGTTGTCTGGGCCATTTCTGAAGGCCGGGAATGCGCCCGCTCCGTAGATGCTTTCCTGAGCGAAGACGGAACATCCTTGCTGGAGAGTAAGGATGGTGGGCAACTTGCGTTGCAGGTTTAGTTCATCACTCAATAACGCGAATCAAGGCCTAAAAACAGCACCCTTATTTAAGCTGTGCCAGGTGCCCGCAAGGGACGTCCGTACAGAAAGGGTACCATAATTCCGTCGAGGCGCAGCCTCGACGGCCCTCAAATGCCCGATTTGCAGGGGCGACCCTCGTAGTTACCACGGTAAAGTCAAGGTGTTTTGGGTTGGAAAGGTCATTGCTTTTAACTATTGATTCGCGTTATTAAATTAACCCATGCGTCTAATTCAACCGTACACTGAAGATTGGGAGAAAGCCTTTCTCGAAATCTCAAAAGTCCTTGAATCTGCAACAAAAGGCTTAGATGTCACCGTACATCATATCGGTAGCACCTCTGTACCTGGGCTGGGGGCAAAACCAATCATTGACATCGATATAGAGTTGCCAAATGCTGCGGCGTTTGAGAAGGTTTCATCGGCATTAAAGTCTTTGGAGTATAACCACGTTGGCGATTATGGTATCCCTAAGCGGGAGGTCTTCAAGCGGGATGGCCGGGCTCCCGGACATCCGGTCCTGGATCGAATCAGCCACCATTTGTACGTATGTCCGCCCGACAGCCCGGAACTACATCGCCACCTTAGTTTCCGTAATTACCTCAGAGAGCACGCCTGGGCCAGGGACGAATACGAAGGCTTAAAACAAGAGATTGCCAATACTGCTAAGCAGGATAAGGCCGCCTACTCGGAGCTGAAAGAGGTCAGGGCACGGACTTTTGTGGAACAAATTCTGAGCCTGATAAAAAAAGGATGATTGTTTGATTTTAGCCCTCCCGATAGCTGTCGGGGAAGGTGTAAGGAAGATTGGAGGAATTTCCTTTTTCCCGGGGCACAGCCTCCTCTTCTTTGCTCCTTTATCCTTTTCTTTGCACCAGCGGCCGCGCCCACCTTTTAACCTAAATACCATTAACAATGAAGCATTTTTTTCTATTTCTTTCCATCGCGGTTTTATTAACGGCCTGCGGAACCTATACCCCCGGAAATACCAATTACAACAATAGCTCCGCCTTCGCCAACCAGCGAAGCAGTGCTAACTTGCCTGCTAACCCCGATCCAAATAAGTGCTACGTTCGCTGCGTCACACCAGACGAATACGAGGTGTACGAGAAAGAATACCTGACCTATACCGAGGAGGAAGCAAGGGATTTTCCTCATAGGCTGACGCAGTTAACGATCATCCCTGAAATGAGTCAGTGGGAATCGACTACTTACGAAGGTTGTAAATCTGACGATCCCGATGATTGCCAGGTACTATGCTTCAAAACCTACCCTGCCGTTAAGGAGACTATTTATAGCCCAATCGATACAACACTGGGAAATCCTTTTTGGAAGATCGTAGAATTTGAGGAGCTGATTGAAAAAGGTGGCCTGACCAGCTACGAAGAAATTGACTGCGAGCTAACCAGCTATAATGAATTGCCCATCACTTTCGCGGATGAATCTGCTGCGCTTTCTAAAGACAACCGTTACGTCGTAAATGAACGCCTGCTAAGCCTGCTTAAGGAACGTCCGAATTTGCGCATCCAAATCAATGCCCATACCGATTCCCGTGGCAGTGCGGGGGCAAATCAGGTCCTGTCTGAACGACGGGCAAAGGCTATTGCCGACTACCTGGTTACCCAAACGGTTAACCGGGCCCGGATAGTTAGCCGTGGTTATGGCGAAAGCCAGTTGAAGAACCGTTGTGCCGATGGCGTTAACTGCTCAGAATACGAGCACAGCGTTAATAGCCGGGTTGAATTTCGGGTCTTGAATGTTGATATTTAAGCGTCGTCAAAGAGGTAGTACAAGGAATTGGTTTTTAACGCTCTGTTCCGTAAACCATTTTTTGCACCTGCGTTCGCGCCTTCTGACTATCTGGAAATTCAGGCGCGGCCGCTGGTGCAAACCAGGTTAAATAGCAAGATGATTGCCTGATTTTATCGATTTAACACCTCTTACTGTAACGTTTGCCTTTCAAAAATCATAAAAGTGTATTGCCAGTTATCCGATTTGGAGACCGGTTCATCCCTAATTCGCTTTTTATGAAAACCAACTTGACCCTTTTTTTTCTCCTTTTCGTAACCTCCCTGACTTTCGCCCAAAATGATATTTGTGGCATTGACCTCCGCTCCGGTACGCGTACTGGCGCTTACGCTGCGGGGGAAAAGGTTTACGTCGACTTTGATTATACCATTGATGAACCCGGTGGTGCCCGCATTTTCGTGCGACCTTTCACTGATGGTGCACTCACACCGGGCTACAGTGCCTCCGGTTCTCCGGTATACACCGGTACGGGTAATTCGGAAGCCAATTTTACCATAAATACTGCTGGTCCAACGGTCGAAGAACTACGTTTCCTGGTCACCAATGCTGACCAATCTGAAACCCTCCGGGAATTTTACGTGCCCGTGCATTACGAGTTCTACGAAAATGGTGTCCATGACTTTGCCTTCTCTGCCGATCAAGCGGTCGCCTCTTTTTTACTGGGAGAACCCGTAGAAGTTTCCTTCGATTACGACATCCGGCACACTGGTGGTGCGCGTATTTTTATCCGCCCTTTTACCGACGGTGCCCTTACGCCGGGCTACGGTGCAAGTGGGTCCGCTCTTTTCACCGGAACGGGTAGCCAGACGGTTAATTTCCGGATCAATAGTGGCGTCAATGTCCGGGTGGATTCCCTGCGCGTCAGGATACTGAACGATGATCAAAGCACGCTACTCCAGGAGTTCTTCATCCCCGTGAACTGGTACTGGAGTACCGTAAAAGTAACCGACGTTACGATGCTCGGCAGCCCCTTCGCCCCGAACGGCGAAAACCGGACCGTCGAGTTTGACTATGCTACCTCCGAGGCTGCGGGCGTACGCATATTTCCGCGCCCGGTTACTAACGGAGGCCTTACTCCCGGCTACGGAGCCTGTGGTTCCGGAGTGTATATGGGAACGGGTGACAGCGACTGTGGCTTTACTATTTCTGCCAATAACCAGCGGGTGGATCATATTCGTTTCCTGGCAGTTAACCCTGATCAATCGGAGACGTTGTTGGAGATATTTTATCCTACGGACCTCTATTTCGGAGAGCTGCAACTCAAGGACCTGGTGATGTGCCCACCGAGCCCTGCCCGCCTGCCCCATGACGAAAAGGTCAACGCCTACTACACGCTCAACAACCAGACCGCTTCCAGCGTGAGGGTATTTATGCGCCCGCTTAAGGAAGGAGAATTAGTTGATAATTATGCTGGTAGCCCTTCAGGAGTTTATCGCAGAGGAGAAACACCAGTCGACGATTTTTTCACCGTTACTGCCCGTGACCGCCACATCGACCAGGCAAGATTCCGGATTACGAATGTCGATCAATCCCTGACCCTGGCTAATTTTATCCATGACGTTGATTACACCTACGGTGCGCCAATGACCGTCTCCAGTGCTTCTCCGCTCGCTCAGGAGCGGGTGACCTGGAAGGTATTCCCCAACCCCATGACGGATCGCGGCCAGCTCTCCATCACTCCGGCCAACTCCCACACGGTTGATGTTCGATTGGTAGACCTGCTGGGCCGCCAACTGATGAGCTGGCCCGCTCAGCAACTATCTGCCGGTGTCGAAACCCGGCTTAATCTCGACCGTAGCGCGATGAACCTGCCCACTGGCACCTACTTTCTCCACCTCCGGGGAGAAGATTATGTGGTAACGGAGACTGTGGTGGTACAGTAAGTAGTTTGTAGTTCAAAAGCTACCTGTATGGCCAAATGAGCCTGAAATTGATTTCCCCGGCTTCGCTCGGCGACCCTTCCTGCGCGATGATCTTCCGCACCTGGGATCGGTCGCCGAGCGGAGCCAAGGCGATTTAGATCAAGCTATGGATGATGTTACACTGTACTAGAGCCCTCCAGCTTAAAGTCAAACCTGAAGGTGCGGGTGATCCAGTCCGGTCCCGTCCGTCGGGGCTTATAAGGAGTGATGGACCGGAAATTTTTTTCGCGGGAATGCGGGTGGGGTAGCGCCTGTAACTCAAACTCCTGGACGGCTGACTTCAACGCTGTTTCGTTGGTGGAGGCGATGCACTTAATCCAGATGCTGTCTACCGGCCAACGGTCCTTTACCATATAATCATTGGGCTCGACTTGTAGTTGCCCGGGGTTACGCCGGTCATTAAAAATGGCCGTAGAACTTCCGGTAGGCAGGGCGACTACGGAAGGGGTAAGAAACTTACTGGTACATAAGAAATCACGGCCAAAGGCCAGGAGAGCTACGAAAAGCTCCGTATCGTGGGTGTTCCTGATCCGGAAACTAATGGTCCGATGTTGCCCCTCTTCGGCATCCGGTAAGAAGGTCAGTTGATGGTATTCCCGGTCGGGCAGTTCCGTCTCCTGCTCGTTTTCGTCCAGGACACCGAGGGTGATTTGGAGGGGGAATTTTTTGAATCGGAACGGTGCAGGATTTTCCAGGTCGAGCAAGCGGTGCCACTCTACGAGGTGATCGAAGTAGCGATTCCAGGTCAGGGTGAAATTTGTGTCATCAAGCTGAACCGGGTGAATGAGCGGGCGGTGATCGCCGGGCAGGGTAAGCCAGGATTTCTCCTCATCGGCGGATAATTCATACTTCGCGGCTGCGGCATTGCCGGTGATTTTCAGCGTTGATTTTTCGGAGAGGAGTTTGGTCAGGGCCGCAATTATCGGTGCCGGAGCATGAGCGGCAAAGGAAACGAGGATCGGAAGGGCCGGTAGATGTTGGGTGCTGGGAACACCTCGATAGGTATTCGTTGGATCAGGCGCGGCCGCAGGTGCAAAGGAAAGTTCGCTGAAGGCAAGGTTTACCCGGCTTACCTCAGCCGCCAACTGACCATCAGGGGTATCCACTAATACTTTAGTGCCAATCTGAGTTAATCCACTGATGCCACCCATATTGATGACCCAGCGAGCCTCACCATCTTCCGGCTGGTTGTACTGCACAATGCCGTAGTTGGGGCGGGGTTCCACGGCCTTTCCCAGAAAGGTGCTGAAAAGATCTTCCGGGTTAGTGGAGGGGTAGGCCTCCGGCTGTTGGTCAAAACGGCCGCGCAGGTTATTACTTACTTCGGCCTGCAGGTCACGGTAGGTAACTTTTCCTCCGGATTTTCGCAGCGTGGTCACCAGGCTTTCGGTAAAGGCACCCCGGTTGGTCTCCGTATTCTCGTAGGCAAACTCTCGCCCACGGCAGGCCGCCAGCTGTACGTGCCGCCCTTCGGGCAGCCAGGTAGACAGCGGTTGCACCTCATCGTTGATCAGTGCTTTGGCTTTCAAATCAGCCCAGAAGAAAAACTGGTTCAGGCTCCGACGGGGAAAAGCAGTGGCGCCATTGCTCGGTGGCGTAAACCGGCGGACCACCTGCGGCAGCGCACTCCGGGTATTCTCCCCCGAGTTGCAGCAGTCGAAAACAGCACTTACGTGGGCACCCTTGCTACTGGCTTCGTGGAGTAAGTACCGGAGCTCTTTGTCGGCCAGCAGGTTGGTGGTCAACTCCCCTTCTTCGTCGATCTTCACCCCGTCGTAGCACACCAGGCATTCCAAGAGGTTATTGGTTTCTGTGGTCCAGACGGAGGAGTGGGCGTATTCCCGGGTACCGTGCCCGGCGAAGAAGAGTAATACACTGTCTTCTGGCCCGGCCTTGCAGAAGTGCTCCAGGCAGGCGACGATGATGTTGTCCTTGGTGGCCTGGTCTTCCTTCAGCGTCCGGATATCTACTGTGAAATGATCCGCTTCCACCTCTTTCAGGTAGGTCTCCATGTCCCGCAAATCAGCAATTGTTCCGGCCAGCTTACTCACTGGCGACTGGTAATCGCCGATGGCGATGAGGAGGGCGTATAGGGTGGGTTTAGTCTTTGATGCCATAACGTTCTTTTTCTCCGGGGCGCCAGGTGTTTAGGTGGGGGTTGTTGGCCAGGTGAGCTGGGAGGTCGGTAGGGTTGGTTAAAAGTTTCAATAGATCAATATCGGCGATAAAAAGACCGATTTTACTTTTGATTAAAACGTATGTTCCAGCCGAGTCTAGAACCGTCAGCGTTGGCGAAGAGAATTTATTATAATTATTGCGGGTACGGTTCTCAAAAGTAACGTTCAGATTAAGGTAATCCTCATGGTAATATTGATGATCATAATTCCAAAACTGTGTAAGGAGATTAGGTTGACCAAAGAATGAATGAAATGACAGTCTGGAATAGCTGCCGAGCGGAATGGTGTCGATTGTTTTTAATGAGTTTATAACGGGATCAATTTTTTTTATCAATACCGTTTCATCGGTGCTTTCCTCATAAATATTTAACTGTGCCTCATTTGTGTAAAGTATTTTAGAGGATAGCTTGCCCTCTATTTTCCGAAAACCATTTGCCCCTGCTATAATGGCATTGTAGCCACCTGATTGGTTGAGGTGGACAAGCAAGCTATCTGAACCTAAATAAAAATACTTATGAAGATCATCGTCATTGCGGCTCCATGCTGGTACAAAGTCATATTGAAAGGATAAAACAGTATCAGGCCTAATAGAGAAAGCACTGAGAGATCCCATTTTAGTGGACACGCAGAGCAAAGTCCCTTTATCATTAAAGCTTATTTTGGGCCTCCTTTGTGCAGACTTTTGCGCGTCAATTTGCAAGTGCACACCTGTTTGGAATTCGCGCGCTCCCTCTTCGCCAAAACAAGTAATCACAAATTCTTTGTTAAAGTTCAAATGAAGAGTAACCAAATTTTCTCCCTGACTTATGGCCATAGGTTCATAATTATTGTAATAATCGTAAGGGCTACCACGGTATAGCTTCAATTCCTTTAAATAAGGTTTCGTCCCGAAGAAAAGGATTTGAAATCTTCCATCCTCAGAGAATACTAATCCCTTTCCGTTTGGCGTGGTCTTTAATTTGGGTATCCCATCCATTTCTGACAATGGAGCAAATTTCATGCTAGTTACCGGAATTATTTGATCTGGTGAAAGTTTGAAAACGGTTGTCGACCCGGTCTCTGGGACCTGGAGACTGAGATAGGTTTCGTTGTTTTCAGAAGTGCAGAAAGCGAAGTTAAGATAATTGTGTTTGAGGGGGATCGGTATAGTATGTATTCGTTGTGGCCGGCCAATGGAATTTTCCGTTAACTGAGCGCAACTGATCAATAAACTATCTCCTAAGTCATATAAAAAGTATAAGTGCTTTTCGTCTATTGAGTACCTCAAGGCTAAAAGGTCAAATTTCGCGTTCAGAACAGTAAGATTCTCCAACTCAGTCCCCATGGAGTAAGCTATCTCTTTATAGGATTTTCCATCTAGCTGCCGCCGTGCCACCTTCAGTTCATTGTCCTCGATCCAAGAAATGAAATTTCCGGATTGGCTGGGGAACTGTCTCGCATATTCTTCATTCTGTCTAAATCCTTGTAGTTTGGAATTCTTGGTCAGGGTCTGTATTGTCAGTGAAGGAATGTGGAGTATTTTTAAATCTTTTGCGCTCGAGCTTTCTGTACAATAAAAGACAAAGGGGTAATGCACAGAGAATTCAGAATAATCGCGAAAGCTAAAATCCGGCACCGCCCTTTGCAAAAAACTATCCTGCCGCAAAATCCGGGCATCAGTAGGATGCAACCTCAATGCTTCCTTATTAAGCCGATAAGCCAATTGTAAACTATCCTGCCCAATCTTAGTCTCCGCCACCTGAGCGTAGTAGTCCGCGAGCCGCTCGTTCAACTCCTTTTCCTTCTGCTGGTTTTGCCACCAGAAAAAGGCCGCCAGCGCGATTAATGCCACCCCAATAACGCCTAAAGAAGTATAAAACAGGTTCTTTACCTTCAGCGTCTGTTGACTGGTCTCGATGTAATCATTCACTAACTTCGGGTCTTCCCACTGGATGTCCTTTTTGTACCTGTCGACCAGGGCCAGCTCGTCTGGTGCCAAAAGAAATTGCCGGGCGAAAGAAGCTTTGTTTTTATGGAAATAATCAAGTAAATAACTGATTGGAAGTAGGAATGGCAGGAAAGCTGCTGCGTAACTCAGCCAACCAAGAAGTTTGTGGTTGAAACGCCAGGTCCTGCCCAGAAACCCATCGTCGGTTTCCATTTCCGCAGCGATTTTATTGATCTCCTTACTTCGTTCCGTGCTCTGGAACATCTTGTCCTCCACCAGTCGCTTCACCCTCCGCCGGCCCAGCTGCTCCGCGCTGGCCTGTTCGAAGACGCGCTTCGCAATCCGGTCGTGCCGTATTTCGTGTCTGGTTGCCATGGGTCAGGATTCGTAGCTGTTGATAATCTTGTATTCGGCCAGTTTTTCCAGGCAGAAACGGATGTCTTCGGGTGTAATACCCCTTGATTTAAAAAACGGCGAGTTCAGGATAGTCTCCTCGTCGGTAGCCCGCTTGGTACCCTGGTCGGTGACCAGGCGGAAAAGGACTTCCAGGGGGATGCTTCGCGCCCTGGCCATCAGGGCCTTATTCTCGGGGGTGAAATTGACCGACTCCCAGGGGTCTTTAAACTTCTTTTTGGTACGCTGCGCCCTTTCCTCCGGAGCTTCCACCTCAGCGGTGAAATGGACCGTTGCCCAACGCTCCACCAGTTCCCGTTCGATGGTACGCAGGCTTCCTTCCAGGAAGCCATCGATGACGTTGTCCAGCTGGTTGTTGGCAACGAGTTCGGGGGTGAAGATGGCGGGTACGTCCGGAGGGAAGGTGGCCAGGAGGCGTTCCAGGTAAATCTGCAGGTCAATCAGGTCCAGGCTGTGATCACGGGTATCGCGGACAGTTTCAATGATGGCCTGGACGGTGGCTACTTCTGCAGCATTTTTTGTTTCCGGAGCAGGGTCTTCCTCGCCAAGGTAGACATTACGGAAAGCCTCCTGCTCCCGCGAGAAGGTGGCCGTCCCCCGGATGACTTCAGCAATCTCCCGTTCGCCCATCCGCTCGATCCGCATCCGGTTCTGATTGAGTTCGGGGACGTAGTGCTCGAAGACGTTCATTCGCGCCCACCATTCTTCCCGGACGATGAGTATTATGCGGATGGAGACCCGCGTGCTGTCGAGCAAATGCCGGACGACCTGGTAGAAGTTGTGTTTTTCTTCTTCCCACCGTTCCTGGGCGGCAGGGTCAAAGGTTTCCCTTCCGGTTTCGGTGAAGGGGTTGATGGTATAGAGTTCCTCGAACTGGTCGAAGATGAAGTAAATAGGACGATATACGCCGTAGTAAACTTGTTCGATCTGCAGCTCGAGGTTATCGATGGCGCTGAAAGCTTCCCAGGTGGGTAGTTCTGAGGTGGTCTGCTTGCGGCGCAGCGCGCGCCGCGTGCGGGTGGGATTGGCTTCCGCTGCTCCTTCAACCTCCCCTGCACCTGCGGCCGCGCCCTGCTGCTCTGCCGCCAGCCAGGCATCGTATAATGACCTGGCCATTGCCTGCGTAATTGAATTGCTCCGGCGTACGTAGACCGGCAGCCACTCGCGGTCCCGAAACCGGTTGGCCAGCCCACAGCGGACCAGGCTGGACTTCCCCGTCCCGCTCAAACCATAAAGCAGGGTTAGTTTGCCGGACAACACCCGGTTATAGAGCTCGGTCAGCTCCGCCTCGCGCCCGAAAAAACGGCCGTAATCTTCCTGGGTGAAGGCATCGAGGCCTTTAAATGGACTGTTTTTCATAGGCCCAGATCTTTACGGAGGTAAGTCATTTGGGTATTGACGTCGGCCAACATGGGCTGTCCGCCACCGGCAGGTCGCCGTCGTCGGTTTCCACCGGCACGCTCCTGGACGCGCACTTCGAATTCGTCAGACCGCATCCTGGTGTCCACGTAATCACCGGTAACTGGTTCCCCTCCAAAGGGCGGCCGGTTCGTGGTGTGGAAACCATGAACGCCACTGGCATCGGTAAAGGAAAAAGTGAAGATGCGTAGCGACCGCTGCCCCTCAGGCGGCGAGGTGGCGTAGTAGGTGTACAGGTCGATGATGAGCGGCGAAAGGCAGATAAAAACCGGTTTCCCATGTAATGCCGGTTCGCGTCGGGTCAGGATGACCGACCGGGAGTAATAGAACTCCTCCAGGTCTTCCGTCATTCCGCGTAGGGTCAGTTTGCTGTTGCCGTTGGCGTAGAGTTTTCCCAGAGCATGGCTGAAGCTGGGCGGGGATCCTCGCTTGGAATCCACGCCGATGTTGCGGACGGCCAGCATCTGGTAGTTGACCAGAAAAGAACAGGCACGGAGTAGTGCGGCCAGGTAGTATTCGGCGTCTTCGCCGGAGGCCGGATCAGCCGCCAGCTGATCAAGCTCAGCTACTGAGGTAAGGCTGGAGAACAGCTTACGCGCGCTCATCAGATCGGCGTCACTTTCCAGCTTTTCGGCCAGCTGTCGGAACTCAGGAACTACCCGGGGAAGCCCCCGCCCACCGGGCAGTTTCGCTAAGTATTGCTGCCAGGCGAGGAACCGTTTCCAATGATTGATGACGGGGTAAATCTCTTGGTCTTCGGAGTGAAACGCCTGGGGAGGTGGCGGGCTGTCTTCGCGGATGTGCCCGTGCTCCAGGAGCCACCACCACTCACTTATCGCCACGTAGTGCAGGGTTTGCCCGAGGGCGAGGTAGGTGTTGGTAAGGAGTTCGATGCGTACGCGCAGGTCGGTGGCTTTGCACAGCAGGCTGAGGTGGTAACCGATCGTCCAGGGGTAGCTCTCCACCAAAATGTCAAAGAGTTCGCTTTCGTAGTGATCGGCTTTTTTGACCCGCTCGGGAATGCTGATGTCGTGGTAGGCCAGGGCCGTCAGTACGTCGAGAAGGTAGTAGTTGTCGGTAGCCTGCTCCTGCTGAAAATTAGATTTGGCGACTTTGGTCAATATCTGGCCCTGGTACCAGGGTAGCCGGTAGTTGGCGCCGTCGTTGCCGGTTTCCGGGTTGAGGTAGAGGCCCCAGGGGAGTTGGTCGGGACGATCATCTGAGGGAGACGAAAAAACGGCCCGGGTGACGGGGGCTTGGGCGAGGTGGACATTGCTGAGCGAAAGTTGGTCGCGGGCAGCCTGGTAAGCGGCTCCCAGCGTAGCGCGTTCGCTGAGGTGGCGATAGAGCGTCTCAGAAAACTCCCTCGCCTGGTCGTCGTTGATGCTGGTGGCTGTAGCGATGACGGCCTGAACGCCGATGCGCAGCCAGTCGTCAACCTGTCCGAGGGTGGAACAGCCATTTAGAAAAACAACTTTTGGTACTGTCTTGCCCCGGAAGTAATTACAGATTCCTTCAGCCATGGCTGATTGGCCGTCCAGGTCCAACCCTCCGCCATCAGCGTGGCCGGCGTAGTGGAGCAACTCAATGGTGCCAGCGTAACTTTCCAGATTTGCGGCCACGTCGGTGACGTTCGCGAAGCCTTGCAGCTTAAGCGTCAGGTCTCCCTCCCGGTGGAAAGGATCGAGAAGGGTCTCCAGGGTATTCAACTCCTTTTGTACGGAGGGAATACCACTGATGCCCCCGATGGTTAGTAGGACGACGGGGCGGGACAAGGGGACTGGGTTTTAAACTAGATCGTATTCGTCATCTTCAGGTTCAAGGGTGGTCAGGGCTGATTTGCCTTCAGGAACGACCACCTCCCGAATATCCATGGTCGGAGTGCCCAAGCCCAGGAAGCCGGCATCAACACCCATCAACTTGTACAGTGGTACGATGTTTTTCGCTCCTAGAATTTTTGTTTCCATCTTTTTGTCCCCAACAATGGTTAGGCCCGCGTCAACATCAGCAATGTCGACCTTGCCGGGGCTGAGGTTTCCTTTTGCCTTCAGTTCTATCTTAGAGCCAGCGGTCCGGGAGATAAATACCGAGGTAGAATCCGCAATGATGATGTTAGTGACCAGTACGTAATCCTTATTCCATTTTCCTTTGGCGTAAAGTTTTAGGATGGCCGATTCCACCTCCGCCATGTTGTTAATCTGTTGGTTGGTGGTTTTGTTGGCTTTAAAAGCCACCGCATTTTCCTTGGTGAACTCAATAATGATGCCTGCGTCGGCGTCTCCAAGGACTTCAGCTACGTCCGATATTTTACCGGCGAGTTTAGTGGAAAACTTCACGCCACCTTCGGTATTATGTTCCAGGGTACCCTCTCCTTCACTAGACAGTGTTTCCATTGGAATAGCCAGTTTTTCAAGGCTGGTGTAGGGGATGAAAGCACCGGCATGCAGTTTGCCTACGGCACCAATTTCAAGGGGTGCATTCGGTTCCCAGGTAGCCCGGTAACCGAATTTTTTCATCTCCTTTTGATAGGTTTTTACGGGAGAAGCCATGTGTATGAGTGTTTTTCTTTATGAATGTTGCTACCAAACTAAAGAAAAAGTAACTAGTTAAAGAAGTTGGACGAAAAAAATCTTGAAAATTACGCTCAACGTACCATTGTGGGTGAGTAAGCGTAGCGCTGAGAGGAACCTGCGGTAGCTATTAACTACGCTGCTGCCTGCGGCGGTCAATCATTCACCCCTTCCCTTATTCACCAAAAAAAGCCCCGCCGATCCAAAGATCAGCGAGGCTCTAATTTATGTTCTTAGAACAGAGGAAGTGACTCCTCTACTTCTTTACACTGTCGAGTACAGCCTTGAAAGCTTCCGGGTGGTTCATCGCCAGGTCAGCGAGAACTTTGCGGTTGAGGCCAACACCTGCTTCGGTAAGGCCGTGCATAAGACGGCTGTAAGTGGTGCCGTTCTGACGAGCGGCGGCGTTGATACGCGCAATCCAGAGGCGGCGGAAAACGCGCTTCTTGTTACGACGGTCACGGTAGGCATAACCCCAACCTTTTTCAACGGCGTTCTTGGCTACGGTGTAGACCTTGGAACGTGCGCCAAAGTAACCTTTGGCGGCTTTAAGATAGCGCTTGCGGCGCGCGCGGCTTGCAACCGCATTTACTGAACGTGGCATATAGCTCTGTTTTTGTACAGTACGGAGACCGATTGGTTCTTTAGGCCCGTACTCTCGTGGAAAATAGAGATTCCTCGCTGGGAATTTCTTGGGTGACTTTGGTCAAAGTCGGGGTTCCTTACTTACAAAGAAGGCGCTTGATTCGCTTCTCATCCGCTTCAGAAACCAGGGCACCGTCACGGAGACGAAGCTTGGCGCTGTTGGACTTGTTGCGCATCATGTGCGACGTGTAAGCTTGGAAACGCTTTACTTTACCAGATCCGGTAAGCTTAAAGCGTTTTTTTGCACCACTGTGCGTTTTCATCTTGGGCATGGCTCAAGTTTTTTAATAAGGAGCGCAAAGGTACACAGACGCAAGTTCTTTACCAAACGAATTTTCGATGTTGTTTTCTTTTGATCTGGTTGATTGATCATGCCTGGAAATTCTTGATGAAGCTGAGTGGTTTGGCAAACAACCTGCACGGCTTCGGATCAGCATCTTTGGGCGGGGCCGCAGGTGCAAAGGGAAGGGGGGAAAGCAGGGGAGGGGTTGACAAATTTGTACTGCGCCAGGCCGGTTGGTGACGCCGTAGGCGTCGACCTTTAATTGCCCCGGGCGAAAGGCCGTGCAGCGGACTTTTACCCGGGGCTTAAATGAGGGGCTATGCTTTTTGCGGCGCAGCGCGCCGCCCTTGCTCTTTAAGAAACACACCTTGCACCCGCGTCCGCGCCCTGCTTTTTCTCAATTCTTGCCAGCTTCCTGCCTCATGGGGTGTAAACCAAACATGAGTCATCCCGAATTTTGGCGATGACAAAAAATTAGGCCTTTTGTGTATTTTCGAGGAGTTCTCACACTTCAAGAAAAACTCAAAAGGCCTATGTTTTTAAAGTTACTGCAAGATAAAGCAACTACTCCAATAAAGCGAAAAGCAGGTCCATTTCTCCTTCGTCAAGTAGATCGTTACACCCGTCAGATAAGGGTAGATTTGGATGCTGCTATTGATAAGCGACTGGTGGGGACTTTTTTCAACCTATTC
>NZ_KB890445.1 GCF_000373105.1 Neolewinella persica DSM 23188 | reverse complement strand
ATGATGACGAATAGGTTGAAAAAAGTCCCCACCAGTCGCTTATCAATAGCAGCATCCAAATCTACCCTTACCTGACGGGTGTAACGATCTACTTGACGAAGGAGAAATGGACCTGCTTTTCGCTTTATTGGAGTAGTTGCTTTATCTTGCAGTAACTTTAAAAACATAGGCCTTTTGAGTTTTTCTTGAAGTGTGAGAACTCCTCGAAAATACACAAAAGGCCTAATTTTTTGTCATCGCCAAAATTCGGGATGACTCATGTTTTTTTGTTGATTTTGAAGGAGCAGGTGGCGGCTCCAGCAATCCCGACGGAGCAGGCTGTAGGTGTAGGGGCATCTCCTAAGAGTACCGCTATGAGGGTAATCACTGAGGTCGTTTTACCAAAATTGGGAAAGAATCAGCAACTTTGGCGTAAGCAATTGGTCGTGAGGCAGCAATGGACGTCGCAAGTTGCTGACGTGCTTAAAATTAAATTGCGAAAAAAAACGCCAGGTTTGGCGATTTGATCAACCAATAAACTTGATAGCCTGGAGCAGCCTGAGCGACAATTTAGTTTGTGCTCCCCCTAACTCTAAGCTATCTACCATTGTCTTAAATCGACAAAAATTAGCCCCTCAAGTGATTCAAGTCACGCATCGTCTGAAAATACCCACTTACTTTTGTGAGTAAACATTGACCAACTAATTCAAACAAAAGATTATGAAAGGCTTAAACCCAATTGGACTTGATATAAAAAAGTCCAAAAAACTAGCTGATAAGCTGAACCTCTTATTAGCAAACTATTCCTTGTTTTACCAAAATACCAGAGGGTATCATTGGAATATAAAGGGGGAGAAATTTTTTGAATTGCACTTGAAATTTGAAGAATTGTACAACGATTTACTATTGAAAATTGACGAGGTAGCTGAACGGATATTGACCCTCGGACATACTCCAAACCATCGGTACTCTGACTATAAATCCATTTCCGAAATACAGGAAAGCAAAATGGTTTCGGATGGTGTTAAGGCTGTTGGAGATATTCTGAAATCCTTCAAATCTATTATTGCACTACAAAGAGAATTGCTTTCTATGTCAGAAGATGCAGGTGATGAGGGAACAAACGCCCTAATGAGTGATTACATACGGGAGCAAGAAAAAGCAGTCTGGATGTATTCTGCTTTTCTTAATCAATAGTAACTACAAACGACCATTGATATTTATCACACAAGAACCGTATGGTGAAATCATTAATGGAGATCATGAACATTGCGGGTGGGGGAGCAGAATAGTCGCCAGCTCGGCTAGAAAAGGTGGATGGTAAGTGTAGTTTGCCAGCTTGTTGCTATAATATCAGTAGGCGTCAGCTGTTTAAAATGATTTGTCAGACAGTATCTGGTTGACGGAAAATAAGAGCTAAGCCATACTATTTCAGTGCTCCAAAAATGTTTACCCTTTATAACAACTTTCCCAATATGATAGACTTATCGCATGCGGAGAATCAAATTCAATGTGTTACGAGTTTCCAAGACCTCGTTTCCACGCCGTTTTACGGACAAACTAATGCGATTTGCTGGACGCGTAGACTGATGGGAGATTTCTCAGAGGTTGTTGAAAAAATAGCGCTCCACGAAAATATAGCGACACTTGATGAGGAGGAGCTTCGTGAACTGCAGTTGAGTGAGCAAGGGCAGCTTGCCCGTGAAATTCTTCTAAACGATTTGAAGGTATTGAAAGCTCACGGCGCCTCTCCGGTCCTTAACCTGATCAGGCATTATGAGAGAGATGATGCCTACCCGTTTTTTCCAACCGATGTTTACTCTTTTCACGTAGATCGCTCTACGGTACCCGCCGATACCTTTTTATGCACTTACTATGGCGAGTCGAGTGAGATATTGCCAAATGGACAAGCAAAACAAAAAGTGCTCATTCCTGAAATACGTGATGAACTCAAAAAACTATATGGTGGAGGAGAAGAAGGTTTTGAATCGTTTTTAGAGGAGTATTTTTTTGACCTGCACTACCAGGCTGAACCAATGGCACAGCCCATCAGCTTAGGCCTCGGTCACTTATGGAGGTTGGCAATTGATCATCCTGAAAGTCAGGTCCCCCCTTGTCTTCACCGGGCCCCAAAAGAAAAAACGGGCCAGAACCGGTTGCTATTGATCTGCTGAATGGATGGGCGTAATACCAATGTCTTACTCATGCCGGAGTTCGGGACGATAGAACCGGTGCGTTGACGCCTGAGAATCAGGGTAGGGCAAGACTACCCCCAAGCTTACCGCTTGATCAATTGGGTACTCGTGTGTTTGTCGGCACTGATAACCTCAAGCCAATAGGTTCCCGTCGGAAGAGCAGCGTCAACATTCAGTTCGTGCACACCACTGTTTAACTGGTCAAAATGCCATTTCTGAAGCGAGCGGCCCAGTAAATCATAGAGTTGAATGTGTACTTCGTTCGTATAATTTTCACCGATCTGTATTTTCAACTCATTGGTAAAAGGATTGGGATATACCCTTCCTGTTTCGACAATTTGCTGGTAATTTAATTGGCGGATTTCCGAGTAAGCCTGGCTGTCATCCTGGTCGAGCATGTTCAAGCGGTAGTAGTTCTCACCGTTTAGCGGAAAGGGGTCCACAAATTGGTAATCTTGTCTTCGCTGTGTCTGACCGTGGCCGGCAACAAAGCCAATTTCCTGCCAGGTGCTTCCATCACCGGAACGTTCAACGTGAAACCCGGCAAAATCTTCTTCAATGCTGGTAGCCCATTGCAGTAAGCTATACTTTTGGTCGGCCATAGCCGTAAACTGAATAAGTTCTACCGGTAAATTCAATTCGAAGGTAAGGTCAAGGAAGGGAGCAGTAGTTCCCAAAGCTTCTTGCAATCCACGTGGTGCCTTAGCCGGTATATCGACGGTCATTTCGGTAGCCATACCGTCTTCATCTTCTATTTCAACTGTTTTTTCCTGGTAAATGATGGTATTGTCCAGTTCATCGTCCGAAACGATTGTTCCATCCGACCGTTGACCTACCTCTGAACCATCGTAATAATTGACATAGTTGGCAGATTGGTCGGCGACGTCAAACATCAACCTGAACTGCGTGCGGCCACCAGTATTTATGTGCGTCAGGTAAGCGGGATCAATATCAATCCGCGTCACATCAAGATTCTCTGCTACATCGCCATGAAAGCAGCCAACATCGTCAGCGGAGGCTGTAGCATTACCGTCTCCTGGTTCTACCGAAGCGCTACCAAAAGTTCCTGATTTGATGTCGAGGCGAGGGTTCCGATCGCTAAGACTGTATGGATTAGCCCCACCACCCTGGCTGCTTCGCGTGAGGTAAATGCGCGCACCGGTGATCATGGCATTGCTGGGTAAATTGCCAGTGTCGAAGGAGAGTATTCCCCGCCAATCGTTGGAGGGGGCACTACCGGATGCACCATCATCCCCCATGCGGATTCCACCGGTATTAACGTTGTTTGTAATGACATCGACCCAACCATCCAGATTACCTCCCTCAGAAAAGAAAGTGGCGTCTGGCGACTCCCGGAACCTGTCAAACAGGTAGTTGTCTAATTGATTTTGAATTTTGTACTCATAGCCGTCGGCGTCAAGGTGAATTGGGTCTGCAATGTTCCTGAAGTTCCCACGTAAAGAAGGCCTTGCCGGGTTCCCGCCAGGCGTGTAAGGGGCGGTACCTTCCGGCTTCGGCAGCACTCCGGGAGCAGTGACGCCATCACCATAGACATGATGCATGAGCCCAATGCTGTTGTCGTAAAATAACCGATCTTCTTCTCCTACCATGTTTTGCCGCTGAGCTTCAACCGTAAGCATCATACCGTTGAGCTCCGCGTCGGTAATCAGGTCATTTGCCGGGTCTCTGCTCAGGTCGTCGCGTTTGGGACAGGCATAGACGAAACATAAAAAACCAGTATTGAAATTGGGATACTCGTAGCTGCTGATCAAGACCTCAATGTCGGGCCGGACCGCTAATGCCGCGTTAACGATCGTCAGCGTATTGGCCTTGATTACATCGAACAACGCCTGCTCAGAACCGGGCACGTCCAGCTCCATGTCTTTGTACCACCCTCCGCCAGATTTGGCAGCAAGAATATCATTACCCCCAATACTGAGAACCACCGTGTTGATGCTCGGGTTGCTTTGTAGTGCTACTACCATATTAGCGATGTAGGGGTAGGAGGCCGTATTGGCCCATTCCCGGGCTTCGCTTCCGGAAACAGCATAAGCACTCCCGGTATAACCCGGCCCGGGCGAAGAACCAAGCGTTTCTGTGACCAGGTAGTGATCTGGAAAGCCATAATCGTTGAACAGCTCATCGTACCGGCCGTCATCTCCCATATATTGGGCCCAACTGTCACCTACTAAAAGCACCTTTGGAGATGAGGAGTCATTACAGTTGGCATTGATTTGACCAAAGCTCTTGATGGAACATAAAAGCAGAACACAAAGGAGGAAGCTATACCCAAACGGTAAAGGTTTGGGATGCAGTTGACGTGAGAGCAGTAGTGTTGCAAGACGCACAGCGCCATGTAATTTCTCAAACCACTTCGTGATGGACATATCGTTGTAGATTTTCTGTAGAGTGTGTAGGGTTGTACATGCGCCAAAATAGGCGCTATTATTGACCACCGTCGAATGTAAACTTAAAACAAGCCAGGTAAATAATAAGGTTTTCCTTTGTTTTTAGCTGAGGGGCAACTGTTTTAAGAGAGGTGATTCTGTAGCTTGCGAAAAGATTATAACGGGGACGAGAGTACGTTTCTATCAGGCTGGCATCGCGCCGGTCAATTGTGGTTGGAATTCCGGATGAGAATCGGCTGAAAAGGCTTCTTTTCCCCATTGTGGAAGGCTTCAATCAAAAGAATAACCATCCTCATTTCAGCTTTTTAGCTTAATTTACGGTTATCCACCTGGGGGTGTTGCTGATCGCCTGAACCTGCGGTTCAAGTAAGATGATCGCCTGCAAACCTTCGGTTCAGTAAGGAAGTATCTCCCTAAATTTACTTCCTTCGAAAAGAATATTTTAAAGAAGCCTACATTACCTTCCACCACCAAAAGCATAAAACAATGACCAAAGTACTGTACGCCTTCCTCCTGGCAGGAATGCTGATTTCGTGTAACGCACCGGCCGGATCAGATGAAAAAGAACCTGAATCTACGGAAGCAGCGGCTGCGGTGACTGACCCGGAGCCCGCAGCGGAAACCACACCATTAGTGCCCATCGATTCAGATGAAGCGTTGATCGCGACGGCCCTGATGGCAGCTCCGGAAGCAAGACGGGGAGGGGTGAAGGTCATTGGCTACAACATGGCCGGTGAATTCGTCACGCTCAGGGAAGGAACCAACGAGTTTATCTGCCTGGCCAACGATCCAAAGTCGGACCGGTTCAGCGCCGCTTGTTACCATAAAAGCCTTGAGCCATTCATGGCCAGAGGGCGGGAGTTGAAAGCGGAAGGCAAAAAGGCCAAGGAGATATTTGACATCCGGGAAGAGGAAGCTAAATCAGGTAAGCTTTCCATGGGGGATCCCGGGTCTACACTGCACATTTATTACGGACCAAAATCTGACTACAACCCGGAAACGGGGAAGGTTGACGGAGCCATTTATCGCTACGTAGTTTACCTGCCATTTGCCACGGCCGAATCCACGGGCTTGCCCGAGTCTCCCATTGCACCGAACCACCCCTGGATCATGAATCCTGGCACGCACCGGGCACACATTATGGTGTCGCCGATAAATGAGGAGACGGAATAACTCTCAGTACTTACCCTGCACCTGCGGCCCCGCCTCCTTATAATCATGGTACTGATTACCTGAACATTAAGCGTTCATATGGCGGGGCCGCAGGTGCAAAGGAGGTTAAACGGCAAAGTGAACGACTACGTTCCCAGGCCGAAACTTGCCGGGTAAGCCCTAAATGAAGTGCGCTTTACTGATTTCATCTTTATGCTCTTGTATATAGTCTACCAGTGCCTGGCAGGCAGGGGAGAGTTGTTTGCCGCTGCTGTACGTGAGGTTCCACTGGGTGGTAACTGGCAGGCCTTTTATTGGGATCAGCTTCATTTTTTCAAGCTTTATTTCGCTACGGATACCGATGAGTGGCATGATGGAAAGGCCTAAACCG
Organism: Neolewinella persica DSM 23188; assembly: GCF_000373105.1. Taxonomy (GTDB): domain Bacteria; phylum Bacteroidota; class Bacteroidia; order Chitinophagales; family Saprospiraceae; genus Neolewinella; species Neolewinella persica. Next base: position 61,596 of record NZ_KB890445.1, on the reverse strand, counting down.
GCCCGCACCGCCTGTTTTACTGCTTCGTTAGAGACCAACGTCATGGAACGTTTTACCTGGACCTGGTTCTTGTTCAGAAAAGTCTTCATTGCCGATAGGGTAGCGGAGCCCTTCTCGCGAAAGATCAGGGGATAATTGCCCAGGTTTTTTGCCATCATCCGCTTAGGCAGGCCAGGATAATCCTGTGCCCCTACCAGATAGAGCTCGTTCGCGATAAGGGGGACGCAAGTGAGGTTCAGGTTTTGTGGTATTACGGAGACCAGTGCAAAATCCACACTGTTTTCCTGCAGGCTCTCCACTACCTTCATCTTGTTGGTTACGTCGATGGAAATGTTCACCCCGGGGTGCTGCCGCATAAAGCTGGCCAAAAAATAGGGGATAACGTACTTACCTGTGGAGGCGGACGCAATCCGGATATTCCCCGTTAATACACCCTTGTAGTGATCCGTAGCTACCTCGATTTGATCGACTTTCTCCAGGATGTTTTGTGCCAACTGACGAATTTTTTGACCAAATTCTGTTACGTGCAGCTGTCTGCCAATAACTTCTGTGAGCGGAATCTCGAACTCATTCTGTAATTTTTTGAGCTGGATCGATACCGCAGGTTGGGTGAGGTAAAGTGCTTCCGAGGCCTTGGTAATACTCTGATAATCACATACTTTAATGAAGATTCGGAGTTGATGAATAGTGTAATTCATAAGCTATAGTAAATGTGTTACATAAGTAATATAAATTAAAAGTAATGAAAATAACGCTCATGTTTGTGGTGTCAAATCAATCATTCACTACAAAATTAAAAGTGATGTTAGTAGAAGTAACGAAGTCTTTCACCCACAGCTGCAATACGACCAACAAGTCCAGCTATTCTGAGCAAGAACTACAAGACCTGATGTTGCAATTGATGCAACGCAACGGTATCGAGAGCGATAAGGCGCAACTAAGCCCAAACGGCGTTCTGCAGGTCGACGAAAAAGCAAACCTTAAACTGCATGGTATTATGCTGCAGGCGGAGCAGATGGGGTTGAAATTAAAATACACCAAAAAGACCCTGATCGAAATCTGCTAGTTGCATGTCAAACTTACTTGAGAACTTAACCAATCCTGCTCTACTCTTTTTTGTTTTGGGAATTTTAGCGGTTCGATTTAAGAACGATCTTAAAATTCCCGATTCATCGTCTAAATTTATTTCAATCTATTTATTGTTATGCATTGGGTTTAAAGGTGGCAACGAACTATCGCACAATGCACTAACAAATGAAACTTTTGGATCCTTAGGATTAGGTTTTTTGTTAGCAAGTATGATTCCCGTTATTGCCTTTTTTATTCTCAGGAATAAAGTGGACATCTCTAATGCGGGGGCGATAGCAGCGGCCTACGGTTCGGTAAGCGCAGTGACTTTCGTAACGGCAATTTCGTTTCTCGAATTCGAGGGTGTTGGTTTTGATGGGTACATGATTGCCGTGATGGCATTGATGGAAGCTCCGGCCATTGTGGTAGGCATCTTACTCATCAGGCTTTTCAACAAACGAGAAGGAGCGGAAAGGTCTCAGCCCAAACGTGCTTTTCTGGAAGTGTTCAATCATTCAGTGAATAATGCCAGTGTCTTTTTGATCATGGGTAGCTTAGTTATCGGCTATCTGGCCAGCGATCAACAGGCGGAAGGGATTAAACCCTTTACTACCGACATCTTCAAAGGCTTTCTCGCAGTATTCTTGCTTGACATGGGGCTTCAGGCAGGCAGCCAGTTGAGCGGAATGCGAAAAAACGGTGGTTTTCTGATATTATTTGCGGGGCTTTTCCCTTTTTTCAATGGACTAATGGCACTAGGGTTAGCCTCCCTGTTTACCGACTCTTCGGGTAACCTGCTCTTATTCGCGATTCTGGGGGCTGGAGCATCCTATATCGCTGTACCTGCGGCTTATAAAAACGCCGTGCCGGAAGCCAATCCGGGAATCTATTTACCGATGGCTTTAGGAATTACCTTTCCCATCAATATAATTATCGGTATCCCCTTTTATTACTACCTCATCGGGCACGTCGTCATGGTGTAAAACAATAATAACACTCAGGCAAGTTGGATAAGCCTTAGTGAGAACAATTAACTTTAAAATCAGACCAATGAATAATATTCTTCTCTCGGCAAGTTCAGAGATGGCCATTGCATCAGATCAGTTGGTGCCAGTTCTAACTCAAAATATTGTTGCTGCATTACTAATTGTAGCCTTCCTGGTATTCTTTGGGCGCTCTTCACAGAACGCCAGGTCTCCACAGGAATAGACGTTACGACCTATAATTACTTCGGTTATCAGTGGCGATTTTGTGTTCGCGTAGCGAACGCGGCCTTTACGAAGTCTGACCGGTTGGGCGACCCTTGCGGTCGCCCAACCGGCAAAAAAAATTTTTACCTCTGGTGCTCGAGGCTAGATAGTCTCGCTTTGATCGGGTGGACTAATGTGTGCTTTTATTTTGCTTAGTTGGGCCCTTATACCTCTATGTTTTGAACCATTTAAGGAGAGGACTCAGGCTTGCAGCGCTTTGCGTTTTTCTATCTCTGAAGCCAGTTCTGCAGCCAAGTCACTATTACCAGCAGCGGGTAAAAGAGTAAGATTTTTCTTCATCGCCTGAAGATCCTCCAGGTGCATAGACGACCATTTGGAAGTGGTAGGTATTTGCATACCGCAGTCTTCAAGTACCTTTTCCCACCATTCATTCAAATCGCAGTCGATCATTAGCTGCATTCGATCGGTTGATGACCTGTTCTCTACTTCATGCGGCTTAGAGATGTCCGCCAGCCAGCACTCCCCGTTCTGCATTTGGACACGTTCTCCGTTTACGTGGAAATGGATATCGTTGTTAGTGGTCACCGGAATATGAATCCGGACAATCCGGTCGGGAATGCTTTTGCCGCTATCCCGGTGCAGGGTGATCTTTCCACCTGAGGTCAGGTTATGGACCCGGTAATTGAATTTATTGCATTTGAAGGTGTCAAGTACAGACTGCAAATAAGGACACTGCTCCAGCTCCGGGGTCGCTTGATAGGTCTGTCCATTACTGTTCTGTCCGTTACCCATCAACGAGTTGATCAGGTGAATACCCAATAATTTACCATCCTGAGTGCTCCGGGAATAAATGGTTTCGAAAGAAGAGGAAATACTTTGAAGTTCCTTTGCCATCTTTTGGACATCAAACTGAAAGTTGAATCGAATGGCGTTCATAATAATTGTGTTCCCGGGTTACTTCGGCTAAATTGCCCCTGCCTTCTTATGGTGAAAGTGCTAACTTACTCTGGTAAATTCAAATCAAACGATGTCTGCAGATCAAAATTTTGCGAATTTAGGGCACACACTTCCGCCCGCCCCTAAGCCATTGGGCGTCTACAAGCCTTTTCTCATCGTCGGGAATATTGCTTACGTCTCCGGCCACGGAACGGTGCGGGCAGACGGCAGCCTGATCATCGGCAGAGTGGGGGAGGACCTCGACGTAGAGGCTGGAAAACTGGCCGCCCGGCAGGTCGGCCTCGCCATTCTGGCTACACTAAAGGCTAATCTGGGTTCCCTTGACCGGATCGACCGCGTGGTCAAAGTCCTGGGCATGGTCAACGCCACCCCGGACTTTGAACGCCATCCGTACGTTATCAACGGCTGCAGCGAACTGTTTGCCGCAGTCTGGGGAACCGAAAAGGGCGTCGGCGTCAGAAGTGCCGTCGGCATGGCTACACTGCCGGATAATATCCCGGTGGAGGTGGAGGCGCACTTTTTGTTGAAGTAAATTTCTCGTTTTATAACCAGTATTTGGCGGCCGTCTGCCGAATCCTTTTTGCCTGACGAAGTCGGCTCACATCTATGCTTAATACCACCCATGGACCTCTCCAAAATCGATACCCCTGCATTATTGGTCGATAAAGACAAAGTAGCCGCCAACATCAAACTTGCCATCCAGTACGCCGGCGGTACCGACCGCCTGCGCCCCCACGTGAAAACCCACAAAATGCTGGAGGTGGCCAGGATGCAGATGGCTGCCGGTATCTATCAGTTTAAATGCTCGACCATCGCTGAAGGAGAGATGCTGGGGATGGCTGGTGCAAAAGACGTTTTGATGGCTTACCCGGTGCAGGGACCGAAGATCAACCGGGTAGCTAAGTTGGTGCAACGATTTCCGGAGACGAGTTTTTCGGTACTCATCGATAATGAAGTGACGGCCCGGCAAATCGATGAGGTGTTCGGAGAAGCCGGGCTGGAGCTGGACGTATTCATCGACCTGAACAACGGACATTTCCGTACGGGTATTATTCCGGAGCGGGTACCAGCATTAGTTGCTGCCTGCCAGGAACTGGCACGCCTTAAAATCATCGGACTGCACTGCTACGACGGTCACATCCGGATGTCGTCGCTGGAGGAAAGGATCGCTGCCTGCCGGGAGGCCTTTAAGCCGATAGCTGCCCTGCGGGAACAATTAAGCGAAGTACTCGGGCGGCGACTGAAAATTGTGGCGGGCGGTAGCCCGTCCTTCAGCGTCCACGCTAAATACCACGATGTGGCCTGTAGCCCGGGTACCTGGATTTTCTGGGATGAGCGTTACGGCAATGATTATCGGGAGCAGGAATTTCAAAAGGCGGCCGTTATTGCCACCCGGGTCATCTCCAAACTGGACGCCCACACCTATTGCCTGGACGTAGGGCACAAAAGTATTGCCAGCGAAATGCCCTTCCCGCGAATGGCGTTTAAATCTCCTCATCAATTTACCCAGTTCGGGCACAGCGAAGAACACCTCATCATCAAGTCGGTAGAGCCGGATGTGCTGCAACCCGGAGAAATCCTGCTGGCTTACCCGATGCACGTTTGTCCGACCGTAGCACTCCATGATTACGCGCACATCATCAGCGCTGGCGAAATCGTTGATCAATGGAAAGTCATTGCCCGAACCAGGAAGATTACCCTATGAATACCCAACCACTAATCATTGACGGACATCTGGACCTGAGCATGAACGCCATGGAATGGAACCGGGACCTGCGTCGGCCGGTGGCCGACATCCGCGCCCTGGAGCAAGGCATGACCGATAAGCCCGATCGGGGGAATTCCACCGTGGCCTTCCCGGAGATGCGGGCGGGCAACGTCGGCATCTGTATCGGTACCCTGATTGCCCGCTACGCAAAACCCACCCACCCGCTGGGCGGGTGGCGTTCGCCAGAACAAGCCTGGGGCATGGTTCAGGCCCAGCTGGCCTGGTACGATGAAATGATCCGGCAGGGAGAATTGACCATGATCCGAAATGGTGTTGAACTGGAGGACCACCTGTCGGCCTGGAACATGGGCGAAACTAAGACCATTGGCTTCCTCCTCTCGCTTGAGGGCGCGGATTCCATCGTCACCTTCGACCATCTGGAGCGGCTGTATGAACGCGGCCTGCGGGCCATCGGTCCGGCACACTACGGCCCTGGAACCTATGCTTTCGGTACCAACAGCGAGGGCAGTATTGGTGATAAAGGCAGGGAGCTGCTAAAAAAAATGGATGGCCTGGGAATGGCGCTCGATACTACCCACCTGTGCGACACCAGCTTCTGGGAAGCGATGGATTGTTTCCAGGGCGTGGTGTGGGCCAGCCACAGCAATTGCCGCTCGTTGGTTGATCACAATCGCCAGTTTTCGGACGACCAACTGAAAGCCCTCGTGGAACGCGACGCCGTCATCGGCATGCCCCTGGACGCCTGGATGATGGTGCCCAATTGGGTCAAAGGTGAATATCCCCCGGTTAATCCGCAGGTAACCCTCGATCAGATGATCGACCATATGGACCACATCTGCCAGTTGGCCGGCAACGTCAACCACGTAGCCATTGGTACCGACCTTGACGGTGGTTTTGGCACGGAGCAGGGCCCTTTGGACGTTGATACGATTGCCGATCTGCAAAAGCTAACCAGCCTACTATCTGCAAGGGGCTACGCTGAGGCGGAAATCACCTCTATTCTTAGTGGAAACTGGTTGCGGAAATTGCGGCAGCTGTAGCGTTGGCTTTAGCCGACAAGCTCAAACATCCTTGCTCCTGAAATCCTCCTTTGCACCCGCGCGCCGTCGCCCAAAGCAAGCCCTACTATTTACTTCTTAACGGAGCACTAAGGGTTTTTACCTAAAATAAAGCGAGAAAACACCTGTTTCCATACGTCAGGTAAATAAACCGGTAGCAGAATTATTATTTTACTCTCTAACAAAAAATCCAGTCCTCCGGTAGCTGCTTTAAGGGCTTTAGCTGCCTCCGTTAGGAGTATGTCTCCTGCTGTTCAGAACATTTTCCTGAGCAGGAGGCCAGATAAAGCATGGTTAGTTAAATTTGAGAGAACCCCATAGGGAGAAAGCTGAAAATCCTGAAAAGAGTAGGCACAAACACAACCCATATATTTATGAAGTCTATCTACCTGAGTTTATTGTTTTTTATTGGTGTTATGTCTGTAGCGAACGCCCAGGCAACGGCTCCGGCATTTGTCAATGATATAATTATTCCACCCCTCATCAATCAGGACGACTACCACCTGAACGTGATTGAAACCATGCACAACTTCAGTCCCAATGGCACGGACTCGCTGAACACAATGGTGAAAACCTTCGCCTTCGAAGACGCCAACAACCCCGGCACCACCACCATCCTCGGACCAACGCTTACCTGGAGTTACCTGCATGACCTGACGCCTACCGTCACGAATAAAATCACCGAGGTCACCACCAGCCACTGGCACGGTGCACACGTGCCGCAGTTTGCCGACGGTGGTCCCCACCAACGCATTGAACCCGGGGCCGATTGGAAACCCTTTTTCAAGGTGCTCGACAAATCCGCTACCATGTGGTACCACCCCCACGCCATGGACCTGACCTACCGCCACGTGCAAATGGGCCTTTCCGGGATGATCATTGTGGAGGATCCGGTGGATGGAATGGATGATCCTACCCTTTCCTTCATCCACAGAATTTTGCCCACGGAGTACAACGTCGACGACTTTCCGCTCATCTTCCAGACGAAAAAATTTATGCGGGACGATGACGGTAATATTGCGATCGATACGGCGAACGGATTTAGCAGTGGTTACACCTACTTGGTGAACGGCATCGTTGATCCGGAGATGACGGTACCGGCGAGTATGGTTCGTCTGCGGATGCTGAACGGCGACGGTAAGTTCACCTTCAACTTCGGGTTCAATAACGCCAACGGTTCCAGCTTTCCCGCCCAGATGCTTGCAACCGACGCAGGTTACATGACACGGACCTGGCAACTGGACGATATCCTGATGTCGCCCGGTGAACGCACGGAATGGTTGCTCGATTTGCGCGGAAGGGAAGGAGATACCCTCTACGTACACAACAACGTCTCCGGTATGCCCGGTGGACCCCGGGACATTATCGGTAACAGCTCGACTACCGGCGGCTACGCCGCAGACCGGGATTTGCTGAGAATAATTGTCGGACCACCTGCCGGATCATTAAGCCCAATCATAGCTTTCCCCATTTCCCTTCTCCCTTCTGAGCAACCTCCACTCAGTGCGGTAACCAGGGAACGGACCAAAACCTTCCGCCGGGATAAATTCGACGTAAACCCTCGACCATTGTACAATATCGATAGCACCCTGATGGATATGATGGTGGTGAACGATGTCGTCAAGGTGGACAGCACCGAACTCTGGACCATCGATAATCAGTCTGATCGGGCTCATCCCTGGCATATTCACGACATCCACTTCTGGGTAACGGAAATCAAAGACTCCTTTGACGTTAGCCTTAACCGGGCCGACTACCCCGAACTATTTGACGGTCCCAAAGACAACGTTCTCGTTCGGCCAGGATGGAAATTGAGCTACATTGCCACCTTCGATGACTTTGGGACACAGGTGCAGTTCGACAGTTCCTATATGTACCATTGCCACATCCTGCCGCACGAAGACAACGGTATGATGGGCCAATTCGTGGTCTGGAACGGCATCGGACAAGGTTGGCCGACGGCGGTTGACGAGCCTGGCTTTTCCAGCATTCGCATGGATGTGTTCCCCAATCCCGCAAGGGAACTATTATACCTGGATGGCACAACTACCCGGGAGAGTGAACTCCGCTTCATTGATCTGAACGGTCGTGTGGTCAAGGCGCTGCGGTTGCCGGCCTTCGATGGCGCACTAGAGCTGAACACCAATGGCCTACCCGGCGGTATGCTGATCATGGATTGGCAAACGCATGAGGGCAGGGCGGTCAGGAAAGTAATGGTGAATCGATAATGCTACAACACTTGAATTAACCGAGGGGCCCGTAACGAATGTTATGGGTCCTTTTTTTTGCGCGGTCGCAGGTGCAGTATTTGTGACCAGCTTGGTAAAAAGCCAAAGGGTTTTGCTTTTCGCCCAAACAAAACACCCTACCTTAATCCCCATGAAAGCTCTCTGTTCTCTTGCCCTGCCGGCCTTCCTCTTCCTGACCGCCTGCGGGCCCGATGCTCCCACCGAGCCTAACGTCCTGTTCATCCTCGCCGATGACCTGGGCTACCATGACCTCAGCGTTACCGGCTCAGACTACTACGAAACGCCCCACCTCGACGCGCTCGCCAACGCCGGCATCCAATTCACCAGCGCCTACACCACGAGCCGCGTGTGCAGCCCCGCCCGGGCGAGCATCATGACGGGGCAGTATACTGCCCGGCATGGCATCACCGACTGGATCGGCGCGCCTACCGGCGAAGCCTGGCGTAAATACGGACGCCACAACAAGCTGCTGCCACCCGATTACCCCCACAACCTCGATACCGTACACCATACCATGGCTGAAGCCTTTGGCGACGCGGGCTACCAGACCTTTTTCGCCGGTAAGTGGCACCTGGGGGATGAAACCTCCCGACCCGAAGATCACGGCTTTGCGATCAACAAAGGTGGCTACTCCAGCGGCTCCCCGCGCGGCGGCTATTTCTCCCCCTGGGAAAATCCGGTCCTGTCCAATACCACCCCCGGCGAAAACCTGAGTATGCGCCTCGCTCAGGAAACCACCGACTTCATTGCCGGTATTGACCGCAGTAAGCCTTTCTTCGCCATGTTGTCTTTCTACGCCGTGCACGGACCCATTCAGACGACGGAAGAAAAATGGCGGAAATACCGCCAGAAGGCCGTCGAACAAGGGGTTGCCGACAGTGGCTTTGGCATGGAACGTCGTCTGCCTGTCCGTCTGCATCAGGACAATCCCGTCTACGCCGGCCTGGTCGAACAAATGGACGATGCCGTCGGCTTGGTATTGAACCAACTCGAGGCCCTTGGCCTCGATGAAAATACCATCGTTGTCTTCACCTCCGACCACGGAGGCGTTGCCTCCGGAGACGCCTTCTCCACCTCCAACGCGCCGCTGCGCGGCGGCAAAGGCTACCAATGGGAAGGCGGACTGCGCGTACCGCTGTTTTTACGTTACCCCCGCGGAATAGAGGCTACGCAGCAATCTAAGGTGCCCATAACCGGCGCCGACATTTATCCTTCATTACTTAGCCTGGCGGGTATCCCCGCCACCACCCGTCAGTTGATGGACGGCCGTGACCTCGTCGCCAACATCGACGAGGGCATCGCCCCCGACCGACCGCTGTTCTGGCACTACCCACATTACGGCAACCAGGGAGGAGACCCTTCTTCCGTTATTCGCCGGGATAATTACAAACTCATCCATTACCACGAGGATGGAAAAGACGAACTCTACGACCTCTACAAGGATAGGGAGGAACGACTTAATGTCGCAGCACAGTTCCCCGACCTGGTCTCTGCGATGCGTACCGAACTGCTCACCTGGCTGGAATCGGTAGGAGCACGATTCCCCGAAAAAGACCCCATTTACGATCCGGTAAAGGCTGCCGGAGTAGCTCACTTCCGCCGGGACACCCTGAAGCCACGCCTGGAACTACAGCGGAAAAATATGCTGGAGGACGACTATCTGCCTAATGCGGATTGGTGGGGGAGCGGAAAATGATAATACCTAAGCCCCATTACTTCCCCGCCAAAGCAATAATCCGTTCCATCCGTGCCGCATACCCCGCTAGTACTTCGCCCAGCTTAGCAATCTGTTCCTGTGCTTCGGTGCACTGGCAGTTCTTCGAGGACCGCCGTGTATTTGGTGGGGGCAATCAGCTCCAGTTGTCTGATTTTCGGGGTAGGGAACAGGACGTCAAAGCGTTCCACCTTTACGTCGAAGCCCCAGGAACGGAATTTCTCTGCCATGAAATCCACCACCTTTTTATCATAGGGAGAGCCTACGTGATGAGGACGGGCGGGCATGAATTTTATCCACTCGTCCAGATTCCCGGACTTGATGTAGCCATCGAATTTGGCTTCGGCGGCGGCTGCGCAGCAGCGCCTTCGGCGGTAAAGCCCATCAGGTTGGCGGATTGGGCGGGGAGTTGCAGCATAAAGCAGCAACTTAGCAGGAGCGTGAAAAGGAAGCGCATAAGGAGTCGTTGGTTTGTAGCTAAGGAAGGTAGATAATTTTGCGCAATGATTTTTGGGCGCGGGCGCGGGTGCCGGGCGAGTTGAGAGAGTAGGGGCTGGAAGGCAATCGAAAGGTCGTTCCTCCCGCCTCGGCCGACGAGCGTAGTGTTTGTACTACTGACCTTTCGATCGCCCTGGGCCCTCCGCCCCTTCGTACAAAATAGCTCTTGTTATTGCCTATCTTCCTCCCGAAATTAACTCCAACCATGCTGACCCGTCTGCTAACCCTGCTCCTGCTCACCCTCCTCCTCTGCACCTGCGGCCCCGCCCCCGAATCGGAAATGGACCTCACCGTCGGTGACTACCTCGAAGCCCCCTTCTCCGGCCTGGACACCCTGGCCACCAACGATTGGTGGAACCGCGCCGGTAACCCCATCATCAACCTGAAGGTCGGGCGAGATTCCGTAATCGCCTTTGGCGCCTACACCGTATCCGAAGAGGAGATGAAACTGACCGCCCAGCTCTATCCGTTGTACCCCGCAGAAAGCCGGGAGGTACGTCTCGACGTCTGGGACGGCAGTGCGTGGGTAGAAACCCTGACCCAGCCGGTGCATGAACTGGGCTGGTCGACGACCTTTCAGATCGTTGCCTGGAACACCAGCCAGGACACAAAATACCGCTTGCGACACGGCGAAAACGCCACCTACGAAGGAACCATTCGGGCCGTGCCGGAGGGTAAGGACGCAATCGTATTGGCCGCCCTGAGCTGTAATTCCAATAAAGACCGGGGCAGGCGCGAAAACTACGTTCGGAACATCAATCACCTCGACCCGGACCTCGTCTTTTTTGCCGGCGACCAATCCTACGACCATAAGGAACACACCGCCGCCTGGCTGAAATTCGGCCTGCAGTTTCGCGAAACTTTCCGCCACCGGCCGATGGTCTCCATTCCGGACGATCACGACATCGGACAGGGGAACCTGTGGGGCGAAAACGGCATCATCGCCAAGAATTCGGCGGGGCATGACGGGGGCTATTTCTACCACCATGACTACGTAAAAATGGTAGAACGCTGCCAGACGAGTCACCTGCCGCGGCCCTACGACGCGACGCCCGTTGAACAGGGCATTGGCGTGTACTACGCGAATTACCGCCTTGGGCCGGTTGACTTTGCCATCATCGAAGATCGTAAATTCAAATCCGGTCCCAACGGTAAAATTCCCCAGCAAGGTCCTCGCCCGGACCATATCCGTAACCCCGATTACGACCCCGCTTCGGTGGACGTTCCCGGCCTGAAGCTGCTGGGAGATCGTCAGTTGGCCTTCCTCGAGGGTTGGGGGAAAGACCAGCAGCCCGGCCGGATGAAGGCCGTACTTTCCCAAACCGGCTTTTGTGGCGGCGCGCACATTCACGGCCAAAAAGACAATCGCCTGCACGCTGATATGGACTCCAACGGCTGGCCGCAAACCGGACGGAATAAAGCCCTCTCCCTCATCAAGGAAGCTGGTGCCATCCACATTGCCGGAGACCAGCATTTAGCGACGGTGATCCAACACGGGATCGGGGAGTACCAGGATGGTCCGTGGGCTTTTGTTGTCCCCGCCATCGTCAACAATTATTACTCCCGCTGGTGGTGGCCAGAGGACGAGAAGGCCGGTGCTAACCCCGTCCCGGATTCTAAGTTGCCCTGGACCGGTGATTACCGCGATGGATTCGATAACCGTATTTCCGTACAGGCCTATGCTAACCCCGATACCCCGTCAAATGGTGCGGGCTTTGGCGTTATTCGCTTTCACCCGGCAAATGGAGAGGTGGTATTTGAATGCTGGCCCCGGGAGGCGGATTTGACCCAGCCGGGGGCGGAGCAGTTTGTGGGGTGGCCGGTGGTGGTTGATTATTAATCTGGGATTAAACACCCGGGCTACTGTTTTTGTCTGCCCGCTGCCCAAGAGGAAAATAGGCTGAAAAAATAATGTCGATCAAGTTAATTTAGGTGTTTAATCACTCGCCACACACCCATAATTAACATGCGTTCACTCCTGCTTTTTGTCCTCTTTGCAGTTCTCTCAACCCCTGCCCTCTCCGGCCAAAATCAGGAAAATCCTCCCTCCTCTCAAAATTGCGAAACGCCGCCTTCTGCTCAAATCGATTTAGCCGTGAACGGCGTCCGCGCCCGGCTGACCACTGGGGGTGATTTATGGTGGGACGGCCAGAATGGCCTCTACGAGGTCACTGCCGACGTCAACTCCCCAAACGTCAATCCCGTTTCCTCCATCTTTGCTGGTGGCCTCTGGATCGGGGGAATGGACCCCGGCGGCGGGCTGAAAATAGCGGCACAACAATACGGGAGAAGCCAAGGTCGGTTCGACTATTTCCCCGGTCCGCTGACGGATGAGGGCGTAGCCTTTGGCGTATGTGAAGAGTGGGACAAATTTTTCGTCATCACAAGAGCAGAGATTAACGACTACCTGGTGAACTTTGATCCGGCTAACCCGCAAGACTACCAGTTTCCGACAAACATCGCCGGCTGGCCAGCTACCGGCAATCCACTTTTCGAGGGCATCCATAATTTTGCGCTACCTCCGGCACCACATTCCATGGCACCATTCTGGGATGAAGACCAGGACGGAATCTATGATCCGCGTAACGGGGATTACCCCCTATTTTGTGGAGACGAAGCCATCTGGTGTGTCTTCAACGATGGTGATAATGTGCATGCGGATAGCGGAATCCCTTCTCAGGTGCAGGCGGAAGTGCAGCTGATGGCCTACGCCTATGCTTCAAATGATGAGGAACTGCATCGCACTACCTTCTACGATTACAAGATATACAACCGCGCGCAGGAAGACGTGATGGACTTTTATGCCGGCAACTGGATCGACGTAGATCTGGGGTGTTTTACTGATGACCTGATCGGAAGCGACCCGGAACATAATATGTTCTACGTCTACAATCAAAACGGTATTGATCGGGATCCTTGCGACGGGGGCGTTGCTTCCTACCGTGAAACTGCCCCGGTTAGCATTTTTCAGGTGGTGAATACAAACCTGGATGATGAACCTGGCGAGGAAGATCCCCTGATGCACTCCGTTGCAAATATCTACAATACGTTTGGATCTCCTCCTCTGGGAATTTCTGATCCAAGGACGGCCACAGAATACTATAGTTACCTGACGGGACGCTGGGCTGATGGTACGCCTATCACCCGTGGCGGAAATGGCTACGAAACGGAAGGAGATACCACGCTCTTCGTTTTTGATGGTGGACCGTTAGGCAACGCCACCTGGCAGCATTGTACCAGTAATATTGTACTCGCGGATATCCGTCAGGTCTACAGCACCGGTCCGTATAACTTACGTCCCGGCCAATCCGCTGAATTCACTCTCGCCATTACCACCATCTTCGGCGTGGATTATCCTGACGGAAGTTGTCCGGATACGGACGTTATAGTTGCGGCAGCTGAAAAGATCAAGGGGATTTATGACGAGAACTGTTCCCGCTCAGTATTGACGGGTACCTACCAGTCCCTTAGCCCCGGTGAGATCGGCCTAGTCACCTTCCCCAACCCAACTTCCGGGGAAGTTACTTTCCGCTTACCAGAACAGCACCGGATTGATAAAATTGAAATACTGGACATCGCCGGCCGGGTACAGAACCACTTGCGGGCGGGTAGTAACAGCCACACATTTGACCTGCGGCTCCCGGCGGGAACCTATATCTACCGGCTGACGACCACCCAGGGAGCAGTTGTGGCAGGTAGGGTGGTGGTACTGAAGTAACCCTTCCAATTAATAATGTCGTTTGATTGGCCCGTTGCCTGGAAGACCAAGCAGCCCTAGGTCTAGGAGGATGAGGGGCTTTGGCTGACTGGTTTTCATAGGTAATCTTTAATGTTAGGTTTCAGATCGCTTCGAATAATCAACGAAAACGAGGGGCTTCCTTGATCCTCCGGATCGTCGGTCTCCCCTCGCTAAGCCAGACAACCCTCCGGGTCTGGGCTGGGGGCGCTCCCTCAAATCAAGAATCAAATATTCCTACCCCTTTCCTCCGTAAATAACCGGAGCCCCCGTCTCATAAAAGAAGAAACTCCAGACGTCGGCCTGCTGCTCGATGGTTTTGGAGATGGGCGTGCCGGCCCCGTGGCCGGCGTCAACGGCCACGCGGATCAGGACGGGGTTTTCTCCTTTGTGGGCTTCTTGTAAGCGGGCGGAGAACTTAAAGGAGTGGGCGGGTACCACCCGGTCGTCGTGGTCGGCGGTAGTGACCATGGTGGAGGGATATTTCGTACCGTCTTTCAGGTTGTGCAGCGGGGAGTAGCCCTTTAGGTAGGGGAACATGTCGGGGTCTTCGCTGCTGCCGTATTCCGGTATCCAGCCTTTGCCGACGGTAAATTTATGGTACCGCAGCATATCCATCACCCCTACGGCCGGGAATGCGACGGCGAAAAGGTCAGGCCGCTGTGTCATGGCCGCGCCCACCAGCAGACCGCCGTTGGAGCCGCCAGCAATGGCCAGCTTCTCTTTTTTTGTGTAGCCTTGCTCAATCAGCCATTCGCCAGCGGCGATGAAGTCGTCAAACACATTCTGCTTGTTCTTCAGCATACCGGCTTTGTGCCATTCTTCGCCGTACTCGCCGCCACCCCGGAGGTTAGCCATAGCGAAGACCGCGCCATTCTCCAGCATCGGAATGCGGAAGGCGGAAAAACTCGGGCTCAGGCTGATGTTGAAACCGCCGTATCCGTAGAGGTAAGTCGGGTTATGTCCATCTAGTTTCAAGCCCTTCTTATGAACCAGGAACATCGTGACCGGCGTACCGTCTTTGCTGGTATAGGTCACCTGCGATTCCTCGAAGTCTGCCGGGGTAAACTTCAGCTCTGGTTGGAAGAACGGCCGGCTTTCACCCGAATCCACATCGTATTCAAAGATGGTGAAGGGGTAGGTGAAGCTGGTGAAGCCGTAGTACAACTTCTTTTCGTCCTTCTCTCCACTAAAGCCGGCGGCGTTGCCCAGGCCCGGCAATTCGATCTCCGTTTTACCGGTGCCGTCATAATTCATTTTATACCAGCGAGCAGTTGCTTTTTCGAGATAATTGACAAAGAGGTAGCCACCGCCGGTGGTGACGCTGGCCAGCAGGTTGTCGCCTTCGGGGATGATCTCCGTCCAGTTTTCCTTTTCGGGCCTATCGATGTTGATTTTTACCAGGCGATAGTTCGGGGCATCCACGTCGGTGATGATCCAGAAGTCTTTGCCTTTGTTGTCGATCACGCTGCTCTTCTGCACCGTTTCCGGGAAGAGGGCAATGGGCTTGCCGGAGGGCAGGTTTTTGCCGTCGAGCGGGAGGTAGTACAGGGCAAAACCATCGGTGCCGGGGGCGGCGTACATCACGAAGAAGTCTTCCGCTTCAGTGGTGCCTCCGTAGTGGTAGAATGTGGGGTTGTCCTTGTCTTCGAAGATCAGTTTGTCGTCACTTTGCGGCGTGCCGAGTTGGTGGTAATACACGCTGTGCATCAGGTTGTTTCCTTTCAACGCATCACCGTCTTTCGGGGCGGGGTAGCGGCTGTAGAAGAAGCCGTCGTTGTACCAGCCGGCACCGCCGAATTTGACCCACTCCAGTTCGTCCTCGAGGTCTGTATTAGTCTTCAGGTCACGGACATAGATTTTGCCCCAGTCGGAGCCGGCCTCACTGCGGCGGTAGGCCATATACCGCTTGTCTTTGTCGGCGCCGAGCAGGCCGATGGCGGTGGTGCCTTCCTCGTTCATGGTATTGGGGTCCATGAAGATTTTTTCCTCGCCGTCTTCCCCTTCTTTATAGTAGTAGACCGACTGGTTCTGTAGCCCGTCGTTCTTACTCCAGATGTAGAAGTCGCCTACTTTATTCGGCGCGCCGATGCGGGGGTAGTTGACCAGTTCGGTCATCCGGTCAGCAAAATCCTTACGGAAGGGAATGTTTTCCAGATAGCCGAAGGTGGTTTTGTTCTGGGCGGTCACCCACTGCTTGGTGGCTGCTGAATTGTCGTCTTCGAGCCAGTGGAAATCGTCCCGCACCGTTTCCTCGCCGTAGGTGTCGGTATGTTCGATTTTTTCGGTGGTGGGGTAGGTGACGGGGATTGCAGGGTAATTGATGGTCTTGCTCATGTTTTATCTTGGGGGGTCAGCGCAGCTGGCGAGCAAAAGTAACAGCGCAAGAATTGTTAAGTTCTCTATTTATTGATGGTCCTTTGTGTGGGGCGTGAAAGAGACGGAGAACGGTATAATCGGGATTGGGAAAGGTTGGTGGAGGATGCATTTTTGGCGCGGCCGCAGGTGCAGAGAAAGGGAATAAGGAGCAAAAGGCGAACCGCCCTACTGACGGGGCCTGGAGACTTACCCGCCCTGCTCATCCATCCTCTCCTTGCACCTGCGGCCCCGCCTCCTTCTTATTCTTTTTAGCCGTCCGACGGGCTTGAGGGATTCCTACATCAAATGATCGCTTTATTACCACCTACGGTGCATGCCCCACGGGGAAGGGATGTTCTGAGGCTGAATTAAGATGGGATACCTACCTTAGGCTCGATCATAGAAGCCTTACACGAACCACCCATCATGCAACACTTGAAAATCACCAAAGTCGAACTCTTCAAGGTGCCGCCCCGCTGGCTGTTCCTCAAACTTACCACCGCCGACGGCACCGTTGGCTGGGGAGAACCCGTAGTGGAGGGCCGTGCCGATACCGTCGAGGCCTGCATTAAAGAGCTCGAAACCCACATTATCGGCCACCCCGCCAACAAGATCGAAGATTTCTGGCAGATGATTTTCCGGGGTGGATTTTACCGGGGCGGCCCCGTTCTGATGAGTGCCCTCTCCGGCATTGACCAGGCTATGTGGGACATTAAGGGGAAGTCTCTGGGCGTCCCCGTTTACGAGCTGCTCGGCGGTTCCGTGCGCGACAAAGTCCGGATTTACGGCTGGGTGAACGCCGAAACACCAGAGGAATTGGCGGAAGCTACCCGAAAACGCATGGCTGATGGCTTTACCGCCGTGAAATTTAATGCCGTGGAAAAGATGGAGTGGATCGATTCGCTGAGTAAAGTGAAGCAAGCCGCGGCCAAAATGGCCGCCATTCGCGAAGCTGGCGGAGATGATCTGCTGATTGGGGTAGACCTCCACGGTCGTGTTCACAAAGGGCAGGCCAAAGCCATTGCCAAAGCCCTCGAGCCCTACCACCCCTTCTTCCTCGAAGAATTGGTGCTGGCAGAAAATAACGAAGCCCTTAAATCGCTGCACGACTATACCTCCACCCCGATCGCCACCGGCGAACGGATGTTCTCCCGCTGGGATTTCAAACGCATCCTTCAGGAGGGCTCCGTCGATATCCTGCAACCGGACCTCAGTCATGCCGGAGGCATTACGGAGGTAAAAAAGATTGCCACAATGGCCGAAGCGTATGACGTGGCCATCGCGCCCCACTGTCCGCTCGGCCCCATTTCCCTGGCCGCTGCCCTGCAGATCGACTTCAACTGCTACAATGCCATCATCCAGGAAACCAGCCTGGGTATTCACTACAACGTCGGTACAGACCTGGTAGACTATCTCAAAGACCCTGACGGCTTCGGCCTGCGCGACGGCCACGTCTCCCTGATGACCAAACCCGGCCTCGGCATCGAAATCGACGAAGAGAAGGTGCGCGAAGCTGCCAAAATCGGCCACTCCTGGAAGAATCCTATTTGGCGGAATCCGGATGGGGCGGTTGCGGAGTGGTAGGCGCCGGGCGCTGCGCGCCTTTGGCGCGTTGCAGGGTCGCTTCGCTCCTTGTTGCAGAGCGCCTTCGGCGCGTTGCAGCTACTGCACATGGAAACTCACTTCGTTCGTTCAGCGGCCATTTTTTCTGTAACCCCTGCAACGGGAGCGTAGCGACTCCTGCCACCCCTGCAACCCCTGCAACAGGAGCGCAGCGACCCCTGCAACCCTGCAACAAGGAGCGTAGCGACCCCTGCAACCCTGCAATAAGGAGCGCAGCGACTCCTGCAACCCCTGCAACAGGAGCGCAGCGACTCCTGCAACCCCTGCAACAGGAGCGCAGCGACCCCTGCAACCCTGCAACAGGAGCGCAGCGACCCCTGCAACCTGCAACTCAAAAATCATGACCAAAAAACGTTTCAACATCCTAGCCCTGATCTTCGTCACCGTAGTCATCAACTACATGGACCGGAGTAACATCTCGGTAGCTGCCGCAGCCATAGGAGAGGACCTGTCGCTGACGAAAGTACAGCTGGGCCTGATCTTTTCAGCCTTCGGCCTTACTTATTCCCTGCTGCAAATTCCCGGCGGTATTTTGGTGGATTACGTGAAGCCGAGGATATTGTATCCGATCATTCTGGTTATGTGGTCGTTGGCGACACTCTTTCAGGGCTTGGTGAGTTCGTTGGGGGCGTTGATCGGTCTGCGGGCATCGATCGGCGTGTTCGAGGCACCGTCTTATCCGACCAATAATAAGATCGTAACCAGCTGGTTTCCGGAGGAGGAACGCGCTTCGGCCATCGCTATGTATACTTCCGGTCAGTTCATCGGCCTGGCATTTCTGACGCCGGCATTGGTGGCAATTCAGGCTTACTACGGCTGGCGGGGGCTGTTCGTTATTTCAGGTTTGATGGGCATCGCTTGGGCTGGAATCTGGTACGCTTTTTACCGGGATCCACAGGATCATGAGACCGTCTCCGAGCAGGAGTTAGCACTGATCAAAGCAGGCGGCGGCATCATCAGTGATGAGCAGAACGCAGAGGGACACGTGAATTTTAAGTTGTCTGACCTGGCCGAAGCATTCAGGCACCCAAAGCTTTGGGGTATTTATCTGGGACAGTTCTGCATGGGATCATTGTTCATCTTTTTCCTGACCTGGTTTCCTACTTATTTGGTGGAGTATCGCGGTCTTGACTTTATCAAATCTGGCTTTCTGGCTTCCATTCCTTTCCTGGCAGCCTTTTTTGGTGTCTTGCTGGCAGGCTTTTCTTCGGATTTCCTCGTTCGCCGGGGGATCTCCAAAGAAGCTTCGCGTAAGGGACCGATCCTGGTAGGAATGTTGTTGTCCATCAGCATTATTGGTGCCAACTATACCGACAACACGGCGCTGATCATCTTCTTTCTTGCCCTGGCCTTCTTCGGCAACGGCCTGGCGTCGATCACGTGGGTATTTGTTTCCTTGCTGGCCCCGACCCGGCTGATTGGCCTGGTAGGCGGCGTGTTCAATTTCATTGGTGGCCTGGCCGGCGTCGTTACCCCCACGGTGATCGGTTACCTCGTACAGGATGGTGATTTTTCCCCAGCCCTGTTCTTTATCGGTGGGATGGCCTTCCTTGGGTTCTGTAGCTACTTATTCCTGGTGGGCACGATTGAGCGGGTGGATGTTGTTGGGGAAAGGGGGGATGATATTAAAGAAAGGGGAGTGGACGAGCATTTTCTTGACTAGCTGGCTGTCGTACGCCCGCAAGCCCCCTGACCCCGACAGCCCGTTAGGGTTAAAGGGGTTTACAATATTGCCACGTGCTGCAAGGAGCCATACAAAACGCAATATTCCTTCCTGCCAATCTTCAAAACAATCCTATTTTGCAAGCCCTGTAACCCCTGCTATGCCTCGCTTCTGTATTTTAGTAATCCTGCTGTGCGTAACAATAATTGGTCACTCACAAGCGAATCTATCCGGTACCCTCGTCGACGAGGTAACGGGCGAACCGGTTTCTTTCGCCACCGTTTACCTTGACGGGACCAGCAAAGGGGAGGTGACCGGGGATGACGGCAGCTTCTTTCTGCGTGATGTTGCCCTGCCGGCCACCCTGGTCGTCAGTCACCTCAACTACGTAAACCAGGCATTGTCGGTAACCAGTTCTTCCGGGCAAT
The DNA here is from genome assembly GCF_000373105.1 of Neolewinella persica DSM 23188. Classification (GTDB taxonomy): domain Bacteria; phylum Bacteroidota; class Bacteroidia; order Chitinophagales; family Saprospiraceae; genus Neolewinella; species Neolewinella persica. The sequence continues at coordinate 41,304 of NZ_KB890445.1, read as the reverse complement.
TGTCCATTCGGCTGGCTCCCCGCGAAGAAGTGCTGGCTGGCGTGGAGGTCACTGATCGAAACTTACGTGAAAAGACCCTGGCAGAATTTAAATTACTGTTACTAGGTACGGATGATTGGGGTAAGACCTCCAGCATCCGGAACGACGAAGTGCTCCGTTTTGATCGGGATTACGTGGAGAAAAAGATAACCGTTTGGTCAGAAAACATGAGAACCAAACTGCTCGAACGAGACAATGAAAACGCGCGGTGGTCCGGAGATGGGAAAGAATATTACTTCGACGAGGCGGTGAACCTAAAAGCTGCTACCGTTGCGCCCCTGGAGATCGAATTACCGCATCTGGCCTACGTGTTACGGATGGACCTTAACCAGTTCAGGGCGCAATACGCCGAGGGCCGCCGGGCCTATCTGGGCACCTTCTTTTTTGCAGATTCTAAAGAGGTGAAACGTAAGCATCTTCGTAATCGCCAGCGTGCTTACCTTGGTTCTTCGATGCATTTTGCCCGGGCCTTATTGGCGAATGAGTTGCCCCAAAACGGGTTTAAAATTGTGGAGACCGTTAAAGACGAGGTCACTAAACAGGAGGCGGTTCTGGAGATCGATTTACGGACACACCTGCACCAGGTCAATGAAAAAACATGGGAACTCAGGGGGCTGAGCGGACGGACCTTTACAGTATTGTACTACGCCGACGGAAAACAACGGCCACTACCGCCTGGCAAATGGCGTCGCAGCCAACCGGCGCAATCTTCTTTTTACATTGAGGCTGACCGTTGTGTAATATTTGCCGGCGGTGTATTCGGCGATGCTACGATCGCTTTCTCCGGCTATATGGGCACGCGGGGCTTAGCCTGGCTGCTACCCGTGGATTATGTTTATGAAGAAGAGTAGTTGGGCGCGGCCGCAGGTGCCGGAAAAGGGGCGAAGGAACAAGGGGGAGGACTCATGTTCTCTTGTCGATCGCCCGACGGACGAGCCAGCTCCCGCGGCGATTTCGTTTCGCGGCTGCCTTCGGTGGTCGGCCGATGAGCGATCTTATGATTCCAACCCCGCTCCTCAACAACCTCCCCCGGCATCCCGCGCCCGCGCCTTACCTTCGCGAAAAATAGAGCACAATGGCGAAAAATATCGTAAAAAAACGCAGCAAAATATCCATCGAAGTAGGGCTGGATGCAGATCAAATGCCCGTCGAAATGAAGTGGGGCGCATCGGATAAACCCGGACCCAGTGAAGCTTGTAAAGGAATGTTGCTCGCCCTGTTCAACTCGCAAACCAAGGAAACCATGAAGGTGGATTTGTGGACAAAAGAGATGCAGGTCGTGGAGATGGACCGGTTCATGTACCAAACCCTCCGAGGTTTGGCAGATACCTACTTTAAAGCCACCGGAAACGAGGAACTGGCCAACCAGATGCAGCAGTTCGTGTTCTTTTTTGGACAGGCCACCGGCGCCATACCTAAGCAGTAAAAAAACCTTATGATGAAGTGGTTGAAACGGATTGGAATTACGCTGGGGGTGATCTACCTCATCATCTGCGGACTGTTGTACTTTCAGCAGGAAGCCCTGATTTTTCATCCGCACCAAAAAACGGCAAATCACAGCTACGGGGATTACCCGGAAGAGTGGGTCACCATGCCCGACGGCGTGCGGCTGCACGCCCTTCACTTGCAAAAAGAGAACCCACGGGGGGTGATCCTTTACCTGCACGGCAACGTTGGCGATAATGGCCGAAGCCTGTACCAGACCCGCGCTATCCAATCGCTGGGTTTCGACCTTTATTTGGTGGATTACCGCGGCTTTGGAAAAAGTGAAGGCGCAATTGGCGGTGAAGCAAACATGACCGATGATCTTCAGGTGGTCTACGAACGGCTGAAGCAGGATTATGCCGAAAAAGACATCATACTGGTCGGGTATTCCCTGGGTTCCGGTCCGGCCAGTTTTCTGGCGGCGAATAATGATCCCCGGGCAGTTGTCCTGGTGGCGCCCTACACCAGCCTGACGGCCATGAAAAACCAGTTTTTCTGGATGTTTCCCGACTTCCTGATGAAGTATGGCCTTAATAACCGTAAGCATCTCGCAGCATCGTCTGCACCCGTTTATCTCCTCCACGGAACCGACGATGAGCTTATCCCTGTAGCCATGAGCGAAGAACTGGAAGCCCTGGCAGCAGACCGGATCAAACTGGTGGAAATGCCGAACATTGGCCACCGGGGCGCGATTTTAAACTCAATGTTTGGGGAGGTGGTTAAGCTGGCCGGTAGAGTGGGGGAGTAGCTTCCTTTTAAGGGCGCGCGGGCTGTGCCCCGAGAATTCCTGGCACTCCTTAAAAACTAATCCCGGAACCTATCGCCTGCTAATGGATCATTTCAGAAATTTCCTGGCTCATTCCGTTCGGACGGGGCTTGCCCCTACGGACTACACACATCTTTACGGTGCTCTAAATGATCGGATGTAGGGTGGTTAGAATATGAGAGCTTACGGATAGACCGCTCGTCCGCCGAGGCGGCCTGAAGGGCCTGACTCGTCGGCCGACAGGTCGTATATGGCCGGAATCTCTCGGCGGACGAGTCAGCTCCTACGTCGCGCCTCGGCCGACGAGCGCTTCCTCGAAAACCTTCTGATTTGAAATCCTAACCACCCTACATCGGATGAGAAAACTGCGGGCCTGTAAACTTGTGTGCAGGCCGTAGTGATTTCCCCCGCCCGACCAGCAGCTAAGTCAACAAATTTAGATTAGCCTGTACTACCGAGGCAAAATAAAAATCGGAAAGTCCTGCACGTTCACCGGGAAGACAGTAGTTGGACTTTGGTTGCCATTAGTCAGTTCTTTAACGTTGCGGGAAATGAAGAGGTCCAACGATTTACAAGTGACCTGATTGGGATGCTCATCGCCACCGTAGCGGGCACCGCCCTTCAATCCTGCAAGCAAGGCCTCGGTGAAAGCCCCGTTCTGCCACTTAGTGTCCTCCTGGCTTTTTTGCCGGCCGGTACTTGAACTGAAGACCACCGCCCCGTTCTCCGCACTGATCAGCTCGTTGATGATCCCGTTGACGTTGGGCACTTCCCGCCGTTTTCCCGTAGTGCGCATCACCCCGCCGCTGTGACAGGCGTCCATGAAGACCACGATCTTGCCCGCTACGCTGGCCACCGTTTCCCGGATCTCGTCCTTCATCAGTGCGGTGCGGCGCAGGCTGGCGTCGTCGGCCCCGACGGGGAGGTAGTAGAAGGTGCCCTGATCATTCTCCAGACCGTGGCCGGCGAAGAAGATCATGGCCACGTCGTGCTGGGTGGTTTCCTTGGTGAGCCAGTCGAGGGCGTCGAGGATGTTGTCTTTGGTGGCGTCTTGGTCGACCAGGAGTCGCGAGTGGACTTTATTGTAGAGCAGCCCTTGCTGGGTCTTCATCAGGTCATAGAAGTCGCGGGCATCATTGTCGGAGTAGTCGAGGTCGAAGTCGTCAATTTTGTAATCGGCCACGCCGATGGACAACAGGTAGAGGTTCGGCTTGAAGTTGACGGGGGAACCTGAAGCGGAGCCGACGTACTTCAGGTCAATCGACGCTGGTTCGCTTTTGCCGTGTCTATTGCTGGCCAGTAGGGAAACCCGGCAATCCGTCGCGGGAATCTGAACGGTGATATCTCCACGTAAACCTTTGGGTTTGATGCCCCGCTGCCCGGGAATGGGCCGACCATCAATCTGTACCGACAGGCCGGTAAGCGGCTCGCCGTTCGGCGAGGTGATGTCGTACCGCACCGTCACTTCCCGGCGACTGACCGTGCTGCCACCCGGCGGACTCAGTATCCGAATCAGGGGCGGGAGTTGATTGGCGACGCTGCGGGTGGTGGAGGTAGCCCGGCCCCGGGCCTGGTCGGCCTGCTGCAGGGCTACCTCCACGTCGGCAGTCATGATGACCCGCTGCACCACATCCGGCCGGTAATATTTGTCCCTGAACCGGGAGAGCGGATAAAAAAGCGCTTCCTTGTCCATCCCCTGATTGACGTGCCAGCCGAGGAACTCCTCCGCACCGGGGGAGGCATTATAGTAGCCATCGGGCGTCCAGCAGACCCAGCGCTCCCGGTCCGGGTGGATGAAGAGGCTGAGGAGGTGCCTGCCGTCCGTCATTCGGTACCAGCGGATGACGCCGTCGCCGTGGGTGGCTACGACAACACGGCCGTTGGGGGCGATATTGACCGCCCAGGTAGTTGCTGGAGTGTCAGTGTCCCATATTTTTTTGCCTTCGGCATTGAGGCTGTACAAATCATAACTTCCCCCGATTACGATAGCACTTCCACTACCGTTGATGTCTACGGAGTGGGATTGCTCATAGGCTTGGAGAAAGTTGAGCTTTTGGTTATTTAGCTTGGGCGACACATCGTCTTGCCAGTCCGTAATTGTCAGTTTACCCCGGCTGGCAGTGAAGCTTTCTCCGGTAAATTTATCCGCTTGCAGGGTGCCCGCAGTTAAATCGAAGTTTATGGGTAATTGACTGTGGGGACTAACCCCTACACGGGTTCCATCTTGATTCAGGAGCAAGTGGGATCGTTGGTGAATATTGAAATATAATGCATTAGCTCCTGTGTATTCAACGCGCTCCTTCAGGCTGGCAGAGACAATTGCCCAGTCAGGCCGAGACCCCCCGATCAAGATATTGCCACTAGTAGTGGATTTTAGATCCATGATAGTATTCTGACTCACCACTAGGTCTGTATAAGGTCCTTTTCCCTGCTTGTCCCAAATTCGTAAACAATAGCCATAAACGCCATCAACCGTTTTGCTATTGTAACCTCCGGCAATTAGCTGGTTTCCGTCTTTGGAGAAGGAGGTTTTATTTAACCTAGTGCTTATCGTAATTGCTCCCGTAATGTCAGGCTGATATCGCTCTTCGAGGCTTTGGGCATCAAGCACGCTTAGGTTAGGAGAATTGTCATAAGCAACAGCCAGTAACTGGCCATCCGGTGAAAAATCCAGGGAGTACGGCCGTTTATCCTTGCCCAGCTGTTTTTTATTGCTAAGCGTAAAGTCAGCGGCATAGCGTCGCACAAAACCGTCGTTACTAACCGTCGCGAGGCTACCGTTGGCCCCAAAAGCCAGGTTGTATAATTCGCTTCCGTAGTCCGTGTCTTCTCCTACTTTTTTGAAATTAGACGTACTATAAACACGTATCCCGTCAGTTCCCCCCAGACTGGCGGCAAAAAAGCGGCCATCGGGACTAAATTCTATGTCCAGTATAACATTGCTGTGCCCACCGATACGGTGGAGCATTTTCCCGGTGTCCGCGTCGAAAATATAGAGGTCGTGATTACGCGACTTGCTCCACCCACCTACAATAGCAATTGTTCCGTCGGGGGATATGGCCCCGGCATAAGTTTTCCCGAAATTCCCTTCATCGATGGGGACCCTCAAAGTACGGAGCAGTGCTCCGTTTTCCCCGTTCCATAGTTTAGCGGTCTTATCATCACTAAGGGTAAGTATATTTTTACCAGAATAATCGACGTCGATTTTTCTGATCATTGCCGTATGTATTCCCAAGTCCAGTCGCAGCACCGGCTGGGTGGACTGGGCAAAAAGTGGACAAGAACAGAGGCAAAGGAACAGGAGGATACTACTATACATCGCTGGCAAGTCGCCTCTCCCCCGGCCCCTCTCCCCGGGAGAGGGGAGCGCTTCGTTATTGATAGTTAAGTAATTGTGAATTGACGACTCCCCATTTATACACACTCTAAAGGATGATATAAAATAGTGTGGGAACAATACGATAAATCGAAACATAAATAGGGTGTATTTTCGGGTGAATACTTACTCTTGCGTCGTCATCAGGAGTTTTTGCTCTACAAACTTGCGTTTGATGCCGCGGGTTTTTCGCAGGCCGTTGGGGAGGCCTTCGGTGACCAGTTGGTAGCCGTCGCTGTAGGCGGTAGTCAGGGGCGGGAAGGGGCCGGAGCTGGCGAAAACGTGGAGGCTTTCGGCGCCGAAGGGGGCACTGACTTCGAAGGTGCCGAGGGAGATCCACTGGCCGGTGGAGGCATCGCTTACGGCCAGGTTGTCCTGGATCAGGACGACCTCGTCGTCGGCCAGTTTATAGAGGACGCGGAGGGTACAGGGCTGGGTGACGCGGTAGAAGATTTCCAGGTCTTCGCCGGTGGTAAAGACCAGATTGTCGGTGCCTTTGTTGGTCTTTAGGTTGAGGGCTAGATTGGTGGTGGCAACAGGTTGCTCACGGGTAGTTGGCTTCGCTGGCACGGTACGGCCTTCGGGCTGCCCCGGTTGTGGCGCGCGGGTTGGTGGCGGTACTACAGCCGGCGTGTCGATGGCTGTAGTCGTAGCCGGTACGTCGGTATTGTTTTGCGGTGGAGTCGTAACCACAGTAGGTTCAGCGGAAGCAAATATGTCGCGCAGGGAATACCCCGATAGCTCAGCAACACCCGCCAGAAAAGCGACGATGGCGGCCACCTTGATGGCGGTCTCTTTCCAGCGGCTGGCCGTTGGAGGCAGAGGAGCAGGATCAGGTGGCGCGGACGCAGGTGCAGGGGAAGGAGTGCCGGCGGCAGGTGCCTCGTGCAGCGGAACGGTTACTACCGGTGAAGGTACGTTCCGTTCCAATTGGTCAAGCACAGCTAGCAGGCCCTGGGTGATCCTGGCTTTCTGCCGGTCGATGTACTCCTGGGGTTGGGTAGCGGTAGTGGAGGGGAGATGTAGGTTCTGCCATTGTCCGCTGAGCATTACTAATTGCGTCTGCAATCGATTATCGCTGGTATTGTTGGCATAGGCCAGCAGCGTATTGATTACCTCGTCGCTTCGGCCGCTGGCGATCAACGCGCGTAATTGACCTAAGTCGGGGGAAACGGGTGAAGGCATGAATAGGGGTGTTTGAGCGGGTTAAGATAATAAATATATGTTTTTCAATTGGGTACAGCCGATTGCTACTCAGAACACTTCAGGGCGAGTGGGCTGCGCCCCGAGAATTCTCGGGGCGCAGCCCACTCGCCCTCGAAAGAAAAGAACCCAAGAATCACCATCCCTCCTCCTTTTTCTCTATTGCTTTTGCCAAGTCCTTTGCTCCCCATACTACCTTGCTTTTTTTATCCCTTCCCCCGGCACCTGCGGCCCCGCAAAAAAAAGAAAACTTGTGAAACCCATCATATCGTCGTAATCTGCGTTATCCTAAGTATGTCACATATGAAATTCACCCTCCCGGTATTGCTGTCGGGCGTACTTTTTATTGCGTTAACCAGCTGCCAAGACAATCAACCCGTGTTCGAATCCCTTGATGCCTATCCCGTGTATCCCTACAAGGATTTGGGCGCTACCTATACTGCTGAAGCCACCACTTTCAAGCTCTGGTCGCCCGCCGCGCAGGAAGCGCGGGTGAACTTCTACGCCTCCGATTCGCCCGATGCACCCGCCACCGAACGCATTGAAATGGAGCAGGTCAACGGTGCCTGGATGAAGGTCGTGGAAGGTGATCTGGACGGCACTTATTACACCTACCAGATCAAACAGCACGGCAAGTGGGGTGAGGAAGCAACCGACCCTTACGCCCGGGCGGCGGGAACGAACGGTCTGCGCGGCCAGGTAGTTGATCTGGCGGATACCAACCCGGAAGGTTGGGCGGAAGACAAAGCGCCGCCCCTGGCGGCCCCCACCGACGCCATACTCTACGAACTCCACGTCCGGGACCTCAGCATCGACCCCCGCTCCGGTATCACCAACAAAGGAAAATTTCTCGGGCTTACCGAACGTGGTACCGTCACCCCACAGGGAGATACCACCGGTCTTGACCACCTGGTGGAAATGGGCATCACCCACGTCCATTTGCTGCCGAGCTTCGACTTCATGAGCGTTAACGAAGCCCAGTTGGAAGTGCCGCAATACAACTGGGGTTACGACCCGCAGAATTATAACGTTCCGGAAGGTAGTTATTCCACTAACCCAAGCGATGGCAAAGTACGCATCCGGGAATTCAAGCAGATGGTTAAAGCCCTGCACGATGCCGGAATTCGGGTGGTAATGGACGTAGTTTATAACCATACCGGGCGGAGCGAAGACAGCCATTTTCAGCACCTCATCCCCGACTATTTCTACCGCTTCAACGATGACGGGAGTATGAGCAACGCCAGCGCCTGTGGGAACGAAATTGCCAGCGACCGGCCAATGGTTCGTAAGTACATCCGTGAATCCGTAGAATACTGGGTTCGGGAATACCACGTGGATGGCTTTCGGTTTGACCTGATGGGGATTCATGACATTCCGACGATGAACGAAATCAGCCAGAACCTGCACGCCATCGATTCCACCATCCTGATTTACGGCGAAGGATGGACGGCGGGCGACAGCCCGCTGCCAGACAGCCTCAAGGCCGTTAAAGCCAACACCCGCGAATTGATCAATATTGCTGCCTTCAGCGATGACCTGCGAGACGGGGTTAAGGGCAGTGTGTTCGAGCACAAAGAGCAAGGCTTCGTATCGGGAGCCCGGGGCAAAGACATGTCTATCCGTTTCGGGGTAGTGGGCTCAACGGAACACCCGCAGATTGATTACGACAGCGTCAACTACTCTAATGCCCCCTGGGCCAATGAGCCGGCGCAGTGCATCAACTACGTCAGTTGCCACGATAATCATACGCTGTTTGATCGCCTGGCGATCAGTAACCCAACCGATCCACGTAGCAGGCGTGCACAGATGCAACGTACTGCGCTGGCCATTGTACTGACCAGCCAGGGCATCCCCTTTCTGCACGCAGGTACGGAAATGCTGCGTTCTAAGAATAAGGAAGAGAATTCCTACAAATCCAGTGACGGGATCAATATGATCCGGTGGGGGGCAAAGCGCAGTGAAAAGATAACCGTAGACTACGTTAAAAAGCTGATCGAAATGCGGAAGATGCATCCGGCCTTCCGCCTCGGCGCTACGCAACTGATCAGTAAACACCTGACTTTCATGGATACGCGGGACGATCAGCTGGTGGTTTACCGCATCGTTGATGCTCCCGGAGACGAATGGTCCGATATATTGGTCGTCTTTAACGGCAGCAGAGATCCGAAACGGGTTGTGCTCCCCAACGGAGATTGGACGCCGGTGGTAAACGAACGGATTGTTGATATGGAGGGGGTCAGCCGGATCCGGACGGGAAAGTTTGATGTGGCGGGGCGATCGGCCAATGTTTTGGTCAAACGGCTGTAAAGCCTAAGTAGTCAAATAGTCAGAGAGTCAAATAGTCAGGCACGCTCTTAAGCTGTGACTTTCTGACTCCCTGACTCTTTGACTACTTGACTCTCTGACTATCTTTGCCGCCATGTCCAGTAAATACGAGCAACGCGGCGTTTCCGCTACCAAATCTGAGGTCCACGAAGCCATTGAAGGGCTTGATAAGGGGCTGTACCCAAAGGCTTTTTGTAAGGTGTTACCTGATGTCGCCGGTGGCGATCCAGACTGGGTCAACGTGATGCACGCCGATACGGCAGGCACCAAAACCAGTCTTGCCTACCTCTACTGGAAGGAAACAGGTGATCTTTCCGTGTGGGAAGGCATTGTGCAGGACAGCCTGGTGATGAACCTGGACGATATGGGCTGCGTCGGAGCGGTAGACAACATCCTGATTTCTTCCACCATCGGACGTAACAAGAACCGGATTCCCGGGGAAGTGCTGAAAACCATCATTCAGGGCGCGCAGAAATTTGCCGATCGTATGGCCGATCAGGGGGTAGGCTTGCACCTGACCGGCGGTGAAACCGCCGATGTGGGGGACATTGTCCGCACGATTGACGTCGGCTTTACCACCTTTGCCCGGCTTCGCCGCGATCGGTTGGTCGTCAATAACATTAAACCCGGAAACGTAATTGTCGGGTTAGCCAGCTACGGACAATCTTCCTACGAAGACGAATACAACGGAGGCATGGGCTCCAACGGACTGACCTCTGCCCGCCACGATGTCTTCAAGCATGCGTACGCGGATAAATACCCCGAGAGCTTCGATCCCGAAGTACCCCGCTCCGTCATTTATACCGGCAGCCGTTCCCTGACTGAGCAGATAGACATTGGCCAGGGGCGCACAATGCCTGCGGGAAAACTGGTGCTCAGCCCGACCAGAACCTATCTTCCCGTCCTGAAGGTCCTGCTTGACGAACTGAAGCCCCAAATCGCCGGCCTTATCCACTGCACGGGCGGTGCGCAGACTAAAGTCGTTAAGTTTATTGACAACGTTCGGGTGGTGAAGGACAACTTCCTGACCGTTCCCCCACTATTTGACCTCATCCGTAAGGAAAGTGGAACTGACTGGCGCGAAATGTACCAGGTGTTTAATATGGGCCATCGACTTGAGGTGTACCTGCCAGCCGAAGGTGCTGCAACGGTACTAGACATCGCCGCCCGGTTTAACATTGATGCGCAGATCGTCGGTTTCGTGGAGGCGGCTGACCAGCCCTCGGTGCGGCTGCATACGCCGGGTGGGGTGGAGGATTACTTTGAGTAGTCAGTATTTAGTTGTCAGGATTCAGGGAGAAAATTATGGAACCATGACTTGGCTAAGGTTTGCTCGTCGTTCCAAGTACATTAATGACCTCGAATACGCGAATCACTAAACGATGCCGTCGAAGTTGAAAAGCTACTGAGTTACATGCTCAAGCACGAGGACAAATTCCGTGGCGAATTCAGCAAATAACCGGAAGTGATCCCTGACCCCCTGACCCCCTGCCCCCTGATGACAGATTACAAAACACTAGAACTCCCCCGCACAATAACCCGAGGCGCCAGCACCAACCGTTGTTCCATGTCTTCCGAGGTAGCGTTCCCTGCAACGACGGCAATCATCCGTTCGGCGGTGCGGCGGCCCATTTCAAGGGTCTGCTGATCTACTGTGGAGAGGTTAGGGGTAATAATTTCGGTAAAGGATTCATTGGAGAAGCCGATAATTGCGAGGTCTTCAGGAACCCTGATACCGTGCTTTTCGGAGGCTTTGATCCCGGCGGCTGCGCTGTAGTCGCTGCTGCTGAATACGGCGTCGGGTGGTTGAGTAAGGTCCCACAGGCTGAGAAAAGCCTCCTCGCCATTGTCGAAATGAGAAACAATATCAATCACGTAGCCGGGGTCTACGGTGAGGCCGCCGGCTTCCATTGCCCGAATGTACCCGAGGTAGCGGTCCCGATAGATGGGGACGTGTTGTGGTCCGCGTAAATGAGCAATGCGCTGATAGCCTGCCTTGATCAGGTGGCTTGTTGCTTCGAATCCCCCTTGTTCATTGTCGATGACGACTACGGGTGCATCTACACCTTCCGCGATCGTGTCAAAAAAATGAATGGGAAATCCGGAGGCAATTACGTTTTGATAAAAGTCAACGTTGTTTGCTTGTTCTTTATCCTTAGCAACGGAGACCATAATACCGTCTACCTGCAATCGGCGTAAAGTATCTACCATAGCGCGTTCGCGTTTGGCGGAGTCATAACTTTGGCAGACGATGATGTGAAAGCCGGCTTTGCCGGCCTTCTCTTCTATCCCCCGGATCACCTTCCCGAAAAACGCCCGATCCAGTGCCGGAACGATGACCCCCAGAATATCGGAGCGGCCTCGCCGCAGGGCCGCAGCAATGCGGTTAGGCTGATAATTTAGTGCTGCTGCCTTTGCCCTGACGAGGTCCCTGGTTTTCTGGCTTACTACGGGGTTGTCGGCCAAGGCTCGGCTTACTGTGCTGGCGTTGAGGCCAAGCTCGTAAGCAATATCGTGGATCGTTATTTTACCGGACTTTTTGGCCATTGGGCAGGAGGGATGCTTGACAATTCCTTCATTAAAACAGGAATGGAAAGGTAATGAAAGTTGCGGAGTGCCAGGACCGGGGCGGGTGCTTTCTACGCTTTGTAGCCCACCGGGCTACCTTAAGAATCATTGCCCCTAACGCGTGCTATGCACCTGCGGCCACGCACTGATAGCCTTACGTTTATTCAGTACAAAGATTTTTGGCTGCACCTTATTATCCATTCCCTAAGCCTGGAAAACGGAAAACTATCCAAAAAAATGACCTGAGGGCTTGTTGCCGACAGACAAGCAAGGCTTTTCAGTGATGAAAAGCCTGTGAGTAAGACAAACTTGTTTACTTTTGCGGCCTTAGCACTAGCGAAGTTTCTTTTGTCGGCTGACTGCCCCAACCGGCATCCTCAAAGAAATTTTAACTTTTGTGTCACACTTTTGTAGCCCGATGAACCATCTTCGGTTATTCTGAACTACTCAGCACAACTCACCAGGTATGAAAAGAACTTTACTCCTCTTTTTACTCGTGTTTACCGCTTTTACTGCTTTCGCTCAAACTGCCCTGAAGGGTAAGGTGACGGATGTAGACGATGACGGAGCACCTCTTCCCTTTGCTACGGTCCAACTATTTAAGGACGGAGCCTTTTATCAGGGAACCAACACCGATCTTGACGGTAATTACTTCTTTTCTAATATTGACCCCGGTACTTACGACATCCAGGTGGATTATACCGGCTACCCGCCAACGCGGGTGGAAGGCATTCCCGTTAACGCCGGTAAGACCAATAATGCAAACATAGAAGTGACCAATAACGGGGTTACCCTGACTGAGATTGTGGTAACGGGCTTTAAAGTCCCCCTCATTGAGCAGGACAATACGACCTCCGGCCAAACGGTGACCTCGGAACAGATCCGAAACCTGCCCACGCGTAACATCAACCAGATCGCTTCGATCACGGCTGGTGCTGCCTCGGCAGATGAGGGTGGAGCGATTAACGTGCGTGGTTCCCGCTCAGATGCAACAGACTATTACGTTGATGGTGTACGGGTTTCTTCGACCAGTGTCCCGGATGCCGACATTGAGCAGCTGCAGGTCATCACCGGTGGTATAGAAGCTCGGTACGGTGACGTAACCGGCGGTATCATATCCATTACAACTAAAGGCCCCAGTAATCAATTCCGCATGAGTGCGGAAGCTGAAACCAGTGAAGGCCTGGACAACTATGGCAACAGCCTGGTAGGGCTTTCGGTAACTGGTCCCATCCTACGGAACTCGAAAGGGAATTCAGTACTGGGCTACCGTTTTTCCGGCCGTTATACTTACAGTGAAGACGATAATCCTTCCCCGATTGCGATCATTACAGCCCGGGAAGATGTCCTGGCTGAACTGCAAGCCAATCCACTGCGCCAGATCGCTGACCGGGCAGTTGTTGCGGCCGATTTTCTGACTAACGACGACGTTAATGTACTGCAGACCCGTCCGTTTGAGGAGCGGAATCAGGTAAACCTTAATGGAAAGATTGATGCCCGTCTGAGCGACGCCATTGATATTTCCTTTTCTGGTTTCTACGGTAGTACTGAAAACCAATTTACGCCCGGTGAGAATGGCACGAACAGCTGGCAACTACTCAACGCCGCACGCAACCCTACGCAGGAAAGCCAGAACTACCGTGGTAACTTCCGCTTCCGTCACCGCCTGGGTGGTACCGGCGTAGCCGATGGGGGCACTGGTAACAGCAGTGTAATTCAGAATGCGAGCTATAACCTTCAGTTTACAATAGAAAACAACAGCAGTAGCGTTTCTGATCCGATTCACGGTGATAATTTCTTTGACTACGGTCACGTAGGAACTTTTGACGTAGACTACATTCCAGTATTCGGCAGACTTGGAGATGCAGCCCGCCCATACCGTGCAACAGATTCTTTGTTCCAGATCGATTACCGGGAGGTACTTCGTGGATATGATCCATCTACTTCACACAACCCCATTCTTTCCAACTACAATAACATCTTCGGTGTCGGCGGCGATCAGGTCCTGACCCTTGGAAGCTACGGCCTGTCTGGCCTGCCGAATGAGTCGACTTATGTAGACCCCTTCCGTGGTAGTTCTAATCCGGCTAACCTTGATCTTTTCTTCGCCGGCAACGGTCGGACCACCAGCCAGTTTACCGGCACCTGGTTCGATGCTAACGTTGGTGCGGTTTACAATACGTACAACAAGAGTGATAACGATCTCTACACCTTCCAGGCTAACGCCTCCTTCGAGATCGTACCCGGAAGTTCCGACAAAAGCCGTCACAGCATCCAACTTGGTGTGATCTACGAACAGCGTACCAACCGTGGTTATGGCCTGGCCCCAAGTAGTTTATGGACGGTAGCCCGCCAGCTGGCCAACCAGCGCCTTAACTCCGTACTTGGTACCAACCGGGTAATTGACTCTATGATGGTCATTCAGGATGGTTTTGAGGGTAACGTTGCGGTACTGGCGCCCACCATTGATTCTGGTGACGGGCAGTTTTACCGGACTATCCGGGAACGCCTGAGTAGCCCCGGCAATGAGATCGGACTTGACCAGCACGTCAACATCGACGGTTTGGATCCTGACCAGCTGAGCCTGGACCTCTTCAGTGCAGACGAACTGGCCTTTAACGGACTGGTAAATTACTTTGGGTACGATTACCTGGGTAATGAGTTTGACGGGACCTTCGACGATTTCTTTGAATTAGAGAATGGCGAACGATCTTTCAACGTAGCTCCCAACCGCCCGATCTATGCTTCTGCGTACCTGCAGGACAAGTTTACGATTAATGACATGATCTTCCGCCTTGGTGTTCGTGTTGACCGGTATGATGCCAATACGCGCGTACTTAAGGACCCTTACAGCCTTTATGAGATTATGGGTGCCGCTGCTTTCCATAGCCAATTCAGTGATGTGGAGAAGCCGGGATCGATTGGTGATGATTTTGCCGTTTATACCAGCGGTGTTGGGGAGAATGATGTGCAGGGTTACCGCGATGGTGATTTCTGGTATTTTCCTGACGGTACGCCTGCCAACCAGTTTACCGAAATCCCCGGTATTCGTGATGGGTTGGTTTTTCCTAAGTACGTTAACTCGGCCATTGATTCAGAGCCTGACTTCATTAAGAGTGATGAATTTGAAGTAGAAGATTCCTTCAAGGATTACGAAGTACAATTCAACGTAATGCCTCGTCTGGCCTTCTCTTTCCCAATCTCGGAAGACGCCAACTTCTTCGCTCACTACGATGTCCTTTTACAGCGGCCACCTTCCGGTAGCTTTGCAACTGCACTTGATTACTACTACTTCCGGGATCGGGTAGGTAACAGCACGTTCAACAACCCGGCATTGCGCCCGGAACGTACGGTAGATTACGAAGTAGGTTTCAAGACCCGCCTCAGTAATACTTCCGCCCTGACCATTACGGCCTACTACAAAGAAATGCGGGACATGATCCAGCTGCGTACCTACGCTCCGGTACCGGTTAACGGCAGTAGCTATACTACTTTCGATAACCAGGATTTCGGTACAGTAAAAGGTTTCAGCTTTACTTACGACCTGCGTCGGACGGCGAACTTCACGGTTAATGCCAACTACACGCTTCAGTTTGCTGATGGTACGGGCTCCAGTTCTACCTCGCAGCGTGGCCTGACCAGTCGGGGCAACCTGCGGACGCTTTTCCCCCTTAGTTTTGACGAGCGCCACCGGATGAACCTTGTACTCGACTACCGGGTCGGCCGCAACAGTAATGCGCCGAATATTTTCAAGAATCTTGGTGCAAACCTACAGGCTTCCGCCGTTTCCGGACGTCCATACACGCAGACCTTCCAGCCTACACAGTTTGGAGGCTCCGGTAACGAGAGCGCATTCAACGCTGCCCGTAAGCCTTTCAACTTTACACTGAATGGCCAGATCAACAAGGATTTCAAAATCGGAGAAAACTCCAGCGTGAACGTTTACTTCCGGGTGTCCAATATTCTGGATCGCCGTAACGTACTCAACGTTTACTCTGCTACCGGTTCTGCTGAAGACCCAGGTTACCTGCAGTCCGTTTTCGGTCGTGACCAGATCGAGCAGATCTCCTCCGGTCGTCGTCCACTGGAGAGTTTCCTGACCTCTTACCAGTGGAAGGTGTTGAACCCCAATAACTTTACTTTGCCACGTCGTATGTACGTGGGAGCTCAGTTTAGCCTGTAAACCTTATCCAGCCAATTTTTAAAATTTTAGTTATGCGAGTTAACCAACTCCTGTTTTCAATACTTCTGCTGGTGGGGTTTGCTACCCCGACCATGCTCCAGGCCACTGTTGGTCCGGAGGCAAGAAACCGGGCGGTTACGCCAGGTCAGCAACAACAAATAGACTTTCGGGAAGCGTGTGATAATGCCGTTGCCCAGATTGATATGGAAATCAACAACGTACGCGCCCGCCTGACCACCGGTGGTGACGTATGGTGGGATGGTGGCGATGGTCGCTATATTGTACCAAAGGCTCCTCCCGGGGTGCCGGAAGTCAGTTCCATCTTCGCCGGTGCCGTTTGGCTCGGCGGTAGAGATCCAGGTGGTGGGTTGAAAGTTGCTGCACAGCAGTACGGTCGTGGGGCTGGTAACTTCGATTACTACCCAGGACCACTTACCGAAGAAGGTACAACCTCCAAAGATACCTGTGCTCGTTGGGACCGGTTTTTTACCGTAAAGGGTGAGAGCATTCGACAGGCACGTGCCCTTTTCCAGAACCTTGATCCCGGTGCAACCATCGACCAGTCAGACCTACCCGCCGACATCCTCGGCTGGCCGGCTACGGGTAACGAATATTTCTTTGAGATTAACGGCTTTGAACTGCCCGATGCCCAGCAGGGACTTGCAGGATTTTGGGACGAAAACCTCGACGGTATCTACGATCCGACCGAAGGTGACTACCCGATCATCGAAATCCGGGGTTGTGGAGAGACGCCCCAGTTTCCAGAAGAAATGGTCTTTTGGATTTATAATGATGCCGGTAACACCCACCGGGAATCAGGTATTCCCGCACAGATCCAGATGGAGGTTCAGGTTCAGGCCTTTGCCTATACTACTTCAGATGACATCAACAGTATGACCTTTCAGCGCTATAAGCTGATTAACCGGGCAACGGAGGACATTCAGGACACCTACTTCGCCATGTGGGTCGATGCCGACCTCGGTTGTTTCAGTGACGATTACGTAGGCTGTGATACCACTCGTTCCCTGGCTTACGTATACAACCAGGATGAACTCGACGGTGCAACTGGCTGTACTTGTACAGGTGGTGTGAACACCTACTGTGACGAAGTGCCGATTCTGGGCGTGGATTACTTCCGTGGTCCACGTAAGCCGATCTTCGACGACATGGGCATGCAGATTGATGAGATAGAACTTGGTATGAGTTCCTTCATCACGATCTATAACGGAGGTGTTGGTGAACCGGCTCCAGGTACTACCGACCCTAACTCTGCTACAGAATACTACAACTACCTTCAGGGTATCTGGCTCGATGGTTCCGAAGTGGTCAATTGTGGTGATGGTTATGATGAAGTTGGCTGTGAACCTACCCGCTTTACTTTCTACGATGCACCAGACGATCCTGCGGGATGGTCAATGGTAACTGCCGACATTGGCACCAGTGACCCTCGTACCCTACAGGCATCTGGCCCGTTTACCCTGCGCCCCGGTGCGGTAAACGAGCTAATCGTAGGTGTAGTCTGGGTTCCGGACCAAACGTACCCCAACCCATCTATTCAGCGTCTGCAGCAGGCGGATGACCTGGCCCAGAGCTTGTTCAACAACTGTTTTGATATCTGCGATGGACCTGATGCTCCTGACGTCGATGTGATCGAACTGGATCGTGAGATAGTATTGTTGTTCAGCAACGGTGTTGCCAGTAATAACTTCGAGGAGGCTTACGTCGAAAAAGGTCTCGGTATCCCTACTGGTTCCGACAGCCTGTACCGTTTCGAAGGTTACCGCGTTTACCAATTTGCTGGTCCTGGAATTTCTCTTGCTGAGGTAGACAACCCGGATCGTGTCCGTGAAATCGCTCAGTTTGACTTTGACAACGGTATCACCGAGGTATTTAACTGGAAACCGGTTAATGAGGACGATAACCCACTTCTGGAGCCTTACCTGGCACCGGAATTAGTAGCCAAAGGATCAGATAATGGCATTCGCCATAGTTTACGAATTACCGCAGATGCCTTTGCCAGTGACGGAGATTCCCGTTTGATCAACCATCGCCGGTACTACTTTACGGTGGTGGCTTATGGCTACAATAACTACAAGGAATACGACCCATTTGACCAGGATAACCCCGGACAACCTCAGCAGTACAAGGCGTCTAGCCGGAATATTGGTGATGCCCTAACCGGTGACCCATATTATCAGGTGATTCCACGGCCTATCCTTGATCGTCAGTTGATGGCATCTTATGGTGACGGAGCTTCCGTTACCCGCATTGCCGGAGAAGGAAACAACGGTACTTTCCTCGACATCACTGACGAAAGTCGTGAGACCATCGAGGCTGATTTTAGTGCAGGTGAGAACGTCTCCCCTGAGATAACCTACAAAACCGGAGCTGCGCCCATCGACGTATTTGTGGCCAACCCGCTCGACGTAGTTGATGGTGATTACGAAATTACTTTCTTCGACGAAGACATGACCAACGAACGTCTTGATGATGACGTGCGGTGGATGCTCCGCTGCTTGGGTGATTGTAACGCTCCGACTATCCTCAGTGAACGTTCAATTGATGTTCGGAATGAACAGATCATTCCAGAGTTTGGCTTCGCTGTCAGCCTGGGAGATGTTGTCGAACCCGGCATCGAAACACTGGCCGGTGATAATAATGGTGCGATTGGTGCGACCATTTCCTATGCCGATGACGCTAAAGACCCGTGGCTGACTTTCCTGCCGGATAACTTTAACCCCGGCATCCCCGGCTTCCCCGTACAGATTCAGACCCAGTTGTTTGATTATGTGAACACGGAGTTCATGGCGAATTTCGAGGATAAGGATCCGGAGCAAGTCTACAGTGATTTCTTTCCGGGTATTTACCCTTACCAGTTGATGGATCATGAAGAACGCGCCAGCGGAGTTCCATTCATCTCTCCGGTTTGGATCAACCGCAGTAACAATAGTGCGGTCATCCGGATGAGCATGGCAAATCTTAACAGTATAGATATCGTCTTTACCTCCAACAAAGACCTTTGGTCTCGTTGTCCGGTAGTGGAAACGGCTAACCAGTTCTACGATAATGCCCTCCTTGACGGCACGCCTGCGCGCCCTGCTGGTCATCCCCTTATGTTCGATACGCGCGATGCGCCAAGTGTGACGAAGAACGCTGGTGCGGACGGTATGCCCGAAGTTGATAATAACATCGATCCGGATCTCGCGCGCGGTATGGGCTGGTTCCCGGGTTATGCCGTTAATGTAGAGACTGGTGAGCGCCTTGAAGTGTTCTGGGGTGAGAACAGTTTGTATGATGGCCGTGGTGTCGGAACCGGTGATTTCACCGCCCAAAGCAATGGTAATGATATGATCTGGAACCCGTCGGATGTAATCATCGACCCTGTTCCCGGCCAGTTCAACTTCTATAACTTTGTTGCGGGTGCTCAGCATTTCTTCTACGTAACCAATCGTCCTTACGACGGCGGTGAGTACCTGGAGAGCCGCTTTGAACCCCGCTCGACCGTTAGCCGTAAGGTGAATGGTATCCGGGAAATCATTTGGGCTGGCTTCCCTATCCTGTCTCCAGGATCTCAGTTGCTTTCTTACGAGGATGGCCTGATCCCGAACGATGCTACCATAAAACTTCGGGTACAGAACCCATATGGTTTTAAGGATGGTACTGCTGACGCAAACGGCTACCCAACTTACCGATTCTCGCTGGACGGGAAGTCTGCCGGAACCAACCTCGATCAGGCTGGTCTGGACCGTGCCCTGGAAATGATCAACGTGGTACCGAACCCATATTATGGTTTCAGTTCTTACGAAGACAGTGAATTCGAGACCAATGTTAAGATCACGAACCTGCCTGCTAAGGCAACCGTGACGATTTACTCGCTCGACGGTAAATTTATCCGTAAATATGATCGTGACGAAGCACCTACAATGCTGCGTGGTGAAGGCCGCCCGGTTGGTACCCGCCAGGTTTCTCCAGCTCTGGAATGGGATCTGAAGAACTTCCGGGGCATTCAGATTTCCGGCGGTATTTACCTGATCCACGTAGAAGCACCTGGCCTGGGTGAACGGACCCTGAAATGGTTCGGTGTCCAACGCCAGTTCGATCCATCAGGCTTATAGGACCAATAATCAGCCGCTCGTTTACGTGTGCTGCACGAGACGAGCGGCTATTTTGGCGCGGCCGCAGGGTGCAAAGAAAAGTTTTAGGGCAAAGAACGGCACAACGTTCCCTGCGCTTTCAGCCAACTATTCTTTGCACCCGCGTTCTCGCCCAACTAAACAAATTTCACTGACGGTTCGCCGTTGGTGTTAACCCAAATTCCCATTGCGGAAGATCAACCTCACAGTAGCATGAAGAAAATCTACCTACTCGTATTATGTTTCGGCCTGGCGGCTTCTACCGCTTTTGCCGGAAACCCGGACCGCCAGGGAGAAGCCGGCGCGGCCCAATTATTAATGAATCCGTGGGCGGCATCTGCCGGTCTTCACTCCATGAACACTTCCAGTGTTTTCGGTGTGGAAGCCATGCGCATTAACCCCGCTGGTGTCTCCCGTTTTAACGGAACGGAAGTAAAAATTGGCTACGCCAACTACCTCCAGGGGACGGACATATCCATGCAGGCTTTCGGTGTCGCTAGTGCAAAAGGCAACGGTGGAGCCATCGGTTTCAGCATTATGAGCCTTGACTTCGGTGACATCCCGGTCACCACCACTGCTCAGCCAGAAGGAACAGGTGCCATCCTTAACGTCAGTTTCCTGAACATCGGCCTCACTTACTCCCACACTTTTGAAGAAGCTGTATCCGTAGGGGTTACGCTACGCGGTGTTAGTGAAGGCACTGCGGATGTTAGTGCCTTCGGCCTGGCGGTCGATGCTGGCGTTCAGTACGTTGCGGGTGAGAACGATGCCTTCAAATTTGGTATCAGCCTTCGTAATATCGGTTCCCGGATGACCTACGGTGGGCAGGGCCTCTCCATTGGGGCTCAGACGACGGAGGCCAACTTTAACCGTACGCTCTACGAACGTTCTGCAGGTTTCGAAATGCCTTCTATGCTTAATATTGGTGCTTCTTACGACCTCCGTCCAGGTGGATTAGAAAGCAACCAGCGTATCTCCATTATGGGTAACTTCACGGCTAACTCTTTCGGCCGGGATCAAATTGGCGGAGCCGTTGAGTATGCCTTCCGCGAGCAATTCATTGCCCGGGTAGGATACCGTACCGATCTGGAGCAAAGTGAACTGACGGAGATACCTCTTTACGATGGTATCAGCGCTGGTGCAAGCATTCGTGTTCCCTTCAAAAAAGGTGATCGTAGCCGTTCTTTCAGCATCGACTATGCCTTCCGGAATACCCGGATTTTTAATGGTACCCACAACATTGGTATCGGCGTTTCGATTTAGAAAGACAAAGCGTAAAATGCGATGACTTAGTACAAAAATTCGTATCTTTGGAACTAAGCACAGAACAAAGACGTTTCTACTTCAAGTAGAAGCGTCTTTGTTTTTACTATAGTAGGGGTAATATAACAGCCCCCCAACACAAATTCTTTAACGGCAAGCCGGGTCTTCGCTACTTCCCTTAGTGGAAGGAGGGAGGCCTTTCAGCTTTAGCCCTAAAATTGAATGACCATGTCAAAAACCCACTATCTATCTCAGGAAGGTTTCGACAGATTAACCGCCCAACTTGACGAGTTGAAGACTGATGGACGTTCCAACGTTGCTAAGGCCATTGCTGAGGCTCGTGAGAAAGGAGACCTGTCGGAGAACGCCGAATACGATGCTGCCAAAGACGCTCAGGGCCTTCTGGAGATGAAGATCAACGAACTGGAGAAAGTCATGGCAAATGCCCGTGTACTGGACGCCAGCCAGCTGGATACCAGCAATGTAACCGTGATGAGCAAGGTTACCATTCGTAACGTCAAAGTTAAAAAGGACGTACAGTACATGCTGGTTAGTGAATCTGAAGCGGACCTGAAAGCAAAAAAGATATCCGTCAGCAGTCCGATGGGTGTAGGCTTACTGGGTAAGGCCGTTGGCGATATTGCTGAGGTGACTACTCCGAATGGTGTGGTCAAATTCGAAATCATCGATATTACCATTTAAGCCATGGCCAGCATCTTTACCCGAATCATTGACCGGAAAATTCCGGGCATGATCGTTGCCGAAACAAAAGATTTTATTGCTTTTCTGGATGTTCGGCCAATGGTCGAAGGTCATACGCTTTGTGTGCCGAAACGGGAAGTCGATTACTACTTCGATTTAACCGAAGAGGAAATTACGGCATTGGCCGTCTTTTCCCAAAAGGTTGCCCGTGCCATAAAGGCTGTTGTCCCCTGCAACCGCGTAGCGGTTGGCGTCCTTGGCCTGGAGGTCCCTCATGCGCACGTACATCTTGTTCCGGTAACCACCGAAGGAGATTTTCGCTTTGGGAAATCGGTTGATGTTTCTCCGGAGCGGATGGAGGAACTGCGGACGGCGATCGCTGCTGCGGTTGAGTAATTCAAGTTGTCAGGTTGTCGAGTTGTCAGGCTGTCGGTTAATCACTGGTGATGCAGATAAACCGATATGCTGAAAACTCGGCAACTCGATATCCCGACTACCACTTCGGCGGCACCAACTCCTTAAAGTGTCCGTTGAGGTTAGCCCGATCCTGCATGCTTTTGCCTTCGCGTAATTCGGGCTTGATGTTGATCAAATGACTAAGTAAGAAGCGTTGTCTTTCCGTTGCACTTCTGATGGTCAGCAGTTCGTATTCCTGTTCCAGCTTAAGGCCGACATAATGTGCGATATCGTAGGTGCGGAAGCCATCCTTTACACTGCGAATGGTTTTGTCAATGTTGAGTTCCCGGTAAATGGCCCTCGTCAGGTTGACGATTTCACCATTGATA
Organism: Neolewinella persica DSM 23188; assembly: GCF_000373105.1. Taxonomy (GTDB): domain Bacteria; phylum Bacteroidota; class Bacteroidia; order Chitinophagales; family Saprospiraceae; genus Neolewinella; species Neolewinella persica. Next base: position 18,476 of record NZ_KB890445.1, on the reverse strand, counting down.
TTGGGATCTTCGTTGAAGTCGATTAAAAGCTCCCTGCATTCTCCACCCGGATATAACTTTTCGGGGTAGGTTTTCCAATAATCTTCAAGGAAGAAGACCCGTTCTCCAACGGTTCTGATATCGCTTTCACCGGAAGGGTATTTGTTGACGATTTCAGTTAGCCGGACTTCGGTGGCAATGGGTAGGAGGCCACCGTTGATGACCGTAGGTATGCAAAAAGTAATACCGTTTTCTTCTGCATCTTTGATCAGCTGGCGGTACCGGGGCTCAAATATGTGCAGATTAAGGTTCTCCCCGGGGAAAACAACAAGTTGAAGCGGGAATATGGCAAGTTTCTGCGTCATAAATTGGGGTTAAACCCCGTTAAGTTGGAAAGGTAAAGTCATAACGCCTATTTTGTTGAGCCTAATCCATTTCATACTATGAGAAGTACCTTTTCTGCCCGTTATATTCCCGTTTTCGTACTACTTTCTTTTTTTCTATACCGGTGTGAGCCTTCTGGTAGCGATGCATTGACTGTTGAAACATCAATATCTGTTCCGGAGGAGATTCAGGCATTCACCAGCGGAGTAATCAACCGGGATGAAGGGGTGTTCGTGCAGTTCACTACTGCTCCGGACGGAGATGCGGCAGAGATGATCAGTATTAGCCCTAATACACCCGGTGTAGCGACGTTGAGTGGAACTGGCTTATCTTTTGAACCAGCCAACGGCTGGGCTGCCGGAACGGCCTACGTTGCTAAAGTAAATATTGCCGGCAAGCCCCCATTTACTTTCACCTTCAGTACCCCTACCCGAAAGGCTGAAGTCCTTACCGAGGGCTTGTTTATCCCTGGTGGGAATAGTAGTACAGTGGAAGTTACCGGGCAGGTGGTTACGAATGATGCCTCCACAGTGGCTGAAATAGGACAGCTCCTTAGTGCTAAACAAGGGTCTAAGGCCGTTGAAGTTGAAGTCGCTGCTGGCCCCGACAACCGCCACTTCAGCTATAAAGTGGTAGCACCGGACCGGGGGGCAAACCCGGCACCAGTCACGATCTCCTACGATGGCAGCAAGAGTGGATTCTCAGACACAAAAGGTGAACTTACCGTTGCCATCCCTGCAGACGATGATTTTCGGGTAGAAAGCCTTACCCGCGATGAGCAAGAGGGGGGGGCACTATTGGCCCGCTTTAGCGATGCCCTGGACGCGAAACAGGACATGAAGGGACTTGTAATCTTTCCCGACAACACCAGTTACACCACCCGAATCAACGGAAATCTGTTGTATATTTATCCAAAGGGTGATAATCTCGGTGAGGTAACTATTCGGTTGTCTGACGGCATTAAAAACAACAAGGGCTTCCGTCTGGGCCGGGAAACTTCCTGGAAGATTAACCTGGGCCGGACAGCTCCTGATTTACGGATCGTTAGTAAAGGAACCATCCTCCCACATCAGGGTAAACGACTGTTCCCTTTCGAAGCTGTTGGCATCGAAGCCGTACAGCTGGAGATCGTGGAAATCTTCTCAGGGAACGTAGCACAATACCTGCAGGATAACTCCCTGGGAGATAGCCCGGGGGAATGGAGCTTGCAGCGCGTTGGGAAAATCATAATTCAGGAAAGAGTACCATTAAGTAGCCTGAGCGGTGCGGTGAATACCGGAAGGTGGAGCCGATATGCACTTGACCTGAGTAAGTACATAAGTAATGATGCCGCAGCTATTTATCAGGTCCGTTTGGGCTTCGGGATGGAAGACGCTGTAACCGGTTGTGATGCCACGCCGGCTGATTTTGGTCTTGCTCCGGTGACCTTCAATAAGAAAGAAGACTTTGCTGTTGGCTTCCAACCAGTTACCTCCCGGATGGGAGATTATTATGGAATTCATGGAAGCTATGAAGGATTTGACTGGCGGGAACAGGAAGACCCCTGCAAGCCGGCATACTACAATCGGGACCGCTTTATTACCAAGAACGTGATCTCTTCTAATCTGGGACTAATTGCCAAGCGAAACCCAGATCGCTCTACAATCGTATTCGCAACCGATCTGATCAATGCGGCACCCCGGCAAGGCGTTGGTATAAAAGCCTTTAGCTACCAGCATCAGGAATTGTTTTCGGGAACAACCGATAATATGGGACGCGTAAGCATGACAACCACCGAGGAACCAGCGCTGATCATCGCCACCTCCGGTGGCGACGCTGCTTACCTGGATTTGTACAACGACAATGGGCTTCCCCTGAGTCGTTTTGATATCGGTGGGGTAGACGGGGCAGGAGGTATTAAAGGTGCCTTCTATGCAGAACGGGGCGTCTGGCGGCCGGGTGATTCCGTCTTCCTGAACTTCGTGCTGGAAGACCGGCAAAAAAGAATCCCCAACAACTACCCCGTTGAATTCACCCTGACCGATGCACAGGGTAGGGTAGTGGAACGTCGTAACGTTACTCCCGCGTTTGGTAGCGGCCTGTACCCCTTAACCTTTGCGACCAATCCGAAAGACGTGACGGGTAACTGGACGGCAATGGTAAAAGCAGGTGGAGAAACTTATCGTAAATCACTGATGATCGAGACGGTTAAGCCCAACCGACTATCCATCGATTATGAATTGCCCGCCGGAGGACTGCGGCCAGGAGCAACAAGTGTTACCCTGACCAGTAAATGGTTGTACGGAGCGCCCGGGGCTAACCTGAAGGCTAAGGTGGATATGAATATGAGCAGCCGGACGGCCAACTTTCCAAAGTGGAGCGGATTCGCGTTCTCTGATCCCGCCCGGGAAATTGAACAACGGAGGGCTGAAGAGGTCTTTGACGGAACGCTTAACGAGGCAGGTACGGTTAGCTTCGACATTCCGGTAAAGGGTGATGCCTTACCGGGGCCGGTTAATGCCGGAATTGGGACTAAGGTGTTTGAACCAGGAGGGAACTTCAGCATTGACAATCAGACCATTCCTTTTGATCCCTACTCCGTTTATGCGGGCGTGAACATCCCCGAAGACGACTGGGGCTCACGGAGGGTAAGTATGCAAGGCGCCACTACGGTGCCATTGGCCGCAGTAGATACGAAGGGGGAAGGCGTCAGCGGCCGTAAGTTAAGCGTTGGCTTGTACCGCGTGAACTGGCGGTACTGGTGGCAGGACAACTACGACAACGTAGCCCGTTTCAACGGTAGCCAACATACTGAGGCCATCGAGACTTACTCCGCTACAACCACCAGTGATGGCTCCGCTACCGTGAAAGTAAGCGTCTCTGACTGGGGCCGATACTTATTGCGGGTTTGTGATAGCGAAGGGCATTGCTCCGGACAGTACTTCTACGCCGGTTACAATATGGAAGAAACCGACCGGGAATCAGCTTCTTTGTTACGGCCCGTTGCTGAACGGGAAGAGGTAAGTATTGGCGACGAGGTAAACATCAAGCTGCCCACCAGTGCAGGGGGTAAAATGCTTGTTAGCCTGGAAACTGCGGTAGGCTCCGTAGAGCAATTTTGGGTGAATGCAGAAGCAGGTGAAACGACAGTAAGTTTCAAGACCGACGAACGGATGGTACCCACCGTTTATGCCAACATCACCATGCTGCAGCCATATGAGCAAACTACCAATGACCGACCCGTCAGGCTTTACGGTCTGGTTCCGGTGAAGGTGACCAACCCTGAAACGATTCTGCAACCTCAGCTAACCGCTGACGATGAGTGGCAACCCGAAGGCCGCGTTCAGGTAAGTGTGAAGGAAAACGGCGGACAAGACATGACCTACACTCTCGCCGTTGTTGATGAAGGACTCTTGGGGCTGACACGCTTCCAAACACCCAATCTACACGATCGCTTCTTTGCTAAAGAAGCCCTGAGCGTGCGAACGTTCGATCTGTACAAGTACGTCATTGGGAGCCTTAACGGAGACTTCGGTAAAGTGCTGGCCATTGGTGGTGATGCCGGAGAAGGCGAAGATGAGGACACCCAGACGGCCAACCGGTTCGAACCAGTTGTTCGCCATCTCGGGCCCTTCCGCCTGCAAGGCGGAAAAACCGGGCGTCACGAGCTGACACTTCCCAACTACGTCGGTGCCGTGAGAGTTATGGTCGTGGCCAGTAGCAACGGTGCCTACGGCAGTGCTAAAAAACGTATTCCCGTCGTACAGCCTCTCATGCTGTTACCCACACTTCCTCGTGTGCTCGGCCCCGGAGAAACGGTGGATATGCCGGTGAATGTTTTTGCCATGACCGATAAGGTCCGCAACGTAAGCCTGGAAGTAAAGGAAACCGAAGGTCTGGTCACCGTACCAGCAGGCGGGCAATCCATCACGTTTAACAATAAGGGGAGTAAGCTGGCTTACTTCCCGCTTACGGTCGGAAATAAGGCGGGTATTGCCCGTTTTGCCGTCACTGGAAAAGGCAATGGTGAATCAACCAGCCAGGAGATAGAAATTGATGTTCGTCATCCTAATGAGATTGTTTCCCGGAATAAGATGATTGCCATCGCTCCGGGAGATGCCCAACAGGTAGGGTACGATAACTTCGGGGTGGCCGGAAGCCGGGAAGCCATTCTGGAGCTCTCTGCATTGCCTGCCATGCAGCTGGACAGGCACCTGCGTTACCTGCTGCGCTATCCATACGGTTGTGTCGAACAAACGGTCTCTCCGGCCTTTGCGCAGCTTTATCTCGATAAGGTGACGGAACTGACACCTGACCAGGAGAAACAGCGGCGTACTAACGTCATGGCTGGCTTGAATAAGCTCCGCAACTTCCAGACTACTGGAGGTGGAATGGCTTACTGGCCCGGAAATCGTGACCCTCATCCCTGGGCAACGAACTATGCCATGCATTTTCTCCTCGAAGCAGAAAAGGCTGGCTTTAGCGTACCGCTTGATCTGAAGAATAAATTGGTGAAATTTCAGGGTAAAGTGGTCAACAACTGGCAGGAATCTTCGGATCCTTTTTACAGTACAGCTGATCAACGCCGTCGCGATCAGGCCTACCGCCTGTATGGACTGGCGCTGGCCGGTAAGCCGGAGATAGGGGCCATGAACCGCCTGAAAAGTAAAGTTGCTAACCTACCGACTTCCGCAGTGTTCCAACTCGCTGCTGCCTACACGACTGTTGGACAGAAAACCACGGGTAGCGAATTAGTTAAAGGGCAGTCAACATCGGTTAAAGCCTACCGCGAACTAGGGTATACTTTTGGTAGTGACATCCGTGACATGGCCATGATTCTAGAAGCTCAGCTAGCCTCCGGAGACCAAAGCGCTGCCGGACAACAAGCCTTCCGCCTGGCAGAACGCATCGGTGCCCGCAGTTGGCTAAGTACCCAGGAGGCAGCTTTTGCCTTCGTGGCCATCGGTAAGATGAGTGAGGCGGATAACCGGGAATTGAAAGCTGACTTTACCTCGCCCACCGGGGCGAAAAGTGCGATCGGTGCCAATACTGGCATCTACCGTATTGAATTGCCAGCGGAAGGTGCCTCCTCTTCCTTTACGGTGAAAAACACTGGAACTTCAACCCTATATGCTTCCGTGGTGACCAGTGGAAAACCACTGCCGGGCGAAGAAGCAGCGGTCAACGAAAACCTGGTGTTGGATGTGAAATATACCGATGAATCCGGTAAAGCCGTTGACGTTTCCTCCCTCGCTTCCGGAACCGATTTCATCGCCAACTACACGGTGCGTAATCCCGGCACCCTAGGTATGAGCTACCGCCAACTTGCCCTGAAGAGTCTTTTACCTTCAGGCTGGGAGGTCAGCAACGACCGCATCGATGCCACCGGTGGAATGGATAGTGGGACGTATGCCTACCGTGATTTCCGCGACGATCGTGTGTACACCTTCTTTGACCTCAATCGCGGGGAAAGCAAAACCTTTTCCCTACGCATGACGGCTACTTACCCAGGCCGCTATTACCTGCCTTCGCAAGTCAGCGAAGCCATGTATGCCAACGACGTGAAGGCGGCGGTTAAGGGGCGTTGGGTGGAGGTGCTACGGAGCAGTAAATAGTCTTGTAGTCTGTTAGTCTTGTAGGGCTACCGCATGGGGGAACTCGCTGCGCTCGTTTGCGGGGATTACATCATCTTGCTAAAAAAAGAAAATGAGCATTGAACATCTGGCAATTTGGGTTAAGGATTTAGAGGGAATGAAAGCGTTCTACCTCAAGTTCTTTGAATTGAGCCAGAATGAGAAGTACCATAATCCGGTGAAGAATTTTAGTTCATATTTCTTATCCTTTCCTAGCGGAGCCCGGATTGAGTTAATGCAAAAACCAGAAATTTCTGCTGCTGCAAATGACAATGGAATGAGCTTAGGCATTGCGCATTTTGCAATTTCTGTTGGCAGTAAAGAAAAGGTCGATGAGTTTACGGAAATGGTTCGAGCGAATGGTTGTCAGATTGTTGGAGAACCCCGAAGGACAGGAGATGGGTATTATGAAAGTGTGATCGCTGACCCTGAAGGGAATTTAATTGAAATCACTTTGTAGTCAGGGAGTCAGTTAGTCAAAGAGTCAGATAGGGCTACCGCATGAGGAGGCTCGCTACGCTCGTCAAAATAAAAGAGGCGATTTTTTTTGAAAAATGTCACCTAAAATTTGCCAGAACAGCCTGGGCAATTTTACTTGACTACTTGACTACTTGACTACTTGACTACTTGACTACTTGACTACTTGACTACTTGACTACTTGACTACTTGACTACTTGACTACTTGACTACTTGACTACTTGACTACTTGACTACTTGACTACTTGACTACTTGACTACTTGACTACTTGACTACTCCCGCTCTCCCAGTAAATTAGCCGCCAGCACCGTAAGCGTCAGCAACATCCCGGGAAACAGGGCCATCCACCAGGCGGAAGGATGGCTGCGCGACTGGCCCAGCAAACTACCCCAGGTAACCTGGTTGGCCGGGATGCCGATGCCAAGGAATGACAGAAAGGCTTCCAGTAAAATCGCCCCGCCAAGCCCGAAGCAACTTACTACGATGATGGGGCCAAGCGCATTTGGGAGGGCATGACGGAAGAGAATCCGCCAGCGTCCGATGCCGCTGATCCGTGCGGCGTCGATGTAAGGAAGGCTACGAATCCGCAGCATTTCGGCCCGGAGGTAACGTGCTACGTAGGTCCACCGCAGGACGCCGATGATTAACGCCACCAGCCAGATGGAAGGCCGGTTAATGATGGCCAGCAAAGCGATGAGCAATACCAGGCCGGGGATGTTAACGAAAAGCTCGACACCCTGCAACACAAAGGTGTCGGCCGGAAAATTCATGGCCTTGCGCATTGGCGGAAAAAGACGCAATAAGCCAACCAGCAGCAGGCCGCCCGCAATGAATCCAAATAGAAGTAGGAGCGCAGTGGAGAAAAAACCAGTTAACCGAAAGAAAGGCAGCAAGTTGATCGCAGCATAAAGGATACCGAGGCTTCCACCGACGGACCAGCCCCACCAGAATGCCCGGGTGCCAGACAGCGCATTATTACCAAAGAAGCCAGCAACACCACCGAGGGGAATACCCAATAAAAGCGAGATCAACAACGCTCCGATACCAACAATAACTGAAACCCGGGCACCGGCAATCAAACCGGCAAATACATCCCGTCCAAGCTTATCAGTTCCCAAATAGTGGCGTGCGCGTTCTCCTGTATTCTGCTCGGCGAAGGGCGATCGGTAATTACCATTTTTAACGTCCGAAGCACCGGCGATATAAGGAATCGGCGGCCATAGCGCCCAGTCCGGTTGTAGTCGGTACCAGTTCCTTACGGTGGGTTGGTACCCTTCAACCAAGCCCAGGTCTTCTCCGTATTGATGAAGCACCGGAAAGCGTAACTCCCCTTCAATTTTGGCGATCAGTGGCCGGTCATTGGCCAGGAAGTCGCCGAAGACGGCCACCAGCAGCAGACCACCAAGCCAGGCTATCGCCAAACGCCGAAACCAATTGGATCGTTTCATGTGGCGGCGTTTTGTGGGGAGGAAAGTCGGATGCGGGGGTCGGCCAGCCTATAGCCAAGGTCGGCGATCAGTAAACCGAAGGCGGTCAGGATACCGTTGAGCAGGACCAGGGTGATGACTACGGGCCAGTCGCGTTCAATGGCGGAAGTGTACAGTAATTGTCCCATTCCCGGCAGGTTGAAAATACGCTCAATCAGTACACTGCCCGCCAATAGGGCAGGGAATATGCCGCCAAGGAGGGTGATGATCGGAAAGGAAGCGTTACGTAGTACGTGCCGCCAAAGGATGGTAGATCGGGACAGCCCCTTTAGGCGGGCCGTCTTAATGTAGGCCTGGTTGAGTTCGTGCACCGCCGATCGACGCAGGTGCCGGGTGACGTAGGCCCAGCTGGGGTATGCCATGCAAACCACGGGTAAAAACAGGTGGCTGGCGCGTATCCGGAGGGTCGTCCACCAGCTGGCTCCTTCGGGTAGTTCCCCGAGGCCCATACTGGGGAAAAAGTCCATGTTGAATGCCGGAGTGGTAAAGTAATTAGTCAGCAGGGTCGCCAGCCAAAAACTTGGCACGCCGAAGAGTATGAAAAGTCCGACGGTGGTCAGCCGGTCAAACCAACTGCCACGAGATCCGGCAGTGTAAAGCCCCAGTGGTATGGAGATGAGGTACACGAGTAAGAGCGCAAGCCCGTTGATCAGGATGGTAACACCGGCAGCTGCCCTGATTTTTGTGGCTACTGGCCTGCGGTCTACCAGAGAACTACCAAAATCACCAGACAAAAGCTTACCCGCCCAATGGTGATACTGGTTGTCCGTACCATGCCAGCTGAAGGCCGGTAGGAGTAAGGTCACAGCGCGGTCGCGGGATTGCAACCGATCAAAGGCCTCTTGCAGGGCAGCGGTTTCCGGCCTGCCCGTTAGCCGTTGCAGAGAGGTAGCCGCATTTTCAAAATTGTCCTGAATCAGCAACCGCCGGATAACGGGGGTGATGGCCGGGTCGTTTTCAACGCGGTAGGCCAGCCGCTTCAGCTCATGGTAGTATTGCTGAACACCGGGCCAGTTGCCCGAACGCAGGGTGAACGTACGCAACATGGCCCGTTCTTGCGCTCGGGTAATGCGGTGTAGGGTATCGGGCAAAGCCCCGTTGTAGATCGAAAAGTAAAAAGTGGGCCGGTCGAGCCCGAGCGTTTGGGCTGCCCGGTGGTATGCGAGGTCAAACCCTGCCGGATTATCATTGGCCAACCGGGCCTCGTCCTTGGACATCAGGCTAATGACCTGATCTCCCGGGGTAATCTGCCGCAACCCAAAACAAACCAGACTGAGCAGGAAAAGACTCAGGGGTAACAACAGGATCCGGCGGAGAACATAACGTGCCATATTAGTCAGGTAGTCAAATCGTAAGGTAGGTTGTTGGATTGCCTATTCCTTAATTTCCACAGGAATCGTGCGGGTGAAATATTCTGTTTGGACACTGCTCTGCATCGTCGAAAGACTGTCTTTTTGGAGCTGCTGCTTTACCAGGTATACCTGGTATTTTCCCACGGGAATATCGGACAGGGCTTCTTTGGGCAATTTAAGCATCCCGGTAGAAGTAGGGCCTTGCAGCAGGATACGGCGTGGCGCGGAGCGGTCTGCAGGTTCGAAGAAGGTAACAAGGTTCTCCGTTGCGGACAGCCCCGTGCTGCCAGCAGCGAAACGCACGGATTCCTTTTTGTTGATGACCGCCGGGATCGAATCGGCAAACGGCGGCGTAAAAGCTACCTCCAGGAGGCAAGGAGTGCTGGCACAAGGAACGGCGAGCTTGATGGGGCTGGTGAAGGGCAGGGTGCGCCGGCCTCGGAAATGACCGGTGCCGGCGGCAGGTAAGGCTGGCATGGCACTGCCGAAAAGCGAAGGGAAGCCATCAGGTACCGGGTCGATGGCCAGGTCCACGTTTAAGATCTGAGAACCTTCGTCGTAGCGTACGTTACCGACCAGGGTGGTAGAAGCTGCTTTTGGGGCGGGGTCGCAGGTGCAAAGAAGAGACGTTAAGAGCAGGGAAAAGACACCATAAGCAATGACTTTGTAGTAGAGGAAAGGATTCGCTTTTGATCTGCGCATTCTTGGCCGGGATTTTGGACGAAGTTACGATCTAAAAAGCGCTTAAAAATCATTAGCTCTTAACGTCCCAATCAATGGGTTCCCGACCATGTTTTTTCAGGTAATCGTTGGCCTGTACGAAGTGGTTGTTGCCAAGGAAGCCACGATGGGCGCTGAAAGGAGAAGGGTGAGCGCTTTCCAAAACAAGGTGCTTATTGGCATCGATTAATACCGCTTTTTTACCCGCGAAGGCACCCCAGAGCATAAAGACAACGTGCTCTCTTTGCGCACTGATGGCCTTGATGGAAGCATCGGTAAAAAACTGCCACCCCGAGCGTTGGTGGCTTCCGGGTTGGTTGCGCTCCACGGTGAGCATGGCGTTTAGCAGGAACACCCCTTGCTCTGCCCATTTGGTCAGGTCTCCATGGTCGGCGGGGGTAATGTCGAGGCTGGTGTTTAGCTCCTTGTAGATGTTTCGCAGACTTGGAGGAATCTGCTTACCCACCGGCACGCTGAAGCTCAGCCCCATGGCCTGACCGGGATTGTGGTAAGGATCTTGCCCCAGGATGACCACCTTAACGTCTTCGATTGGGGTGGTATCGTAAGCATTAAAGATCTTCGGCCCGGGAGGGTAAATGGGTTTGCCGGCTGCCTTCTCTGCTTTGAGAAAAGCCGTCAACATCTTGAAGTATGGCTTGGTAAACTCGTCGGAAAGGGCAGTTTTCCAGGAGGGGTGGATTTTTATGTTGGACACGGGAATTAGTCTTGTGGTCTGTTAGTCTTGTGGTCTTGTAGTCCGGCTCAGCTCGCTTCGCCCGTACGGCAGTTTGGAGGTAAACCCTGGTGGTTTGGCTAACAGTAGTTGATAAAGAAATGTTTGAGTAGCCACACGAGCGTAGCGAGCATCCACATGCGGTAGCCTACAAGACTACTAAACTACAAGACTAAATCCCTTCCCGGTCCACCTCCAAAATTGCCGCAACGTGGGCATCGGCAATAGCCTGCCGGAACTCGTCGGTTAGCATGGCGGCCAGGTCAAAGCGATTGTTGTAGAACCCATTTTCGGTCAGGATAGCTGGCATGCGCGTAGCGCGCAGTACGTAGAACTGGCCAGTGACCTTGGAGCGCAGGTGCCGGTTTTTAAAACCTGTTCTGGCAATCAGTTGTCGCTGGAATACGGCGGCAAGATTACGTCCCTGGGTGCTGCCGTGGTAGAACCAGGTTTCAATGCCGCGCACGCTATCGTCGGTGAAGTCCTGCAGCGATGGTGCCGGTCCGGCGTTGCCATGAATACTGAGAAAAAGCTTTGGAAGTGCGGAACTTAGGCGGTTGGCCCGGTCGACGCGCTCCAGCAATAAATTACCGACTTCAACCTCAGGGATAACGTTAAAATAGGGGACGCCAAGGTCATCCAACTTATCAAAAATACGTCTGGCAACGTCTCTGTTGAACTCAAATTCGAGCAACTGCCGTCCATCGGGCAAGACCGGGCTGCGCTTGCCGGCGGTAAGCGAACCATGGCCATTATCGATACACCACATGTAGCGTGCCCGGTACTCCGGGCCTGGGTTGACGGGGCCGGGGGTGTCGCCGTTGTTGAGTTCGATGCTAGTATCTTCAGAAGGCGGCGGCAAGGGATCCGCGTCGAACTCATGGCCATCGGTAACCCGTGGGTCTTCCGCTTCATGTGAAACTACCACGGGATCGTCGCTTGCCTGCACCTCCCCGGCGTCCTGGGGTTCGTTAGGGTCGGCAACGGGCGGCAGCGGCGCTGCCGGAGGTAATGCCGGCGGCAAAGGCTGAGGCGTACGGGGCCGCTCAGGCGCGTCGCCGAAGAAGACGGCGATGATGTCGGTGATGGCTTGGAGGAACTCCTTCATGGGTGAGGAGGCAAGATAGGAAATAGTCTTGTAGTCTTGTAGTCCGGTGGTCTTGTAGCCTGGCTCAGCTCGCTGGCGCTCGTGGCGGCTACCTCCTTTTATGATGGTTTAATAGGCGACCTTGAATTAGAAGACTATTCGTTGCGCGCGATTAATTGGCCCTGCAAAGCCTGCTCTAAAATCCTTTCATTGCACCTGCGTCTGCGCCCCGAAAAGTACTCAGGAGACAGTATTCAGGCATCAGGTACAGGGATCAGATTTCAGGGTACTTAGGTTGCTGCTTAATGCCTGAATGTCCTTAATGGTAAATGTCTTAGTGTAGCGCTTACTGCCTAAGTGCCTTAGTGGCTCGTCTTTGGCAAGACCCCCTTCCAGCATCAGCTTTTCTTCGACAAGACTCTCTTGATGAGGCCTTCAATCGTAAGCCCCTGAACTAAAATAGAGAATACAACCACGATGTAGGTCATCACTAAAAACATCTCCCGGTTCATTTCTTCTGAGAGGCTAAGGGCAAGAGCGATTGAAATTCCGCCCCTCAACCCGCCCCAGGTCATTATCGCATTGGTACGCGGAGCAAATTCCAACTTCTTCTCGAAAACTTTTACGGGCAGCCACAGCGACACATAGCGGCAGAGCAACACGATGGGAATCGCCAACAAGCCCGCGATAATATAATGGAATTCGTAAGTCAGTATCAGCATCTCCATGCCAATCAGTACGAAGAGAATGGCATTGAGGAGAATATCGAGGAGTTCCCAGAATTTGTCTACATAAAGCTCAGTCGTTTCAGACATCGCGGTATCCCGTGCCCGGTCATTTCCAACAAACAAACCGGCCATAACCATGGCCAAAGGAGCTGACAGGTGCAGTTTTTGAGCAGCTACTGTTCCCATCATCACGGCTGCCAATGTAATAATGACTTCTATGCTGAAATCGTCGATCGACTTGAGTAGCCTGAATGTTACCCACCCGATTAACGCACCCAGCAGGAGACCGCCAAATACCTCTAGTCCGAAAAGCTTAACGATGTCCAGGGGTTCTATGGCCGGGCCGGTTGATGAGGCAATAGCAATGAGGGTTAAAAATAGTACGACGCCCACCCCATCATTAAAGAGCGATTCTCCGACGATCTTTATTTCCAGGTTTTTCGGTGCGTTCGCTTTTTTGAGGATCCCTAAAACGGCGATCGGGTCGGTAGGGGAGATGATGGCCCCGAAAAGCAAGCAGTAGATGTAGCTTATCTGAACGCCAAACAGTTGAAGCAAGTAGAAGGTAGCCGTGCCAATGAGAAACGTTGATGAGACCACCCCAATGGTGGCAAATGCGATGATGGGCCAACGGTGCTTTTTGAGCTCCTGAAAATTGGTGTGGAGGGCACCGGCGAACAAGAGGAAACTCAGCATGTAGTCCATCAACACCGTTTCGAAGTCGATTTGCCGGATCAGCTCAGCTTCTGCTTTAAGGAGGGTGTCGTCAAAATAGCCCAGGCCCAAAACACCCAAAGTGTACAGTAGGGTAATCAGCATTAAACCAATGGTGGTCGGCAGCTTAAAAAAGCGGACATTGATGTAACCGAAGATGGCGGCCAAAAAGACCAGACCCGATATAATTGCGTAATAGCTCATTGGCGTAGCTGATTAATAGTAAAGACCTCTAGGCAAGGACAATAAAACCGTGGGAAAGGTTCCCTGCATTCGCTGCATAGAACGTCAAATCTTTAGCAATTGAAAAAGATTACAGCTAAAGAGGGCTAAATCCTGCAAAGCAAGGGAGAGTTGCAGTCGAAAATATACGCCGTCAAATCAGGCCTGCTTCGTAGCTACTCCATCAATGAAAAGGGCAAGGAGCACATCTTCATATTTGCTTCCGTAGGATGGGGAATTGCGGACAGCGCCCCGCCAAACCTGCCGAGCGAACTTTTTATTGACGCGCTCGGGGATTCGGAAGCAGTGATGCTTTACAAAGAAGAGGATAATAAGGTGAACTATATTAACTAGTATTCAGGAGACAGCATTCAGGGATCAGGCTTCAGGGTTCTCAGGCTACTGTTTAATGCCTGAATGCTCTTAATCGTAAACCTATTAGCGTAGCACCTTAAATGCCCAAGTGCTTTTAATGGTTCCCCAAACGTAAGTCTAGCCGCACGAGCGAAGCGAGCATGGCAGCACTACAAGACCACAAGACTACCAGACTACAAGACTATTCCCTACCTTACCTGGCCCAAATAAAGATCATGTACAACAAAACCTCTCTTGAAGCCTTTTACGACCGCGAAAAGAAGCACCCTAATCTGCCTTTTCTACACCAGCCTTTTGGCGAAAGGTGGGAAACCTACACCTGGGGAGAGGCTGGCGTGATGGCCCGAAAGGTAGCTGCCTACTTGCGGGATCAAGGCCTGAAACCAGGCAGCCACATCGGGTTGGTCAGTAAAAACTGCCGGGAATGGATCATCGCCGACCTTGCCATAATGATGGCCGGACACGTAAGCGTCCCCTTCTTTGCTACCCTCACCGGCGATCAGATTGCGGAAGTTCTGACACTTGGCGACGTTGACTTACTCATTGTTGGTAAAATGGAAGGATGGCACGATATGCGTACGGGGGTACCCCAGGATATGCCCATTATCAGGTTCCCGCATTACGAAGGGAACTCGGAAATTTCCAGAGGAAAAGACTGGAACGAGATCATTGCGGAATATGAGCCGATTACCGACAGCCCGTTGTCTGACCGGGAGAACCTGTGGACGATCATCTTTACCTCCGGCACCACCGGAACGCCGAAGGGTGTAATGCTCACCAATAAGACGAACATTGCCCTGATGGATTCCCTCTGGGAACCCAATCCGCTTAATCTTGACTACAAAGGTGGCAACCGTTTCTTCTCCTTCCTGCCCCTCAACCACGTAGCGGAACGCGGGGTGATTGAAACGATGTGCCTGACCCATGGTGGGCAGATATTCTTTACGGAGAGCATCGCCCGTTTTGCGGCCAACCTACAGGATGCCCGGCCCACTTTCTTCTTCGCCGTGCCACGTATCTGGACCAAACTCCGCCTCGGCGTTCTCTCTAAAATGCCGTCGGAGAAACTGGATAAGTTGTTGAAAATACCGGTAGTGTCCTACCTCGTTAAGCGTAAGATTCGGGCCGGACTAGGACTGGATAAGAGCCGTTGCAACGTAACCGGTGCTGCGCCAATTCCCGTAGCGACCAAAGACTGGTTCGGGCGGCTTGGGATCCCGATTTCTGAGGCTTATGGCATGACGGAGAACGGTGCTACCAGTCATATGATTAACGCCTCTGAAAATAAACCCGGCTCGGTGGGCCGGCCGCAGGCTGGCACGGAGCACCGTGTAGACCCTGAAACAGAAGAGGTGTTGACACGCTCTCCTTACACCATGGCCGGCTACTACAAAAGCCCGGAAAAAACGGCGGAAACCATCGACAAAGATGGCTGGTTACACACGGGTGATCAGGGCCGGATCGATGAGGACAACTACCTCTATCTCACCGGTCGGGTAAAGGATACCTTCAAAACAGCCAAGGCTAAATTTATCGTGCCAACCGAGATCGAGGATAAGTTTATCGGCAACGATGACATCGAGCAAATGTGCTTGCTTGGTCTGGGTATGCCCCAACCAATCTTGCTCGTTTCGCTTTCTGAAATAGGTCAGGCGCGGCCGCAGGATGCAGTGGATGCTGATTTGCAGGCCCAGCTAAAAGCCGTCAACGAAAAACTGGCGAGTTATAAAAAAGTCGCTGCCTTTGTTGTCGTTAAGGAGCCTTTCACGGTGGAAAACGATATGATGACGCCAACGCTCAAAATCAAGCGGTCAAAAGTGCATAACCGCTATTGCGAACGTATGTTGGACTGGATTGAGAGCGGAACCCCGGTCATCCGGGAAGAAGCTTAATGCATTGAGCAGAGGCTTATTGAGTTGTGGTACTTTCCGTAAGAGAAACTTTTGACCGGCTTCGTCAGGTCAAAAGAGTTTCTTGGTCGTTAGGACCTAACGCCCGTCCGATAAATTTTTCCCCCTTACGACGTAGTAGCAAGAGCCGGGAAGTTTGTCTGACGGGTTTTGTGTATTAACCAACCTTAACATAAGCTCCCCGCTTAGTTATTGTTTAGTTATCCACCTCCATCTTCAGAACACCGGAAAGGGAAGGCCGTTTGAGTGAGCAAAGCAAACAAAATCCTTTCCATTATGAAACCCCTTTTTACCTTATTTGCCTTTGCCGCCCTCTTTACGTTTATGTCTTGTGGGCCAAAGGTTTATACTGCACCAAATGCTGCTTCAGCCACTGCTGCTCACTCCGTCATTGCCATCATCCCCCCGGTCGTAAATATCAAAGGCCGGAAAAAGGATGACCCCGAAGCCCTTAAGGCCGCGGCTGAAGCCGACGTCTACACCTTCCAGCAGGAGATGTACAGTTGGATGCTGCGTCGGAAGCAACAGGGCAAGATCCGTGGTGTCGAAATCATGGATCCCGAAACCGTAAACGCCAAGCTTGAAAGAGCTGGCTATTCTACCTCAAGTCGGATATTCACCCCAAAGGAACTGGCGACCACACTTGGCGTCGACGCCGTCATTACTTCAAAGTTCAATACTTCTAAGCCTATGTCTGAAGGCGCTGCGGTGGCATTAGGAGTCCTCTTTGGTGCCTGGGGCTCGACTAACGAAACCAGTGCCAGTCTGAGCATCCACGATCCCGAAGAAGGGATGCTTTGGAATTACGATTGGGTCGCCTCCGGCACCTTTACTTCTTCCGAAGCACTCGTAAATGGCTTGATGCGTAACGCCAGTCGGCGTATGCCCTACGTTATTAACTAATCAAGTTGTCGGGTTGTCCAGTTGTCGGGGGTGTAGCTCCCGACAACTGGACAACCTGATAACTCGATACCTTGACAACCCGACCAATTACCGCATCAATACAAAGTCCCCTTTCAGCACTTGCCGGTCACCATTGATCAATAAAATCTCTACGGAGTAGATCAATACCTGGGGGTTCATCAGCTTTCCGTTTAACCGGCCGTCCCAACCACTTTCAACAGCGTTAGCGGAGAAATTATTGGTTTCAAATACTTTTTCTCCCCAGCGATCAAAGACCTGGAAGTTAAGGATGGATTCAACCGCTCGACCGGCAAACGGATAAATGATGTCATTTACCCCGTCATCATTAGGCGAGAAGGCGCTGGGAATGTAGACATTCGGCCTCGTGTCGACACCAATTCGAATACCATCGTCCGCCTCACAGCCATTTAAGTTAGTGATCGTAAGCGAAACGGCCCTTTCAGTGAAGGGCATCACTACCGCGTCAGGACAATTGACACACTCGACGCCCAGCCAGATAAAGCTGTCTACTACAATTACGTTGGAGGTTGGGTCGATCAGGATACTGTCACCCAAGCGGACGATCGTGTCCAGCCCCAGGCTGACGAACGTCTCTTCCGGTTCGGCAATACCAACGTTCTGCTGAATCATACAGCCATTAGCATCTATTACCGCAATTACGTAGCGTCCCGGAGAGAGTTGGTTGAACTGTAGCTGCGTGGAGAAATTACTGCCGTCGATCGAATAGCGGTAGGGAGGTGTACCTCCGGAAACGTCATCGAAGCGGATACTACCATTGTTCTCACCGAAGCACTTGCTATCGTTGGCCTGGAGGTTTATACCCATGTCGGCTGGTTCACGAATGAATATGCTATCCGTTCCAGTACAACCGTTACCATCCGTTACGGTCAGCGTATACCAACCCGGAGAAAGCGCCTTGATCTCCTGAGCAAAGCTACCGTTGCTCCATTCCAGGAACAACGGCTCTGCTGTAGAGGAAATGTCGGTTACGGAAACCGCTGCATCAGCCGCACCGCTGCAACTTACGCCGCCACCGGCATGCTGCGAATCTACACCCAGCCGGAAAGTGAGGGTGGGGCACTCTCCCTGGCATGGCACACAGATGCTGCCATCACAGTCGAGGACAGTCTGTTTGTCGTTGATGGTATTAGGGTCGCCGTCATCACAGGGCTGAACGGAGATGGACTGGCCATCACAGTCTAGCGGTGTACCGGTACAGGGGATACAGACGGTACCGTCAGAGTTCAGGACAGTTTCCATATCCTCCACCGTGCAGTCATTACCGTCGTCACATGGGCGAGTGGTGGTCTCGTCTTCGTCACAGTTGGTCGGAGTACCCATACACGGAACGCAGATGCTGCCATCACAGTCGAGGACGGTCTGCATATCATTGATGGTATTTGGATTGCCGTCGTCGCAGGGCGCTGGAGAAGTGAACTGGCCGTCACAATCCAATGGTATTCCTGCGCATGGGGCGCATACGGTACCGTCAGAGTTCAGGACAGTTTCCATGTCCTCCACCGTGCAGTCATTACCGTCGTCACATGAGCGAGTGGTGGTCTCGTCTTCGTCACAGTTGGTCGGAGTACCCATACACGGAACGCAGATGCTGCCATCACAATCGAGGACGGTCTGAATATCATTGATGGTATTTGGATTGCCGTCGTCGCAGGAGGCTGGAGAAGTGAACTGGCCGTCACAATCCAATGGTATTCCTGCGCATGGGACGCAAACGGTACCGTCAGAGTTCAGGACAGTTTCCATGTCTTC
>NZ_KB890444.1 GCF_000373105.1 Neolewinella persica DSM 23188 | reverse complement strand
CTGCGTCCGCGCAAAACGTACTGCACCAGAACACGCCCAACCCGGTTCGCACCGAAACAGTTATTCGCTTCGAGCTGGCCGCTGCCGCTCCTGCGACGCTGACGCTGCGCGACGCTGCCGGCCGTCTGATTTCCGTTCGGGAAATCGACGCTGCTGCTGGTCTGAACGTGGTGGAACTGACCAACATCAAGGCTTCCGGCGTGCTGACTTACACGCTGACGGCGGGNGAGTTCACCGCTTCTAAGAAGATGGTGGTGGTTAAGTAAACTGCACATACCGGACGCTCAAAGGTCCCCTTGGGGCCGCTTTGAGGTCCTTGTACCGAAGCCCCGCTGCTCCTTGATGGAGTGGCGGGGCTTTTTTATAAGCCTGACAATAAAGTTTAACTAAAAGCAAGCAACTACCTATTAAGGCAACGCTATACATTTGCTTATTAAATCGCGTAATCTCCGATGAAATCAAAAAGCCTTCCTACAAAAGGACGCCTTTCTATGCTTTACTGCTCCAGCGCTAAAACGGTTTATACCGAGCGTTCATGGAAGACTAATTCTAGCTATCAATAGAGTCAGACATTCCTATTGGCGCGAGTTCCTAAAAGAGTGAGTATCCTCCGCCCGTCACCTACAAGCTGACAACTACCTCACAATATTAATCCCATGTTCTCCTATCTACCTGTGTCCAGGTGGACAATACCATCGTAAAAAGTAATCTTAATGAAAACAACCTTTACCAATCTCAGCGTAAATTCATTTACCAGGTCAGCTATACTGACAGTACTGCTGAGTTTGCTGTTTTTGCTGACCACCAGTATTCTTACCGGACAAGATTGTAATACGGATACTACTGGTCCGCAATTAACAACTCGTCCCCTTAACCTTACGCTGAATACCAGTGGTACAGCCATGGTCATTAATCCTTCCTTACTCGTGAACACTGTGTCGGATAACTGTTCCAGTGCTGGTCAGATTGTGGTCACAGTAACACCGTCTTCTTTCAGCTGTGCAGAGATTGGGGATAACGAAGTACAGGTTACAGCTACCGATGCAAGTGGAAACGCAACTACCGTAACCGCCACGGTTACTGTGGGGTTTGTTGAACCAGCTTTTTCCTGTATAGCTCAGGTCAATCTGACTTTGAATAATAACTGCCAGGCTACGATCATCCCTTCGATGTTACTGACTGGAAACATGACCTGTATCAACGAATTTCCGTTCAACATCACCGTTGAGGACAATGACCCCTCTAATGGCCCGATTGTTGACGGTTGTGGCCGTTTCCGGTACACGATCACTTCCATTGGAACTGGTGACCTTGATCTTGCCTTCACTTCTTGCTGGGGCTTCGTAAATGCAGAAGACAAAACACCGCCGGCAATCGTAACGGTGCCTGCTGATGTAGAACTACTTTGTGTAGATATCGACGACAATCGATTGACGACTCTGCCTAATACAATTAACCGGTGCTATCGTGTGAACGCAGAAACTGGTGCTACAATCGCCGGTACCATGGCGCCTGCTCTCCGTGATCGTTTACTTGCTGGTGGAACCCAAGCTTTGGTACCCGTATTTACAGACGGATGCGCTAATGAAATTGAAGTCTGCGTCAGCGATGCACTAACTTTCGATGCCTCTAATCCGGATTGTGAAGATGTGTTCCTTACGCGTCGGTTTGTTGCCCGGGAAATCGCACTGTGTACTAGTGCTTCCGGCATTCCTAATGCAAGCGTAGTAGCCAGTTACAAAATCAATTTTACCCGTCCGACCTTGGATAATCTGAATGGCGAGAATCTACCGGTAGTAGTGAATTACGAGCAATGCGGTGTTCAGAGCCCCACCCGTGCGGATTATCCTGCCCCTCGCGCAACGGATTTCCCTTTCCTGGCTGTAGGAAATCGTGTTTTTCCACTCACCTCCGGTCAATCAGTCTGTAATATTGGTGTTACCTATTCCGATGGTAATCCGGTTATTACCTGCCCGTTTACGTACAAATTTGTACGCACTTACACCGTTATCGACTGGTGTAATCCAAGCGATATTCGCACTTTCAATCAGGTAGTAAAAGTAGGCGATACAACGGCTCCTTCCTTTACCGGACCAAACGTACCCACTAATGGGAATGGTGACCTGATTTACGGTACCAACGCCGGAAATATTTGCGCAGCTTATTTACGCCTTGATGATGTTCGGGCGGTGGACAACTGTTCCGGAACAAATGTGAATATTACCGCTCAGATTTTCCCCGGCGGTAACGTGAACGCAAGCCCCATTGGTGCTTTTGTGGTTGTACCTGGTGGGCTCCCAGAACTATCTACTGCTATTCCTGCAGGTCGTCACCTGCTGCGCTATACGTACAGCGACCAGTGTGGTAATACGGGCACAAGTGATTACTTTTTCGTAATTGAAGATAAAACCCCTCCGGTAGCCATTTGTGAGGACGGACTGAACATCCTTGCTACTGCGGGTTCCAACACCGGTTTTGCGGTACTGACGCCAGCCAACATCGACAATGGTTCTTACGACGATTGTTCAGGCGTAACGCTAAGTATCGCGAGAATTCGGGCTAACAATACCGTTATCGGCACTTACAGTAACCAGATTAACCTTACTTGTGAGGACATTGGAACCGTACGTGTTGGTCTACGGGTAGCTGACGCACTTGGTAACGAAAACTTCTGCTGGCTCGATGTGCGGGTAGAGGATAAACTTGCGCCAAGCTGTATTGCTCCCGGCAACCTTACCCTAAACTGTGAGGATTACCGTTCATCGCTGCCAAATAACATTCAGGATGCCAGCACGGCAACCCTGGACGCCATATTCGGCGTAGCCGCAGGCGTGGATAACTGTAGCGCAGCAATTACCCAAACCATTTCCGGTGGCATCAACAACTGTGGTGTAGGTAGCTTTACCCGTACGTTCCGTTCTACTGACCCTAGCGGCTTTAGCAATACCTGTACGCAGCGGATCAACGTCATTGGTGTCAACGATTACCGCTTGGCTCTCCCCACCGATGAGGCTGGCTCATGTGCCGAAATTCCTGCCTATGCCGGTATCGTAGCCGATCAATTCGGTTGTGATCTGATGACCACAACTACGAAGGTCGATACTTTCCGGACCTTGCTGGCTGGCGACGAATGTTTCAAACTCCGGATTACCTACGACGTAGTGAACTGGTGTGAGTACAACTCACTTGGTGAGCCTTACGTTATTCCTCGCAACGGAAACGGTGTGCTTAACCGCCAGCGCAGCCCCCGCAACCTGGATACCGACGTGCTTTACGTCAACGTTATTGCCAACAATACCGCTACCAAATCTGATGACCAGGCGTTCATGACCTTGTTTACGGATCGGGTATATAGCCCAAGTGCTCCGCAGAATGACCAGCTGGTGGCTGCGAACTACGCTAATTCCAATGGCCGTGGCTTCTTCCGGTATGTCCAGTTCATCAAAATCTATGATGAGGTGGCTCCGGAAATAACCTTTACCGAGCCTGCTGCCTGCTTCTCCGGAAATGGAGATGGTTGCCGCGGTACGGTGGCAATCGAATTCAACGCTCAGGACGAATGTTCACGCGCCGTGGTAGGTGTTGAGTTGGATGCAGACTACGTAGCTGCCAACGGTTTCAGTCCGGTAAACGCTGCCAGTCTTGGTATTGGAGTTACCACCAACAATGATGGCACTGGAAACTTTACCGTTACGGCTACAAATGTACCGGTAGGTGCTCACGCTTTGCGTGTTCGCGCTGCTGATGGTTGTGGCAATTTTGACGTTCAGATCATTGAATTTTGTGTGGAAGCCGATCGTTCTCCTACACCGATTTGTATCCAGACCCTGACGGTCGTTCTTGCTGATGATGGCAATGGTGGCGGCTCCGCCGCCATTTGGGCCAGCGATTTTATTGCCAGCCCAATCGAGGATTGCTTCGGTAATGAAGTAACTAAATACAGTATCTTCCGGTCAAGTGTAGCTGGAAATGCTGGGTTCGTTCCCCGGTATAATCCGCCCACAACAAATGGTGTGACGGATATTGATTGTGATGATTTCGTTAACGGTACCGTTAATGTACGCATCTACGCTTTCGACAATAATGGCACTACACCCGATTTTTGTTCCGTAGTAGTTGAAGTTCAGGATAATGCTGGCCATTGTGCTGGAAACGCCACTGGTGACCTGAGTGGACAAATCGCAACTTTTAATAACGAGTCCCTGCGCAACGTAACCGTTAGCCTGACCGGCAACAATGGTGCGGATATGGAAACGACGACTAACGTTTCTGGTGCCTTCTCCTTTACTAACCTGACACTGGGTGGTGATTACACGGTGCAGCCTGACTTTGATGCACCGGTGAACCTACGCAATGTAAAATCTTCAGACTTGGTGAAGATGATCAGTGTGATCCTGGGCACCGAATCATTCGATAGCCCGTACGATTACGTGGCCGCTGACGTTAACAGGGACCGCTACCTGGATATTTTTGATGTCCTTAATACCAGCAAATTGATCCTTGGTCAAATCGATCAATTTGCCGGAGGAGCCAGCTGGGTGTTCGTTCCAACGGGAACGGTCATTAATGCTGCCGACCCTTACAGAACTGCCTTCCCTGAAGTTTACAACGTGAATGACCTGGCGGCTACTTTACGGAACGTCAACTTTGTGGCCATTGAGATCGGAAACCCCTTCAATATAGGAGGCCGCTCTTCTGCGAACCTGCAAGTGCAGGACACGAAATTGAACGCCGGACAAATGCACACCATCGTGCTGGATGGTACGGCGCTAGCGGCCTTCCAGGGCACTCTGGAGCTTGGTGCTGGTCTTGAGTTGATCAGCGCTGAGTACACCGGAGAAGGTGGCATAAACCTGAACCGTGCTGGTGAGGGAATGATCGCGATCGCTCTGCGTGACAACGCAAAGATTAGCCTGGAAGTACGGGCAACAACGGCAGTAAGGCTGAGCGAAGCTTTGGTACTTACCGATGCCATTACGGTACTGGAAGGTGTCAGCGCCAACGGCTTAAGCAATGGTCTTGGCCTTGCCTTTAACGCTGAAGTTGCACCTGCTGCTGCGTTAAATGTGCTGTACCAGAACATGCCCAACCCGGTAGTTTCCACGACGGTGATCCGCTTCGAACTGGCTGCCGCTGCTCCGG
Organism: Neolewinella persica DSM 23188; assembly: GCF_000373105.1. Lineage (GTDB taxonomy): Bacteria > Bacteroidota > Bacteroidia > Chitinophagales > Saprospiraceae > Neolewinella > Neolewinella persica. Next base: position 66,941 of record NZ_KB890444.1, on the reverse strand, counting down.
CAACGCTGACGCTGCGTGATGCTGCTGGTCGTCTGGTCTCCGTTCAGAAAATCGACGCTGCTGCTGGTTTGAACGTAGTAGAACTTACGGACATCAAAGCTTCCGGAGTACTGACTTACACGCTGACGGCGGGTGAGTTCACTGCCTCTAAGAAGATGGTGGTCGTTAAATAAACTGCTGACATTGGACGCTCAAAGGTCCCTGCGGGACGCTTTGAGCGTCCTTGCACCGAAGCCCCGCTGCTCCCTGGATGGAGTGGCGGGGCTTTTGCATTTCTTTGCAAGCAAGCTCGTAATTATTACGTAGTTTAGCCTTCATGTTGTTCCGGAATTTGATGGTGCTGATTGGTTGTCTGGTGCTCGTTACTTGCGCACAGGAGACGCCGCTTTCTTATAACACTCATATCCGCCCGATCTTCAACGCTAAATGTGTAGGCTGCCACGGTGGAGTCAAACAGGCTGGGGGCTTCGGGTTGGTGTTCAGGGAAGATGCGCTGGTGGAAACCAGCAGCGGTAAGCGGGCCATTGTACCGGGCAAGCCGGGGCAAAGTGAACTGCTGCGCAGGATTAAGCATGAAGATCCCGAACTGCGTATGCCGCTTGACGGAGCGCCACTGACGGAAGAAGAAACGGCGTTAATTCATCGATGGATTGAAGAGGGCGCGCAATGGGAGGAGCACTGGGCCTATTTGCCGATGACCAAACCCCAGGTTCCGGTTCTTGACGATGGCCCGGCGGAAAATCCGATTGATGCCTTCATCCGCTCCCGGCTCCAAAAGGATTCCCTTGTACCTGCGTCCGCGCCCAAGAAACATGAACTGCTGCGCCGGCTCAGCCTTGATCTTACCGGCCTGCCGCCTGATCCGGAAATGCTGCGTCGGTTCCTGGAAGACCCCGATGAAGCGGCCTACGAAAAAGTAGTGGATGAGTTGCTTGCCAGCCCGGCTTTCGGCGAACATTGGGCCAGTATGTGGCTTGATTTGGCGCGGTATGCCGATTCGCGTGGCTACGAACGTGACCAAGCCCGTTCCATCTGGCAATACCGGGATTGGGTGATTCGTGCCTTCAATGAAGACCTGCCCTACGATGCTTTTGCGCGTAATCAACTGGCGGGAGATTTACTACCGGAACCGACCCGGGAAGAACGCCTGGCAACGGCTTTTCACCGCAACGCATTAAGCAATGATGAGGGAGGAACCGATAATGAAGAGTACCGGGTGGTGACCGTAATCGACCGGGTGAACACCACCTGGGAGGCCTTTTTGGGTACCACCATGGCGTGTGTGCAATGCCACGGGCATCCGTACGACCCGCTGCGGCAGGAGGCTTTTTATCAATCGTATGCCGTGTTCAATAATACGGCCGACCACGATCACGTGACCGAAGCGCCGTACCTGATTACCTACCGGGAAAAGGATGAAAAGAAGGCCCGTAAACTGGAAGACTGGGTGCGGGAGCATGCGGAAGAGGAGGCGGGAGCGCAGGTGCAAAAGTGGGTTGATATGATCAGGGTTCGGGAACCCCGCGTGCGTCCGTATCAATTCACGGAAGTCGTCAACGGCGTGTTTACCGACCGTGGGGATGAAGATTGGATGTTCCTCACCGATGGTGCCTCCCTGCGGCTACCGCCGCAGGACCTAACCGGGATCGCCACCCTCCACCTCAACTACCGCCTGTATAAGCATGCCCGCGTTGAAGTCCGCTTAGGTAGCCTCGACGGTCCGTTGGTAGGCGAAGAGGTCCTGGACGAAGGAGGGTGGTCCTACAACTACCACCGCATTCACCTGCTGCCAACCAAAGGAGAACAGGCGTTGTACCTCCGCTTTTACAGTGAGGAAGAAGGACGTTTGCTCGGTCTGTACGGGGTGTTGTACCAGGAGGAATTACCGGGAGAAACGGCACCGGGTTATGCCGAAATCGAAGCTTTTATTGATGACCTGCTGGCGGCCAATGATTCCGTTCGCACGCCGGTAATGGCGGAACTGGCACCGGTCTCGCGGCGCACCACGACTGTGTTTCAACGCGGCAACTGGCTGGTGCCAGGCGATACGGTTCAGGCCGGGGTTGCGGCCATCTTTCCTACATTGGAAACATCGGCTGATCCCGGCCAGGACCGGCTGGCCTTCGCCAACTGGATGGTGGCCCCGGAGAATCCACTCTTTGCCCGGGTAGGCGTAAACCGATTTTGGGCGCAAATCTTCGGTCGGGGCATCGTGGAAACCACGGAAGACTTCGGCAGCCAGGGAGCAGCACCAACGCACCCCGAGCTATTGGACTGGCTGGCGGTAACCTTTAGTGATGACCTCGCCTGGCAACCCAAAGCCCTGATCCGCCTGCTGGTTACCTCCGAAACTTATCGTCAATCCGCCGAACTATCGCCGGAATTACTGGCCCGGGACCCCCATAATCAACTACTGGCACGTGCGCCCCGTAAGCGGCTGGCTGCCGAGCAGGTCCGGGATCAGGTACTGGCCGTCTCTGGTTTGTTGTCGGATAAAATGTACGGCCCGGGCGTAATGCCGGTGCAGCCCGACGGGCTGTGGGACGGCGTGCCCTACAGCGGGATGCGTTGGCAAACCAGCACCGGCGAAGACCGCTACCGCCGTGCGGTGTACACCTACCTGCGGCGGAGTGTTCCACATCCGTCGCTGACCACCTTTGACGGCTCCAACCGCCAAGCCTGTCTTTCCCGCCGGGTAGAAACCAATACGCCGCTACAGGCCCTGATGACGCTCAACGACCCGGCCGTGCTGGAGTGTGCCGTTTTCCTGGCTAAAGACCTCGCAGAGCGCTTCGAAACGACCAACGCACGAATCGAGGGCTTGATGCAACGCACGCTGTTCCGGAAAGCTACGGTTACGGAAACCGAAAGCCTTAACGCTCTTTATGACGAAGCTCTTGTGGACTATCAAACGAACCTGCCCGCGGCCAAAGCGCTAACCGGAGTGGCTTCGCCTGAACTGGCCGCACTTACATTAGTCGTGAACGCAGCCTTTAACCTCGACGCCTTTTTGACAACCTGACAACCCGACAACTTAATAACCCGACCCTCCATGTCAAACTTCCACCAAGAAGCCCATCACCGCCAGGCGGCCCTCAACACCCGACGCCTCTTCCTGCGCCAGTGCGCGCTGGGAATGGGGGGGCTGGCCCTGGGCGGATTAACCGGTTGTGGACCGGCGGTGCCGTCGGGAATGCCGGCAGGCGTAGCGGAGGCTTTTCGGTTCGCGCCGCGGGCGCGGCGGGTAATCTACCTCCACATGGCCGGTGCCCCTTCCCAGTTGGAAATGTTTGACCATAAGCCGGAACTGGCAAAACTGCACGACAAAGACTGCCCGCCCTCCCTGCTGGCGGGTAAGCGCTTCGCCTTCATCCAGGGAACGCCGAAGATGTTGGGCCCACAGGCTAATTTCGCTCAGCATGGTCAAAGCGGTGCCTGGGTGTCTGACCTGCTTCCGCACTTCAGCCAGATGGTTGATGAAGTTGCCTTTCTGAAAGCGGTTCACACCGAAGAGTTCAACCATGCCCCGGCACAGTTACTGATGCAAACGGGAAGCCCCAGGGTAGGGCGGCCATCTATGGGCTCCTGGGTTACTTATGGTTTGGGTTCCGACAATGAGAATTTGCCTGGTTTTATCGTGCTCGCCTCAGGCGGGCAGGAACCGAGTGCAGGGAAAAGCTTGTGGGGGAGTGGTTTTTTGCCATCCGTTCACCAGGGCGTCCAGTGCCGTTCGGCAGGAGATCCGATCCTTTACCTGAATGATCCGGATGGCGTGAGCCGGGACTTACGCGGGCGGAGCATTGCAGCGATCAATGCGATCAACCAAAAGCAGTACGAGCAGGTGGGAGACCCGGAGACGCTAACCAGGATTAAACAGTACGAGATGGCCTTTAAGATGCAGGTCAGTGTGCCGGAGGTGATGGACATCAGTCAGGAACCAGCGTATATCCATGAGCTTTACGGGACGGAACCGGGGAAGTCGAGTTTCGCCAACGATTGTTTGCTGGCCCGCCGGCTGGCGGAATCCGGCGTCCGGTTTATTCAGTTGTACAATTGGGGATGGGATGACCACGGTACTAATAAAGGTACCAGCCTGCAACATGGCCTGCGGGATCGCTGCCAACGGATCGACCGGCCGATGACGGCGTTGCTAAAGGACCTTAAACAACGGGGGATGTTGGAGGACACCCTCGTTGTTTGGGGAGGGGAGTTTGGCCGAACCCCCATGCGGGAAAACCGTGGTGGGGTAACAATGCCATTTTTTGGACGAGACCACCACGGCGAGGCCTTTACTATGTGGATGGCTGGCGGTGGAGTACGTCCTGGTATCACCTACGGCGAGACGGACGCCATAGGCTACGCCGGTGTCCGTGACCGTGCGCACGTACACGACGTACAGGCCACGATGCTCCACTTGTTGGGGTTCGACCATGAACGGTTTACCTACGCCTTTCAGGGGCGGGATTACCGGCTTACTGATGTTGCCGGGCGGGTGATTGATCGGTTGGTGGGGTAGGATTCAGTATTCAGGGATCAGGATTCCGTATTTAGGGTTCAGTGACCAGGGATCAGGATTCAGAAACCAGGATTCAGATTTAATCCCTGAACACTGAATACTAACTCACGAATACTACATACAGATACCTGATCCCTGATCCCTGCCTCCTAAAATCTGAATTCTAAATACTGAACTCTGAATCCTATAACCTAGCTTACCGTTCTAAACGATTCAAACTATGCCCAATAAAAAAATACTCTTTTGGTCGCTAACCGTAGCATTGGCCGGTTTTCTCTTTGGTTTTGATACCGTGGTCATCTCCGGCGCAGACCAGTCATTGGAAGCGCTGTGGCCCCGCGGGGAATTTTTCCACGGGGTAGTCATTATGGCCTCCGCTTTGTGGGGAACGGTACTGGGAGCGATCTTCGGTGGAATACCGACGGATAAGATTGGGCGGAAGCAGACCTTGTTTTGGATTGGTGTACTGTATTTCGCTTCGGCGGTTGGTTCCAGTATGGCGACTGACCCCTGGGTGTTTGCCGCTTTTCGTTTTCTGGGGGGATTAGGCGTTGGTGCTTCCACGGTGGCCGCTCCGGCTTACGTTTCGGAGATTGCGCCAGCCAATGACCGGGGGAAGTTGGTGGCCCTCTATCAGTTCAATATTGTCTTTGGTATTCTGGTTGCTTTCCTGTCAAATTACCTGCTGAGCGGGTTGGGCGAGAATGCCTGGCGGTGGATGATCGGCGTGGAAGCAATTCCCGCGTTCATTTATACCCTGATGGTGCTTACGGTACCACGCAGTCCCCGCTGGCTACTCAATCAGGGCAGGGAAAGTGAGGCCAAGGCGGTGCTGGAGCGGATTCAGCAAAGCGGAGGTCTGGTGAAAGATGTGGGCGCGGTCGCAGGTGCAATGATTGAGCGTTGGAAGGCAGAGCGGTTAACGACGGCCCTGAAGGAGACGATTTTTAGTCCCCGTTATCGCTTTCCGCTGATGTTGGCGTTTTTGATTGCTTTCTTCAATCAATTTTCCGGGATCAATGCCTTTCTCTATTATGCTCCCCGCATCTTCGAGCTGGCCGGATTAGAGCAAAGCTCCGCCTTACTCAGCAGCATCGGTGTTGGGGTGGTGAATATGGTCTTTACGCTCATTGGCTTGTCGTTGATTGATCGTTTTGGGCGCAAAACATTAATGTACATCGGTTCGGTTGGCTACATCGTTTCTCTGTCACTGGTGGCAATGGCTTTTTCCTTCGGCTGGCAGGGAATGGCCGTACCCCTGTTCCTTTTTCTCTTTATTGCGGCACACGCTATTGGGCAGGGGACCGTCATTTGGGTATTCATTGCCGAGATTTTTCCCGATCACCTGCGGGCAAAGGGCCAGGCTTTTGGCAGCTCGGTGCACTGGGTGCTGGCCGCTGCGATCCCGTCTTTAGTTCCGATACTGTTTACCAAAATCGGTACCGCACCGGTATTCGCCTTCTTCGCTTTCATGATGTTCCTTCAATTAATCTTCGTTTGGCGGATGATGCCGGAAACTAAAGGGGTGCCACTGGAGGAGTTACAGGAGAAACTGGTTGGGTAGCCTTTCTACCTAATGGATCCTTTCAGGAATTAACCGACTCGTTCCACACGTACGGGGCTTGCCCCCGTCCGTATCTGCACCCCGAAACCGCATTTTTCGTTCGCTAAGCGAACGGCGGATACCACCGATATTACGTACGGGGCTTACCCCCCGCCCCTAATAAAGGCCTCCCTTTGATCAACAAAGCTCCTGAAACATCCATTAGTGGACTATGTTAAACATCACCACATCCACTGGCAAATACCTGCGATACGAGGTTAGTGGTACCCTGAGCAGAAAGGACCTGTTGGGCTATTACCGGCAGCTGGATCAACAGTACGCCACGGCTGGGAAACTTCAGCTGCTGGTGGTCGTAAGGGGCTTTAGGGGGTACGCCGGGCTGCGGTCCTTGGGAACCATGCTCTGGAACGAACACAAAGTTTTCCGTAAGGTGGCACGGTACGCAGCGGTGACGGACCAACGGTGGTTCGCCCGGCTGATCCGGCTTTTGAACGCGGTCGTTCCGACCGTGGAGATGAAGACTTTTACTTTAAAGGAGGAGGTCATGGCTGGTGCATGGCTTAAAAGAGGATCCTTAGAGCAGTAAAAATGGTTCGTACTCAACAAGCTCCAACTTTCCCTGCATCCCGCGGCCGCGCCTTATCTTCCCCCTAAACTTAACCCTACGTCATGCGCGATCCATCATTCCCTAATTGGAAACACCTTTTAGCTTTGGTAGCTATTTACTTCGGCGGCACAATTCTCGGCAGTATTCCCGCGGTGGCGATTGCTATGGCTAAAGGAGGAATTGAATTGGACCAAGGTGACCTTCAGGCAGCAATTTCGCAAACTGCACCCATCGCGATGGGGCTCCCGCTGGTATTGTGCATCATTTATGGATGGCGTAAACTTGGTAAGCCGAAGTGGACCCTTGGTTTTGAAAACGTTGGGTTGATGCCGGGAATATTAGCGATCATCGGTACGTTACTGGTGGCCAATGGCGTCACCATGATTGCCGAATACCTTCCCATGTACGAGGGATTCGTTGAGATGATGAAGGAGGCCATGGTGCCAAGCATCGGGATGGCCATTGCGGTAGTGCTTGGGGCTCCGATTCTGGAAGAAGCACTGTTGCGGGGCGTTGTGCTGCGTGGTTTTTTAAGGAAAATATCTCCGACCAAAGCCATCCTGTTCTCCGGCTTGATCTTTGGAGCAATGCACCTCCACCCGGTCCACGTTTTCTTTGCCTCTATCGTCGGCTTTGCCCTCGGTTACGTCTACTATCGGACCAGATCGCTGGGCCTGGTAATCCTGATACATTTTATCAACAACGGCAGTAGCTATTACCTGGGGCAGCAGGGGCTGCCAGACAGTTCCGAGGAATTTTTAGGTATAGGAATGTTGGGCGTCTTCGGCGTTGCTGCTTTATTTACCGGGCTGGGGGTATTATCCTTGTGGTATATGGGCCATGAGTACCCGCTGGTACCGGCGCCCGCTGAAGATGAACCGGTAAATGAGCCTGTATTGGCTGAGGTGTAGAGCAGCGTTATGATCCGTTGCAGCGTTATCAACCCAACTTTTGGTTGGTCGCGTAGCTTCTTATGTGATTGATTTCAGTATTAACACTTTAAAATTAAACCTTTTCTGCTGTACGGGTTACCTTAACAGCGGTTAACCGTCTTACACATAACTACTCTACGACCTCACGAAATTCCCCCTGAACATGAGCCGTCTTCGTCTTGCTATCCTTGATTTATATAATGGTATCCCTAATCAGGGGATGCGCTGCATCCGCGAACTTGTGGAACAGTTCGCCGACCGCGTTGATTACGACGTCTTCGATGTCCGCGTCGACGGCAAAGTGCCAAGTCTGGAATATGATATTTTCATCAGCTCAGGCGGGCCAGGTGATCCCCGGGAGGTTGACGGGGACTGGTATGGCACCTGGACAGACTGGCTGGACAGCATAATGTCTCATAATGCGACCAACGACCGGAAGAAATTCGTTTTCTTCATCTGCCACAGCTTTCAGATGGCGGTTCACCATTTTCAGTTGGCGGAGGTGACAGAACGTATGAGTATCAGCTTCGGTACCTTTCCCATTCATCAGACCAAAGCCGGTAAGAAAGATCCTATTTTCAAGGGATTGGAAAGTCCTTTCACCGCAGCAGATTTTCGCCACTTTCAGGCTATTCAGCCTGATAAGAAACAGTTGGAGGCCGTAGGCGCTACGCTGCTGGCCAAGGAGAAGATTCGCCCGCATGTTGACCTGGAACGGGCACTGATGGGCGTACGTTGGTCCCCCGAAGTAGTAGGCGTACAGTTTCACCCGGAAGCCGATCCCGAAGGAATGTTGGCGCATTTCAGTCGTCCGGACATCAAAATGGAAGTCATCGCTGACCACGGCCGCGACAAGTGGCTGCAAATGATCGAGGACCTGAGCCACCCTGACCGTATCCAGCATACGCACGATACCATTGTACCGGGGTTCCTCCGGCGCGCCATCGAAGCGCTGACGCCACAAAAGGAACTTGCGGCCAACGACAAAAAATAACGAGGATCGGCTGTCTACTGCCGACATTGTTGGGCCAACCCTGAAGCAATCTTGCCCGTAAATCTTTCCTTCGTTCAGACTTGTTCGGGACTATACTCAAAGCCGTAAAGGTTCGGGATACAGTTGACTTGAGAGCAGCAGGATTTGCAGGCGCTCAGCGCCACGGGATTTCCCAAACCACTTTGTGATAAGTAAATTAGATTCCAAGAATACAAGACTACAACTGTGCCTCGTTCCTCCAATCGCCACTTCGTCAGCTTCCTCATTTTTTCGATATTCGTGCTGGCTTTTTCTGCCTTTCTGGCGGTGACTGCTTACTACTACCTCAATGGTGCGGAGAACGTGACAATAAAATCCTTTGCGCCGGGAGTACCCGCTTTTTTTCTCTTCTTTTTGGCGCGTAAGGAATGGCGCTCGATGCGGGCAGCGCGGAATATGGAAAAGCGGAAGAAGAAGTTAGTCAGCGAGTCAGAGGGTCAGGTAGTCGAGTAGTAGTCAAATGGTACAGTTGTCATTATCGCTGCCGCAAGGAAGCGCTCACGGTGTTCGTGCGGCGGTGACAATCGGAGAACAAGAAAACTGAACAACCTGACAACTGGAAAACCCGACAACTTGATTAAAACCCCCACCTAACGCCATTCACCCATTTATAGGTAGTTGCCGGAATGTCTGGCAGGTCGCGCGCGACGCGCGCATCGTGCGTCAGGGAAAAATTGGTGGTAAACCGGAGTCGGTTGGTTACTGCGAGTGCGAGATTAGTGATGGTGGATACCCTGGCGAGGTTAAATTCAGGCAGCCGGGGTTGGTAATAGGTGGTGTTGGCCAACGACAGGTTGTTGGACAACTTGATGTTGAAGGTCAGGTAGCTGCTCATACGGTGATCCCGGTAAAAAATGTCGGAATTTGCGAGCTCATCGTACTCATACATGTACAGGATGCCGAGGTAGGCTCTGGAGCCCTTGTTTTTGTAGAGTCGGCGGCGAATGCCTGCCCCCGACAAAAAGCGAAGAGTCAGCCGTAGTTGCTCATTATACTGCACCTGGGCGAAAGTTTCCCAGCGCCATCGGTCCTTCGGTTCGTAGCCATAACGAATGTGTGCAAATCCCGAATTGAGGGCATTTTTACCACTTACCTGCACGAGCCGGTAGTCGCTCAGGAAGAGTACATTTCCCTTTTTGCCGAGGCGGTCGAGGCGCAGGCCACCACCTGCGGTAACAACGGTATTATTGTTTTTGGTGAGGCTGCCGTTTAGGTCTATCTGACCGAACCAGCCCAGACTGTCGAGGGCTTTTCGTTTGTCTTCTATGTTCACGATTTGGGCGCGGCCGCAGGTGCAAACGACGAATAAAAAGAGCAGGGTCAGTGAGGGGCGGAGTCGCATTTTTAAGTACTCAGGGTTCAGGGGGGCAGGACTCAGAATTTAGGATTCAGTCTCCAGAATTCAGGTTTCAGGGGCCAGTATTCAGGAGTCCGGGAACAGTACTCAGGATTTAGTGGTCAGGACTAAGCACCAGGGACAACTAATACAAAGGGGCAGGGGGCACTACCTCACCGGGTCTAGTGCGCATCGATGGTTTCAGCCTGCAATACATTGGTTGACTGGGGCATAAGAACGCCGGCCCAGCGTGCTGCGCCGAAGAGGAGGCCGCTGAATACTAAGTTGGCGAGCAGGCTATTGAGCAGAAACGGTAAACCGGCTGCGAAAGCGGCCAGTAGCCCAGCGCCGGTTTTGGGGTACAACATACCGCCGGCCCATGTGCCAAAGTTGGTCACGAGGAAGAAGACCAATGTGGCACCTACGGCGGCTCCGCCAACGCGCAGCCAGGAAAACTTAAGGTTACGCAGCAAGCCCATACCCAGCAGAACCATCAGGACGATAGCCCCTACCATCCAGTAAGAAACACCCCAATAGAAACCATCGAAATAAGCAGCGTACAGGGTATTGTTGAGTACGAGGTCACTCAGGTAGAAAGCCAGCACCGGGACGACGATGGCCAGCCAGCGCTTGGGCAGCGCAGCTGCCCCAAACAGTGCCATGGCACCCACGGGAACAAAATTAGAAGGGTGGGGGAGCAAGCGGCTTGCAGCTGCGATCAGGATCAGGCCAACAACCAGAAATAATGATTTGGGAGCAGTGGGGGAGATAGACATTTTGAGAATTTTAATTCTTGACCGCAAAGATAACCGTTCCCGGGGGAATGGATGTAGCGCACCATGTCATCAATTCAACGGCGCTTGTTTCACCCTGCTCCTTTATCCTCAAACTGCACCCTGCGTCCGCGCCACCAGATTCGTCTCCGGTTACAAGAACTGGCGCTCTTTCCAACGATTCTGCCGAATCACCACAGTCATCTTACCCGGATATCTTTGCCTTCGGAACCCGGACATCAAAATAGTACGCCGCTAATCCTGCCACTACATTCAGCAGGCCCAACAAACTTTCTGTTGGCTGTGTCTTCAGCAGATAGGCCAACGACCAGGCGCTGAAAGTCAGGAATATCACTTGCGGAACCGGGTACAAAGGAGAAGAGTAACCCGCGTCTTTGCGCGAACGTAACCGCAGTATGAGAAGCCCGGCTACCGCCAGGAAAGTGAAAAGCTGTAATACAAAACCACTGTACATCAATACCCGCTCGAAGCTGGAGGTGAAAACCAAAAAGAGGCTGATACCTCCCTGTAGCCAGGTTGCCCGGAGGGGGAGTCCATTTTTACTTAGCTCTCCAAAGGTGCGCCACAGCTGGTGGCTGTCTCCCATAGCTCTTACGACCCGGGGACCGATCCAGATCATGGCGGAAATACCGGTCAGCAGTAAAACTCCGATGAGCACGCTGACCAACTGGCCCGCTTGCTCGCCAAACATGGCTCCGGAAGCTATCTGCGCTACATCAATTTGGCCGGTAAGTGCGGCACTGCCGGCTTGCCGCAGAAAGCCATACTGAAGCAGTAGAAATAGCCCGCTGACCACCAGCGTACCCACCACGAGGGCACGCGGCAGGTTCTTGTTAGGCTCACGGATTTCTTCCACGATGTAGGCGGCGGCGTTCCAACCCGAGAAGGCATAGAACACACTGATCATGGCTACGGCTGCACCGGGAGACCAAACGGCTTCCATGGTATTGATAGACCAGTCAACCACCGCACCTTCGGGGGCGGGCAGTAAGGCCCCGGCTAAGCCTAGCGCCAGTACGACCATAAGTTTGATGGCCGTGAGCGTATTCTGCAGAGTACTTGATTGCTTGGTGCCGAAACTGTGCGCGAGCGACAACAGGACAATACTGGCAGCGGCAGTACAGAGCGGGTGCCAGCCCGTCCAGGCCGCCAGGTAATGGCCAACGGCCATTGCACTAAGGGCTACCGCAGCAGCAAAACCTACGGTAAGGCTGACCCATCCGCTAAGGAAGCCGAGTAAGGGGTGGAAAATCTCCGCCAAAAAGTGGGTTTCTCCGCCTGATCGGGGCAGGCGGGTACCCAGTTCTGCGTAGCTAACCGCACCACACCAGGCTACCAGTCCCCCGATGGCCCACAATAGTAAAAGGACAGGACCATTTGAGATCCATTCCAGCTGGAGCCCCAGCGTCGTAAAAGCACCCGTACCGATCATATTGGCCAATACAAGGGCCGCGGCACTGCGCCAACCTATCTTATTGGGTGTGGCTGACATATCAGGGTAAGAAACCGATTAACCGGTAGATTTCTGTTGCCAATGAGAGATGGTAACGTGACTTTAACGTTGCCAGCCAACGAGGTCCCGGGCACGTATTCGTTTATTCTCCTCCCGCGCGGTGCAGAGCGGGCACCGTTAATGCAATCGCGGTGCCGGCAGCAAAGCCAATCAGCACATCGGTAAAAAAGTGTTTCCCCGCCCGCATACGTCCGTAGGCTACTGTGGCGGGGATAAGGGCTGCAGCGGCATAGATGTAGGGCCGGGCTTTACTGTTGGGGTGGAGATCGTTGTATAGCTGTGCCGTAGTGAAGCTGAAGTAGGCTGCAGTGGCCACGTGGCCACTGTAAAAGGAGTAGCGACTTGACTTTCGCAGCTTGATGTCGAGCGGTGCATCGGGGTTATAGTTGTAGGGGCGGGGCCGCCTGGCGGTGGTCTTGGATAAGTTGATCAGGGCAGAATTGAGCATGGCTCCCTGAAAGACGATCATCGCCATATCGTCAAAGTTGTCGCGCCCAGTCTTGTCGAGCAGCAAGAAGAAGGGGCTGGCGAAGCTCGTTAGCAGCAATTTGTCCGTAAACTCATCAGATTCAAAGGATAGGTGGCGCAAAGAAAAACGGTCGATGGGCCATATCTTATTGACGTCCAGATTTTTCACCTCCAACTCAGTCATCGGAGTAACCTTTTTGTCCAGAAACATTGACCCGATGGTGATACTCCCTCCAAGGCCGATCATAATACCGTTGGTCGCTTTACTTGGGTTGTAAGGTTGCAGCCCCTGGGCGGGCAGCGCAGCAGAGAAACATAGCGCGAGCAGGAAGCAAAGGCAGAGGATAAAACGTGAAATCATGTATCGGGAGGTTATTGCTTGGTGTAACGGTGAGGCGGGATTGTGTGTTCAGTACTTCAAGAGGTAGAAATCAGTGGGGCGGGGTTCAAGATTAAGAAATTATACATCAATAATCCGCTACTACGGGACATTTTTGGTTTTCAACTTCGCCTCCCGCCCTCTCCGGTGCGTTTTGCCTAATGCTCAACGGAGAGGGGGCCAAAAATGTCCAGTAGTGTGTCACAATAATCATTACAGTCCGAGATCGGCCCGGAGGGGTTCGTCTTTTACACCGTTTTGGTTCCAGTACGGGGCACGCTTTTGGTGACTGAGGCGTGCCTTAGTGATCAGGCTTTTGCCGCGGCTGGGAGCAGTTTCATCCCAACCCCGAATAATGTAGGGCGAGGAAGCGTCGAAAACAACTTCCAGCTTTCGACCGAGACCGCCATAGTCAATGACGTAGGTTTTCAGGCCGGTCCCGGTGTAATCGTCTCCGGTGTAATCGTTTAGACTGATCGTAGCCCTGGCGGCCTGATAGGGCTGGTGAGTCATCAGCAGGAAATTGGTAGCAGGAATGACGCGGTAGTCACCGGTAGGCAGGTTTTCCCAGCCCGAACGGATACGGTTGAACACTTCATCTTCGAGGAAGTCTGCTGGCAGGCTGAGGTTGGTATCTCCTTCTTTTTCGAAGTAAGAGCGTAGTTGCTGGTCCCAGTTGCCGCCTCCGGCGTAATTGAGTTGGGTGAAGGTTTGCCCGCACCAGTCTTGCAGACTCGTCGTTACCTTCAGTGTATGTGGCTGCTCGTCCGTTTTGGTGGGGGTGAAAACGGAGGTCATTATTGAGTAGTCGTAAATACCGGTCACGAACCGGCGGATCATATTGGTCTTGATGATTGGCGTTGAATTCGGGTTGCTGTAATTGTCGTTCTTGACTTGTTTGTCGGTAAGAAAGTCTTCGGAGACAAATATCATACTGACCTGCCCCTGGCGTAAATCCCCATAACGTGCTTGTTCTAAGTCGTAGGTGTTGATTTCGGCTTTTCCTTCATACCAGTACTCATACAGTCCGCCTTTGAAGTGGCCAGGCACCGACTTTTTTTCTACAGCAGCGGAGGCTTTTTCGGAGGAGTCCTGGACCGCATTACAGGCGGTGAACAGGAGGAAACAAGAAAACGAAAAGAGGAGGAGCTTATGCATATTGGAGAGATTATTAGTACCCGGGAATACACTTAGTGTGGAGGTATTTCGGATAACTACCTTTAGGCGGCGGGTTTATAACGGATATTGTTGGGCTTAGTTTTGTGGGGCGGCGGCGGAAATTCGAATAGGGCACATGTACTTCCGTAGAAGTACGGGGTGGCGGTTTACAACCTTCAAAATCCACAGATGTACTTCCGTAGAAGTACGGGTTGGGTTTTGTCAGGACAATAGGAACCAAAATATTTGTAAACGCATCCTGGGCGCGGTCGCAGGTGCAAAGCAAGTAAGTGGAGCAATGAAAAGCCCCGATCATCTCTGCTCCTTCCCTCCTTTTTCTGCACCTGCGGCCGCGCCCGGAACACGCTCTTAGCCTCAAATTCTGGTCATAAAGCTATCGTTACCAGAGGTTCATGACCACTAACTACACACTTTTTCCAAAAAGTGCTACCTTAGCGGCGATAGTTTACTAATGCACTCATTTTATCTTGCGGCCCCGCCATCGGTGGGGCCCAAGCTTTTTTGAGAGTTCCTCGAGTAAACCCGATCTTGTGGTCATCTCCTTACCCATCACACCATGCTGAGAGCCACCACCACCCTGATTCTGCTGTTTTGCCTGCTGTCCGCCATAATGACGGCTCAAAAAGGAAGTGATTTCGCAGCCGCTAACGCCGCCTTCGATGACGGCGTGAAGGCGCTACTCGATGCCAAACCCAAAAAAGCAAGAAAATCTTTTCAGGAAGCCGTCCAATTAGATACTGGCTACGTTGCCGCACGGCGCTTTCTCGGCGTTTCGGAGGAGTTGCTGGGTAATTTTACGGGAGCAGCCAGAGCGTATCAGCAGGTCTTAAGGCAAGATTCTACCTTCTCTCGTCTCCTCTATTATCAACTTGGGCAGATGTACTACAAGATGTCCAGGCCGAGTCTTGCATTGTATTACTTCGAGAAGTTCGAAGCGTTGCAATCCCGGGACCGCAACGATTTTGGCCGCAACGGTGAAGAAGAAGCTGCGGAAGAACAAAAGGTCCTGAAAAAACTGGCGGGACAAATCAAAGCGGCCAAGATTACCCGAGACAGCACCCAGTTCATCAACGTGACGGAACTTTATAACTTAGGGTTCCCAATCAATACCCGTCAAAACGATTACTTTCCCTTTTTTAGCAATAACATGAACAGCGTGCTTTTTACCCGGCAGGGGGAGTTGGGCGATGAAGATCTGCTGGTTGGGAGAAGAAAGGACAGGGAGTCTGAGTTTGTCACCAGCCGCTTTGGGACGTTCAATACCACCCAGCCTGAAGGCACCTGCTCGTTGGTGCGGGATGGGGAGCGTATTTATTTCACCTTATGTAAGGAAGATAAGGACCAAACTGCCAAGGGTGGACGCCCCGTGCGCGAGTGTGACCTCTACGCCGGCTGGTTGATCAAAGGCCAAATCAGGGACGTAGAGCCCTTGCCCGATTACATCAGTACCCCTGGATACTGGGAAACCCAGGCAACGATTAGCTGCGACGAACAACAATTGTTTTTTGTCTCTAACCGTCCCGGTGGCTTCGGCGGGACAGACATCTACGTCTGTGACCGAGAGGAGGACGGCTCATGGGGAAAACCCCGGAACCTGGGAGAAGGCGTTAATACGCCCGAAGATGAAGAGGCTCCCTTTCTAAGTAATGATGGGCAGACCCTCTATTTCTCAAGTACGGGCCACTACAGTCTGGGGGACGAAGACATTTTCGCCAGCTGGTGGGACTCCAGCCAGCAACGTTTTACCAGTGCGCTGAACCTCGGCCCACCCGTCAACGGCCCGCATCGGGAGTTAGGTTTTCACCTCAGTTCCGACGGCAAAACCGGCTTTGTCGCCAGTGACCGGCCAGGCGGTTGGGGAAAGCTTGATATCTACGGCTTCAAATTGTCCGATCGCCTCAGCTCCAACCCAGTAACCTATGTGTCGGGCTTCATCACCGACAGCCTCACCGGCGAACCGATCATCAATCAGGCCGTCCCGGTTACGGGAGGAAATACCTATTACACGAATTACGAAGGTCGGTTCTTCATCTGCGCACCGGCGCACGCGGCGCTGCCGCTCACCGTTGACCACCCAGACTACCTGCCTTATTCCAGAGATTTTGCCATCCCGGATTGGGATAACCTCGCCCCTTACCGAATAGACCTGTTTATGGCTGCCGAAGCTAAGCCGCCACCGCCGCCGGTCATCGAACCGCCAGCTCCTGAACCTCAGGACACCATTGAACCGGATACTATTCAGCGACGGGCGCGAATAGTCAAGCGTAATTATACCGTTAGATTTAACTTCGAAGATGCAAGTCTGACGCCCAGGGCAATTCAAGGTCTGGAAATCTTTGTCAATGAAATCAAAGACAAAAACATCCAAAGCATCAGTGTTACCGGATTTACGGATGATATCGGTGCGACAGCCCTCAACGTCCGCCTCAGCCAGAACAGAGCAAAAGCAGTAGGCGTACATTTACAAACAGCGGGGGTAAAAGCCACTGAAATCAGTATCAAAGGAATGGGAGAACTTCCAGGAAGCTCAGCGCGCGCCCTGAACCGAAAGGTGGAGGTTACGGTGCGGTATCGGGAATTGGTGGAGATTAAGTAGGTTGCAGAGCGCCTTCGGCGCGTTGCAGGTTGCAGGCACTCACTGCGTTCATTGTTGCAGAGGTCGCTTCGCTCCCGTTGCAGGTTGCAGCTGCCGCACAAGGCAGCCCGCTCAACCCGCAGGTTCTCTTATCAAGCGCTGCAACACCTGCAACCCTTGCAACATGAGCGCAGTGAATCCTGCAACATGAGCGCAGCGAATCCTGCAACATGAGCGCAGCGAATCCCGCAACATGAGCGCAGCGAATCCCGCAACATGAGCGCAGCGAATCCCGCAACATGAGCGCAGCGAATCCCGCAACATGAGCGTTAGCGAATCCTGCAACATGAGCGCAGCGAATCCCCCTACTCCTCCGAGTGCCGCAGCTTAAGCGCATCCGCCCGCAAGCGCCGCAGGAACGGACTGGCAAAAATGAAATCTTCCAGGACCTGGTTATCGCTTTCGAGTACCTGAGTTTTATCTCCCCGCCAGGCTACGTGGCCATCTTTCATCAGGATGATGTTCTCTCCAATACCCATAACGGAATTCATGTCGTGGGTATTGATGACGGTGGTGATGTTATTGCGGGTGGTGAGGTCACAGATCAGTTCATCGATCAGGATGGACGTCTGGGGATCGAGGCCGGAGTTGGGCTCATCACAGAATAGATAGTCTGGTTCCAGTACCATGGAGCGTGCAATGCCTACGCGTTTTTGCATGCCGCCGGAAACCTCTGAAGGATAGCGATCATTAATGCCTTCCATGTTGACCATTTCGAGGCATTCGTCGACCCGCATCGTCTTTTCTTTCAAAGTGCGCCGGGTAAACATATCCATCGGGAAACGGATGTTTTCGCCTACGGTCATGGAATCAAAAAGGGCGTTACCCTGAAAGAGCATCCCGATGCGCATCCGGATGGCCCGGAGTTCCTTTGCTTCGAGGCTGAAGATATCGGTGTCTCCGTAGAACACTTTGCCCGAGTCGGGCTTGAACAAACCGATCAGCAGTTTGAGTAATACCGTTTTCCCTGCACCGGAACTACCGATGATGAGGTTGGGCTTGCCTGCAAAGAACTCAGTGCTGATGCCTTTGAGGACGTAGTTATCCCCGAACGATTTTTCGATGTTTTCGGTACGAATCATGCGAGAGGGATTAAGTAAGCAACAGGGCAATGATGAAGTCGAAGAGCAGGATCAGGACGTTGGAGACAACCACCGCATTGGTGCTGGCCTCACCCAGTTCGATGCTGCCGCCCTTCACATAATAGCCGAGGTAACAGCTGATGGAAGTGAGCAGGAAGGCAAAAACTGCGGCCTTGACGAACATCATGAACACGTAGCGGGGGACGAAGAAAGTCCGTAGCCCCAGCACGTACTCCGTATGGGAAAGGTCTCCAGGTAGCACGGTAGCGACGTAGCCACCGATGATGCTGACGAAGGCCGAGATGGCTACCAGCAGTGGAATAACCACCACTGCGGCCACCAGTTTGGGCATGATCAGGTACGCAGCGGTGTTGACGCCCATGATCTCCATGGCGTCGATGTGTTCCTTTTGGCGCATGCCGCCGATCTCGGCGGCAAGGTTGGAACCTACCTTACCCGCCAGCACCAGACAAGTGATGGTGGGAGCCATCTCGATGATGGTGATGTCCCGAACAATGTAACCAATGTAGTAGGCGGGGATGAAGCTGTCGCCCAACTGGTCGGCAAACTGAACGGCCGTTACCATCCCAATGAAAACGGAGATCAGCAGAACGATGAAGACGGAACCAACGCCAATGGCGTCCATTTGCCGTATCGTTTCCTTGTAATACATTGAGAACCGCTCCGGTTTGGCCACGGCAGATTTGAGCAGCAAGACATATCGCCCAAAATGAAATAAGAATGTATCTATGAGCATGCGTTGCCAGGTCGATTAAGGTTTGGGTCCAGTGCTTTTATAAATGAAGTTCAGCACTACGCTAACAGCATCAAGGTGCTGGAACTTCATTTTGCTAGCGTTAATGCCCTCACTAAGTCGGGTTGTAACGTGACGGAGAGCTATTAGGTTTGACTGTGGGCGAAGATAGTGGATGGTGGGCAACCATTCAGGACATTCCCGCAGAAGCTGGGCGTAAACCAAATCGTCGCGCTTGCACTGGAGTACTTACGCCGGGTCAGTGCGACAATTTGGTTTACGCCCCATAAGCTTCAGCCTCGCTGGTGCGCTTAGTGGCTCCATCTATTGGTCCTATGAAGGAGCGGGCGCGGACGCAGGTGCAGGGAGGGTAGCTCCGGGAGAGAGGGACCGAGGGAGAGGCGACTTTGGGTGCGTAGAGACAAATTCAAACCACCCTGCATCCGATGCATCGAATTGCGTGCCAGACCGCATTTTAAAAGACCATCAAACTTTTGCGCCTGCGCAAGTAAAAGAAGTTTCAGATGAAAGAATGATCTCTTACCATTAAATTTACCCCATGAAATATTCCATCCTGTTTGTGTTCCTGTTCCTTCTGATCAGCTGTCAATCCCAGCGCTCCATTTCCTGGAGTCCATATGACGAGGCTGCAGAATTGGCGGAAAATGCTGATCATCCTTCTTCCCGACTCCGGTACAAGTTGCTGCAGTCCAGGGTAATGGACAAAAACACTTTGTGGAAGAGCATCACTCCACAACTTAAAGGTTTCACAGCTTCGGATTACGAGCAATTAAAACCATTGATATTGGATCAGGATATTTTCACCATGCAGAAGCATGTTGAGGAAGGTAAACTGTCCTACGAGAAACTCACCCAATGGTATTTATACCGTATTTCCTTATTCGAAAATGATAAAGAAAAGTACCTCAATGCCATTATTTCGATAAACCCTGACGCCGTTGCCCGGGCCCGAAAATTGGATGAGACCCGCACCACTTCGAGCCATCCGATATACGGTATGCCCGTATTACTGAAGGATAACGTGAATTTTGCGGGAATACCCACCACTGCCGGTGCGCAGGTATTCCAGAATAACCGGACGGAAGATGCTTTTATCACCAAAAGTATCAAGGAAAAAGGAGGCATTATTCTCGGAAAGACGAACCTGAGTGAATGGGCAAACTACCTTTGCCTGGGTTGCCCCAACGGCTACAGTGCCGTGGGCGGACAAACACTGAATGCCTACGGGCGGAAGCAATTCGATACCGGTGGCTCCAGTTCAGGAAGCGGAGCGGCCATGGCGGCGGGCTACGCCGCCGCTGCGGTGGGAACAGAAACCTCAGGGTCCATTCTGTCCCCTTCCAGCCAAAGCTCTTTAGTGGGACTTAAACCTACTATTGGCGTACTTAGCCAGGATGGCATCGTGCCTATTTCGAGCACGCTGGATACGCCCGGGCCAATGACGCGCAGCGTACTGGACAATGCCATCTTATTGTCGGCCATGAAGGGTAAGAAAGGCGCCGAAACTTCCAACGTTGGCAGCCCTCAGGTAGTAAATTTCTGGGAGGTACTCAAAGAGTCATCGGTAAAAGGCCTTCGGCTGGGGGTCAATAAAAACTACCTGGAAGACGGAGAATACGCAGCGGCCATCGCCAAACTGCGGGCGGCAGGGGCGGAACTCTTCGAGTTTGAGCCCATTGACGTCGACTTCGATGGCTTTGGAAATTTTCTAAGTGCTGACATGGCCAAGGATCTTCCCGCCTACATCAAAAACTTCGGCGACAAAAGCCTTAAGGTCGCCAATGTAGCCGACATCGTTGACTATAACCTGAAGGACACCCTCGTCCGCATCCCCTACGGACAGGGCCGCTTCTCCGGTATCCTCGACCTCGACCTTAGCCCCGAAGAATATACCACCCTGAAAAAACGACTTCACGATGAAGGCAAGCGTTTCCTCGAAGCACCGATGCGGGAATTTAAGCTGGACGCGATCCTCTCCATCAATAATTACGGCGCTGGCGCAGCCGCCGTGGCGCAATATCCTTGCCTGACCGTCCCCATGGGCTATACCGCCGAAGGCGAACCCAAAGGGTTGACGTTTGTCGGCCGGCCATATACCGAAGGACGTTTGTTGGAAATGGGGGCTGCTTTTGAGCGGCTTAATGGAGGTCGGGTTCGGCCGGCCGGGTATTGATAAATTGCTGATTGTGGTCTGGTAGCCCTAAGGCGAAGGGGGTAGTGGGGTTCCGGGGCATATGGCTGGATTGCGGCGATGAGCGTTTTCCCGGGTAAAGCCACTGCTTTGCCCTGCCCGCCTTTAGCGGGGAACAGCCCATGCTCCATTGTCTTTTCTCTGGCACCTGCGTCCGCGCCCAAATAGTCAGCCCCGACACCCAACACCAGGCTAAGAAATCGTATCCCCTAATAGACCAACAGACCAATAAGCCATGAAAAACCCCTGGAAGACCAAAGCTACCTCCGTTCCTTACGAAAACGCGTGGATTCGCATCGAGCACCATGAGGTCATCAATCCAGCGGGAAACCCTGGTATATATGGTCTCGTTAAATTCAAGAACCATGCCATCGGTATTGTTCCAATCGACGACGAAGGCTACACCTGGTTAGTAGGCCAGTACCGTTATGCACTGGAGAGTTACGAGTGGGAAATCCCAGAAGGCGGTTGCCCGGTCGATACGGATCCGCTGGAGACGGCCAAACGGGAATTGAAAGAAGAAACCGGGTTGGTGGCAAGGGAATGGACCCAAATCATGGAGTTCCATCTCAGTAACTCCGTCACCAATGAGTATGGTGTAGCGTATGTGGCTAAAGGCCTGACCCAGGAAGCCGCTGAACCAGAGGATACCGAAGATCTTACCCTTCGCCGCGTCCCGCTTGCCGAGGCCATCGCCATGACGATGGATGGGCGAATCAGGGATGCGCTCAGTATACTGGCTTTGCAACGGGTGGCGTTGGGTCGCTTCGTTCCGGTTGCAGGTCGCTAGCGCTGGTTGCAGGGTTGCTTCGCTCCAGTTGCAGTTGACGGGCTGTTATGCCTGCAACTCCTGCAACTCCTGCAACCAGGAGCGCAGCGACCCTGCAACCAGGAGCGCAGCGACCCTGCAACCAGGAGCGCAGCGACCCTGCAACGAGTTACGGGCGCCCAGCGCCCACCAACTCTTGTCTTAACAAAATAAATTTCCGCCACCTTGGGGGGAGGGCACTTTTTTGGTGTCCCGTTAGTATAAGCGCAAGCGGATGAAGGGTAAATTTGCCAATTCGCCAAACGCATTTTGAACTATCAATAAAAACCTACTTCATGAATCTCGCTGCTAAAATTACGTTGCTTTCCCAGTTTGACCTATTTGATGCCCTCACCGAAACTGAGCGTAACCAGCTCGCTGAGGTGATGGAATGCCGTAAAAAACCCCGGTACTCCGTAATTTACCAGCCTGGAGAAACCAGCGAGCATATTTTTCTTCTAAGTAAGGGTGCCGTCAAGATCAGCACGCACAGCAGTGAAGGTAAGGAGGTGATTAAGCAGTTGATTCACCCAGAGGCCATCTTTGGTGAGTTGGCCCTGGTTGGCGAAGCCAAGCGGACCGAAACGGCCCAATCTTTAAAGGAAGAGGTACACTACTATACTATCCGGACGGTTGATTTTCAGCGCATCCTGGCCAACAACTCCAAGCTTAGCCAGCAGGTACTGTTCCTCTTCGGCCAGCGTATGATGGCGGCAGAGAATAAGTTGGAGAACCTGATCTTTAAGGATGCGCGTAGCCGCATCGTCAATTTCCTCCATGAAGTGGTGACCAAGCGCGGTCGCCAGGTAGGCTATGAGATGTTGCTCAAGCACAGTCTTACTCACCAGGATATTGCCAACATTACCTGTACCAGCCGCCAGACGGTGACGCTGGTCCTCAACGAACTCCGTAAGGAAAACCTGATATACTTCAATCGAGGCCGCATCCTGGTCCGCGATATGGAAACCCTGCGCACCAGCGCAGCCTAAAAGCCTATAGATTTAGATTTTTGTTGAATTTTTTCTCAGCGGATTTACTTCTAACCCTGCGGGTTTTTCCGTCGGATAATGGAGTCCCAAAGAATGAATGTTTGGAGCAACCCTTCTGGTCAAATGATCGGAAGGGTTTTCCTCTTGAGAGTTGCAGGAGCGAAGCGCGCTGGTTGCAGGAGTTACAGAGGTCGCTTTTCTCCCGTTGCAAAGGTTGTGTTGCAGGCAATACAGCCCTCACAACCTGCAAATAAGCCTGAAACTCCTGCAACGGGAGCGTAGCGACCCTGCCTGTTGCTGAAATCCTAAAATTCTCCGACTCCGGCCACGCTTTTCCAGCCAACAGCGTTTAGTTGATACCTTGAGTGCCTAACTTCGCCTTTCCTATGAATATTAGACGTCTTTCCTTGCTTCCCGTCCTATTTTTGCTTGCCGCTCTGTTACCGGGGTGTTACACCCTCAGTGGCATTTCCATCCCGGAGGGCGTCGAGAGAGCTTATGTTCCCTTATTTACGGACAATGCGCTGGGGGCACCACCAACCTTATACATCGATATGACGGAGAGCCTGCGCGATAAAGTGCGGGATGAGGCCCGCCTGCTCATAACGGAGGACAACCCGGACATCGAGATGAAGGGGACGCTGGTGGACTTTCGCGTCTCCGCCGAGGGTGCCAGTCCAGGTAATGAAACGGCCGCCTTCGCTAAACTCAACCGACTGACCATTGTGGTTGCCATCGAATACAAAAACCTGCGTGACCCGGAAGAGGAAGGCTGGAAGCAGAACTTCTCTAATTTCTTCGACTTCCCCGCAACGCAAACACTGGCCTCCGTACAGGATGAAGCCATTGAGGAAATCCTCGATCAGATCAATGAAAATATCTTTAATAAGGCGTTTGCGGAAGATTGGTAACTCGAGTTGTCGAGTTGTTGAGTTTTCGAGTTGTCGGGGGCTACGATTACAATACTTTTCAGGTAGTCCGCAACCGATACCCAATACCGTGCACCGTCTGGATCTCCAGGCCTTTAGCTCCGCTTATCTTTTTCCGTAGCCGGGAAATGAAAACATCAAGACTACGCCCTACCATAATGCCTTCCTCTCCCCAAACGGCATCGTGGATGGTTTCCCGGTCCAGTACCTGGTTGGTGTTAGTAGCCAGAAAACTAAAAAGTTTGGCTTCCCGGTAGGTTAATTCGTGCGAAACGTCCCCAACTTCCAGGGATTGATCCGCGAGGCTGAAAGAGCAATTATTGCCGAGTTTCTGATGGTCCGAAACCGGCATCACTTCTGCTGCCTCCGGGGTAGTCGTTGTGGGCTCGGCCTGGAGGCGTTGCCAGGTAGGGCCAGCGATCATTAACAGGCAACCTAAACCCAAAAGAAGCCAGGGGAGGGGGCCGGACAGGGGAGCAGCTGGTGGAGGAAAGGAGATGCTCAAGCTGGCACATCGGATCGGTTGGTCGCGCTCGGCACAGGCAATTTCCAGGCCGGTAGCTGACAGTTCTAAGCCTTTAGTTCCTTTCCAGAATCCGCCAAGAAATACCTCGCCAGTCTCGCAATCCTCCAAGGAGAGCGTATAACTGTCGGTAATATTGAAGTGGGCGAAGACTTTGGCCGTGATCGCACTGATGGTGTCGTAATCCAGATGACGTTCCAATTGGAGGAATAAACTTCCATCTGGCCGATGGACAACTGCCGGGATCGTGCTGCTATGGTCTCCCAGGCCAGACAGATAATCGTGCCCGATTTGGCGCAGGGCAAGAGAACCTTGTGGATGCCCGCCCACGGGGGCAGTGGGCGCAAGTGTACTGGTCAGTGTTACTAACACCAAAACCAGGCCCAAAGCCGGAGACCACCTTAATAACCAATTTCGCATCACTACAAAAGTACGGTGTAAAACCTGCCTTAGCAGTGGTTTTACGTGGCCTTTACATCCTTTTACATTCATTTTCACTGCTACCTGGCGCTTGCCGGTACCTTGCAGAAAAATAACTGCCATGTACTACATACTCTTCTTTTTAGCCATAATGACTTCTGCACCTGCCGATGTTGTCGTTCCTGCTACTGAAACTTCTACGGTAACCTCCGAAGTGGAAGTTACTGACCCCAAAACGCTGCCTAACCTATACTTAAGTACCGACTGGGGTGCGAATTGGGCTGGTTTTGCCGATGGATTGCCCGATAACACTAATCCACGCACCATCCTTGAGCATGAAGGGGACCTCCTTCTGGCCACAAGTGGGAAGGGCATCTACGTCTTGCCTGCAGGAACAAACACCTGGCAAGCTCGCAACCAAGGGCTGCCCAGTGAGGTTTTCGCCACTTCATTGGCGGCAAAAGGAAAGGTCTTAGTATTGGGGACTTATGAAAAGGGTGTTTACGTGTCCCGGGATGGCGGACTGCACTGGCGGCACCCAATTTTCAACATAAAAGGTGGGGCTGTCCGGGCGCTGTTGTTCCACGAAGGCCAACTCATCGCTGGTACTGATTCGGGCATCTTCCGCTCTGCCGATGGTGGAGAGACCTGGCGCCGAAGCGGAGAAATCACGCAGATCAACGGCCTGGCCCTGCACAACGGTCAACTTTTTGCCGCCCGCCAAAACGGCATGGGTGTACTGAATAATGACGTGCCCACTTGGTCTTCAGTCTACACCGAAAGAACAATTACTCAGTTGATTTCTCACGAAGACTACCTCTACGCCCGCATCATTGGTGGCGGGATGATTCGTAGTAGTGACGGAAAGAACTGGGAGAAACAAATCTTCAAGGTACCCGTGGTCGGATATAAGAGCCTGCCTGAGGCTTTGTGGGGCGGGTACAGCCCGGAACTGCCTTCGGACCTGCCCATCGGCTCCATTATGGAGATATCGCGTGGTTGGGTCGTTGGCTTGCAGTCGGGGTGTTAAATTCTTCCCCCCGCCCAACCACCATAAAATAAGAAGCTTTTGGTGATTCCCACCGGGCCCTTCAACGCTTGATTTACCCTGTTAATAAATCCAATACCATGAAAGCAGTCACGCTACTTTTCTCCCTTTTCCTGTGGGCGGGTACCCAACTCTCTGCCCAATTTACACCCTTCAGCCCACCCGCTCATTTAGAACAGGTCGTGGGAAACACTAAGGTTATCATCGATTACGACCGCCCCGCTTCGCGGGGAAGGAAGATATTTGGTGGCCTTGTTCCCTGGAATGAACGTTGGCAGACCGGGGCATCGGGCACCAGAATTAATTTTAGCCGCGCGGTTTCTTTTGGTGGGCAGGCCGTCCCGGCCGGCACCTACGGATTGTTGGTCGTCCCTGGCCCAAAGGAATGGACCCTGCTGTTGAACACAAACGGAGATGAGTTCGGTTTTGTAGAATACGACGAGACTAAGAATATAGCTGAAGTCAAGGTGCCAGCTGCTAAAGCAGGGCGTTTTTACGACGCTTTTTCCATCGACCTTGACATCAGCCCCGAAAATGCCCGAATGTACCTTTCCTGGACCGATGTTCAGGTCAGTGTCCCGATTGAAACCAGAACGGAGGAATTGGCCATGGCGTACATCGACAGCCTGTTGGCAGCGCCGCTGGTCAAAATTTCTGACCCTTATTTTCAGGCGGCCAGGTACCTGCTTTTTACCCGGCGGGGAGATGAAAAGGCACCGGACATAATCCACCAGCTACAGCGGGTGGATAAGGGGTACTATCCGTACCGGATGCTGATGGAAGCCTACGTACACCTTGGGCAGCAGGTACAGGCTTTGCAAACCATTGAACAAGGCATTGAAGTGACCAAGCGCGAGTTTGCTGCTCGTCCAGAGAGACTACTTTCGATTCTGAAGTATTGGGAGGAAGAGCGGGGGAAGGTAGAGGCCATGTTGAGGCCCTGAATAATAGGAATATACGGGCGACGGCACGCAGGTGCATGGGGAAGGTAGAGGAAGCAGTGCATCTCTATGTATCCTGCTGCGGCCAAGCCTGGCCTGTCCGACTATTTCCTTTAACAGGACTACTTGAAGGTTGATCGGTTGTGTGTGGAGTAACAGCGGCTTCGGCCTCTACCCCAACATGGCCCGCAAACTCTCCACCTTAGCCGTCCAGTCCGCCATCTTCTTCTTCTCCAGCGCCACTACGGCGTCGGGGGCATTGGCGACGAACCGCTCATTGGCCAGCTTTTTGGTCACGCCTTTCAGCTGACCTTCGAGGCGGCTGATCTCTTCGTTGATCTTGGCGTTCTCCGCCTCCACGTCGATGATTTCGTTGAGGACCAGGTAAGCCTTATCGTTACCGATGAGGAAGGGCAGGGCATTGGCCGGTGCTTCCGTCGTCAGTTCAACGGACTTAAGGGCGCCTGCTTTTCTAAGGAATTCCACGGCACCTGCGTTCGCGCCTAAAAGCTGTTCACTTGAAGCGCTTTGGTTCACGTACAAGGCCAACGGCTCCCGCTTCCCGACTTTGCGTTGGTTTCGGATGTCACGGATGCTGGAAACGGTGTCCTGTAAGAGCGTGAAGGATTTGACGATGTCGGCGTTATAAGTAGCAGCCTTCGGCCAGCTGGAAACGACACAGTCTTCGCCTTCCTTACGGTCGCGCAGATCGTGCCAAACTTCCTCCGTAATGAAGGGCATGAAGGGGTGCAGCAGCGTCATCATTCGCTCGAAGGCAGAGATGGTCGCCTCGTAGGTCTGTTGGCTAATGGCCTCGCCTTCCCCGGGCTTAATGGCTTCCAGGTACCAGGAGCAGAAGTCACCCCAGATAAATTTATAGAGCGTCATCATGGCCTCATTAACACGGTACTCAGCGAGCATCCGGTCAACTTCAACGATGGTATGGTTCAGCTTTGCCTCCAGCCACTTAGCGGCCAACATAGCCGTCGGGTTCGGAAGGCTGTCGGTAACCTCAAAGCTCTGGATAAGGCGGTTGGCATTGAATATCTTATTACAGAATTTTTTGCCCTGGTTACATAGTTCGGACTGGTCAAGGACCTTGCCGTCAACCATCGGTGCATCAAAAACGATGTCGTTTCCGGCGGCGGCGCTGGAAAGCATGCCAAAGCGGACGCCGTCGGCACCATAGGTCTTTAGCAATTCGAGCGCGTTGGGACTATTACCCTTGCTCTTCGACATTTTCTGCCGCTTCTCATCACGGACCATGCCCGTGAAGTAGACGTTCTTAAATGGCATCTTGCCATTCTTTTTTACGAAGTCCTCGCCCAGCAGCTCCGGGGCGAACTCATACCCAGCCATAACCATCCGCGCGACCCAGAAGAACATAATGTCCCAGCCCGTAACCAGGTCATTGGTCGGGTAGTAATATTCAAGTTCCTTAGTGTCTTTAAAGCCATCGAAAACGGAGATTGGCCACAGCCAGCTGGAGAACCAGGTGTCGAGCACGTCTTCGTCCTGCTTCAGGTCGGCCAGCGTAAGGTTCTCCAACGGCAACTTGCGCTGGGCCTGTAGCAAAGCCTCCTCTGCGGTTTCGGCAACAAAGACGTTGTCGTTGTAGTACCACGCCGGGATGCGTTGTCCCCACCAAAGCTGGCGACTGATCGGCCAGTCGCGCGCGTTTTCCGGCTTGAGCCAGGACCGATACATGTTGACCATGCTCTCGGGGTGAAACTTAACGTCGCCGGATTCTACGGCGCGGAGCGCCGTGGCCGCCATATCGTCCATCTTCAGGAACCACTGCATTGTCAGGCGAGGTTCAACGACGGCGTTGGTCCGTTCGGAGCGGCCGACGCTGGTGCGGTACTGCTTGGTTTCCAGCAGGTCGCCGGTTTTCTTGAGCAGCTTAACAAACTCGACGCGGGCATCGTCGCGGTCCATTCCGACGAATTCAATGGCGTTTTCGTTGAGGGTACCGTCGGCGTTGAGCAGATCGATAACTTCGAGGCCATACTTCTCGCCCAAAGCGTTGTCGTTCATGTCGTGGGCCGGGGTGATCTTGAGGGCTCCCGTACCGAAATCCAGGGCAACGTAATCATCCGTGATGATCGGAACCTCGCGGTTAGCGATGGGAACGATGACCTTACGACCGTGGTACTTTGCGTAGCGCGGATCATCCGGATGTACCGCCAGGGCAGTATCGGCAGGGATGGTTTCCGGGCGACTGGTCGCAACGGTGATGTACTCATCGTCGGTACCGACAACTTTGTACCGAACGTGGTAGAGGTTTTTATTTTCTTCGGTGTGAATTACTTCCTCGTTGGAGAGTACCGTTTGGGCAGCGGGGTCCCAGTTGGTCATGCGCAGACCACGGTAGAGCTGGCCCTTTTTGTGGAGGTTGACGAAAACCTTAATGACGGCGTCGTACAAAGACGGTTCCATCGTGAAGCGCGTTCGTTCCCAGTCACAGCTGGCGCCGAGTTCCTGCAATTGTTTCAGGATGATACCACCGTATTCTTCCTTCCAGGCGAAGGCGTGCTTCATGAATTCCTCCCGGGTCAGGTCAGATTTCTTGATGCCCTGCTCGCGCAACTTTTTAACAACCTTTGCTTCCGTTGCAATACTGGCGTGGTCGGTGCCGGGTACCCAGCAAGCGTTTTTACCATCCAGCCGCGCTTTACGGATCAGGATATCCTGGATCGTATTATTCAGCATGTGGCCCATGTGCAAAACCCCGGTCACGTTAGGTGGCGGAATCACGATCGTATAGGCTTCACGGTCATCCGGCTCACTGTGGAAATAATTCTTCTCCAACCAGTGGGCGTACCATTTGGACTCAACGTCTTTTGCGGAATAGGTTTTTGTCACTGACATGCTGCTAAATTTCGTGCGAAGATAGTTTATAGTCCTTAGTCCGTAGTCAATAGTTCATAGCCTGACCGCTCATAGCAGGGAGTTTATCGACTATGACCCATTGGCGTATGAACGGACAACTACCGGGGATAACGGATGAGTTGCAGTCGTTTGGCTTTAATTTTCAGGAGCTGCTGTATCAGGAGTTGGGCGGGGCCGCGGGTGCAGGGGGAGGTTGTGAGCATATTTTCAACTACTTACAAATTTTGTACTTTTGTTTATTCCGCAAACGACCTGCGGTAGTGTATTGGTTATTGCAATAAAATTCTCATGAAATTTTTCGAATTTGCCGCAATGGTTGCGGCCTTACTTTTCCTATCTGCCTGTGAAAATATGGATGAGCCATTTGCGCTCAGCGAAGAGCGACAACTGGCGGAACGGATAAATCAGTTAGGTGGCAGGCAATCTTTCCTGTTGCCAGACGAGTCTGACCTGGCGACTATCCCACAGGATCCTCGTAACCCACTCACTCCGGAAAAAGTGGAACTTGGGCGCCTGCTCTTTCACGAAACTGGTATTGCAACGGAGGCGATAACTGCCGGAGGACTCAAGACGTATAGTTGTGCCAGTTGCCATTTTGCTGGCGCGGGTTTTCAAGCGGGTACTTTCCAGGGAATTGGCGATGGGGGAGAAGGGTTTGGTTTCAACGGTGAACGCCGTATGGTAGCGACTTTGTCCAATCCGGATAGTCTGGACGTACAGCCAATACGAACGCCAACGGCAATGAATGGTGCTTACCAGGAAGTTATGCTGTGGAACGGACAATTTGGTGCTACCGGGGTCAATGAAGGAACAGAGGCTTCCTGGCGAGCCGGTACTCCCATCGCGAATAATTTTCTTGGCTTTCAGGGACTGGAAACTCAGGCTATTGCGGGCCTTGGGGTGCATCGTCTCAATATGACGTCAGAGCTGGCTGCTGAATTGGGCTACGAAACACTTTTTGACCTGACCTTTCCTGATATCCCAAGGGAGGTACGCTATAACAAGGTGCACGCAGGCTTGGCCATTGCAGCCTTTGAGCGCACTTTATTGTCTAACCGTGCACCGTTTCAGCTTTGGTTGCGCGGTAATTCTAATGCACTCACGATGGAAGAAATTCGTGGAGCCCTGCTCTTTTTCGGCAAAGCTGATTGCGTAAGTTGTCATTCCGGACCTGCGCTCAATAGTATGACATTTCATGCTCAGGGTATGTCAGATTTGGTCGACTGCCCGGAGCCCACTTTTGGAACTTCGGTAGACAACGGAGAAAATAAGGGTAGGGGTGGCTTTACCGGTAACGCGGAAGATGACTATAAATTCAAGGTGCCCCAGCTTTACAGCTTACGCAGAAGCCCCTTTTATGGGCATGGTGCCAGCTTCCGGAATTTACGGGCGGTGGTCGCTTATAAAAATAATGCCGAGGTTGAAAACCCACGGGTGACGGCGCGTGCAATGCCCGCCAGTTTCGTTCCCCTGGCGTTGACCGAAGCGGAAATTGATGACCTGACAACGTTCCTCAGCAGCGGTCTGGATGACAGTAGTTTGCGCCGATACGAACCTGGTGCATTACTTTCGGGGCAGTGCTTCCCAAATAATGATGCATCTGCCCGCCGGGATATTGGCTGTGACTAACCGTCAGCAAATCCCCTCCAATAACCGGTTCTTCCATCTCGGAAAACCATCCATCACACCGCTTTCCGCTGCCTCGTGAACCACGTACCAAAACTCGTGCTCAAAATGCAGCGCACGCCTATACTGGCTCCGCCCAATCTGGCCGATAGCAGCTATTTCCTTTTCTACGGCGCGGTACTGGTCATCCAGAGATTCCCAAAACTTGGGAATGGACCAGATGTAGGTCGCGTGAGAGTCCAGCAATTCAAGAACAAAATGGTTGGCCTCCCGGCCAATCGCCAGAAAAACACCTCGTTTTCACGGAAGCGAAAGGTGCCATCGGGGAGGTTAGTCGCGGTCCAGGGAATACAGCCACCGTTTCTGTAGTAGATGCCTCCGTTATCGATTTTGCAGGTGATGGATTTCACT
The DNA here is from genome assembly GCF_000373105.1 of Neolewinella persica DSM 23188. Classification (GTDB taxonomy): domain Bacteria; phylum Bacteroidota; class Bacteroidia; order Chitinophagales; family Saprospiraceae; genus Neolewinella; species Neolewinella persica. The sequence goes on along the minus strand of NZ_KB890444.1, from coordinate 35,350 downwards.
CGAGGGATATAGTGGGGTACTTCCGTAGAAGTACGGGTTGGCGATTTGTTGTTGGGTTTTGCCTGGTCAAATGTACTTCCGTAGAAGTACGGGTTAGTGATTTACTGTTGGGTTTTGCCTGGTCAAATGTACTTCCGTAGAAGTACGGGGTAAAAATATCAGGTTCGATCAAATATACTTAAGCAGAAGGACTGGTTGAGTTTTTTCCCATCATTCCATTGGCCCTTAAAAAAAAGCCAACAACCCCAGCCCCCCCAGCAAAAACACTTTCAGCTGTGTACTCAACCGGTGGTAGTCGGTCTGCTCCCTGGCCCTGGCCAGTTGGAACAGAATGTACAGCAAACCAAGTAACAGCACTCCGATACATACCAGCATGGGCGGCTCAAGAAAAGCGGGCCAACCCAGGAATATCGGACTTAGAATGGCAACGATGACCATCAGGCCTAGCAAAATACCAAGTTTTCTGCTTAGGGAGATGCCCCACATTACGGGGATGGTTCTCCGACCTACTTCACGGTCTCCGCGAATGTCTTCGAGGTCTTTTACCAACTCCCGCAGTAGGGTGGCGACAAAGGCGAAAATCATAAACAGGACAGAAACCCTAAGCGCGTTACTGCCTAATTCCGGGTTGGCGGCAATCAACTGCTGTACAGCATTACGCTCGGATAATAGTACGATGCCCGGTACTCCGGCACAGTAGGCCGCAACCAGGGCGTTGCCCAACACCGGTACGCGCTTCATACCAATGCTGTAGATGGCCAGCATACCGGCAGCTAAGGGGAAAATCCACAAGAGATGACGTTCTTCCAGCCGATAGGCCAGTAGCTGACTCACCAGAAAACCTCCGAGCAGGCATACGGCGTAAAACCACATGACGGTCTCCTTTCCGAGTTGTGCCACAGGATTGGTCCCTGGCCGGTTAATGCGGTCGGTATTTACGTCTTGAATGTCGTTGATGAGGTACCCCGAGGCAGTGATAAGGAGGGTTACAGTAATAAGCTCTACCAGTTTCCAGACAGTCAGGGTACTTGAGATGCTTTCCGCTTCAAAAGCAGGCAACAGGATACGGTAACTTATCAGTAGCTGGGTCGCTGCTACCACCAAAAGATTGGGGAAGCGCAGGACACGAAGAACGGCCAAAATTGGGTAGTCTGACATACGGCTGCAAGATACGGAACATGTTGCAGAGGGCGCTTTCGCTTCCGTTACAAGTTGCAGGTTGCAAGTTGCAGGTTGCAAGGTCACTTGCGCTCCCGCCGCGGGTTGCAGCTACCGCATGAGGCAGCCCGCTCCGCTCGTAAGGGCAAAACCATACTGAAAATGTCAATGAAAGCGAAAAGAGTGCGCTGAAAACTTGGTCGATTGGCCTTTGGCCATTTTTTTCCTGCAACCTGCAACCTGCAACCTGCAACCTGCAACCTGCAACCTGCAACCTNCCTGCAACCTGCAACCTGCAACCTGCAACCTGCAACCTGCAACCTGCAACCTACCTCAACAACGACCGGCTTATCACCAGCTTCTGGATTTCAGAAGTTCCTTCACCAATGGTGAGCAACTTGCAATCGCGGTAGAATTTTTCAGCAGGGAATTCTTTGGTGAATCCGTAGCCTCCAAAAATTTGAACACCTTCGTTGGCACAGCGGACGGCCACTTCGCTAGCGAAGAGCTTGGCCATGGCGGATACTTTAGTTACTGGAAGGTGAGCATCTTTTAGTCGTCCGGCTTCGCGGACGAGCAGCTCGGCAGCTTCCAGTTCAGTGGCCATGTCGGCCAATTTGAAAGAAATGGCCTGGAATTTACTGATGGCCTTACCGAATTGTTCCCGCTCTTTGCTGTAATTCAACGCAGCGTTGAAGGCACCTCTGGCAATTCCAAGGCTCAGTGCAGCGATGCTGATGCGACCGCCGTCGAGAATCTTCATGCTTTGAATGAAGCCTTCGCCGACTTCGCCAAGCACCCGGTCAGCGGGGAGATGACAGTCTTCGAAGATCATTTCAGCAGTTTCACTGGCGCGCATACCCAGTTTGCTTTCTTTTTTGCCGCCACGGAACCCTTTGTCCGTTCGCTCAACGATGAAGGCGGTCATCCCGTGGCTGTCAAGCAATTCGCCCGTACGGACAATGACGACGGCAACTTCTCCACTAAGACCGTGGGTGATAAAGTTCTTGGCCCCGTTCAATATCCAGCTGCCATCTGCCTGCTTTTCAGCCACAGTCCGCATGCGGCCAGCATCAGAACCGGTGTTGGGCTCCGTCAACCCCCAGGCACCGATGTGCTCTCCGCTGGCTAATTTAGGTAGGTATTTGGCTTTTTGAGCTTCGCTGCCGAACGTCAGAATATGGTTGGTGCAAAGGCTATTGTGCGCCGCGACGCTCAGGCCGATGGAGCCACATACCTGGGAGATTTCGTCAATAATGGTAATGTACTCTGCGTAGCCGAGCCCCGTACCTCCATATTCATCAGGGACGAGTACGCCCAGGAAACCATAGTCACCCATCTCCGTAAATAGTTCGCGGGGAAAGTGTTCTCTTTCGTCCCAATCCATGAAATCCGGACGGATGCGAGCTTCAGCAAAATCACGGGCACTTTGCCGGATCATCTCCAGTTGTTCCGTATTGGACGTTGTAGAAAGGGTAGAAACCATGGTCTTGATTTTATTATCTAAAGTTGGTAGGATGCCCGGAATTCTTGTGGTGGTGGGCAGTTAAGGCTGAGGTAGTATAATGCTAAAGCACGAAAATTGTTGCTTAGCGGCCGTAATATACGAGTGCTTGGTCTTTGGGTGTACACCTTTGGACGGGTTTCGTCGAAGTGGAGCAATTTTAAGGCGCCTTACCAAGGAATTTGGCGCGGCCGCAGGTGCACAGGACGGTTGATGGCAGCGAGTATTCGGCAACCTTCAGGCTGATGAACACAAAATGAAAAGTTAGCGGGGTGGAAAGGAAATATTTAACGGAGGAGCCAGTTACTAATTGAGACCCTGTTTTCAGAATTTTAACCACCTAATTACCACCAATGGACCGTTGCTCCGCAACCCTGCTCCTAATCCTTTTCTTCTGCACCTGCGGCCGCGCCCAATCCTTCACTGCCTTTACCGGAGACCTGCTAAAACTTCCCGAAAAAACAATTCGGTACGGTTTTCCGGATCGCCCGGTATCTGCTGACAGCATCGTCGGGCAAATCTCTTTTCCACAGCTCAATTTCCTGCCCCGGAATACCGAAGAAAATTTCCCCGGTGTCGGCCTGGTGGACCGCTTCGCCTTCCTCCTCAATTCCCAACTTTCTATCGATACCGCCGGCTGCTACGAATTCAGTTTGGCCAGCGACGACGGTTCCCGCCTGTGGATCAACGATTCGCTGTCGATTGACAATGACCGGCCGCATCAATGGCGGGTGGAGCGTGATACCCAGGCGTTACAACCAGGCACTTATCCAGTCCGGGTATGGTACTACAATGCGTACCAGCCGCTGATGGGCCTGGCGCTGAAGGCACGGTATCTTGGTGAAGTCAATACTTGCGGTCCCACCGAAATCAGTCTGTCCGCCAATGCCCTGTTCGCCTTCGGTCAATCGGACATCCGGAGGGAGGCCTTTAACCGGTTGGATTCCCTAGCCGCCCAACTGAACCTGCTCTCCGGAAGCGTGGTCACCATTACTGGCCATACCGACGACCTAGGAAATGAACAGTATAATGAAAAATTATCGCTTCTTCGGGCTGAAAAAGTCAGGCAGTACCTGGTTGTAAAGCTGACTGGAAAAGCGAAGCTGACCCTGCAATTCAAGGTGGTAGGAGCCGGAGAAGACCAACCCGCTTTTGATAATGCTACGGCCGAAGGACGTGCGGCGAACCGGCGGGTGGTCATCTTGGTGGAATCCCAATAGACCAACAGACCAAAGTACCAATAGTACTAACCCATCCACTTCTCCATCTCCCACAACATGTGCAAGATCGACTCCTCCGCCGCGTAAGAGTGATCCTCATAGGGCAACAAGCACAACCGCGCCGTTTTACCCAACGAGTTCAGCGCCGCGAAGAGGCGCTTTGACTGCACGGGATAAGTGCCAGAATTGGCGTCTTCCTCACCATGAATGAGCAGCAACGGGGCGTTGATTTTGTCGGCATGGACAAAAGGAGACAGCTTTATGTACGTATCCGGTACTTCCCAAAAAGAACGTTCCTCTGCCTGAAAGCCGAAGGGCGTCAAGGTCCGGTTATAGGCGCCGGAGCGAGCAATACCGCCGGCAAACAAATCGGTGTGGGCCAGCAGGTGCGCCGTCATGAAGGCACCGTAACTGTGCCCACCGACGTAGATTCGTTTGGGGTCAGCGACCCCCATTTCAACCAGCCGATCTACCGCTGCTTTCGCGTTCATCTGGACTTGCTCAATAAAGGTCTCGTTCGGCTCTACATCTCCCTCACCAACAATCGGCATGGCAAAGTCATCGAATATGGCCATGCCCGCCGCCAGGAAGGGTAGGGGACTCAGGGGGGATATTCGGGTAAACTGGTGGGGGCTGGAGGTGGTCTGCCCCGCCTTTTCAGCATCTTTGAACTCCTGCGGATAGGCCCACATCAGTACGGGTAAGGGCGCACTTTCGCCAGGGACGAAGTCGTGCGGCATATGCAGGTCGCCAGACAAGTGCACATCATCCTTGCGGCGATACTTCACTTTTTCAAGCTTGGCGTCCCGAAGCTGGGGGTAGGGGTGTTCGAAGTCGGTCAGTTGTATCTCTTCTTCCGTCACCAGATTGCGGAGAAAATAATTTGGCCGTTCCGTTAGCCGCTCCCTGGCTATGATGAACCAGTCTGGATGTTCATCCAGAAAAAATAGCGGCCTTTCGTAACTTGGGGGTGTTGATTGGTACACCCTTTCGGTATCACCTGAAGCGAGGTCATACAAATCGATGAAAGGACGGCTCCCTTCGTCAGCGTGGCCCTGTCCTTGCAACACCAGTTTTGAGCCCTCCGCTCTGGTAAGAAGTACCGTATGGTCATTCCGCATCGTCACGGTGGCAAAGCTGCCAGGGTCGGCATACTCGTCTTCCCAATTATGATCGTGTATAACCTCTGGTGCTCTGGTGAGATCCTCGGGCCACCAACGGCGGGTTACCTGCCGGCGTTCTTTCCAACTCCAGTCAACCACCAGAGCCAGGTCGCCCCGGCACCAGCGAATGGCGCCAAATCTCAGGGGGAGTTGTACGCTGGGCATCGGCTCACCCGTAAATGGGGGTTCCAGGTAAAATAGCTGGTCGCGAACGTCAGCTTTATTCCTTGGGTCGCCGCCGTCCTGTGCCTCCGTCCAGTATACCTGAGCGGGGTGATCGGATCGCCAGGTGAAGCGTCTCCGCTGGGTGATCACGGAGCCGAACGCAGGAGGAAGGTGCTCCATGGCTGGTCGGCTTTCCAGGACAGTGAGGGCTCTTCCGGTTTTGTCCAGCAATACTACCTTGTCAGCAAATTTCTCATAAGGAACACTGAAACTGAAGGGTTCATCGACCACCGTCATCAGGTAATACTCCTTGCTGGGGGAGGAATTGAGACCGGAGATGATGCCGGGCTTACCCCAGGCGGTTTCTTGCCCGGTTGTCCAGTCCGCCAGCCAGAGCTGCGCTTCGGCGTAGTGCCGAAACATGTCTACGTCGTGTTGGCTTTCCAGGAGGTTTGTATACGTCCGGTTGCTGCCTTCTACGCCACTGGTGTCTTGCACGTTAGGGCCGAAGACCGGCGGCTCGTCAGGGGGGCGTACGGCACCTTTAATGCGCCGTTTTACAATCATCCGATGATCGTCAACGAAGTCATAAGGCAAACCACCCAGGCTGTTATTGATGTCTGCTGCTCCCAGGGAAGAACACTCCAGGGTGTCTGCCTGGCAGCTCCAAAGTTGTAAGCCCGTTGGGGTGTCCAGACAAAAGGCAATACGGTTGCCATTGGGCGACCAACTGAAGGAACGGAAAGTAGCGTCCGAAGGGATGCCCGAAAGTGGTCGTACTTCGCCAGTCATCAGGTCTCTAAGCCTGGGGTTGTGGTAGCCCCGATGGCCGTAGGGAGTGTATGACTTGGGGTTGATCTGCCGGCCAGCCAGTTTTAGCTTTGGTTCCCTCAGTTCCTGTATCGAGGGGTAGTTGGGGCGGTCAGCCAAAAGAATTAGATGGCGCTCCGGGCCAAAAAGCATTAGAGGGTCAGGTTTCAGATTGACCAGGGCGGCGATAGCCGGAGAAGGTATTTGGTAGCTCAAGGTTCAGGGGTTAGGAGCAAGAAGCTAGGGAGCCGGGAGCTAGTTCCTAGTTCCCTAGCTTCTAGCGCCCAGCTCCTAATTTCTAATTATCGTCGTATGATTGGTCCACTGTATCGATTACGATATTACTGAAGGAATAGTCAGCGTATTTTTCCAGGTGGGAAAACTCCAACCGATCGGGCCAGTTTTCGTCGGGAATCCATTCCTCAAGAAGTGTTTCCAGAATGGGGATGAAATTTTCTTCCAACCATTCTTCGGCTTCGTCGAGCTCGTCGAATTCAGGAATAAGGTAGACGCTTGATAGGTCCGAGGGATCGTCGATGTCAACTTCCTCAGCCAGGCTAGGCTCTTCACTAATGGCCCATTTTAATAGCGCTTCACTTGGGGAAATGATGAGTGCAATTCGGTTAATATCGTAGAGTTCCATAGAGTTAAACGCTTAAATGTTAGCACAAGATAGTCTTTGCTGCATTGATTTTTACGTTAGTAATATCCAAACAAGCACTTAATCCAACTTGGCGCCTACGGCGAGCGCGGTAAGTTTCCAGGACATCATCAACGCCTCAGTTGTTTGATCACCTGCAAAAGCGTGAATTTCAGTACGCCCGGGCCGTCCACCCATTTTTTCGTAAAAACCGATAGCCGCAGTATTTGATGTCAGCACCCAAAGAAATAATTCTCCGTGATGACCGGTATCGAGCAGCCACCGGGCTGCGTAATACATCATTTTCGTGCCGAGGCCCTGCCCCTGGGAAGAGGAATGGACGTGCAGGTTGTCCAGTAAGTGACCGTCTTCGTCCGAATGATTTGGAAACACGCAAACGAAGGCCACGAGCGCTCCATCTGGGTTTTCGGCAACGGCGATTTGCATGTTCGTATTTGGACGGGCAAATCGATCTGCCCAAACCCGGAGTCGTTCGGTTGGCGCTTCATGATCGAGATAATGATCGGACATGGCTCCGCGGTAGGTAGCTTGCCAGCTTTGGGTGTGAAGGGTGGCGATTGCGGAGGCATCGGCAGGGGTGGCAACACGGAACATCAGCAAAATTTATCGGTCAGTAAGCACTTGATTGGACGATTAGTCAAGGTCCTAATCAAGTACTGAGGAAAGTATTTTTAGGGCGGGGCCGCAGGTGCATAGAAAGGTTTTCTGAAAAGCAATGTGGAAAGCAAAGCAACTTACCAGATTTATTTTGATTGAGACCATAAGCAGGCCGTTAGATTGGTGGCTACTTAGTTCTTATTTGAGGTTTTAATTAAATATAATCAACCGTGTTGAAACAATAATTTATATAAGTATTTGATAATCAATTATTTGCTATTGTGGCACGGTGTTTGTTTAGGAAATGGCACACGCTTTTTTATTTCAGACAATAACGGAATCATGACAAACCAGGAATTTACATTACGGACCAAAGAACTCAATAACCTCCTTTTCGCTTTTGCTTTGCGCCTCACCCGCAGCCGGCAGGATGCGGAAGACCTGATGCAGGAAACAGCCATTAGAGCCTATAAGTACCGCCATAACTTCACGAAAGGTACCAACTTCAAGAGCTGGATTTCTACCATCATGCGGAATACTTTCATCAATATTTACCGTAAAAATAAGACCCGTCGTCACCTTAATCATACCTCCGACGAGATTACGGATAATGTGGAGGTGAAGAATATTGTTGCCAATTCAGGTGAGCAAAACCTTCGCGTTGAGGAGATGACGCGAATGCTCAACAGCATGGGCGACATTTACGCCATCCCTTTCCTGATGTTCTATAAAGGATACGAGTATCAGGAGATCGCCACACAACTCAATATCCCGATTGGGACGGTGAAGAGTCGGATCTTCAGCGCCCGAGTAAAAATGAAGCAGATGCTCGGCGAGCGGGCTGCTGCCTAGAACGCTTATTACATTGATTAATCCCAATAATATGATTTCAGCCCTGCCCGACTCATCGTGGCGGGGCTTTTTTACTTAACGATACCATGTTTAGGTTGACGATGTTTGGGCGTCCCTAACCCTGTTTCTCAAAACCTGCACCTGCACCCGCCCCGATAACTATCGGTGCGCCCTAATTAATAAATGGTAAGTAGTCTGTAGTACGTAATCGGTCAGCATCGACCACCTGAAGACCGCTGCCCACTATTTACTACGAACCATAGACTATGAACTACCGCCTGCAACTCTTGCATTACACCACCTGTTTGTACCTTTGCGCTCCACCCCATGGGCATTACAAAGAAAGACCGAATGAATAAGCCGGAAGCAGACAATTTTATTGAAGAATTCATCGTCGAAGACCTGAATAACGGCAAGCATGCCGGCAGGATTCATACTCGGTTTCCGCCGGAGCCTAATGGTTATCTCCACATTGGCCACGCCAAAGCGATTGTGATCAATTTCGAGATTGGTAAGAAATTCGGCGGGAAGACCAATCTTCGGATGGATGACACTAACCCGTCAACTGAAGAGACGCACTTCGTCACAGCCATCGAAAACGACATCAAATGGTTGGGCTATGAGTGGGAAGGAGAGACACGGTATTCCTCGGACTACTTCGACGAACTTTATGCATTAGCCCTGAAGTTGATTGATAAAGGACTGGCCTTTGTGGACGACTCCACCGTAGAAGAGATTGCTGAACAGAAAGGGGATATCGACGAGCCGGGCTCCAACAGCCCTTACCGTGATCGGCCCATTGCGGAAAACCGGGACTTGTTCGAGCGCATGAAAGCGGGTGAATTCCCCGACGGCAGCAGAGTGCTCCGGGCTAAAATAGACATGGCTCACCCCAACCTGTTACTGCGCGACCCGGTGCTTTACCGGATTAAGCACGAGGCCCACCACCGGACGGGAGATGACTGGTGTATCTATCCACTGTACGACTTTGCCCACGGTCAGAGTGACTCGATTGAAGAAATTACTCATTCGCTTTGTAGCCTGGAATTCCGGCACCACCGCGACCTCTATAACTGGCTTATTGAGGCGCTGGAAATATTCCCCAGCCGGCAAATTGAATTTGCACGGATGAACGTTGATTACCTCGTGACTTCCAAACGTCGGCTCAAGAAACTCGTCGAGGAAGGTGTCGTTTCCGGATGGGATGATCCCCGGATGGGCACCTTAGCCGGTATGCGCCGCAAAGGTTACCCGGCCGAAGCCCTCAGGAATTTCTGTATGCGTACGGGGGTAACCAAACGAGACAACCAGCAGGAATTCAACTTCCTGGAACATTGCGTCCGTGAGGTGCTGAACGAAAAAGCTGACCGGTACATGGCAGTGCTCGACCCCGTCAAGCTGGTGATTACCAACTACCCCGAAACGACCGAAATCCTCACCTCGGAGAACAATCCAGAAGAGGAGGCTCGCGGCACCCGCGAAATCCCCTTCAGCCGTGAGCTGTGGGTGGAACGCGAAGACTACCGCAAAGAGCCCCAAAACCGGAAGTACTTCCGGATGGCACCGGAAAAGGACGTTCGTTTGAAAGCAGCCTACATCCTTCACATCGATGGACATGAGGAAGATAATGACGGCAACGTCACCCAAATCAACGCAACGTACTACCCGGAGAGCCGTTCCGGCAATGATACTTCCGGCATCAAAGCCAAAGGCACCCTGCACTGGGTGGATGCTGCTACCGCCATCGATATTGAAGTGCGCAACTACGACAAACTCTTTACCGATCCGACGCCGATGGATCATGAGGACAAAGACTTCATGGACTTCATTAACCCGGAAAGCCTGGAAGTCATCGCTGCCAAAGGAGAACCTGCCCTGGCTAACGCTAAGGCCGGAGATACTTTCCAGTTCCTGCGTAAGGGATATTACACTGTCGACGAAGACGCTACTTCAGAGAAAATGGTCTTTAACCTGACTTGTGGGTTGAAGAGTAGCTGGAAGGGGTAGGTTGGTATTTTGGACTATCAGACTATCAGACTATCAGACTATCGGGGCGTTGGCCCCGGACTACGGTTTATCATGAAGTCGCCATCGGGTGATTTTAGCTAATCATGGCCCTTCACTCCAAATTTTCAAAAAGTTGGAGTGAAAGAGTTATCCCCCGCTTTTTTTAGCCCCGCTATACCCCTCACTCAGCAATAGTTCCATCACTTTTTCCCGCTTGTTACCCTGGATGATAATCTCTCCGTTTTTGGCGGAGCCACCGACACCACATTTGGTTTTTAGCAGTTTTTCCAGTGCCTTTAGTTGCTCCTCCGGCCCGCTAAAGCCGGTGATGATGGTAGCTTCTTTACCACGACGATACTTTCGGTCAAGGTGTACCCGCAGTGGCATCCCTGCTTTTTCGTCTCCACTCATTGCACCTGCGGCTGCGCCCAAATTGCCTTGATCGGGAAGGTTGTCCGGAGCGGGAGGGAGCTCAGCGCCTAATCCGGCCAAAGCCGCAAACGGGTTGTCGGAGGCATCGCCCTCAGTGGAGAAATTGAAACCTTGCTTGTTTTTCTTTTTTGCCATGTGGAGGAGTTGCAATAGTTGCAAGGTAGTACATATTCAATTTTAGTTCGTCCCGCCCTGCCTAAAACCTTGCCACCCGCAGCACATCCATTCCAGGAACCCGCAGGAAGTAGATACCCGACGGTAGGTCATCGAGACCTACGGATCCTCCGGAGGGCTGGAGATGTCCTTTAATTACCAAGCTGCCCCGTGCGTCGGTAAGCTGAAATTCTACGGCATCCTGAGTTGTATTATCCTGAACCCAGCGGTAGGAGAGCCGCCCATTAGTGGGGTTGGGGTAAACCTGTAATGCATTTGCTCCACCACCAATGCGTGCAGATCGGATGTCACTGTAAGTTACCTGGCCATCGTGATCGGTCTGCCTCAGGCGATACAAGTAATCCGTTGCAGGCCGAAGGGTGGCATCAATAAACCGGTAGGACATTCCGGCCGCCACAAAACCCAGATCGACCCAGGTTTCGGGCGTAGATGCGGGAGTTCTTTCGACATAAAAGCCTGCATTATTTTCCGCTGTTTCTGTTGCCCAATCAAGCAACACATCGTTTTTGCGTCCAACGGCTTCAAAGGATAGAAATAGTACGGGAAGTACCGAACTTTCAATGCAGGTCTTAAGCGCGAAGCCATTGATTTGACCACCGTCCTGGTTAGCATTGTCGGTCACCCGGAGGATCCAATTGCCCAGTATCTCCTCCTCGTCGAAGGTACTTAACGGCAGGTCCGGCGTTCTAACAAAGGCCGTGGGGTCAACCGGTGGGCAGTCGAAGGTAATACGGGCGGCCTCGTCGTCGAAGGTCATCAGAATATCGTCATTGCCACCACAGCTGCGGTCGAAAATGGGAACAATACTTCCTCCCGGACTTTCCAGTTCAACCTGTATATCGTTGAGGTAAGAGTGCTCAACATCAAGCAATACCAAATCAAGATCGTTCAGCACGCCTTCCTCCCTGATTTCAATGGACATCTCCGCAATTTGTGGAGGCGCACCGGTGGAGATTTCAACAGCGGGGGAGGAACTGACATGAACCGGGCAACTGCCGGTGGTGAAATTCTTGTCGTTCCAAAGCGAAATGCCACAACCTCCACCTTCCTCCAGGCTGCGAATGCGCCAGTAGTAGCGGGTATTAGGAGACAGGTAGGACGGAAGCGTGTAACTGGGTATCGCACTCGTGCGGTCATACAGCATGTTCGTAAACGAGGCGTCGGTCGCTAACTGGATTTGGAATTGATCCGCCCCATTGTCTTCCGCTGACAGCGTCGGGCGAATGTCCTCTAAATAGCCAGTTGGTACCATACCGTCCGGCCCTGCTCTGGGAGCAACCCCGACCTTATTGACGGTGATTGATTTTCTGACGGTTCCGTAGGTGCCTTCATAGACGACTTCTCCCGTATGCTCTCCTTGCGGTAGTGCGGTAAGGCCTGCGAGCGTGACGGTAAACATACCGCCAGGGCGTGGTTCCGCCGGGTTGAAACTTGCCGTTACACCTTCAGGCATACCGGTTAGTACAAATTGTAAACTGTCGGTCGCTCCACTTGAACTGCGGGTCATGAAACTGAAGCTTGCCTCGTCAGAGGTCGAAAAGCAGTCCGTAATATTGTTGATGCTGGTGGAAACAAGGTCAATGGTGGGCGTACCGACGGAATCCACTATCGAGAAATTAAGTTTACTGAGATTGTAGAAAACGTTATCGGTACTTCTCACCATTATTCTGGCGGTATTCGAAACAACATCGGGAACGATAATTTCGGCGAATCCGTCGTTTGGGACGCCAGTAGCCAGTGGGGTGAAAGTGCTCCCACCATCAGCAGACAATAGTATATCTACCGTAGGAGAAGCAAATTCGGGCGCATCTGTGCCGGCTTTGTCCCACTGCACCTGAGCTATTTGTCCGCTGCTCCATTGATTGGAATTGCTGGGGTCGGTAACGGCAAAGGGGCCGTGCTCTCCGTCTACCTCAATGCGTGAATTCTGCTCCCCCGTACAGCCGTAGGCGGCAATATTATTTCTTACCGTCAGCCGGAAATTCATGCTACGGGCAACTTCAGGAAGCACTTCCCACTCCTGGATCCTGTTATTAAGTACCACATCGAACTTTGGGAAAAAACGTTCTCCTGATTCAGTAGGGGCATAGCTACGGAACAAAGGCCCCGTTTCGCTGGTCGAGACTGGTGGCATCACGGCCTGTTCGGCGTCGAACTGTTCCCAAGTGTAAGTGATAGCTCCACTGCCGGTGGCCTGGCCAGTTAACTTGAAAGGTGTTCCGTGGGGGATCTGGTAGTCGTCAACGGGAGAGACAATTGGGTTAAACAATGAATTGTCGATGATCGTAGCACAGCGTCCCCCGGTGAACACGTTTTCAACGTATTTGGTGATCTCTTCAATGCTGCGGCCGTGGAAGTAATCGTCACTTCTCTCCTGAATATTTGGGGAACAGATGCCGGCGTAGCCCATTATGGTACTACCGCTGCCTGGCTCCATGCCTGAAACCGGACTGTAGTTGCATCCGTTATTTTGGGTGTGGTTGGCTCCAAGTTGATGCCCTATTTCATGAGCAACGTAGTCGACATCAAACGGATCTCCTTCCGGAGCAATCAGGCTGGTGGCACCGCCACCTTTGAGGTCTGGGTCACATCCGGATTGGAGAAATCCCCTGCCGTTATTCTCCCCCTGGGTGAAAACGTGGCCGATGTCAAAGTTTTCATTGCCGATACGGTCCCGTTGCAGGTCAATGTTTTCGCTCACCAGTACGCTTACGGCATTGTCGGAATACGGATTGCTGGCTTCACTGTAAAAGTACAGGGTGTCATTGTTGGGAATAAGCTGGAGGCGGACGGACAGTTCACGGGCGTATATCTGGTTGACGCGGTTTAGCGTAGTCACAATAGCAGAATGTACCAAGCCGGCTTGCTCGGCTGATGTGGCACCATGAAAATTGCTGTAGGGGGCCGTTGCGGAAATAGCTATCCGGTACTGGCGTAATACGCAATCACCGGACGACACCCGATCATCCGTACCATCTGGTGCTGCCAACGCATCCGGAATGGTTTCACAAATGAATTCCTCGTTTGCTTTATCGAAGGTCACTTCCGGAAAGTAGGAGACATACAATGATGGGTTGCCAGCCTGAACCGGATCGATGAAGTAGGGCCGGTCCGCTCCCCGGACGGCAGCGTGAAAACCTCGTTCGGTCCAATCTAAAAAGATCGTCTGCCGGGGATCTTGTTCATTCACCCCGTACCACGTCCGGATGTGTGGAAAGCGATGCTGTCCCTCCGTTCCGGTAATCTGGTAGCCGACAATGCGAAAAATAGAATTGACTTCAGCATTGGGGGTGGGAACGGTTAACCTGAGGGGGCTTTCCGCTGCTTTTACCTCCGTTTCCCCGGGGGCGGAAAAAAGCAAATGCTGTAGTTCAAGAACGTTCGTTTTTAAGCTGCGTGCGTTGTGTTGTTCATAGTCGTCTTTTGTGAATGCCTGGAAAGTATCCATATCGGTCCAATGCTGACCTGATAGCGGGAGAGCGAAAGCCATAATGGCTGCCGCAATAAGTAAATACCGCATGAAAAAACCGGTGTAAGCTGTCTTGAAAGGAAACTCAAAAATCTTTCAAAACGGTGTGATTGTTCGTAGTGTCAAATAATGCTGGTGTAAAAATAGCGGAAACATATGGGATTGTGCGGTACGGTCTTTGGTTCGGTGGGTGATCTAATTCTTACTGGTTGCTTCGGGTGCCGGAACGTTAAGTTCTCCATTCTCAACGGCTTGTGAAACCTTGGGGTCGTACTTCGCTACCAGATGGAAGTAAGCACAACGAGAAAACCGGAACCACCAGACGAACAGCAGCCCGCCTACCGCTAACAATGCCGCAAAGGCGCCTCCAAGCGACCAGTCTAAAACCCAGTGTAGAAGCATCACAAAACCCAAGCAGAAAAAGGCAGACCCTATGTAAGAGATAAACATTGCGCCGTAGTAGAAACCGGGCTCTGGAAAAAAGTCGCGCCCACACTTCGGGCAGTGCTCCCACTGCATAAAAGGCTTGTCAAAGGAGAAGGAGCTGGTGGGGAAAAGATCCCCACGCCGACAGGTTGGGCATTTCAGGCCGAAGAAAGAAGAAAAGAAAGAAGGCATAAACTTGGGGTATTTGAGCTTGTGTTAGGCTATCCAGGGTGCTTTATGAAGCGGATCTTTACATCACATTCATTCGGCGCGACCAATCAGGTCAGCTGGCAGTTTTGGGCGCCGGAGCGCAGGTGCAAAGAAAGGATATTAAAAGCAATGAACGAGATTGAGCTTTGGTTGCAACTCCTGGCCCGATGAATCGTTCTTTGAGATGGAGGAATGACTGGCCACCTAAATTGGCTAGTTGAGAATCCATTAAAAATGTTAGCTTGTGGTTCCACGGCGAAACTTTTAGTATATTAGGACATATTTGAGATAAACCCATCAGGCTTGTAAAGGATCATACCAATGCGTCAATTAAAGATCAGCAATAAAATAACCTCACGCGAGAGCATCGCGTTGGAAAAATATTTGTCGGACATCGGCAAAATTGACTTGTTGACACCAGAGGACGAAGCACAACTAGCCGCCAAAATACGGGCGGGAGATGAGCTGGCTCTCGAGCGCCTCACCAAGGCTAACCTCCGCTTCGTTGTTTCTGTTGCTAAGCAATACCAAAACCAGGGGCTCAGCCTCGCTGATCTGATCAACGAAGGAAACGTGGGCCTGATCAAAGCAGCAAAACGGTTCGATGAAACCCGCGGCTTCAAGTTTATTTCCTATGCCGTTTGGTGGATCCGCCAAAGCATCATGCAGGCCATCGTTGAATACAGCCGCCTGGTTCGGATGCCAAACAACAAAGCCGCCGGTTATACCAAGGTGACCCAGGCCATCGCTGCTTTCCAGCAGGAGTTTGAACGGGACCCGGAACCTGAAGAACTGGCCGAAGCAATGGATGTGTCCCTTTCGGATGTCGAACGCGCCCTGCGCGGCAGGATGCGTCACCTCTCTTTTGACGCTCCCGTTGCCGGTGACGACTCCGACATAACTATGCTGGATACCCTCTCCTCCGATGGTATGAGTAACCCCGATGTGAAGATCATGGGGGAGTCTCTGGCCAAAGAGATAGTGTCTAATCTCAATATGCTTGCCCCGCGCGAACGTACCGTGCTGGCGTGCTACTTCGGCCTCGATGGGGAGGAACAGCTCAACCTCGAAGAAATCGGTGAACGCTTTGACCTCACCCGGGAGCGTGTCCGCCAAATCAAGGAACGCGCCATCCGACGGCTGCGGCGCAGCCGCAACAAGCACCTGCTACGCAGTTACCTCGGGTAAAAGGTTGGCTTTCAGCGATGATGAGTATTTAGAATTTAATCCACAGGCGCTTAGAACAACAGCAACCATTTGATTAGCCCGGACTCTACACCATGACCCTGAAAAGGGGGCTTCTTAGTACGTTACACGCTTCAGAAAACTGCTTCGCCCTCCCTGCTTTACACCTTCCTCTGCACCGGCGGCCGCGCCCTTCCCAAACTTATTGTCTGGATTCCCTTGGGAATTTGCGTCAGCGTCGTGCCCACCATGTTCGCGCTGTGTCTGCTAAGGTGATGAATCGGGTGGTCCCTCAAATGGAAGGTTGGCTGGTAACCAACTGTAAGTGCCGCCACCTTTACAGGCTCGCTGATAATGATTTCAGCGTAGGCGCGCTCCCCGCCAAATCCTCCGATCAATACTATAATGTGGTGTAGCGGCAAAAAATAGCTGAAATGTAGTCCTGATTTCATCACACAAAAGCCTCTCTAAGGTGTTATGTCCG
This sequence comes from Neolewinella persica DSM 23188, assembly GCF_000373105.1. Taxonomy (GTDB): domain Bacteria; phylum Bacteroidota; class Bacteroidia; order Chitinophagales; family Saprospiraceae; genus Neolewinella; species Neolewinella persica. The sequence continues at coordinate 18,833 of NZ_KB890444.1, read as the reverse complement.
TAATCAAATGATATTCATGCCTTCTATTTCCGACCCGATTACTGCTGACCAGATTGAGAAAATTGAACTGAAGTACCTCCGTATTCAGGAATACAAACAGCTCAAAGCACTTATGGAAGAGGCTTATTCCATCTTGCCTGATTCAGCTTGGGAACGCCATGAAATCCAGAAATTAATCGATGTTTTCCCCGCCGGGCAAATCGCCATCCTGATCAACGGAGAGCTGGCGGGCTGCGCCCTTAGCATCATTGTGGACTATACCAAGTTCAAAGATCAGCACACCTACCAGGAAATCACCGGGGACTATACGTTCAATACCCACGGTGAAACGGGTAATATGCTCTACGGTATTGACGTCTTCGTAGCCCCTCAATTCAGAGGACTTCGCCTCGGACGACGGATGTACGATTACCGAAAGGAACTCTGCGAAGAGTTGAACCTGGAGGGCATCATCTTCGGTGGTCGTTTACCGCAGTACCACAAGTATGCCGATGAGATGACGCCGAGACAGTACATCGAAAGGGTGAAAAGTCGGGAAATTCACGATCCGGTACTCAACTTTCAGTTTGCCAACGATTTTGTCGTAAAACGGGTCATTCGGAATTACCTCGAAGGAGATTCAGCCAGCAGGGAATACGCGGCACTTTTACAGTGGAACAACGTATTGCATACTGCGGTAACCAAAAAACTGTCGACTACTAAGAGCGTCGTTCGGTTGGGGTTGATCCAGTGGCAAATGCGTCCTTACCGTACGTTCAATGAGTTGATTGAGCAGATGGAATACTTCGTTCAGGCCGTCAGCAATTACCGATCCGATTTTGCCCTGTTTCCTGAATTCTTTAACGCTCCGCTGATGGCGGCCTACAACGAGCTCTCCGAGCCGGACGCCATCCGTAAACTTGCTGATTTCACGGAACCTATCGTCAAGAAGATGTCGGAATTCAGCATCCAATACAACATTAACATCATCACCGGATCCATGCCATCCGTTGAAGATGGCGATTTGTACAACGTTGGCTACCTCTGTAAGCGGGACGGTACTACGGAGAAGTTCTACAAACTACACGTTACCCCCGACGAGGCTAAACTCTGGGGGATGACCGGAGGGGACTACCTGAAAACCTTCGATACGGACTGCGGTAAGATCGGTATCTTAATCTGCTACGACGTCGAATTTCCGGAATTACCCCGTCTGCTGGCAAAAGAAGGTATGAACATCTTGTTTGTCCCTTTCCTGACCGATACGCAGAACGGCTACAGCCGCGTTCGGCATTGCGCCCAGGCGCGCGCTATAGAAAACGAATGTTACGTCGCTATTGCCGGCTCCGTCGGCAACTTGCCGAAAGTGCACAATATGGACATTCAGTACGCCCAGTCCATGGTCTTTACTCCCTGCGACTTCGCTTTCCCAAGCAACGGTGTAAAGGCCGAAGCAACCCCGAACACTGAGATGATCCTCGTCGCTGACGTTGATCTTGACCTACTCAAGGAGCTTCATGAACACGGCTCCGTTCATAATCTCCGCGATCGTCGGACAGATCTTTATCGGTTGGAACTGATCAAGAAGTAGGTAGTAGTGGCCTAAGCGCGAACGGCCCACCAGGCTCCCCAAGTGGATAGGGCCGCTGTGTTCCCTTACGCGACTCGGGCTAAAAGTCCACGTGTAATAAATTACAGGTGCTGACGCTGGTAGAAGACCTGACGTGGTATTAGTCTGACGAACTCCTATGTTCGGGCGAAACCGGGCAGCGGTTCTTCCTACGGTTTTGGAAGAACCGATACTTTGTTTTGTGCACAAAGTCCACGACCTGGAGGCCAGACAAAACGCAAAGCAGTATCTTCGCGCCATACTCGATATGCAAAGTAGATTAACCCAAGTAACCGTAGCCATCCTACTGCTACTCTGTACCGCCTGTACGGAAGACTCCTTTATTGATACGCCCGCCTGCCAGGCGGATGAAACCAAGCCATTCACGCAGATGGCCTGTGACCCGGCTACCGGGATCACTTTCAACAATGCGCTTCACTATACCGAGGCCCTCAATCCTTACACGTACCGCAATTTCTACAATGGCGGTGGTGTAGGCATTGCCGATTTCAACGGGGATGGATTAGCTGACGTCTTTTTTTCGGGTAACCTGGTGGACAACCAGCTGTACCTCAATCAGGGAGATTGGCGATTTGAAGACGTTACGGAACGGGCGGGCGTTGCCTGCCCCGGCAGTTGGTCGACCGGCGTGGCCATTATGGACATTGACGCTGACGGAGATCAGGACATCTACGTATGTAAAGCCGGCCCTCCGGCCGGGGAGGAGATTCCTGGCATGGATGGCGTCCGCCACAACGAGCTTTTTCTGAACAACGGCGATGCTACTTTCCGCGAAGCAGCCAAAGAATTCGGCCTCGACGTGGTTGGCCTTTCCGTCCACGCCGCCTTCTTCGATTATGATCAGGACGGTGACCTGGATGCCTACCTCCTCAATAACTCCACCCGCTCCACTACCGGATATAACGCCAAGGCGGGCCTGCGGGAAATACCAGACCCCACCGGAGGCAACAAACTGCTGCGCAACGATGGCGGCACTTTTACCGACGTCACCGCTGAAGCCAATATCTACTCCTCTGCTATCGGATTTGGCCTGGGCGTCACCGTTGGTGACGTCAACGAAGATGGCCTCCCGGACCTCTTCGTTAGCAACGACTATTTCGAACGCGATTACCTCTACTTCAACCAGGGAGACGGCACTTTCAAAGAACAATTGACGGACTACCTGCCGGAAATCAGCAAGGGGAGCATGGGGGCAGATTTTGCCGACCTGACCGGGGATGGCCTGCCGGAACTCTTCGTCACCGAAATGCTGCCCCGAACCGAAAAGCGGCGCAAAACCAAAGCGGCTTTTGACGACTGGAACCGTTACCAACTCTACCGCGACGAGGGTTACCACCAGCAGTTCAGCCGCAACGTGCTGCAGCATAACCTTGGTGGCGGACGTTTCAGTGAAGTGGGCCGCATGGCCGGGGTCGCCGCTACGGATTGGAGCTGGGGGGCTTTGCTCTTCGATATGGACAATGACGGTCGGCGGGACATCTTTGTAGCTAATGGGGTAGGGAAAGACTTGCTGGACCAGGATTACATCAACTTCGACGCTAACCAGGCGTCCATCCGGCAGATGATAAATGAGGAAGGGAAAACGATCACCGACATTATCGACTTGATTCCCAGCGAAGCCCTGGTAAATGGTGTATTCCGTAATGACGGAGCGCTCAGCTTTACTGACGTTTCGGGGGAGTGGGGCTTTGAGCAAAAGACCTTCTCCAACGGCTCGGCTTATGGCGATCTGGACAACGACGGTGACCTCGATCTGGTGGTCAATAACATCGACGGGCTGGCGGGCGTATATCGCAACAACACGACCTTGCCAGGACTCACTTTGCACCTGCGCGCGCGCCAGAAAAATAATCCTGATGGCATTGGTAGTCAACTTTTTGCCCGCCAGGACGACCGCTTTACTTACGCCGAATTACACCCCATGCGCGGCTTCGAGAGCACGGTCGATAAGCGTCTCAATGTTGCGGGTTCCCCGGATTCAGTGTTGGTCCGTTGGCCAGATGGTAACTGGGAAACCTTCACGAGTTTGCCGACCAAAGGCCTCGCAACTTTAACGCAGGGAGCAGGTCAGGCGCGGACGCAGGGGGCAAAAAATGGTTTCTTGAGCAAGGTAGCGGGCTCCCCCCGAATAAGCCAGCGAGAACTGCCGGCACTAACCCACCAGGAAGATCGCTTTAGTGACTTCGACCGCGACCCACTGCTTTTTTGGGGGCTGAGCAACGAGGGCCCGGCCCTCGCCTTCGACCGCCACCAGCGCCTCGGTTACTTAGGCGGATCGGTCGGCCAACCTGGTAAACTCCTAAGCGGGACTACCGTTATTCGGGAGCTCACCGGGGACAAGGAAGGGGAGAACGTTGACGCTATCTGGTTTGATGCGAACGGCGATGGCATCGATGACCTGTACGTCGTTAACGGCAGCAACCAATTCTCGGCCAGCTCCACCGCCTTGCTCGACAAACTCTACTTCGGCACGCGTAGTGGCAACCTGCAGCCCTCCGACCAACTCTTGCCATTGAGCAATAAGCTGGTAGCAGGCTCCTGCGCCCGGAGCTACGACGTTGACGGTGATGGCGACCAGGACCTCTTCGTTGGTGGCCGCCTTCGCCCCGGACTATACGGCGTCCCCGCCGATAGCTACCTGTTGCTCAACGACGGTAAAGGCAACTTCTCCGATGCGCGTATCCCTGATCTCCAGCGGTTAGGCCTGGTCACCGATGCAATTTGGGCAGAGACCGACGGTGACCCAGAACCCGAACTTGTAGTTGCTCGTGAATGGGGTGCTGTCTCCGTTTTGCATTGGAAAGACGGGGAAGTAGTGGAAGTGGAAATCCTGCCCCTGAAAAATGGCCTTTGGCACAAGTTGGCGGTTGCCGACCTGAATGGCGACGGAAAAGAGGACATCGTTGCCGGGAATTACGGCACAAACACGAGCTTGAGGGCTTCAGATGAAGTACCAATTGAACTGCACGTCAACGACTTTGACGGTAATGGCCGGGCAGAGCAGCTGATTACTCAGGGCGATGTCTTCGACGGGCGCTCCCGCCCCATCAATCTTCGGAATGATCTGGTGAAGCAAATGCCAGCTTTGCGCAAAAGTGTTCAGCGCTACTCCGACTATGCGGATAAAACACTGGAAGACCTGTTTTCTCCAAAGGTATTAGCCAGGTCAGAAATCGGTAGCGTACACATGTTGATCTCAGCGGTGGCACTTAGCGGGCCGGATGGCTGGACCGTGGCTCCTCTTCCTGCAGAAGCCCAGCGCGCGCCGATCTATGCTCTGTGTATTGCCGACTTAAACGGCGACGGCCACCCAGACATCATTACCGGCGGAAACCAAACGGTGGCAAAACCTGAGTTCGGCACCAACGCTGCTGGTTTTGGTAACATCCTCATTAATGATGGCGCTGGCCACTTTTCCGCCTTTGGCCCTGCTGCTACCGGTATGGTCCTCAGCGGCGATGTTCGGGCCATCGTACCTAAGAGCAAACACTCATTCCTTGTCGCCCGCTCCAACGGAGCTGCGATTGAATTAACCATTGAACAATGATCAGACTATCGACCTTCTCACTGGCGTTTCTGGGGATGCTTTTCCTCAGTTCCTGCTCCGCTGATGATCTTTCCACTCCCGCTGGCCGCTACAAGGCGGCGCTGAAGGCCGGGCTTTCCAGTTCCACTGTAACCAATGATCTCTTCCTCGGCCTCCAATTGGCGGAGACAGACAAGGAGTTTTATGACCGCTGTACCGAATTAAACGGAAAGCAATTGATTGAGATGGGCTCCGGCGGCAACCGCGTTAACCACAAACTCGACGATGAATTGGCCCGGCCTGCGGTGCTTACCTTCTACCCGGACTTTAGCGATGACCGTCCCCGTATTATTAAGGCGATGGACTTAGAAATCGCTTATGTCGACTGGTCACCCTGGAATAAAGCTGCCTACGCCGGCCCTTTGCTTGAAGATATCGGTAAAGGATGGGCATCCCAGGTTTTTGGGGAAGGCTTCGAAATCGTCTCCCATGCACGCCACGGCAAAGTGCTGGTACAAGTAAAGAATAATCGTCGTACGGCCTTCTGGGTTGCGGACGATCGCATCGTTCGGGGAAGGGTTACTGATCTGCGGGCCTTGCCGGATGAGCCGCTGATTCCGTAGGAGTCTTCGCTGAGTAACCCCGGATGCCGGCCGCTGACCCCGTAGAGACTGACCCTCACTTATCCCGGATGCAGGTCGCTCAGCGACCGGACCGCCGCAGGCAGCAGCGTAGCTCAGCCAGGTTACAACAATGAGGCCCAGACCCTGCAGAATAATCTGGGCTATGTATAAAGTAATAACACTCCAATCGCCACCAAATATGCGCAAACCTTCAACAGTGGATTACCTGACAAATACCGGAACCTTACTGCTCTGCGCTGTACTTGTCTCCCTCACCGCCTGTACTCCCGATGCATCTACTCCTGGTGCTGATTACCCCACCTGGGATGGTCAGACCCTCTTTGAACCCATTTCACCGACAGCGACCGGTATCGACTTCGCCAACACCCTGGCCTATGACGAAGAGTTCAACATCTACAAGTACCGCAATTTCTACAATGGTGGCGGCGTGGCTATCGGTGATGTGAATAAGGACGGCCTGAGCGATATCTACTTCAGCGGCAACCGGGTCAGTAACCGACTTTACCTCAACCGGGGAGATTTCAATTTCGAAGACGCAACGGAAGTGGCCGGCGTAGCCGGTAAAGCCTCCTGGAGCACTGGTGTAACCATGGCGGATGTGAACGGCGACGGCTGGCTCGATATTTACCTGTGTAACTCCGGAGACATCGCCGGAGACAATAAGCGCAACGAGCTTTACCTCAATAATCAGGACGGTACCTTCACCGAAGCCGCCGAACGATTTGGCCTGGCCAACGAAGGCCTCAGTACTCACGCCGTTTTCTTCGATTACGATCGTGACGGCGACCTGGATTGCTACCTGCTCAACAATTCCTACCAGGCCATTGGCTCCTTTAACCTGGAGCGTAACGAACGCCCAAAACGCGATGAAAAGGGAGGAGATGTCCTTTATCGAAACGACGATGGTAAGTTTACCGACGTCTCCGTCGCAGCCAACATCTATGGCTCCATCATCGGCTTCGGCCTGGGTGTTACCGTCGGCGACGTAGACCGCGATGGCTGGCCCGACATCTACGTCTCTAATGATTTCTTTGAACGCGACTACCTCTACCATAATGAGGGCGACGGCACCTTTAAGGAAATCCTTACCGAATCCATGAATTCCATCAGTGCCGCCAGCATGGGCGCGGATATGGCGGACATTAATAATGACGGCTACGGCGAAATTTTCGTCACCGAAATGTTGCCCGCCACCAACGCCCGCCTGAAAACGGCTACGACCTTTGAAAACTGGAACAAATACCAATTTAACCTGGAGAACGGCTATTATCAGCAGTTTACCCGAAACATGTTGCAACGCAACAACGGTGACGGTACATACACCGAAGTTGGGCGAATGAACGGCGTGGAGGCTACCGACTGGAGTTGGGGCGCCCTGATCTTTGACATGGAAAACGATGGATATAAGGACCTCTTCGTCGCCAATGGTATCTACCAGGACTTAACTAACCGGGACTTCCTGGACTACATCGCCGCCGATGAATTCAAGAAGGAAGTAACCGCCGGTGGAAAGGTGGATTTCAAAAAATTGGTGGATGCCATCCCGTCAAATCCGGTCCCAAACGCTGCCTTCAGGAACCTTGGTCCGGAGGGGGATTATGGCTTTGAGGATATTGCGACAGCCTACGGACTTGACCTTCTGGGGTTCTCCAACGGCTCTGCCTATGGCGATCTTGACAATGACGGCGACCTTGATCTGGTGGTGAATAACGTCAACCGCACGGCCGTGATCTATCGGAATCATACGGATGCACAGCAACAGAACAACTGGTTGCAATTGACCCCGGAACAGGAAGGCAGTAATCCTTTTGCTGTAGGCACCAAGGCCACCGTGTTTACCGGCGGGCAACAGCAGTACCTGGAACACATGCCGATGCGTGGCTTTCAGAGTAGCATGGATTACCGGATGCAATTCGGGCTGGGAGCTTACGAGAAAGCAGACTCTATTTTGCTGGAATGGCCAAATGGAGATCAGGAGATAATGCGTAGTATTCCTGCGAATAAGGCTTACCCGGTACGCAAAGGGGAGGCTGGAAAATCATCGAATTTAATCGTGGGATCGGAGAGGAAGGAGGAACCCGTATTTGGTCAATATCCTGAAGCCTTTGACCTGTACAAAAATAACGTACACCGGGAGAATCGGTACAGCGATTTTGATCGCGATCCGCTGCTTTACCACATGCTCAGCGCCGAAGGGCCGGCACTTTGTGCGGGCGACTTTAGTGGCAACGGAGAACTGGGGTTTTACCTGGGGGGAGCCCGCGACCAGCCGGGAAATTTAAACATTGCTGATCGTAAGCAATTTAATATGCTTGCTGAGGAAGTATTGGAGGTGGATAAGGTGAGTGAAGACGTAGCCTGTGCCTGTTTTGACGCAAACGGTGATGGTCAGGATGACCTTTACGTAGTGAGCGGCAGTAGCGAATTTGGTGCGGCCTCTACCGCACTGCTGGACCGGCTTTACCTGGTCAAGGGGCGCAATGTTTTGAAAAGCGAACAGATTCTGCCCAATGGCCGCCGTCCTGCAGTAGGGAGTGTCGCTAAAAATTACGATGTGGACGGCGACGGTGATGAAGACCTTTTTGTGGGCAGTCGAATGCGCCCGGGCGTGTATGGGGCACCGGCGGACAGCTACTTACTTTTGAATGACGGCAAGGGGAACTTTACGGATACCGAAGAAGAAGTCCTCAAAGAATTAGGTATGGTGACGGATGCCCGCTGGGCGGATGTGGCCGGAGACGACCGCAAAGAGCTCATTGTGGTGGGGGAGTGGATGGCCCCACGGGTATTTGCTTTTGAAGAGGGGAAATTGGTGGAGACGAGCATTACTTTTCAGGCGGGGCCGCAGGTGCCCGGAACGGATGAAGGAGCAATGCTGGAACTTACCGGCTGGTACAACGCTCTGGAAACTGCGGACCTTAATGGAGATGGCCGGATGGATATTATTCTGGGAAACCACGGGTTGAACTCCCGCTTCCGCGCTTCGTCTGAAGAACCAGTGATCCTACACGTCAATGATTTTGACCAGAACGGCAAAGCCGAGCCAATCATCTCCACCTGGGAAGATGGCAAAGCCTACCCAATGCCCCTTCTGCATGACCTGGTAAAGCAAATGCCCGGTTTGCGCAAGCGTTATTTGAAGTACAGTTCCTTCGGGGACCAGACGATGGAAGACATCTTTTCTGCCGAAGTGCTTGAACGCTCCGTTCGCCTGCAGGCCACGGAATTCCGGAGCCTGGTCGCCTTCAACGAAGGCAACGGAAAATTCCGCGTGGCGGCCCTGCCGGCAGCCGCACAGGAAACCCCCGTCTTCGCCCTACTGGCCGATGACGTGGACGGTGACGGTGATCAGGACATCCTGCTGGGTGGGAATTTCTACTACGCCAAACCAGAAACCGGCCGCTACGACGCTGGCCGTGGCCTGCTGCTGCTCAACGACGGTACCGGAAACCTTCGGGCCTTATCCGCCGAAGAAAGCGGCATCAACATCCCCGGAGAAATCCGTGATATTGTTGGGTTGGGTCAGGGCCGTTACCTGTTTGGCCGGAATAACCTTGCTCCGGTTATTCTGGTGCGGGAATAGAGAGCTGGTGACTGCGATTTGTAATCGCGTTTGGACCCAAGGCACTATGTGCCGTTGGGATTACCGCATGTAGATCACTTTGGGACCCTTTCCTGAACCCCTGTCCTATGAATCAGGTTGTCCTCAGGAATTCCGACGGGTTCATAGAACCCTTGGTCCAATCGCGATTACAAATCGCGGAGACCCGGCTAGCTTATCCAGTCTTATTTCATATCGACTCTTTTACGACGGAAACCAAAAGTCCCCCTTCCGAACCAATGCCGGAAGGGGGACTTAGCTTGCACCTGCGGCCCCGCCCAAAAAAGGAGCGACCGGGAGGCGTCAATTATTTAGTGCGGGCGATCTCTCCACTCTTAACGCGGGCCATATAGTCCCTTAACGCACGTCGGACGTTAGGCATAAGGAAGTAAAGCCCCAGTACGTTGGGGAAACACATCGCAAAGATCATGGCGTCTCCGAAATCGAATACTGCCTGGGCAGAAATGCCGGAGCCGATGACTACGAAGATACAGAAGATGACCTTGTAGATGTTTTCGTTTCGCTTGCTTTCACCAAACAGGTAAGTCCAACATTTAAGGCCGTAGTAAGACCAGCTGATCATGGTAGACAAGGCGAAGAGAATAACGGCGATGCCAAGTACTAACGGGAACCAACTGATTACTGATTCAAAGGCTCTGCTGGTTACGTCTATTTGGGCAATGGGGTCTAAGCTACCGGAGACCAAACCTGCGTTGGCCCATTCGGCACTGCCACCTACGGCAGCACCGTAGCCGGTGATGACGATGACCAGGGCAGTCATGGTACAAATAACTACGGTATCGATGAACGGCTCAAGAAGAGCAACAATGCCTTCACTGATCGGCTCATCCGTCTTTGCAGCGGAGTGGGCGATGGAGGCAGAACCTACACCAGCCTCGTTACTGAAGGCTGCTCGCTTGAAGCCTTGAATGAGGACACCGACCACACCTCCATAAAGAGCTTCCGGGTTGAAGGCGCCGCTAAAGATCTGCCCAAAGGCATTGGGGATATCGGTAAAGTGGTAGCCCAGAACAACGAGTGCGCCAACGACGTAGATGCCTACCATAAAGGGTACGATCCGCTCCGTAACTTTTGCAATACTCTTGATACCGCCGATAATGATCAGACCAATAACTGCCGCCATAATGAGGCCGAAGATCCAGCCGCGACCGTAAAGGAAAGATTCGGTACCGCCGGTGACGGTCACCAACTGGCTGGTGGCAGCGTTGATCTGAACCATGTTGCCACCGCCAAAAGAACCGCCGATACAGAAAATGGCGAAAAGTGCTGCCAGCACTTTGCCTAGCTTGCCGACTAAGCCGCCTTTTTCGCCCATACCCTTGCTGAGGTAGTACATCGGACCACCAGACACACTGCCGTCGCTGTTGACGTTACGGTACATCAGACCAAGGGAGACTTCTACAAACTTCGAACTCATTCCCAGCAAACCAGCAATGATCATCCAGAAGGTAGCACCCGGGCCGCCAAGGCTGACGGCAAGGGCCACACCAGCGATATTACCTACACCCACCGTGCCCGAAAGTGCGGCGGTAAGGGCTTGAAAGTGAGAGACTTCACCATCGTCATTGGGGTCGTCGTAACGACCGCGCACTACGTCGAGTGCATGCTTGAATCCACTAATGTTGATGAATCCCATGTAAATGGTGAAGACGGTTGCACCGATGATCAGCCAGGGGAGGACAAAGGGGATGGAATAACCCGCGATGGAGACCTCAAAGAATATAATGGCGTTCACAAAATCTGTAACTGGTTCAAAGAACCTTTGCAGAAAGCCGTCAATGCCGGTCGCATTATCTTGTGCAAAGGCAAAAATAGGGGCCAGCAGACCGACTAAAATCAGGGTGTACTTTTTCAACATGAATGTGGGGTTATTAATTTACGGTGGGTGAAGGTAGCAAACTTTCACTCGTTTGCCCAAAGCCTTGGCGCTTGTTAAGGAAACTGGTTCCTGACGGGGCGGGAGTAGTCTTTGATATGGTTAAGGTAAGAAAATGGGCTGATAGCAGGTTATTAGTTTGGTTTTATGGAAGCAGGCGAAGTACAAGAATACTGCTCGCAGGTTGGAAGCATAATTCCTGATAGGGTTTAAGTATAAAGAAACCTCAGAATAATTACGGTATATCTCTGAAAACGCTACCTTGAGGCCCGCAATGGGGAATATGGCAGCGGTATCAGATAAGGATCTCATCATCCGGTTGCGTGCGGGCGAAAGCGCCACGCTGGACGAACTTTTTCGACGTTACTACGTCGATCTTTGCCGCACGGCCTTACGCTTTGTCAATGACGAGCAGGAGGCGGAAGACATTGTTCAGAACCTTTTCATAGCACTTTGGGAGAAACGCGCTGGTCAACAAGAGGCGCTGGGGGCAGTAGGCCCCTACTTGCGAAGGGCTGTCCGCAACCGAAGTCTGAATTACCTGAGGGATCGAAAACGGATTCCTGTTGACGATGGCGATATTCCGGAAACGCTGGCGGCAAAAGACCTGGCCGACGATGAGCTTAACCAGGATGAATTACGAGACCGGATTCACAGTGCCATTGATTCCTTGCCCGAACGCTGCCGGCTCGTCTTCGTTATGAGTAAGCTGGAAGACATGACGCACAAGGAAATTGCCGAAGCTTTGGAAATTTCGCCCAAAACTGTTGAAAATCAAATGACCCGTGCTTACCGGTTTTTACGAGAATGGCTGAGCCTGTTTTTGTTAATAGCCGGTACATTTTATTGACGATACGGTAGCTGAGGTCTGCTAAATGACCAAACGATCCCAAAAAATAGGCGTCATGTTAGGGGTAGGGCGTACTTTTGGTGTCACACCGATAAGAACCCACTCCTAGTTTTACTGGCAATAATGAACACATCAGATATTAAAGGTTTCGATCAGCATGTCTCCTCGTACAAAGAGGGCTTTACCCCGGATTCGACGGGTGCGTTAGCTCGGTTGCATGCCCAAATGGAAAAATCTACCATTAAGACTGATAGCGTGGTTCGTCCGATAAACAGATTTCGATGGCTTTCCGCAGCAGCGGTAGTGCTGCTACTTGTTACTGCGGGATATTTCCTGCTTGCCGGTGAAGGGGGGACTGAGTATAATAATACCTCTGATGCGCCCATGGCAGTTGCACTGCCTGACGGAACTAAAGTGTTGCTTCAGGAAGGCTCAACGCTAAGCTATCCGGTAGATTATAATGATACTGAACGACACGTAGATCTATCGGGCCAAGCCTTTTTTGAGGTGCATAAAGACAAAGACCGACCATTCCTGGTCAATACTTCGGAAACGGAACTTCGGGTAACGGGCACCGCTTTTAATCTGCGTATTAATGGGGAGGAAATGGAGGTTGAAGTTTCAGAAGGAAGTGTAGAGTTGCACCGTCAAGGCCATATTACTCCTGTAAAAGCGCGGCAATGCGGTATCGCTGTTCCCGGTAAGAAATGTACCCGCATGGAAGCTACAAACCTGAACCGGCATGCGTGGAGGACGGGAACGCTCACCTTCGATAGTATGCCGCTCAGCCTTGCGCTCAAGACGATCAGTAACAACTTTGGCTTGGAAATTAAGGTGCCAACTACCTGTGATTTTCCCCTGACGGGAAATTTCGATGGAAAAAACCCAATTGCTGTGTTAGAGACAATTGCTGCAATGGATGGCGGTAATTTGAAGCAGCTTGCCGTTGACCGTTACCAGCTATCGGACATGGTTTGTGGCAAATAGGTTGCAGGTATAGCCGTTGGTGATTTTCTTTAATAGAAACTCCAGGCGCGTAAACCGGTAGAGTAATTGCGCTTACCATTGCAAGGCAACGCTTCCTCATTCTTTTCCGTTACTTCAAAGTAGTGTCGATACACTATCTAAAATAGAAGCATGCGACGTCTCGCCTTTTTGTTAACGCTCTTAATCCTCCTGTTAAGTAACACATTGGAGGGGCAACGGGGCTTAGGTAAAGAGAGGCGGTTTCCACTTCCAAACCGGCAGATGCCACTGGAGAAAGCATTGATGAAATTAACGGAAGCTGGCGCACCGCTTAGCTACCGACCAGACCAACTGCCTAAAATTGTGATTAACGCGCCAGGGGGCAGAAAAACATTGGTAGGGTGGCTTTCCTTCTTGTTGAAAAATACGGAATTGGTTTACCAGCAAGGACCTGCAGGTTATTTCATTGTACCGGACCTGGATCTGTTTAACCGGGATTTTACGATCCACGGTCTTATTTCGGATGCTTCAAGTGGTGAGCGCTTGATTGGTGCAGCCATTCAGGATATTGATAACCTGGGAGGTGTTCTGGCCAATGAGTACGGATTTTATTCGCTGGAAACAAAAGGAGGACGCAAGCGCCTTCGCCTCAGCTACACTGGGTACGCATCCAAAGAATTGGATTTTGTGCTTCGTAGTGATACAACGCTGCAAATAGGGCTTGAGCCGGCTGGCTATTTACCTCAGATTGAGGTTCGGGCGTCGGTGGACTCTTCGCGTTCGCTCTACCTGATGGAAAGTGAGCGGACGATGAGCAGAACAGAGGTAGGACTGCTGAACGGACCTGGGGGAGAGGCCTCTATTCTGAGTCTTGCCCGGATGTTGCCAGGCGTAACTTCCGGTGCCGATGGGGTAGGGGGCTTATCTATTCGCGGAAGTAACAGCGGTCATAACCTTGTCCTGTTCGATGGTGTACCTGTGTACAACCTTAACCACGCGGCGGGTCTTTTCAGCATCTTCAATACCTCGGCTATCCGCCGGGCGGACCTATACAAAGATGGAATACCTGCCCGTTTTGGTGGGCGTATCGGAGGCGTACTGGACGTGCATACCCGAGACGGGAATCTCTATCACCCTGAAGTCAGTATCGGCAGTTCGTTGCTGTCCTCTACTGTTACTGCGGAGGGGCCTTTGAAACCAGGTAAGAGTTCCTTTTTGGTTTCCGGGCGATACTTCTGGGGAGGGGACCTGCTGCGATCTTTTAGTAAACGACAAAAGCAACTTTATGGCCGAAGCGGAGAGATTGACTACGCGGTGTATGATCTTAATCTCAAAGTTAACCAGCAAGTAGGGGAGAAAGGAAGGGTGTACCTGAGTCTTTATCGTGGTCTTGACCATTACGGCAACGGATCAGAGAAAAAGGAAGACGTTACGGTACTGGAACCTGGAGGTACCGTACTTTTTTATACGGCTACCCAAAACAGGGCCGAGGAGATCCGTTGGGGTAACACGGTTGGCGCGTTAAGGTATAATCACCTTTTTAACGACCGCTTTTTTGGGAACTTCAGGCTGTCTTACTCGGACTTGCTCGTTCGGGCAAGTTTTGAGCGATCTGATAGTCTATACGAGGCGAGCAATCAGTCACTTAGCTCAGACATATCAAGCGGTAGGTTCGGATCGGCAATTAAGCAGGTTGGGACGGCTTTCGATGGTCAGTATAATTTGACCCGCACGACTAACATTCGTTTTGGTATAGCTATTGATGCACACCGCTTTTTGCCGCAGATCAGATCAGGACGGGTGCCCCTCACCCAGCATCCTGTATTGCAGTCCCTGGAGGAGGGAGATGCCCTCCGTTCCGTCCAACTTGCAGCCTACGGCAGTATTAACGGTCGTTGGAAAGGGCTGCATTATCGCGCCGGACTTCGGGGGCAGATTTGGCACAATGGGGTCAGCTACTTCAACTTGTCGCCCCGTCTTATGCTGGCGGCGGGGTTAGGGAAACATGGTCGATGGAGAATTACCTATGATCAAATGGTGCAGCCGATCCATTTAGTAAGCAGTACCGTAATCGGTCTGCCAACGGACCTCTGGGTGCCATCCACTCCCGAGATAGCGCCTTCTACTGTTCGACAGGTGGGGTTTCGGTATAACCACGACCTGACTAAAAAGTGGCAACTTGAAGTAGAGCTCTATCATCGCGATCTGCGCCACCTGGTTGATTATACCCAGAGTGGCCAGAATAATAAATGGCTGGATAACCTCAGCGTAGGTAAAGGGTTTGCAAATGGTGCAGAATTTTCCCTCCACTACTCAGGACGCAAACTCAGGGGATGGCTAAGTTATACACTGGCGGAAAGCAGACGGCAATTCGACGAGGCAATCAATCGTGGACGACCCTTCCCATTTCAATTTGATCGACGTCATGGGGTGAAACTACTGGCTACCTATAGCATTAAGCCTACCATAAACCTAACGGCTACCTGGCGATATGGCTCCGGTGCATTTTACAGCCTAAGCCTGGAAAATTTCCTCTTGGCGGACCCCAGTATTCTGGAGAGTGACGACGACCCGCAGGTAATCCCATTGGTTGAAAACAAGAACGGCTTTAACCTGCCTGCCAATCATCGTCTTGACATAAATGCCCAGTTCCTGTTCAGGAGTCAGGAGAAAAAACGCTTTCAACATACTTTAAACTTCGGTGTGTATAACCTCTATGGCCGGCACAACCCGATTTTTTATGATCTGCGAACTAGTTTCTTCTCCCGTGGGTCAGACTTGATCAAGGATCAGCAGTTTGTGCAGGTATTTTTTGGTGGTATTCAACCAACATTATCCTATCAATTGACCTTCAGTGGGAAAAGATGAGCCCAAAGTTTGTACGTTGCTTGACATTTGCTTAATTTTGGTTGTCTATGGAGGTGTGTTTTTATTCAACACTTATCCAATAACTAGGTAGACTATCAAGATTCAATAATTTGTTGATATTACAATGGTTCCTGCGGCTATTCACGATCACCACCTTGGTGTCGCTGTTTATTGCGTGCGAGGAACCTGTCGACCTTGGCTTTGAAGTCGTTGAATCCCAGTTAGTCGTTTCCTCTACTTTTTTTCCGGACGATGTGGTAAAAGTTTTTCTTACCGCCACTCAACCGACTGTTGGAGAGCAATCCATCAATGAAATCACCGATGCCACGGTCACAATTCTTGAGGGTAACGAAGTAAAGGAATTACTTCATTACGTAGCCGGCCAGAATGGTCGGCGTGGAAGCTATCAAAGTAATAACTTCAGACCAAAGGTCGGGCGCACCTACACGCTGTTTGCTACGAAAAGCGGATTTAAGCCAATTGATGCTTCCAGCTCGATCCCCGAGCCGGTACAAATCGTTGATCTGGAGGTTCTTGATGATGTTTCCAGAATGACGGTGGAGGGTTTAGAGATTTTTACCTTCACGCTGAAGATCAATTACGATGATCCTGAGTTTATAGATAACTTCTACGACATCCGCATCAGCCAAATGGTTATGCCTTATTTCGTCAAATCTAATGGAGATACCGTAAAGATGGGAACAAAGGCAAAAGTTGTACAGCCTCCCATAGAAAACTACGAAGAGAATACTGTTACTGGTGAAGCCAGCATTTTGGTAAGGGACCGACCCGCTGAAGATGGACTAACCATCAAGCTGCAAAGTCGATTTGATCCAAAAACAGAACTGTTAGGCGACCTGCAGGCAGAACTACGCACCGTTTCTGAACCCTACTTTGATTATCAGCTGACCATCCAGCGGGAAGGGCAGGCACTCCCTATCGGAGTCGGTGACCCGAGGGTCAGCTCCTTCGGAAATGTTCAACAAGGGGTTGGTGTATTTGCCGGATATAACCGCGTTTTCCGAACGTTTAGCTTAGATGACTAAACTCTCCTGACCAGCGCCAGGCACTAATCTACGGCTGCAATGCAGCTGATCTCCACATTCACATATTTCGGTAGGTTCGCCACTTCGACCAGTGCGCGTGCCGGAGCTGTCGCCTCGTTGAAGTAGGTGCCATAGACGGTATTTATCCGGCCAAAGTTTTCGATGTCACTAACGAAAACACTGCATTTAAGGATGTTTTCGAAATTGGTGCCGGCAGCTTCCAGAATAGCGCCCAGGTTATCAAGTACCCGACGAGTTTCCGTTTCGATGTCTCCCGTAAGCAATTCACCAGTCTTTGGGTCAAGGGCTATTTGGCCACTTACGTATAGAACGCCATTGTGCAGGGTTGCCTGGTTGTAGGCCCCGACCGGAGCAGGCGCGTTGGGGGTATTGATAATATGTTTGGACATGGGGTCTGATTACAGGTTACAGATAGTAATTTCAAGATGTATCGCTCGCTGGTTTTCTTATAAGCCAACCACGAACAAACTTTCAACGCTGCGCAAGGTAAATCTAAATTTGGTATCCCAAAGTACATAGTTATGGAATTCAGGCATCCCTACTTTTTGACCGGTAACCAGGCCTAGTAGAGACTTCTTTTACAATCCAATCGACTTATTGTTCCTTGACTCACGCTTGCACGATAGTGTAATAACTAGGCACACATTTGTTTGAGGTTACAATTAGCTACTTGTAACGACTACAACAACCAGTAGCCCGTCAGCATTGCTGACGGGCTACCAATTTCCTTCTGTGAAGAAGTTAAGTTGTCCTTACTCGGCGTCGTCTCCGCTCTCTTCTTCGAGGGCAGCTTCAGGAGCCTTTACCAGCATATTGCCGTTGTAGAACATGTTGCCTTCATCGTCGAAGTACGCACGGTGCGGCATGTGAGATTCGCCGGTTGTCTGACAAACAGTGATGGATGGAGCCGTAGCCTTATAGTGGGTACGACGCTTGCGCTTACGCTGCTTGGAGATCCGACTCTTAGGATGTGCCATTGCCTTATGTAAATTTTATACTTGTAGTAACTGTTATTTTAAGTCTTTGAGGGCGTCCCACGGGCTGGGTTTTTCATCATCGTCGTCGTCGCGCGATGCGTCGATGTCTGAAGATTCATCGACGGAGTCGTCGATACGATCCAGCATTTCTTCGTCGCACGGATAAGGTGGCTCATCACTCCTGCAATCGAAAGTTCGGATCATTGGTAAAGCCAGGATCACGATTTCGTAGGCGTAGGGCGCAACGTTGAATAGACTGGTATCCGGGTGCAGGTAAACGAGTTCTCCTTCTTCTTCCAGGTGTTCGGCTTCGGTGCTGAACTTGGCGATCAGCTGTTCCTGACCTTCCACCGGAAAATCGACGCCAGCAAGGCAACGATCACATTCCGTACGGATGGTTCCTGAAAATTCGAAATCCAAAATCAACTGACGCTGTTGCCGATCAACCCTAAGGTGTAGCGCAACGTTGCCGCGTTGAATTGGTGCATCCGGGAAGGAAGCAAAGAATTCGTCATCTACCGTAAGGTCGTATTGATAAATCCCCTGACTAAGCCCGCTGAGGGGTAAGATGAATGGCGATTGTACTGACATAACCTAACGTTTTATCCCGTAAAAAATACCCATTGGTACTTAAGGACGTTTCAAAGTGGGCGCAAAGATACGTGTTTTGCTTTAATGGTCAAAGGTTATGTGGTAAATGTTTAAAAGTAAGGTATTCCGCCTGATGGAGAATTATTAGGGCGATCTCTTTTACCCTTGGAACCTTCAGCACTATTGGTCGCTCCGCTCCGGTTGCAGGGGTTGCAGGGTCGCTCTGCTCCGGTTGCA